>JAILZT010000013.1 GCA_023512345.1 Paenibacillus sp.
GGATTAGGTGTTCGGCAAGCCTCACAACTATAAGCAGCGACTCTAAGGGGCCAGGACGTCGTCAATACAAAACGTTAGGCGAAAGTAATGCAAACTCAATTTTAAAGGTGATGCGATGATGCCAGAAGAATTAATTGAAATAATACAATCAATGCAGGATCAAACAGTTCGATTTATTCGATTGGCTGGGAATTCATTAATTATATATTGTGATTGTGAACCAGGTGACTTGAACCAAGGATTTAGTATTTGGTTAGAACCGACATGGCATTTTAGGAATACTGAAAGAGTGATTACCGGATCAAGAGAAGCTCAAACTGAAGATGAAGTAGAACATTCCAATATTACACAACAATTAAAACCACTATATTTCAAGACAATAAAGAAAATTTCTATAGAACCAATAACGAATGATATAGTGATCGAACTAGATGAAGGGAATATATTAAAAACATTTGTATCAGATCCGAATGATGAGGAATCATGGCAGATTAGAAACTTTAACAAAGGCATAAGAATTATAGGAAACCCAAGGGCTATACAAATTATTAAAGACCTATCATAAGTAATTTCAATGAGGGCATTACCATCGCCTAACACAGTATTCACGCTGCGGGCCATCCGGCCCTTGGTCTGCAAGATGTTTTTCTAGGAAGAGGATTCAGCAGACAACCCTGCACTGGCTAAGTCCGTCGGACCCGGGGCTAGCGCCCCTTAAGCCAGTGAGGGTTCGTGAATGCCTGAACGTTATGCGAAACCCTTGCATGAATAATTGTAAAAGACCAATCAGAACTTAGTAATGGATGTGATTACATGGATGGAAGAATTATTACCTGTACCGATGTTGGGGTATACGGACATGCAATTACTAAAGGAAGGTTCTATGAAGTAGTAGCTGAAGATGATGATAAATTTAGAATAATTGGGAATCAGAACAGAAGAATATGGATCAATAAATACTATTTTGCTGAGGGGAAGTTGGAAGTTCCAATTCTGCAAAGTTGGAAGTTCGATGATGAATTGGAAGCTTTTGATCTAATTGAAGTAACTATAACTTTTAATAGTGGAATGAAGAGATGGTGTTTGGTAACCACGCCAGAAAGATTAGTAAAGTATTTTGAACAACCTAATCTTGATCCTCCAGGATGTAATATTCAGCATTTAATAATCGTAAAGACTATGAATTATGAAGATATTGATAGGACTTTAAAATACCTAGATGAACAAGGGGAAATCGAAAAAGCAACAATATTGTTAGAGTAGATACTCAATGGAGGCAAGGGCATCGCATAATACAGTATTCACGCTGCGGGCCTGACGGCCCTTGGTCTACAAGAGGCATTTTCAGGGGAGTGGAATCAGCAGGCAACCCTGCACTGGCTAAGTCCATCGGACCCGGGGCTACCGCCCCTTAAGGCAGTGAGGGTTCGTGAATGCCTGAACGTTATGTGAAATAGGCGAAATCATATTATTAAGAATAAAGGATGAGACCCATTGAAGCCTGAACAATTTAATAAAATTAATGGATATTTAGAAGGACTGAGTAATTTAATTACCTTTTTCGGAGTTTGTTATGGACACGAATACCGCTTTGTAGAAATTGAACAACCTATTGAGCGAGCAGTAGGGCATTACAACACTAATAGTAACTTAACAAACCATAAAGACATTAAATATATAGGTCTAAGAGAATTAGAGTACTGGAAGGACGAGTTATTTAACATTACCGCAAACTGGTTTTTCTCGCTATTTCGTTTACAAAATATTGGCGTCAGTGTTAGATACCCAGATAGTGATGAAGAAGTGCCAGCTGAACTAGACAGAGAGTCAAATAACGTGTGTAACGGATTAATTAGATTATTAGAAGAATTTTTTGAAGGGTTGAATGTTAAATCCTATATTCTTGTAACTGAGGCTGAATGGAAAGATGAGTTTGATTGGGAACAGATTTATTTTTCAATAGATAATAAGGTCTATATCTTAGATCTTTATCAATGGGGTTAATCGAAGAGGTCGCCTACATCACATAACAACGTATTCACGCTGCGGAGCTTACGCTCCTTGGTCTGTCCGAGGCATTTCGGGGGAGTCGTATCAGGCAGACAACCACTGCGAGGCTAAGTCTTCGACCCAGTTGCTACGCTCCTTTAAGCCTCTCGGGTTCGTGAATACACCAACGTTATAGGAAATTGCCTAGTACGAGAATAGGAGGGTCCACGATGTCCAGTTACATCGTAAAAGTAATACCAAACCATGTGAAAAGTATACCTCTTATTAAAGAACGAAATGAGCTTAAAAATCAATTGAGAATGGTTACTTCTAACAAAGAACTGATTGATCATCTGTATGATGAAGTAACATTCATAGATTCTGGATCTAATTTTGAAGGGATTAAGTGCAACCATTGCCTAAAGGTAATAGAAACTGAATGGTGGTCTGATCAAATGGAAATCTGCAGTTTGAATAATTTTAACGATATATCAATAACAACACCTTGTTGTAACTCGACCGTATCATTAAATCAATTGGAGTATATTTGGCCAGTAGGTTTTGCGAGATATGTTATTGAGATAATGAACCCTAATGAAGATGAAGTGATTGAAATCGAAAAACTAATAAAAAATAAAAGCTATAAATTAATAAGGGCACATTACTAGAGTAGCTCTAAGAAGCCGGCAACATCCTATAACCATATGCTCACGCATCGGGGCATACGCCCCTCGGTCCCGGAAGAAAAGTCGAGGAGGTAATTGCCTGGACACATCCGCACCACCCAACCGCATCGCGGCCAGTCACTTCGTTCCTTAAGGGTGATGGGACGTCGTGAACACGGGAACGTTATCTGAAATTGGCGTAAAACTATCAAAGAAGGTGAATCAAAGTGAGCAATAAGAAAGATGAAAACAATGAAGATATGATTGTACCTGAACACCATAGTGCTGTTAGACATATTATTAATGAAGCCAACGGGAAACCGAATGATATGTTTGTTGAAAGTTTTTTACAAGCCCAAAATACTATTGGTACATATGTGATTATGGAAGGTGATTGGGGTGGACAGATTTATCTTTCTTGTCCAATGGACACAGTCAAATGCAATGAAGACACATTAAAAAACTTACTTATTGATTTAGATACCATTGCTTGGGATTGTAACGAGGGTGAAGGTAAAGGACTATATTATGAAGTTCGCCAACCTGGAGAAGGAATTGGCGGAGGTATGGGCGGCGGAGAAATAAAAGAGAAATTGTGGATTCATAAAGAATTTAGTGATTTAAATTTATATGAAGAGATAGAAAATGTGTTATCTGGCGCTAAGGATAAAATTAAAAGAATAATCTGAGAGTAATTCGATGAAGCGCCAACATCTGATAACAACGTATTCACGCTGCGGGGTTTAAGCCCCTTGGTCCACTAGAGGCATTTCGAAGAAGTGGATTCAGGTGGACAACCCTGCGAGGCTAAGTCTTCGACCCGGCGCTTTCGCGCCTTAAGCCTCTCGGGTTCGTGAACACAACAACGTTATACGACAGATTTAACAAAACACTATTATTGAGGGCATATAAAATGATGAAAAAACAAAATACAAGAGACTTGATTTATATAACTTGCAGTGACTTAAAGAGTAAATGTTTTTATTCATATGGGATCGAATTCAATGAATTTATGTCGTGTGTTCATAATAGACCAGAAAACCTTATCTTACTTAAACACAATTTTGATAATGCTCAATGGAATCCACATTCTAAATTTGATTTTGTAACATCAGAAGAAATATGTGAATTAATTGAAGATAATGTTTATGGTTATGGAGATTTTTGCTGGGTTGATTTTGATCATGAAGAAGACCTTAATAAGATGACTAAACTTCAAATCGCTGAATTATTATTCTTTGGTCATCTCGCAAAGCCTTTGCACGAAATACCCATGAGAAGATTTGCTTATTATGCACATGATGATGGATGGTTTAACAAACATTATGTGTCAAGGCTTAAAGACTATGAAGTACTCTTATCAAGAGTAATAACAATGAAATTACGTAAATTGACGAGAAGAACTTTTGATGAAATGCCAAATGACATTGCGAAATTACTTTTGGAGTCCACATTGGAAGGCTTATTTATAGACTTATCAAAGAGCACAAAAAGTAATACAGATATTAAGATACCTATAACAGCAATAGGGCATTATACCGATATGGATAAGGTTTACGACTTTAAGAATGAAATAATAGATTATAAAGCCTGGTTGGTTTATTCGAAGAAGACATGGAAGTTTTTCAGGGAAGATTAAATCCGTCGTATAACAACGTATTCACGCTGCGGGCCATTTGGCCCTCGGTCCGACAGAAGTTAGATGTGGGTTCGGGGATGCAATTGGCAGCAGCAGGGAAGTAGATTCAGCCGGACACACCCGCACCACCCAACCGCATCGCGGCCAGTCGCTTCGCTCCTTTAGGGTGGTGGGGCGTCGTGAATTACAATCGTGGTGAATAATATTTGTAAAGGGGAAAATCATGGGAGTAATATTTACTGCTCTAATTCAGTATCCTGAAGTTTTAGATTTCAGAAAGCTTGTAGATGATTTAAAAGACGTAAAAATGTTTCCTAAAACAAATGAGATTAATGAAGAGAGAAATAATTTGAATACGAAAATGAATACATATGTGGATACGGATATGGAAGAGTATTTAGAGTTGGATTTTGGTAAAGTTGATCTAACTTTTAATAGAAGTAAAGTCGCTTGCATAAGAATTGGATGTTCATGGGATTATTTTCTTTCTGACGATGAAACAAGATTACTGATAAGAGGGATATGTGAAGAGTTTGTAAGATATTTCAAGCAAGATCGAATAATATATCTACCAGATCATTATGGATTAGATTATGTATATCGTGAAAACAACATAGAACAAATAATAACATCTCTAAAAAAACGCTTAGGTGATCAGCCAGAAAATATAGAGTCCATATATAAAGAATTTGAAGAATATGTAGAAGATGACGGATATTATATCGATACACTAGAAAGTTTAATCGAGGATAACCACAACAGCATTTAAAAAAGTATTCAAGCTGCGGGCCATCCGGCCCTTGATCTGCCGGAGGTATTTTTGAAGAAGAGTAATCAGGCAGATACATCCATTCCCCTAAGATAAGAGCTATCTAAGGGGGATGGATGTCGCGAATACAGGAATGTTATGCGCCATTACCGGTAAATATTAAAGATAATATTTAAGGAGATAATTTATGAAAGGTAAGATAATCTTATTATTTTTTATTACGATAGTGTTTTCATCTTGTCAAAATATTAGTCAATCGACTACCTTAAACAGCGAAACTAAATCAATAATGAACTCTGAACTGCCTCCTGATGTAGTGAGTACAGGTAATGGAACAGAATTGAAAGAAATAACTGAAGGTCGATTAGATCCTTCTAACACTGAAGTGTTATCCATGAGCATTGGGAACTATGATTTGACTGGAGAATTTTATGATGAAATGCTTCGAAATCCTATAGATCATGATTATGAAGTGGAATTTAATGAATTTCAAAATGCCGAAGAGTTTTCAACATTTGGATGGAGGGCGATGGTAAGCAAATATACAGAGATTTGGGATAAAGAGTTGAATCAAATATATAAAAAGCTTCTTTCTAAGTTGGATAGAGAACCAAGAGAAGCACTAATTGTATCGCAGAAAGAATGGTTACAGTATCACTTAAGGGAAACAGAATTTGTAGAGAAGTCATTTATTAATAATGGTTACCTTGGATCACAAGGATTGGTAAGCCTAGGAACGGTTATTATGGAGAGAATTAGGGAAAGAACAATGCAATTATTTGAATATCGATATTTGCTAGATGGTGAAGTTGAGTTTATATACCAAAGCAAAAAATAGAGTTGGAATCTTGATCAAAGGTTTTTGGTGATATTTCGAAGACAGTAACGGCGCATAACACTGTATTCACGCTGCGGGAGCTTAAGTTCCCTTGGTCCGGGCCGAGGAACTTCGGAGAAGCAGAGTCAGCCGGACAACCCTGCGAGCCTAAGTATGACAACCCGTTCCCTTCGGTCACTTAAGGCTCTCGGGTTCGTGAATACAACGACGTTATGCGAAACAGCTGAAAACAAAATGAGATTAGGTGAAACATGAAGAAAACTATATTAATTAGTATTTCCGCACTTACTATACTGATTCTCATTTTTTGGAATGATATACGTGGGTATACCACTTTAGAGAAAGCTATTAAATCTCAATGGAAAACACCAGTAGAAATAGTCAATTACGATAAGACTAATAAATTAGTGATATATCGAAACCAAACTCAGTATGTATTTGGTGTATATCGATATAAGTTCGGAAGATATTATTACAATAATGATATTCAAAGTTCTGGATGGACGGCAAGCTCAGAAAGTGGCCCTGCATTCTTGGTAAGAGCAGAATCAAAGCGTGACAAAGGAAACTTTATATGGGGAGCACTTTATGCTGAGACCCCCATTGAAAAATTTTTAGTTGAATATAAAAACATGGAACTTCAAGAGGCAAAATCGATCAATAATACTTTTATTTTAAAGATGCCCAATACATATGAAAACGTAGAGGGAATAAATTTAATGACTACTTTCAAAAACGTTAAAGCTTATGATAAAGATAATATATTAATAAGAACTTGGAGTGACTGAAGAATTGTAAGTTTTTCGAGGTAGTCAGCAGCATCGCATAACACCGTATTCACGCGGCGGGCCTAAAGGTCTTGGGTTTGCAAGAGGCGTTTCGAGGAAGAGGATTCAGCAGACAACTCTCACTGGAGCTAAGTCCGCTGGACCCGGGGCTAGCGCCCCTTAAGCCAGTGAGGGTTCGTGAATACAACAACGTTATATGAAAGAACCGAAGAGATGAGAAGTGCAAAAAGTCTAAAGTAGGTGAATACTCAAGTGGAATTTAACTCGATTTATTTCCACGATTCAGAACTAAAAGAAATTAGGTACGATTGGAATACGTTTACCCTTGTTCTAATGTTAAATATCTTTCTTGAAGGTCTAGGAAAACCAAATTATGAATGTATCCTGAAATTTAATGATTGTTCTCATTTTGAAGTTCCACATAAAGCACCTTGGGGAGATTCTTTATATGTAAATGGAGCAAATTACATAAATAATGAAGATACAGAGATTAATCAATACGAAATTGAAATGATATCTGGAGACATAATTAAGATAGAAGCAATGACATTTGAAGTAATAAAAATAACTAAATAAATGAGAAATAAATCTTGAGCGTAAATCGAGAGGTCGGTTCCTTCATATAAGTTAGCATTCACGCTGCGGGCTACGCCCTGGGTCTGCGGAAGAGAAATCAAGGAGTAATTGCAGGCAGACTACCCTTCGGGTTCGTCAACACAACAACGTTAGCTGAAATCATTGCAATAATAATAAAAGAGGCGAAATAATTGATTCTATGGATTAACGGAGCATTTGGATCAGGAAAGACAACAATATCTTACGAGCTGAATAGAAGGATTTCAAATTCGTTTGTTTATGATCCTGAGAATGTAGGGTATTTCATTAGGAAGAATACTCCTAAACAAATTTTGAAAAAAGATTTTCAAGATCATGATATATGGAGAGAGATTAATTTTTCAGTTCTTCAAACAATTAGCAATGAATTTTCCGGAATCGTAATTGTTCCTATGACGATTGTTAATCCTCATTACTTTAAAGAAATTATTGATAGGTTAAGATCAAACGGAATTGAAGTTAAACATTTCACTTTACTAGCAAGTCGAGAAACTTTATTAAAGCGACTGAGAAGCAGAGGGAACAATAAAAATTCTTGGCCTGCGAAGCAAATTGATAGATGTACTAATAGCCTATCTCAGGATATTTTTAAAACACATATTCATACAGATGAATTATCTCCGGAGGAAATTATTAATCGAATTGCGAGTGAGTGTAACCTTAAGTTAAAACCAGACAATAGAGGAATTATCAAAAAGAAAATAGATCGATTAATAACGCAAATAAAACATATAAGACCTTAAAGAGCATTTGTCAGAATAGTAATATTCAGAGAAGATAATGACTTCAGCAACAACATATTCACGCAGCGGGCGTACGGCCTCGGTCCGGCAGAGGGATTTCGTGGAAGTAGTAGCAACCGGTCACATCCTACTTCTTCGGACGTCGTGAACACGGAAACGTTAACTGAAATCAGACAAATGAATATACTTCATAGTTTAACTTTTAACAGAAAGGAAAACCGATATGAATACAAAACTGATTATTATTGAGGGATTACCTGGATCAGGGAAGTCCACTATCTCACAATTAGTATCTGAAATACTTACTGACAGAGGTATTGAGGTTCAATTATTTCAAGAAGGTAATTTAGAACATCCCGCTGATTACGATGGAGTTTCTTTTTATAGTCAAGATGAATTTAATCAGTTGTTATCAGACCATAAAGGATTTAAGGAAATGCTAGAGAGTAGGGCAATAAAATGCAGGAATGATTTCTTAATTCCCTATCGAAAAATAAAAAATGAATTTGGATCTGATTTTCCAGATGACTTACTACAAGAGATATCCACAAAAGATATTTATGAGTTGCCCTTCGATCAAAACGTTAAGCTGATCACAGAGAAGTGGAGTAGCTTTAAGAAAGATAGTCTTCATAATAATTGAATATATATTTTTGAATGTTGTTTCATACAAAATCCTATAACGATAGGTACTGTGAAATATAACATACAGAAAAGAGAAGTTATTAACTATGTTTTGCAGTTGGAGGATATAATAAAGTCTTTGAATCCCTTATTAATTTATATTGATCAAAAAGATATCAGGTCTACTTTTGAGAAAGTAGTTAATGAAAGGCCAAAAGAGTGGTCGGATGGATTCATTGAATATTATACCAATCAAGCATTCGGTAAGATGCAAGGATATCATGGGTTCGATGGGGTTGTTCAAGTTCTCCAAGAAAGAAAGAATGTTGAACTAGAGATTTTTAATTTGTTGGAAATTAACAAGCAGAAGATCGATAATTCCCAATATAATATTGAAACGTGTAAAGAAGAAATAAGGAAAATCCTTGATATTATTTAGAAACAAAATACAAAGTGAAAGCAAGCTCAAAGATGTGTGTCTGATATCAGCTAAAATAATATTCACGCATCGGGCATAAGCACTCGGTCCAGTAGATGAATTTCGGGGAAGCAGACTCTGCCGGACACATCCAGCATTCGCTGGACGTCGTGAATACGGGAACGTTAGCTGAAATCAATGCAAAACCAAAAAAAGATAATTCAAGGGTGGGGACTAAATCGGAGATGAAGGAATGGGAAATATTATCTGATGAAGAGGCCGACTTTGTTTGGCAAACTATAAGAGAGCGATTTGAATTTAATTCAAGAGATAACTTATCCCCTTTTTTAAAACTGCCTGAACCGTATCAAATTTACGATATACATCTATTTACATCATATCTAAAAGATAAATCCATCACCATTGATGATGAATATTACAATACTTTCAATAGATATATCACCGATGTTTTCATAAAGTGCATGGGAAGCGATGAATATATTTATGCATTAGACTGGCAACATACAAGTTTTAAATATAATCCAAATAGTCCTGAGATAATGCCCCGTGTTACACATATGGAGGAGTTTAATGTTTACTTTCCAGATTTTTATCCTGATGGAGATTATTATTTTTTTATTGCAAGTAATTTCTCATGGGGTTATTTTACACATCCATGGACACAAGAACTATGGATATTTGGAGAAGAACTCATAGCAGAAATAGTGAAAGTGCCCCAAATATATTTAACCCGGAAGTTTAGCCAATAGTAGTTTGAAGTAATTGGAACTGTAGGTTGAGTCGTAGAAGGCATTGACATCAGATAACATAATATTCACGCATCGGGCATAAGAACTCGGTCCGGCAGAGGAATTTCGAGGAAGCAGAAGCAACCGACACACCCAGCATTCGCTGGGCGTCGTGAATACGGGAACGTTATCGGAAATTACCGTATAAAAGAAAAATACATACATATTAAAATTAATGATAAACAAAGGAGAAGGACATGGGTAGCGCTATTAAAGCCATTTTGTTCGATTCAGGCAGGGTGTTAAATTGTCCCGTTACCGGACATTGGTTTATTAGTCCCAATTTTTTTAACTTTGTTAATGAAGAAAAATTCAAATCATTAGACTTGAAAATTAGAAACAATGCTTTTCATAAAGCAAATTCATATATATCAAAGCAGAATTTGATTAAAGATGAGGATGAAGAGTTTTATCATTTCACTGAGTTCTATAGAATTTTCTCAACTGAATTACCCCAGTTAAAATGGGATGACAATTTGATAAAATCAATTGCGTTTGATTTAGTTACTAATTACAAAAAGTATAGGTTTTATAAAGACGCGTCAGATTTGATTCCAGAGTTGAGTAGATCTTATAGACTTGCTGTAGTGTCAGATGCATGGCCATCATTGGATAATGTATTTAAACAAGCCGGGTTAAGGGATTACTTTTCATCCTTTATAATTTCCTCAACAAAAGGGGTTACCAAACCGCATGAGTTAATGTACAAGACTGCCCTTGAAGAACTAGAAGTCTCTCCATCTGAGGCTATATTTGTTGATGATAACATTAGAAACTGTGATGGTGCTGAGAAGCTTGGAGTTAACTCTATTGTATTGTGCAGGGATATAAGGCAGTATTTATTTAATAAGATAACAAGTCCTAGACACTCAATAGTGCGAAACTTAAATGACGTTATCAAGAAATTAAGGTAATCTCGATATTATAATCATGGAAGAAGCTCAGACAACAAACGACCCAGCCTAAGATAAGAGCTATCTAAGGCTGGGTCGTTTCGTTAATACCAGAACGTTATCGGAAATAAGACAAAAACCTAATTAATAATACAAGTGAGGTGTTCCAGATTGAAAATTATTTTTTTAGACATAGATGGAGTCCTGAACACTGATAGATATATAAGTTTTCAAAAAAACCATAATGTTGGGCAAATCATATTTGATCCAGAAGCAATGAAAAATCTAAAGTTCCTGGTCGAATCGACGAATTCGAATATTGTTATTAGTTCAACGTGGAGAATACACTATGAATCAAATGAGAAGCTTTGGAGGGATTTGGGAAGGAATTTTAATGAATATCATCTAAATGAAAGGATTATTGGCATAACCCCTGTTCATGATAAAAATCTGAAGACTTCAATTCGCTGGAAAGAAATCGAACATTGGTTATCTATAAATGAAGAGAAGGTAATTGAATCCTTTGTTATTTTAGATGATGAATGGGATATGGGGATTTATGCAAGAAGATTTGTGAGATGCCAAGCATATAAAGGACTAACTGATGATTTAAGGGAGAAGGCAGAAGTAATACTAAATACCCCATGTAATAGTGATTATTAATAAATAGAATACAAAAACTTTGATAGTATTTCTAGAAGAGCCGTACTTCTGATATCACCATATTCACGCTTCGGGCCATCGGACATCGTGAATACAACAACGTTAGCTGAAATTGCTGCAAGTACTGTTTCAAAGGAGGGTAATGAGATGAGAAAAGCACCTTTACTATTGATTTTTTTATTAGTACTTATTACTGGGTGTATGAATACAAAAGAAGATAATATAGCTGTTGACGTAAATGGTAACCCTGATGCTAAAGAGGTATTAAGTCTTGATCCAGATGCGGATATTTTTATGTTTAGAGACTTGATATATAAAACCAATATTGAGTGGGTTGATGAATTGGTACTAACCCCCAATGAAGAGATTGGAGAAATAAAAAAACAAACTTCAATAGCAGAAGATTTTTTGAATGGAACCTCAAATTATCTACCAGTAGGGAGCAAAATATACTCAAGTAAAGAAGGAGAAGATATTTTATTAGTTGAAACAGATGGAGTAATGCTTAAGTATTATGCATTAGTTGAAGGGTGATATTTAGTAAGTGTCTCAAAGAGAGCAGCGACATCAGCTAACAATGCATTCACGCTCTTCGTGAATACAACAACGTTATATGAAATCCACTTAAAGCGGACACATTCCGCACCGACTAACCGAATTACGATCGGCGGCTATTGCAGCCTTAAGTCGGTGGGACGTCGTGAATACAGGAACGTTATACGCAATTGCACAAACACTTGAAACCATTTCCAAACACAATCGTAACATTTTGTAAATAAATTACAATGAGGTGGAGCTTAGGACGTAGTGATTACAACGACGGTACATACAATCTGGGCAATTAATAAAGTTCAATTATAGGAGACCTAATATGCGGATCCAGATCTGGATTGAAAAATTACTACTGAAAAATAAAAAAAGAAGTGTTCCAGATTTAAGACCATCGTTTTCACTTCCACATAAAGGCGGTGAGGTGTGGATCTCCTGTCTAGATAACCTTGGAAACGATATTGAATTGATTAAGAACAAGATTACTAAAAATGAAGAAGCTATAATTCATCCCCATAAAAGGCTTCGAGTTTTATATCATTTAGATGGAACGGAAATTAATGATAGAGTTGTAAAAATAATTGGTGAGAACATTATAAGGATGAGTATGAATATATATAAATTGGCTATTGTTGGAGTGTCAAAAAAAGGAGAGCGAAAGATTAACAATGAATTATCAAAAAGTAAGTCAATTAAGTTAAGGCCCAAGTATTTTTCGAGCATGGATAATGCAAAAGTTTGGCTAGTAAATGAGAGATAATACAAAGATGATAGCAATATCAGAGAAGGAGGAAAGCATGAATACAAGAAATAGATATCACTATGTTAGCAAAGTAATAACTTGTGTTCTGTCACTTGTATTGATAATTATGTCATGCGCGGTGCCTGTCCACGCTGAGGTAGAGGATGTTGAGGCTACTCCCTCTAGGATTTCGTTGTCATCGCTAGAGGAGACGATTGATTCTTATGTGGATATGTATCAGAAAAAAACCGCTGCCGTTTCGATTGTGGCTATAAAGAACGGCAAGACCATTGTTAATAAGGCATATGGTTTCGCAGATATTGAGCAACAGAGAAAGGCGGATGCATCTACTATTTTTGAATGGGGTTCAGGCTCTAAAATGTTGGTCTGGACTAGTGTGATGCAACTTGTCGAGCAGGGGAAGCTTGATTTGGATACAGATATCCAGGAATATCTGCCAAAAGGATTTTTAAAGAAGCTGGAATACGATGCTCCCATCACTCTAATGAACCTTATGAATCATAATGCGGGTTGGGAGGATAGAATGATCGATTTATGGTATTTATCTGAGAATGAAATTATGGATTTAGGAGAAACTTTGCAAAAATTTGAACCGAATCAGATATATAAACCGGGGAGTGTAATGGCTTATTCAAACTTTGGTGTTGCTATGGCAGGCTACATCGTGGAAGTGCAAAGCGGACAACCCTTTTATGAATATGTCAATGAACATATATTTAAACCGCTGAATATGAAAGACACTTCGATTCATCCGTCACATCAAGATCGTCCAGACGTCGTGCTAAGAAGAAATAAGATTCAAGGATATACTACTAATTTGGAACTCATCCGCAAGAACAGAGTATACTTAAGTATTTATCCTGCAGGGGGGGCCATTGGTACAGCAGAGGATGCAGCAAAATTCCTTGCAGCCCTGATGCCTGTTAATAGTAGCAATTTATTATTCAATTACAAGGACACGTTAGATGAAATGTTGTCAACAAGTTTATATTATGATGGAACTTCTATTCCTCGTATTGCACATGGATTCTTTGAGGTAGAGTACTGGGCATCTGCACTGGAACACGGTGGAAATACATTGGCGTTTTCAAGTAAATTTGTTTTTGACCCGGAATCTAATTTTGGGTTAGTGGTGATGACAAACCAGTTTAATGAACAGGTTTATTGTGTTGGTCTTGTCAATAAGGTGTTTGGAAATAATTACAGCTCTAGTTCTGTAACATCTGGAAATGAAGGATATTATCTGACTACACGACGTGCAAGTTCCGGATTTACCAAGGGATATTCGGTGTTTAATTTGAAAAAGTATTCAACTTTTGAGCTTAGTAACTTCACAAATGTTGTTGAAAGCGATGGTATCGTTGAGAAGGTCTCCTTTCCTTATGGTGATTATTTACCCGTATCAAGCTTAACGATAAACTTGATCAAAGGTTCTTTTATTTCTCTTGCAATAGCCATCTTATTCAGTTTGATCGCCTTGATCGGCTATTTAATCCGGTTACTGACATACAAGTTGAAGAGATGGGAAATGCCTGGGAAAGGGTTTAATATATACCATGTTGGAATTAATGTCGCAGGTGTTGCATTTATTCTAAATACTATAATCTTATTCACAAGAGCCATAAGCAACTCCACCTATTCTTCTTTACGCATTCATTTCATCTTAAACATACTTTATATGATTCTTGCTGTGGCGTATCTTATCTTGCTTATCTACAAACTGAGGAAGATAAGTTGCAGCAAAAAACGAAAGTCCATATACATCATGTCTGGTATTTCGGCTTTCATATTTGCTGGTTTTATTATGGGATGGGATCTGTACTTTTAGAGTTCTATAACCATGTACTAAACGGTAGGAACGACAAAAAAGCACAAACGTTATGTGAAACCTCTGCAAGATCTTTTATAAAACAAACACCTGGAGGAGTAAATGATCAATAATCCTATCACTTATAATTTTGACAATGTATCATTTCAATTAATGGGAAATCTCGATTTTAGTTGGTTACAAGAATTGGGTTATGTATTTGCAGTATTCGATCAACAAGATTCAGGAAATATTTGTTTTGGAGTGGAGAAAGAAGGACAGAAAAAGTTTGTTAAATACGCTGGTGCCAAGACCGTTGAATACGAAGGAGATCCAAAAGAAGCAGTATCGAGATTAAAGAATGCAATGCCAATTTATTTTGAACTCAAACATCCGAGTCTAATAGAAATTGAAGACCATTTTGAGATCGATTCGGGATATGTTGCTGTTTTCAAATGGTTTACTGGAGAATGTCTTCATGCCCATTGGTCATATCCACCTCCGGCTAAGTATAAAGATCCCAATTCTCCATTTTATAAATATAAACACTTATCAGTCGAACAGAGACTTGAATCGCTTGATAGAATTTTCAATTTTCATGTATTTGTCGAAGAGAAGAATTATGTTGCAATTGATTTTTACGATGGAAGCATTCTCTACGATTTTATTAATAATGAAACTAGAATATGTGATATTGATTTTTATCAGAAAAAACCATTCTATAATAACATGGGAAGACTTTGGGGATCCTCTAGATTTATGTCTCCAGAAGAATTTGTGATCGGATCAGAGATCGATAGCCAGACAAACGTATTTACAATGGGTGCTATTGCGTTTGGATTATTGGGTGGTGAACTTGATAGATCTTTCGAGAAGTGGGAAGGAAGTAAAGAGCTTTACAATGTCGCATGCAATGCAGTCGAAAAAGACAAATTGAAAAGATATCACACAGTTAAAGAGTTTTATAAAGCATGGAATGCTACAGTTAATGATTAGTTGTTCCCACGTGTCTCGTAGAAGGCAGAGGCATCGCATAACACCGCATTCACGCTGCGTTCGCTAACGCTCCCTTGGTTCGCCTGAGGCAATGGCATTAATGTTGAATCATGCGAACAAGGCTGCACCACCTAACCGCGTCGTTGCCGGCACTAGCGTGCCTTAAGGTGGTGAGGGTTCGTGAATACACTGCACGTTATCGGAAACAATAGCAAAAAAAGTTTGGAGGTAATTCATACATGGCTGCTGGATTCTACCAATTTTACTTGTTTCCAAGTGAAAATCGAGTTTTATTATCTGATGAGTTTATAGAGTTCATCGGAGATGAATATGTACCTTTTGACTCTTTTGTATCAGAACTTCTATCAATCGAACATATAATAAAGTACTCCCCAAAAGATAAGTGGCCATCTTTTGACGATGAATGCTATTACTGTTATGACGATGGAATGAATATGATTGAAATGGAACTCAATGCTGGAACAAAAGAAGAAAAAATTACAGAAATATCGGTGAGAACCTCATTATACAAATCATATGGAAATATATCGATAACAATAGATTTTTGCAGAGAAATTTGTAATAGAAGTAATTTAAAAGCATGGGATATGAAACTTAAACATGTAATTGATTTTAATAATCAAAAACATATTAAATCTGTAATTAATAAGTTTGAATCATATAAGAAGATGTAGGAAGTTTATTCGAAGTAGGCGTTGGCCTCATATAACAATGTGTTCACGCATCGGCAGACAAGCTGCCTCGGTCCCAGAGAGAATTCAAAGAAGCGATTGCCGGGGCACATCCGCACCATCTAACCGCATCGCGACCGGACCTAACGTTCCATAAGGTGGTGGGACGTCGTGAATACGGAACGTTATTTGAAACCCCTGAAAGAGTATTATAAAAACTTAAATCATTTGAATTTAATGAATTCGTTAAATGACGAAAGGGGGATGAAATCAAGGATGGGGAAAATTTTGGAGAATCATATAGCACTGGTAGCTGGAGCTACTCGAGGTGCGGGTCGAGCAATTGCAATTGAACTAGCCCGAGCGGGGGCTTTTGTTTATGCCACAGGGCGAAGCAGCCGCAAAGAGGGTCCTTCAGAAATGGATCGTCCAGAAACAATCGAAGAGACAGAAGAAATGATCCGAAACGTAGGGGGAGAGGGAGTTGCTATCCGAACTGATCATCTAGACCCTGAAGAAGTTCGTTCTCTTATCCAGCAGATTGACGATCGGCACCATCGTCTCGACATATTAGTTAACGATATTTTTGGCGGTGATCGTTATTCTGAGTGGGATAAACGGCTGTGGGAGCATGATTTGAATGGTGGACTCAAAATGATGCGAATGGGTATTGATACGCATTTAATCACTCTGTACTATGCATTGCCATTAATGCTTCGGGGAGATAAAGGGATCGTAATTGAAATGACCGATGGAACAGCGGAGGCAAATACGGAGTTCCGTCAAAACGTAGGATTATATTACGACTTAGTAAAAACAAACGTCGGACGTATCGTGAAAGGGCTTACGTACGAATTAGCCAATTATCCCGTGACAGCTCTTGGAGTCACTCCAGGATGGCTTAGGTCAGAAGCCATGCTTCAAAATTTTGGTGTGACTGAACAAACATGGCAGGAAGCTTGTTCAACCATACCTGGGTTTGCAATTTCTGAGTCGCCAACATATGTTGCTCGAGGTATTACCAAACTGGCAGCCGACCCGGAAAATTCGCGTCTTTCAGGAAGCGTACTAACAGCCCGCCAACTTGCCGACCTCTATAATGTCACTGATACCGATGGATCACGACCAGATTGCTGGGGACTTATCGCGAAACATGGCTGGAACTGCGAAGATGTTAACGTAATCCAGAAATTTCGCTGATGCCGGACGGCATAAATCTAACATTATTAATTCAAGTTAACATGATATATAACAACTGACAGAAATTAAAGAGTAATAAGACAAGTTCGAATGATGGAAACTCAAGAAGTCAGAGGCAACAGATACACCACATTCACGCTCCGGGGCTTACGCCCCTCGGTCCCGGAAGTAAGGTGCGAGAAGCAATTGCCGGGGCACATCTGAGAGCCTAAGAGCAGTCGATCTAAGACTCTCGACGTTGTG
The DNA here is from genome assembly GCA_023512345.1 of Paenibacillus sp. Taxonomy (GTDB): domain Bacteria; phylum Bacillota; class Bacilli; order Paenibacillales; family Paenibacillaceae; genus Paenibacillus_AQ. The sequence continues at coordinate 17,704 of JAILZT010000013.1, forward strand.
AATGCAACAACGTTATGTGGAATTTCCGAAAGACATTAATATTGAAGTATTAAGATCTTGACGCCCTTTATAACTAATTGCGAAAAACCATAAATTCAGATTTCATTAAATGAAATGGGTGTTATCTGACAATGGAAGAATACATAAAAATAAAAGAGATTAATTCGCCTGAAGATTACAATAAAAGATTGGATGATTATTTAAGAACGACAAATGTGATCCCGAATGATTTATTACATGCTTTTGATGATGCATATGGTTATGATGCTGCGACTACAATTAATTGGTCAATATATAAGTTAACAATCATATACCAGAGAATTAAACAGCCAAAAAGAGTTATCGATTGAAGTGTTTAAAATCTTGATATTTAACTGATACCCCCGAATAGAAAAAGACATATTAAAGAACTAATAAAGGCTTTTTGAAGGAATTTTCGGCAACATCACATAACATAATATTCTTCCAGCGGACCATACGGCTCTTGATCTGACGGGGGTATTCTCGAAGAAGAGTAATCAGGCAGATACACTCATCCCCCTAAGATAAGAGCTATCTAAGGGGAATGGAAGTCGTGAATACTGAAACGTTATGTGAAATACATGCAAGCAACTAATAGAAGGAAGTGAGTACAATACCTGAATACTCTCACATTCAGACTTACTTGAAGTGTAATGAGAATAACTATAATAAAGTAATTGACCAATTCGCTAAGGTATTATCTGAACTAAACCTCAATGATGATTATTTTAAATCAGAGCTCACTTGGGAGTTGTCGGATAATGGTTTCATGTATGTGGGTGGAGGTGCTGATGCGGAAGAATACAATTACAATGGAAAACCACTCCATATTAGACCTTATGTTATGGGATGGACACCAGACACATTCAAGGAACTTAATGGATCATGGCTAGAAGTTAGCCTATTATTTTGGACGGAAGAAATTGAACAAGATTATAGGACAGGACAACTAAAAGATATATACAAACCTCTTTTATGGAATATTATGAAGAAATTTTCTGATGAATTTACCGAGTCTGGAGTATATCTAACAAATGAAGTAACAGACGGGCAGCCCTGGGAAGCGCAAGTAACCTGCAATATGAATGAATTATGGACTTTTGATGCTGCTATACTTCCACACTATCTTATAAATAACTATAGAGAGCAAAATGAAGGGATTTTTTACTTTAAACACGAAAAAGAAAACCTATGTATAGTTAGAAAATCTATTTGGAATGAAGAACCTTGGAAGTTATTTCTTTGAGGGCGTATATATCACATAACAATATATTCACGCTGAGGGCCATCCGGCCCTTGGATCGCCAGAAGGTAAGAGATTCAATAAAATGTTGGGTTATTTTGGAAAGGTGTAAAGATACAATTGAATCTTGGTATGCAAGATTTCCCTTCGCAAAGAGGTTCGTGGTTGGAGTATCATGATCTTATTTATTCCAAGTTGTTTAGTTATAACTATAATACGGGATAAAAATGAAAAAAAAGCGAAAGGAGATTCGGAAATAAAGTGAAAAACCAATTGGATTTAATTTCAAAGTCTTACGATAAAGCCATTGATTTTGGAAGGAGCGGTATTGATTTATACGAAGATCTTCCGGAGCATATCACAAATCATCCCGACTACCCTATGTTTCAAAGGCTGAGAATGGAAGGCTCACTTTCCGATAGTGGACGAAAGGAAATCAAGGATTATCTATCGCCAGATACAAATATGAAATTTATTGATCTTGGATGCTGTCTGAACCTAATGTTTAATGGGTATGAGACATGGCTCTCAACATATCATGGGATTGATATAAGCAGCAAAACCATTCAGCTCCTTAATGAGTTTGTTACAAAAAAGAAATTGCCTATTGGATCATTATATTGCGGAAGTATACATGAAACGCCTTTTGAAGATAACTATTTTGACATTGGCGCATGTGTCGGTATACTTGAGTATTTTGAAAAAGACTTCGTTGAAAAAGCAATCGTAGAAGCTCATCGAATCATAAAGCCTTATGGGAAATTTGTTCTTGATATTCCTAACTTAGATAGCCCACTCTTCCGAATTACGATGTTAATTGAGGAGCATTTAGGCAGACCAGATAAATTTAATATGTCATCTGAAGAATTTGATGTGATACTTCAAGATTACTTTGAAATCGAAAAAAGAGAAAAAGTAGCCGGCATGATTCAGTATTTCTTGATATGCAAAAGTAATTGAAGAGGTGAATCAGGCAGATACCTAGCATTAATCAAAGGGGGAAATAGGGTATGAACAAATTTGGTTTGTTTACAAAATTCACGACTCATGAAGGTCAACTTGAATCACTAGTTCAAATGCTGTTGGAAGCTGCAAATGGTATGGAGGCTATTGACAGTTGCGACATATATGTTGTGAACATTTCTGATAGCGATCCTAATTGTGTTTGGGTAACCGAAATATGGAGTGATCCGTTGGCTCATCAAGCATCATTGGCCTTAGAAGAGACAAAGGTGCTCGTCCAGAAGGCAAGGCCACTTATTGCTGGTATAGAGCAAATTAAACTTAATCCACTGGGAGGAAAAGGAATATAACTTGTTAAACAAAAGGGGAATGATTGTCGTTTCGTATGAGTGTCACATATCCGTACCACCTAACCGCATCGGAAGTAAAGTTTGAATGTATATGTATCTCAAGAGTCAGCAAATTCGGCTAACATAATATTCACGGATCGGGCATTCACCCATAGCCCCGGGGAAGAAAACAGCCGGACACATCCAGCATTTTTACTGGACGTCGTGATTACAACAACGTATCTGAAATCATCAGAAGGAGAATGAATGAAAACTTATATAAGATATCCATTAAATATTAAGTTAATTATCGGCATGTCGATCCTGACTTTATTATGTATTTTAAATATTGTTACAACAAGTGACAGATCCAATAAATTACTTTATTTAGCTTTTAGTATTATCTATCTATTGATTATTACTGCAGCTGTTACAAGGAGACTTCTTAAGCCCAGGCTATTACTACTCGATAGTAAAGTATTAATTATCAATAATAATCAATTAGAAGCCAATGATATAAGGCGGATATATATTGAAGGCAATTGCATTATTGGAATTAAACCAAAGAAGAATAGAATAGTCCCAATAGGTTTATGTTTTAAATTTAGTAACACCAATAAAGAAATAATTACTTTAATAGAATGGGCAAAGAACAACAATGTTGAAGTGAATCACAAAACATTTTTCAAATGGATCTAAAGAAATTGACAGTAATTCAATGGTGTGCTGGCATCAGATAAGACCATGTTCTCACTTTGGGCCATTCGGCTCTGGGTCCGGCCGAAGTCCGATGTGAATCGATTAGGCATTTCAATTATAAGAGGTTACTTGGGCATATACATCACATAACACCGAATCTACATTGCTGGCTATTCAGCCCTGCGAGGTTAAGTCCATTGAACCCAGTCGCTATGAAGCTTAATTGACATTTGTGAAGTAAGTCAGGGGTGTTGTATAAAAACCCCAAGGGCAATTCAGAATTAGGAAACTATAACATTTCATATGTGAGGTGTAATAATAATTATGAAACAGTTCCCAACACACATTGTTGCAGTATTTGGTATTGTAGAAAATGAAAAAGAAGAAATTTTACTTTTAAAACATCGAGGCCGTAATATTTGGATGTTTCCAGGAGGACAAGTTGAAGTTGGTGAAAACCTAATAGATGCTTTAATACGTGAAACAAAAGAAGAAAGCGGTATGGAAGTCGATGTGGTCAAATTGTTTAGTGTTTCATCTAACACCTGTTCATATCCTGGATATAATGGATATGATATTGTACCAACTAAGGTTGTTATGGGATTTATCTGTAGATATATTGGTGGTGAGTTTTGTGATTCGGATGAAACTACAGAATCACTTTGGGTATCAAAAGATAAAGTCCTAGATTTAATTGTAGTTCCTGATTTTATAGATAAGTTTAAGAGTTATTTAGATTTTACGGGTGGTATTGAGTATTTAGAATACATAACAAAACCAGAATATAATTTAAAACTTAAGTGCCGAATTTAATATACGTGAAGGGATTCATAGAAGATGCAAAACAAAAATACGTGGCCCATTTCCACACCGGATAAGCTTAATATGGATCACGCGCAGATTGAAAACCTTGGGTTCGCAGTGAGGAAATCGAAAGTTAAGAGCTGCTTGATTCTTAAGGAGGGTTCATTAGTCTTTCAATATTATAAAAGCAATAAGATAAGAGATAACCTTCAACGAATTAATTCTTGTACGAAAAGTATCGTATCCATTTTGATTGGGAGCGCGATAGATGAAGGTTTTATCCCTTCTGTTGATATGACGATGGAGCATTACTTTCCTGACATCATGAACAATCTAGAAGATTCTCGTAAGAAAGATATTTCTATTGAACATTTGCTGACGATGAGTGTTGGATTAGACTGGCCGGAGTTTGGAAAATGGAACTACATGCCCCCTATGTGTACCCGCGATGTAGTAAAGTTTGTATTCGATCGGGCATTAGTTGATGAGTTGGGGACACGGATGAATTACAATTCGGGTTGTTCTCATGTGCTATCGGCCATATTAATGAAAGCCACAGGCATGAAGACTTCTGCTTTTGCTGATAAATATTTATTTAAACCGTTAGGGATTGATATGGATTACCGCTGGTATGAGGATGCAAACGGCATTAATTATGGGTCCGATGGTCTTCGGTTACTCCCCTATGATATGGCCAAATTCGGTCAGTTGTTTTTGCAGGAAGGTATATGGGAAGGAAAGCAAATTATATCTGCGGAATGGGTCAGAAAGTCAACAGAGCCCTATCTATTAACCTATGATTATATTGGTCACTACGCTTATCATTGGTGGGTAGCTAAGATTGATCCAGATGAGAATGATTTTACTTTGAATAACAGAATGTTTTTTGCGATGGGACGAAACGGTCAATTTATTATTGTCATTCCGAGTTTGCAGACTGTAGTCGTGTTTACTAGCACGCTTGATAATACCATTAAACCTTTGGATTTTGTGCGAGAATTCATTGTGGATTCAATGGTGAATTAAGGAGAATGTATGAAAACTTATATTGCTGTTACAAGGAGACTTCTTAAACCCAGGCCACTACTACTTGATAGTAAAGTAGTAATTATCAAAAATAATCAATTAGAAGCCAATGATATAAGGCGGATATATATTGAAGGCAATAAAGAAATAAATACCTTAATAGAATGGGCAAAGAACAACAATATTGAAGTGAATCACAAAACATTTTTTAAATGGATCTGAAGAAATTGAAAGTAATTCAGTGGTGTTTCCGATAGTGGACGCAAGGAAATTAAGGACTATCTTTCATCAGAATAAATATGGGGAAAGGACAATACTAACATGGTAAACGTATCAAATTTAGATAAGTTTGAATCAATTAAATCATTGCAATCGACAATTAGAAAGCTTGAGAATGCCTTATCCCAAATGACTCATAATGGCGCAAATACTACTCTAGTAAAGAAAAGACTCAAAGCTGTTTCCATCGGTTTAGCTATGCTAGAAAACGTTTGGAATCAAAGCCCACATCATTATACCCAGGAAGATTTAGCAGAAGCTCGAAATGTTATTACCGGCTTGTTTCCATCAATTGAAAATAGTTATGCTAAATCAAAGATTGGTAGTCCTCAAAAAACACTTTTAGAAAGAAGAATTAAAGCGCTGGCACTATCTATTCAAGCGATTGACGAACTCTCCACTAAATAACTCGTAATGTAAACGAAGAACCACTAACTAACGAACCGGATACAATTATTTAAATGTGTAGGTATTCCGAAAAAGGCACTGACATCTTATAACAATGCATTCACGCTACGGGCTGGCATCGTCGAAGATCAATTGAAAGGAGACCAACTGTGAACCGTGTATTGGTTTTAGGATCGGGAGGATCGGGTAAATCAACCCTTTCTCAAAATCTCAGCAAAATACTCCATCTACCAGTAATTCATTTAGACAAACATTTTTGGAAACCGAATTGGGTGCCAACACCAAATGATGAATGGGATAAAGTTGTTGAAAGTTTTACAATGAAAGAGCAATGGATCATTGATGGGAATTACTCAAGAACAATGGATATTAGAATTTCGAGAGCAGACCTGATTATTTATTTAGACATGCCGAGATGGCTTTGTATGTATCGAATACTTAAACGAAGAGTAATGTACCATAAGAAATCTAGGCCAGACATGAACGAAGAATGTCCAGAAAAAATAGATTTTGAATTTATTAAATGGGTATGGAATTATAGGAAAAGAAGTAGAATTAAAACAATAGAAAAACTTGAACTTGTACAAGCGAAGAACCAAAAACAAATCATTATTGTAAAAACTCAAAAACAAGTAAAAGAATTAATTGATAGATTAGAGAAGAATAAAGCGATTTGAGAGCATTTCAAGAGGTTGAAGACATTTGAAAACAAGAGGAGGATGATTATGAAATTTACTGGATTGTGTTTAATAACGGAAGATGTAATTAGTCTAATGGAGTTCTATAAGGATGTTTTACAAGTTGAGGCTGTAGGAGATGAGATCGCAGCACGTTTACGTGTTAAGGGAGATTATCATATTGATATATGTTCGAAACAAGCAATGGAGAATTTGGCACCTGGAAGTACAGATGGAATTGGTTATGGTGGATGTACAATTGAAATAGAAGTAGACAATGTTGATAAAGAATATGAACGCTTAAAGAAACTCGATGTAAAATTCAATAAATTACCACAGACTTACCCTTGGGGTAGACGTTCGCTATGGATTCAAGATAGGGATGGAAATATCGTCAATATGTATACAAACGTAAGTTCAGAAACATATGAGTGATCCCAAACATATTGTTACTGCTGGCGCCATAGTTATGAATGATCAGAAAGAAATCTTATTAATCAAAGGGCCTCGTAGAGGTTGGGAACCCCCTGGAGGACGAGTAGAGATAGGAGAATCTATAAAGGATGCGGCGATCAGAGAGACAAAAGAAGAATCGGGAATTGATATTGAAATAATAAAATTCTGTGGGATATTTCAGGATGTTACTGGCTCTGTTTGTAGCACTCTATTTTTGGGGAAACCGATTGGAGGAAAACTCACGACATCGTTCGAGAGTCTGGAAGTTGGATTCTTCTCACTAGATGAAGCATTAGAAATGGTGACATGGAATAGCTTTAGACAAAGAATAGAATACTGTTTAAACCCTGAATTGCAACCATTTTACATAGAATTTTAAGAGATAGTATTACGGAAAGAAGAGTCGGAGATGTCATTGCCGGGGCACATCCGCACCACCTCAAAGTAGAAAGGATGTCTAAGATGAAGAGATACAAGAGCCCGGTAGGAAAACAAATAATAATGGACTCTTATGATAAATTATTATTATCTTGGGGGGTGGGAATTGAGGAAAGGGATGTTAAGACTTCATTTGGACAAACTCATATCATCATGTCTGGGGACTCCCACAAACAGCCGCTCTGCAGGTCATGCAATAAACCATGAACAGGCCGAACTAATTAACAGGGAGATTATTACGTTCGCATTAACATAAATTCAGTATACCCGAAGAGACCAAAACATCTTATAACAACGCATAGAAAGAATAAAGGAGAAACGAATAATGTTTAAATACGAAATTGATGATTCTACTTATTTATCGTTAATGGAAATAAAAGATGTAGAACAATTATATGATTTGATTAACAGAAATAGGGATCATATAGGTGAGTGGTTGAAGTTTCCTAGTATTACTGTAGAAGTGGATGATTCAAAAACCTTTATAGAAAGAACACGAATAAGATTTGCCAAGGATGAAGGTTACTGGTTAGGAATATGGAGTAGGGATCAACTAGTGGGTTCTATTGGTTACTTATATTTAGATCAAGAGAATAAAAAAACTGAAATTGGATATTGGCTAGGCAAAGAATATGAGGGGAAAGGAATAATTACTAGATCTATTGAAGTACTAATAAATCATGCTTTTGATGAACTTAAATTAAATAAAATTGAAATAGGAGTAGCTACAAATAATACAAAGAGCCGTGCAATTCCGGAAAAATTAGGGTTTAAACGTGAAGGTGAGCTAAGAGATTATGAGTATATCAATGGAAGGTTTCTAGATAGAATAATCTATGGATTAAAAGCTACTGAATGGAGAACTGAGATTTGAGTACTGTATTGAATTTACGGATGAAAGTAATATTTGTAGGTAAGTCAAAAAAGCAAAAGGGGTGAATATATGAAGTCGCCGGGAGGCTCACTTTTCCCATATTTCTATAAAGGTGGAGAAATTCATTGTTTGAAGTACGGGAGTAAATTTAAGTATTACGAGAGTCTTTTTGAAGTAATGAGATTGGAAGAAGAATTCATCTATCAAAACAATAAAAGGCTAAAAATATGGATTGATTTGTATGAAACTTCTATTACGGGAGAAGTGCTTGAAAAACTAGTAAACAACCTAGTGAATATAAATGATTACATAAAAAAGGTATCTTTTGTTGGACTATCTGGAGTAAGTAAGTGGAGACTCAAAAGGGAAATAAAGAAGCTTGATATTAGTTATCCGATTTCATTTTTCTCCGATCCGGAAGAAGCGAAGACATGGTTAGTAAGTGAAAGATAGCGTTACCTTTGTACCTTCCTCCCAACATGCACATTGTTACCATCCCGAATTTGATGAAAAGGAACTTGAGATTCTTAGGAAATTTAATTGGAACAAGACGCCTTTACAAGATCATGATTATTAGCAGGCACACAAAATTAGTCGAATATACAGCGCCAATGGAACGAGTTTTATGCCATTGCGCTTTTTTTTATTAAATTATAGTGAGAATATTTGGAAAAGGATACAATTCCATTAAGAGCCTGTAACCTAAATAAAAAGGAGGATATGTATGTTAGTTCCACAATTATATTTAAATGGTGCTTGTTGTGAAGCTATTGAATTGTATCAAGTAGCATTTAATACTGTAACAGATTCGATAATGTTTGATTCACAGAAGGAACCTGAAAAATACGTTATTCATGCGGAGATGCATATCCTTGGCACAAAAATAATGCTTAGTGATTTTGGTGGCACTAGAGAATCATCGGCAGATACTATTATGGAGATAGTTGCTATCTTTGAGAACGATGAAGTGTTAAGAAAGGCATATCAAGTTTTACAAGATAAAAGTAAGACGATTACTCCATTAGGCCCAACTTTCTATAGTCTATGTCTTGTTCAGTTTATAGATAAATTCGGTGTTAGATGGTGTTTTATGTTATAAACTCAAATGGAAATATGATTCTTTTGTTATTCCCGGTTGAATGGTAAGTATTTTTGTGGGAGGCGTTTCTATGGAGTATACATGGATAGGCAGAGTTCAACCCAATCTTGATGAAGTATTCATTAAAAAACTCGGAAATGTACATATAGGTACTTTTGGAGGTAGTACAAGTAAAGGTGCGCAGAAAAATGAAGATGCGTTATTTGTAATAGAAGATGATAATAAATCATGGATTTTCTCTGCATTGTTAGATGCACATAACACTTCACAAAGTGCTGAGCTTATTATTGATTTACTAAAAGACAATAAGAATAACTTGATTTCGATATTTAATTCTAATAACGTTTTTTTAGAGTTAGAACCTTATTTGCTTAGCTTGTTTTCAAATATTGGATTTAAAGATAAGTGTAGAGATCTAACTGGTGAGACCTCCTGTTTACTTTGCTTTCAGAAAGGAGAGTTCTTGTGGTGGTTTTCAGTTGGTGACTGTATGGCTTTTTTATTTCATCCAGATTTAAAAAAGTTTAATCAGTATGGATTAAATCAGCGACAATTTTATGAGTGGATAGGGCAAGTGAATACGTTTGAATTATCAATACCTTGTTATACTGTAGGGAGAAGACAATTGAGGCAGGGAAGTAATCATATAGTTCTTCTTACAGATGGAGTATTAGATACGGGTGATGAATTTTATGCGAATTATAGTAATTTGTACAATTCTATTGTCAATGAAGATAATTTAGAGCTCGGGTTAAGAACAATTTTAGGGCATTTAGTAAGACAAGGTGCAGTGGACAGTTCAACAATAACTTGTTGGGAATATTTCAATGAATATCAAGGGCAAAATCCATCTGATTGGTCCGGCTGTTAATTACTTAGAGCTGAGTGATCAGACAATGAGGAGGAAAGTAGTGGAAAATACCATATCGAACCCAGGCGTTGCAGCCGTATTTGATGGATACCCACCAGCATTGCGCGGCAGGCTCATGAAGTTACGTCAGTTGATCTTCGACACTGCAGAAGAGATCGACGGGGTGGGCAAACTGGAAGAGGTACTCAGGTGGGGTGAACCTTCATACATTACCTCAGAATCGAAGAGTGGAAGTACGATCCGTATTCATCGATGGAAATCCAGCAACACGCAATATGCCATGTATTTTCATTGTCAAACGACCCTGGTAGATACGTTCCGAACTGTCTTTCCGACCGAGTTAAGATACGAAGGGAATCGGGCGATCATATTTGACGTGGGCGATGATGTTCCTGTTGAAGCTCTTAAGACCTGCATCGCATGGGCTCTTACCTATCACAGCGGCAAACGAACTGGTAGAGGATAATGAACAATGCGCGAGATACGGGTGGAGTGATACGTTGAGCCCAAGCAGCATATCGCGGGTTCATGACAATTAATGGAACTAACCTTGAGCTCCGGCTAGTACAACATCTTAATGGTATAATCAGGAAGAAATGCGCTTTGGCTAATGCCGCATTCACACTGCGGGGCTGTCGTCCCTTGGTCGAAAACCTTAGTAGGAGCTGAATTATGAGTGAGTTTAGTGCAAGTTATCATTTAAAGACAAGCGATCAACAAAAAGTTATTGATTTAATAAGAGCTTCAAATAACAAGGGATTCGTTTTTCCTGAGTCTAATGGTTGGGTTACTTTTATAATTCAAGGGCCAGCATTTGGTATCCGTAAATCGATCGTTTCACTAAATCCTGGCTTATTAGTTCATTATTCATATATGGAGGACCATGGTTGGGAACTATTAATTTTTGAGAAGGATGAAATCGTATCTCATTATAAGTGCGACTGGACTGATGATCTGATTATTGAGAAGGATGAGCTTGACTTATTTTTACTAAGGGAATTGATAATGCAGCAAGGCAACACAGCTGAAGATTTAGAAGAGATCTTTGACTTGGTTAGATTTACTGGCGAAGAGCCACAGGCTTATTTAATTGCAAACAAACTAGGATTAAAATATTTTGAATGGTTTTCTGCAGATAATATCGGAGAAGGCGAACATTATGAAAACATAGTATTTGTAGAATAAATAGGGGAAGAACGGACTTCACAAAAAAATAGGAGTGATAAAAGTGCTAGATGCTTTTACTAAAAAGAGAATTGAAAAAATACTTGAAAACTATATTGATCAAAAAATTCCTGAACATCTTAAAAGTGAAATTCAAATTCATTATAAATTTAGAGGCAACACAGTCACATTAAGTCAAGAAAAGCCAGGATATATGGGAAGACGTTTTGAGTACCCATTGCACAACTAAGGTTAGAAGAAACATACTGGAAGGTTTATTGGCAAGATAGTAAGAATAAATGGCATTTAGTAGATGATATAAAACCAGACGAAAATTTCGAAAAACAATTACTAGAAATAGATAATAACAATATATTTTGGTTTTAATTTATAAACAAATCACAAAGAAATAGGTGACAAGACATTAAATTACTCTTTATCTGCAGCCGTAATAAATGGCGTAGTTTAACAGCTGAGAAGATTTTTGATGGATATAACGGTTATGAAGTAAGATCGGCAGGAACGGAAGAAGGAGCAAGAATTAAGGTAACTCAAGGACATATTGGATGGGCAGATATGATTTTCGTAATGGAGAAGAAGCATACGAGAAGGCTTAAAGATAAATTTTCAATCCTACTAATGAGCAAACGGTTAATCTGTCTTGATATCCCAGATGATTATAGATTTATGGATGAAGAATTAATAGAAATATTGAAATCTAGAGTATCAGAACATATTGAAGTACCTGAATAATAAAGTTCGAGTTCGACTTCAACAACGGAGGAAAGCAAATGAAAATAAACAAAAGAATATTTAATCTTTCAGCTTGGATTGCCCTTATTGCAATCATATTTATACCCGGAAGAGTTATGACGGATGGCACTCTAAGAACGGAATTTGGATTTCCATTTAGGTTTTTTATACAGTACCACGATATTATAAAAGATAGTAAGTGGTTCGCCAATGGTGCAAATATACAACTGCTTTATTACTTTGTAAATGTCATTTATGGTGTCATCATGGGATTTTTGTTTCTTAGGAACAAGTTTAGAAGGTAAATCGTCTAACAACGTATAGTATCATGACTTCTGCTACGATAATTCCAATTTGTTTGAGCCAGGATCCTGGCTGCACTACTGATTGTATAACCTTCGTTGCAAAGAAAATCAACATTATCCAGGGGAGTATACAATGATGGAAACAGAGTTTTTTGATATCTTCAGTGAAGATATGACCAAGATTGGCAAGGAAAGTAGAAGTAATGTACATGCCAAAGGATTATGGCATCAGACTTTTCATTGTTGGATTATTAAGAAATCATCAGGAGAAGGACTACATATATTATTTCAACTTCGCCATAAGAATAAAGATATTTTTCCTTCGTTATTAGATATATCTTGTGCAGGACATTTGCAGTCTGGTGAAAGTGTGGAAGATGGAGTGCGTGAATTGCATGAGGAACTAGGAATTTCTGTTACATTTAAAGATTTAATATCCTGTGGCATGGTTGCTCAAGAACATGTTTTTTCAGATGCCTTAATAGATAGAGAATTTAATAATGTATTCATTTATGAAAGCGATAAGCCTTTAGAAGAATACAGTATTCAAGAAACAGAACTCTCCGGGCTTTATTGGGTTGATTATAAGGAGTTTAAAGAATTATTAAACAGAGATAGAGACTATCTTACATCAGAAGGCTTTTTCGTCGATGAAGTAAGTCGTTCATTTATGAATGACACTAGAAAGTTATTTAGAGAGGACTTTACACCAAATTCTGATAAGTATTACAAAATACTATTTGAAAAGATAAATAAATATTTAAAATAATCATGGAGGGATACACTGATGATTGCTCAAGAATTCAGATCACACATTAATGAATTATTTGGTCAATTGCTTATAGACTTTAAAGAAGATGAAGAGTATGGTTTTTGTAATTTTTCATTGAATAAATATGAAAGAATTGGCTATGCCACAAATATTACTCCTGAGATAATCTTGCAGGCTGCTGAGAAGAATGTCCATTTAATAGTAACCCATCATGATGCATGGGATTTTGTTTATGGGATGAAGGAGCAGTGTATAGAGCTATTAAAGAAACATAATATTGCACACTTCTATATTCATTTGCCATTGGATTACGTTGATTTTGGAACATGCAATTCATTACTTAAACGGCTAGGTGTCAGCAGTATCGTCCAACAATCTCGTCATTTCGAAGGTCACAGTGCAATAGGTATTGGGGAGTTTGATTCTTCAATAACACTAGAGAAATTGGTAGAAAAAATGACTTCTTTATTGGGTGAAAAAGTATATTTTCAAAAGAATAATAACAAAAAAATTAAGAGGATAGGTATGGTCACTGGGGCAGGTAATGAAACAACTCAGTTGAGAGATGCAATGAATAGTAATTGTGATGTCTACATAACGGGTGAAAAGAACCTCTACACCATTCAATATGCTAAGTTCATAAATTTGAATTTTATTGTTGGAAGCCATACCTTTACCGAAATATTCGGAGTAAAGTCTTTTGCTCAAAAACTTCAAGAGAAATTTAAGGATATAGAAATATTACAACTACATGAAGAACATTTTGAAGTGACAGGATAAAAAAATCCATGAAACAAATTAATACAGCGTCGCTGAAAGGACGAAAACCTATGAGTGAATTTACTTCGGGACATTTATTGTTGGCAAATCACGAGGAAGCAGTTAGAAAGTATGCGATCCCAGGTTCAATTATTAAAGTACTAGACGAGAAATGGATCGCTTATTTAACTTCGGATGATAATTACTTAGAACAACTCGAAGGCCCAGATGTTATCTATCAATTATCTAAGGAAGCACCGGTGTTAAACTTTTGTAATATAGGTGATCATTTTTGGGGTTATAGGATTTTTAATAATGGTCAAGAGGTAGCTTATTTGAGGATTTCGCATGAGTTGGAAGAAGAAATTATTATTAAGATTTTTGAAGAACGATACCCTGATAAAGATATATTGGAATTATATAGTGGAATTCATGAGGAGATTTCTCAAGAAGTCCTTGAAAACGGAATACTGGAAGATGAGATAGAACATTTATTTGATAAAAGTAATGTATCTGCATTTAAATTGTTTGATATATCTGATGAGCAAATAGAAAAACTCAAATCTATCCTAAATGCAACTTATTATAAAGAGCATAAGAATTTATATCTATACGTTGAAGAATTTAAAGATATTATTGGCATCAGTGAAATGTCTTGGATTAGACAAGGGTGATTAGAGGAGGATGATGTACATGGAATGCTTAGGATGTAGAATCGCTAATGGTATTGAAGGCAACTTGAATATTGTTTATGAAAACGAACATATAACCTGTGTACTTGATATTGCTCCATTTAATGAAGGACATACTTTAATCCTACCGAAAAAGCATTATTGGGATGTCGAAGAGATGGATTCAGAGACAGCTTATGCTATTATGGATGCTTCGAAAAAACTTTCAATTGCCTTGAAGAGCTTGTTTAAACCTGATGGCCTCAGAATTTGTCAAGATGGAGGCAAATTTAATGACCTTACCCATTACCATATGCATCTCATTCCAAGGTACGAAAATGATGGATTTACCTGGGGGGAAGCATTGCACCCCCATGGTGCTGAAAAAAGGTTAAGTCAAACCAAAGAAAAGATTCTAAAGATATTAAGTGAAGAAAGAGAAGGACTCGATAAAGATAAGCACTAAAAACTAAGGAGTCAATATAGATACCCTGATAATTTTTTTGATGAGGAATCTAAAATAGATCCCTCATATGTATCTTATTATGCAAGTCAGTTGGTACAAATGTTAGATCAATCAAGTGATGAAGTTAGACAAACAATAATGAAGGGCATATTCGGACAATAGGAGGTCTCGAAGGAGTCTTGAGGGGGAAAGTAATGGCTTAAGAGAAGTAGGTTATTTTATTTTTTATCACGATTAGTAATCTTATATGTATTACCTTCACTGTCATAGGTCACCCATTCACCAACAGGCTCGCCCATGTCAAAATACCCTGAACGTTTTATTGTTCCATTGGAACGATACCATTCCCAGTAGCCGTCCGGCTTATCCTCCATCATCTTTCCCTTTGACCATATTGTTTTTCCGTTTGCGTGGTACTTGATCGTGTATCCGTCAACCACTTCCAGTTTCTTTTCCTTAACACCGTTTGGGTGTATTAAGTCACATTTTTCATTTTCCATGGCTTACCTCCGATAATCATTTTTTTTGTTAATAATATCATACTTAACTAAAGAAGCAGATATTAGATTCTATAAGTTAGTCAGCGGAGCATTCTTTTAAACGGGAGGAACGTACTGTGAAAAATAAATACCGGGCTGTTTTAATCTTACTGGTATTAAATGTATTCTGCGTTTTTGCAGTCGATGTTACTACTTTTAAGTATAGAAACGGGGGAGGGATTTCAGGAAACGGGAATCCTGGTCTAATAGCATTGACTTTGGGATGGATATTATTATTGTTTTTATTATTACGCGTAGTTTTTATAGCTATTGAATACTTCAAAAAAGTATCTCATAAATTATCCAAAGTTATTATTCCCACAGGTTTGATTGTTATTTTAGCTTTAATGATATTGGCAGAAATTAGATTTATCAATTTATTAGGTCACAATTTAAATGGATTTACAAATGACAAAGATTCTATAGTTTTTCGCTTTGGTTGGATCAACCAATATACAAATTCTTTGTTTTATAATGGGTACATCTTGATTTTTGGGGTTGCGCTGGCATTACTTTTGTCTTGGATTATGGCTAGAATTTTGGCAAGAAAGATCTCTTAAAATCGACTAACTATGAAGAAAATAAAAAATAAAGGGATTGCAATCATGCCTATTAATGAAGTCACTTTTGTATAACGAATTGCACTGTCAGATATTTCAGGTTCTTCTTTGTACATCCACCGTTTGCCCCATAATAAACTATCTTCTGGACAATAATAACTCCAAATCAGTATCCCATATAACGGTATTATAAAAAGCAATCCTATAAAAATATCGAACATGTCCATTCCCCCCTATAAATTCACTCTTATACAAGATTCAATGAAATTCCCAAAATTCCTTGTACGTTATCTTATGGCTTTCCGATAATATAAATGATCTAGATAGTGAGATAGTGAAGTAAGGGGGAAAAGGAATGATGAGGCATTTAATTATCATAATGGTCTCTATAACTTTATTAACAGGTTGCTCTCTATTTACAGGAGGAAAAACATCCAGCAGCTATCCCTATGCCGTTGCTTGGAATGACATCCTTTATGGACTTTCTACAGCGGAGATTCCCCTCCAAGACATCGGTAAGGAGATTGGAAAGATTAAACGTATTAAAATGCCGATGCCGAAGAGGAACGGAGATTCAAATGATAGTCCCGTTGGAAGCCTATTATTTGAAGTTAAAGGGACAGACGCTGAGGAAGTAATAGCGGTTAAGGTAAATGATAAGTATTTCAGAGCTACCAAGCTGGGGCCATTGGAATAAGATAAATCACCTTTAGATCATTGAGGCTTTTTGATGAAAAAAGACAATACAACATTAATCAACGCTAAGACCAAACCGATTTGAAATACCAGTGATGATCCCGATGCGGTAGCTTCTGTCAGTTCATTCCCGGTTGTTGATAAGTAATTATTCTGTTCTGCCCATTTTCAGTAGGTCAAGCATTTTTTAAATGTTTCAATACGCCTGGGCAAAATTAAAGACCGCATAAATCGGAATTTCTTCCGGATCTAGCGGTCCTATGTAAAACCATCGGTATGTGGTCTATCTGTATCTGAATAGGAGTGTTAAGTAGTACTTAATGGTATTTAACGGACTTGATACGAGCCTCTTCTTCATAAGTAAGCTGGTTCCGGGATTGTGGGGTGTGCACATGACGCTCAACGGCGTATTCGATCCTCCGGTAGTCTTCTTCTCCTGAGGCCATCCACGGCTCCCAAATTCCGGTTACCCAATTTTTAAGTTCTTTCAGTCCTGCTAGCATGTTTTTCAGCCTCCTTGGGCGATAAATCTATAGGAATACAGCATCTTTGGTTACGCTTTCATTATACCATGAATACCCTGTTTGAAAAGGTGTGTCCGTGGGAAAAACACAAAATTTACAAATAAGTTTGCGTCTTTAAAGGGTTTTGTGTTTGGTAAGGAGAGTAGTGTCTTTATGGGGGAGACAGTGATGCGATGTTGTATAATAATCAAATAATTCTTGGGGATACTAAATTTACTAATGTGTAAGAGAGGGGTCAACCTTGATGAAACAGACTCCAGATGTAACTCTTAATTTCAAACATATTTTTCAGCAGTTCGATAACTGTTCAGATTTAGTACATCGGACATTCCCGGAAATACATACCGATATTTTGTACTTTCCCGATATTGCAGACCCTGTTGCAATTACAAGCAGAATTTTAGAACCATTCGCTAACATTCAGCTTCAAGAGATAGATCAATTATTCAAACAATCTCAATTTGTTGAGGTCCTGCATTCAAAAGAAGCTGTTGTAGGCATTTTAGAGGGGAATGCTGCTGTCTTTCACCAGGGAAAGGTCTATCTAATTGATGTTTACGGTCCAAAAGAGCGTAATGTCGAAGTATCTACAACTGAAACTGTAATTACAGGTCCTCATGATGCCTTTGTTGAGACTTTAGGGACTAACCTTGCTTTAATTCGCCAAAGATTGAAGAGCTCACATCTAAAAGTTATTGAGCTGTCGGTTGGAGAGGTTTCAAAAAGCAGGGTATATATCCTCTATATTGATGGTATAGCTAACATGAATTTCGTAAAAGAATTGGAACATCGCATTCAGGCAATTGAGATCTCTTCGGTAAATGATGGCGGAATGCTTGCTCAATTAATAGAAGATAACCCCTATTCGGTTTTCCCTCAATTTCTGACGACCGAACGTCCCGATTCTGCTGTGTCCAAGTTAGTGGGCGGCCGAATTATAACGCTTATTGAGAACAGCCCTACAGCCATTAGCAGTCCTGCTTCATTTTTTGATTTTTTCTCCTCTCCGGATGATTACTATCAGCGTTGGGCCTTAGGCAGCGCACTGCGATTGTTAAGATTTTTAGCCTTACTCATAGCAATAACTTTTACGGCCATGTATGTGTCTGTGACCACCTTTCATTATGAGATGATTCCGGAATCCTTGCTTGAGACCTTAGTTGAATCCCGGAACAAGGTGCCTTTCCCGCCCGTGTACGAGGCCTTGCTTATGGAAACCATGATTGAATTATTACGAGAGGCCGGAGCACGTCTTCCTTCCAAAATCGCACAAACCATCGGTATAGTAGGCGGTATTGTCATTGGACAAGCTGCTGTTCAAGCGGGTCTGACTAGTAATGTTCTTATTATTGCTGTAGCCTCTTCGACAATTGCCTCTTTTGTAATACCCAGTTACATCATGAGCGCGTCTCTTCGGTTAATGCGTTTTGGTCTGATTATTATGGCCGGAATTTGGGGCAATATGGGGTTAGTTATGGGTGTGGCTCTAATCATCATTCACGTCTCCGGTCTAACGAGTCTAAAAGCCCCTTATGTGATTCCTGTTGCACCCATGATAGGGAAGTCATGGAAAGATGTTTTCATTAGGGCTCCCTTTTCAATGCTTAAAAATCGCCCTTATCAGACAAAGTCACCAAATAAGGCAAGGCAAAAAATTCGGAAATAGGATGATTCCCTATGAATGGAAATGAGAAATTAAGTCCGTTTCATATTACTGTATTGGTATTTATGTCTCAGATAGGCATTGTTGTATTTACTTTGCCGCGAACACTGGCTGATTATTTTGGTACCAATGGTTGGATTTTTTTATTCATTTGCCTGGTAATTAGTACATTCAATATATATTTGATTTCTGTGGTATACCGGCTGGGAAAAGGCAGATCAGTCTTTGTAATTCTCGAAAGGTCTATCTCGAAGGTAGTGCTTTATCCTATGTATACAGGGATGGCATTGGTATGGATAATATTTGGATGTTTGATTGGCAAAAAGTATGTGCTTTTATTTCAAATAATTGCTTTTCCTACAACCAACCCCATGGGAATCAAGGTGCTTATAGATGTTCTTGCCTACCTATTGCTTATTAAAGGAATTTATAATATTTCCAAAGCAACTACGATTTTCTTTTGGCTAACGCTTTGGATGTACCCTTTATTATTTGCGTTTTTACCTGATTTTGATTGGATACGTTTAACCCCTTTTATATTTAAGGGAGGCCATGATATGGTCAAAGGCGGAATCGAGGTTTTTGCAGCATTTCTTGGTTATGAGCTTTCTATTTATTTTTTTCCTTACATGGATCAAACAAAGAAGCCGATAAAAGCTATTTATTTAGGTAATGCATTACTAACCTTTTTGTATCTTTGCTTTTGCTTGATCTGTTTTGGTTTATTCAGCTTAAATCAACTGAAAAAGTTGTTATTTCCCTTACTTGATTTGCAAGCCCTCCTTCGCTTTCCATTCATTGAACGGCTTGAAAATCTCTTATTTGGATTTTTCTTATTTCTCGTCCTGATTACATTAGTAATGTATTTTTGGGCGGCACAGGAAGCGATATTAAGGATAACTCTAAAAGCAAAATCTCATCTATTTGTTTTCATAATGATTACTGCAGCCTATGGTGTTGCATACATTCCCAAAACTATAGACCAAGTAAATGTCTGGATCACGTATCTCGGATATGCAGTAACAGGTATTGGTTTTGGTATTCCACTCCTAGCCATACTTGTGCTGCTTATTCAGGGGAAAGGAGAGGAATCCCATGCCTAGATTAGTAGCGGCTATTATTATAATGTGCATGCTAACAGGTTGCGGTAATGACCAAAGAATACTGGAAGACCTGGGTCTGATTCAGACCGCAAGCTATGATTTAGAGGAGAATAATAAACTCAGGGTGGCCATCAGCATGCCAGTTTCAGCACCTGACTCGGAAATCAAAAAGATGGTGTTGACGGGCGTAACGGATAGCAGTAAAGAATCAAGACTTCTATTCTCCAATCAAACCGAACTTATAGTGGTCAGCGGCCAGTTGAGAAATACATTATATGGCTTAAATCTGGCCAAGGCAGGAATCCGAAAATATATAGATACGTTATTACGTGATCCTTCCATAGCGCTTGGAGTTAAAGTCACGATCATCAATGGGAAAGCCAGCGAGATTCTGTCTAAAACATATAAACAACACGCTGATACAGGACAGTATATCAACGGTATGCTCGAGAAAATGACCAACGAGAATGGCATCCCAGTAAGTACACTGCACAAATTTACCCGAGATTATTTTGATGACGGAATAGATCCAATAGCTCCTATTGTAAAAGACGTGGGGAATAACGTAGAAGTCGATGGGATTGCTTTGTTCCAGGACGATCGTTATATCATGAAAATCCCTGCGAAAAAGGGGATGATATTTACTCTTTTCAAAAAAAATATTAAACAAGGGGAAACGCTCCTTAAACTAGGAAACAACAACAATTCAAAAGAGATCGTCATGTTAAGTTCTATTTTAAGTAAACGCAAGGTAAAGGTGCATCATTTGGCAGGAAACCGATTCAGCGTCGACATCAATGTTGCAGTACGAGGCTCGATACTGGAATATACCGGTCAATCTAATCTTGTTAAGAAGGAACAGCGCCACAAATTGGAAGATAAAATTTCCAATTATATCTCCGCCCAAGGTGAGCAGATGATTAGAGACATGCAGAAGAATAAGGTGGACAGTCTGGGAATTGGGCAATATGTAAGAAACAGTCTATCCTACAGCAAGTGGAAAAGTCTCAATTGGCGTGATGTTTACCCTCAGGTTGAAATTAATTGCCATACCAAGGTGCTTATTAGAAATTACGGGAAATACAGTTAAGCTAGATGTTGATCGGTCTGGCGGAATTGACTAGTAATGGCAGGATATATTGACGGAACACATCAAGTGAGGTGTTCCTTTTTTTATTGTCTGATGTGATTACCACCACCAATTCATAGGAAGGAACTACAACAATATATTGGCCGCCGAAGCCAAGTGCCATGTGAAAAGGGACCTGGGTAGGTGGATTACTTTCATTAGAAAAAGAAGATATCCACCAGTGCCAGCCGTAAAATCCCTTGTAAGGCTTGTCCGCCTCAAGTTGTGGAGTGGTTGAACGCTCAATCGTGGCCGGAAGAAGGAGTTGCCGGCCCTCCCAATTTCCTTCCTGTAGGTAAAGAAGGCCGAGTTTTGCCATATCCTTTGGTTTCAGATGTAACCCGAAGCCTCCGGTATGTATTCCTTGCGGGTCCATCTCCCACCTATAAGCTGTGATACCAAGGTACTTGAACAGCTGCTGCTCAGCAAATTTGGCTACAGATTGTCCAGAAGCTTGCCGCAAAATTGCCGCTAAAAGCTGGGAGCAACCGGAATTGTAGACCATCCTTGTTCCCGGAGGATCAGAAAGCGGTTGTGAGAGGACAAACTGCACCCAGTCCGCACTCTTCGTCATCGTTGGAAATGAATTCAGTCCACCAAATTCATTCCAATGGAAGCCAGCGGACAACGTTAACAAGTGGGCGATGGTGATCTCACGTTTTCGGGTATCGTTATCTTCGCTGAGCTGCGGAAAAAATTCGATAATCGGCGTGTCTGGATGCGGAATAATCTGTTGATCTATAGCAATACAGACCAATGCGGAAAGCATGCTTTTGGTGCAGGAATTTATTTTACCGAGTTGACTTGCAAGCATAGGCTTACGATAATACTCTACTATCGTAGTTCCCTTGTGAACGACCAGACAGCTGCGAACATTTAGCTCGATAAGACTTGGTATGAGCGGTTGTAGATTTAACGTGTTCAAGTCGTCCCCTCCTTAGTACTTAATTACATTATAAACTCAATCACAATAGGTTATTCGATTCATAAGTTCTTCACAACTTTGAGTTATGCTGAATCCATAAGAACCAAGGAGGAGAATAATGATGAAAAAACTATGGTTGGGTCTAGCGGCATTGGTGTTGGTAATGGGAATGGGTACAAGTGTATATGCGGCGGCTATCGATAAAGAGGACAGCTTTTTCGAGAAAATGCTTCCCTTCGCGAAGCAAATGCACCCTGATTTAACGGATACTCAAATCAAGGATATGATAGACAACTGCCATTCAGATTCCAAGAACCGCGGCGGCATGATGAATTTCTAAAGAAAGCTTGATAAGATAGACCTCAAGGCAGTTTTGAGGTCTATCTTTTTGCATGGAAGGGATGATGGAATGGATGCAGGGACTATTTTAATAGTGGATGATGAACATGATATTCTTCAGGTAATCAAGGCTTACTTGGAGAAAAATAATTATATTGTACATGAAGCTGATTCTGGAATAAAAGCACTTCAATTGTTCGAGAGTCTCAAACCGGATCTGATGGTGCTGGATTTAATGCTCCCGGATATATCTGGGGAAGAGGTGTGCAGAACCATTCGGAACAAATCCAATATGCCTATTCTTATGTTAACCGCTAAAAGCAGCGAAGATGACATGATCAACGGTCTGCTGATTGGAGCGGATGATTATATTACGAAGCCTTTTAGTCCACGTGAGCTGCTGGCCCGCGTAATTAGCCTTTTAAGGCGGTCTCAGCTCCCTAATTCAACTAAGGAAGGTCTTGCACTGAAATTTGGTGGAGGGCGGTTATCCATAAATACGGAGCTTCATGAGGTGAAAGTGGATGGAGATACGGTTGCTCTAACGCCGATTGAATTCAAGCTGCTTGAAGTTCTAACACGGCATCCCAAACGGGCATTTAGCCGCTATGAGCTTGTGAACTTGATTCAAGGGGATGATTTTGAAGGGTTCGAGCGGACCATTGATGTGCACATTAAAAATGTAAGACAAAAAATAGGGGATGATCCTAAGCGTCCGACGTTTATTGGTACGGTTTTTGGAATTGGCTATAAATTACAGGTGAATGCAGATGAATAAAGGTGGACTACGAAAAAGACTGCTGCTATCCCATATGAGCGTGGCCTTATGCTCCTTGCTGTTTATCATGCTGTTAGTGAACTTGGTCATGACCCTATCATTCGGAAAATACGTAGAGAACCAGCAGAAAGCGGAAGCCGGTTTTTTGCTTGAAGATTTGAAAACGTCGTACACAGCTGCGGGTACATGGCCGACAGATATTCTGATGTCCATATCCCACCAAGCCATGCAGCGCAACTACAACGTGAATATATTCGATGCCGAGGGAAATGAAATATGGGGAACAGGTCACATGGGGATGGGGATGGAGGGAGTATCCACGCCCCGAATGGAGACGAAGTCGGCCACCAGCTATGCAATTATCAAAGACGGACAACGAATTGGGACTTTGAAAATGCAGGGGAATGGCGGGGCTGAAACCTTACTGAATCGTAACTTTTTGCAAATGTTCAACAGATTATCGTGGGGAGCCCTTGTCCTAGTTCTTGCAGGTGCTTATCTATTTAGCCGTTTCATTGCCAATGGTTTAAGCCGTCCTCTTGTTGAAATTAAAAAGATTGCAGGACGGATGAGAGAAGGAGATTTAGGCGAAAGAGTGATTCTTTCCCGGAGCCAAACAGAAATAGAAGAGGTGGGTTTGGCGCTTAACTATCTTGCAGATACACTGCAGCAACAGGAGAAGCTTCGTAAGAATTTGACGGCAGATGTTGCTCATGAATTACGTACACCGCTCGCCGCTATCCAAAGTCATATCGAAGCCTTTCAGGATGGAATATGGGAAGCTACTCCTGACAAATTGCAGGTCTGTCATAATCAAGTGATGCGTTTAGTCCAGCTCGTCAGTGATTTGGAGAAGCTTAGTGCCGCGGAGAATCCGATGATTCAGCTTAGGCGGGAATCCTTATGCCTGAATGAGGTTATACAAGATTCCATTCTTGCTGTGACGGGACGACAGGACAACCAAAGTATTTCACTGGTTTTTCATGAGCAGGAGAAATTGTATATGGTTGGGGATTACGACCGTTTGCTCCAGGTTTTTGTCAATTTGCTGAATAACGCCTACAAGTATACTTTGGAAGGCAGAATTGATGTGGGAATCTCTGAGGACTCATCCGGGATTCTAGTTACGATTACCGATACAGGAACAGGAATAAATCGGGACGAATTACCCTTCATCTTTGAACGTTTTTACCGTGGGGAAAAGTCTAGGAATCGCAAAACCGGTGGAGCAGGTATAGGTCTCGCCATAGTAAAAGCCATCGTAGAAGCACACGGTGGAACAGTTACGGTTCACAGTGACATAAATGAAGGATCTGAGTTTAAAGTTTATTTTCCGAAATAAGTAAAATAAGTTCTCCAAGCCCATCTTTGTCCCTTTTAGGGGAAAGAGGGCTTTTTATCTTGTAATTTCCTGTCGCAAAGTAATTATGGAAAATTAATGTAATTATTATTATAATTAGAAGATCACGTAGAGGAGGATGAAATCTTTTGAAAAGTAATCGCACTCATTTTGTTCAGCAGACAGCCAAAGCCGCATTGATCACTACCGTAGCTCTTGCACTGGTCTTACCTGCCGGCTTCGCGGGAGCAGAAACAGTAAGTAAGCCAGTTAGTGTAACGGCTTCTTCAGCCGCTGGTGACTCATCCGCGAACTCAGTAAAAGCTGCAGATCCCGCCAAAGTAAAATTCACCAAAGAAGCAGCCATTGCCAAAATAAAAGAACTGTTTCCTATCCTTAAGGACGCAACTGTAAACAGCGTTGAGTTAGGTGTGAGCAATCAGTATCCCGCTCCGCAGAACCAAATGGTCTGGAGTATCCAGTGGGAATATCGAGTCGGGAACGGGGGATATGGATTTCAAAGTATGGTTGATGCGATCACCGGGGATCTAATCAATACATATTTATACTTCCCGCAAACAGGAAACGAAGCTTATTATCCACCAAAGGTCTCACAATCACAGGCCTTAGAGCAAGCACAGGCTTTTATTACCAAAGCTGCACCCTCGATTAAAAGCAGTGATTTACAGTTGGATGATAATCCTGGTATGAATCCTAATAATAGAGCCTTATTCGGCCCTGTTCAATACTATTTTAACTTCCGTATCTTGAAAAATGGTATCTTTTCTGCAGCTGACAATGTTTCGGTAGCTGTCGACGGCAACGGGAGTATTATCCAGTTCAGTAAGCAGGGGGATGATCTCACTTATCCATCGGCTACACCGAAAGTCACACTAGAGCAGGCTGAGAAGAGTTACGCTGAGAACTTTGATATTGGACTTTTTTATGTTCCTATTTACAAGGGTGGAACGCTAAAAAGTTGGGTTCTCGGGTGGCGGCCGCTTGAGCAAGCTCTATACCCTCTTGATGCTGTAACCGGTAAGCCGGTAGATATGGAAGGTAATGCAGCTACTCCTACATCGGTGACCTATTCTGATGTACCTCTAGGCAAAAATATTTTCAAGTCGAACAGCACGGGAAGGCAGCTTACTGCGGAAGAAGCAGCCAATTTAGTCAAAAAGGTAGCTTATATTCCGGCAGACCGTAAGCTTATCTCTCAAACAGAGACTCAAGATTACATGAATCCGGACCGGAAGCTCTGGAGATTGACTTGGGGTAACAATGATAGATTTACTGGCGGTATGCCTTCACAGTCATATGCTGAGATAGATGCAAAGACCGGAGAGATATTGCAGTTCCAGGTAGATCAATTTTCCTATGGAATCAATGCTAAGGCACTTCCTGCTCCTGCTGGAGGCAAAAAGTTGACACAGAAGGAAGCTAAGCAACAAGCCTTGAACCTTGTAAACCAAATGTACAATCAAGCAAGTACTAATCTCAAGCTTGTTGAGCGTGGCGGGGACTGGAATGTGAACCCAGACAAAACAGGTTACCGTTATGAATTCATCCGATTTTATAAAGGGATTCCTGTAGCGGATAGCTATGTTAGCATTAATCTGGATCTTTATGGAAGGATTCAATTCTACAGCACCGCGCGGAATACCGGGCTCGAGAAGATCACCCAAGAACCAGTTCCGGTGGTAACCAAGAAAGAAGCCCTTGCAAGCTTTTTAAGCCAATATAAATTGAAGCTTCAATATACCCGTGTTGGCGGCTACACCATGAATAACAGCTTCATTACGCCTAAGATAAAGCTCGTATATGCACCCTATCCAGTAGATGCCCAAAAGTCTTCTGAGATTATTGATGCAATTACCGGGAAAGGGGTTTCTGTATACGAAATCCCTGGGATTAAGGGAGTGCTGGCAGCTGCAACCGATATTAAAGGACATTCAGCAGAAAAAGAATTATCAGAGCTATTGAAATTTAATGTAATTGCCCCTGATGCGGACGGTAAGGTTAATCCGGATCAGGAAATAACCATGGGGGACTGGCTGACTATAATCGTGAAGGCCTCTACTCCGTATTTTGAAGGTTATTATAACGGTGCTGAACGTAAAACTGTGGCAGGAGTAAATCCTGAAAATCCATATTACAATGCGGTTGCCTATGCTGCAGATCGGGGATGGGTGAATAGAGATTCCGTTGTATCGGTCGACAGTAAGCTTACTCGGGAACAACTTGCTGTTCAACTGACGGCTTTTGTGAAATACAGCAAAATCTCAGTTTACCTGGATAAAGATAGTACTGTAGGCCAATTTAGTGACAGTTCTACTATTAGTAATAAGGGTGCAGTCGCAATCGCCGTGAAGTTGGGACTAATGAAGGATGATAACGGCAAGTTTAATCCTCAATTGACCGTAACCAAGGCACAAGCGGCCTCTGTAATTATGAAGCTGGTGGAACTACAAGGTAAGACCGATCAAATGATTGGCCAACAATAAAGGGTGCATAACCTTTTAGAGAAATAGTGAACAAATGAGACGTATATTATAGCCTAGTTCCGACCGGAGCTTGGGTTATAATGTACGTCTTTTTTCGGCTCTATCTCAAAATAGTTTTGGTTTAATAAGTGAATGTAACAAAGAAATCACAATTTTTTTTGTCGTAAAAGGACCCTGAATTTATTTCATCAAAATAAATACTGAAAAATATATATGTAAAATAAATCAAGGAATAAAATAGAATAAATTACATATTTAGGTCAGTATAGCCCCATTCGCTCCTTTTGGTTTAAGTAAACATATAATTAATTAAAAAACAGTCAGATTTTATTTTGAAAAAGGTTCTATTAAACAAAGAAAAACGCATAAAGTGGCAAAATTTATGTTTACATAAGTGTGAATAGATTTAGATAAATTCATTTACAAGGGATTTTATGTATGATATCTTTGCAGTGGCAGCGCATTCATTTTGCTTTTATGGAATTAGTTTTGATATATGTAAATTAAAGGGTAGGTATGATGGGAGGGTGTTAGTTTTGTATACATATGGACGAAAGCTGTGGTTGACCCTGCTAATCTTTATGATTGTTGTGGGTGTAATAGCATACTATTGGCCTTCAGGTAAATCTAATGAGACTGGCAGCCAACAACCCGCTTATAAGATGACTGTGGATACAGCTAATCCGGGAGTGAAAATTAGCCCGATGCTGTATGGGGCTTTTTTTGAAGAGATTAACCATGCCGGTGATGGTGGTCTGTACGCAGAGCTGATCTCCAACCGTTCCTTTGAAGATCACCCTGATACCTTGTTCAATTGGTGGTTGGAGGAAAAAGGAGGCAGTAAAGGAAAGGTGTCGCTGACGGATTCCAATCTGCTGAATAACGCTCAGAGCCGGGCAATGGCATTAACGGTGACCTCCGAGAAAGAAGGAGGGAGGGTGTCTGCTGTAAATAACGGATATTGGGGAATCTCATTAACTAAAGGGGCCAGTTACCAATTAACCTTTTACGCTAGATCCGAGGCGGGAGATACTGACGTACCTTTACACATTAGTCTAGAAAGCTCTGATGGCAAAGAAATCTATGCAGAGCTGAAAGTCGATAAATTGAAAGAGGGATGGCATCAATATACCTATACACTAGTCTCCTCCGGTACTGCGGCGAACGCTCGAATATTATTCTCTGCTTCCCGAGCGGGCACAGTATATTTGGATATCGTCTCATTGTTCCCAAAGACCTGGAAGGACCGAGATAACGGTCTGCGACTGGATTTGGCTGAAAAGGTAGCTGCGATGAAGCCCTCCTTTGTACGATTTCCAGGTGGGTGTTTCGTAGAAGGGAAAACCCCAATGGATGCCTATCAATGGAAGAAAACGATTGGTCCCATTGAAACGCGTTCGGGACATCAGGGGTATTGGGATTATCGATCTACAGACGGGCTTGGCTTCCACGAATATTTGCAATGGGCTGAAGATTTGGAAGCGGAGCCTCTATATGTAGCTTATATCGGTATCTCCCATAATGGAGATCCTATTGCAAAAGCCAATACGGTACCGGTTAGTGAAATACAACCTTGGATACAAGACGTGCTGGATGCGATTGAATATGCAAATGGCCCAGTGAGCAGCGAGTGGGGGGCTAAACGAGCAGCTAATGGCCATGCGGAGCCTTTTCAGATGAAATATGTGGAGATTGGGAACGAGAACAATTTCCAAATGAGTGAATATATTCAACGCTATGGGTTGTTTTATACAGCGATCAAAGAAAAGTATCCGGATATCCATATCATAGCGGATGCCGCGATAGAGGGCGAACCTATTGAAATGGTTGATGAGCATTTCTATGAATCGTCCGAATGGTTTCTGAGCAATTCAACCCGATATGATACCTATGACCGCAAGGGTCCCGCGATCTATGTCGGCGAGTATGCGGTAACAAAGGGTGCGGGGGAAGGCAATCTGAACGCAGCCATAGGTGAGGCCGCTTTTATGATGGGAATGGAACGCAATTCTGATATTGTGCAGATGTCTTCTTACGCTCCGCTGTTTGTGAATACGAAGGACCGTACCTGGAATCCAGACGCGATTGTGTTCGATTCTGCCAATAGTTATGGCACGCCTTCCTACCATGTTCAACAGATGTTTGGCAGTAATAAGGGAGATGT
This sequence comes from Paenibacillus sp., assembly GCA_023512345.1. Taxonomy (GTDB): domain Bacteria; phylum Bacillota; class Bacilli; order Paenibacillales; family Paenibacillaceae; genus Paenibacillus_AQ. The sequence continues at coordinate 47,044 of JAILZT010000013.1, forward strand.
GGTACTGCCGACTACACTTGAGGTTACTGGCGATAAGGAAATGTCTAAGGCGAAATCCATTCAGGGCGCTATCGGACTTGGCTCATGGGCGACTCAAGTGGAATACAGCGATGTGCAAGTGACGAAGGGCAATGATACTCTTTTCCAGGATGATTTCAAGAGCGATTCTGAAGATTGGGAACTGAAGAACGGAAGCTGGGAACAAACCGAAGGATTATTCAAACAGACCGGAAGTGATATTGATGTCCGTGCGGTCGCCGGTGATCCCTCGTGGAGTGATTATACCTTATCCCTCAAAGCAAGGAAGACAGGCGGAGCTGAAGGTATGCTGATTATGTTCGGAGCCAAGGATGAAGGCACCTTTTACTGGTGGAATCTGGGGGGCTGGGGAAATACACAAAGCGCCATAGAGAAATCAATAGGTGGAACAAGAGCGACCCTAGGTAGAACAGTACCCTTAAGCATTGAAAGCAATAAATGGTATGACATTCGCATTGAATTAACAGGTTCTACGATCCGCACTTATTTGGATGACAAGCTTATTCAGGAAGTGAACGACCAAAGTTCTGTGGGACCGTTGTTCCAAACGGCCAGTCGTGATCTTGCCACTGGTGATCTTATAGTAAAAGTCGTCAATTCAGGAGATCGTGTTGAGCAGACGATAATTTCATTTGCAGGATTAGCTACCCAAAATATAGAAGGAACGGCTCTCGTTCTGAAGTCGGAGGACCTCAGTGATGAGAACAGTTTTACAGAACCTAACAAGGTAGCTCCCATAACTCAAAAGGTAAACGTGGAGAATGGTAGTCTGGAGTTTAGTTTCCCTAAATATTCGGTGACAGTGCTAAGGCTGAAGGAAGGGGGGGCATGAGCGTCACGTGAGGGACCTTACTCTTTAACTATAGGTTGTCATTTTATTTGTTCAATATAAAAGGGAGGTTATGTTTATGAAAAGAAAAACGAGAAATCTAGTATGGTGCATTCTGATGGTTGTAGTATTACTGCTGTCATCCTGTAGTAATGGGAGTAACGCTACAACGACCAAAAATGCAGATAACAACGTAAGTGCGACAAAGACAGCGGACGCTGGAAATACGGCAGAAGCGGTAGAACCGGCAACTACGGACAATGCTGCAGGCGAAGTAGTTGCTGCCGATTTACCGAGCAAAGACATTACGGGTGAAGTTACGGTGTGGGCATTTAATGAAAAAGTATTTGAGGAAGTCGGCACTGCTTTTATGGCCGAATATCCTGGAATTAAGTTGAAAACAGTGGTTATGCCATTTGGTGATCTTCATGACAAACTGCAAACGACGATCGCCGCAGGTAGTGGGGCGCCGGACGTAGCAGAAGTGGAAATGTATCAGTTAAACCGTTATATGGCGGGGAATGTACTGGAGAACCTGCTGGCAGAACCTTATAACGCGGGAAGATTTAAGGATTTGGTCCATCCCTTTAACTGGGAACGCTGGATGACACCGGACAGTTCACAGTTGCTCGGAATGCCTTGGGATATGACGCCTGGAGTTTACTACTACCGTGCGGACATTTTTGAAGAGCTGGGATTGCCAAGTGATCCTACGGAGTTAGGCGAATATATGCAGGATGAGGAGAATTTCCTGAATCTGGTTCAGATTCTAAAAGCTAATGGAAAATACTTCATGGAGTGGAGCGATGGCCCGATTGTATGGGCTGGAGATGAAGTTGGCTACTTCGATAAAGATATGAATTGGACTCGTAATACAGAGAAAATGGTGAAGGTCCTCGATATTACGAAACGTGGACAGCAGCTAGGTTGGGCACCTCACTTGGGCTATACGACAGATGAAGGCAAACAACTGGTGTTGAAAGGTGATATGGTCGGCGTTGTATCCGGCTCATTCGGTGCACGCGGACTTCAAGAAACGTTCCCAGAGCTGTCTGGAAAATGGAAAGTGACTCGTTTGCCGATTGGCATAAATGTGGGTATGGGCGGATCCAGTTTCGTTATTCCTGCTCAAAGTAAGAACAAGGAAGCGGCATGGGCTTATATTCAGTGGAGCATGAGAAGTGAAAATGCCTGGAAAATTTGGACCAAACACTCCATTCAACCGGGATACAAGGATATTGCCGGCCTCGATTGGTACGCTAACACTAAAAATGAATACCTGGGTGGCCAGGAGGAATTCAAGCTCTATGAACAGATGAGTACCGATATTCCTACTAAACACTTAACTCCTGTGGACAACAAAGGCTGGGAGATCTTTATAGCTGCAGTTGGTGATGCACTTGCCAAAAATACAGACTCCAAAACAGCTATTCAAAAAATAGGTGATGATGTTTTGAAACAGGCGGCTAAAGAGATTGAAAGCTTTAAGAAGGCTATGCAGCCGTAAGGAAATTTAATAACAAGAGGGCAGCCTGGTTTGCCAGAGCTGTCCTGCTTGTTTTCACTCAAGTACGAGAGGCCCGTATAGATGGGAGGAGACCGATGCGTGTTACGCATACTGCGAAAATATAAAATTAGTCTGATGTTGCTGGTACTTTTAGGAGTCTCCCTGGTGGTGTGGAACCAATCAAGGGGGTTTGACGATTCGGCTATGCTGGGTATTCCTGCTTATGCTGATGTTGATGAGAGCTCTATTCTCGAAAGTGACAGTGTGAACTCGAAGTTGGAACCGTCCTACTTAAGCTATTATGAAGCGCATAAGCAAGAAGGTGCACAGGATTCCACAAGCTTTGCGCTGGCGATCCCTTCAGCAGATTATTCTGCTATCAGTACTGAAGGGACAGAGTTAATGACGGATCTTGGGGATAAGACAGGCAAAGTACTGGCACTTAAAGCGGAGGAAAGCTGGGTAGAGTACAAATTCACTATTCCAGCCGATGGATTCTATCAGATGGGGATGGAGTATTTTGCCCTTGCGGGTAAGCGTTCCTCGATCATCCGGAGTGTGAAGATTGACGGAGCATACGTATTCTCGCAAGCGAAAAAAATGGAATTCCAGCGGATGTGGAAGGAAAGTGCAGCTCCATGGCTGGACAATCAAGGAAATGAATTCAACCCTAAGCGTGAAGAGGTGTCTGGTTGGCAGTACCGGGAGTTCCGTGATGCCGAGGCCCGAACGGCCGACCCCTTTCGCTTTTATCTGCCCAAAGGAGAGCATACGGTCAAGCTTGTAGCGATTCGGGAGCCGGCTGCGCTGGGTGAACTGAGAATATTCTCTCCTGCTTCACTGCCGACTTATGCGGAAGTAAAGCAAGAGTATGTGACTAAAGGTTATCAGCCTGTTCAAAAACAGGTCATTAAAATACAGGCCGAGAATTCGGTCCTGCGCTCCGACCCTACACTGAAGCGTATCGAGGACCGTGAGCCGTTGACTGAGCCTTTTGACAAAGACGCTATCATACTTAACAGCTTTGGGGGTGTCGGTTGGCGTACCGGTGGACAATGGGCAGAATGGAATTTTGAGATCCCTGAGTCTGGTCTCTACAATATTGGAATTCGTTATGGTCAATGGTTCCTGAACGGGATCCCTGTAGAACGCCGGGTTATGATTGACGGGAAGGTACCGTTCCAAGAACTGAACGCCTTGAAATTCCCATATAAACCGGAATGGCAAGTCAATAAGCTGGGCAATGAGGATGGAGATTACTATTTCTATCTGGAGCAAGGCAAACATACGCTGCGGATGGAAGTCCAAGTATCAGGTGTAGGCGGGATGATTGAAGCTGTACTGAATACTACACACAAGATGTCACTCCTTGGGCGCGAGATTACACAAGTAACCGGAACGAATCCCGATCCCAATGGAGATTGGAAGCTGGAGGAGAACATCCCCAATCTGGTGCCGCGTCTGCAATTAATGGCACGTACCTTGGATGACGCCATTCAGAGTATGTATGCTTTTGGAGTCGAAGACGGCAGTTCCGAGCTGAGTACACTCTATGAAGCACGTGACCGGTTTCTGGAGATGGCAAAAGATACATCCACCATTCCGGCCCGCCTGCAACAGTTCACTGATTTACAGTCCTCACTCGGCTTGTGGGTCAATGGATTAATGAAGCAGAGTATTGTAATGGACTATATTGAAGTGAAATCGGTAGACCAGCCTTGGCCAAAGGATGCGGCCCCATGGTATTCAAGAGCGGGGACGATGAGTTATGACTTTCTAAGTTCCTTTACCAAGGATTACAGTGGCATTGGTAACACATATAAGGATGAAAAGGTACTTGATGTCTGGGTCTCACGCGGACGCGATTGGGTAGAGATTATCAAGCAAATGATCGATGAGGATTTCACGCCAAGTACTGGCATTAAGGTGAATGTCAATATTATTCCTACCCTTGCAGCGGATCAAAAACAGATATTGCTTCTGGCTAATACTGCCGGGCTCGCTCCCGATGTGGCGCTGGGCGTTGAAGGGGAAGTGCCGATTGATTTTGCGGTGCGGAATTCACTTGTCAATCTTAATGAATTCTCGGATTACAAGGAAGTGGCCGACCGTTTCAGATCGGGTGCATTAATTCCTTATAAGTATGCTAATGGAGACTTTGCATTACCGGAGAATCAGAACTTCAGCATGCTCTTTTACCGGAAGGATATTATGGAGCAGTTGGGGGTCAGTGAGGATGAAATCCCTGATACCTGGCAGGAGGTTATGGATTTGATTCCTGTACTCCAGCAAAATGGGATGGATTTCTATTATCCTCATGCTCCTAATAACCCGAGTCTGGCGATTAACGAGTTTGCTCCATTTCTGTTCCAGTACGGTGGAGATTTCTATAAAAACAACGGTACGTTGTCCGATCTGGATTCCCCAGAAGCGCTGACGGCTATGAAAATGTGGACCGGTCTTTTCACCAATTATAAGCTGCAAAAACAAGCGGATTTCTATAATCGCTTCCGTTCTGGTGAAATGCCAATCGGAGTTGCAGATTATTCCACCTACATTCTATTATCCACCGCAGCTCCTGAATTAACTGGATGGTGGGGAATGAAGCCAATGCCTGGCATAGTGCAAGAAGATGGACGGGTCAATCGTTCAACAGGCGGACTTGCACAGACAGGCATTATTTTCAAAGACTCCGATATGCAGGATGAGTCTTGGGAGTTCCTGAAATGGTGGACCAGTGCGGATGCACAGGAGAGCTTTGGTTCAGAACTTGAATCTCTATTGGGTGTTGAAGCGCGTTGGAATACGGCCAATATTGAAGCACTGAAACGGCTCCCGTGGCAGCAAGATGATATCGATGCAATTATGGAGCAGTGGGATTGGTTCAAGGAACGCGAAGTTGTGCTCGGAGGATATTATACGACCCGACATATCGCCAACATCTGGAATGAGATTGTGTTGAACGGTAAATTCCCCCGGGAGGCGATGGAGCAAGGTGTACGTGAAATCAATAAAGAGCTTATTAAGAAACGTGAAGAGTTCGGGATTGAGGAAGGAGGGCAGAAATGAGCAGTGAACTGATTGCGCCGGTTGAGACCGAAACCGTACAGATGCGGCTATCCAAATCACCAGGGAAATGGACTCAATTGTGGATGGATATCAAGAAGAACAGGGTCTCCTATTATTTCTTAGCCCCTTTCTTAATTCTATTTACTATTTTCACTATTGTGCCGATTATTATGTCCGTGGTTCTCAGCTTCACTTATTACAACATTATTGAAACACCGAGATTCATTGGTTTCTCTAACTACAAATTGCTGTTTGTAGACGATGATATCTTTCTTAAAGCGGTTGGGATTACGCTGAAGTTCGCCATCGTTACAGGCCCGATAGGTTATATTCTTGCCTTTCTGTTAGCATGGTTAATTAGTCAGATTCCGCAGAAATTCCGCTTTTTCTATACACTCTGCTACTATGTGCCTTCCATTACAAGTGCGGTAGCGATGTCCGTCGTTTGGCTTTATTTATTCGCGGGTGACCGCAAGGGGCTGCTCAATCACTGGTTGATTCAGCTCGGAATTATTAATGAACCTTATTTATTTTTGCAAAACGTGAATTCAATCGTTCCCGTCATCATTGTAGTTTCACTGTGGATGAGTATGGGCGTAGGCTTTCTAGCTTTTCTGGCCGGATTGCAAAATGTACCGACGGATCTGTACGAGGCGGGTTCTATTGATGGGGTTAAGTACCGTTGGCAGGAGTTGTGGTACATTACGATTCCGTGCGTAAAGCCCCAGTTGTTATTCGGCGCCGTGATGCAGGTGGTCGGTTCGCTCACTGTATTTGACGTCAGTATGAGGCTCGTTGGATTTCCGAGTCCACTATATGCGGGCCATACGATTATGGCGCATTTATTCGACTATGCCTTTATCCGCTTTGAAATGGGATATGCATCAGCGATTGCGGTGTTACTGTTCGGTCTGATGCTTGGGATGAACCGTCTCATCTTCAAAGTGCTGGGGAGGGATTAAGATGCACAAATTAAAATTACGACGCATAGACTTTGGCGGCATTTTTCTATATCTGTTTTTAACTGTTTTTGGGGTCATCATGTTGCTCCCGCTTATATACATGGCAGTTACCGCTTTGAAACCTACCAGTGAGCTGTTTTTATTTCCGCCGCGGTTTATGGTGGTGAATCCGACCCTAATGAATTTTCGGGATTTGTTGTTAATTACCGGAACATCTGCGGTGCCATTTTCCCGGTTTATCTTTAACAGTATTATCGTTACATCGGGAATTGTGGTAGGCGGGGTCCTGATCTCAGCTATGGCGGCTTATCCGCTTGCTAAGCATGACATGCCATTCAAGAGCTTTATATTTAAAATGATCGTGGCAGCGCTGATGTTCTCGCCATTGGTACTGCAAATTCCGCAATATCTGCTGATTAGTCGCAGCGGGTTAATGAATTCGTATTTTGCGATGATCCTGCCGTATCTGGCTGCGCCAATGGGGATGTTCCTAATGACACAGTTCCTGCGGCAGCTCCCGGAGGCGTTGCTAGAGGCTGCCCGGATGGACGGAGCTTCGGAGTGGAAAGTGTTCTGGGTTGTGGTTATGCCAATGCTGAAGCCGGCGATTTCCACGTTTGCATTATTCAGCTTCATTTCCGCTTGGAATGATCCGTACCCTTCAATGGTTTATACGACCGTTCAGGAAATGAAGACGTTGCCCCTCGCCATCCAGACCATTAGTGGTGGGGCCGGGGTCGTCGCTAGAGTGGGTACTTTGGCAGCAGCAAGCTTCTTGATGATTCTCCCGACTATTCTTGTCTTTGTAATTACGCAGCGAATGGTGCTTCAGACCATGGCCCATTCAGGGCTGAAGGAATAAGGGGGAGTTATGATGATAGGGTGCAAATTGAAAAAGACGCTGCTGGCAGGAATACTACTGACATTCATACTTCCAACACTGTTACTTCCGGGTCAAGCGTTAGCTGATGCTCCGTATAGAGGCTACACGTGGAACCAACTCGGTGATGATGTTAGCTCGATTAATGGCTATTTGTACGATTCCTCCATTGATCCGGTGAATACAGGTGCCGGGGGTCTCAAAAATCCGGAATCTCTATTTATTGGTGAAGACGACACGCTGTACGTGGTGGACACGGGTAACAGTCGTATTGTTCATATGGACAAAGATGGCGGCCTAATAAATATAATCGGCGATGCTGAAGGCAGCGGCAAGCTGCAGGAGCCAAAGGGTATGTTTGTAAAAGCTGATGGAACTGTATACGTAGCTGATACAAAAAACCAAAGGATTGCTATTTTCGATAAAAATGGAAAGTTTATAAAGGACTTTTTGAAGCCGGAAAGCCCACTCTTGGGTGCTAAATTCTCTTATTCGCCTTCTAAATTAATTGTGGATAAGCGTGATTACATGTACGTGGTCAGCGACGGTAATACTCAGGGATTGCTGCAGATTGATTCGGGCGGTAAATTCAAGGGATTCTACGGAGCCAATCATGTAGGTTTCTCATGGACACGGCTTCTAATTAAGTTCGTTGCGACTAAAGAACAGCAAAACCAGCTGGCAACCGTGAAGCCTTCGGAGTTCTCCAATGTGGATCTTGATCAGGAAGGATTTATCTACAGTACAACTTTGGGTGAACAGGTCAACCAAATCAAACGGCTGTCTCCAGTAGGTGTGGATACCTTAAACATCGGAAACCGCTGGTATGGGGACTATTATAATGACGGTCCATTCAGTATGGCTTCTTTTATGGGCATCAGTGTGGACAAGAACGGATTTATTACCGTGTTAGATTTGCAGACTAGCAAAGTCTTTCAATATGACAAGCTGGGAAATCTGTTATTCAGCTTCGGTGGAACGGGAGATCAGAACGGGCTGTTTGTAACTCCTTCGGCGGTAGAGCAAACCTCTGACGGTCTTATTTATGTAGTGGATAAAGGTCGGGGCCGAATTGACCGTTTCAGAACGACTCCGTTCGCGGATTTAGTTCACAAGGCTTCTCTGCTCTATGTCGATGGCAGCTATGATGATGCGAAAAGCTTGTGGCAGGAAGTGCTAAGGCTGAATGCAAATTATGATATGGCTTATCTGGCAATTGGTAAAGCGCTCTATAAAGATGAGCAATACAAGGATGCGATGAGCTACTTCAAGCTTGCTCGTTCGAAGGTGGACTATTCATCCGCATTCCGGGAATACCGCAAATTATATATCAGGGAGCACTTCATTTATTTCTTTGCCGGCGGAATCGGGGCGCTCTTATTACTGTTCTGGAGTGCGCCGAGATTATACCGGAGATTCCATGCATGGTTGTATAGACAGAAGCCAACGGTATTGGAACCGGCAAAGGGGGAAATCGGATGAACACTATGCGAATGATCCATCAGGTTGTAGTTCATCCTTATCAGTTCTATAACGATATTCAGGGGACACAGCGGATTCGGTGGTATCAGGCGTTTCTGATTGTTCTCCTCACGTTTGCGGCACGAATGATATCCATACTGATAACGGGTTATTCTTTTCAGGTCAGAGAACCGCATGAAATTTCCATGTTCCATGAGTTTATCTGGCTGATCGTGCCTTGGTTGACCTGGTGCATATCTAACTGGGGCGTTAGTACGATTCTGGATGGTGAGGGAAAGTTCAAAGAGATTTTTGTGGGCAGCGCTTTTGCCTTAGCTCCTTATATGCTGTTTATTATTCCGATTACGCTGTTGACCTTAGTGCTATCTCTGGATGAGGCTTCAACCTTCAACTTGCTCCATAAGTTTGTGATTCTATGGGTAGCTTGGTTGATCTTGCTAAAGGTGAAAATTCTACATGATTTTGAAATTCGTAAGGTTATTTTTATTACATTAATCAGTGTGATCGGGATTGCCATCATCTGGTTTGTTGGAATACTGCTATTCGGGATTTCCAATCAATTCGTTTCATTTTTTATCGATCTGTTCAAAGAATTGAGATTGCGCGCGTAAGGAGGGAAAGGTAACACGATGAAAAAAAATGCCAAAGTGCGGGGTATCCTCTGTATTGTACTGGTGATGCTTATCGCAATTATAAATGTACAGCCATTACACAGCTCCGCCGATCCATCCGCTGCGGTGCAATCTTCTCAGAACGGAGAGAGTGAAGCGGCGGGACAAGAGGAACGAGCTTCCACCACGAAGTCAACCACGGTGCAAGAAGACGCGAAGCAAACATCTGCCGGGGTCACTTCCCCAGCTGCGGATGAGGTTTCGGCAAAGGTTGCCGCTCCAGTTGTAAAGACAGCGCTTCAACCAGCCACCCCTGGAACAAAAGCGCTAGAGAACGATCGTTATATCTTGTATGTGGATGAAAAATCAGGCAATGTTCGGATTACTGACAAGATGACGAACGAGGAATGGCTAGGATCTCCGCAATTGGAGAAGACCGCCATGCCTAATGTTAAGAAATATACAACAGCACCGATTTTTGCAAGATATACGCAAGGCGCTGATATTACACAAATTTATCCGCTTAAAGATGAGGATTCCAGCGTTTCTGTAACGATTGAGCAGGACGTCGTCCGCGCGGAGTTCACTTTCAAGAGCCTCCAGCTGTCTTTTGCACTTGAGTACAGGTTGACTGTTAATGGATTCGAGGCTTCCATTCCGCAGGAATTTCTGAAGGAGGAAGGCAAAGCAAAGTTCACCAGTCTTGAGGTGCTGCCTTTCTTTCATGCGGCAAGGGAAGATGATGAAGGGGCTATGATGCTTCCAGATGGATCTGGGGCATTGCTGGAATTCCGGCAAGACCATCCTTCGTATTTGAAGGGTTATTCTGAGTATATTTACGGAGGGGACGCAACCTTCGTGAAACAAAACAATGATGTCATTGAGAGCTCTTATGTTAAGGCAATGGCTCCGAAAAAAGCGATCGCGCTGCCTGTGTTTGGGATGTATCATGGCGGTACGGGTTACTTGGCTATTGTTAATAAAGGGGAAACCGACGCAAAGATTAATGGAGTACCGGCAGGTATTCGCGCCATTTCGATGTACAGAGCGTCGAGTGAATTTACGCTGCGGAAGGATGACGTTATCTTCGTGGGGAACTCTGGGCAGATTCCATATTATCAGGGAGATATTATTAAAAGCGATCGCAGTGTGCGTTATATTCTTCTCCAGGGAGATGACGCCAATTATGTAGGGATGGCAAAGGAATACCGTAATTACTTAATCAAGGAGAAAGAGATTAAGGAAGTGATTCTTGAGCAGACGCCCCTTTATCTTCAAGTGCTCGGAGGAGTTGCACGTGATGAGGTGATCGGCTCAACGTTCATAGAGATGACCACCTTTAAGCAGATTAAGGAAATGATTGATCAGTATAACACCGAAGGTGTATCCCAACTAGAAATCACGATCGAGGGATGGTCTGAGGATGGCCTATACGGAAATCAGCCGGATCAATTTCCTGTAGAGAAACAATTAGGTGGAAGTAAAGGGTTGAAAGGGCTTCAGGAGTATGCGGCTGAGAAGGGGATAGCTCTTTATTTAAAAGCCAACTACGTCAAACCTTATCAAGACAGTGACGGAATGAAGGCAAGTAAAGATGCTGTGCGCGGCATAAGTCGCGAGGTGCTGAAGCAATACAACTATTACCTTTCCACTCCTTGGAGTAAAGATGATGAGTATTTCTATTTAATGAAGCCAAGTGTTATTGCTGAACGTACTGAAGCAGAACTTGAAGACTTTCAAAATCTAGGTGTAAAGGGCGTTCAGTTGGATCATTTCGGTAGTTTATTGTACTCAGACGAGGATAATAAATCACTAACGGACCGAATACTGACGAAGGAGACCTACGTCAGTGCGTTGGATAAGTTCCGCAATGAGGCCGTAAATACGGCTGTGGATTACGGCTTTGCCTATACTTTGGGTCATGTGAATCGGATTGATCAGGTGCCTTTGGATTCTAGCGGATTCGTCTATACGGATCGGGCGATTCCTTTCTATCAATTAGTCGTGCATGGACTTGTGCCTTATACGGGAAGTCCTGTCAATTTGTATGATGATTCCCGCAACCAAGCGCTGCGCGCTCTGGAGTACGGAGCAATCCCAAGTTATGAGCTGACTTTTGCTCCATCCAGCGATATGCAGCGAACCATGGAAGACCGTTTGTTCAGCTCAGAATTTGACAGCTGGCTTGCCCCTTCTGTTAAGAACTATCTGGAGTTGAAGGAAGTTTACGACAGCATAAGTAACCAGCAAATGATGAATCATGAGCAGCTGCAACGAAATGTATTTCGGACGACCTATGCGAATGGGGTGAGTATTATAGTTAACTATAATAGCCAATCCGTCGACATATCGGGTCAGAACGTCGAAGCCTACAGCTATGCGGTAACAGGAGGATGATGAAGTGAAAAAATCAAAGCTATCGATGCGAGCACGTTATTTCGTTGAAGGATATTCCTTCATCTCCTTGTGGCTGATCGGATTTCTAGTGTTCATGGCTGTTCCGTTGGGCCGTTCGCTGTATTATTCCTTTCAATCGCTTCAGGTTAGTAAGGGTGGCTTAATAGCTACTTATATTGGGATGGAGCATTATCGCGCTGCTTTTACTACAGATGTTAATTTCCTGCCCCTGCTCAAGTCGACGATGGTGTCGACACTGACGCAGGTTCCATTGATCCTTATCTTTTCACTATTTTGCGCCATTTTGTTGAATCGCGGACTTATAGGGAAAACCTTTTTCAGAGGAGTGTTTTTTCTGCCTGTGATCATTGCTTCTGGGGCTATTTTGAGCAAACTGATGGACCAGGGTGCTGCGAATTTACCTATTTTTAATAATCAGGATTTGTTCGACAAGCTTCATAACTTTATCCCTGGCGATATTCTGGAAGCCTTGTTGAAATATGCAGAGTCCTTAACGCTGGTTATGTGGGATTCCGGTGTGCAAATTCTAATTTTTCTAGCCGGACTGCAGACTATTTCCATTTCCCTGTATGAAGCGGCTAAGTGTGACGGAGCAACGGCCTGGGAGAGTTTTTGGAAGATTACCTTCCCAATGATTATGCCAATGATGTTTGTAAATACATTGTTTAGCATTGTCAGTTCATTTACGAAGGCGGACAATCAAATCATGAGTCACATTTTGGATGTCGTCTTCAAGAACAATGATTTCGGGTATGGCTCGGCAATGGGTTGGATATATTTTGTCTTTATATTCATGGTCCTAGGCTTGGTGTTCCTGTTGTTCCGTAAGTCGCTCGGTGCAACCGAAGGGAGGAAGTAGAAGGTGTTAAAAGAATCGGTAAAACAGGTTCGCACTGCGAACATAGAACATCTATCAAACCGACTGAAAACAAGCGGCAAGCTGGACAGGGGCATGAAGCGATCCTTTAAGGTCATTAATATTGCTTTCTATTATTTAGTTATCCTTAGTCTAAGCTTTGTATTCTTGTATCCTTTGCTGTACATGTTATCCAAATCCATGATGCAAATGCAGGATGTGGCTGACGCAACTGTGCAATGGCTGCCAAAACGGCTAAATTTCCATAACTATGCCTTGGCGTGGGAGTCGCTTAAATTTTGGGGCGGCTTCACCAATAGCGCTATTATTTCCTTCGGGAGCGCGATTCTGCAAATCTTGAGCTGTTCTATTATCGGCTATGGCTTTGCGAGATATCGGTTCCCGGGTTATACAGTTTGTTTCGTACTGCTTTTGTTTACTTTTCTTGTTCCGCCACAGACCATTGTTGTCCCGCTGTATTTATTCTTCAGTGATCTTGGGTGGATCAACACACATTTGCCGTTCGTGATTCCTTCTATGTTTGGCCATGGTTTGAAAGGGGCATTGTTCGTATTGATCTTTATTCAGTTCTATCGGAGAATGCCTAATGTTCTGGAGGAAGCGGCACGTATTGACGGGGCAGGTCCACTCAGAACGTACTGGAAAATCATGTTTCCTCTCGCCAAGCCAGCAATGCTGATCGTATTTTTGTTCTCGGTGGTCTGGCATTGGAACGATAGTTTTGAACCGAATACGTATTTAACTACGCCGAACTTTTATAATCTGTCACAGCGGTTAGCGATGTTCTATGGCTCTAATAATCAGGCGGCAGAAGCGATGGCGCAGACGACATCTGGCTCTATCGGAATGGCCCCAACAGGACTTAATCAGATTATGGCCGGTTGTATATTGACCATCTTGCCAATATTAATTTTGTATCTGTTTGTACAGCGTCATTTCGTAGAAAGCGTGGAACGTTCAGGTATCGCTGGAGAGTAGCGCCTCGAGAGGTATAAAAGAAAACAATATGGGCAAAAAAAACAAGCCAGTTTCCGTAGTATTGGAGACTGGCTTGTTTTTACTTTTGCTCCATTAGTCAAGGATAAATAAACAATCGAACCCTCTAACACTGTGTTATACTATGCTCAAATATCTACTAGGAGATGTTAGAATATTGAACAACCAAAATCCAAGTAATGTTAATGAATTACTAGAATCCCTGAAACTGACTCTGCCTTTAGTTCAGAAGCTTTTTCCCATTGACGTTATGTTTGCCTTATCTAATACAGAATCATTTGTATACTACCTTCCGGGTAATGAAATTGATATAAAGATACAGGAAGGAACACCTATTCCGCAAAAAGGCGGGATTCGGAAGGCTCTGGAGACAGGTGAAGCTGTTAGTGCGAATGTTCCGAAAGAGGTTTATGGGCTGCCTTTTAAGTCTTCCTCTTTGCCTGTTATTGGGGAAGATGGATCTATTGAAGGTGTTTTAACAATGGGTATCAGCCTGAAAAATCAGGAAACTTTAAGCTCTGCCGCGAATGCTCTGGCAACAACCTCGGAAGAGATTAATACGACTTCAGAAGAAATTGCCGAAACAGCCTCGGAATTGGCTAATACTATTAGTGATCTTAAGATTCTGGGTCAAAAGGTTGTACAAGAATTGCATAAAACAGATGAGATTCTGGATTTTATCAAAAAAGTAGCGGATAACTCTAACTTGCTGGGTCTCAACGCTGCAATTGAAGCTGCACGCGCTGCTGAGCATGGTCGTGGTTTTGGTGTAGTTGCACAAGAAATTAGGAAAATGTCGGTCTCCAGCGCTTCATCTGCGAAAGAAATCGAAGAGATTTTACTTAAGATTAAAAATAATATCACCCTAATCGATCAAACGTTGTATGAGTGTCTTTCACAGAGCGAGCGCCAAGCAGCAGCAACGGAGGAGATTTCCGCCACCATGAACCAGTTGGCTGCCTCCGCAGTAGAGATCGAAAAAATCGCACGCCTGATTTAATGAGTCTGAGTAATAATACTTTTCTTCAAATATAAAAGCCAGTCTCCGTGTTATTGGAGACTGGCTTTTTTGTCGTGCTGAAAACTAGTTATTTTCCGAGTTGATTATCAAGTTCTTGAATTGGATTCTCTTCAGCGGTCTCTTCTGAAACCGTACTGCTTAAGAACCAACCCAGTGCTGCGATAAGCACAAGTACAACATAGAAGGTTGCCTTCCACCAAGTACTATGAGCGAAGTCTTCGGACAAAACTCCCAGTGAAGGGTGAGCCAAAGTAATGACAGCCAGCTTAATACCTACCCAGCCAACAATGAAGAAGGCTGCTGTCTCAAGACCGGGACGGGAATGCAGCAATTTAACGAAGAAGGAAGCCGCGAAACGCATAATAACGAGTCCGATAAATCCACCTGCGAAGATAACCAGGAATTGTCCACCATCTAGGCCTCCGATATGTGGAAGTCCACTTTCAGGGAGAGCAACAGCCAAGGCCACCGCAGCTAGAATGGAGTCAACGGCAAAGGCAATATCCGCTACCTCAACCTTTAATACTGTAAACCAGAAGCTGGATTTCTTTTTATTAACTGCACCATCCGTACCGCTTTCAGCAGCTTCGTCTGTGGTCGACTTTTTAAATAATATTTTTCTGAAGATATGATTTAAAGCGATAAACAACAGATATATTGCGCCAATGGCCTGTACTTGCCAGATATCTACCAAGTAGGAAATGACGAACAGTGAACCGAAACGGAACACGAATGCTCCTGCCAAACCATAAAAGAGTGCTTTTTTTCTTTCCTCATCAGGAAGGTGTTTTACCATAATAGCCAAGACTAGTGCATTATCTGCTGCGAGAAGTCCTTCTAGTGCTACAAGAACGAGCAGAACCCAACCATACTCTAACAATAATCCTAATTCCATTGATCTTTCTCCCCTTTTCTTCGAATGAAATGCATTATAGGGCCTCAGTCTTACTGCTAGCATGACCAATTTTATATAAAAAAGACCTTTACCAAACAAATCAGCCTTTGGAATAAAGGACTAACTTGATTGGTAAAGGTCTCGCTAACAATGGTTCATTGCCGATAAAGCCGGAGAATATCCTCATATTCTCGTATTGACGACTTTATCTAACAGCTACTCCCCTTTACGGGATTATATTCAATTTGAGTATTTACGAATTGAGTATTACTAAGGTTTCCTAAGAAGATCATATACTAGTTGAGAATCGTTGTCAAACTACAATAGGCATATCACACAAATTAACTTGCGGGTAATGAAATTTCACTTGCAGGTAATTAACATTGTAAACGGAAACATGATACATATAAGTTAGATAAGATAACATATAGTTTGACGAAACTGCAAACATAAGGAAAATAAGTGCTTTTTTGCAGGAATGTTAATTGACGATATTCATACATGAAAATATGATGTAACTATTCAAAGCGATTCAGTAAGTTTCATGACATAAAACATAACATTAATGTCAACCAGAGAGAAAGAAAACACTTATTCAGGAGGTGGGGAAATGGAGCCGCAGCTATCGTCTTGTCTATCAAATGAAGCGGAGGAGGAGATTAGCCGCCACCCTTGTTACAGTGAGGAAGCGCACCGCTTTTTCGCCAGGATGCATATCCCGGTCGCTCCCGCCTGCAACATCCAATGCAATTACTGCAACCGAAAATTCGACTGTGTGAATGAAAGTCGGCCGGGCGTTGTCAGTGAGGTGCTAACTCCCACTCAGGCGGAGCAAAAAGTAAAAGGGGTTGCTGCCCAATTAATGCAGCTATCAGTAGTAGGTATTGCTGGCCCCGGTGATCCGCTGGCTAACCCTGAGAAAACATTCGATACGTTTGAAAGGGTCAAGAAACATGTCCCGGATGTATCCCTCTGCTTAAGCACTAATGGACTAACGCTCTACAGGCATATTGATGAAATTGTGAGATTGGGTATCCGTCACGTAACGATTACCATTAACGCCATTGATCCGGAGGTTGGCCGCGATATTTATCCTTGGGTATTTGATGAAGGTGTACGGTACGAAGGAAAAGAAGCAGCGGCATTACTGATTAGCCGTCAGCTCCAAGGTCTTGAACTGCTTGCCAAGCAGGGGATGCTTGTCAAAGTCAATTCAGTAATGATTCCGGGTGTCAATGACCATCATCTACCCGAAGTTTCCAAAAGAGTTAAGGAGCTTGGGGCCACGCTGCACAATGTTACACCGCTGATTATCGCACCCGGCAGCCAGTATGAACGGGACGGCCGCAAGGCGCCTCGCCCGAAGGAACTGCATAATCTTCAGGAGATTCTTGGCCGTGATGGCATGAAGGTTATGCGCCACTGCCGCCAATGCCGTGCCGATGCCATCGGGCTGTTGGGCCAGGATCGCAATCAGGATTTTATTCTGGATAAGATGGAGGCAGAACCGGTGGTGAATGGAACGGCCCGGGCTGCATTCCAAAGTGAGCTGGATGGCAAGATTCGGCAGCGTATGAAGGCGAAGCAGCTAAGGCGAAGCAGCCTTCAAGAAGGTGCGCATACGACGAGAATCGCTGTTGCCACAAGAGGTGGAGACAAGGTCAATCAGCATTTTGGCCATGCTACAGAATTTATGGTGTATGACACCGATGGAGCAAACGTTAAGCTGCTGGGTGTCCGAAAGATACAGGCTTACTGCCACGGCAAGGCCGACTGCAACGGTGATAAAGAAGCTACTTTACAAGAAATATGCTCCATATTAAGTGACTGCCGCATACTCCTTTGCTCCGGTATTGGTGACGGGCCGCGAACCACCTTGAACAAACTTGGTATTTTGCCGCTCGTCCGTAAGGGTGGAATTGAAGACATGATACTCGAAAGTGTGAAGTACAGCTCTTATTTTGAAAATATAAACATATCGAAGGGATGATGGCAATGAGACAGATAGCTTTTTACGGTAAAGGCGGTATCGGTAAATCGACAACTTCACAAAACACTTTGGCTCAACTGGCTACAAAATTCGGACAAAAAACAATGATTGTTGGCTGTGACCCTAAAGCAGACTCCACACGATTGATCTTGAACACCAAGGCTCAAAACTCGGTGCTTCAATTGGCTGCCGAAAGAGGAACCGTTGAAGATCTGGAACTGGAAGATGTAGTTCAATTAGGATATGGCGATATTCTTAACGTAGAATGCGGCGGACCTGAACCGGGTGTAGGGTGCGCAGGCCGCGGGATCATTACAGCAATCAACTTTTTGGAACAGCAAGGTGCTTATGAGGGACTTGATTTTGTATCCTATGACGTACTCGGTGACGTAGTATGCGGCGGTTTCGCAATGCCGATCCGTGAGAACAAGGCGCAGGAAATCTACATCGTCTGTTCCGGTGAAATGATGGCCATGTATGCTGCCAACAATATTGCCCGCGGGATTCTGAAATATGCCAACAGCGGCGGTGTTAGATTGGGCGGACTGATCTGCAACAGTCGTAATACAGACCGTGAGGATGAGCTCATTATGGAGTTGGCACGCCGCCTGAATACGCAAATGATTCACTTTGTACCCCGTGACAACGTTGTGCAGCATGCTGAACTCCGCAGAATGACTGTAGCCCAATACAACCCAGGGCATGCTCAAGCGAGAGAATATGAGATGCTGGCCGAGAAAATTTTGAATAATAAAATGATGACGATCCCGACCCCGATCACTATGGAGGAACTGGAGGATCTGTTGATGGAATTTGGTGTTATTGAGGACGAAGAGACTGCCATCAAAAAAATGCAAGCCGCATCTGGCCAATAATGCAGGATCGTCCGGTGAATGGGAGTGGAGAGACGGCTGTTCACCGGAGGATATCCGTGAAAAGGAGGGTCTATCATGGGATTGGATATAGAAGCAAATAAACTACTCATTAAAGAGATGCTTGAGGCTTACCCGGAGAAAGCGCGGAAGGACCGTGAGAAGCATTTTGAGATTAATAATGAAGAATTAATGAACTGCGGCAAATGCTCGATTAAATCCAATATGAAATCCCGTCCGGGTGTCATGACTCAACGTGGATGTGCTTATGCCGGTTCCAAGGGTGTAGTCTGGGGTCCGATTAAAGATATGGTTCATATCAGCCATGGTCCAGTTGGATGCGGGCAGTATAGCTGGGGCACACGACGGAACTATGCGAACGGAACTTTGGGTATCGATAATTTTACCGCGATGCAGGTTACTAGTGATTTTCAGGAAACGGATATTGTGTTCGGCGGAGATAAGAAGTTAGAAGTCATTTGTCGTGAGATTAAGGAAATGTTCCCGTTGGCCAAAGGGATTTCCATTCAGTCAGAGTGTCCTGTCGGTCTGATCGGAGATGATATTGAAGCTGTATCCAAAAAAATGTCCCTTGAGCTCGGCATTCCCATCATTCCGGTTCGGTGTGAAGGATTCCGCGGGGTCAGCCAATCGCTGGGCCACCATATTGCCAATGATGCGATCCGTGATTTTTTAATGGGCAAGAGGGAATTGGCTGAATGCGGTCCTTACGATGTCAACATTATCGGGGACTATAACATAGGCGGCGATGCTTGGGCCTCCCGTATTTTATTAGAGGAAATGGGGCTCCGTGTTATTGCCCAGTGGTCGGGGGACGGTACGATTAATGAATTGGCTATTGCTCATAAGGCGAAGCTTAATCTGATTCATTGCCACCGTTCGATGAACTATATGGTAACCACAATGGAGAGGGAATACGGGATTCCATGGATGGAATACAATTTCTTCGGACCTACCAAAACTGCTGAGAGTCTGCGAGCCATCGCTGCCCTGTTCGATGAGCATATTCAGGAAAATTGCGAGAATGTGATCGCTAAATATACACCGCAAATGGAAGCCATTATAACTAAATTCAAACCCCGCTTAGAAGGCAAAAAGGTTATGCTGCTGGTCGGAGGCCTTCGTGCCCGCCACACGCTTGGAGCGTATGAGGACTTAGGTATGGAGGTTGTCGCTACAGGTTATGAGTTTGCCCATAAAGATGATTATGAGAAGACCTTTCCTGAACTCCCGGAAGGAACAATCATTTATGACGATCCAACGGCATACGAGCTTGAAGAGCTTGCACAAAGGCTCGATATTGACCTGATGGGCTCAGGGGTAAAAGAAAAATACGTTTACCATAAGATGGGTATCCCTTTCCGCCAAATGCATTCCTGGGATTATAGCGGCCCCTATCATGGTTATGACGGCTTTAAGATTTTTGCCAAGGATATGGACATGACGATTAACAGCCCTGTATGGAAATTAATGAAGCCGGGCAAAGCAGAATCTCTCCATAAAGAGGAGGCGGGCGTATGAAGGACAAACTAGACATTCCTGACCATAATTTGTTGTTCCAGTCCGAACCCTATGTTCAGCAGCGTGAAGGAAAAAAAGCATTCGAAGCCCCATGCAGTGAACAAGAAACTGCGGAAGCTCTTGCTTACTCGAAATCATCAGAATACAAAGATAAAAACTTTGCCCGACAATCGTTGGTTGTCAATCCACATAAAGCCTGTCAGCCGCTCGGAGCACTGATGGCCGCTCTTGGATTCGAGAAAACATTACCTTTTATTCACGGATCCCAAGGCTGTACTGCTTATTTTCGGAGCCATTTGAGCCGTCACTTTAAGGAGCCGGCCCCGGCTGTCTCCTCCTCCATGACCGAGGATGGTGCCGTGTTCGGCGGAATGAGCAATCTCATTGATGGCCTTGAGAATAGTGTTGCTCTTTACAAACCGGAAATGGTTGCCGTATCGACAACCTGCATGGCAGAGGTTATCGGCGATGACCTGCAGGCATTTATCTCCAATGCCCGCCAGAAAGGTGCCATCTCGGACGAACTGCCTGTACCGTATGCGAATACACCAAGTTTTTCGGGCTCTCATATTACAGGCTATGACTCCATGTTGAAGTCTATTATCAGCACACTGTATAACCGTTCAGGTATTCAGGCTGCTCCAGGCAGTGGTGAAGCGACTGGAGAAAAGCTTAATGTAATTCTGGGTTTCGAGCCTTATACCGGAAACTTTGCAGAAGTCCGCAAAATTCTTGCTGCATTTGATACAGAGTACACTTTCTTGGGTGACCATAGCGGGAACTTTGATTCACCAGCTACAGGAGAATATTCCTATTATTACGGGGGAACGAAGCTTGCGGATGTACCCCAAGCGGCAAATGCGCTGGGAACATTATCGTTGCAGAAGTATTCCGTTAAAAAGACGATGGAGTATATCAAAGGTACGTGGAAGCAACAGACAGTATCCATGTCGACACCTATTGGGATCACCGCTACCGACCAATTGATCGAAGCCATTAGTGAACTAACGGGTCTTCCGGTCCCTGCTGAGCTTGTTGATGAGCGTGGACGTGTAGTAGATGCATTAACAGACAGCCATCCTTACCTGCACGGTAAACGTTTGGCTTTAGCAGGCGACCCGGATTTGTTAATTGGCTTGATTCAGTTCTGTCTCGAAACCGGAATGGAACCTGTTCATATTATTTGCTCTAACGGAGATAACGGCTTCAAAGAAGAAGCTGAGGCATTGCTTGCAACCAGTCCCTACGGGGCTGAGGCAACCGTCTATATCGGCAACGACCTGTGGCATATGCGTTCCTTATTGATTGATAACCCTGTAGATCTCGCTGTGGGAAGCTCCCACCTGAAATACGCCGCCAAAGACGCCGGCGTAACGCTCATTCGTGTAGGCTTCCCCCTGTTTGACCGCCATCATTTGCACCGTTATCCGATCATCGGTTATCAAGGCGCTTTGAACCTGTTAACAACCATAGTCAACACCATCCTGCACAACCTGGATGAAGATTCATCCGGCTTCAACCACGATCTTGTCCGTTAGTCAAACAGCGGTAATGAGTAGTTGGGTACCTAGATGCATTCATACGGCGAGTAAACCGTCGGGAGTTGTGATTTATGGTTGAGTGAGCCGTTGGGGGTGGTCGTTATATTTAAAACTTTGGTTATTGAGTCACGGAGAGGAATTTTGGAACTGGAGGAGCGTTAGCGCTCGCCTTTATCCTCGGATTTCTACCGCGGTATGCGGTATAAATCAAGAAATCTGAGGATAACAGCGACCGGAAGTCCAACATTCCTCGTAGTGACGGTTAAATAACCTAACACTTTAAAAGGTAAGGAGCATTCAGTTACAGCGAAGGAGGTTAAGGATGGAGCCTATTCGAAAAGATGAGTTTGAAGCGAAAGATTGCGGAAGCCAGACTCCCAAATCCAAGCCCTGTCCAAGACCCAAGCCAGGCGAGGCGGCTGGAGGCTGCTCCTTCGACGGAGCCCAGATTACCTTGCTTCCGATTATGGATGCGGCACATCTTGTACATGGACCCATCGCCTGTGCCGGTAACAGTTGGGAAAGTCGGGGCACGCTGACAAGCGGACCCTCTCTCTCCCAATACGGTTTTGCTACGGACCTGAACGATACCGATATTATTTTTGGTGGAGAGAAGAAACTGAAAGAAAGCATTGATTATATTGCCGGGCGCTTTGCGCCTCCGGCAATATTTGTATATGCGACGTGTGTTACGGCGCTGATTGGTGAGGATATGGATGCTGTATGCAAAGAAGCAGCGGGGCGTCTTGGTATTCCGATCATTCCTGTAAACAGCCCTGGCTTTGTAGGCAGTAAGAATCTAGGGAACCGACTGGCGGGTGAATCGCTCCTTCAGTATGTCATCGGTACAGGAGAACCGGAGCAGGAAATTCCACTGGGTGTAAACCTGATTGGCGAGTACAACATCGCCGGAGAAATGTGGGATATTGAGAAGCTGATGAATAATGCTGGGATTACACTCATGTCTCGAATAACAGGTGATGCGAGGTACAAGGAGATTACTTGGGCGCACCATGCCAAGGTGAACATGGTTGTATGCAGCCGGGCCTTGCTTGGTTTAGCCAAAGAAATGGAGTCTAAATATAAAATCCCCTATTTTGAAGGCTCGTTCTATGGCGCGAAAGAAACAACTTATTCCTTACGCCAAATGGCGTATCTAATGAACGACCGGGAGATGGAGCGCAGAGTAGACCGGTTGACCGAACGGGAAGAAAGCCGATTGATCCAAGATTTGCGGCCTTACCGCAAAATATTGAAAGGGAAAAAGGCAGTGCTCTATACCGGCGGGGTCAAGAGCTGGTCCATTATTTCAGCTCTTAAAGAGTTGGGCATTCAGGTTGTGGGTGTCGGCACGAATAAAAGCACAGATGATGATATCGCAAGAATTGCTGAACGGGTAGGCGATGATACGGAATACATTCCTGAGGGTGGAGCCGCTCGTATTCTAAAAACCGTAAAAGATCGTAAGGCCGACATCATGATTGCTGGTGGACGAAATATGTATGTCGCCATGAAAGAACAGATTCCGTTCGTGGATATTAACCAAGAACGGCATAGAGCCTATGCCGGTTATGAAGGCTTGCTGCGGCTAGCGAAGGAATTGACCTATTCGCTTGCAAATCCGATTTGGAAGCTTGCTTCCAGTCCTGCACCTTGGGATAAGGAGGTGCCATATGACCATTAACAAGAGGATCAAACCTACCTCAGTCAATCCACTCAAAATCGGGCAATCGCTCGGAGGTGTGCTGGCGATGCAGGGCTGTTATCGGGCAATGCCGATTATTCACGGCTCCCAAGGCTGCTCCGCTTTTCCCAAAGCTTTATTGACAAGGCATTTCCGGGAGCCTATCGCGGTTCAGACCTCCGCTCTGCAGGAAATGGATGTAATCTTTGACGCGAATCGTAACTTGGAGGAAGCGTTGAATACGGTTCTAACCAAACATCGTCCGGATATCATCGGCATTATCGGCACGGAACTGACGGATGTGGCCGGAGTTGATTACCAGTCGATGCTTAAGTCTTACAAGAGGGAACGGAATTTGCGTGGTGGGCTAGCGTTCTCCGTGACGCTGCCGGATTTTCGCGGTTCTCTAGAATCTGGCTTTAGTGGAACCGTAGAAGCGATGGTCGACGAACTAATTCAGCAGGCTGGACAACGAGCGTCAAAAACGGTGAACTCTCGTCAGATTACACTCCTGCCCGGTTCATTTCTAACACCTGGTGATGTGATGGAGCTCAAAGAAATAATCGCTTCCTTTGGATTTGAGGTTATTGCTGTACCGGATATTTCAACCTCTTTGTCAGGTCATCTATTGACGGGCTTCTCTCCTTTGACAAGGGGCGGCGTGCCGCTGGATTCTATGCTGCAGAGCCTTCAATCTGGTCTAACCATTGCCATTGGCGGAAGCATGGAACGTCCAGCAAGAAGGCTTCACAATGCAATAGGTACGCCGTATAAAGTATTCCAAGGGGCACTAGGGCTCAAGGCTTCTGATAATCTGCTGCATTTTCTACACCAAATTAGTGGAGAGCCTGTGCCGCTTCGCTATTGTTGGCATCGGGAGAATCTGTTGGACAGTATGCTGGACGCCCACTTTCAATTTGCAGGCATGTCTGTACTGGCGGCGCTGGAACCAGACCATCTATATTCTGTTTCACAATGGCTGGAGGAGCTTGGTGTAGAGCAGAAGGCATTGGTAACTTCCTGTGAAACTCCAGTGGTCTCTGGTATGGAGCGGGAGGTGTGGGTTGGTGATCTAGACGATGCGGAGGTTTTGGGAAAAGGAGCGGATTTGTGGATCAGCAGCTCTCATGGAATTGCCGGGGCGAAACGAATCGAAGCGGCCTTTATGCCTACGGGTTTTCCGGTATGGAACGAGCTTAGAGCTTATATGTCAACTTCTGTAGGCTACCGGGGTGCGATGGAATGGACGAATAAAGCAGGCAATTTGTTAATGCGAAGGGAGGCGGAGCGCCGTGAAAGTAGCGTTCGCGACAGATGATGGAATAAGAGTAAATGCCCAATTTGGACAAAGTCCGATGTTCGCTGTCTATAATGTTACGAAAAGTGGTGGAGAGCTTATAGAGCTGCGTAAGCTGCCCGAAGTTCTAAACCAAGATGAGGCGGGCAGGATCGATAATCGCCTAGAGGCTGTGAGTGATTGCACGCTCATTTTCTTAATGCAGATTGGTGCTTCCGCAGCTGCACGAGTGACGCGTCGCAAAATCATGCCAGTTAAAGTTCCATTTGGCAGCTCGGTAGATGAACAGGTAAAGCGTCTCGTTGAGATGCTCCAAGGGAAGCCCCCGCTCTGGTTGGCTAAGGTATTGCGTGCAGAAGAGGAAGGAGTGGAACTAGATGGAACCCATGGCTGAAGGAGAACTAACCTCAACGCTTGCGGAAAAGGGAATGGTGGATGCCTTCACTCGCCGTTTGTGCCAACTTTTAGACACTGAAGATTTCTTTGGCCGTCATGCCTCACTTTCCGAACATGAGAAGATAGAACGTTTATTTCTGGCTTCATCTGAAGATAAAACACAGTCCGATTTTAATTGTGCGGTTTCTCCTAAGGTTCGCCTCCAGGTACCGATGTTATTTCAGGCAGTGGCCGGTGTCATGGAAGAGAGGAGTGGTGCGATTATCCAAAGTGCAGCTGAAATGAATGGAGAAGGTTTTGGGCGTGCACTGCTCTACAGCGGGCGAATCATCCTAGTATTAAAAAGCTTGCGTGCAGGCTTCCCCTTCCCATTCACTTCTCAGGATAAAGCCGTTCGCTACGGAATTGCCTGCGTGGAGGAAGGGCTTGCATTTTTAGAAAAATACAATAAAATGACTGCTCTCCACGGATCGTTTAGCCTGGAGGGTTGACTGCGGATTCATACATTCAGTCACAGGGGGAGAGCAGAATGGAGCAGCGGGTTGCCGGACCGTTAGAAATGGAACGATATGCACGGCAGTTGAAGCTGCTTGGAGAGAGCGGCCAAAAGGCGCTCAAGGAAGCAACTGTAATGATTGCCGGGATCGGCGGCTTGGGCGGAACAGCTGCATTATATTTGGCAGCGGCAGGTATCGGTAAACTAATCTTAGCCCATGAGGGTGTAATTCTTCCTCCGGATCTGAACCGGCAAATATTGATGGATAGTGAGCATTTAGGCATGGAACGGATGAGTACGGCGATTCAAATGCTTAAACGTCTGAATCCGAATGTTGAAATAGAAGGATATAATTCCAAGATAGAACCTGAAATAGCAAGACCATGGGTAGAGGGCGCCGATATCGTTATCGACGCTCGCTATGATTTTCCAGAGAGATATGAATTGAACCGTCTATGTGTAGAGAGCCATACACCGATGGTAGAGGCCGCGATGTATGGATTTGAAATATCTCTAACCACGATTATTCCGGGGGTAACTCCCTGTCTTGAATGCCTTTATCCAGGGAATCAGCCTCAGTGGGAACCTTTTGGTTTTCCAGTTTTGGGAGCCACCTCTGGGATTGCGGGTTGTCTGGCAGCGCTCGAGGCCGTAAAATGGGTTACAAGGGTAGGGACAACTTATGCGGGCGTAATGCATCGCTTCAACTCACTCGACTTCGCCTGCTATAGCGTCCGAATTACCCGTAATCCGAATTGCGCTTGCTGCGGAGAAGGAGGTAAACCGTGAAAAGTCTCAAGCTATGTGACACGACACTTAGGGATGGTGAACAGGCGGCTGGAGTTTCATTCACGAGGGCAGAGAAACTGGAAATCGCAAAGTTGCTGTCGGAGAGCGGAGTAGAGCAAGCAGAGGTTGGCATCCCTGCAATGGGGAAGAGAGAGCAAGAGGATATATCGGCAATTGCTGAGCTGGGTCTTCCCATGAAGATGATGACCTGGAATCGGGCGATGATCAGCGATATTGATAAGGCTTGGAATACCGGGGTGAACTGGAGTCATGTGTCCATACCGGTCTCGGAAATTCAGCTTCAGGGTAAACTGGGGATTAGCCCTGCTGAAGGGTTAAACAGATTGCAACGTGCAGTAGAATACGGTTTGCGGTTAGGAATGACGGTATCCGTGGGGATGGAGGATTCTTCCCGAGCAAGTATGGGCTTTCTGGTGGAACTGGTGAACACTCTATACAAAGAAGGTATCCGTTGGTTTCGATATGCGGATACGGTATCTGCGCTTCACCCGGGTCAAATGGCTGAACGTGTCCATACACTGCTGGGAGCAGTCCCTGCGGACATAGAACTAGAGGTGCACTGTCATAATGATTTTGGGCTTGCCACAGCGAACACCCTAAGTGGGATCGCTGCCGGTGCGACTTGGGCAAGCACAACCATAGCAGGCATAGGTGAACGTACCGGGAATGCCGCGATGGAAGAAGTAGCTCTGGGCTGGCGTTATCTATACAATGGGCATTGTGCGGTTCGTCCGGAAATGCTGAAAAAGCTGGCCGATACGGTGATCGCTGCCTCAGGCCGCAGTGTGGGAGATGCCAAGCCGATCGTCGGTGAACTGGCTTTTACACATGAATCCGGTATTCATGTCGATGGGTTGATGAAGGATACGGCGACGTATCAGACCTTTGATCCTTCCGAAGTTGGCAGGGCACACCACTTTGTGCTTGGCAAACACTCCGGCAACGGGGGAGTATCCCATGCGTTGGGGAATCATGGTCTGGAAGCGAATGCTGAACTGTCGGGTCGTTTGCTTGAACGGGTTCGGGAATATGCTGAGATCTATAAATGTAATGTTCCAGAAGCTCTGCTCATGGAGTGGTACTTGGAGGAGCAGGAGCAGTCCCGGGATGTTGTCTGATCAATATACGAGGGTTGTTTTACAGGACGATTGAGTCTTGTGAAGCAACCTTTTTTTATGAATATTTATGGTTCAAAACCAAATTTAGTGATAGACGAAAATCTTTAAATCGCCCTCGGATGAGGGATTTGGCTAAATGTGATGTAAAAGTGCACTTAAATGTCCCTCGGATGGGGATTTGGCTAAATGTGATGTAAAAGTGCAATCGAAAGGCCCTCGGATGCTGGATTCCGCTAAATGTGATGTATAAATGCAATTGAATCGCCCCGGATGAGGGATTCGGCTAAATGTGGTGTAAAAATGCAATTGAATCGCCCTCGGATGGTGGATTCCACCAAACCTTACCGCAATTTAAGTCTCAGAGGGTTATTCGAATCATATAACGTCCCTGGAGTTCAAAAAACCACAACCCTCCTATTGAGCTCAAATTAAGGTCTTCTCTGTCCGTTTCCTAACGGGTCCTCACTTTAGGTTCAGCACACCTCTTGGTTCGCCCCTAGTTTTGGTGTTTATGCTCCCTTACTTTAGAAACAACAAATTTGTTCACTATGGACAGAATGTTTCACTGTGCTTATGAGGGTATAGTTCACTTAAATTTGAATTATACAATTGAATTAGCATACGGTTTCCTTCATGTTTGAATAGGAGGAGGAAGTGACGGGCTAAGCCCAATCCATTACGTTGGTAGCGCTTTCACTAAGGTGTTCTGATTCACCACTTTATTAAAGGAGGTCGATTTATTTAATGCTTCGAAAAATAAGCTTACGATGGTTTATGGTGCTTCTTATTGCTTCAACAGCGTTCAACTTCCAGGTTCCCATGCAGACAGCCGCTGCAGAAGGTGGTGAAGTTCCGGGGCTTAGCAATCAGCAATTAATAGATAACGACTATATCCTATATTTTGTGAATGCAGGCGATAAAACCCCAGCAACTCTTGAGGGTAACGATAAAATGGGGCTGTATGCGAGCGTAACTGAACAGGTCTACGGAGCTGACCCTATAACGGGCAAAAGCTGGGGCTTGACCACTACCACGACTGGCACAAATGTTCCAGATGCGACCACCAAAACAGGCAGTCTTAGGTACTACAATGGTACACAAGTTAGATCAAAGGCCATCAGCTATAAGTTTGAGCTTCCTGCGGATAAATATGATATTACCTACGGGTTCTATAATCCTTGGAGCAGCCGAAACATGGTTCTCTTAGCTGAAGGCATAAATGTGGCTGGAGGAGACTACGATTCAGGAACCCAGCAATTAAAAGAATTCACCTACCGCGGTCTTACGGTAACAGACGGTATGCTGAACGTGTCTATAGCGGGGCCATCCACTGGCACTCTGACTAATTATAATGATCCTCTAATTAATTATATTATCGTGAGAAAAAGTGTAATTTTGGAGTTCTCCGACCTCCAAGGCATAATTGATATGGCTAAAGGACTTTCGGAGCAACCAGAATATACAGTATATAGTGTCAACAAGCTTAAAGCTGTCATTGAAACAGCGCAAACGTTCATCGACAATGCAAAGGCACAGGGTAAAGAAGCAGCGGCCCTACAGAACGAGATTCACAGTTACAAGCAAAGCTTAAGTGATGCTATTGCAGCTCTTGCTACGTATTCGGCTAATAGCGCTTTTAATCCAGGAGCTGTATGGACGGATACGAATGGCGCTCCGATTCAAGCACATGGCGGTGGGATTTTATATGAACAAGCGAGTTCTACCTACTACTGGTATGGGGAAGACAAGACACTAGGTTATATGCCTACAAGAGGAGTGCGTGTCTACAGCTCCAAGGATCTTTACAATTGGAAGGATGAGGGACTTGCCCTGACTGCCATTGAATCCATGGGTCAATTCGATACAGACCCGCTGATTTCAGCTTTGTATGCGGGTAGATCAGATAAGGCTGATATATTCAATGATATTGGAACGATGCGGGTCATGGAACGTCCAAAGGTTATTTATAATGAAGTCACTGGGAAATATGTCATGTGGCTGCATACGGACGGCCCGAGCACTACTTCTACGGCGAATTATGCCAAGGCTGAAGCAGGTTATGCTTTGAGTGATTCCCCGACAGGACCTTTTGTATATGGAAAAAGTGAGCGGATGGACCGAGTGCCTGAAGGTGCCACCTATAACGGTCAGCCTAATCAGCCCGGAATGGCCCGGGATATGAACTTATTCAAAGATGACGATGGTACGGCTTATCTGATTTATTCCAGCGAAGAGAATATGACGATGTACATTTCCAAGTTGAATGAGTCTTATACCGATGTGACCGGATGGCATAAGGACGGAAATGAGCAACGGGATACCACTTATAAATCAGAGTATGGCGTGGATTATATTCGTGTGTTTCCAGGGGCGCAGCGTGAAGCGCCTGCTATGTTCAAGTATCAGGGAAAATATTACATGATCACTTCAGGTGCTACCGGTTGGGCTCCAAATGCTGCGCGGTATACGGTGGCTGATCAGATATTTGGTGAATGGAGAGCGATGCGAGATCCTTCCGTAGGTACGAAAGCTTCCACTACCTTTGATTCACAAAGCACCAACGTGATCACAATCGATGCAGCTAACGGCAAATATATTTTTATGGGGGACCGCTGGAAATCAAGTGATCTAGGAGACTCTCGCTATATCTGGCTTCCGATTGAGTTCGGACAAGACGATCAAATTATTCTGAAATGGTACGATCAGTGGAATTTATCCCTGCTGAACCGTATGGGCAGAATTACAATTAATACACCTTTGCCTAAATATGTTCCTATGGGAAAAATGCCAATGCTCCCAGCTGAATTATCGGTTACAAAGTCCAACAATGTCACAGAACAAATGCCTGTCAGTTGGACAATGAATGCGAATCAATTTGCCAAACCAGGCAGAATTACTGTCAACGGGATTCTCCCCTTACTGGAGAACAAAGAGATCTCTGTAACTATGGACGTTCTGCCTGAACATGCAGTTTACTTTGTTAATGCGGGAGGTGCTGTGACTGAAGATTATACGGCCTGGACTAGTTACATGGGGGATTCACTTCTTAATAAGGGAGTTCCGGATCAACAGTACAATCCTCTTATGCAGCAAAATTGGGGTTATGTAGGGGATTCTACCAACACTTCTGGCTCAGCATCAGATGATTTGTTCACCAATTTACGATATCTCAAATCCAATTCAGGGAATGATATCACTTATAAATTTGATGTAACCGGAGGAGTATATTCCATTTATACTGGCCTCTACGATCCGTGGGCTCAATATTCCAATGGGGGACGGAAAGCAGATATTATTGTGAATGGTCAGACGCTCACTTCAGCGTATGTCTTCTCGAGTGCAAAAGATGTGTTGGCCTATCCGAATGTAGTTGTGAATGAAGGCGGAATTGATCTTACGGTTCATCGGTCAGCTTCAGCAGCTACATCAAGCTCTGATCCACAGATTAGCTGGTTGATCATTGTCAAAGAGCCATCAGCCCAAGAGGTTGCCGATTCTCTCGAAGCTATAGTGCCACCTGTGATGGATGCTGTATCACTGAACCTGCCAGCAGTACCGGCCGGTTACAGCCTAGCTATTAAGCAATCCAGCAATCCTATGGTAATCGGCCTCGATGGAGTGATCACTCCACCAGACGCTCAAACCGATGTGGAACTGATTCTGGAGGTTACGAGAGACTTCGACGGGTCTAAAGGAACAATAACGATCACCATTACCGTTCCAGTAAGATCCGCTAGTGCTCAGGAAATAGCGAACACACTGACTGCAATTGCTACTCCGTCTAAGAATGACGTTAAGTTGAAACTTCCAGCGGTTCCAGATGGCTACACAGTGGCTATCAAGGAAACAGCCAATCCTGCAGTTATTCAATTGGATGGTACGATTCTTGATCCTGTCAAACTGACGCGCGTCGAGTTAACCCTTGAGGTGACACGGATCTCAGATCAGTCCACAGGAACCATAAAGTTAACCGTCAAAGTACAAAAAAGGCATGAACCTAAAATCAATTCATAAACTAATTTAATTTGTGTCATTGAAGACCATCGAACTCCATCGATGGTCTTTTTGTTATTTACACTTGCTTCATCGGTATCAATTATTGTTATCCATTTGCTTAAGTATGGTTAAGATATATTAAGCACACAAGGAGGCAGTGACATGAACCCCAAATGGTGGAAAGAAAGTGTCGTGTACCAGATCTACCCCATCAGCTTCATGGACAGCAACGGGGATGGAGTTGGAGATCTGCGAGGAATTATATCCAAGCTGGATTACTTACAGGAGCTGGGAGTAGATGTGATCTGGGTATGTCCTATTTATAAATCGCCGAATCATGACAACGGTTATGATATTAGCGATTACTGTGACATCATGAAAGAATTCGGGACGATGGACGATTTTGATCAGCTGCTGCGCGATATGCATTCACGCGGCATGAAGCTGATGATGGATCTTGTCCTTAACCATACCTCCCATGAGCATGCCTGGTTTGTCGAGTCCAGAAGCTCGAAGGACAATCCGAAGAGGGATTTCTATATTTGGAGAAAAGGCAAAAACGGAGGACCACCGAACAATTGGGAGTCTTATTTCAGCGGTTCTGTGTGGGAGCTTGATCCGAAGACGGATGAATACTATCTACATTTATACTCCAAGTACCAGCCGGATTTGAATTGGGAGAACCCAGTGGTTATTGATAAGCTGCATGAAATGGTGCAATGGTGGCTGAAAAAGGGCGTAGATGGCTTTCGCTTTGACGCGATTGCCCATATCGTAAAGACGGAAGGCTACCCGGATGCCCACAATCCTCACGGAACGCAGACTGTAAGAGCCTATGAGATGTTTTCCAACCTGGAGAATGTCCATACATTGCTGCAAAACTTACATGATAAGGTCCTCTACTTTTATGACATCATGACCGTTGGTGAAACCTCTGGACTGGGACCGGAGGAGGCCTTGGATTATGTAGGTGATGGTCGCCGCGAGCTGAACATGACTTTTCAGTTTGAGCATATGTTTCTAGATGCTGCTTCCGCAGGGAGCGGGAAGTGGGACGTTGTACCGTGGAATCTGATCGATCTGAAAAAAATCATCACCAACTGGCAGACCGTGCTGCATAATCGCGGCTGGAATGCCAACTATCTGTGCAATCATGATCAGCCGCGGTCGGTGTCCCGTTTTGGGAATGACCTATTTTACCGAATCCCTTCGGCTAAAATGCTGGCGACCTTCATTCATATGCTTGAAGGCACACCGTATATTTATCAGGGAGAAGAAATTGGAATGACAAACGTTGCTTTTGAATCCATTGATAGCTATCGGGATGTAGAAACACTTAATTATTATGAAGAGAAGCGTAGGAACGGCGTCCCTGAAGAGGAGATTATGGCTGCCATTCATAAAAAAAGCAGAGACAATGCCCGTACACCTATGCAGTGGAATAACGATGAAGATGGCGGGTTTACAACAGGAGATCCATGGCTTAAGGTCAACTCTAATTACATGGAGATCAATGCAGCCCAAGCACTTAAGGATCCAGATTCGATCTATTATTATTATAAGAAACTGATTGCGCTTCGAAAAAAGCATAAAGTCATTGTATATGGTGAGTATGAGTTGTTGCTGCCAGAGGATACGGAGATCTATGCCTATACCCGAACACTAGAAGATCAGCGCTTGCTGGTAATTCTGAACTTTTTTGAGCGGGAACCATTGCTAGAGCTGCCGCCGGAAATGACTGCGGGTCCAATGGAGTTGCTGATTTCGAATTATGAGCCGCAAAAAGAAGAGGATTTAAGCCGTCTGCAACTGCGTCCTTATGAAGCGAGAGTATATTTGCAGCGGTTGAGTTAACCTTGTTGTTGGATTTATAAATAAGCAAAAACCCTTCAGCTTGTCTAAGCAAGTCTTGAAGGGTTTTTCTTGTGATTCAGCTACAACTTGAAGTCTAGGACATTTTTACCAAGCTGTAATTTTTCTTCCCTTTGCGAATAATGATGAAACGGCCGCCAATAGCTTGATCAGCAGTCACTTCCAAGCCTACATCACTAACGCGCTCACCATTCATTGAAATTGCACCTTTTGTTATATCCTCACGCGCTTGACGTTTGGAAGGTTCGATACCCAGATCCACAAGCCAGTCTACGATATTCTTAGACTCCAGGGTAGCTTCGAACGTTGGCATGTCTTTGAAGCCTTGCTCGATCTCATCCGCAGTGAGCGATTTAATATCGCCGCTAAACAAAGCAGCTGTGATACGTTTCGCCTGCTCCAGCAATCCCTCGCCGTGTACGAATCTTGTCATTTCCTCTGCCAGTTTCTTTTGGGCTTCGCGTTTATGCGGCTCTGTAAGCACCTTTTCAGCCAGATCGTCAATTTGTTCCTTGGAAAGGAACGTAAAGTACTTCAAGTATTTTATGACATCACGGTCGTCAGTGTTAGCCCAGAACTGATAGAACTCGAACGGTGTTGTCTTATTCGGATCCAGCCATATCGCGCCTCCGGCTGTTTTGCCAAATTTCGTACCGTCAGCTTTCAGCATAAGCGGAATGGTCAGGCCGAAAGCTTTCGCTTCAGATCCTTCTTTTCTCCGAATCAGATCAAGCCCGCTGGTGATGTTGCCCCATTGATCAGAACCGCCAATTTGCAGCTGTACATCTTCATGCTTATATAAATGCAGGTAATCCAGCGATTGTAGGATTTGGTACGAGAATTCGGTGAAGGAAATCCCGCTTTCTAGTCTGCTCGCCACAACATCTTTTGCAAGCATGGAGTTAACGGTGAAATTTTTACCGAAGTCACGCAGAAATTCAATCACATTAATTTTGTGTGTCCAGTCATAATTGTTAACCATACGAATTTGATTATCGCCTTCGATAATGAAGAGCCTTCTCATTTGTTCAGTAAGTGCATCAACGTTAGCCTGTACTTGCTCCAGGGTTTGCAGGGAACGCTCGCTTTGACGACCGCTTGGATCACCGATGGTGCCTGTTGCCCCGCCAATCAGAATGACTGGACGATGACCCGCAAGCTGGAAGCGTTTGAGCACCATAAATGGAATCAAGTGGCCAATATGCATGCTGTCACCCGTTGGGTCTACACCGCAGTATACCGAAATGGCCTTGTTATTCGTCAAATCACGTAGACCTTCAGCATCCGTTTGTTGATTGATGGCTTCGCGCCACCCTAGTTCGTCCATAATATTCACAACATAACACTCCTTCAATTCATAGATATTCTTATAACATATCGAACTAACCGTTGAAAAAAATAAAAAAATCGCCCCTTGTCTATTGTAGACATAGGGACGATTAAGCAACCGTGTTACCACCCAAATTGCACCAATAGAGCTTATTACAAGCACCATTCATGCCACTCTTCTGCGAGGTATCGTTCGCGTGTTCCGCTCGGCATTACCCGAGATACTCCAGAGTGTAATTCGTCAACTTAGTGTATACCGGGTTCCATCACCCCCGGCTTTCTGGGAATAGGGACTAAGTTGCTACTGGCTCTTTCAACGTATATCGTATATAAGATTACAGAAAGTATAGTTAATTCGTATTTCAATGTCAACAGAATTTGTTTTTTGAGTTTGTCCATAAAAGACGGTACAATTAGCGTTACCATTACAAAGATACGTGGTTTGGCAGGAAGCAGCCTGCGGGAGGAGTGAAGAGATGAGTGAATGGTACAAGGAGAGTTTTGGTGAAGACTATCTGATTATATATAGACACCGGGATTTCGGTGGAGCAAGGCGTGAGGTTGAACAGATGATTGGCTGGCTGGATTTACCTCCAGGGGCTAAGGTGCTGGATTTATGCTGTGGCATGGGCCGTCATTCGCTTGCACTCGCAGAAGCAGGGTACGAGGTAACCGGTGTAGACTTATCGGGGCCTCTGCTGATGGAAGCACGTGCTCAAGAGGGAGCGGATCAAGTCACCTGGCTTCAAGCGGACATGAGAGCATTGGAACTTAACGGAGATTTTGATGCGGTGGTTAATCTATTCACATCCTTCGGATATTTTGAAGAAGATGAAGAGCAAATTAAGGTGCTCCGCGAAATCAAGCGAATGCTGAAGCCTGGTGGAAAGTTTATTATTGATTTTCTTAATCCTGCGGATGTAATCCGTAATTTGGTGCCGCACTCTACCCGTGAAGAGGGGAACCTTCTAATTGATGAGAGACGCCGTATTGAAGATGGATTTGTGAAAAAGGATATCATTTTAACCTGTAAGGAAGATGGAATACCCCGACAATACCATGAGTGTGTGAAGTTGTATCCGGTGAAAATATTTCAGGAGATGATCGAGGAGGCAGGGTTACAGGTTGAAGCGGTGCATGGCAGTTATGATGAAGGCGCTTATGATGCAGCGAACTCTAAGCGGATGATTTTTCGAGGTATAAGACCCTAAATGGTATCCGGAAAAAGATTTATAGAAGACAATGACTCCATGCGGGAAGCGATCATTACTCCACGACAAGGCAATATC
Source organism: Paenibacillus sp. (assembly GCA_023512345.1). Lineage (GTDB taxonomy): Bacteria > Bacillota > Bacilli > Paenibacillales > Paenibacillaceae > Paenibacillus_AQ. The sequence continues at coordinate 82,862 of JAILZT010000013.1, forward strand.
CTGCAGATTTCTGTTCCTATGGCCCCACCGCTACGTCAGGTGAATAGTTATCTGCTTAAGGATACAGAAGGCGCCGTAACCATCATTGATCCCGGTCCGCACACGCTGGAGACGGAGCTCGCCTGGGAGGGAACGCTTGATAAGCTGGACTTAACCTGGAGCAAAGTGAAGCAAATCGTAGTTACCCATCATCATCCCGACCATTATGGATTGGCGGGCTGGATGCAGTCTCGCAGTGACTGCAAGGTGTGGATGTCCGAACGTGCTCATGCGGAGGCCCTGCTGATGTGGGGCCGGAATTCCAGCATGAATGAAGAGTTACCGCTGTTTTTCTTCCGGCATGGAATGCCTGAACATGTAACGGACGAAATTAAGGAACATCATGAACGTTTTGCACCGCAGGTTATTCCTCAGCCTGAGGTCTCATATATCACTCCTTCTGTACCCTTTAAGATGGGTGATCACATGTGGCAGCCGATCCTAACCGGTGGGCATGCACCGGGGCATTTATCTTTTTATCATAGCGAAAGCGGATATATGATTTGCGGTGATGCCGTGCTGCCGCAGATTTCTCCCAACGTCAGCTTGCTGCCAGGAACTGATCCACAGCCGCTTATGACGTTCCTGCAAGGGCTGCGGGAGCTTAGCAGTTATCCTGTGAGCCTAGCATTTCCGGGACACCGCGAGCCTTTTGCCGCTTTTGCTGAACGCATCAACAGCTTGCTCGATCACCATGAGGAGCGGCTGGATGCTGCGGAGGCCTTACTGGTCGAGGGCCCTTTAAGCGGCTTCGCGATATGTGAAGCCCTGTTTCATGGCCGAATATCGAGCATACATCAGATGCGATTCGCCATGAGTGAGGCTTTGGCCCATATGGTGGAGCTTGTACGCAGGGAACGGGCAATACTAACAGAGTCGGAGGGCTGCTTATATTTCGCGGCTGCTGAATAATAGTTATCGAAATGCAAAGAAGCCATCCTCCACATTGATGTGGAAAGAGGGCTTCTTTTTGTGTCTGATTACTCAGGCGTATCTTTTTGAATATCTGCAAGCTTTTTGGCAGCCTCTTCGGTATCTTCTGGTGCATGCGGCAATCCAAGATCCTGCTCCCGCTCCGCTTGCTTGCGATGGGCGATCCGGCTGCTGGCTGCGGCAGCTACGGCTCCGACAATATCATCAAGAAAGGTGTGGATTTCCCCAGTTTCTTTATTGTTCAGACGTTGAAGCACACCGGGCTTTAGTTTATCGATATAACCGTAATTGGTGAACCCGATACTGCCGTATACATTTACTATAGAAAAAGCCAAAATTTCATCTACCCCGTAAAGTCCCTCGTCATGCTCTATCATATCCTGCAATTGGGGAAACAGCTTACCTTCTTCAGCCAGCACATCTAATTGAATGCCGGTGAGTACCGCGTTTTGTACTTCTCTTTTGCTAAGTACCATTTCTACGTTGTGAATACATTCGTCCATCGTCAAATTTGGATAATAAGGCTTCTGCAGCAGGATGACAAGATCAGCTATCTCCTGTATGGTTACTCCCCGTTTGTGCAGCCAGCTTTTAGTCGCCTCTGCAACGGACCTGCTGTTCAGACTGTAAGGCAATTTTGCGTCAGCCATTGTCAGTCCCTCCAATATAGTGAGTCTTTGGTTAGTATTCTCTCCAGTGAAGGATAGGTAAATTCCCACTGTTTAGAAATTGTACTTTTATAGGGTGGTATTTGTCCACTATTCAAACTTTAGGATAAGCTGTTGTTATTTTTTCAGGGGAGGGCTCGTATACATAACAGTACAAAGGATATTTTATTTTTGAAAGGGGAAAATAATTATGGCACATATGCAAAAAATTCGCGGTATATCCGCAGTCTGCCTTCTGGCTGTACCGCTGGCGCTCTCCGGCTGCAGCTTGTTTGGACTAGATGCTTCATCCTCGGTAGATCCGCCGCCCATTGAAGTCGAAGCACAAATGCTGGAGATTAGTGGAGATACGCTAGATTCTGGAGTAATGGGTCCAGTAACATTAGATTCGGATTCAGTGGAGGTTAGCGGTCCAGCTGCAACTGAGGCGGGTTCTTCCTCAACTAGAACGACTGTATTTCTAGAGAATGATAATGGATTGCTCGCTCCGGTTTCACTTAGCTTACCTTCTGGTGAAGAGACCCTAGCCCTGAAGGACGCTTTAACTGCGCTAGTCAGTAAAGGAGCCTATGCATCATCATTGCCTTCCGGTTTTCATGGTATTCTCCCAGCTGGAACTACGGTACAAAGCGTTACGGTTGACAAGGAAAAGGCTCTTGCAATCGTTGAGTTTAATGCTAAATTCAATGAATATGCCGTGGAGGATGAACGCAAAATTCTGGAAGCTGTCACATGGACACTTACAGGAGATGAAGCCATTCAAGGCGTACAAATATGGGTTGACGGTAAGAAGCTAAGTGAGATGCCGTTAAAAGGAACGCCGCTAGATCGTCCATTGTCACGTAACATGGGTATTAATCTGCCAAAGAGCGGTACAATCGCAATGAATTCCAGTGCAGTTACTGTTTACTTCTCGGCAGCATCACCGGATGGTGTCCAGTATTATGTTCCGGTGACGCGCTTCATTCCAGCTGGACTAGAGCCAGTTAAGGCGGCTTTGAACGAATTGATATCCGGACCGGAGTCTGGTGACGGGCTTGAAATGGTTATGACCGACGGGACCCTGCTTGATTCCGTAGAAGAGGGTCAAAATGGCGTGGTTACCGTTTCACTAAAGGACGATATGTTCGTTGACGGAGACAAGGTTCCAGCGGAAATGTTGGAATCCGTTGTCCTGACAGTCGCGCAGAACAGTGAAGATTCTCTGGTTCAGATTCGCCTGAACGGCAAGGAAGCAGTGACCGGAACGAATGAGGTTGACTACGGAAAGCCGGTTTCGGTCCCGCAATATTTGAATGAGATGCCGCTTTAGAAATAACGGTTAGGCTAAAAAGATGCTTTTGTGCCTGCTCTTTGGTAGAATAGGGGATGCTTAAATGAGCTGATGTAGGAGGCAGAAAAGATGAGATCAAACGGGCGAAATGACGACCAGCTTCGGTCATTGACGATAACAACCCAAATTAATAAATATGCTGAGGGCTCCGTGATGATTGAAATGGGAGATACCAAGGTCATTTGTACAGCTACTGTGGAGGAGAAGGTTCCACCATTCCTGAAAGGCCAAGGTAAAGGCTGGGTAACGGCTGAATATTCCATGCTTCCACGCGCAACTGGGACACGCAACCAGCGTGAATCGGCACGCGGCAAGCTAACTGGACGCACTATGGAAATTCAACGTTTAATTGGCCGGGCCCTTCGGTCTGTGGTGAATCTGCAAGCACTGGGCGAACGCAGCATTACGCTGGATTGTGATGTGATTCAAGCAGACGGTGGAACACGAACCGCTTCGATTACGGGTGCTTTTGTAGCGATGGCTATTGCCATTAACAAAATTGCTGTACAGCACAAGCTCAGTGTATTCCCAATTACCGATTTTCTAGCAGCCATTAGTGTTGGCGTAGTAGGTGACAAAACGCTGTTGGACCTGAATTATGAAGAGGATTCCAAGGCGAAGGTAGATATGAATGTAGTTATGACTGGCGGCGGAGCATTCGTTGAAGTTCAAGGCACGGGAGAAGACAGACCATTCACACGTCAAGAACTGAATCGCTTGCTTGAGCTGGGTGAGAAAGGCGTTACTGAACTCATTGCTGTACAAAAGGAAGTTTTGGGAGCTATTGCCCTCAAAATCCCTACCGGGCAGCCGGGTCAAGAGGTATAAAATGAATTCAACAGGCGGCATTCTTATTGTTGCGACGAAGAATCAGGGAAAGGTCCGTGAGTTTCAGCATGCCTTTGCCCCCCTTGGACTGACGGTTAAGAGTATGTTCGATTATCCAAATCTCCCGGACGTAGTGGAGGACGGATCGACCTTTGCTGAGAATGCTTTAAAAAAGGCTAAGGCTGTTGGCGACGCGCTCGGATTTCCTGTTCTAGCTGATGATTCTGGCCTTTGTGTAGATGCGCTGGAAGGAAGACCCGGTGTCTACTCCGCACGGTATGCGGGTGAAGATGCAGACGATGCAGCTAATAACTTGAAACTCCTTGGTGAGTTGGAGACTTTGAAGCAGGGTGAAGATACTGGACAGCCCTTGCTGAGTACAGCCAGATTCGTCTGCGCGCTATCGCTCTATGATCCGGCAACCGGAGACGAGCTAACGGCTGAAGGTACTGTGGACGGTTGGATTACCTCTGAGCCTGCGGGCGGGGGCGGATTTGGTTATGATCCGATCTTTTACTTGCCGGACTACGAAAAAACCATGGCAGAACTGACACTCACCGAGAAGCAGTTGATTAGCCACCGGGGTACTGCCCTGCGGCTGCTTACGGATAAGCTGTCTGCGAAGGATCAGGATAGTCAGGTGCAATAAGAAACCCCACTTTTGTGTAGGGTAAGAATAACAAAAGCTTGCAGAGAGGCCTTAGCCTCGAACTGCAGGCTTTTTTTGCAAAATATAAGAAAGAGGGTATTCATAAGCTGCCATAAGATGAAATACATTGTATATACATGTCTGTGCTTTTGGCTGCTGAAACTTCTGCAACGCTTCGCAGTTTTTTTCGTTATAGTAGTATATAGCGGAAGGTGGTGGGTTCACCGATGATGGTCTGGATGTTTTGGTTAATCGCAGCCGGTGTCCTGTTTGTAGTAGAGATGATGACGCTTACGTTTTACCTGCTTTGGCTTTGTATTGGTGCAATAATGGCTGGATTGGTGTCGCTTTTAGTGCCAGATGCTATTTTACTTCAAGTAGTAATCGGGTCCCTTGTTGCGCTGGGTCTAACCCTGTTCTCGAAGCCGCTTGTGGCAAAATTCCGAAGTTCCCGCGGGTTCAATGATACAGGTACGGATATCGTCGGAAGACAAGGCGTCGTTGTGGAGGCGCTAGAGCCGGGGTATTACGGTCAAGTCAAGATTGGCGGGGATACTTGGAGTGCCACATCTGTTCAAAGGCTTGGCAGAAATGAGATTGTCAAGGTAGTAGGTAGAAGTACCACTATAATTGAAGTAGAACGATGGGAGGAAATGAACTAATGGAATGGGCAATTATTATTGTGGTTCTTGTTGTCGTTGTAGTCTTCATTGCTCTAACGGTCAAGATTGTGCCTCAGCAGCGGATTGGTGTCGTGGAGCGTCTCGGTAAATTCCACCGTCTGTTAACCCCGGGTCTAAACATTCTGATTCCGGTTATTGACCAGGTGCGTAAGTACCATGATCTGCGGATTCAACAGGCCAATGTTCCACCCCAAACGGTAATCACGAAAGACAATGTTCAAGTTCAAATTGATACTATTATTTTCTATAAGGTTGTGGGTCCGGAAGAAGCGACTTACGGCATTTCCGATTATGTATATGGCGTGCGAAATATCTCAACTGCAACGATGCGGCAAATTATTGGTAAGCTGGAGTTGGATGAGACGCTGTCCGGACGTGAAAAGATCTCCACCGAAATTCGCGTCGCTCTCGATGAGGCTACTGAGAAGTGGGGCGTAAGAATTGAGCGTGTGGAAGTTATCGATATCAAGCCGCCGCTCGATATCCAAGAAGCGATGGATAAACAAATGAAGGCTGAGCGCAGCAAGCGGGCGATTGTACTGGAGGCAGAAGCCGCCAAACAGGATATGATCTTGCGTGCAGAAGGTGACAAACAGAGTAAAATACTGAAGGCGGAAGGCGATAAGGAAGCCCGTATCCGTCAAGCTGAAGGTTCGCGTCAAGCGCAGGAACTGGAAGCTCTCGGTCAAGCAAAAGCGATTGAGGCTATAGCCGAAGCTGAAAAAGTCCGTATCCAGTTGCTCAGTACCTCAGGATTGGATGAACAGGTACTCGCTTATCGTTCTTTTGAAGCACTGAGTGAAATCGCTAAAGGACCGGCTAACAAAGTCTTCCTGCCGACCAGCGCCGTTGAGACGCTTGGAAGCCTGGGAGCCATGGCTGAAATATTTAAAGCGAGTAAGGATGGCAAGTAAGAAGGTAAGTAAGAAGGTAAGTAAGAGGGTAAGTAAGATGGCCAGTCGAAGGTCAGTAAAATAGTGAATGTACGAGCGGGGTTTTACAATTGCAGCGGATTCCGTTAAAGTAAAAAGCAAAACTAAAGCATTTGCTTACGATGTTGGTTTTGCTTTGCAAAACTTTTAAGGAGAGAGAGACGTGACCCAAAAAGAAATATCGCCTCTAGTTGAAGCGCTGGGGATGCAGCCGCATATTGAAGGCGGTTGGTACAAAAGACTTTGGAATTCTTCATTTGAAATTCCGCAAGAGGTATTAGGCGGCAGCTATTCCGGCTCACGCTGCTCGGCATCTTCTATTTATTTTTTGCTTCATGCAGATGAAGCTTCAGAATGGCACACGGTGCTCTCGGATGAAATATGGCTGTGGCATTCAGGCAGTCCTATCGTATTGAGTCTTGGAGGCAGCGGAGACCAACCAGAAGATGTTAAGGAGTATATCCTGGGTCTGGACGTGGCAGCAGGCCAACAGCCGCAATTGGTTGTTCCTGCAGGAGTATGGCAAGCGGCCCGACCGCTCGGAGAAGAGCCCGTACTGGTGTCTTGTATTGTTTCACCGGAATTTCACTTTGATGACTTCAAAATGATTGAGAAATAAAGAGAATGGAGGCGCGATAAGCGCCTCCTTTTTTTGTGCTTTTTTGGTATTGTACTTACGTTCTGATATACTTAATTTTGGTAAGTGAACCAAACTACAATAGGCTTGGAGGGTTAAACTATGAGTCAGTTGAACGGACCATTTTCAGGTGGCCCCACATTAAATGACGGTGTAACGATGCCATGGCTAGGCCTGGGAGTATGGCAAACTAAGGACGGCGATGAGGTTATCCGCGCCGTTAAAGCGGCTGTAGAGACCGGTTACCGCAGTATTGATACAGCAGCAGGGTACAACAATGAAGAAGGGGTAGGACAAGCTATCCATGAATGCGGAGTACCCCGGGAACAACTGTTTATTACGACAAAAGTTCGAAATCCTGACCAAGGATACGAATCCACACTGAAAGCGTTCGAAGTCAGCCGGCGTAAGCTGGGACTGGATGTTATAGATCTGTATTTGATTCATTGGCCCGTTGCGGGTAAGTATCGTGAGACTTGGAAAGCTTTGATCCACCTGCAAAAGGAAGGCTTCATCAAGTCCGTCGGTGTGAGCAACTTTCAGATTCACCATTTGAAGGATATTATCGAAGATTCCGGGGTTGTGCCAGTGGTCAATCAAGTGGAGTTCCATCCGCTGCTGACCCAACGGGAACTGCTGAAATACTGCCGGGAGCAAGGCGTTCAAATGGAAGCTTGGAGTCCGCTGATGCAGGGGAATTTGGAACTGCCACTTCTACAGGAGTTAGCTGGAAAATACGGTAAGACGCCTGCTCAAATTGTTCTGCGATGGGATTTACAGCAAGGTGTAATCACGATTCCGAAATCGGTACATGCAGAGCGCATTACGGAAAATGCGGGCTTCTTTGATTTCACTCTTAGCGATGAGGATGTAAAGGCTCTAGAGAACCTTAACCAAAACCATCGTTTTGGTCCGGACCCCGACAACTTTAACTTTTAACCGGTAAAAAAAGGGTTCAATACCAATCTAGCGGTTGGTGAGATACCTACACCGTGGGTCAAAAGGTGAGGACCATCAACTATTTTTACTTCACACCTCATGCGGACTATAAAGCCGCTATTTAAGTCTCACCGGATAGTGGATTCCGCAAATGTGATGTAAAAGTGCAATTGAATCGCCCTCAGATAGTGGATTTGGCTAAATGTGATGTAAAAGTGCAATTGAATCGCCCTAACCTGGGAGATAGCGTACTAAAAAAAAGGCAGTCAAGGGGCAACCCCCTTGAACTGCCTTTTTAATGTTTAATCGGCGGCATTAGCTAGCTGTAAGTTCCCCTTTTAGGACGGAATTTTTCCGCTTCTGCCCAGTTTTCTCATCAGAAGGATTCCATGAACAATAACCAGCATACTACAGACCATTGCCATGACCTCTGCGGCCTGGTCACTGCCTGTTAGCAGGTCGAAGATACCGTGCCATACAATAACCGGGATAATACTCCAGCGGCTCCCCGCACAAATCCAAGCGAGAACTACAGAACCATAGGTTAAACTAATCGCCCATCCGATGACTCCGAAGCCCATTCCAAGATAGCTTTCGTTAAAACAAAAAGCTGGTAAATGCCAGGCTAACCATATCAGGGACACTAGTAATGCTGAAGTAACTAGGGAATAACGTTTATGAAGCTCTGGCAGCAAAAAGCCGCGCCATCCGCTCTCTTCACCTATGCCGAAGGTGAGCATCCACACAAGGGAAGTCATCCAAAGATTAAATTGCGGCGGAAGGTCAGAGGTTAGGCCAAATGTATGAATATCCGGCAAGCTGCCGGTGATAAAGGCATGGGCCAACACTGCAATCACCCCATAGACCAGCGGTAATCCAGCAGCGATGACCAGCCACTTTTTAGGAAATGTAATTGAAAATGCAGTGTTGCACCAGTCCCTTAAGCCTTTTCCACCTGGGAGTTGGACACTAGCTAATGCTCCTAGGAGAGGTCCGAACGATCCCAGATAGAATTGCCCGGGCAGTACGGGCACCCCGGCACTGAATTGTTTGTTAACCAGCAGCGGAAGCCAGCAAATCCAGGTGAAACCAAAGGTTACAGCGATAAATACAAGGAGTCTTCTGCTCTGATGGGAATGTTGGCTAAGGGATGACATTATACGGGAAAAGCTCCTTTATCAAAAGATACATACTACATTTATTTGTATAGGATTTTTCCCGCCCAGGATGTGGAAAATATCACTTTAATGAATGGTGACGTTATAGCTTCTAAGCCATAAGTCGATCTGAGACAGGTAAGCGAACAACTGCGGGCCAGACATGAGCTGCCCGAACCAGGGAAGATTACTGGAGGAATCCGGGGATGCGGCAATTTCACGGATTTTCGCAGCGTTGATTAAAGGAAGAATAGGAGAACTGGAATCATCCAGTATGTTCAACATTCTTTGCCGAACCATGTTGAGATAGTTAGGGTTATGGGTTTTGGGATAAGGGCTTTTTTTGCGATAGAGCACATCATCCGGTAGAACACCTTCAAGTGCCTTGCGCAGGATGCCTTTTTCACGGTTGCCCACAGTTTTGATCTCCCAAGGAATGTTCCAGACGTATTGAACGAGACGGTGATCACAATAAGGAACACGAACCTCCAGCCCTACTCCCATACTCATCCGGTCTTTCCGGTCCAAAAGAGTGGGCATGAAGCGAGTAATATTGAGATAGGACATTACGCGCATTTGTGCTTGTTTGCCAGTCTCCCCCTCAAGCCTCGGCACTTCAGCCACAGCATCACTATACTTGTCGCCAAGATACTCAAGAGGTCTGATCCATTCGTTAATTTCCGGAGAGAGGAGACCCGCCCGCATCTTTGGTGCAACCGACCATGGAAAAGTTCCTGAGGAGAGCATCTCCTCCCGGTGGAACCAAGGGTACCCCCCAAAAATCTCATCGGCAGCTTCACCGGAGATGGCCACAGTAGCTTCTTTTTTGATTTCTCGGCAAAATAAATACAAGGAAGAGTCAACATCCGTCATGCCCGGCAAATCACGGGAATATAAAGCATTGTCCAATGCCTCAACGAGCTCAGGTGTATCGAAAGCCACATAATTATGGTTCGTATTCAGCTCCTCAACCATTCGCTTAATCCAAGGCCCATCGGCTCCGGGTTGAAAGGCATGGCTCTTGAAATGCTTGTCGTTATTAACATAGTCAACGGAAAACGTATTCACCCGGCCCTGACCCGTCCGGTTATAGTAATGAACCGCCAATGCGGTTAGAGCGCTTGAATCAAGCCCTCCAGACAGGAGTGAGCAGACCGGAACATCCGATACAAGCTGCCTCTCAAGCGTATCCTGCAGCAGTTCACGTACTTTAGCAGCCGTTTCATCCACGTTATCCGTATGAACGAAGCTTTCAAGCTTCCAGTAAGCATAGCTGCGCATGCCTTCACGACTGTAAATCATGGCATGGCCAGGACGAAGCTCGAACATATCTTTATAAACCCCGTGTCCCGGTGTCCGGGCTGGGCCAATGATAAAGATTTCAGCCAGTCCTTCGGGTCCAACAGCTGGCTGCACTTTAGGATGCTGCAGCAGTGCTTTTGGCTCTGAGCCAAACACAAATACATCTTCCACCTGGCTGTAGAATAATGGTTTTACGCCCAAACGATCCCGTGCCAAAAAGACTTGTTCATGTAAACCATCCCATACCGCAAACGCGAAAATCCCATTTAATTTCTCCACACAATCCGGTCCCCACTCGATGTAGGCGTGCAGAAGCACCTCAGTATCGCATTCCGTGCGGAAGTGATGGCTCCGTTGGACTAATTCTTTTTTAAGCTCTGGGGCATTATATAATTCACCGTTATATACAATAGCGTACATGTTCTCTTCATGGCGGGTAATCATGGGCTGAGCACCGTTCTCGGGATCAATAACGCTAAGTCTGCGATGTCCAAAGGCACAAGGTCCTGAAATCCAGGTCCCTGATGCATCTGGTCCGCGGTTTGCCAGGGTTTCGGTCATTCTTACCAGCAGCTGTGAGTGCTGTGTCAGATCGCCGCGCCACTGGATAAATCCGGTTATTCCGCACATGATGGTTCATCCTCTCTTTTGTGCGATTGTTGTCCTTTCTTTTTTGCCAAGTAATACAGATATATGCCTAATGAAGGGATAAAATGTATGTCCTTATCCGAACACTAGAGGTGTGTGAAATTTGCCAGGAAGGATGGATGACAGGTGTATTACATAAAAGATGCCAAAATTCGCAGAATGATGGAGTATGACGGTGCACCCTGTGCTGAGGTAGGCGTGTTACCTGGGGCTGTGGAGGATTCTGCTCTTTTGGTGTATATTGTGGAAGATCGCCATGAAGAGGGCTACGAAATTGTCCGTATCCTCACCAATGATGCCGACATGTCTTCGGACTGGTATGACAACAACATGCACAATGCTTTTGAAGATGTGACTGTCAGTGCCTTTGAGGGCGGTACAGTCATGGGACCTGAAGAGGAGCGTTCCAGATTCCAGCGGGATCTGCTCATTTTCGGGGATTTGAAAAAACAGCTGGAAGAGCATTTCGAGCAGTATCCCTAAGTAGAGCGCATTTTGGCTCTTATGCATATAGATTAAAGCTTTCACAAGCGGAAGGGAGAACCCGCGAATTAGGCGGGTCTCCTTCGTATAGAAGCGAAATACAGAGAAGAGAACAAAGTAGTTTATGCCGATTGTTAAGAAAAGTTTATACTTTATTAAAAAAACCTTGAAAAATTTTCTGCATGAGTTATAATAAATAACGTTGCCTTAAGTACATACACGTGTCCCGGTAGCTCAGCTGGATAGAGCATGCGCCTTCTAAGCGCACGGTCAGGGGTTCGAATCCCTTCCGGGACGTAAATAAAACAGCCTTCCTTCGGGAAGGCTGTTTTACGTTAGGGGGGAGAACCCCAAGTGTTCGTTGGAGCCTAAGCTTCGTTAGCCTAATCATCGCAATCCGCCCGAATGGGCGGTATCCCTTCCGGGACGTAAATAAACAGCCTTCCTTCGGGAAGGCTGTTTTACGTTAGGGGGAGAACCCCAAGGTGTACAGTAAGTATTCAACTATCGTTCCCCGTCAGCGTAATGCAATCAGTAAAAAGCTTACCCCTACTTACGTTTCACCGCTATGGTTGAAGCGATAAGTTTTAGAGACACCCTTATATTAACCGAGCACACATTTTCGGCGCGTTACAATCTTCCCAATTAGCTTTCAGGAACGCCCGATGCATGAGCGAGCGTGCTGCACTTGAGATAATCATCATATTACTGATCGTCAGTCTGCTATGAATTGTTGTGTTGAATACATGCCTTCCCATTTCTGGCCGTTAGACAGATGGTATTCTCTTTCCATTGAACCATCTGTCCTGGTGTAGTTGATTACAAAGACCTGGCCTGCTTCTATCTGCATCGGGTAGTTATCGTAAGGAAGATAATTGTCCGCTAGTGGAAGGTCTTTGGCATCTTCATAGGCGTCCTCCAATTGCCAAAATTCTCGATAGGCATAATCCTTGAACCCATTCAAATCCTGCTTCCCAAAATACGATGCTACATACTCCTTACCCTGCAAGGTGATGGAATCAACTCTGGATGGCTCAATATCTTTAGCAATCCAGCTCAGGTCCTCAGAATAAATGTTGTCGCCATAATGCTCCTTTAATTGGTTGGCCATACAAGGGATGGTTTGGGTACTATAATCCAATTCATCAAGCACGGTATGTGCTGAGCCGTAAATCCCCATGACGCTCTCGCTGCCCAACTTTCCAAATTCACGGATAAAGTTTTTCGTCATTCTTGTTTTCCCGATATACGTCGTCATCTTTACTGTAATAAAAACGGCCTTGCTGGATCGCTTCTATTGTTAAAGTATACTCTTCCGTCCCTGTCCGATCGTTTGCCGCAAGATAAGATAAGAAGTGGCTCCCGGTAGTATCATATTGATGCCCGATGTCTGTGCCGTGGAAAATCGTCTCAGGACACTCGCCTTTTATTTTTTTGTAGAACGCCCTGGTATATGTATTATGACTAGTTGTTCCCTCCCAATCTTCATAAATCTCCTCCAGAATATCGTCATTGTCCGACTGCATCCATAGATTCAAATATTCGGCGGTAAAATAGGGCATCTCGACGAACAGGTGTCTCATGCCCTCGTTATGGTAGTATTCAGACCACAATTCAAATTCCTTGTCTATAATCTTGGCTTCCCCATGTGTTTCACCGTACAGATAAATGTTGCCGGATACTTGCGTCACCATAGACGTTTCTTTGGTCGGCTGCGCGACCTTACTTGCTGTTTTCCCTGCGGAGGAATTGCTGCAGGCTGCAAGGCTGCCGCCCACAAGTGCAACGATCAGGGCAAGCAGCAAAGGGTGTACAAGCATCATTTTCGCTTTGGCTACGCAGGTGAGATTATGGTCATTCATACACAAGGATCAACCTTTCATGTTCATTTCTAAATCCAAAATTAGGTATTCCTTAGCTGATGCGAGATTTCCTGCTATCTCATCTTCAATTCTATAGTACAAATAAACTCGGTTTTGTTGAAGATTAATTAAAACGTGTCCTTTAGCGCAACGAAGGTAGCCGATCATATAGACCAGCTACCTTCATTTTAATTTAAGCTATTGTTTCCCGTTATTTTATTAATCTCAAATGGATATAGCACCATACTCGACTTGTTCAGACCTTTTCAAATCCATAATCTCTTTCAACCTTACAAACTCTTGTTTTATAAGTGAGATACCAATCAGATATACCTTTGCTTTGGGCGACTAAATGTCGTTCGTTTTGTTTCCATTTTTGTATAGCTTCGAGAGAATCCCAATAAGATACAGTAATACCTACACCTTCTCTAGCACTTTCTACTCCGAGAAATCCAGGTTGGACGGATGCAAGTTTCACCATTTCATCTGCCATGTCCGCATATTGGTTATCCCCATCTGTTCGTTCAGATGTGAAAATCACTGCATAATAAGGTGTTTGTGGTGTTTTAGCAATCTCACTCATGACTTCACCTCCGTTTTTTGGTTATTACTATATCAATAGTAGTGCATGTAGTATCCTAATGTATAGATTGTTAAACTAACCTCCCCGTTAGTTCAAGAACTTACCCAAACAAACACACTCTTCACGATTTAAATATTTCCCGTAATTAGTTATTCGCTGAAATCCCATATTTTCATAAAACGAGATTGCCTTTTGATTTACTAATCTTGTTTCTAACCAAATTTTAGTATATCCAAGATTAAGCGACTGTTTTTCTAGATAGGCCAGAATTGCAGATCCAACCCCGTTTGATTTTGATATGGCAAACATTCTTTTTAGTTCAGCCGTGTTATTATCGATTGGACGAATTGCTCCACATCCTAAAGGCTCTCCATCCTGGTTTCGAGCAATAACAAATAACGAACGCGGAACACATACATTTGTAATATCAAAGGAATTTTCCCCGCTATCTCCAGTAATGGACTTTAAGGTGTCAGATAGTAAATCCATTAGATCTTTTGCATCTTGGGATGTGGGGTCTTCTGCCCGAACATTAATATAACTTTGCATTCATTCACCCATTCCAATTGTTGTTATGAATTATGAGTATAATTTAAAAATATAGGTATTGTAGTGACCTGTCCGTTAGCTTAATAAATCAATTTACTATTTTACATTCGAATAGGAGTAGGCAACCCAAGTACCTGAAGCACATCGCCTAAGGTTAGATTAACTCTTGAGGTAAGCCACACGCGAAACTGGATGGTGGATTCTTCACCCTTTAAGATGGGACACACAGAGTAAAAATTATTGAATAGAGTAGCCAACGTATAAGCATAATTACACAATGTATTCGGGGTCAGCTCTTTGCTGGCCGAGTATAACGTATCCTCCCAAGTGCTAAGATGTCTCAATAGTGATGACTCTGCTTTTTCTAGTTCTATCGGAAATTGCGGCAATTTGGTTAGATCGGTTGCTGGAGCTTTACTCAATACACTATTTGCACGAGCAAAGGTGTACATCAGGTACACACCTGTATTCCCGGATATTTCTGTAGCCTGCCGGAAGTCAAAAATAATCTCCGTCCCCAGATTAAACCGCAGCAGATAATATCTGATCGCAGCTGTGGCGATATCTCGACTGGAAAGACCGCTTTTATCGGAACGTGAATATTCAACTGTATTCTCCATTAGCTGCACCAGATCAGTCACCTTAACACCGATCCCCTGACGGCCGGACATGGCATATGAGGTTTTACCATCCGAAATATCTATTCCCAGCTCTGCAGCTGAAGCAGGGCTAAGTGAAACGACGCCATAGCTTACATGATGAAGCTTCTCAGCTTGATCCGTATAGCCCAGCACTTGTAAAGCCTGTTTCACCATCTGCTGCGGATATTCCTGTCTATTATCGATGACGTTAATCACGATGTCGGCTTTTCCGTATGGCTTCGGCTGTCCCGTTAAACCTGTGGTCCATAAACCTGCTGTAAACTCATGGTACGAGAAATCTTTTTCCAGCAACCCGAACTTCCACAGATGATAGGCGATGTCTTTGGCGGTATACGTTAGAATGCCATTGGAGCGCACAAGCACCTTATCCATACTAAAATCCTCGGAATCCGCGTCGCCATCATCTGCAACTGAGGCTTGCTTTAGTACCCAGCACCCGTTTAACTTTCCTTCCTTCTCTTGTACAAAAACCGATGTTAGCATAAGCCGCTCGAAAGCCGATGACCAGAAGCCCTCTCTGACAATACTACTTTCCCACACGAGGAGGTCATACTCAATTCCGAAATTTTTCATCTCCTCCACATGCTCTCGCACAATCCGTTCAGCAACAAGATTGCCCAGCCAGGCGTCGTTTCCAGTACCTTTTTCAAGAGCATGTAGAACTGCCGTACGTTTGTTTGTCATTTCCGGATTCCGCGCATATTCCTTGTTAACTCCAGCATAGATATCCCAGCAATAGTCGCCAAAACGGGCATGCTCACCCTCAAAAGGTACATTCAGCAGTCCAACCACCGTATCCGCCAGCTGATTCCCAAGATCGTCTATGTAATTATGGACCTCTACGTTGTACCCTGTTCTTTTCAAAATACGTACCAAAGCATCTCCAATACAAGAGTTTCTTAGGTGCCCGATATGGGCCGATTTGTTCGGGTTAATGGAGGTGTGCTCTATGACGGCTTTTTCCCCAGAGGTTGGCGGTAGCTCGAAGGTGCGTCCTGCCCACGCCTGCCAATTAATGTATAAATTGATGAACCCGGGAGCGACTACTTCGATTTTAACCAGAAGTCTTTCCATGTTGCCCTGCTGTTGAAGATCAGCTTTTACTAGCTCAGCGATAACCATAGGTGCTTTGCGTAAAATCTTTGCCAGCTGCATCGCAATACTGCTCGAATAATCGCCATGCTCCAGATTGGCAGGCTGTTCTAATCGAACTGAAATCTCATCCGTATAACTAACACTAAGACTTTTTAATACGTTTCTCACGCTTTGTTCCAAATGGCTTTTGATGAGTTGGCTGAACATGTTTTGACCTCCTTTAAAATACAAAAAAGCCCTCGTCTCAAAAGAGACGAGGGCTTTAGCGCTCGCGGTACCACTCTCGTTGCTAAACGGGCAAGGTTTAGCCACCTTACAGAATAACGGCCTTCCGCCGGGACTTCCTACTGTCAGTTCAGAAGTCCATCTCCCGGGTGCGTTTCGTTGCGTGATCTGTACCGGCTTTCACTCTTCCGGCTCGCTGTTCAACAGATTCGAAGCAACTACTCTCCCGATCATCGATTATATGGATTTTAATTAGTATAACCAATTTCAGACAGAAATCAATAGCAGCCTATTGAAGCATCAGAATTTCCCGGATATCCTGCTCGGTTAAGGTGGACAGGGCCTCTTGACCGGGCTGAATGACTTCATCAATCAGGTTCTTTTTCTTCTGCTGCAGCTCGTACATTTTATCCTCCACCGTGCCTTGAGTAACAAGCCGAATGACTTGGACTACATTTTTCTGTCCAATGCGGTGAGCACGGTCAGCAGCTTGCTGCTCTACAGCCGGATTCCACCACAAATCATAGAGGATAACGGTGTCTGCTCCCGTAAGATTAAGACCTGTGCCGCCTGCCTTCAAGGAAATCAGGAACAAGTCCCGTTGCCCTTCATTAAATTGATTGCACAGCTCGACCCGCTGGGAGGCGGGGGTCTGCCCATCCAGATAAAAATACGGGACACCCTGAAGCCCCAGCTCCCGCCCGATCAGCTTAAGCATCTCGGTGAACTGTGAGAATACAAGCATCCGTTTCCCAGAGCTGCGGCACTCTTCAATAATCTCCAGCAGCTGTTCGAACTTGGCCGAACTGCCTGTGTAGCCTTCGACGAAAAGGGCAGGGTGGCAGCAGAGCTGGCGCAGACGGGTGAGTCCGGCCAGGATTTTAATCCGGTTGCTGCGGAAATCCTCGCCGTTCAAATGCTTGAGGGCTTCCTTCTGCAGTCTGGCAAGATAAGCGACATACAGTTTTTTCTGCTCCGGCAGCAGCTCGGAAGCTTGCAATGATTCGATCTTATCCGGCAGCTCTTTCAGCACATCACTCTTAAGCCTGCGCAGCAAAAAAGGTCGTATTCGCTTGGCTACTACTTCCCGAGGAAGGTCGTGGAAAGCTTTCTTACTGCTAGGGAACAGCACAGGAAATATAGCAGCGTAAATGGACCATAAATCCTCTAGCGCATTTTCTACAGGTGTACCGGTTAGAGCAAAACGATAGCGGGCTTGTAGCACTCTTACAGCTTGTGCTGTTTGTGTGACGTGATTTTTAATGACTTGTGCTTCATCCAAAATGAGCGTGTGGAATGACTTCTTAGCATACAGGTCTATATCTCTGCGCAGCAGCGGATAAGAGGTGATAATAACATCAGCCTTCGCTGTATTCCGAAGAATCCGGGTCCGCTCCGTTAGAGTACCATCAGCAATGACAGCCTTGATCTCCGGTGTGAATTTCTTAAGCTCATTGTGCCAGTTGTAGATGAGTGAGGCCGGTGCGACGATAAGTGCCGGTTGTCCGCCTTGTCTGATATCTGGCAGTTCAGACAGCAGGAAAGTTATACTTTGCAACGTCTTACCGAGGCCCATATCATCAGCCAATATTCCGCCAAAACGATAGTGGGCGAGTGTTTTCAACCACTGAAATCCATACTGCTGATAATCACGAAGGACAGGGACTAGGCTGTCCGGAACAGGGAAATCCAGATTCTCTGGGTTACGCATATTCGCCAAAAGTTTACGAAGGCCTTTGCCAAGCTTAACCGCATCGCCTTTCTCATCTGCAGCGCTCAGATGCAGCCCCCGCACAAGGGGCAAAGAGAACTCAGTGCCTTTCAGATCATCTTGACGAATGCCTAACTCATTCATGAAATGCATGATTTCCTGGAATTCTTCGCTTTCCAGTGGCAGCAGCGAACCATTAGGCAGCCTGTAGTATTTTCGCTTATCCTGAATTGACTTTAGGACGAGTACAACCTCTGACTCCGGAATGCCTTGCATATCGAATTTGAAATCAAGCCAATCGGTTTTTTCATTCCAGGTAAGCGTTGCTTTGGGCGGAGTCGTCCCGGTTAATACTCTTTCTTTGACGGCGGTGGTGGCGTAAACCTCTAGGAGTGGCTCTAGAAGGGGGATTTTATGATACAGGAAGTCGTATTCGGCGTCCTCGTTGGTCATAATATATCCACTTTCCGTTTTAGCAAAAAACTCATGCTCCATAAGCTCCAAAATTTTACGCTCATTCTCACTGTCCCGCATAAGAATAATATCTGTTCCGCGTAAGTGGTTATTGTCATCGACTGGATTAATAATAATGTCGCCATATTGGAACTCCAGTCCGGCGAGGAGCCGGTCTCTTACCCGGTCTAGGTAGAGGCGGGCGTGCAGCTTGGTTTGAACAATGCGGTCGGCAATGGCGTCTGCGATATGTACACGGCCGAGCTTCATCAAACCAGGGATTACCTTATCCATAAAAGGCTCCATTTGCTCAGGTGCAATGCGGACGCCGCCGCTTCTGGAAGCTCCAATCATTTTTTTCATCTCTGCAAGACGCTTGCATTCCTGAGGGGTCAGCTTTAGCAGCTTTCCTTCCGTTAGAAGGAGCCCGTAGTCCTCCATGACCGTAATTTTTTCTAAACCCTGTACATCCAATTGATAGCCATTTTCCTCCGCCTGATCGAACTCAAAGCTTAGAGGGGGAGCTTCATTAGAGATTTGAATGCCTTCGAATAGGTGACCTTCCTGCTGAAAATGAACAGAGTTAGCCGCTGCAAGAGAGGGTAGAAGTGTATCCCAGAAAAAAGGTGGAATTGGCAGCAGCCGGTCCCCGCCCATACTATTCGTATAAGGTGAGTAGGAACTAACCCCTTGCCGGTACATTTTCTCATTCAAACCAATATCAATGAGCTTCTGAATGACAGCATTATCTTCCTTCTGAAAGCTGTGGAGAGCCGGATCATAGATAAAATGTTTGGAGAACTCATAGGCTTCACCCCGGCGGACATGCTCCAGAAAATCTCTTATTTTTTGAACAATATATAGACGTTTCGGGCCGACCTTCAATTCAATGCCCAGCATGCTGCTTCCGTAATTATAGGTGAAGGGTTTGCAGATGAACTCCACACTTAGGGGCATCCGTATATCCATAAAAGTTCCGGTACCGCTTGGGCGCTGTCGCGTATTTCCAAACATCCCCAACATAGTGTTGACCAACTGCTGATCCGTTGTAGAAGCTCCTGCCGTCTGATTTGAATCTGTAAAGGTGCGCGGAGTCAAGACCCCAACTCCATTAGAAGCCACTCCCCTTGTATGGAGACTTGAGGCCACCGTCCGACCTTGTGATTCTTGGTTTTGTTCAAGTTCCAGAACATTCACCATCACAGCCGCAATATGCTTACAAAATGGACCCCCGTGGTAATACGCTGAGCAGGTACATTCCCCACTCACATCTCCATCTCTATCGATACTTACCTTAACATCAACAGATTTGCCCTTGCTGCCCTGAACGACAGCTTCGTAATCGGAATAATGAGAGTCATCGTCGTCTTCCCCAACATCAATCAGATCAACCCTACCGGTATGATAGTAGACTTGTCCTTGTTCAAAAGCGGACCTGCCGCACAGCAGCTTAATTACCCGTTCGGACACACTAAAACCCATCGTAAGGTTCCTTTCTTATACCTGAAAATTTAAATATCCAGCACACAATATAAATCCTATCATAACAGAACACCTATACGCTTAAAAGGTAACATAGAGGCTATAACTGAACTATATCAACGGCGTGCAGACCTAGTCTACAGACTTTGTTTTATATACTTGAAAAATCCGGTTGATGTTGAAGACGCTGGTCAATATGAAAAAGCTTGCCTTATGGTAACCACTCGAAATTACTGTAAAGACGTGATTGAAAATGGGTGGACAACCCGTCGTGTGTCATTAGAGGCTTTGCCAGAAGTTGTTTCTTGGAATGGTGTTGAACTCCAGCAAGGTAGTTGCAAAACTGCTTGGTTACCGGGAAGGACAGAAGGCCGTTAAGCCCCATTAGAGGGATTTTCTCCCTCTTTTTCTACGTCTGGCACCCCTTTTGGGCAATTAGAGGGAATTTTGCCCGCTAATTTTGAGAATAGACCACTTTATGGCGGTTTGGGTGAGATTAGAGGGATATTTTCCCTCTAATCTCATAATAAAGGTGTTTTGGTCGGTATTAGAGGGCATTTTTCCCTCTAATACGCCAAAGAACTGGTCCGCAACCCCGAATCGGCCACCTGTAGGAACAGTTGCCCCAAACCAGGTGGAACATCAGCGGAAAATTACTCAATCATGATCCGTTAGAAAAAATCTAGGCTTATCAAGGGGTACCACCTAAGCAACCACATTCTTCAGACTGTGGTCCGAGCATTCAAGAGAAAAGTGATTCCCCATAGAGGGAGATAGTTGTCTAATTCACAATTTTCAAATTTCTTTCCTCAAAGATTTCTTTGGCAACAAAAACGGCATTAAGAACTCTTGGAAAACCAGTATAGGGAATGCAATGCATAATCGCTTCAATTACTTCATTGGGTGTAAGTCCTACATTGAGAGCTGCGTTGATATGCACGTTTAGCTGTGGCTCGCATCCGCCTTGTGTTGTAAGCGATGCGACCGTGATTAGCTGACGCTGTTTGAGATCAAGAACTTCCCTTGAATATATCTCTCCAAATGCGAATTCAACAACGTACTTTCCCAAGTCGGGAGCAATGTCCTTCATTGACTCAATAACACGTTTTCCACCTTCACCGTCTATTTGCATTAGTTTTTCCCAACCACGTGTATAACGTTCATTTGACATATTTTATTCCTCCTCTGTGTAACTTGATTTAAATGTTACACCTTAGAGTGCACTCTAAAGAAAAGGCTTTTTTTGATGTGCTATAATTATATTTATGGAACCTAAATTTTTTACAATTCAACAAATCTCTGAAATGACAGGGCTTACTGCTCACACATTGCGCTATTACGAGAAAATCGGTTTGCTATACGGGGTCAATCGAGATACAAATGGGTATCGACAGTATTCAGAATCTGATATCTCGTGGATTTATTTTTTACTCCGACTGCGGGTGACAGGAATGAAAGTCAGCGATATGAAGCGATTTTCTGATCTGCGAAATCAAGGTGAAGCAACAATAAATGCAAGACGAAAGCTGTTGGAAACCCATCAAAGAAACGTTCTTACTCAAATTAATGAACTGAAGAACAACCTGAAGATGATTGATGAAAAGATAGAATTATATAAAAGGATGGAGGGGCAAGATTAACTTAGTCATTACGCTCCCTCGAAACGATAGCTCAATCTAAACGCGAAGGCAGCCGGCCAAAAGACCAGCTGTCTTTTCACTGTTACTGGCAAGATACCATATTCAAATACAAACGAGGAATACAATCAATTCAGGTATAAAGTAAGGCGGGGTGTTGATGTCTTATAAAATTGAGTTGACACAAAAGTAATTAGGTGCCATACTACATCCATGAACAACAATAATAATAAAATAATGAATGACATTGACGCAATTCCCTCGTTAGTACAATCCCAGCGTCAGATAGATCGCTATAACCTAGACATAGACGCACAGGCAATACTCGTCGCGTCTAGACTAATGGCAGCGGGGGCAAAGCTTGGGACGGCCTCGGAGATTCATTTCTCTAGATTCGGTTTATCAACAGGTCGATATCGTTTATTGGCAGATCTTGAAGATAACGAAGGAGAAGAGTTGCCTTCGCAATTAGCGGAGAATCTAGGTGTTACACGTGCAACAGTGACAGGTCTTATCGACATTCTTGAACGAGATGGGCTAGTATCTCGGCGATCAAGCTCAGTCGATGGCCGTCAGAGATCGGTTGTTTTGACGGAAGAAGGAGCGAAGAAGCTTCGTGAAATGGCTCCTGAACATTTCGCTCGCCTGGAAGCAATGGTGGGCTTACTCAATATCGATGAGCGCAGCGTATTTCTCGACTTGCTAGGCCGAGTTACACAAGGCATCTCAGCACTTACGGGCGAATTAGGTCCGAAACCAGAGGGAACCATCAGTAATGAGTAGAATGGGCTAGTTAAGCTAGCCTATTTTTATTCTTATATAGTTAGGCACCTAATTATATCTCACTGAAAGCACTCGTTGAACTATTTCAAAGAAGAAGGGAGCGACTAAAAGAACATGATGAAATATTCGAATCAGACAGATGATGTTTACGGCACGAAGGCTGCTGGTTCCAAGAAAAAGACTTTTGTACTATGGCGTGAAGTTGTAATGGCTTATGCTGCTCCTGCCATCATGGCAGGTATTGGAGGGTTGGTTACTGCCGATAGAGGTCTTCAAATAGGAGCATTGACCACAATTGGCGGTGCATCGGCCTTGATGGCCCTGTTGATTGGACTTTTGTTGTGCAGCCGAGTAGGGCATATGCGATGGGTCATCGGTGCACCTCACTTGGTTGTGGTAGGGGTGTTCGCAGTGGCCGGGTCTTCGTTTGGCCTATATGCCGCATGGGTGACATCTCTTTTACTAGAAAATATGATTCTGAGCAATCACTTGGCCTGGCTCGGGCGTATCTGGATCGATTTTCCGTTGTCTGGATTCATAGCAAGTACGATAGTGACATGGCGGTGGTGTCTTGCCGTTACAACTAATTATTCATCCAAAAGGAGAAGAAAAAAATGATAGTTATTATGGGAGCAACAGGTACGATAGGCAGTGCGCTTTTGGAACGTTTGGTTGATCTTGGCGTACCCGCCAGGGCTTTGAGCAGAGAACCAGAGAAGTTGCGTGATCAGATCGGAGAAAAAGGCCGTTCGATTATAGAGGTCGCATTGGCGGATGCTTCCGACCCCGAATCGCTGCGACGTGCGTTTGCAGGTGCCAGCCAACTCTTCCTTGCCATGTCCAACAGTCCAAGACAAATCGAATTGGAAACTTCAATCATTCAGATTGCCGCTGAATCTGAAATCAAACACATCGTAAAAATATCCAGCCCTGCCTTTGAGCAGAGTTCTCCAGTGGCAGTGGCTGGCTGGCATCAAGAAATCGAGAAAACACTGAGAGAATCAGGTCTCACCTATACCGTGCTGCGTCCTTATGCGTTCATGCAGAACCTATTGCGCCTTGCACCAACGATCTCAACCCAAAATGTTTTCTTCGGTTCCATAGGCGATTCACCGTGTAACTTCATTGACTGTCGCGATATCGCTGATGTTGCAGCAGAAGTTCTGACCAACCGCGAGGTATCTGGCCAAATATATACGCTTACTGGTTCGGAGGTTTTCAGTTATCCCCAGATCGCGAGTCAACTATCCGCCTTGCTTAATCGGCCGATAAGCTACATCAACATGGAACCCCAAGTACTACTCCGCAATCTTATGGAGATCGGGCAAATGCCTCCTTGGCTCGCGAACCACGTTGTGGAGATTCAAACCATGTCAACGTTGGTACCAGAAATTCCAAATGACACTGTGAAGCGCTTGCTCGGCAGAGAGCCACGCAAGTTAGACGCCTTTCTGCATGAGTGTGTAGAAAATTTCAGGTAGGCGGAGTCCAGCTAACGGGAACCGATAGTTGATAACAGAATGGAGCAGTTTTGCCGGTTGGCATCTGCTCCTTTTTTCGTTAAGTTAACGGGCAAATAGGGATTACAGTTGGTTGCTTATGTTGGATTATTTGGAAGTAATTAAATGATTTTTTACCAACATATGGTATAGTTATTTATAAACTAGAGTTCAAAAGGAGGGTGAAGTTTTGAGTTTATTTCCTGTTGCCTATTCACTCTTGTCAAAGCAAGCATTAATATCGCATATTAAAGACAATTATGAAGTTCAAGAACCTATTCATTTAAAATACTTCCTTAAAGGTATGAACGATACATATATTTTAGAGACTGGGTCAAGTAAATATATTTTTAGAGTCTATCGTGCTGATAGAAGAAATAAATCGGAGATTTCTTTTGAATTAGATTTATTAAATTACCTTAACGAGAATAATGTAAGCGTATCAATACCGATTTCAAAAAAAGATGGGACCCTCGTAAACGAGTTTCTTGTCGCTGAGGGTGTGAAGTATGGGGTTATGTTTAGTTTTGCAGAAGGTAATGAAAAGCCTATTCATGCCGTAGAAGATAGTTATTTGTTTGGAAAATCCGTTGCTCAAATTCACAAAGCTACTGAAAATTTTAGAAGTGAACACATAAGAGATAATCTTAATTTGGAATATTTAATTGAAAGACCGCTTAATATTATCAAATTGCATATGGAACATCGTCAAGAGGATTACAATTTAATTTGTGAACGAATCTTAGGATTAAAGCAACAGTTAGTGATGAAGATAGAAGAAGGCTTAGATTGGGGTGTTTGTCATGGCGACTTGCATGGTAACACAAATGTAGCATTTGCGGACAATGGGAAATTGACACATTATGATTTCGATATTTCTGGTTATGGGTGGAGAGCTTATGATATCGCAGAGTTTAGATTGGCGAGAGAAATTCATAGTGGTCATAACAAGGATGAAGTTGAAAGGCTTTGGGATGCTTTTCTAAACGGATATAGGGAAGTAAGAGATCTTAGTGAAAATGATGTTGAGGTGGTTTCTATATTCGTTACCCTCAGACAACTGTGGCTCTTTGGCTTATGTTTTAGTGAATCAGAGCAAATAGGCGTTGCTGACTTCGATGATGCATTTATTGACAGTAAGGTGGAGTATTTCAGGAAAGTAATGTTTTGATCTAAACTGTATAATTATTCCATACGCACAACGAGGAACTATAGTTCAAAAACGATAATTGAAGGTGGACATGTCATTATGGAGAATTATGCGAATGTAATGGGAGTTCAGTTTCCCAAAATCACATTAGATCGTACCGTAGATATTCTTAGTAATGTTATTGAACAGGATCGTTCGGAACTCTTTCATGTTATTACCGTCAATCCAGAAATCACTATGGCATGTCAAAAGGACAAGTCTCTACGTTCTATAATAGATGAAGCTGGTCTTATTACAGCTGATGGTATTGGGATTGTAATGGTGTCTCGTTTAAGGGGTGGCAATCTTCCTGAAAGAGTTACTGGTTATGATACGTTATTAAGGCTGCTCGAATCAGGCAACAAAAAGAAATGGTCATTTTATTTTCTGGGAGCAGACCCGAATACTAACCAAAAAGTAAGTGAGGTTATTCGTGAAAAGTATCCTGACCTTTTAATATTAGGTAATTAGGTAAGCATCATGGCTTTTTTAAACAAAATGAAGAAGATAGGATAGTCAAAGAAATTGGTTCCTTAAAACCTGATATCTTGGTTGTTGCACTTGGAGCTCCCTTTGCAGAGAGATGGATTTATAAATATAGATCGGAGCTTAATGCTAAAATTGCAATTGGAGTTGGCGGAAGTCTTGATGTAATTGCTGGAAAAGTAAAGGAAACTCCTGAAAGTTGGAAGAGGCTAAACGTAGAATGGCTGTATAGGTTGATTCGACAACCGTCAAGATGGAAACGACAGCTTATATTACCTCGATTTGCCATAAGGGCATTATTATTTAGGGAAGAATTGAGGTAATCCAAGTGAATACTGATTACATGGTTCGTATTCAAGCTGTTCTTGATTTTATCGAGGAAAACATAGATCAAGAGATGAATCTAGAAATGCTTGCTGAGACTTCTAATTTTTCTAAGTATCATTTTTCTAGGGTTTTCTCTGCAATCATAAATCAACCTCCAATGACCTATCTAACGGAAAGACGTCTACACCACGCGGTTACCTATCTTAAAACAACAAATAAAACCATGCTGGATATCTCATCTTTATGCGGTTTTAGTTCCATTTCAAGTTTTAATTCATCGTTTAGAAAGCTATTTAAGACAACCCCAAGCGGGATGAGAAGATCAATGCTAGAACATAGCAACAAACAGTTAATGTCTGGCAATAATCAGGAAGAATTGTCTCCTTCTACAAATTATTATATGGGTATCAACACCAATAATAATTTTTTAAGGAGAGTATGGGATATGAACATTGAGGTAAAAGAACTTCCAAGTTATCAGGTGGCATTCGTAAGGCATGTTGGCAGCTATCTTGAAACGTATAAGGCATGGGGAACACTCAGCAAGTGGGTCGAGAAAAACACTTTTCCGCCAACGGAATATTTTATCGGTATCTCTTTAGATGACCCAAGCGTGACCGACGAATACTCTTGCAGGTATGATGCTTGCATAACTATTCCAAAAGAATTTTCAATAGAAAGTGATACAAGCATAGAGTTCAAAACTTTGCCTGGTGGTCTTTATGCCCTATACAAGTTTTATGATACGATCGACAAATTCGCTATTGCTTATCAGTGCGTGTACGGTCAATGGTTGCCTAACAGTGATTATGAGCCGGATGATAGACATGCGCTCGAGTTTTGTATGAATGATCCATATACTGACCCTGAAGGCAAAGTAAAAGTTGATCTTTACATTCCTATAAAGAGTATTGCTGGTCTTTAAAACAATAACTATAGTTTTCTTGCTTTGAATACAAAAGTTACTGGAAGTATCTTAGCTTTTTTTGCAAAATCACTATTATCGTCCCGCGATTGCATTATTTCATCATCTGACTGCTCAACCATTTGCTCAATTACAAATCCCGCTTTTGAGAGCGCATTTACATAGGTTGATAGATTACGGTCCGATAATGTTAGCGTACCTTCATCAAGTGATACCGAGTACCATGATTCATCGAAATAACTCTTTTTAAAAGTAAGCATATTATTTTCTGCAACAACACATTTATGTATAGGATGAGACCAACTGAAAATAAATACACCGTCTTTTTTTAGGTAAGAAGCGATCCGGCAAAAAGTACCCTCAAGGTCGGTAGTCCAGCCTATGGCATAAATCGAATACACGAAGTCAAAATAATTCTCCGGTATACCACATTCCTCTTCCATGGGAGAACAGAACAATTTTGCTGAGAGACCGTATGACGTCAAATGCTGGGTTGTCTTTTCAATTTGTTTTTCTGATATATCCATACCCCATAATTCAGATGCGTTGCGCTCCCCCAGATACTGCAAGGAGTGACCACTTCCACAGCCTATTTCCAGCATCTTTTTCCCTGAGATATCGCCAAAAAGCTGGCATTTTTCTTCTGAGACAAATGCTCCATAGAGAGGAAGCGCGGTTGCTCCTAAGATTTCATTTCCTTTTGTATCCCAAAAGATACTGTTAGTTTTATGTATAGAATCCTTGTCCATCTCGACCGAGATAGCGCTGCCAACCTCGCCTGCGCCTATAATATTTGTTCTATATACAGAATTCTTGTCCATACCGATACCATCCCTCTCTGCTAATTTTCCATAGAAGAATATACCATTTTTCTGTGAACATTCACACCCAAAATATGGTATATTTTATCCAATTATAACTACCTTACGTCAAGAGCAGGATCTAGTATTTATATATGTTGATAATTTTTTCCAGTGTAGTATAATAGGCAAGCACTAAATACCATATTTATCTAGGAGGCGTATATGCAGAAGAAATTTGCGCTCACAAACAAGGCTGCGTGGGAAACGAAAGCGTATCAGGCTTGGGTACAGTTCCATGGATCTCCGAATGAATTTGCTCAAACTTTGAAAAAAGATCCGCGGCATCCTTTAAGGTATTGGTTGAAGTACATAGGTAACCCATCAGGAAAGAAAGTATTGAACCTGCTTGGTTCTCACGGAAAGAAGGCCATTTGTTTAGCCTTGTTAGGCGCTGATGTTACCGTGGTAGATATTTCAGAAGAAAATCGCTTATATGCCAACGAGACAGCGGCTGCGGCAGGTGTGGAACTGAATTATATCTGTTCTGATGTTTTAGATATCCCCAATGAAGAGACGCTTGGAACATTTGATTTCGTATTGATGGAGTTCGGAATTTTGCATTATTTTACGGATTTGAGTCCCCTTTTCTCTTTGGTAAGTAGAAGATTAGCTCCAAATGGTCGGTTGATGTTAACGGACTTTCACCCTTTTGCCAGGACGTGGATGAAGACGAAAAATCTTCAATATCCCTCAGGGATCTATTTTGACGATACGATCAAAGAAGGTGAAGTTGCGTTTGCAAAGCTGCTTCCGGAAGAAGAGCGTTATGGGTTAGGCAAGGTGTTAACGCGAAGTTGGACTGTAGGAGATGTTATTACTTCAGTGGCATCTGAAGCGCTATTTATTCGTACATTTGAAGAGATAAGAAATAACGAGGGCTCTGGTTGTCCTGAATTTTATACACTAATTGCTGATAAATGTAATGTTCCGTTGGCTCCTCTACATCCCTGAACAGAGCGAATGCTCATGGGATATTAGTTATTTTTACTTGCGTGAATTCACAAAAAGGCAGTTCTCAAGGAATGAATTCCTTAAGACTGCCTTTTTTTATCCAATAAAATCTATTTACTTCTAAATCCTTCTGCAGCTATGCCGTTCATGATAAATTTAATAGTCAACTCTATTTCCTCTTCGTCATTCCATTCCTTATCGGGCATGAGGAGGAGGCGTGCCAGAAGAAAGCCAATCACTGTCGAGACTGAGAATCGTATGATGGCAGGTGTAGGGACCTCGATAATTTCTCCCTTTTGTTTGAAATGCTCGATGATGATTTCTACCCGTTCTACCACTTTGCCGATGATATGCTCAACGAATTGTTCCCTTAGCGCGGGTTGGAAGGGGATCTCCTGAATCAGGATTTTAATGATTTTGAAATTTTTCCGAGCAAAATCCAACCGGTTCACAATAAATGCCCGCAGGAAATCTTCATAACTATCAAAAGGCAAATCCAGCACTCCATTAAAGTTCCTGAGCACAAAAGGGGCAATCATCCGGCTCATCGTCGGGCCTACGATAGACAACAGCAGGTCCTTTTTGGTCTTGTAATATCGAAAAATCGTTCCCTCCGCCACGCCTGCTTTTTGGGCGATTTCACTTGTAGCGGCAGCAGAGTAACCTTTATCTGAAAATACTTCAATAGCCGCCTGCAAGATGGCAAACTGCTTTGGTGTCATTTTCTCATCTTCACTTAGGTTGATCAGCTCCTGAATCCACTGTTCCCCCATATGGTCATCCGCGGCTTTATTCCCCGCAGCCTTATACTCCGTCATTACGGCAACCCTCCAGACATCATCCTGTCCGTCCATATTAGCATAATGACGGCAATTTTACATTTTACGATGCTTCCGCAGAGCCAGCACATTTAACACCATGAATAGGATAGAGAAGCCGATCAACACATAAACGTCCACCGCTATATCGCTCCAGCCTTTGCCTCGAGTCATAATATTCATCAATGCATCCGCACCGTAATAAAGAGGTGTAGCCAAGCCGACCCTTTGCAGCCACAAAGGAAGAGTCTCCATAGGGAATAACCCACTTAGGAAAATTTGCGGCACAATAATGAGCGGAATGAACTGGATCATCTGCAGCTCATTTGCTGCAAATGCGGACAGCAGGGTACCCAGCGTAAGGGCGGTCATAGACAGCAGTAGCGTTAGCAACAATACGTAGCCGAAGCTTCCTATCATCAGAATGCCAAGCACCTGGATAGAGAACCAGGAAATCAATAAGGCTTGGAATACGGTAAATATCCCAAATCCGCATACATAACCAATAACAATCTCCCAGCGTTTCAACGGGGTGGAGAGGAGGCGCTCAAGCGTACCTGTTGTTCGTTCCCGCAGGAACGAGACACCTGCTATTAGGAAGACGAAGAAGAATACGAATACACCGATCATGATCGGGCCGAATCGGTCGATCGTTTTCATATCCGCTGATCCGTACAGGTAGCTGATTTCCGGTTGAATCTTAACACCAGAAGCGGGTAAAAGATCCTGGAGAGTCTTTTCAAAGACCATCATCACAGCACGGTTGGCAGTGGGGTTGCTTCCTTCCAGCACTACCTGAGGTGAAGTTCCATTTAGGGTAACCAATGCATCGATAGCACCCTCTTTTAACGCATCCGTTCCTTGCTCAGCCGTTGAATATTCCTTCACCGTTGCCTCATGGCCTTTTATAGAAGAAGCTAACTTAGCCGCCTGCCCAGTTACACCGATTACAGGCTCATAAGCATTGCTGTTAAACACCAAGCTCATTAAGCTCAGGACGATTAGAGGTGCGATGAACATGAGGGCCATTGTTCTTTTATCGTGAATAAATTGCTGTAAAATGCGTAGTGTTATCGCCCGGATTCTCATGAACGCACACCTCCGTAATATAGAAATGCTTCTTCAATAGAAGCAGAATCTGTGGCCTGCAGCAGTCCATCAGGGGTATCCACCGCGAGCAGCTTGCCGTCCCGAATCATCGCTAGTCGGTCGCATTTCTCTGCTTCATCCATCACATGTGTGGTTAGCACAATCGTTGTTCCTCTTTTATTTAACGCTCTTAATTCATTCCAGATGGACAGTCGAAGCACCGGGTCAATACCAACTGTGGGTTCATCGAGAATGAGAAGAGGCGGTTCATGCAGCAAGGCAATGGCAAGTGATAAGCGACGCTTCATCCCACCTGAATATTGAGCCACACTTTTGCGTAAATGCTCCTCTAAATTAACCAGTTCCATGACTGCTTTGATCCTGCGTGTACGTTGTTCACCCTTCAAGCCGTATAAGGAGGCAAAAAACTCTAAGTTTTCTTTCGCACTAAGCTCGGTGTAAAGCGCGTCGGACTGTGCCATGTATCCAATCTGCTGCAGCATGGCGAGTTTGGGCATTTTGACTCCCAGCACATGGATCTCACCGGAGGTAGTTTCATCAATACCTGTCAGCAGCTTAACGAGCGTTGTTTTGCCTGAGCCGGAGGGTCCTAGAATACCGAAAGTTTCAGCTTGTTCCACTTGAAGAGAGATATCATCTAAGACCAACTTACGGCCAAAGGCCTTCCCTACATGGCTTACGTTGATAACTGGAGTCTCTTTATTCATCTGTAATCTCCTCGATTCTTAATAATGAGTGAGTACTCACTCATAAATATATACCAAACGATATTTGTTGTAAATCACAAAATAAATAGGAGGAGGGTTAACCAAAAATTAGTGGGTAACGAAGTACCCTGCACCATGGGGAAAGGATGAAGATCGCCAACTACACATCCTGCACCATAGACAAAGTATGAGAACGGCAACTATTTACCTACTCACTTCTGCCTTACGGACTGTAAAGCCTCTATTTATGCCTTAAGGGGTCATTCGAATCCTATGCGGACTCAGGAGACGCTATTCAATCAAAAACAGCCTCTTTAGGGTAGAAAAGCGATTAATAACGTCTCTGGTGTCCACATGAATTTTTAAACGTCAGCTTTTGCTCAAATAGGGTCTTCTCTGTCCGTATGGGTCATCTCTGAGTATAATGACGGATTTTCTCTTTAGGATCAGCATGCCTCTTGGTTAACCCACAATTTCGGAATGGTGCCACCGTTTTTACAATCTTCAGTTCAATTTATAACAAAAAAAGATAAGTTAATATTTCCATAACATTCCTCTGTAACGCATTTGACAATTGTAGACGAGAATTACATTAGCAGTTACCTACATGAAAAGGGTGAATAATTTGAAAAACAGTAAATGGTTAAGCTCTGCTTTGGCATCAGCACTTCTTGTTACCGCAGCAGCAGGAAGCGTCTCAGCAGCAAGCGCTAGCGGTGGGGTTAAAACTTCAGCTAACAATAATAAATCTGCTGTTTCTGCTGTGAGTAAAGTGAAAGAAGGTACTGTGACTTGGACAGTGAACGGTGCGCCGGTTACTTTCAGCACTATTGACAGCAGTGGTTATAAGTTGTATTCCATGAGCCAGGTGGCAGCCGGATTAGGAGCCACATTTATGCAAGGAGCCAATGGGATTGAACTGAAAGACAGCAAAGGATTACATAAGATTCAACTGAAAACAGGATCAAAGAGCTATCTAGTGGATGGAACCCAGGCAACCTTTACTGTAGCTCCTGTAGTTTATAAAGGAAAAACATATGTAGAGCTTTCGAAGCTTGTGAATGGTTTAGGCGGCGAACTACAAGTGAATCCTAACGCTATTTTGAGCGCAGCACGCCCAACGGGTGAATACGGAGGCCTGCATTGGACTGCAGATGGAAGCCTTATTGCCAATAAGGAAGATGCTGAAACTGCACAGATTTTCAAGTTTAGTACGACTCAAGGGAATTATGGAATCTTCTCGACCGACGAGAGAGCAGCAGATTTCACAGTTTCGCCCGATCAGCGTTGGGGAGCTTTTTCAGATGATAAAGGATTATTGAACCTAATAGATTTGTCTAACGGTGTTATTAAGCCGCTGGGTACGGATAGTTCGGTGAAGACGGATCTTACTTGGTCACTCGATGGTACAAAAATTTATTTCATCCAGGGAGATAAACAAGAGAAGATTGCACAAATTGCTGTAGAGACCGGCACGGTAACGGAAGTATTAGCGGATAAAGTGGAGAATAAATCGGAGCTGCGTATTTCTGCAGACGAAAAAATGGCCGTGTACATCGTGAATATTACAGGTGTAGCTAAAAATGATGCGGACAGTACCGAAGATTCACTCACCGTCGATTACAGCAAAGCAGGCGAGCAGGTATTCAAGCTGGAGCTAGGAAACAAAGAGGCTAAGCCGGTTGCCTTAACAACTACACCGGACAACAAACTGTATCCTGAAATTCTGGCGGATGGCATCGTGTTCTTGAGTGCAGATCCAGACGGTAATACACTCAATACGCTGAAATGGGTTAAAGCGGATGCGACGATTGCTGACATCACACTGGATATCGAAGTGAACTGGTCTGCCAAAGTGGGCAACGGATTACTTGTAGCAGGATTAGCCGCAGATGGAAGTACACGTATTTATTCTATAACTGTAGCAGGAGCAACAACAGAACTGTACCGCACCAGTCAGGACGTATCCGAAGTCGCTGCATCGATCGACGGTAGTACGCTCGCCATCATCAGCGAAGGTAAAATCTTAGTCATTCAAAATACTACAGCATTGCAGCTTACAAAATAAAACTAATATGACGGCGAAAAGCCGAGAGGAGAAACAACTCATGAAGGTATTTAAACAGCTTACAGTCACGGCGCTTACAGCCGTAATCGCAGTAACAGCATCTTTTGCAGGAATTGCTTCCGCGACGGATTCTTTGAAGGGTAAAATCACCGTAAACGGCTCCACGGCACTCTTGCCATTGACGCTTCAAGCAGCTAAGGAATTTCAAAAGCTTCATCCGAAGGTGAAAATTGCAGCTTCAGGTAAAGGTTCCGTAACAGGCCCGCAAGCTGTGAAAAAAGGAATTGCCGACATCGGTGCCTGCGACTGGGATGCGAGCATGGATGTTCCGGGCTTCAAAGCGTTTGACGGACAAGTAGCGAACAAGGTAGCGGTCATTCCTTTTGCTACAATCGTGAACAAGAATGTGGGTGTAGAGAACCTCACAACAGAACAGCTTAAAGGAATTTACTCCGGCAAAATCAAGAACTGGAAGGAAGTTGGCGGATCGGATGCGGATATCGTAGTGATCACCCGTGCCTTTGGTTCCGGTACACGTGTTAACTATCAAGCGAAGGCTCTTGCCGGCGGCGATATCGTTAAGAAAGAGAAAAACTATAAAGAAACAGGCTCCAGCGGGGACATGAAGACTGCTGTTGGAACAACGCCTAATGCTATTGGATATATCGACCTTGTCTATGTTACCGGCAGTGATATCAAAGCTGTGAAGTTTAACGGCGTTACTGCTTCCACAGATAACGTAATCAATGGATCTTACAAGATTTGGGCTTACGGTTACTACATGACTAAAGGTCAACCTACGGGCGCAACGAAAGAATTCATCCAGTATGTACAAAGTAAGAAATTCCAACAAGGCTCGCTGAAAAAGCTGAAATTCATCCCGATTTCTGCAATGCAATAAATAACAGTATTTCTTCATTAATATCATAGTGAACGGAAACAGCGGCCAGTCCCGGACATCAATGGGATTGGCCGCTTACGGGAGGGAAAGGTATGGGGGCTCCAGTACACAACCTGGCAACCAAAGTAATCGATGCAGGTGTTAAAAAAGATAGTATAGTCCGTAAACGTCATAAGAGACATATGATCAGTAATACTTTTTTTAAGAACTATTTTTTATTCAGCATTTTAGCGCTTTGTTTTGTACTGGGTCTTGTTTTTATATTTATCGGCAAAACGGCGCTGCTTCTCTTCGGGCAAGTCTCACCGGTGGATTTTTTCCTCTCCTTCAATTGGACACCGGAAGAGGATGCTTTTGGAGCTGCAGCCTTCATAGTAAATACATTGTCGCTTACGGCTCTTACCTTGCTGATAGCCGTTCCGATTTCTATCGGTATGGCGGTGCTTACCGCTGAAATTGCTCCACAATGGATGAAAACCTTTGTCCGCCCCGTATTGGATTTGCTAGTCGGCATTCCTTCTATCGTTTACGGTTATCTCGGCTTGACTGTACTGCTTCCATTTCTGCGCAGAGTTAGTGGCGAGAGTCTTGGAGATGGTCTGCTGGCGGCGGCACTTGTGCTGGCCTTAATGGTTCTTCCGACCATTACCCGAATCAGTGATGATGCCATCGTAGCGGTTCCGCGCAAATACCGGGATGCTGCTTACGCGCTTGGCTCAACTCGATTGCAGGTGATCATGCGTGTGGTCCTCCCGGCATCGAGTCGGGGAGTCATTTCGGCAGTTATTTTGGGCATGACAAGGGCTGTGGGTGAGACGATGGCTGTTGTTATGGTGATTGGGAATACACCACAGTTGGCTAAGACGCTGTTTACACCTACCTCGGTTCTTACGAGTAACATCGTTATGCAAATTTCTAACGTGGAATTTGAGTCCACCTGGAATTATGCCCTGCATATGATGGCCTTCTTACTGCTCCTAATCTCATTTGTACTTATACTCATTATTCGAATATTAGGCAGAAAAAGGAGGGGGCAGGCATGAGCGGATTTACTCGAACTCGCCATACAGCTCGCGCCCAAAAGCTCGACAAGCTGGCAACGATCGGCTTTTATTGTCTAGGTGCGTTAGTTATGCTGCTTATTTTTTGGCTCTTGTTAACCATTCTCGGCAAAGGTCTGCCGGGGTTAAGACCCGACTTTCTGATGAAGCAGCCTGAAGAAATAGATGCAGGCGGGGGAATCGGACCTGTACTGTTCAACTCGTTCTATATTCTCTTTATATCACTAATTGTTTCAATCCCCCTTGGCATAGGCGCAGGCATTTATATGGCGGAATATGCACCTGACAACGGTTTTACCAGCGCTCTTCGGATGGCTGTCGAGGCTTTGTCATCGGTTCCTTCTATAGTATTCGGGATGCTCGGCTTAGCTATCTTTGCTGAATATTTTCAAGTAGGTCTTACGATTCTCGGAGGTGGAGTGAGCTTAGCGCTGCTAAATCTCCCTATGCTCGCCCGGGTAACGGAGGAAGCGGTTCGTTCAGTACCAGGTGAACTTCGAGAGGCGGGATACGCTCTGGGGACGACCAAATTCCATGTTATTCGGAAAATAGTGCTGCCGGTGGCACTGCCGGCAATCATTACCGGGATTTGTCTCGTAGCTGGACGTGCATTCGGGGAGTCTGCCGTTATCATTTTGACAGCGGGTCTTAGTACCTCTGGGGAAATGTGGGACTTCAATCTCTTCTCGCCGGGTGAAACGCTGGCTGTACATTTGTGGTATGTGCAATCCGAGGCGATTGTTGAAGATGCGCGACAAATCGCGGATAAGTCTGCAGCGGTGCTAGTAATTGTTGTTTTATTCATCAACCTGGCCTTCCGTCTACCTTTATGGTGGGGAAAACGGCGTCAGGGCTTATCCCATAAGTAGTTTATGAAATACGAAGGGGTGTCCCAGCAGCCATTTTCATGGCTATGCGGGACACCCCAAATTTTTGATACATGTATGTTGACTATTAAACCACAGCCATGAATTTTTCCATATCTTCATCTACTGTAGTAATGCCGCCAATGCCGAAATTCTCAATCAGCACATTAGCTACGTTCGGAGACAAGAAGGCTGGAAGCGTTGGGCCGAGGTGAATATTTTTTACGCCCAGATAGAGCAGTGCTAACAGAACGATGACCGCCTTTTGCTCATACCAAGCAATATTGTACGAAATAGGCAGATCGTTAATATCATCAAGGCCGAAGACTTCCTTAAGCTTCATTGCAATAACAACCAAAGAATAGGAGTCGTTGCACTGACCCGCGTCGAGCACGCGTGGAATGCCGCCGATCTCTCCAAGATTGAGCTTATTGTACTTGTATTTTGCACAGCCGGCAGTCAGGATAACGGTATCCTGAGGCAGCGCAGCAGCGAAGTCCGTATAATAATCTCTGCTCTTCATTCTTCCGTCGCAGCCTGCCATCACAAAAAATCGTTTGATAGCACCTGTCTGAACCGCATCTACCACTTGATCCGCTACTCCCATAACGGCAGCATGGGCAAATCCACCGATAATCTCACCCGTTTCAATCTCAGTAGGGGCAGGACACGTCTTTGCTTGTTCAATCATAGCGGAGAAGTCTTTTGCTGTACCGTCTGCTCCAACTGGAATATGCTGCACGCCGGGGAAGCCGGTGTTGCCTGTAGTGTACAGGCGATCTATATAGCTGTCCTTCGGAGGCACAATACAATTCGTAGTCATCAGAATAGGTCCGTTGAAGCTTGCGAATTCTTCTGCCTGTTTCCACCAAGCATTGCCGTAGTTACCTACAAAATGGCTGTACTTCTTAAAAGCCGGATAGTAGTGGGCAGGGAGCATTTCGCTATGGGTATACACATCCACGCCCGTTCCTTCTGTCTGTTTGAGCAGCTCTTCCATATCCTTAAGGTCATGGCCGCTAATCAGAATACCAGGACGGGTTCCTACGCCGATATTCACTTTTGTAATCTCAGGATTTCCGTAGGTTGAAGTATTTGCACGGTCCAGCAGCGCCATTACATCCACGCCAAATTTACCGCATTCCATTACAAGCGCTATTAAATCATTTACAGTCAGATCATCATTAAGAGTAGCTGCAAGCCCTCTCTCCATAAAGGCTTGAACACTGTCATCGCGGTAGCTGAGAACAGCGGCATGCTCCATATAGGCAGCCATCCCTTTCAGGCCGTAAGTTAACAGCTCACGCAGTGAGCGGATATCTTCATTGTCTGTGGAAAGAACGCCAACAACCGACGCCTTTTCGTCTATTTCTTCTTCGGTTCCAGGCATCCAAAGAGCAGCATCGTGGTTAGAGGAGGGAATGGTTACGTTGAAACCGTTCAGTTGGGCTTTCCACTGATCCCGCAGCGCAACCC
Source organism: Paenibacillus sp. (assembly GCA_023512345.1). Classification (GTDB taxonomy): domain Bacteria; phylum Bacillota; class Bacilli; order Paenibacillales; family Paenibacillaceae; genus Paenibacillus_AQ. The sequence goes on from JAILZT010000013.1 coordinate 120,382, forward strand.
CTTCTTTGACTCTGGCAATGAAACCGTCCCGATCAAAGTTGGCGTTAGTTATGGTAGCGAACATACTCTCGATAATGAATTTTTCAGATACTGCGTTAGTGACTCCCAGCTCCCGGCCTTTAACAGAAAAGATGGAGATGCCCTTCAGAGTATAAAGTAGAAGATCCTGCAGGTTAGCGACGTCACTTGTTTTGCCGCAGACCCCCTGAATGGTACAGCCCGTTCCTTTAGCCGCTTCCTGACATTGAAAACAAAACATGCTGCTCATATTTGGATTCGCTCCTTCATAGTTAGGGAAGCTTCTGCTTCCTTTACAGTTTCCACTAATTGTAGTAGACTGTCGTCTAACAATCGGTAACGAATGTTACCGAATCGTACTATTTTGGAGGCGTTTTAATGAAACCAGATCCAATTGTGCTTCAGTCCTGTCTGCTGTTTCGGGGGAAGAGCGTTGAAGAGATATCGGCCATAATTCAGACCACGATCTATACCGTTAAATCCCTCCATAAAAAAGAACTAGTAGTCAACGAGGGAGAACCTGCTGACCATATCGGGATCATTCTCACAGGACAAGTAGAGGTTCAGAAGAACCATTCTAACGGGAACAATGTAACCATTGCCCGGCTGGGAAAAGGTCAAACCTTCGGCGAAGCTGTGTTGTTCCGTAAGGAGAACGTGTATCCAGCCACAATAATGGCAGCGGATACCTGTTGCGTCATGTTTATCAGCAAGCAGGAGCTTTTACGTTTGTTCGCTGCGGATACAGAAATGTTGTCTTCTTATATGGAGAACCTATCGGAGCGTCTAGTAATGGTTAATCGTAAAATCGAGATTTTGTCGATCGGGACACTGCGCAAACGAATCGTATTTTATTTACTCAAGCAGGCCGAACAGCAGCATTCTAACACCCTCAAATTGCCTTTCAGCCGAAAAGTATGGGCTGAGCTGCTTAATACTGCCCGCCCTTCACTCTCACGGGAACTCGCCTTCCTCCGTGACAACGGCTGGATTGAGTTCAAAGGCAGCGTGTTCACCCTATTAGACCCGGAACGTATGGAGCAACTGCTGTAGAGAAACTCAACCGGAAGTGACCTTTAATTTCTTCTCCTGCTCCAAACGAATGGAACGGTCACTAATGGCATCGACATCCTGTTGGTCATGCGTCACAAACAAACAACTCATTTGTTCTCTCCGCAGAATCATACATAATTCTGTTCGGATCGTATCCCTAAGATCCGCGTCCAGGTTGCTGAAGGGTTCATCCATCAATAGAACGTTAGGCTTCGGGGCCATTGCCCGGGCAAGCGCTACCCTCTGCTGTTGACCTCCGCTCAGCTCATGCGGATACCGCTCCTGAAAATCGCTCAGCTGAACAAGCTCAAGCATCTCCTCCAGCCGCTGAGTCCGTTCTTGCCGGTTCATGCGGTGCAATGCGAATTCAATATTTTTTCGGACATTCATATGGGGGAACAAAGCGTAGTCCTGAAATACCATCCCCACCCCGCGGCGCTCAGGTTGAATGAATGTTGTAGGATCAACAACCTTGCGGCCATTGATTCGAATCTCCCCCTCCGAAGGTACTTCCAGCCCGGCAATTAGACGAAGCAGCGTGCTTTTCCCGTTGCCGCTAGCCCCCTGAACACCAACAATTTCACCTCTCTTCATCTCAAAGGAAAACTTGTCGATTACCGGAGCTTGCCTCCGTCCGTAGGAGAACGAAAGATTTCGGATTTCAATAATACTCATGATATCTTCACTTCCTGTCCAAATATTGAAGTACATAGACCGAGGTAAAGCTGATGCCGATAATTAGAAGCGATGGAATGGCAGCCTCGTAAATCTGTTCATTGTTAGCGTATTGATAGGTTTTGGTAGCAAGTGTATCGAAATTGAAGGGCCTAAGTAATAACGCCAGCGGAAGCTCTTTGCATATCTCCACAAAAGTTAGAATAAACCCACTGATGACCGCTCCTTTAATTAAAGGGAAGTCAACTCTGAAAAAGGTTCTTGTGAAACTCATTCCCAGTAAGCGTGACGCCTCCGTGTATTTCCTTCCCACCTTCTCAAAGCCCATATCAACCGCATTATACCCTGTAGCCATAAACCGGATCACGTAACCGCACACGAGCATGACAACAGTAAGGCTAAGAACTACAGGTGTACCTCCGAATCCCAGACCATGGTACATAGACGCAAAGATACGATCCAACCGCAGGAACAAAGCCAATACACCGATAGCAATAATCGCACCAGGTACCGAATATCCAGCAGTTACTCCTTTGGACAACATGTAGGAGAAGGTGGACCGTGATCGGTTAACAGCTCCGACAATAACGGAAAAGATCATAATCATACACGTCGAAAGCACAGCTACATATAAGGTCCGATAGAGGTAAGAGAAGAACTCATCTTTCCAAATACTTTCGAACGTCCATGAGGCCCATGCCAGCAGTTGAATTAGCGGGATAAAAAAGGCAAAACTCCAGATGATTAAGCAAACAATAGAGGCTGACCATTTAGCAAGTCCGGTAAGTCGTCGGGGTACAAGAGGGTTCGATTTACTGGTTGTAGAGCTGTAAGCCCTATGGCTGCGCAGAAATCGTTCCAATATGAACATACCCACCACGATAATCATCAGCCAAGCCGCCAGCCGCATAGCCGACTCCACATCATACATCCCAAACCAGGTTTGAAAAATAGCAGTAGAAATCGTATGCAGTCCAAAATAATTAGTTACACCGTAGTCACTAAGCACTTCAAATACAACCAGACTTACACCTCCGACAATAGCGGGACGGGATAAGGGCAGGGCGACCCTGAGAAAAATAGATAGAGGGCTCCTCCCGAGCAAACGTGCATTTTCAATGTAGGAAGCGCTTTGTTTTTCGAAAAATGCTCTTGTAATCAGGTATACATAAGGAAATAGAAAGAGTGTGAATATGATAACGGCACCACGCATGGAAGAGAGGGTGATCCATTCTTGTTTCGGGAGGATGCCCCATTCATTTCGCAAGGTTTTCTGAACAAAGCCTGTGTAGCTGAACATCGTACTATAGGTGTACGCGGCAATGTAAGGTGGAATGGCTAGAGGCAATACGAGTGCCCATCTGAAGAATCGTTTTCCCGGAAAATCGTACACGGCTACCAGCCAAGCCAGTGAAACGCCTAGGAAGGTGGTCAATACTCCGGTTATTACGGTCAACTCGATCGTCTGAACCATATAATCTTTTATCAGATAGCGTTTAATTTGCAGCCAGTTGTCGTTCGGAGTCTCGAAAATAGAAAGGAAAACTAACAAAATAGGCAGCAAAATAGCTGCTGCCCCCAGGAGGCTGACGATTCGCCAGCCATTAAATGTTCTTTTGATTTGAACCCGCATGTGTTTGAAATACATTTTTATTTCCAACCCGTTTTGTTCATGATTTCAAGCGCTGCAGCATTATGCTCTCCCAGTTTGCCAAGATCGATTTGCTGGGTTTTGAAGCTGCCCCATGATTTCAGAAGCTCCGGAAGTTCAGCCTTTGCATTGACTGGAAACTCGTAGTTTTCTTTAGCGACCAAGTTTTGTGCTTCCACATCCGTGAGGAATTCGATCAGCTTAACCGCATTTTCTACATTTTTACTATGCTTCGTTACAGCTGCACCACTGACGTTAATATGAGTGCCTGTAGTCTCCTGATTCGGGAAAAACACGCCAACACTCTCTCCTACTTTTACTTCTTCCGGATCTTTGGAGTTCATTAACAATCCTACATAGTAGGTATTCATGAGTGCTACATCTCCAACGCCGGCCACAATTGCCTTCGCTTGATCTCGGTCATTGCCTTCCGGTGTACGGGCCAGATTCGCTACCAACCCTTTTGACCATTCCTCGGCTTTTTCAGGGCCATTGAGTTCAATAAATGAAGAAAGGAGTGATTGATTATACAAACTGGAGGAAGGACGAACTAGAATTTTTCCTTTCCACGCTGCACTGGTCAAATCCTCATAGGTAGACAGCTGTTCAGGTTTTACCCGATCTTTGGAGTATACGATAACACGAGCACGGGTTGAGAGGCCGATCCACTGGTTTTCAGAATCACGCAGCTGCTTGGGAACATTGTTATCTATAGTTTCAGAGGATACAGGTTGTAGTATCCCGGCTTGCTTGGCATTATTCAGTACACCGCCATCCACCGTAAGGAAAAGGTCAGCTTCGGTGCTTTCTCCTTCACGTTTGAGGCGTTCGATCAATTCTTCCGCTTTACCATCTACAAGGTTAACTTTAATACCCGTTTTTTCAGTGAATTGCTCGTACAATAATTTATCCACGTCGTAACTTCTAGCCGAATAAATATTTACAACTTGCTCTTTTGTTTCCACTTTACCTGTGTTCGCATTGTTAGTCTCATTTGCTGCTTTGTCAGTTCCACAACCGGCTAGCAATCCTGCAGTTAGTACAGTAGTTAAAAGCGGGGCGAATAAGGTACGGTAATTCACGTCAACACTCCTCTAAGATAATGATTATTATTCTCAATTACAGATTCATTAATTTGAATCATATCGGCACTTATACTTCTTGTCAACCTATAGATATCCCCAAACAACCCAAGATGAACCAATTAAATTTCCACTGCCAACGTGGTTTTGGTATAGTATTCTTAAATACATTTCCTATAATAATGTAGCCCCAAACATGAACAAAATGGAGGGCGGACTAATGCCTGAACGGATGTCAGAAAAAGATTTAAATCAGCTTATTCATATGCTGGATTTGGAATCATCAAGTAATGATATCCAGCTGGACGAATTTGTAAGAGATGTACAAGCTGCGGATGATTATGATGGGCGATTGCTCGTTCGTTCCGATAAAATATTTGTACAAGACCCTCTTCCCGGTGGATCTCCAGCGGTGATTTCAGGGGTACTCCCAGTAGTCATTCAAGTAAATGGCGAGAAAATAACAAGTCCCACCGAGGTCACTTCCGAGGATACGATTGAATGGGAGATTTCAGAGCCTCCGTTGTATGGAATAACAGTGTCTGAGGACAAGTTATGGGCATTTTTTACCTTATATTCGCCCAAGCGGTATGCCTGGAACCTGAACGATCATAATCCGGTATCTTGGTTGGAGATTACGGCAACTATGAATACGGAAGTAGAGGTCGGACATCTCAGCCTCAATAAGGTCATTTCAGATTTTGAGAAAAAATCAATCACCCAGAATCTTAATATCTCCGGAATTCATGCCGAGCTGCAGAATCCGAGCTATCAACCCATTCCTGTCGCTAATGGACGAGCTGCCGTACCTGGTGAGAATGCGCGAATGGAATTATTTTTTTCTGAAAATATAGTGGAAAGTGAGTTCAATGAAATTGGAGGTCAGGTCGATTATCGCAGCCATCTCCGAATTCCTTCTGTAGTCAGGGGGGAAGTCATAGCACGTAAAATCCCTGTAGTCGAGGGTATCCCGGGTTATGATGTTCATGGGGAGATTCTGTATCCTCAGCAGCCAACGGATATTATTGTGATTGCTAAGGATCATACGGTACTGCTCGTGAATAATGAAATTCGTGCGCTTCGTGAGGGCAGACCGCGTATGACTGGGGATAAGATCAAGTATTTTGACATCTGTACCTCATACACTGTGCCGGGTAACGTAAGTATCAAGACGGGTAATATTATTTTTTCAGGGGATGTCATTGTCCGGGGTAATGTGGAAGATAATATGATTATAGAATCCTTAGGAAATGTCTATGTAGCTGGTAATGTTCATAACTCCACAATAACGGCAACCGGCAGTATTCTTATTAAAGGAAATGCGGCTAACAGCAAGCTTTATTCCGGTTATTTCGGCGTAATGTACAATCGTATTTATACTACCTCCCAGTTCCTTATCGAAGAAGTTAAGGTTCTGCAAAAGGCTGCTGGCTTGCTTATTCAAGCCGTGGAGAGCCGTAAACAATCCGTTAAATATGGCCAAGCCATATTACTCCTTCTAGAGAGTAAGTTTAAGAAAATTCCACAGGTGATCCGGGAACTGTTAACCGTCATAACCCATGTTCAGGCCTCTTTTCACCATGACCTTGATCAAATTACGCATTTTTTAAATGTTTTTTTGAATCCTGTGCAGCTTGTTGACTTCATGAATGAAGCTTCGCTTAGCGGATTTATTAATTCGCTCGTGCAGCTGCATACTGGGGTGGCTCGGATGCAGGAAACCAAGGTTGAGGTTAACATGGGCAAATCCCAAAACACTACCATTAAATCGAATGGCGATATTATCATTCATAAAGATGGAATTGTGCAAAGTGACCTATTCTCTTCGGGCAATATTACCTTTCTCAGCCCAGCATCTGTATGCAGGGGCTCTCGCCTGGAGGCAGGAGGGGCGATTTCAGCCTATCTTGTGGGGGGAGAGAGCGGTGCCCAGTCCTACCTTAAGGCGAAACGAAGCGTCACTGTACGCAAAATGTATCTAGGCAAAATAACCATAGATCGATATACCGCTGACCTAACTGAGCCTGTGGAGAATATGGTGTTTGACAGCGAAACTGTGCGAAAGATTCGCTGAGGTGGCGGGAGCCCGGAGCGACCGCTAGGGGGAGCCGTCGCGCCTAGGGGGATCCTCCCCAGTACAGATTAAATAGTTGCACAAAGTGCAACTATTTTTAATAGAACGGCTCTACTTTTATCTTTAGTTGTACTTTGTGCAACTAAAATTGGGGAAAATGGCGCTTTTGGCAGAAACTGATGGATATAGTTGTATAAAGTACATCTATTTTGCTTATTGAGTTAGTTTTGAGAAGTTTAGTTGTATAAAGTACATCTATTTTTGCATAGTGGGGCGGATTTGAGAAGTTTGATTGTATAAATACATCTATTCTGCTTAGCAGGGTGGATTTGAGAAGTTTGATTGCGCAAAGTAAAATTATATCGATTTCATATGTTGTTGGAATGAAAAAATCCTCTCAAAAGGGAGGATTTAGCATCAATTAGCATCAATTAGTATCAATTAGTATCAATTAGCATCAATTAGGATGAATTAGGATGAATTAGGATGAATTAGGACCCATTAGGACCATTAAGGATGAAGCCCCGAATGGGATACTACCTATCGTGCGATTGGAATACCGCCCATCCGGGCGGATTGCGAAGCTTAGGCTAACGAAGCTTAGGCTCCAACGAACACTTGGGGTTCTTATCCATAACGTAAAACAGCCTTCCCGAAGGAAGGCTGTTAATTTACGTCCCGGAAGGGATTCGAACCCCCGACCGTGCGCTTAGAAGGCGCATGCTCTATCCGGCTGAGCTACCGGGACATGATATAAAGTCTGAAAAGCAAGCAAAATTTATTTTATCATATATATGAGAGCTTTACAACTGTTTTTTTTAATTCGGCTAAAGGGTATGCTATACTCTACAATAGATCTAAATAGGAATATAAGGATAAAGGATATCGTGGATGATTTCAAGGAGGTGCCCTCATTAAAGATTCGAATTCCCCCGCCAAAGATAATATCGTGCTGTTTCCGAAAACATTGGACTATTACCAGATCCAATTGACGGTGATGCTGGAGAGTGAACGCTACGGGGAAGCGATGGAGCTCCTACGTTTTTTACTGCAATGTCAAGGACAGGAAGAGCGTCACTATGAGGAGTGGCAGTCCCTGCTGGAATGGCTTGAGACGGCATTCCCTTATGCTGCACAGCATGGGGATGTTGACGGATCCTCTTACGGTCATGACGATGACCTTGGTGAAGGTGATATGGCCCGGATTTTGGCTCAGTCGAAGCAGGAGGAAGATCCAGACTATCCAAATAAATTGTTGCTGAAGATCATGAACGAGCCTTTGGTAGAGAGCACGGTGTTAGCTTTAGAACAGCTTTCTTATCTTAAGGGAGAGGGCATAGATGATGCACTTATCACTTGGCTGGAAACAGGTAAAATTCATCCATTACTACAATTCAGAACCCTGCAGACTCTTCGCCGCCGTGGAGTGGAAGGTACTGTCAGGCTGGTTCGTGGATTAGAAACATCCATGATAGAGGTAGATGATATCCCATTATCAAGTGAGGATTTTCCGCCTCAGGTGAGCCTCGTACTGGAGAGAGTTGCCTTGCAGGCTGAGGTGCATGAGCCTACTCTTTATTATTTTGCCCAGGAGCTATGGAGTCAGTTCATTATGACTATTTATGGCTCTACCGATTACAGCAATATATTGACTGGGGAAGATGGAGTGCTGGATATATGGGCTGGAGCATTGCATCAAATTATATCGGAGAGCCTGAACGGTTCCCGGAACGAAGAAGAGACGCGGACTATGTACGAGATTACAGATACTATGCGTTTTCAATTTGAGCAAGCCTATCGCTCTCTAAAGGGATTCGTGAAGACAGGGCTTTAAATCCTGAACTAGGCCCTGAAGCAAGCCCTAAACTACACCCTGAAGTAACTCTGCAGCAGGCCAATTTAGTATAAAGGCAACACTACTTGATAAAAAAAGTAATTTTGTATATAATATAATGGTTATTCTGTGCGTGGATTTTGTGCGTGGATTATTTGATTGAAACATGTGAACCTATCTTGGAGGGGAAAGTATATTATGAAAGCAACTTGGGAGAAAATAGAGAAGAACCTTGGTGTTCTTGAAGTCGAAGTCGAAGTTGAACGTGTAACTGCAGCACTCGACAAAGCTTTTAATAAAGTAGTTAAGAAAGCAAACGTACCTGGATTCCGTAAAGGTAAAGTGCCACGGGCCATTTTTGAATCCCGTTTTGGTGTAGAAAGCTTGTATCAAGATGCAATCGACATCCTGCTTCCAGAAGCTTACGGTGAAGCTGTTGAAGAAACAGATATCTTCCCAGTAGACCGCCCTGAAGTTGATGTTGAGCAATTTGCTAAAGGCCAACCTTTTATCTTCAAAGCTAAAATCACTGTAAAACCTGAAGTTAAATTGGGCGAGTACAAAGGACTTGAAGTTCCTGTACAAAAAGCTGAAGTAACTGAAGATGAACTGAATGCTGAACTTACACGTCTGCAAGAGCGTCATGCTGAGCTCGTTGTTATTGAAGACGAAGTGGCTGCAAACGGCGATATCACAGTTATCGATTTCGACGGATCTGTTGATGGTGTACAGTTCGAAGGTGGACAAGCTGAGCGTCATTCCCTTGAACTAGGCAGCAACTCTTTCATCCCTGGCTTTGAAGAGCAGGTAGTAGGAATGGGTACTGGCGATCTTAAGGATATTGAAGTAACTTTCCCAGAAACTTACCATGCTGAACACCTTGCAGGTAAAGTAGCTGTATTCAAAGTAAAATTACACGAAATCAAACGCAAACAACTTCCAGCTTTGGATGATGAATTTGCTAAAGATGTTAGTGAATTTGATACTTTGGATGAATACAAAGCAGACCTTAAGCAACAACTTGAATCCCGTAAACAGGATGAGCTGAAAGGCGTTCGTGAGAATGCTGTTGTAGACAAAGCGGCTGCAAATGCAGAGATTGAAATCCCTGCAGCTATGATCGAAGGCGAAGTACAAAACATGGTTCGCGATTTCGATAACCGTCTGCGTCAACAAGGCATGAACATGGATATGTTCCTTAGCTTCTCCGGTCAAACTCGTGAAGATTTGCAGAACCAAATGAAAGGCGATGCTGAAAAACGCGTTCGCAACAACTTGGTATTGGAAGTCATTGCTAAACAAGAGAACATCGAAGTTTCCGAAGAAGAAATCACTCAGGAATTGGCTGCTATGGCTGAAGCTTACAAGCGTACTCCTGAAGAAATCCGCAGCATTCTGACAGCTAATGGTTCCATTGGCAGCTTGAATGAGGATATTTCCCTTCGTAAAACCATCGAATTCCTTGTAGCTAACAGCGTAGAAGTTGAAGCGGTTGAAGAAGCAGCTACTGAAACTACTGAAGAAGTTAGTGCAGAGTAGGATTCTTCATTGCAGCAGAGTTTAACAACTAGAGTGGCCTTTTAGGTCTCCATATACAGTCGATAAGGCACGTATATTGTTACGTGCCTTATTTTTTTATAATGTGATGTACAGTTTATGGACCCTTGTCATGGAACTGAAATATTGGAATTACATAGCGGATAGTTATGAATGGCTGACTTTCGGGATATAATTACGCTGTATAGTGAAAAAATGACAGAGGGCTTTGAACGTGTTAAAATATCTCTGAAAAGGAAAGACTAATTTATATAGAGAAAAGAGGTTGGTGGCATGAGTCTGGTACCAATGGTAGTGGAATCCACAAGTCGGGGAGAACGCTCATACGATATCTATTCCAGATTGTTGAAGGATCGCATCATCTTCCTGAGTAGTGCAATTGACGATGACGTCGCCAATCTGGTCATAGCTCAATTGCTGTTTCTGGCTGCAGATGACCCCGAAAAGGACATTCACTTGTACCTCAACTCACCCGGTGGTTCTGTTACAGCCGGCATGGGTATATATGATACGATGCAATATATTAAACCGGATGTTTCCACGATTTGTGTGGGGATGGCAGCAAGCATGGGATCGCTGCTGTTGACTGCTGGGGCGCCAGGCAAGAGATTTGCTCTAACGAACAGCGAAGTCATGATTCACCAGCCGCTAGGTGGCGTTCAAGGTCAGGCGTCCGATATTTTGATTCATACCGACTGGATTATCAAGACCAAACAGAAGTTGAATCAGATATATGTAGAACGCACAGGTCAGCCCCTTGACAAAATCGAACGGGATACAGACCGCGATAATTTCATGAGCGCGGAAGAAGCGAAGGCTTACGGCCTTATTGACCAAGTTCTCACTTCACCGATCAAATCTTAAAGGGGTGGTTAGATGTTTAAATTTAATGATGAAAAAGGGCAGTTGAAATGCTCCTTCTGTGGGAAATCACAAGAACAGGTTCGCAAGCTAGTAGCGGGACCAGGCGTTTATATATGCGATGAATGCATCGAGCTATGCACAGAAATCGTGGAAGAGGAGCTCGGTCACGAAGAAGAGCTCGACATGAAGGATATTCCGAAACCGAAGGAAATCCGTGATATTTTGGACCAATATGTTATTGGTCAGGAGCAAGCTAAGAAATCCCTTTCCGTAGCGGTGTATAACCATTACAAACGGGTGAACAGTCAGAGTAAAATCGAAGATGTTGAGCTGACGAAGAGTAACATCCTTCTGCTCGGTCCAACAGGTTCCGGTAAAACACTCTTGGCGCAAACGATGGCCAAAATCATCAACGTTCCTTTTGCCATAGCAGATGCTACTTCCTTAACAGAAGCTGGATATGTGGGCGAGGATGTTGAGAATATTTTGCTCAAACTGATTCAAGCTGCAGATTATGATGTAGAAAAAGCCGAACGCGGCATTATCTATATTGATGAGATCGACAAAGTAGCACGCAAATCAGAGAATCCATCCATCACTCGTGATGTATCGGGTGAAGGTGTACAACAAGCATTGCTGAAGATTCTTGAAGGAACGGTTGCTTCTGTACCTCCACAAGGCGGACGCAAGCATCCTCACCAGGAATTCATTCAGATCGATACAACGAACATCCTGTTTATCGTAGGCGGAGCCTTTGATGGACTGGAGCAAATGATTAAACGTCGTATTGGTAAAAAAGTCATCGGTTTTAACTCGGCTGTAGAAGGTCAAAAGGATCTGAAGACCGGTGAATACTTATCGATGGTATTACCTGAAGACCTGCTCAAATTTGGACTTATTCCTGAATTTGTTGGACGTCTGCCGATTATCTCCACGCTGGAGCCGCTTGATGAGAAGACATTGGTACGTATTCTCTCCGAGCCGAAGAACGCGCTTGTGAAGCAATATATCAAGCTGCTGGAGATGGATAATGTAGCACTGAAATTCGAGCCGCTGGCATTGGAAGCGATCGCGAAGGAAGCGATCAAACGCAATACCGGAGCCCGGGGACTACGTGCAATTATCGAGAGCATTATGCTTGATGTTATGTATGAGGTTCCCTCACGCGATGATATCAAGGATTGTGTCATCACTGAACAAGTTGTTCAAGAGAAGGCATTGCCTGAGTTGAACACTAAGAAAGACAAGAAACAAGAGGAAAGCGCGTAAGCCGGCGTTCCTTAACAATACATGTCATGGACTCCACCTTTCTTCCGCGTATCCCGTTTTCATAAGCGGGTTGGGAAGGGGTGGAGCTTTGGCGTTATGGGGGAGAAAACCATGTTCTTGAGACACCAGACACGTCCTGTCAATGTTGGCGGGCTCATTATTGGGGGAAACAACGAGGTTGCTATTCAAAGCATGTGTACAACCAAAACAGCAGACGTAGAAGCAACAGTAGCAGAAATATTGCGTCTGGAAGAAGCCGGCTGTCAGCTGGTGCGTGTAACTGTGAACAATGAAGAAGCAGCTGCTGCGATTAAAGAAATTAAGCAGCGGATTCATATTCCGCTTGTAGCTGATATCCATTTTAACTATAAGCTCGCCTTGCTTGCCATTGAGAACGGGATTGATAAAGTACGTATTAATCCCGGCAATATCGGTCGCCGTGAGAAGGTTGAAGCTGTAGTAAAAGCTTGTAAGGACAAAGGTATTCCTATTCGGATCGGGGTCAACGCCGGTTCTCTAGAGAACCATTTGCTTGAGAAATACGGTTATCCAACGCCGGAGGCAATGGTTGAAAGTGCATTATTCCACATTGGCATTTTGGAAGAATTGGATTTCCACGATATTATCGTATCCTTGAAGGCTTCGGATGTTCCTATGGCTATTGAAGCCTACCGTCAAGCTGCTCAAGTCATTCCTTATCCGCTTCACCTTGGTATCACTGAATCCGGCACCCTTTTTGCAGGTACGGTTAAGAGTTCAGCAGGTATTGGAGCCTTGTTGTCGATGGGTATCGGCAGTACTGTGCGTATTTCCCTGAGCGCTGATCCTGTAGAGGAAGTTAAGGTAGCACGTGAATTACTGAAGACGTTTGGGCTGATCTCCAATGCAGCAACGCTGATATCCTGCCCAACATGCGGGCGACTGGATATCGATCTGTTCTCCATAGCTAATGAAGTCGAAGAGTACATTTCCAAGCTGAAGGTGCCTATCAAAGTATCCGTACTCGGTTGTGCGGTTAATGGACCTGGTGAAGCTCGTGAAGCCGATATCGGCATCGCAGGCGCCCGGGGAGAAGGACTGCTGTTCCGTTATGGTCAAATGATTCGAAAAGTACCGGAAGCGGATTTGGTAAGTGAGCTGAAAAAAGAAATCGACGCCATTGTTGTAGCCTATGAAGCGACGGGTGAGATTCCGGGGCGCAGTCATGCTAATTTAGCACCACCAGTACAAGCTGGAAATAGTGGAAACTAAGTGAAGTTAATGCAATTATAAATAGGTTTGAGTGACGAAGAACGTCCCAACACACCCGGATTATCCGGTGGTGAGCTGGGGCGTTTTTTATTTTGAAGAGGGGGAAAAAATATGAATTATGAGCAAATGTATGAGGAATTTATTCAGATGCACCTTGCCAGCAGAACCGGTGAGCGGAGAGGCAGACTAGAGAGAGGTCATCGGCATGCCGAAGCATTGTTCTTACAAAATGTGTGGTGGCCGCTGCGTGGAGATTTTTGCAATTTGCATCCGGAATATGAAGTGCTGGACTCGCGGGCGCTCATATTTTGCAGACTTTTCTTTTATACTGGGGACGGTCAGACTTCTGATCGAGATAAAAGGCTATGCGGCCCACGTAAAGGATATGGACAGACAAAAGTACAGTAATGAACTGAACCGTGAAACTTTTCTGTGCGCAATGGGCTACCAGGTTATATCGTTTGCCTACGAGGATGTAGAACAACGTCCTGAACTTTGTAAAACATTGCTGCGTATGGTACTCAGCAGATATATAACCGCAGCTGTACCTGTAGGTAAAGTGCTTCTCGCCGAGAGAGAAATGATGCGCTTCGTGATACGTCAGGGGGGATCGATACGACCTCGGGATATCGCCGACTATTTTCAATTAGACCCCAAAACGGTACGGAATATTCTGCACAAGCTGTGTGAAAAGGGCTGGCTGAATCCTGTAAAACGCGGCGAGGGTGTCAGAAATGTGCGGTATGAGCTGGCGCGGAATGTGCTAGACTACTGGGCGTGATGGGTATGATGGGTATGATGGGTGTGATGGGTGTGATGGGTGTGATGGGTGTGATGGGTGTGATGGGTGTGATGGGTATGATGGGTATGATGGGTATGATGGGTATGATGGGTGTGATGGGTGTGATGGGTGTGATGGGTAGAATGAGTAGTATGGGTAGATGAGTAGGATCGATAGATGGGTAGATGTGTTGATGGGTAGGATTTATGGATGAGTAGATGGGAGATGGGTAGGATGGGTGACTGAGTAGATGAGTAGAGAGTAGATGAGTAGGATGAGTAGGATGAGTAGGATGAGTAGGAGGAGTAGGATGGGATGATGAGTAGGATCGGGTGGGACATCGGTTTAGCTGACAGCAATAGAGGGAATTTGTCCCTCTAAATTGGCTGTTTTCAGCATATTTGGGCAAATAGAGGGAAAAACACCCGCTAATTTCCTCGGTGACCCTGTTTTTAGGCGAATACTAGGATTTTAGAGGGAGGAATTCCCTCTAATCACGAAATAATGAATGAATCCTTAGATTTAGAGGGAGAAATTCCCTCTAATCGCGAAATATTGAATGAATCCTTAGATTTACAGGGAGGAATCCCCTCTAATCACGAAGAATTGGATGATCCCTAGATTCACAGGGAGAAATCCCCCCAAACGTGAAGTATTGAATAAATCCTCAGATTCACAGGGATAAATCCCCCCTCTAATCACGTAGTATTAGATGAATCCCTAGATTTACAGATAGAAGTTACCTTTAATTCATTGCATTCAGCAAGGGCTGTGTGTATGATTGTTTTTTTCGTTGTGTAGACGGAAGTTTGCTTATTCGCTCATAAATCCTTACTCGTGCGTTTATTGATGACTGAAAAGGCTATACTACCTAGTAGCAGTTAGTTGCCTTGATGCAAGGTCAATAGAAACGATGGACTAGGAGGATGACCTATGGAATTAAGTATAATGCTGATGATCGTGCAGCTCTTTTTTGCGCTGGTTATCGGCGTTTATTTTTGGAATTTGCTGCGTGGTCAGAAGACCAACAAGACGGCGGTAGAGCGGGAGTCTCGGAAAGAGCTGGATAAGCTCCGCAAAATGAGGATGATCTCGCTAACCAAACCTTTGTCGGAAAAGACGCGCCCGGCTTCCATTGTCGATATTGTTGGGCAGAAGGACGGACTTCGTGCGTTAAAAGCAGCCCTTTGCAGCGCGAACCCGCAGCATGTTATTATTTATGGCCCGCCTGGAGTAGGGAAGACGGCTGCTGCGAGAGTGGTGATGGAGGAAGCGAAGAAAAATCCTCTGTCCCCTTTCAAAAGTGATGCCAAATTCACAGAGATTGATGCCACGACCGCCCGCTTCGATGAACGGGGGATCGCTGATCCGTTGATTGGATCCGTTCACGATCCTATTTATCAAGGTGCGGGAGCGATGGGTGTAGCTGGTGTTCCACAGCCGAAACCGGGGGCGGTAACGAAAGCACATGGCGGTATTTTATTTCTTGATGAGATTGGTGAGCTGCATCCGATCCAGATGAATAAGCTGCTTAAAGTCCTTGAAGATCGGAAGGTACTTCTGGAAAGTGCCTACTATAGTTCAGAGGATAGTAATACGCCGGCGTATATCCATGATATTTTTCAAAATGGACTTCCGGCTGATTTCCGGCTTGTGGGTGCGACAACACGTTCACCGGATGAGATCTCTCCGGCTCTGCGTTCACGCTGCATGGAGATTTATTTCCGTCCCTTGTTACCAGATGAGATTGAAGTGATTGCCCGGGATGCGATCCAGAAGATTGGTCTCAGACCTAGTCCGGATGCTGTAACAGTAATAAAACAATATGCTACCAACGGCCGGGAAGCCGTCAATATGATTCAACTCGCAGCAGGTTTGGCCTTAACGGAACAAAGGGATACCTTAAATGCAGCAGATGTAGAATGGGTGGCAGGCAGCAGCCAGTTGCCGCTACGCACAGAGCGTAAGATTCCATCCTCTCCGCAGATAGGTCTGGTTAATGGTCTCGCAGTATATGGCCCAGGTATGGGTACGCTATTGGAGATTGAAGTCTCGGCAGCACCTGCTATGAACGGCCAAGGTAGGCTCACGGTTACGGGTGTTGTTGACGAAGAAGAAATAGGCGGGGGCTCACGTACGATCCGTCGTAAAAGTATGGCTAAGGGATCTGTTGAAAATGTGCTTACGGTGCTGCGTACAATGAATCTGGGGCCGGATGGATATGATCTGCATGTGAATTTCCCTGGCGGTACGCCAATAGACGGTCCATCCGCAGGTGTGGCTATGGCAGTTGCCATTGTCTCCGCTATCCGTGGACTGCCGGTAGATAATACCGTCGCTATTACTGGGGAGATTGGCATCCATGGACGCGTGAAACCAGTGGGTGGTGTTATCGCTAAAGTGGAGGCTGCTTTTCAAGCCGGGGCGACAACGGTACTGATTCCTAAGGAGAATTGGCAATCACTATTTGCTGACTTGGCTCCACTGCGTGTAATTCCGATGGAGACCATCGAAGAGGTATTCCGCCATCTATTTGGGGCTCAGACTGCGGATGTAAGACTTCCTGCAGTGATTGGGGAGACTTTTGCTTCAGCGCCTTCCCTTTTGAAGGCAGATGCTTCGGGAGAGATCACTAATCTGTGAGATTAGAACAACAGGCTGCAAATGGGCGGCCCGTTGGTGTTTTTACCCTGCATTTGTTAGAATGAATGAATATGACACTACTTGAGAACCATTGGAGGTGCGAAAGCGATGATACCCAACAAATCTAAAGGTCGTCGTTTTCCTTTATTGCCGCTTAGAGGCCTTCTTGTGTACCCTAGCATGGTTCTTCACCTAGATGTGGGACGCGAGAAGTCAGTAAGAGCGTTAGAGAAAGCTATGGTGGAAGACAACTTAATTCTCCTCTGTTCTCAGTCTGAAGTAAATATTGAGGAACCGGGACAAGATGATATATTTCGGGTGGGCACTGTCGCGAATGTGAGACAAATGCTGAAGCTGCCCAACGGTACGATTCGAGTGTTGGTTGAAGGCATGGAACGCGCCGAAATTATTCAATATACCGATAATGAGGAGTTTTACGAGGTCATAGCACGTGAGCTGCCTGAAGAAGAGGATGGCGATCAGGAGAGCGATGCGCTAATGCGGACCGTTCTGGCTCAGTTCGAGCACTACATTACCTTATCTAAGAAGGTTACACCTGAGACGCTTGCTGCGGTATCCGACATTGAAGAGCCAGGAAGACTTGCCGATGTGATTACAAGTCATTTGGCGCTTAAGATCAAGGATAAGCAGGAGATTCTGGAGACGATTGATGTTCGCAAGCGCTTGGAGAAGCTGCTCGATATTCTTAATAACGAGCGTGAAGTTCTGGAGTTGGAGCGTAAGATCAGTCAACGTGTCAAGAAACAGATGGAAAAGACACAGAAGGAATATTATTTGCGCGAGCAGATGAAGGCGATTCAGAAGGAACTTGGCGAGAAAGAGGGACGGGTTGGAGAAGCTGAAGAGCTTCGCTCCCTTATGGAAGACAAGAATTTGCCTGAACGTGTTAAGGAAAAAGTAGAGAAAGAGATAGACCGCCTTGAGAAAATGCCAGCAAGCTCGGCTGAAGGCGGCGTTATCCGCAACTATGTGGATTGGCTTCTTGCTCTTCCATGGAATGACGCTACAGCAGATGATCTAGATATTCAAAAGGCAGAGCGAATTCTTGATGAAGATCATTACGGTCTTGAGAAACCCAAAGAACGGGTTCTTGAATACCTCGCTGTGCAGAAGCTTGTGAAGAAGCTGAAGGGTCCGATTCTATGTCTGGTTGGGCCTCCGGGTGTTGGTAAAACATCGCTCGCCCGTTCCATTGCCCGTTCACTGGATCGCAAATTCGTCCGTATCTCACTTGGCGGCGTTCGGGATGAGGCTGAAATTCGCGGCCACCGTAGAACCTATGTCGGTGCGATGCCGGGCCGTATTATTCAAGGCATGAAGACCGCCGGAACGATTAATCCTGTTTTCCTACTGGATGAGATCGACAAGATGGCTGCAGATTTCCGTGGAGATCCATCGGCTGCCCTTCTGGAGGTTCTTGATCCGGAGCAAAATAATACGTTCAGCGACCACTTTGTGGAGCTTCCGTTCGATCTCTCGAATGTTATGTTTGTAACTACGGCGAATGCCGTACATAATATCCCACGTCCTTTATTGGACCGGATGGAAATGCTCTATATCCCGGGTTATACCGAGCTTGAGAAGATGCAAATCGCCAGTCGTTATCTTTTGCCTAAGCAGAAGAAGAATCATGGGCTGGAGGATGAGCAGCTGCGCATAGAGGATGATGTTCTACTCCTTATTATCCGTGAATATACCAGGGAATCCGGTGTCCGGAATCTGGAGCAGCAAATTGCGGCGTTGTGCCGTAAAGCGGCTAAGCAAATCGTCTCCAATGAGAAGGAAGCTGTGATCCTTGAGCCTGGAGATATTAAGGATTATCTAGGGGTGTCCAAATATCGTTATGGTATGGCGGAGCTGGAGGATCAAATCGGGACTGTAACTGGATTGGCCTGGACTGAGGTCGGAGGCGATACTCTTCTGATTGAGGTTACGGTAGTTCCAGGAACCGGAAAGCTAACTCTGACCGGACAGCTCGGTGATGTCATGAAGGAGTCGGCGCAGGCGGCCTTTAGTTATACCCGTTCAAAGGCGGAGGAACTGGGACTGCAGCCCGATTTTTATGAAAAGATTGATATTCACATTCATATTCCCGAAGGCGCAATTCCGAAGGATGGACCTTCTGCAGGCATCACCATCGCTACAGCTCTGATCTCAGCGCTCACCAAAAGTTATGTATCAAAAGATGTAGCAATGACTGGTGAGATCACGCTGCGAGGTCGTGTGCTTCCTATCGGTGGTCTCAAGGAGAAGTCACTTGCCGCTCATCGGGCAGGTTACAAAAAAATCCTTCTGCCCAAAGACAATGAGCGTGATTTAAAAGAAATTCCGGAGAGCGTGAGGAAAGATGTAGAGTTTATACCGGTATCCCATATGGATCAGGTTCTACAGCATGCCCTTGTGAACCCCAAGGTAGAAATTAGCAATGAGCCACCTAGTAGTGTGCATTAGAAAGGAAGACCTATGAAAGTAACTAGTTCCGATTTTATAATCAGCGCCGTTGGCCCTGATCAATACCCTGATGATGCCTTGCCAGAGATTGCTCTGGCAGGGCGGTCAAATGTGGGAAAGTCATCCCTTATTAACCGAATGATAGACCGTAAGAACCTGGCGCGGACGAGTTCGACTCCAGGTAAAACGCAGCATATGAACTATTACCTAATTAATGAAATGATGTATTTCGTCGATTTCCCGGGATATGGATATGCTAAAGTGTCCAAATCACAACGGGCAGTCTGGGGCAAGATGGTGGAAAAGTATTTGGCTGAGAGAGACACGCTGAAGCTGGTTCTGCTGATCGTAGATCTACGCCATCCTCCAACAAGCAACGATAAAATGATGTTCGATTGGCTTAAGCATTATGATCTGCCGCTCTGCGTAGTAGCTACCAAAGCGGATAAAATTCCTAAGACCCGTTGGCCGAAGCATATCAAGATCATGAAGCAGGAGTTAGGGGTTCTTCCAGGAGATAACTTTATTCCTTTTTCATCCGAGATCGGTCTGGGTAAAGAAGAGTTATGGTCATTGGTTGAGGGCTTTATTGCTTCTTCAGGGATTGAGGAAGAGGAACTGCCTGAGGATATTAATGACGATCTTAACGAGGATCTTAATGAAGATAATAGCTCTGATACAGATTCACCCTCAGAGACATAAATTTATCATTATTCACGTGGAATGACTTTAATGTATAATCATGCTAAAGGCGTTTGAGGAATTGAGGAGATTCTTATGGCCCAGCGACGGTTAGCTACAGAATATGTGAATGCTACTTTGCAAATGACGGAATTCCAGTTGAACCAGTTCCTGCGCTCAGCCGATACCAGTTTTATCAGCCACCGTGTGAAAGTCCTCGGGGTCGGTGAACAGGAAATTGTGCTAGGAGCAGATGGAGGAGAGGAAGTTCATTTATCTTTTGCTCGAAATGGTGGTTTTTATGTTTGCGTACTATCCTGCCGGGTGGTCAACCCTCATCTGAATAATATCATCCGGAAGCTATTTATCACTTATAAAGGCACGGGAACCGTGAACCGGATCTACAAAGGCATCATCATGATGTACTATTACGAACAAGGCTCTGTCCGCCAAATATCCGAGGTGACAGCAGAGGGTAACAAGCTGGTCTACCAACATAAGTATTCGATAGCAGAAATGCTGCGCCTATATCAATCGGATTTCGTAGAACGAGAGATCGAAGGCATTCGAAGGGAAATTAATATTTGGTTAGATATACGCAATGTCACCTACAGTAAGAGTGAGTTATCCGAAATTGACTGTACTCTGAATGCTTTAGCTCTGCGGTTATTTCAATTGGAAGCCTAGCTTGAGAACTCATAAGATCTTCTAAAACAACCCTTCCTTATTGGAGGGGTTGTTTTTTTGCATAAGTAAACTTCTCATTTTGAATTTGTGATGGAGTTCTGCGATACTATAAACACGTGAATTGAAAGTGGGTTTAGTAATGAAGACTTTATTAATTATCCTTTGGGGTGTATTACTTTTTGTATTCACCTGCGCCTCTGACTCAGGGTTTTGGGTAGCTGGAACATTTCCTACTTTTCATTGGTCAACTACTCCTGACTTTCACGAGCTGACTAATATGGATCTGATGCCCACCTTTGGCTATATAATTAGAAAGATTGGTCATTTCTCGGGATTTGCTGTCTTAGCAGCCTTCTTTTATAGACAGAATAAGAGTATTAAGAAAAGTATCATGTATTCAGTTTTCTATGCTATATTTACGGAGTTCATCCAACTGTATTTCGGGCGTGACGGCAGACTATACGATGTAGTCATTGATACCGCTGGGATCTTGTTTGGAATGACTTTAATAACTATGGCGTACAGAAGAAAAATTCGCCGTAAGATGAGTGATAGCGTACTTTAATTGTAGTTATGCTGCACCTTTCTTGGTTTTTTTTCATAATAGGAAGCCTAATTTGGGAACTCACGCTTTTTTAACCACAACCCTTCCTTACTTAGAGGGGTTGTATTTTTTTTCCTCAAATTCTAAATAAATGAGAGTAAAGGACCGATAAAAACATATGATAGATATTCATTGCCACATTTTACCTTCTATGGATGACGGAGCTTCTGATTGGGAGCAGGCACTCGCCATGGCGAAGGACGCCGAGAGAGATGGGATAACCACCATCGTTGCAACACCGCATCATGCAAATGGCCAGTATATGAATCCCGCGCCCCATATTGGGCAAGCCGTAGAACTGATGAATGATAAGCTTCGTCAGAATGGCAGTTCACTGCTTGTACTTCCTGGACAAGAGATTCGGGTCTATGGAGAGCTGTTGAATGATTTGGAGCGAGGGATGCTGCTGAGCCTTGCAGGTTCACGTTATTTTCTGCTGGAAATGCCTTCGTCACGTGTGCCTCGCAACATGGAGGAAATCTGTCACGAGCTGATCATTCAGGGTTTCGTTCCGGTTATTGCCCATCCGGAGCGTAATGCTGAAATTGCTGCGGATCCTTCCAAATTGGAAAGATTAATCGAGCAGGGAGCATTGGGACAGGTGACCGCTCAAAGTGTTGCAGGGGTCTTCGGCAGTAAATTGCAGAAGATATCACTAGAGTTGTGCCGCAGAAGGCTTGTACATGTGGTGGCTTCAGATGCCCATGACAGCATTCATCGGCCCTTTGGACTATCCGAGGCGTATAGGACTTTAGGCAAGGAAATGGGAGTAGAGATTTGCGATTATTTTCGCGAAAATTCCGAAAATATTGTTGCCAATCTAGAAATTGGAAAGGGAGGTTTGGGTTTACCTAGGAAGAACCGTCACAAATTGTTTGATTTTGTAAAAAGCCTTTTACATTAGGAATGATATAATGGGTTTTATTGGATTACATTTCATTTTTACTTAAAAATTAAATAGGTTTATAGTACTAGTTAAATTGGTTTTTCAACAATAATACATATAAAGAGGTGTTTCTAACAGTGAGTATGAAGAAGAAACTAGTAGTATCAACAATCGCAGTAAGTATGGCAGCAGCATCCGTTGCGGGTCTTCCACTAAGTGTTAGTGGATTGGGCAAGCAGATTGGAATCGTAGGAACAGCCTCCGCAGCAACTAGCGGCAACTTCGCTAACCTGAAGGCTCGTGCAACTTTCCTGTATGGAACATTGCTTGAAAGTGACAAACAAACTCTTCGTGATTTCCGCTCTGAGCTTCAAGGACTGAGTAAAGCTCAGCTGGAAACTATGTTTGCTCCGATCTTAGCTCAAGTTAGTCTGACAGATACTGATAAGACAGCATTGTTCAATTTATACAAAGAGCTAACTTCATCGTTCTATACTCCTGATTATTCTGCAGTAACGGATATCCTGGAATCTCCTAACTATAAATCTTATGAAGATGTGTTGAAGAAGATTGGAACCCAAGCTGGTATTACAGGACTTTCGGTTAACGAAGTATATAATTTTGTATTTGGTGCTACCGGAGTGGAACAGAAGCTAATTACCCTATTCAAAGGGAAATCAGAAGCTGATTTGTTAGCCATTGCCCTTAATCAAAGTAGCGCACAAGCTCTTGAAGCTAAGGCTATTGTTCTTGACAGCACCATTGGTACGGCTAACTATACATTGAGAACTGCTCTGAATACACTCGGCATTACTTCGGAGATGCTATCCGCTACTAAAGCTAATATCGAATCTGAGTCATCCGTAACTAAGGAAGTAAACGCAACCCTAGTGGTAGCGCAGGCTTATTACAATGCTTATATTAAAGTTCAACCTAGCGGCAGTACTACTACCGGATCAGGTCCTGTAGTCTTGACTCCTGAACAGCAATATATTGCTGCTTCTACTTATGATGTGTCTAAGTTAATTCAACTCATAGAGGGTACAGCTACTGTTAAATTGGTAGATAGCGATACCATCAATATGATGACCAAGCTTGCTGCAGCAGCTAAGGCGGCAGGTAAAGAAGGCACTGAGCTTACGTTAACACTGAACCTCGGTACTATTACTGCTGCTTCTGTGGAAGTGCCTCTATCTAAAGCTATCATCGATGCAGCCAAAGCAAATGGCATTGCCAACATTGCTGTAACCTTCAACGGTGTAACTGTTACGATTCCGGTATCTCAATTTAGCACAGCAATTTCGTTGACTGTATCTACACTTAATGACAATGCTGCAACAGCCGTTACGAAGATGAAGCTTGCTTCTAATGTATATGAGTTCAAACTAACTGTTGATGGCGTGGTAACTACAACGTTCAAACGTCCAATTCAATTCAAACTTCCACTTAAGAATGTACCAGGTCTGGATAAAGAACTTCTGTCCGTAGCTAAGATCGTATACGGCGACCTTCAATTCCAAGGCGGTAAAGTAGATGGAGATTTCATCGTTGAACCACGTGATACTTTCTCTTCCTATGTAGTTGTTGAGAACAAGGTTACTTTCAATGACATTGCTGGAGTACAGGCATGGGCCGGTAGACAAATTGAAGTCGTAGCTGCTAAAGGTGCAATTGAAGGTGTTGGAGAAGGTAAATTCGCTCCGAAGAGCAATGTTACCCGTGCTGAATTCGCGAAGATGCTGATCCGTGCTTTGAATCTGGAGAACAACTCAGCAACACAAAGCTTCACGGATGTAAGTTCTTCCGCTTGGTATGCTCCATATGTAGCAGTTGCTGTGGAGAAAGGTATCATCACAGGACGCAGTGCTTCTAAGTTCGATCCGAATGCAACGATTACTCGTGCTGAAATGGCAACAATGATTGCACGCGCATTGAAAGCCATTAATCCTTCAGTAACTTCCGACGGAACAGCACTTAGCAAATTCTCTGATGCTGCTAAGATCAGTTCTTCCTTGAGAGGCGGCGTTGCTTTCGCTGCAACCCATAACTTAGTTGTCGGAAACGCAGGTAAGTTCGAACCTAACAAAACAGCTACACGTGCTGAAGCAGCAGTTATCATCTACCGTACAATTAATTTTAAATAATGAATAAATAGCAGTAAAGTTCAAATGGTGAGCCTCCTCTCATGAAGGTGAGAGGGGGCGCTTTTTTGGGACTAGCATTGAAATATCACAGAAACAGCTTGGAGGGAATTTCACTTGTCATCACAAGAATTGGATCTTCGCGACTATTTCCGGATCATTCAGAAGAGACTGTGGCTTATTGTCAGCATTGTTGTTGTAATTTGCGCTCTTGCCGGAGTTTACAGTCTGTATATCAAGAAGCCGGTGTACGAAGCTTCCACCAAAATTATCGTTAACCAGACTCCGACACAGTCAACGGTGGCGCAGCTTGATTTGAATCAAATCAATACCAACATTCAACTAATAAATACGTACAAGGAAATTATTAAGACTCCTGCAATATTGGACGTCGTCACGAAGGATTACCCGAAATTTAATATAACCACTGAAGAACTTATGAAGAAGGTAAATGTCAGCTCTGTAAATAATACGCAGGTGATGACACTTGTCGTTCGAGATAATTCATACTCACGAGCTGCTGAAATTGTGAATGCTATTTCGTTAGTGTTCAAGCAGGAAATTCCATCCCTGTTCAATGTGCAGAACGTATCGATCCTGAATGAAGCGAAGGTGAATCCACCTGTAGCTCCTGGACCGGTAGAACCTAATGTAGTTCTTAACCTGGCTATCGCTTTCATTGTATCCCTGATGATTGGCTTGGGTATTTCTTTCTTACTTGAATATCTGGACGATACATTGAAGACAGAGGCAGATATTGAGCAATACTTGGGACTGCCAACGCTGGCAATGATTACAAGAGTTAGTCAAGATGAATTCAATAAGGAGTCAGGAGTAGAAACTCAGGCTCTGCAATCCAGAAGAGCGGGGGAACTAGAAAATGTCACAGCAGCTAAATAAACAGCGTCAACTGATAACGTTGACGAACCCGCGTTCACCAGTATCTGAAGCCTTTCGTGCACTCCGCACTAATATAGACTTCTCTTCTATTGATGAGACCATTCAAGTCATTATGGTTACTTCTTCAGGACCTGAGGAAGGTAAATCGACCGTTTCGGGGAATCTAGCAGCTTCGTATGCACTCAGTGACAAGAAAGTATTATTGATTGATGCTGACTTGCGTAAACCTACAGCACATAAGACGTTTACACTCAGTAACCGTAACGGATTGTCATCCTTATTGTCACAACAAGCTAGTATCGAGGATGTACTTCAGGATTCAAACATTCCGAATCTTTCGATTATGACCTCTGGACCCATACCGCCGAATCCTGCAGAGATGCTTGCCTCCAATCGGATGAATACAGTTATACAGGAGCTGCGCCAAAGGTACGACGTGGTTATTATCGATACTCCGCCATTGTTGGCAGTTACAGATGCACAGATCGTGGCTTCCAAGAGCGATGGTGTCATCATGGTTGTCAGTTATGGCAAGGTAAAAAGAGATATAGCCGTAAAAGCTAAAGCTAACCTGGATCGTGTAGGTGCACGAATGCTAGGTGTTGTTCTGAATAATGTCAAAAGAAAAGCTAGCGAAGGTTACTACTATTATTATTACGGCAAATAAGGAAGTAGTTTTTCTAGGAAAATTGTTATTTTTGGAGGCACCAAAATGACAGCGAAGTCTCGAGTGGTTTTATTGTTCTTCATTGATCTGGCCATCATCTGGTTCAGTATTGTTACATCGTATATGTTTCGTTTCAATAATCATATTCCCCAAGAATACCTCACCCAGATGATTAAGTTTGGTCTTATTTCGACCGTAACCTTTGGGGGGAGCTTAATCTTTTTTGGTCTATACCGACGAATGTGGCAATATGCCAGCATTGGAGAAATTGTCTCGATTCTTAAGTCTATAGTTGCAGGGGCAATCATTTCTTACGGTACAGCGTTCATTCTACTTCCGGAACGTGTACCTTTTGGAGTGGAAATTCGCTCGGTGGAGACCATTCTGCTAATGGTGGGTGGTGTACGCTTCTTATGGAGAGTGTTTCATAACAGAAGTACAAATTATAAGGAGACTCAGACCCATACACTCATTGTAGGAGCAGGGGACTGCGGTACTCTAATTGCCAAAGAAATGATGGGACCTTCTTTTGCCCACACTAAGCTAATTGGCTTTATCGACGACAATATGAATAAATATCATATGTCTATCTTGGATATCCCAGTGCTGGGGAACAGATATGCGATTCCTAGCTTGGTTAAAGATAAGGACATACATGAGATTATTATTGCGATGCCCTCCGTTTCCAGAACTGAAATTTCTGAAATCATTAAACTTTCCAAGACAACTGGGGTCAAGCTGAAGATTATTCCGGCGTTGAACGATCTGATCGCAGGCAAGATTTCTGTCAAGAGGCTGCGGGATGTCAGTGTTGAGGATTTACTGGGACGTGAGCCCGTTGTAGCTGATCTGAACAGTATTCTTGATTATGTCCATCATAAGACAGTGTTGGTTACTGGGGCCGGAGGATCTATTGGCTCAGAATTATGCCGCCAAATCTCACCCTTTATGCCTGAGAAGTTACTGTTGCTGGGGCATGGAGAGAATAGTATATATACGATTGAAATGGAGCTCCGCAAGAGCTTTCCTGATCTACATATTATTACAGTTATTGCTGATGTGCAGGATCGTACCCGTATGATGGATATTTTCCGCTGCTTCATGCCGCAGGTAGTCTTTCATGCGGCAGCACATAAACACGTTCCCTTGATGGAGCGGAATCCATCCGAAGCGGTGAAGAATAATGTGTTTGGTACCCGAAATGTGGCGGATTGTGCAGATATGTTCGGGGCAGAAAGATTTGTGATGATCTCTTCAGATAAAGCGGTTAACCCAACTAGTATCATGGGGGCTACCAAGCGTATCGCGGAAATGTATGTACAAACTCTCAATCCTATTAGTAAAACGAAGTTCTCAGCGGTTCGTTTCGGCAATGTACTCGGGAGTCGAGGCAGTGTTATACCGGCATTTAAGCAGCAGATAGCAGCTGGTGGTCCGGTTACCGTTACTCATCCAGAGATGGTGCGTTACTTCATGACTATACCTGAGGCGGTACAGCTTGTAATTCAGTCGGGTTCATTCGCGAAAGGCGGCGAAGTCTTCGTTCTGGATATGGGTGAACCGGTAAAGATACTGAATTTGGCAGAAGATCTCATTACCTTATCTGGTTATGAACCCTACAAGGATATTGATATTCAGTTCTCTGGAATTCGTGAGGGTGAGAAGCTGTATGAAGAGCTTCTAACCGATGAAGAAAACTTAGGCTCTACGCATCATAATAGGATCTTTATTGGAAGACCTAATGTTATAAGCCAGAACCAGCTCGAGCTAGAGTTCAAACGATTGGAGCGTGTTCTTACAGAGGATCGAGAAGCTATACGTGATGTCATTAATCAGATAGTACCCATGCAGCCCGTCGCTCAAACAGCTATAAGTTAAATAATCTACAACGGGGGGATACATCTTGTTCAATAAAAGATGGAAAAGAGTAGTGTTGTGGACCTTATCAATCCTAGTAGTGCTAGGTATTGGAGGGTTGTTCGCAGCAAATTATGCTGTAGATAAACTTATGAATTCCATGGTTGGAGGCTTCGATGTAGAGGCTGAGAATACAGCGATTATAGATAATAGCCAAGTAGTAGGAACAGCACCAGCGGATACTAGTATTGTTTCAACGCCTACGCCTGTACCTCTTGAAGTTGGAGAAGATGTTCAAGCTGACGACAGTCAGAACAAGGAAGAGGCAGCCGGAGACAAGGCAGCTACTGACACCAGTAAATCTACAAGTGCTCCATCCACAGATAAGACTACAACTAACGGGTATACCGCACAGGTATCTACGGATAAAGCGAAAGAAATTCAAGATAAGGTAACGGTTAAAGAAAAGGCAGATGTAGCCTCTATAGTCTTAGGACAACTTAGTGTCGCTGACATTAATAGATTGCAAGACTTGGCCAGCGGTGGCTTAACCCTTGATGAGAAAAAAGAAGCACGCAGCATTATTCTCGACAAGGTATCTGAGGAACAGTATAACGAGCTGTCTCAAATAGCCAAGAAGTACGGAGTTAGCCAAGGGAAAACACGCGATCAAATACTAGCAGAAGAAAATGGGAGTGAGTAGACGTGAAAAAAGTGAGATTTCCAGCTGTTGTATTAAGTCTATTCTTGTTGATCAGCATGTCGCCATTAACAGTATCGGCTCCGGCAAATGTATCAGCATCTACCATAAATAAGAGTACAGGCTCGATTAAGGTTCAAAATGTGAACGTGAAGATGATATTTGACGGAGTCAGCATGCAGCCTCCTGTAGGGCAGTATGTGTTCGTCTACAATAATACAACTTACGTCCCTTTACGCTTCGTATCGTATGCCTTACAGAAAAGTGTATCCTGGGATGCCAAGAACGTTAAGGTAACGGTAGCAGAGCCAAGCAGTTCAGAATTGGTAGTTATTAAGGAATATTTAATGAATGCAACGAACGGAAATAACATTCCTGCTGCAACGAAGAATATAACCTTAAATAGTGTTAAGGCAAGCTATGGATTTAATGGTACGGCTAAGAGTGTACCGGCGGGTCTATCCAGTTACATGTTGAACGGATCTTTATACGTGCCTCTTCGTTTCCTTTCAGAGTCTGTTGGAAATGAAATTAGCTGGGATCAGAAAGGGATGACGATTACTGCATCATCTTCATCCTACTCAATGCAGAACTCGGATAGTACAACATATAACAACACAGATTCAACCGGAAAGATCCCAACTGCATCAGCTACACCTACTACCAAACCTACTACTACACCTAATAGTGGAGCAGCGGGTGGCGGTTCTGGTGGAGCAGCAACGGGACAGGCCACATATGAATCCATTACGAGTGAGACTGAAGCCCAGCTTAGTGCACTTCAATCTCAGAGCCAATCAACCTTAATGAGTATTGCGGTTGAATATATTACTGCTAAAGATGCTTCCAGCAAAGCAAGTATCAAAGCCAGAGGGTTGCAGCAACTATCTTCTTTTACATCCAGCTTCAACAGTATATTGTCCGATGCTGAATCTAAGCTCAAGGCGGGCGGTTACAGCACAGATATTATTAGCCAATATAGAGCAGAATTTGAAGCTCAACTTCAACAAGGTCAGAACTTAGCAGCAGGAATGGCAGATTAACGCTAAATTGAAACGAGGTTATAGTGATGAGACTAAGAGAATTATTGACTGTAGTTGATGCTAATATAACGCTTGAAGTTTCAGGGGCGAAGGAAGAGTTCATCACAAAAAAGGACATCCCTGAAATTCGTATGAACTCTGAAGTAAAGGGACTTAAGGCCACTGATAATGGGTTGATGATTAATCTGGCAGAACCCAAGAAAGTACCTACGTTAGAGGAATTAGGGTATTCGTTTGAGATTGGTGTGTAATATCTGCTCTATTGATCTTTCTAGATTGGGGGATAATTCATGTTTTATCTTAGAGTCAAGAGAATAATAAGTTTATTGTTATCATTAACAGGCCTAGTAATGATCTCACCAGTATTATTAATTCTGATTGCTGCTATAAAGATTGACTCTAGAGGCCCAGTATTCTTTAGACAGAAACGAGTCGGTATTCATAAAACGCATTTCAATATTCTGAAATTTCGAACCATGCGAATAGATACACCCAAAGATACACCAACACATCTTCTAAACAACCCGGAACAATATATAACTAGAATGGGGAAGTTTTTAAGAAAAACAAGTCTGGACGAGCTTCCTCAAATATTTAATATTATAGCTGGCTCAATGGCTGTTGTAGGTCCTCGCCCAGCTCTTTGGAATCAATACGATTTAATTGAAGAGAGAGACAAGTATGGAGCAAATGATATATTGCCAGGATTGACAGGTTGGGCTCAGATTAATGGCAGAGATGAGCTGCCCATTGGAGTTAAGGCGAAATTGGATGGGGAGTATGTCCAGCAAATGGGTTTAACTATGGATCTAAAGTGCTTCTTCGGAACCATCTCCAGTGTGTTGAAAAGTGAGGGAGTCGTTGAAGGCGGAACCGGATCCTTGCACCAAAGTAGCATTTCAGAAGTTAAGAAAGCGGTTAGTTAATCAAGATAGAGAAATGAAATTGTGAGCATAGAAGGCTTTTTAAATAAGATAGAGGGGCCTGCGCAAGATGAAGATTTTAGTTGTATGTCAATACTACTATCCCGAACAATTCAAAATAAACGACATATGCGAGCAATTGGCTCAAGAAGGTCATTTAGTAACAGTGCTAACGGGGCTGCCAAATTATCCAACAGGTAAGGTGCCTTCAAGTTACCGTTGGGGTAGAAAACGTAAAGAGATTATTAATGGCGTGGAAGTACAACGTTGTTTTGAGGTAGGGAGAACAAATGGAATCGTTGGGATGGCATTAAATTATGGTAGTTATATGCTGTCAGCCTCTTTCAAAGCGCTGTTCTTGAAAAAGGATTTCGATATTATCTTGGTGTATCAACTTTCTCCTGTGACTATGGCCCTCCCGGGAATAGTTCTAAAAAAACTTTCTAAAAAACCGCTGTATTTATACAGTTGTGATATCTGGCCTGAATCTATGAAAAATATTATTTCGGATGAAAGTAATATCATTTATAGATTAACCAAAAAACTAAGTACCTATATTTATTCCAATTGTGATCATATTACGGTTACGTCTAAGCCATTTATTAATTACTTTAATCAAGAACATTCAATACCAATGGATAAGATTTCATATCTTCCGCAACACGCTGAGGATAGTAATTCATATGTTCATTCACCAACCGAAAATGATACTACTGATTTTATGTTTATGGGTAATATTGGTATCTCTCAGGATATTGATTGTATTTTGAATGCAGTTGAAACAATTAGTCATATTCCAAAATTCAAAGTGCATTTCGTAGGTGATGGGTCTTGCTTGGAACAAAGTAAACAGACAGTAGTAGAAAAGAAACTACATGACATCGTGGAGTTTCATGGCAGACATCCACTTGAAAAAATGAATGAATTCTACAGTTTGGCAGATGTGTGCCTATTAACTTTAAAAGCGGATAATTTAGTAGGTCTGACAATGCCTTCAAAACTGCAAGGATATATGGCTGCTGGAAAACCGGTAATAGGAGCTATTGATGGAGCGGCCCAAGAAGTAATTAAGGAGTCGCAATGCGGTAAATGTGTCGATGCAGGTGACTATAAAGGATTAGCTGAGGTCATGAAAGATTTCGTTCAGCATCCTGATAAATATAAGAATTACGGTGAGAACGGTCGAGAATACTTCGAAGAACATTTTACTAAGGATATTTTCATGAGCAAGCTGAGTAATGAATTAAATAGATTAATGGAGGTTGGAGCGATTGTTTAATGATAAAATTCTTTTGATAACTGGTGGTACGGGTAGTTTTGGACATGCAGTACTTAAAAGATTTCTTAAGACTGGAATCAAGGAAATTAGAATATTCTCTCGTGACGAAAAGAAACAGGACGATATGCGTAAAGAACTTCGAAATGATAAAGTGAAATTCTTTATAGGGGATGTTCGTGATTATAGTAGTGTTACATCAGCAATGCATAATGTCGATTATGTATTTCATGCAGCCGCGCTTAAGCAAGTTCCTTCCTGTGAATTTTTCCCTATGGAAGCTGTTAAAACAAATGTAGTGGGAACTGAAAATGTCTTAAACGCAGCAATTGCTTTTGGAGTGAAAAAGGTAGTGTGCCTATCAACAGATAAGGCAGTCTATCCTATTAATGCTATGGGGATTTCCAAAGCGATGATGGAGAAAGTTATGGTTGCAAAATCTAGAACAGTTTCTCCTGAGGATACTTTAATCTGTGGGACACGTTACGGAAATGTGATGTGTTCACGTGGATCGGTAATCCCTTTATTTATTGATCAAATTAAAAGTCACCAGGACATAACGATTACAGATCCTGATATGACCCGTTATTTAATGTCTTTGGAAGATGCTGTTGAGCTTGTTCTATTTGCATTTAACCAAGCCGTTCAAGGGGACATCTTTGTGCAGAAAGCTCCTGCTTCTACCATTGGAGAATTGGCGGTTGCTCTCAAAGAGTTATTTCAATCGGATAGCAAACTAAAGATTATTGGAACTAGACATGGTGAAAAATTGTACGAAACATTGCTTACGAGAGAAGAAATGGCTAAAGCGAATGATCTGGGCAATTATTATAGAATCTCGGCTGATAATCGGGATTTAAATTATAATAAATTTTTTGATGAAGGTAATAATGAGATTTCTGAAGGCTGGGAATACAATTCTCACAATACAGAACGACTAGATATTCAAGGTATAAAAGACCTTCTTCTGAATCTAGAGCTAATTCAAACTGAGATTAGTAGCAGAGGGATATTAGTATGAGAACGGTCCTTATTACAGGTGCATACGGATTTATTGGCCGGAATTTAGTAGCTTCCTTGGAGAGAATAGAAGACATAGAAATATTAAAGATTGGTTCCAAACATTCATTCCAAGAACTAGAAGAATACGCATTAAAGGCTGATTTCATATTTCACCTTGCAGGAGTTAATCGTCCTGTTAACGACGAGGATTTCACAACTGGAAATTTAGGTTATACACAACAATTAGTGGAGTTGTTAATAGCAAACCAAAGAAAAACTCCAATAGTATTAACTTCTTCAATCCAAGCTGAGAATAATAATCCATATGGCATTAGTAAGCAAGCCGCTGAAGACGTTATCTTAGATTACGGAAAAGTAAGTGGTGTGAATATTTATATATATCGGCTTCCTAATGTGTTTGGCAAGTGGAGCAAACCTAATTATAATTCTGTAGTCGCAACATGGTGCTATAACATATCTAGAGATATTCCGATCCAAATCAATGATCCAGAAGCTGTAGTTACTTTGGTTTATATTGATGAAGTTATCGAATCATTTATTGATGTGTTGGGAAATTGTGAGATTGATAATGAGAGTGAATATACCAATATTCCTCGCTCTTTCAATGTTAAACTCAAAGATTTAGAAGTAAGTCTAATGTCCTTCAAGGAAAGCAGAAACACACTGGTTATCTCAGATCTGGAGTGTGATTTTGAACGTTTTCTTTACAGTACCTACCTATCATATCTTCCTGAGGATGAGTTTGGTTATGACCTGGAGATGAAAACGGATAACAGAGGATGGTTGGCTGAATTTATTAAGACTAAGCAATCAGGACAAGTATTCATATCCCGTACTAAACCGGGGATTACTCGTGGGAATCACTGGCACCATACTAAAGTTGAGAAGTTTCTTGTTATAGAAGGAGAAGCCGTGATTAAATTTCGCCAGATTGAAGGCGATAAGGTTATAGATTACCCAGTAAACGGACAATCGTTAAGGGTAGTGGACATTCCACCTGGATACACACATTCCATTACAAATACTGGCGATACCGATGTGATTACTCTTTTTTGGGCAAATGAATTATTTAATCCTAACAAACCAGACACCTACTACTTGGAGGTTTAACAAGATGGAAAAGCTGAAAGTTATGACGATATTGGGTACTAGACCTGAAATCATTCGATTATCTGAATGTATCAAGGCTTGCGATAGATATTTCAATCACGTACTAGTGCATACAGGCCAAAACTGGGACTACACACTAAATGAAGTTTTTTTCAATGAACTTGAGCTACGTCAACCCGATTATTTTCTTGAGGCAGTAGGAAGTAATCTTGGCGAAACTATGGGGAACATTATAGCTAAATCTTTTGAGGTACTTGAGAAGGAAAAACCTGATGCTCTGTTGATTCTAGGTGACACTAATAGTGCGCTTAGTGCAATAGCAGCGAAAAGATTGAAGGTGCCTATCTTCCATATGGAGGCAGGTAATCGATGCTTTGATCAGAATGTCCCTGAGGAAATAAATCGTAAAATTGTCGATCATATCTCTGATATCAATTTACCTTATACTGAACATTCCAGAAGATATTTGCTGTCGGAAGGGTTCAGAAAAGAACATATATTTGTTACTGGTTCGCCAATGCAAGAAGTTCTTCAAGCTCATATGGACAAAATTAATGCAAGTGACGTACTTGAAAGATTGGGCCTAGAGAAAGAAAAATATATTATTGTTTCTGCACACCGTGAAGAAAATATTGATAATGAGCAAAATTTCATTTCGCTTATGACAGCGATTAATAAGATAGCAGAGCGCTATAATATGCCTGTAATTTATTCGACCCATCCTAGAAGCATGAAATATATAGAACAAAGAAATTTTGAATTCCATCCGCTTGTGAGAAATCTCAAACCATTTGGATTTATGGACTATAATAAGCTACAAAAAAATAGCTATTGTGTACTTTCGGATAGTGGGACTCTTTCGGAGGAAAGTGCAATGCTTAACTTTCCAGGGATTTTACTGAGAACATCGACTGAAAGACCAGAAGTGCTGGATAAAGGTTCAGTAATTATTGGGGGGATACATAGTCAGTATATAGAACAATCAATAGGACTAGCGTGTAAAATGAAGGTGAATAACGATAAGACAAATTTGGCGAATGATTATCAGGATACTAATGTATCTGTTAAAGTTGTTAAGATTATTCAAAGTTATACAAATATAATTAACCAATTCACTTGGCGGAAGTCCTAAATGAAAGTGGGAATAATAGGGTTCGCAAATATTACATATATGCCATATCTTAGTAATTATACAACTGAATTAGAGCATATTGGAGCTAATTATGACTTAATATATTGGGATAGAAAAAATATAGAAGAAAAGACAGCTGGGAAAGTATTTGTTTATAAAAACAATATGGACGATGCGAGTAACAAATTTATTAAAATAAAAAAAATGTATAATTTTTATAAATTTTGTAAAAAGATAATTGCCAAAGAGGATTACGATTTAATAATAATACTAACTACAATTCCGGCAATATTGCTTGGAGGAGTTTTAAGGAAAAATTATAGAAATAAATATATTTTAGACATACGAGACTATACGTATGAAAAATATGTAATATACAGAAAAATACTAAATAATATTGTGGGAAACAGTAAAATAACTGTTATTTCATCTTCTGCTTTTTTGAATTTCTTACCACCTAATCATAATTATACAATATGCCATAATTTGAATTTGATAAATAAAAAAGATAAAAAAATAAGAATTAATAAAGAAAGAAATAAAGAAGGAGCAATAAGAATTTCATATATTGGAGCAATATCATATTATAATGAAGTAATTAAACTTCTATCAAAAATAGCTAACGATAAACGATTTATATTTGCATTTTATGGAGAAGGAATTGACGAGGTAAAGCTAAGAGAATACTGCCAAGCAAATTCCATAAATAATGTATATTTCTATGGAAGATATAATGAAATTCAAAAAGAACAATTTTATAAAGAAACAGATATATTGTTTAATGCATATGGAAGTGATTCGCAGTTAGTGAAACATGCACTTTCTAACAAACTGTATGACGCCGCCTGGTACAAAATTCCGATAATTGTTAATTCGGGTACAGCTATGCAAGAGATGTCAAACAAATTGGGTTATCAAATCAATTATCAGATGGATAATCTAGCTGATAATTTATACGATTGGTACAATGAAATTGATTGGGTAGAATTAGGGGTTGTTGCGGATGAAATAATTAAGAATGCTATTCATGATAATCTCAAATTCAAAAACCAATTTAATGCTTTAATTAGCGAAGGGAAAGAGTTTTAAATGGAAATTCTATATGTATCTAGACTATGTTCAACTAAAACATTTGATATATTGTTTAATCAAAGCTCTATCAAGCCTGAGCAACAAGCTCAGAAATTTCATCGCTTACTTGCCGAGGGGTTTGGCAAAGTACAACAAACTAATATTACTGCGCTAAGTGGATTGCCTATTTCCCGTTCAAATATACGTCAAGCTTATATTAAATTGCCTTCAGATATTGATAAGGATGTCACTTATAAATATATCCCTTTATTAAATATCCCTCTTTTAGGACATGTTGTTACCTTTCTGCTTACTTTCGTGTATTCTCTTATTTGGTGTCATAAAAATAAGAGCAACGATAAGATTATTATATGTGATGTTCTTAATTTAACTATTAGCGTCGCTTCTAAAATTGCTGCTTTTCTTTCGAATGTGAAAACAGTTGGGATTGTAACAGATATCCCATATTTTATGCAGGGATATACAAGGAAGAGAAAAATTGGGATGAGCTTATTAATACAAAATTTGTACACTAATTTTTGTGATTTCTTTCTTAAAAGATATGACGCATACATTTTATTAACTCTTCACATGAATAATTTAGTTAATCCTAACAATAAGCCTTACATTATTATTGAGGGTATTGTAGATTCAGAAATGAAGAATAGTATTAATAATTTGGAAAATAAAAATAATAAAAAAATTGTTATATATGCAGGAGCATTACAAGAAAAATACGGAGTTAAAATGTTAATTGAATCTTTTAAGAATCTCCCTATAAAAGAAAGTGAATTATGGTTATTTGGTTCTGGTGAATTAGAGAAAGAAATGAAAAATTATGAACTTATAGATAAAAGAATCAAGTATTTTGGGGTTTTGCCTAATAATGAGATAATAATTAAGGAGATACAAGCGACTCTACTGGTTAATCCTAGGCCCTCAGAAGAAGAGTTTACAAAATACTCATTTCCATCAAAAAATATGGAGTATATGGTTTCTGGAACTCCTATATTGACAACAAAACTCCCGGGAATGCCAGATGAGTATAAAGAATTTGTATATTGTTTTGATGGTGAGAATTTAGGGGATTTCACAGAAAAACTTTGTGAAATACTAAATAAAGATATAAGCGATCTACATGAATTTGGATTAAAGGCTAAACATTTTGTTCTTACAAATAAGAATAATATACGTCAAGCTGAACAATTATTTCTTTTTTTTAAATCTGAGATTTTGATCTAGCGTATAATTTAGTATATAAACAAATTTTGTGAATGATATCGACTTACTGACAAACGTATACTGGTTATTAACTGGGAGGAAAAAATGTTATTTATTTTATTTATAGCAACTATAATATTCATACTATTTTTAGGAGTTATGAGAACGGGAAGGCTTTTTAACCCTTTAACTTTTTACAGTTTATTTTGGGGTATATGGTCTATTGTATCTATGAAAAATCCCTTTATGTTATATGTTGTATCAACAAAAACTTATCTAATAGTATGGTTGAATTTAGTCGCAACTTTTATTGGTTTCATAATAGTAAATCAAAAGGAAGGCAAAATTCAAGACAACATTTTATTCAACAAGAGAAAGCTAATGGGCGATTATTTACTAAATACCAAGTTGTTTTTATTACTTCAGGTTCTTGTTTTTGTGATCTTAATTTTTTTACTAAGAAGATATAATATTTTATTAGCTTCGATGACAACCCAAGATATTAGAAGGATTGTTTATGAACAAGGGTTACTGTTTGATTCTTCTTTTAGCTCTATACTTTATTTTTGGTTTGTCACTCCAATAGTAAAAGTGTCCATTCTTTTATTTCTATCAAATCTAATCATAAATGGGAAAAAAAATA
>JAILZT010000014.1 GCA_023512345.1 Paenibacillus sp.
GAGAAAAAGATCTTGTGAAATTTGGGACGGGAATTCATATATTCAAAGGGTTTAGTGTACAGTTTTAACTGTATTTTTTAAACTAACGGGAAACGTTAGTTTAAAAAGCAGGGGCTGCCGAGCACAGCCCTTCGCTACGCTAACGGGCAGTAGAGCGGAGTAAGAAATCCATTCGGAATTTGTGGTAAAATACTACTGTTGAGAATGGAGTGGTGTAAATGAAAAAGAAGTTAGCAATTACAGGAATTATTGTTTGCATCCTTACAATAAGTATATATATATGGAACTCATTCAAACCAGGATTTGTATATGACAATGGAACATGGAATTATGTTTCCTATGATGAAGCCGTAGGCAGAAGAATTAGTCCGATCAATGTAAAAAAGGATGAATTCAAGGTTTTAAAGTACAATGATTTTGCAAGAGATAACAATAGTGTGTATTTTAAAAACCATAAAGTAGAAGGCTCTGATCCGGAAACCTTCAAAGTTATTAGCACTAAAGGTAGATATCATTACGCAAAGGATAAGAATAATGTATATATTTACGTTAGTAATGACTGGTCAGTATTTAAAGTAATCAATGCAGACTCAGCTAGTTTTAAAGTACTAGAGTATCCTTATTCAAAAGATAAAAACGATGCTTACTGTGGTAGCTTACCGCTTTTTTTAGATGATGTTTCTAAATTTGAAGTCATCGAGAGAGCACGTTTTTCAACTATGTCCTCGTTTGACAGCTTCTTGGGTAAAGAAAATGACCCGATAGAAAAGTCATCAGAGTATGAACGAAATAAGCATGAATATAATCGTAAAAAGTATGGGTTTATTGCTGAGAGTGTTATTTACTCTGAAGATGGAAAAGCAAAAACTGATAACCTTACTTATGAAGGATATAAATTAGTAGAGGATAAAAGATAAAGTTAAGTGCTCAGTTGTACATCAATAATTGAACTAACGGGGAACGATAGCGTAAAGAGCAGACTGCTAATGCAATCTGCTCTTTATATTGAAGTAACGGGCAGTTTACTTTAATGGAGTGACGGTATAGCGAGGGATTGAGAACTATCACCACGAATATAAATTAATTAACCAAAAACTATCTTGAAATGAGTGAGTATATTGGAAGGGAACAGAAGAAAAGCCTACTTAGCCCTTAATTATCAAGCATTGTTAGATATTAAAAACGGCGGTGAATTTAACGAAGATAATTTCAATCGAATATTTCGAATTGCTCATGCTTTTCACAATCTGGCCTTTTTCATTATGGAGGACTTTGTAGGATTTGATGAGGATTGCTTCTGGGAGAAAATAGCTGGTCTTGAAACATATTTTGGATTAACTCATTATAGGGATCTATTTGATAAGGTAAGGACAGAGGGATTGTTATACTAACGGGAAAGTTTAGTCGAACATTTTTAAAAACTATTAGCAACCTTCAATTCCATTTATCGTTTAAAGATTATAACGTTTTAAGGAGGCGATTATTGTGAAAAAGTATATACTTATCTTCTTCTTGTTAACTCTTGTTATGATCATTGGATGTAACGAGAAGAACCAGGATTCTATCCAGGAAAACGGTGGAGTTTCAGTTAATCTCATATGTAGTCGCCAGGACAATATAAAAGAATGCACAGACCAACAATTCAATGATCTCCAATCATTTCAAGTCTTCAAAACTGCTTTAGATAGTGCAGAGAAAATGTCTGGTATGATTAATTATGTAGCAGAATACAATTTGAAGATTAAATTTCAGGATCAAACGACAAAAACTTTCCATCTTTCATTAGGTACAGATAAGGATATGAATGGGCTATTGGTAGACCTTGAAAATACTAATCAAGGTTATGAAATTCCTGTAATACATGCAAACAAATTAAGGGAATTGATAAAGGGTTAGTAAATTTCGCACTCAACTAACGAGTACGATAGTTGAATCAAACAAGGAGAAGTTTGCCACGGCAGAGATGCTCCTTGTTTTCGTTATGCTAAAGGGCAGATTTGCTTAGCAAGCGTTAATAAGCTGGCGCCTCTATTTGGGATAATTTGGTGCTATAATCAAAGGGAAATATAGATTCTTCGAATGGTGGGTTAGGTAGATTATGAATGAAATGATCGTGTCAGCACGAACGTTTATGTTAACACATTCTCGTTTATTAGAACGTAGATTGTTTGAGGTGCGGTTTGAAGATGCTCCCCCCAAATTAGTCGGTAATGCCGTCCGCGCCTACCAGAATAGTGATGGGGGCTTGGGGTATGCGTTAGAGCCTGATATTCGTTGCGGAGAAAGCCAACCACTTCTTACATCTTTTGGACTTGGGGCATTAGAAGAAGCTAAGTGCCGCGATGTTGAGCTTGCAACCTCAATTTGTAATTACCTAAAATCCGTCTCTGACGAAAATGGCCTTGTCTCATTTTTTTACAGAATCCGCATTGCAGTCACCTATTGCCAATCATTGGACATACTCCACGATATCTTCCGGTCTTAATCCTACAGTTGACATTTGTGGACTCCTTCATTATCAAGGAGTAGATAATGAATGGCTAAGCCTGGCTACAAGCACTTGCATTAAAATGATTACCGAAGATCCTCCTATTGAAGCCCATGCACTTTTATGCGTTGCGCGATTAGCAGAGTACGTACCAGATAAGGTTGTATCCGGAAATCTGCTGGATATCGTTGCAATCTCACTACCACGAGCGAGATTTTTTAAGTTAGATACTTCTTCCGAAGCCTATGGCATAACGCCTCTTCACTTTGCACGTAATCCAGAATCATTTTGCCGTTCAATATTCACACAGGAACAAATCGACAATCATCTTGAGGTACTTAGAAGACAACAACTACCTGATGGTGGATGGCCTATTAGTTGGGAGGCCCCGGGGCCAGCTTCCGAGTTGGAATGGCGAGGTCGAATAACACTTGAGGCCATTTCCAGATTATCCGATTTCGGTGTGATTTAGTTTAGCAATTTCTTTTTTATCGTTAAGCTAACGGGAAACGATAGTTGAATCAAACAAGGAGAAGTTTGCCATGGCAGAGATGCTCCTTGTTTTCGTTATGATAAATGGCAGTTTAGTTGAACAAGATAAGTGGAGGTTTTATGTCGCATTTGACACAAACTGCCTTGTAAGGGAAATAAAGCCATAGACTGCCGCTATGTTGCTGAATTAATGTTTCCTGTTTGGTTCAATCGATCCTGATGTTTAATTTCATAGTCCAAGAGGTCCCAGATACCCCAAAATACTCAAATCCAAGTTTATCATATAACCGGACTGCTGCTTGATTCTCTGGGTCGACGCTTAAAGAAAGTGATTTATAACCATCGGATATTGCTTGTTGAATGATGTCTCGCATGAGTCTCATTCCTAAACCCAGCTGTCTATAGTTAGCTAGTATAGCAATACCTAGTTCTGGGGTTTCACAATCAATAAACCCATATCCTTTATTCATTTCGTCAAATAATCTATACCATGCGGCGCCTACAGGTATATTGTCAATCAGAGCTATTAAAGCCATATCACCTTTTCTTCCCCAATTCTCACTATACTTCACGATATGTGGAGCATTCAGAAGCTCATGTTTCGATGGCTTCCCTTGTAAAATATATATGGACTCATAATGCATATCCATAAGAAAATCATATTCCTTTTGTTCCAATGGTCTTACATGTATCATAGGATCACCTCTTTGTATCTTATTCTAATTCCAATCATGCATATGGTCAAAGGAACGATTAACTTGATTCAATTCTTCTGCTTGTTAGCTTTTGAATCTTTTTCATCGAGAGTCATAGTGATTGTTGCGCAGTACGACGATATTGTGTAATAAAAGAAAGCGTGCTTGTTCAACTATCGGGGAACGATAGCGTAAAGAGCAGACTGCTTATGCAATCTGCTTTTTATATTGAAGTAACGGGCAGATTAGTACCAATGGAAGTTGTGTTCAAATTCAAATATAATCATTTTTTATCATGTTTGTTCATACCAAGTGTTGTACTGTTAGTTATGAATAAGAGTTGAACACTTATTTTGATAATGGAGAGCAATTAATAAAATAAAAGACAAAGGGCTATCCAGCGGATGGTTGCCATTAAGAAAGAGATAATTATGCAAATAGAATCGCTTATTTATAGCGATAAGTTGTGGCAAGTCGTTGCTGAGTATGCGCAGAATTGTTCATGGAAGGCAGGAGCCAATTTAGCAAAACAAATGAAAAAACACCATTTTTCAGACTGGGAAAGGGTTTTTACAGCACTTGATGGTGATCACATTGCTGGTTATTGCACTTTAGCAAAAACGGACTGTATACCTGACGTTTCCTATACACCTTATATCGGGTTTGTGTTTGTGGGAGACAAGTACAGAGGGAATCGATTAAGCGAAAAGTTGATTTTATCTGCCTTGGCATACGCGAAGGAACTGGGTTTTGATAAAGTATACCTTGTCAGTGACCATGTTAATTTGTACGAAAAATATGGTTTCGTGAAGATAGATGAGAAAGAAGCACCTTGGGGAGCAATGGAGACCATTTTTATGCACCTGACGTAACGTGCTACTATCTAGCAATGAACCACCCGAAAGGGAGGGACTTAAAACTTGCCGTTACATATAGCGCGGTGAACCTTATCGGTCATTCCGCTAACGGGGAACTTTAGTTCAATGAATCAAAGGGCAGCTTGCGATCCGGTAGCAGCTCCATTTTTCATCAAGCTAAGGGCAGGTTAGTGTGGAAATATAAGACATAATAAACCAAAAAAAATTATGGAAGGAGAAATCTATAATGAACAACTCCAATCATATGCTACGTGCTACGGTAATACTCATGACAATCACTATGTTGTTGATGTTGCTAGTCGGATGCAATAACAACAATGTGCCTACTGAAACTATGAACCCCAGCACTGATTCGAGTTCAACACCGACTTCAACCTTACCTCAAACACCTTCACAGATCCCAAGTCCGACACAAATCGGAGAAACTAAAACTTTTAGTTATGGCGGACTCAAACTTGAAGTAACAAATGTCTACGAAGTTCGAACCGAAAGCATGAATGATGACGGAGGTAATCCATGGGAATATAGTGTTTTTGTCTGTTATCCCAGCGCAAGTGTTACCGTTTTAACCGCCGATATGAGTGATGTTAATATCACTGCCGATGGAAAGTCTCATGCAAATTGGGGTGTACTCTTGGTATCTGGTGGACGGAATGATATCGTGGACAACATGAATTCATTTAATGTTACCCCTGATATACTCGGTATTTATAACCTCGAATCGAGCATGTATGTATTGAAATTAGAGATGTACAAAAATGACAAATAGGGATCATTAAAGCTCCGAAGATACCATCATAACCCAGTATCAAAGAATCGAGTACCAGCTAAGTGATGAGGAACAGATTTATCCCTGTTGCTTGCGCAGGCAAACTGCACGAGA
This sequence comes from Paenibacillus sp., assembly GCA_023512345.1. Taxonomy (GTDB): domain Bacteria; phylum Bacillota; class Bacilli; order Paenibacillales; family Paenibacillaceae; genus Paenibacillus_AQ. The sequence goes on from JAILZT010000014.1 coordinate 5,437, forward strand.
GGAGCATGGAGATAGGGCGGGATAAGCGGGATGCTCTTCGGTCGCTCCGCATATCTGAAACAACATGAAAATAAAGAAGTATATTTAGCAGTTGCCGCTGAAGGTATGGATTTAATAAGATATCGCGAGGAAATTGCAAGAAGTCTTGGCTATTCTGATTTAATCGTTAGTGTTGACCCATTAGAAAATCCAAAGATGATAAAGCTCATTACAAAGCATGAGTACGAAGCTATTTCCGAACCATATATAAAAACCGCTTTTTTCTACAATGATGACGAGACTACTTATGAGAAAACTTATTCTAGAATTGACTTGATGAGGTCATTGAGCTAACGGGTACGTTAGTTGAACGACATCAGCGGCAGTCTAAGACTTTATCTCTCAAGTCTTGGTTCGCCGGTGCTTTTATTAATGGATCAGTCTAAAACTTATTTTCAAAAGCTGACGATTCTTCAATTCAAAAACCGCGTTAAATCAATAACTCCAGTGTAATACTTTACTTTCAACGAGCAGCTATACAAGCCTAGGGTTTCTCAGGATCATTTGGAAGTACTTGGAGGTAATTAGGAAAGTGAGTAGAAATGATTAACATAATATTTATTATGTTAACTCAATATATATTTATCAATTCGCAAACAAACAAAGAACCCAGTAATAACCTAAGTAAGGTTTTAACGGGTTCAATATCAAAGCCTAGCTATCAAAATTGCACATTATTGCTTTCACTTTTTGATATAAGCCTCTCCCTTGCTGTAAGGCGTCTATGGGCAGTGATCAAGAAGGGAAGACCCAAAGCCGCTGTTATAGCCAGAGGTCCAAAGACGGCAGGGCCGTTATAAGCACCAAAATAATCCAACAGCAGCCCACCTTGAATGGGTGCAACAACGTTTCCTATATTATTAAATCCTATGGTTCCAAAATAAGTACCTTTCCACTCGGGCTTAGCGATTCGATCAATTAGCATATCCATCATGGTAAAGAGTAAAACCTCACCTACAGTAAACAGAACAACACTGAACATTAGCACAGCAACACTTTCAGACAACCCGAATAGGAGCAAGCTAAGGGCTACGCAGGCGTTCCCTAGGATCAGAGGGATGAGCGGAGGGAACTTACTGGCTGTACGGACAATAGGGTATTGCACAATCAGAACGGTAACTGCATTCAAGGACAGCATATAAGAGAATAACTGCCTGCCATCTTCAAAATGTGAGTTCATAGCTAAATATTGAGCTAAAGTGGAACTGAAATGTCCATAACCGAGCACACAAAAGATGGTACCCAGCAGCACAGGTAAGAAAACACGATCCCGTCCAGTTGTTGCTAAAGCTTCAAGCAATCGCGGAGCTTGGACCCTCGATGGTTCAGGCAGGCTAGTGCGATGTAGGTTAAATTGTAAAAATAGAACAACACCATAGGCGATATAGACAATCCCAGCAATAAGAAACGGGAAGGTTGATTTCGCTGAGCCCAGTTGTAAGCCAATAATAGGCCCAAAGACAACACCAAGATTAATTGCAGCATATCTTAAGTTAAATACAAGGAGTTTATGATCTTTAGGTGTAATATCTGATAATAATGCCCGTGAAGTGGGTTCAAATACGGCACGGCATAACCCGTTAAGTGTATTCACCAGAAAGAAAACCCAGAGATGCTGGGCTGCGGAGAACCCAAAGAACACGGCAGCCCAGCCAAAAACAGAAACCAACATTACGACTTTGCGGCCTATGACATCCGAGATATACCCTCCATAAAAGCTGATCAAGACACCAGCGAGTGAACTTACGGCAACAGTAAATCCTGTTTGAGTAGGAGAAGCGCCCAGTACCTGTGTTAGATAGATGGATAGAAAGGGAATACTCATGGAGGTAACTAGGCGTCCGAACATGGTTCCGATGATAATGGTCCACGCTAAAGGATGAATATGTTTTAAGTGTTGATTCATAAATGAGAGTGCCTCCTACTGTAAAATGCGTTCATATGTATGAGCCTGTGCTATACCTGTAACGATAAATATACTAGCTTCTATCCTGTGTTGTACACCAAGAATTGTAAAGTTCTTTAAAAAGAGTAAAACCTTCGTGTACATCATCAGTGTGCTTTGACTAAATTGAGAGACCCTGAAAGTTTCCTTTTTTCTCAGAGGGGTATAATCTATAAGATATCTTAAATTGCTAAGGGAGGCAGCTAAAGTGGAAAAGCGCAAATATGGCAATACAGATATGGATGTTAGTATACTAGGTTTTGGTGGCTCTGAAATTGGTGGCTCGGATGAAAAAACGGTAGATCTCTTGCTAGGACGCGCAGTGGATGCGGGGCTTAACCTAATTGACACAGCTGAATGCTATGGTAATAGTGAGGAACTGATCGGGAAGGTGTTGGGTGGACGCCGGAGCGATTATTATCTCTTCACTAAATGTGGACATTCCGCAGGATTCGATTATGCTGACTGGGATCTCCTTATGCTCGAAAAAAGTATTGATCGCAGTCTTAAGCGTCTAAATACGGATTATGTGGATATGATACATTTGCACAGCTGCAGAGAAGAGGTTTTGCGTGAGGGCGGAGTGATTGAAGTTCTCCAGCGTGCGAAGCAAGCCGGTAAAACTAGATATATCGGTTACAGCGGGGATCGAAAAGATGCCTTATACGCTGTTCAGACGGGCTTATTTGACAGCTTGGAGATCTCTGTTAACATTGCTGATCAGGAAGCGATTGATTTAACGTTGGATGAGGCGATCAAACGGAACATGGGCGTAACCGCTAAACGACCTATTGCCAATGCAGCCTGGACTCATGAGAGTATGGATGAAACCGCCTACCCTTATATTTACTGGAACCGGCTGCGTGATTTAGGGTATGGCTTCTTGGCGGATCATCAAAAAGGAGTAGAGACCGCTTTACGGTTCACTCTCAGTACACCTGGTGTACACACCGCGATTGTTGGGACAAATAATCCGGATCGTTGGGAGCAAAATGCAGCTTTGATTGAAAAAGGACTCCTCTCCCCTGAGGAGTATGAGGAGATCCGCAGAATCTGGCATAACACAGCCGGGCAGGACTGGGTAGGGCAGACCTAATTTGCACTCAAACATATTTAAAGGGATACATCGCTGACCAGCGAGTGTATCCCTTTTTTGTGCTAACGGTAGATTTATACGGACAGAGATGCAACTATTTAGTCGAAAAGGGGTCTATACAGGCTCTGATTACACCAATAGTGCTTTCTGTGTCCATATACATTTCTAACCAAGCCATTCTGACAAGAATAAGGGCTGTGGAGTCCGTATGAGGAACAGAACATTTTCTTTCGATTAAAAAAAGCGGCAGCCTTGGAGTGATTTTTCCTCCAAGGTCGCCGCTTTTAATTGTACATTTAACCTGCTTGCTTACCGTGGCATTTTTTGCATACATCCAGCTTTTCACCTGAGACACCTTTGGCGGTATACAAAAGCTTAATACGTGTGCTGCCACAAATCGGACAAGTACCTCTACTGCGAGATGGCATACGCCAGAGCGCTTTGCCACGTTTATTCTTGGACATGAATGGTTCCCACCTTTTCCTAGCCTGTTTCTATATATCTATGCAGTTATTAAGAGAATAATTAGCCGAAAACGATGAGAATTCTGTGAAAATAAACAGCGTATAACATAAATTATACGCTGTTTTGATTTTAAGAGATTTTTACTTGTCCGCGTGGTCAAATGGTGGGGGGAATGAGAGAGGAAAAACTACAAAAAACGGATATTTATGTCTTTAAATCGACCGTTCAGCATTTTTGGCATTCTGAGCTGTAAAGAACCCTGTTTGTAAGTACCTTTGCTCTGATCAGGTTTAACAGGATACGGGAGTTGAATGACTTCGCCTTTGTCATTTCCCATACCATTAATTTTTATCTGCGTCCGGTTTAGCTGAACCCATATATTTTCGGGATGGACACTACTCGGAATTCTTACTTTTGTAATCAGGAAATTGTGGGTGTCGACATGTTCATAATGCAAAATTGATTTTTCACCCGTCAAGGCCGAGGAGGTCGCCTCCCGAATTATTTTTTCCACATAGCTGTCGATTTGATTCGGATTCAGGTTCAACTGTTCCTCAAGGCCCTTCAAGGATGACTGCTTCTTGAAAAAAGGATCCTCACTCATCCAATCCATAGGGTTGGACTTATTTGATTTCATGAGTCTTACGCCTCCCAACTTTTTTATCCATTGTATGGGCTGATGAGTTTATCAGTGACACATGGGCGAATATCTACATAGAATGGCTTATAATACTGAAAAGGGAGTGGAATGGTGGTATCCATCATCGGCAATATCAAAATTAACAGCGTAGGCCCTAGTTCCACTGTTCTGGTAGGTAATACAGCCTCCGTTATATTAAGCAGCAACTCTAAGTACTATGCCGGTACCAACTCCTTCTCCATTGGCGACTCAATCGGTACGAATATTACCTATAATCAGGGCAGCATCGCGAATACAATGGATTCGGATGTGGTGGATCAGGTAACACCTACTTAAAGGGTGTGTTTGAAATGAAAATTTCAGTTTATCAGTGTATTTCAGTCCACAATCTCAAAATAGGCAGCATTTCAAATTCTTCGGTTCTCCAGATTGGCACATGTGGGAAGATCAATGCCTTATCCAATAGCTACCCATCAAATGAAACACGATCACTTCCTAATACCTCTAGGCCAATAGAGGATTCACCTCTTGTCCCTTTGCCGACACCCATTGAGCTGTATCCGCGTTGAATTAGGGCCTAAAATCCCGCATACAATAAGTTAGAGGGGGAATTGTATGCACCCATATTACTTACATCAGTTATTTAATCAGTTAAGTGTGCAATCCGATAAACTTCAGCAGCTGGAAAAGATGGTTCGGGAGCTGCAAAGCGACGTAGACAGTCTAAAAAATAATAAAGCGGCAACTATTGGGCCTATCAATTACCATTTTGAGCAGTTGAAAATCGAGAAGCTCGAAGGCACTTTAAATATAGGGATAACACCGAGTGAAGGAAATAACCTGGAAGAAGTAATGGTTAATGGTCAACCCATTGGATCACAAGATGAAGATCGCACAGCTTTGTATGAAAAAATACGTCCGTTAGTTGTTGAATATTTGCAGAAAGAAGCCCCGGAAAGACTTTTAGAAATGGCCAGCGGGAGCAATTTGAGTATTAATGAGACATACATTCAAATGGTAATGCAGGATCTGCAACGACAGATGGATGGGCGCATTTACGATTACTTAGGTCAGCTTCCCGTTGCACAGCAGAGGAGACAGAACGACGAAGAGATTTGTGTTACCATCGTTGAGCAAATTAAAGTTGATATCGATATGACGATTAGGCGGCACGTGGATTTGGAATATGAAGGGAAGGTGGGATCCGGGTGAATCTGACAGTTGTTAATAAAGAACTGAATATAAATGCAGTGAAAGTGATTTCGATTTCAGGGTCATCGTTGTTTTTAGTAGGAGATGCCCAAAATATAAACTGTTCATCTGTCTGTGACAGTGTGGTGGAATATACATTAAACGATTCTGACTCGAACAGCAGAAAAAAAACGGATGGTTATCTCTCGTATAAAGGAAACTGACCTATGCGTACTTCCAGTGTTGGGGATGTCTACATAAATGACTTGTCCAATAGCTCTATATTTATATGTGGATCTGTCCGCTGTATGAAATCTAACTTTGTGGGTAGAAAAGAAGTACTTCAATCCAGTCAGAAACTGATTGAAGGGGACGGTGAAGCGGGAATACTCTATAGACCATTCCCTGTTTGGCTGGATAATGTGGATGGTGACGATGAAATTAAGATCCTGACGGATTCGTCTGCGTCGGTTATACACTTGGGTTATATCAAGGTTTTGTCTATATCGAGTGGAACGGCCTTTCAGATTGGATCCAGTGAATCCATTCGCCTGGAAAGCCGGATCACTGAGATTAACGTGGTTAATAATCCAAACGATTATTGATCACGTTTATTGTTTTTTTAGTAGCATTCAACCTCTTCATCGCCATGCTATAATATTGAAAAAAAACATTGGGTGGGATTTCATTACTTTACAATAGTTCCAATCGAAAATGGAGATCGGTGAAGCTCTCACAAATGGGCTCCTCAATTTTCTCGGAAGTCGCAGCTTGGAAAGGGGAAACTCTTAAATCGAGATTGGATGTAATCGATTTAGGGATAGGTAGTCCAGATCAGCCGCCTGCACTTGAGATACGTCAAGTCTTAAGCGATGCTGTGCTGGGAGAGCGCGGCTATTCCTATCCTGCTTCGAAGGGCGGTGCTGCATTCCGTAACAAGGCGGCGGCTTGGATGAAGCAAAGGTTTGGAGTGACAGTGGATGCAGATCATGAAATGGTAGGGTTGATGGGGTCCCAGGATGGACTAGCCCATCTCGCATTAGCAATTTGTAATCCGGGAGATTTGGCAATTGTACCCGATCCTGGGTATCCGATCTATTCAGGTTCACTAGCTATTGCAGGAGTGAGACCCTGGATGCTTCCTTTATTGGAGGAAAACCATTTTCTGCCGGACCTTGACAGTATTCCGGACAAGGTTTGGAGAGAAGCTGTTTTTATTCTTCTGAATTTTCCTGGCAATCCTGTTTCTACAGAAGTGGACATCGCTTTTTTCGATAAATTGCTTACACTGGCTAAGAAGTGGGATGTGCTGGTTGTTCACGACCTTGCCTATTCAGAAATGGGTTTTGATGGTTATCGTCCGATAAGCATTCTACAGGTACCTGGTGCAAGTGATACAGCGGTCGAATTTCATTCCTTCTCGAAAAGCTTTAATATGGCTGGTTGCCGAATCGGGTATATGGTGGGGAATCGTGAGGCAGTAGCAGCTTTGCAGGAATTGAAGAGTAATATTGATTATGGTGTCTTCGAGCCTATACAAGAAGCAGCTATAGCGGCATTGGATTTGGCCATGTCAGATGAAAGTTATAAAGGAGTCGCTGGCATTTACGAACACCGTCGCAACGTGTTTGTTGAAGCATTGGCACAGGAAGGTTGGGTGGTTCCTCAACCGAAAGCAACGATGTTTATTTGGGCACCACTTCCGTGCTCCGACTTCATTCCACGGTCAGGTGGTTCAAGGAAATTCGCTCGTGAACTTCTGTTGAAGACAGGTGTGGCGTTGATTCCCGGTGATGCGTTTGGCTCTCAAGGAGAAGGCTATGTTAGGATAGCTCTGGTTGAGGATGAAGAGCGTCTGTTAGTGGCAGCAAAGCGAATTGGCAGATATCTTCGTGGGGAAAGGTAAATTTTTTTGTGAATTACAGTTACGTATTGACATACCAAAGGCACCGTTCTCTTATGGAGGACGGTGTTTTTATTATGGATTAGAGTACCTATTTTATCATAATAACAAAAATAACAAAATACTCCTTGTTATTATCTTTGTTTTGTTTTATTCTAACAAAAGATAGACGAATATAACATTCAAACGAATTGCTTCAATATGTAAATATGATTAAGTGCCGAAATGGGAGGATAAGATGAACGAGCTATTTTTTAAAGGCATGACCTATGGATGGGGAGCAAAAAGAGGGGACTATCGTACAAGCAGTGCTGTAAAATCGATGGAAAAACTGGCTGATACGGGCAGTGAATGGATTGCATTATCCTTCTGGACGTGGCAAGATACCATACATTCTACAAAGATTTATTATGATTACGGATATACACCTACTGATCGGGATATTGAGTTTGCAGTGAAGCAAGCTAAACAATTGGGGCTCAAGGTTTGTCTAAAACCCGTGGTGAATTCAAAGGACGGAATATGGAGAGCAAGAATCGGATTTCCAGAAGAAGCGGATCAGTATTGGAGTGAATGGTTTGCCTCTTATACTAACTTTATAAAACATTATGCAGAATTAGCTGCAGAATTGGGATGCGAGATGTTCTGCATCGGTTGTGAAATGGTAGCTACAGAAACACGTTCGTTGGAGTGGCGAACGTTAATTAAGGAAGTAAGATCCATATACAATGGACCGATTATTTATAATGCCAATCATGGTAAGGAAGAGGGAATCGACTGGCTGGATGCCGTGGATCTCATTGGGATTAGTGCTTATTATCCAGTGGCTTCAATTCCCGGAGAAACGTACGAAAACATGCGGAAGGAGTGGGAGAAGCAGAAGCCGCGTTTAAAGTCTCTATCCGAGCGCTTTAAGAAATCCATAGTATTTATAGAAATCGGCTGCCGGAGTGCTCTTGGTTGTGCAACTATGCCTTGGGATTTCACGCATACGGATTTACCTGTGTCGGAACGTGAGCAGGCCAATTTCTATCGTTCTGCACTCGAAGTTTTTTGGAATGAGCCGTGGTTTTCCGGTTACTTTTGGTGGGATTGGCGAACACATCTCTATGAATTAGAAGAGGCCTCTAAGGATGCAGGTTTCGATATCTACGGCAAGGAAGCAGAGCAAATACTTAAGGAATTTTACAAATTGCCAGTCCTGAGATCATAAAAAAAGGGGGATATCTCACAGCTATGGCTGTTGGGATATCCCCCTTCTAATTCAGATAACGTTTATCCATTTTCTCGCAGCCAGTGAGTAGCCAGCATAATAGCTCCTTTTTTGGCGTTAGTATCTGCCAGAGCATTCAACATCACAAAATCATGAATGATCCCTTGGAAACGAACTGCTGTAACTGTAACACCAGCCTCACGTAATTTCGAAGCATAAGCTTCACCTTCATCACGTAACACATCGGCCTCGCCTGTTATGACTAAAGCTTCTGGTAAATCACGTAACTGATCGATAGTAGCCCGCAGAGGGGACGCCGTAATTTGTGCTCTTTCTTCAGGGTTTGTTGTATATTGATCCCAGAACCACTTCATACCTTCACGCTGCAGGAAATAACCCTCGGCAAATTGATGATAGGATTCCGTATCGAAAGAAGCATCAGTTACTGGATAGAACAGCAGTTGTTTAGAAATCTTAGGTCCATTTCGTTCTTTAGCCATCAAAGTAACAGCAGCTGCCATATTACCACCGACACTATCACCTGCTATGGTTATTTTATTCGAATCAAGCCGATGTTCCATTCCTTTTTCGGCAGCCCACTGTAGAGCCGCATAAATTTCTTCGATAGCTACTGGATATTTAGCCTCAGGAGATAAACTGTACTCGGGGAATACAATGGCTGCTCCAGCCCCAACAGCCAGTTCGCGAATTAAGCGATCATGCGTATGTGCGTTACCGAACACCCATCCAGCACCATGAATGTAGAGGATAACTGGTAAGACTGATGATGCTGCATTTAGGGGGCGGACAATCCTTACGGAAACATCACCATTTGGTCCTCCGGGTACTTTAATATCTTCTATATCTACCTCAGGTTTGTAAATATCACCGGATTGTACTTTATCTACCGTTTCACGCCCTTTTTCAGGTCCCAGATCGGGCAGGAATGGGGGCTTGGCATTATCGTCTGCAAATTTCTGAGCTGTGGGTTCAAGGACGGTCTTATTCACATCGTTCATTTAGAATCGACTCCTTTTCGTTGTAAGATGGCCAAATTCGCTCACCTCAATCCATAACCACCTATCCACTTCCTGAAACGATTGGGTATTATAAAAAAACCGCAACAAATTGCCCAAAAGGGGCATCTGTGCGGTTATTTCATTAAAAGTTATTTATTTTCTATTCCCTGTACTGTCTGCAAAGATAGCAGGATCTGCTGCGGTTCTTTTGCTTCGGAAATAAACAAGGCCAGCAAATACTAGCGAAATGAGAAGGGGATATCCAATAGCCCAACCTGTAAAAGGGAATACCGCTGCTGTCGCCAAAAAGGAAATCCAACTGATCGTGACCCCAAGAGCGTTTCCTTTTAACAAACGGATACCCGCTGCACAACCCCCAATGTACGTCAGAATAAAGGTAGCGTTCGGAAACTGTATAAGAGTTGTGATGGAGAGTAGTCGACTGCCGTATAAAAAAAGAACGAATATGTAACTTCCCAGCAGAAATCCAATCGCACCTGTGGGTGTATTAAAACGTTTAGACATTTTCCCCATCCATTTTGGAGCATAATCTTGACGTGATAAGGCAAAAGCGACTCGGGAGGCTGCCCCAGAGTAAGCAATGATGGTGGCAGTACAGATGAACAAGCCCGTAAGTCCGGCAATAAATCCTCCCCAAGCTCCTAGAGGTTGGCTAATGATCCATACGAGGGAAGCATCTGAGCCACCTTTGAGATAGCTTTGTGTACCAACGGTTGCAAGTGCGGACAGAAAGTAAAGTATTCCAACTATTATGGCAGCAATGGTTACACCTTTAACCGCTGCTCGTTGTGGATCTTTGAATTCTTCTGAAAGATGGGAGACGGCTTCCCAACCAATAAAACACCAGAATAGTATAGCTGCTGACTGCCCCACACTCATCCATCCATGAGGCACAAAAGGGGAGAAGTGAGCACTCTCCATTCGAGGAAGGGCGGCTGCAAACGAGAAGACCAATACGGCTATTATTGCAATAACAACAGCAATCTGTACTTTGCCAGCTAACTGCATGCCCACCCAATTCGTAACGAGCCCGATAGCCAGCATTGCTGCTGCCATTGCAATTCTAGCAGAATCGCCCCAGCCCATAGCGGCAGTCATATACCCTGCACCTGTAAGTGCGGCAACAGGCCCGCCAATCGGTACAGACAATAAGAAGAACCAACCAACTAAAGCGCCTGCCCGTGGTCCGTATGCGAGTCTAACAAAATGAGAAACACCTCCTGCATTAGGGAATTTAGCAGATAACAGTCCCATCGTTAAAGCCATTGGCAATATAAGTAAAGTCATAAATCCCCAAGCCAATAGTGAAGCTGGACCTGCCATTTCAGCAGCCAGACCTGGTACAATCAATACACCTGAGCCGAGCACTGCCCCTATGTAGAGAGCAATCGCCTGTGGCATGCCAATATTCCTTTGTAGAGATGTGGATTCCTTCATGAATTGCATTCCTGCTTTCCTTGTCTTTTATAATAGAATATCAGATAATATATCCATTGGAAAAACAGAATTATTGAATCATATCCATTCGAAAAACCGATGGTTAGAATAGAGTAAGGAGGCATCTATGGAGTCACGTCATCTTTTCACCTTTCTGGTAGTGGTTGAAGTGGGCAGCTTTACTCGTGCGGCTCAGAAGCTGGACTATGCTCAATCCAGTATAACGGCGCAAATTCAGGCACTTGAGGCGGAGTTAGGTCAGCCCTTGTTTGACCGAATCAGCAAAAAAATTATCTTAACCGATGCCGGACGCCGCCTGCTTCCCTATGCTCAGGAAATTTCTAAGATGCATACTATGGCGCAGGATGCTCTTCGTTCGGAGACGGAACTTGCAGGATCTTTACGTATTGGTGCGCCAGAATCTCTAGCTGCATTTCGACTGCCGGGTATTATAAAAGAATTCCGTGAACTTTACCCGCAGGTTCAGATTATCCTCAAGCCAGGTGCCTGCTGGGAATTAGTGGATTGTGTGCGCTCCGGTGAGCTGGATCTAGTCTTCCTGCTTCAACCTGAGACGGAGCATAAGGATATGCATATTGAGTCGCTTATTCACGAAGAGATGGCACTAGTAGCACCGCTGGGCCATCATCTTGCACACCTTGAGGAGGTAAGCCCCCTTGATCTAAAAACAGAAACAATCCTCCATACGGAAACGGGCTGCTCCTATCGTCTCTTGTTCGAGCGGCATTTGAATAGTTATGGTGTATTTCCTGATCCGAAGCTTGAGTTCTGGAGCATTGAAGCCATTAAACAATGTGTTATGGCTGGACTAGGCATTTCCTTTTTACCTTTTGTTACGGTTAAGAGTGAACTAGCTGAAGGTAAATTGGTGAAGTTGAATTGGAATGACGAATCTCAACGTGTTGCAACCCAGCTCGCCTACCATAATAAAAAGTGGAAATCACCAGCTCTATCCGAATTTCTACTAACCGTGCAGAAGCATGCATTAGTATGGAACGGTGAGGCATTAGTGAACTAATATCCATCTACATAAAAGGAACATCACTGCAAGCTATATATGGTACAATAAATACTTTCTGATATAAAAAAAGGGAGGGTTCTTGCCATGATTCACATAACTGAAGACTATGATGATGAACTGGATGCCTTCCTAATCTGGTTGAAAGACGCAGGTTATACCCCTCATACCCAAAAATCCTATCTGGCAGATGTGCGGGAGTTTTTGGGCAGTTTGAATGGGAAAAAGCTGGACACAGTCAAAAAGCTGCATGTTGTTTCCTATTTGACTTCTGTTCGGGAACGCGGGGTCAGCGATGCAACTCGTAACCGGAAGCATGCCTCGGTTAACTGTTTTTTTAAGGCATTGATAGAGCTTGAGGTACATAATTCCAATCCTGCAGCGGGGATAAAGAAATCTAAAACCGAAAAAAATCGAGAGCCAGTCTATCTGGACGAAAGTGATCTCGGACGATTCTTATCTGCCATAGAAGGGAAATACAAAGGACGCAATTTAGCTGTGTTTCTCCTGATGTCCTATCTGGGGCTGCGAGTAGGAGAGGTTCACGTCTTGAATATCGGAGATTATAATCCGGGAAGACGGACACTCCGTGTTTTTGGTAAGGGACGGAAATGGCGCAATGTACCTGTACCCGAAGATGTTGTTCCTTTTTTGAACCAAGCCTTGGAAGAACGTTTAGAACCGTGGCGCACTAAAGAAGAGGCTTTATTCATTTCCCAAAAAGGACGTCGACTCTCCATACGAGGTATTCAGCAAATCGCTGCGGATACCTTTGAACGATTTCAAAGCGGTGTACCTGTTACGCAAAGACGTCCCTATTCCAGTCATAAGCTGCGGCACTCCTTTGCAACCATGCTTCTCCGTAAAGGTGCCGATTTGCGCACAGTACAAGAACTGCTCGGTCACTCATCTATCCAAACGACAACTGTTTATACTCACATCACCAGCCGGGAAAAAGAGGAAGCTATGTCCAAACTCCGATTTGGACTGCCGCAACCAGGGGGACCAGACAGCTACCTTCAAGCGCCTAGTCAGTCAACTGCAGCTTCGCAATGAAATTAGTTAACATAATATATATTATGTTAACTAACGCACAATTTACGCACAATGTGCTATTTGAGGATGACAAGATGAATATGAATTGCTAACATGTATAAGGGCCACGGATGTGAAGTGACTTTAATCAGTTAACGCGTTTGCGCATAACGGATGTCAGTGTCCTTATATAACCGAAGCGGGATCGGTGGAGGAATGTGAAGAGTTGAAAAAAGCCGCCAGAGTGAGTATTTCATTCTCACCCGGCAGCTGCTTAGATTAATTAAAGAAGTCAAGTTTGGATATTTCGCCTTTAAGTTTCTCAGCAGATTTCTGGAAAAGGGCTTGTTCTTCTTGGCTTAGAGGAAGGTCTAGCACCTCTCGAACACCTGATCGGTCTACAACGCAAGGTGCGCCCAAAAAGACATCCGATACTCCATTATAGTTGTTCAACAATGTGGAGACGTTAAGAACAGCTCCTTCATTGTTTAGAATGGAGACAACGATTCGGTCCAATGCGAGCGCGATGGCGTAGGATGTTGAGCCTTTGGCATCGATAATTTCATAAGCAGCATTTTTGGTATCTTCAAAAATTTCGTTGCGCTCCTTTTCATCAAAACCGAGCTCAACTCCAGCAACGTTTGCCAAGCTCCATACCGGAAGCTCCGAATCTCCATGTTCACCGATAATTTGACCGTGAATACTTCTTGGATCGATTTCTTTATGGAGGCCAATAAGGTAACGAAAGCGAGCACTATCCAGTACTGTACCAGAGCCAATAACACGTCTACGGTCAAACCCACTTATTTTTAATGTTGCATAAGCTAAAATGTCCACAGGATTTGTAGCGATCAGCAATATAGCATGCTGGTTGTATTTTGTGATTTTTTGAATGATATCTTTAAAAATAGAAATGTTCTTACGGAGTAGATCAATCCGTGTTTCTCCAGGCTTTTGGGAGGCACCAGCGGTTACGATGATTATATCTGCTTCTCTGCAGTCTTCATACGTACCAGCCCAAAGTTTCACTCCACCGACAAAAGGCATGCCATGATTCATGTCAAGTGCTTCACCGAGTGCTTTCTGGTGGTTAACATCAATAAGTACAAGTTCCGGCATGCGGCGGCGCAGAAGTAATGTGTATGCTGTAGTCGTACCGACCGCACCGGTACCGATTACTACAACTCGGTTGGGCTTGAATGGGGGGGCCATTGTTTCATCTCCTCCGAATTTCGAATTTTTTGTGTCCATTCTAATTCATCATAATCTCTAGACTTAGTGTTTTCAAGCGGAGTGCTTTTAATTCATTACCCGAAATCGGACAAAATAACTTATGGTTTGCAGAAAGGAGTAGCAATGTTTAGCATTTCCACACTCTTTTTGTTTATGGGGGCAGCTGTACTGCTTATTCTTATCCCAGGACCGGATCTTATTTTTGCGATTACACAAGGTATAACGAATGGACGGAAAGCGGGTATTTATACAGCTATTGGATTGGCTCTTGGCAATACTGTACATACACTTGCTGCAGCTCTTGGTTTATCAATACTTGTTAAGTCTTCTCCAATTTTATTTACGCTATTTAAGATTGCCGGAGCCATGTACTTGTTTCATTTAGCTTGGAAATCACTGAAACACCGTAAAAATGCCCATACTTTATCTAAGGGCGAGAAGATTGATGAAAGTGCACTGCTGCGAAGAGGGTTAATCATGAATGTGTTAAATCCAAAAGTAGCTATCTTTTTCCTCACCTTTCTGCCGCAATTCGTGAATTATGAACAGGGTCAGGTACCGCTGCAAATGATTTTGCTCGGATTAATTTTCATCGTATTAACAGCGTTAATCTTTGGTTTATTGGCTTATTTTGCGGGTGTATTTAGTGGGAGACTGTTGGAAAAGCCGCGTGTTCAGGAAGCTGCGAACATTGGTGCTAGTGTAATTTTTCTTGGTCTTGGTATTAAGCTTCTAACTACTTCACCGTAACTTATACAGTAAATACTTCATTTAAAGTGACAGGAGAGAATTATTAGTATGCATTTATTTCGTAAAAAACCGCTAACTGCACCTTCAGGTGCTAGCGCGGACAACTTGAGCAAGACACTTGGAGCATTAGATCTTACAGCGCTTGGAGTTGGTGCCATCATCGGCACAGGTATATTTGTAATGACGGGTGTAGCTGCAGCTGAACATGCAGGGCCAGCACTCGTACTATCTTTTATAATTGCTGGGTTTGCTTGTGTATTGTCAGCACTTTGTTATTCAGAATTTGCTTCCACAATCCCTGTCTCGGGTAGTGCTTATGCATACAGCTATGTGGCCTTTGGTGAGCTGCTAGCCTGGATATTAGGTTGGGATTTGGTGTTAGAATACGGGGTGGCAGCAGCGGCTGTGAGCAGTGGCTGGTCAGGATATTTCCAAGGACTTTTAGAAGGTTTTGGCCTTCATCTGCCCACAGTTCTATCCGGTGCATATGATGCGGACAAAGGGACTATAATTAATCTTCCTGCAGTCGTCATCATATTGCTAATTTCCTATTTGCTAACGCGTGGGGTTAAAGAAACCGCCCGGTTTAATGCGATCATGGTCATCATTAAGCTTTCAGTAGTACTTCTTTTTATCTTCACCGGTATATTTTATGTAAAACCTGAGAATTGGACACCCTTTATGCCATTTGGTTTTCATGGTGTTGTAAATGGTGCAGCAACCGTGTTTTTTGCTTATATTGGTTTTGATGCGATTTCTACAGCTGCAGAAGAGGTGAAACGTCCTCAGCGAGATCTACCGATTGGGATTATATCCTCGCTAGCTATTTGTACTGTTTTGTATATAGCTGTGTCACTTGTGTTAACCGGAATCGTTCCTTACCAGAACCTGAATGTAAGTGACCCGGTTTCCTTCGCACTGCGTTTTGTAGATCAGAATATGATAGCCGGACTCATCTCCGTAGGAGCTATCGCCGGGATGACCACGGTATTACTTGTCATGCTGTTCGGACAAACAAGACTGCTGTTCGCGATTTCACGTGATGGGCTTCTGCCACAGAGTTTATCTAAAGTTAGCTCCAAAACGCATACTCCAGTACGCAGTACATGGATGGTGGGTGGAATCGTTGCGGTACTGACTGGTTTTGTTCCTCTGGATCGTTTGGCAAATCTTACGAGTATCGGTACCTTATTTGCCTTTTTAATCGTGTCATTGGGTGTAATTTCACTGCGCTCTTCGCACCCTGACTTGAAGCGTGGATTTAAGGTCCCATGGGTACCCTTTATTCCTTTACTAAGTGCAGCAGCATGCGGGTATTTGATGTATAATCTGGGAAGTGAGACTTGGATCGGGTTCATTTTGTGGATTGCAGTTGGACTTGTAATCTATGCCCTATACGGATATCGCAATAGTAAACTTAACACCGATAAAAAATAGTCAAATCTTATGTACTCAAATGTATAATTAACGGAATCCGAGGGGAGAGAGTGGGCTTTGTCTTTTAAAACTATAGGGCTTAAATCTGTAACATTGCTTGTACTGATATTGTTGACCGCAATAACAATAGCTGCGTGCTCGTCTCCTCCACCGGAGCCCGTCCCATCTCCGCAACAACCAACTGAAGCACCAGAAGAAGGACAGACGATTACGATCATTACTCCTGATGCTGAAAATGTAGAAAATAACTATGCTCCAAAATATCAGATACAAACCAAGCTAACTGATTTTGAGCTTCTAAGTGAATCTGAAGGAATAGCGTGGGGAGTCACTAAAAATTCACTCCGTTTATATATTACTCGTAATAATGGGAAGACCTGGGCGAACATTTCTCCCTCTTCTAACATTCAGTTTTCAACCAATCCTATTTACGAAAAAGATATCTTTTTTACAGACCCACACAACGGCTGGGTTATCAGAGGCGCATACGGCATTGCAGAGACCATTGTATTGCGTACCCATAATGGGGGCCAGACTTGGAAAATCTCATCGCTCGGAGATAACAACCCTATATCATCTATCTTTTTCATATCTCCAAAGCGCGGTTGGTTATTAACATCATGGGGGACTTCGAATTATAAGGAGAGCAAAGCTTTATACTCTACGATAAATGGAGGAGCAACCTGGGAAGTTAATATGCAGAATGAGCAATATAGCCCGATATCTCCTAATCCATCCATACCCATTCCGGGTCTTACAACAGGCATGATATTTAGGAGTGGTACAAAAGGGTTTGTAACTTTGCAAACCGCTACTTTGCCTAGAATCTTTGTTACGAGTGACAGAGGGAACCATTGGCGAGCAGGCCAGCCGTTTCTTTTAAATGATAACCTTAAAGACTGTGATAGGGTAATCACTGGAAAACCTTATTTATTCAGAGATAGCAATATCAAGGGCTGGATGTATGTGGGCTGTCAAACGGATAAGGACAAGAGTATCATTTACCATGGTTATTTTACAGCAAATGGTGGTGATAATTGGAGGTTTGTTCCGTTTACTCTTCGTAAATTTACAGGCACCAATCGGGAGGTCGCGCCGGTATTTCTCAACTCTTATGTGGGATGGGCCTTGAATGGCAATGTTATATACCAGACGAAGGATCAAGGTGCAACCTGGAAGCCGCTTCCTGTTAGTGGTGTGCTTCAATCCAAGCTGAAAGAATATCCTGAGGTAGTGAAGCTGCAGTTTTATTCTGAGAAACTTGCTTGGCTCTTGATCGAGAAGAAAGAGGACAAAAAATCAATTCTTCTTCAGTCAACAAATGGCGGGATTTCTTGGCGTGTGATGTAAGACTTATACTTAGAAAAGACTGCCTTAGGGCAGTCTTTTCTAAGTATAAGAAAGTAATAAAAGACTGAATATAAGTGAAAAACTTATCTAAAATTTTCTATAACTTTGTGATAAAAATCACATTATACAAAAAAGACGTGTGATATATTTAACACATAGAACAAGTTCAATATTTCACAAACTTTCATTCCGAATAGGGGAGATTATAATGACAACTTTTAAAACGGATTATGTAACTAGAAACCTTCTGCAATTATGCTATACCTGTGATGATGCTCACCTGTGTGAAACTGAAGAACAATGCAGAGCATGCTGGGCGGACAGCGGAATGATGCCAGAACAAAATGATGAAACCAAAAAGTTGTTAGAACTCGTACATGCATAAACTAATCATTAATAGCTATAGATAAGGCTACACATTTTCTTTCTTGTACTTAAGAGAGTGTGTGGTCTTTTTGTGTTTCCATTTCATAAATCATATTCTGCTCATATTAGCCACTTTATTAATGCTGTATGGACTAGAAGAAGCATATATATGTAGGGAAGTGCCCCAAGGTACGAAGGGGGAGAATAAGGAGTTAAGGGGGAATTAGCTATGGGAATGGGGCCGGAGTCTTCATGGATGTTTGATTTTACCGGAACGGTGATACCAATCTTCCTAGTGGTAATGGCAGGTATTATCGCGGTATCCGCTGGTAGGGGCATACTGCAATGGAGCCGGAATAACAGCTCACCCCAGCTGACCGTCCCTGCTCGTATTGTTAGTAAACGAAGCGAAATCCGGCATCAACAGCAAGATGAGGGGAATTCAAGCCGTACAACTACAACGTACTTCTTAACCTTCGAGCTGCTCGGCGGAATTCGCATGGAATTTAAAGTGGAGGGCCATGAATTTGGGATGAGTGCTGAAGGCGATACAGGTTCTTTAACCTATCAGGGAACGAGGTATCATGGCTTTCACCGCCAACCTATTTATTCAACCGTTGACGGAAATTAAGGAAGTCTAGTCTGACTCAAATCTATAACAGAGCAGTTGCAGCCCCTTGTTTCGTTCTCAACGAACAAGGGGCTTTTTCTACCCTCACGCACGCTATTGCAGTTAACCATACAATTTCATTCAAATGGAATTACTCTCTGACTGTCACCTCTTAGGCAAATGCACATACAATACAACGTGCAGTTAGAAGATGAAGTCAACTAAGAACACAGCTTTTTTAAGGAGGAGAGAGAGTGGCCGTCATTAAAGCAAATTCGGAAGATGTAAAAGTGCTTGCGCGGCTAATGAGAGCAGAGGCCGAGGAGGATGGAGAGCAAGGAATGCTGATGGTCGGTAACGTCGGTGTTAACCGGATTCTTGGCAATTGTTTGGACTTTAAAAATATCCGAAATGTAGATAACATGGTCTTCCAAAGTCCAGGCGGCTTCGAAGCTCCGCAAAAGGGATATTTCTATCAACGAGCCCGTGAGAAGGATATTCGTCTGGCAAAACGTGCAATTGCTGGTGAACGTGTAAGGCCTGCCTCAAATGCACTATGGTTTTTCCGGCCCGTTGGAGCCTGTCCTGCCACTTGGTATAACCAGACAAATACCGGCCGATTTAAAGCACACTGTTTTTTTACTCCATCAAATGCAGACTGTCCAGCAGTGTTTTGAGAACTGTGTACTAACCCTTGGAGTGTAAGCTCCACATAACATTTAGGAGGTTCAGCAAATGATCGTTCAACCTTACCGTCCTGTTACGTATACAATTGGCAATACTTCATCCGGTATGCCTGGAATGGTGCATTCAACAACACAAGGAATGCCCGGAATGCCCGGAATGGGCAATGGCACACAGGGAATGCAGGGTATGATGAGCCAACCCCCGCAAGTCACAAGTGGCAGTCCGATGACACCTGCAGGAGCGGTAGTACCTACCACAGCGCCTGTATTCGAACAATCATATATTGAGAATATTTTACGTCTTAATTTGGGGAAAGTCGGCACTTTTTATATGACATTCGAGAATAATCAGGAGTGGAATGCAAAGATCTTCAAAGGCGTTCTGGAAGCTGCCGGCAGAGATCATATTATTATCAGTGATCCTGCAACGGGCCAGCGGTTTTTATTACTTATGATTAACTTGGATTATGCAACCTTTGACGAACCCCTTACTTATCAATACCCAGGTACCATAGGCAATCCACCTACCTCACGCAACTTCTGGTAATGCTAAAGCTCTCCTTAACGGGAGGGCTTTTTTTCATTTTTACCCAGTGGTGACAACACAGGTATATTGGCTCCTTAGAGCCTTTTATAGACCCAATGGTACTGAATAATCAAAAAAATCCCCGCAAAGCCCATTCTGGCGGCATACGTTGACGTTTGACTGTGTAGATTATAAATATATATAATGATGTATATATTTATAATTCGTGATCGTAGTCAGGAGCTGAGACACTTGGGAAGTTGAAGGAGAAAGGAATAACTGGCGTTTTACAAGCTATCATTTTGAAAAAACGAAGGAGGTGTGCCTATCTGTCCTGCGACGAGTATGGCGGATAGGAGTATAATTTGAGCGACCCTTTGCCCGGTATATTAAATGTAATTCTAATTGTTCTGTTGGTGTTGTTGAATGGTTTTTTTGTTTCGGTGGAATATGCGATGGTAAAAGTCCGCAGCGGCCGAATTGACACTCTCATTGAGGAGGGCAGCAAAAGAGCGTTAGCAGCACGGAACATTGTTCGCAATCTGGATGCCTATCTATCGGCGTGCCAGCTTGGTATTACTCTTGCTTCCCTTGCACTTGGTTGGTTAGGCGGACCGGCAATTGCCACTATAGTAAGGCCGATGATAGATGGTTTAGGATTTGGAGAAACGTCCATTTATGTGATTTCGCTCCTAATTGCTTTTGTGCTCATAACCATTCTTCATATTGTACTTGGTGAATTGGCCCCTAAGACGATTGCCGTTAATAAAGCAGAAGCAGTGCTTTTATTAATGTCTGGCCCCATGAATTTCTTTTACAATCTAATGTACCCGTTTATCTGGATCGTCAAAAGTTTGGCTAGCGGGCTTCTGCGAGTTTTCCGGCTGGCACCTGCCTCAGAGCTTGGAACAGCACACACAGAGGAAGAGATTCGTATTTTGATGCAAGAAAGCAATAAAAGTGGACTCATTGATAAGACCGAAATGGACCTCGTAGATAATATCTTTGAGTTTGTCGACACGATGGCTCGGGAAATCATGATTCCACGTACGGAAATGATCTGTCTGAGTAATCATCTATCTGTAGAAGAAAATCTTGAAATTGCTTATGATGGCATGAGAACACGTTATCCTGTCTGCGATGGAGATAAGGACCATATTTTAGGCTTTATCCATATCAAAGATTTGATTAGGGAAAGTGCTCCTAACTATCTTGATTTAATTCGACCTATTCTTACGGTTCCCGAGTCTATACAAATCAGTGCTCTGTTGAAGGTTATGCAGCGCGCTAAGACGCAAATTGCCATTCTGATTGACGAATATGGCGGTACTTCTGGTCTGGTTACCCTGGAAGATATTATGGAAGAGATTGTCGGGGAGATCCAGGATGAGTTCGATGAGGAGCGTCCCGGTGTAGAGAAGCTTGGGGAGCATGAGTACTCTGTCGATGGATTAATGCTGATAGAAGAGATTAATGATCGGTTGGGGCTTCATATGGAAACTGATGATTATGACACCATTGGCGGCTGGCTTTATTCTAAGCTGGAGATCAATCCTCCACAAAAGGGGCAGTCGGTACAATTCGATAGTCATTTGTTCTTGGTAGACGAGATGGACAATAAACGTATTTCGCGCATAAAGGTCATGAAGATTGAACTGATTATAGAAGAAGCAGGGGCATAACCAACTGCAATTATAGTAATTTCCATAAGGCATGGTGCTGATTACAGCGCTATGTCTTTTTATCTGTCTAAGTGAGTTTCTAGGCATAAACTGCAGGGTAAATGATTAATAAAATTAATGTAATTAAAAAAGAGGGGAGAACGGCTATGTCGCATCCACTTGATCCGTATAATGGGATGCATGTCATCCTCTCTGTGGTTATTGCATTTTTAGCCGGGTTTATGACCATTGACCTGACTGACAGGCTCCTTCGTGGAAATATAAGAAAGCGTTCTATTGTTTTGATAGCATTCGTGATGGGCATAGGAATATGGGCCATGCACTTTATTGGCTTACTCGCCATGGATTTGAATAAAGCTTTAACCTTCCAAGTGCCTCTATTAATAGTATCTCTCCTAGTTCCCTTCGCAGCCTCCTATAGCAGCCTTATACTTATTATTCGATCCAATAACCGTGGTACTTCATATAACATTCTGTCAGGTTTGGTTTTTAGCAGCGGAATTCTAATTATGCATTATAGTGGGATCATGGCGATGAGGCTAACGGCTTCTTACGAACAAAAGGCTTCATCTATAATCTTTTCGATTATTTCAGCGCTGATCTCAGCCATCGTCATTGCTTCTTTTAAGTCGAGCTGGCTGATGAAAGAATATAATCTGTTTGCTTTTAAAAAAATACTTATTATTCTGCTGTTAACAGGCTCGGTAACGACAATGCATTATTCAGCAATGACAGGCACCTCTTTTTCTGAACCCACTCCCTATACAGGCAAATTGCCATTGTTGGATGACTCATTATTAGTCCTGATCGTATGTGGTGCTTTCTCATTCATTCTTACGCTTTTTATACGACTTCTGTACAGGGATCGCAAAAGTGTTCTTACCAAAGCCCGTTATTACGAGCAACATTACATGACGCTTTTCCAGTATAGTCCGGATATGGTTTTATGCGTCGACCCTCTTCAGAAGGCTATAGTCAGTGTTAATCCTGCTGTAAATGCTATAACTGGTTATTCCAAAGAAGAATTGTTGTTCTGCAAAGGGGATATATTCAGTGAAGAGGATCGTACTGATATTAATGAAGCTATAATGAAAGCTGCCCAGGGGGAACCAAGCAAACTTCAAGTTACTATCAAGACCCTTAAAGATGAACTTATTATTTGCAGCTCCACGATATTTCCTCTTCAGGTGGATCACCAATATTTTGTCTATATAGTGGCCAAGGATATTTCTGAGCAAGTCCGGTTTCAGCAAGAGCTTATGGTTGCCAAAGAGGCTGCTGAAGGGGCTGCCCGAATGAAAAGTGAATTTTTGGCGACGATGAGTCACGAAATACGAACACCCCTTAATGGCATTATTGGAATTAATGAGCTTCTTTCAGATGAGTTGAATAATCCTGATCAGCTGGAGCTGCTAAAGCTGCAGGCAAAAAGCAGTCAGGCGCTGCTTAAGGTCATTGATGATGTGCTGGAATTATCAACTATGGAGGCGGAGGCAGTCCATCTGCACATAGCACCTTTCCGACTTTCATTACTGACTCAAGAATGTATGGATCTTTTTTCGGTAAATATACGCAAAAGAAACTTGCGGATGAATTTTTATATAGACGAGAGCATTCCTGATGTTCTGATGGGTGACGAAGCAAGAATTCGGCAAATTTTGGTGAATTTAATCGGGAATGCAGTGAAATTCACTTCATTTGGATCAGTAAGTCTCATAATAGAACCTTATAACACAGTGGAAGGCTCTAATGGCTTGCAGTTTAAGGTCGTAGATACCGGAATAGGATTGGACCCAGAGAAGCTTAAATTTCTATTCCAGCCGTTTACACAGCTCGATGCTGCTCATAACCGTAAGTATTCAGGTATAGGGTTGGGGCTGGCCATCTGTCAAAAACTTGTTCATTTGATGAATGGTGAGATCTGGGCAGCATCATCCAAGGAAGGGGGAGCCGAGTTTACCTTCAGAATTCCTTTGGAGCTTCCTAGAGCAGTAAATTCAACTTCGAAAAATGGATTAGAGGAAAGGTTTCCCATTCGAGGAAATGCATAATCTAGTTTGCCAAGGGGAGTCTATTAATTATATAATTTTTAATAGAATTCTATATTTACTTACTCCCCGTCCTAACCGGACAGAAAGGATTTCCCCTTGAGCCCATCTAAAAAAAATAACACCAAGCCTCTAGACCTCACTAAACAAGAGAAGAGGCTAGCAGAGCAAGCGCGGCAGAAGCAGAAAAATCGTATTTTTATGATTAGTACTATAGCTCTAGTGGTTATTCTTTTTGCAGTCCTATTTTTCCTGGCTGCCAGAGAGAGTGGATCAAGTAAAACTGTCGATTTTGATTACAGCAGCATGCCAAGATTGGGTAAAGAAGATGCTCCAGTCAAAATTGTTGAATTCGGTGATTTCAAATGCCCTGCATGTGCAGAATTCACGAGTCTAATCAAACCGCAAATCGTTAAAGATTTTGTTGATCAAGGCACTGCAGCCTTATATTTTGTGAATATGTCCTTTATAGGTCCTGATTCCACGACGGCTTCACTTGCTGCTTTATCTGTTTATCATCAGAGTAATGATGAATTTTGGAAATTTTATGATGCCCTTTATGCTAATCAAGGCAATGAGAGTGAAGAGTGGGCAACAAAGGATTTTCTAGTGAATTTGGCTAAGCAGGAGAAACTATCGATTGATTATGATCTCCTCAGCAAAGATATTGAAAATCAAACCTACGCGGATGAATTGAACCAAGACAATGACTTGGCCACCGATAGTAAAGTTTCACAAACTCCTTCATTATTTATTAATGGAGAGATGACATCGGAACCATTCAATTATGAAGCCATTAAAGGACAAATAGAGACAGCTGCAAAAGAAGTTGCAAACCCATGAGTAAGTTCTCTTCATTTTGTCGGAGCCATTGTCTGTATTTAGCGTGGATCGTGTCTATTGTCGCCGTTGCTGGAAGCTTATATTTAAGTGAGGTTCTCAAATATGAACCTTGTAAGCTCTGCTGGTTCCAGCGTATCTTCATGTATCCGCAACTATTTCTTCTCGGAATCGCCACGTATCGTAATGATAAGCGAATCATCCCGTATGTTTTACCTTTAAGCCTCATCGGCGGATCGATCTCCATTTATCATTATGCTAAGCAGAAAATCCCTGCTTTAAACGAGATACTTCCGTGCTCAATAGGTGTTCCATGCAACAAGGATTATCTCAATTTTTTTGGTTTCATTACGATTCCACTTTTGGCTCTTATCGCTTTCACGATGATCTCTATTTTGTTATGGAATGGGCGAGAAGGTAAGGGTGAAAACAGTCATGAGGAAGATGAGTTTGAAGGGTAATGAAAATTTGAATAAAATCGGTTACAAACTGATGTCAAAACTGCATAAACACACGGGCTAGAGGGATAATAGAAGAGAATGAAAGAGATTAACCTATAGGACTGCAAATTTGCAGAAATGGGTTGCTTTTTCATTCTTTTTTTCATTTTTCAACGCTTTACTGTGAACCTTTAGTAGCCTATTATTAGATCTTGTGAGAAGTTGAATATGCGCTGAATTTTCCGTAGGAAAAACGGGGGAACCAACTTGGCCATACATGGCCAAAAGGGGTGAATCGGCACTGGGTGAAAACCTGGGTCCGTAGGGCTACCACAGTCCGAATCCGCCAGCTAACCTCGTAAGCAAAAGTGGGATAATGACTATGCCTAAGCATACGGATCATTTCCGTATGCTTTTTTTGTGCCCGAATTTATGAAATCCACTACTGAAAATTGCGCACGGAAATCCGATTCAACTCACCAAAGAGAGGAACTATTTCTAAAATGGTAAGCAAAGTAAAACGACTTTTAATTGGTCGCCCAATGAAATCGAACGAACTCGATCATGAAAAGTTATCCAAGGTGAAAGCACTCGCAGTGCTGTCTTCGGATGCCCTATCCTCAGTGGCGTACGGAACGGAACAAATTCTAATTGTACTGGTTGCTGCCGGCTTCACGGCTATCTGGTACTCATTGCCGATTGCAATAGCTGTATTGGGTCTGCTGACCATACTTATTTTATCTTACAGGCAGACAATCTTTGCTTATCCTCAAGGTGGCGGCGCTTATATTGTTGCTAAGAAAAATCTGGGCATTCCCACGGGTTTATTAGCAGGCGGCTCATTACTGGTGGATTACATTCTGACCGTTGCAGTAAGTGCCTCGGCAGGGACGGATGCGATTACATCGGCTTTTCCGAGTCTTCATGGTCATACCGTTCTAATTGCAGTCCTCGTGATCCTGGTCTTAACCATTCTCAATTTGCGTGGTGTTACAGAATCTGCTTCGTTTATTGCTATACCTGTATATCTGTTTGTTGTTGCAATCTTTGTCCTAATTTTTATGGGAATCTTTAAGTATGCTACGGGCGGTATCCATGCCAATGTTCCAGAGATGGGAGCAGTAGTATCCAATGTTAGTCTGTTTCTATTGCTTAAAGCGTTTAGTTCTGGTTGTTCGGCACTGACCGGGGTGGAAGCTGTATCTAATGCGATTCCGAACTTTCAGGCTCCAGCTGAAAAAAATGCTGCAAAAACCTTGGTTCTTATGGGGGTTATCCTGGGAAGTATGTTTACAGGAATAACACTCTTAGCCTACTGGTATGGTATAACGCCAAATGAAAAGATGACCGTCATTTCACAAATTGCGGAATCAACTTTTGGTCGTGGGAGTTTGTACTTCTTTATCCAGGGGATTACTGCGGTCATTCTGTTCTTGGCTGCTAATACAGCATACTCTGCGTTCCCGCTGCTCGCATGTATGTTGGCTAAAGATAAATATATGCCTCATGCCTTCATGGTGCGTGGTGACCGCCTAGGCTTCTCAAACGGTATTATATTTCTCGGTGTGATGTCGGCATTGCTTGTTGCTGCGTTTCACGGAAATACAGAAGGTCTTATTCCGCTCTACGCGGTGGGTGTATTCATTCCATTTACACTCTCTCAGCTTGGAATGATGGTGCGCTGGTATAGACTTAAGCCTGCAGGGTGGAAAGGCAAATTTGCAGTAAATACAGTTGGGATGCTTACCACTCTAACAATCACCTTAATATTTATTATCACCAAGTTCTCCAGTGTATGGATGGCATTCATTTTCCTACCGTTAGTCATGCTCGTGTTCTTCCGTATTTATACCCACTATATGAACACTGCAGATGAGCTTCGTATCCAAATGGATACTGAGAAGCCGACGATCAAAGGCAGCACAGTGATTGTTCCTGTTTCAGGTGTGACACGAGCTGTTCTCCATTCGATTAGCTATGCTAAATCACTGACCGAAAATGTGGTTGCCGTTTATATTGGTTTTGATGAAGAGGAAATTTGTAAGATGGAGCAGAAATGGGCAGAGTGGGATCCAGGTGTGCGATTGATCGTGCTTCGTTCACGTTACAGAAGCATATTACGGCCACTGGTTAAGTTCATTGAAACTGTTGAATGGAAGACTTCCTCTACGGATCATATTACCATCCTTATTCCTCAGTTCATTACGAAGCATTGGTGGCAGGCGATTCTGCATAATCAGACCAGTATTTTTATTCGTACCTATTTTATGAACCAAAAGGATATTGTTGTCGCAACAGTACCTTACCACTTGCACAAATAATAGCATTGAAGTCGACAACAGCTGTTTCCTGAAATTTGGGGAATGGCTGTTTTTTTATATATTCATGTTGACACGGAGAATGATAATCAATATCATTTAAAGGGTTAAGATAAAAGACAAACTTCTTTCAACTAAAATAGCTCGTACATATACAGTGTTGTTGCAACTATAAACATTATGGATAGGGGGACAGAAAGATGCTGACAGAACGATTAAATACCGACCAACTTAGCATTGGATATGCCGAAGCATTGATCGTAGATACTCTTAACTTAAAATTGCCTACCGGTAAAATTACCGCTCTTGTTGGAGCGAATGGCTCTGGGAAATCAACTATTTTGAAAACGATGGCCCGTCTCATGAAGCCGAAGAGTGGCAGTGTGATGCTGGATGGCAAATCTATTCATGCCCTATCTACCAAAGAGGTTGCCCGTCAATTGGCTATATTACCGCAAAATCCAACCGCGCCAGACGGTCTAACAGTAGCTGAACTGGTGAGTTATGGGCGTCATCCTCATCAGAAAGGCTTTGGCACCTTAACCGCAGAAGACCGTAGAATCATATCTTCTGCGATCACAGTAACCGGTATGGAGGAATTTAATGATCGTCCTATTGATCGCTTGTCAGGAGGGCAGCGGCAGAGAGCCTGGATTGCCATGGCCTTAGCCCAGCAAACGGATATCCTTTTTCTGGATGAGCCTACCACATTTCTGGATATGGCACATCAGCTAGAAGTGTTAAAGCTGCTGCAAAAACTCAATGAGACGGAAGGACGAACCATCGTGATGGTAGTCCATGATTTGAACCATGCTTCTCGTTATGCACAGCACATGGTAGCCATAAAATCAGGCAAGGTTATTAGTGAAGGTACGCCTACTGATGTAATGACACCGGTAGTGCTGCGGGAGGTCTTTGGAATCGAAGCAGATATTATGCCCGATCCACGTACTGGTGTGCCTTTTTGCCTTCCCTATGAGCTGGCCTCTTATACACTATCCGGAGTGTAATGCTAGAAATAGATTCTACATACCAAGAACAGGAGGAGAACAATAATGATTGAAGATGACTTGATTCAAGAGCTAGCAACCAAGTTTGACATACAGCTTGTGGTTCCAGAAGGTACAAAGTATTCATTCGAGGCGGCTGATTTGGTGAAGGAAGAGAATATGCGGGAATTTATCAAATGCTACAGGCCTATGATGCGTGCACTTGACGATACAGCAGTTGCTGCTTATTTTGCCAATTGGTTCTCAAATGTGGCGATGGCGCTGCAGTATTCATTGTCCGTATATAATGCTGTCCCCGATATGGGCCTGACTAATCTTGTTATCCATCTCATTCCTACCACTGGTTATTGCCGGGTTGTATACATGATTAAGCAATGGAAGACGTCCGAAGCACACTTAGAGGGGTTAGAGCGTGAAGAGTGGCGTCAACATATCCTGGAGGATTTTTACCGGAATGCAGCGTATCCTTTGGTTCGTTCTATGTCAGCGACAAGCGGGCTTGCTCTAAGTCAGATTTGGGGTCAACTGCCAACAAAATTCAATTACTACCTTGAGATAATGATAAATGGTTCAGACAATGCTGATACCAAAAAACAACTTGAAATGGATTATGAATATTTAAAATATGAATGTTCACCAGATTTATTCGGTTTGCCTAAGAATCCTTTTCAGGTAGAGATCAGGAGAATTGAGGATATTGCTGACCCGGAGAAAACAGTAGCCATGCGTAATCGCTGTTGTCTCTACTACCTGACAGAAGGCGGGAACTATTGCTATACATGCCCTCGACTGAAAGAGGAAGAAAGAGCTGAACGCAGAGAGGTTTACAGGAAACAAGAGACAACCCTCTAATACTTTTAAATTTAGCTCCAGACAGCATTTAAAGGCTCTCGTCATTGACAAAGAAGCCTGTTCGTTGTTAAAGTTGGGGTTGCAATAATCCCGCTTAAGGAGCATGAAATATGAACATAAGCAAAATACTTGAGGATTTACAAAAACTCGTCAAGGCTGGAATCATTAAAAGCCACGAGACCTTAAAAGATCATGTGTTTACAAAAATGGGCGGGCAGGCCGATATTCTAGCCATTCCCACCACTTATGAAGAAATTCAAACCATTGTTACATATGCGAACCAACACGGAGTACCTCTTACTGTCCTTGGAAATGGATCGAATGTAATCATCAGAGATGGGGGCGTACGCGGGATTGTTCTGCAGACCTCCGGATTAACTGACATGGGTTATAAAGAGGATAACTTCTTATTTGCTCAATGCGGTGCCAAAATAATCGATGTCTCCCGCTATGCACTGGAAAAGAGTCTAACCGGTCTTGAGTTTGCTTGCGGGATTCCCGGAACAGTTGGTGGAGCACTTTATATGAATGCTGGTGCCTATGGTGGAGAAATTTCCAACGTACTTCACAGTGCTCTCGTACTAAAAAAAGATGGTGAAATGATTACTCTGCAAGGTGATTTACTGCAGTGGGGATATAGAAAAAGTGTATTCTCCAGTGGAGAGTATATTGTTTTGGAGGCACTCTTTTCCATGAAGCCCGGTGTTTTGGCAGAAATTAAGTCAGCTATGGATGATTTGACAGAGCAGCGGGAATCCAAGCAGCCGTTGGAGTACCCTTCCTGTGGAAGTGTCTTTAAGCGCCCCCCTGGGCGTTATGCGGGACAGTTAATCCAAGAAAGCGGTTTGCAAGGTACCCGAATCGGTGGAGCGGAAGTTTCGAAGAAACATGCGGGTTTTATCGTGAACGCAGATCATGCTACGGCTACAGATTATATTGGATTAATTCATCATGTCCGTAATACGGTAAAAGAAAAATTTGGTGTTGAACTGGAGACGGAAGTTGAGATTATCGGCGAAGAGTAGCCAATATAGTGAGGCTGGAGGGAGGATCCCTTCAGCCTCTTTTTTAGTTGTTTTATTCCTCGATTGACAAGATATATTTCGCACGTTCCGTTTGGACTTGGAACCTCTTATCGTCAGAAGGGCTAAAACGAAGACCGCTTACTGCAATTTCATAACTATGTTGAGGCAATGGCACCAGTTCACCTGCAGCATTCAAGGTGTTTCCAGTCCCTCTTAACACCAGTGCGTTATCCAAATAATCATCAACGGAATCCTCGCCACTCCGAAATTCAACACTTTCCAATTTGAAATGGACGATATCTAGATCTGAGAGCTCGTGTTTCTCAATGACAAGGGTTTGGTCCACATGGGAATTTAACCAATCAGACAATATGCGTACTTCTTGTTCCATGAAGTGATCCCATCCTTTAACAGATTATAAACTGTAAGTTACCCTCATTTTTGAAAATGAATCCATTTTTCTAGCCATTTCTAGTGAAATTATTGTTAATGGTATGAAATATTTATAGTATTAAATTAATATTTTGCGTACAGTTTCGGTAAGGACTATTCAATAGTCCCGTTTGCGAACACAAGTTAATGAGTGTAATCTGATTCTTAGGGTGATATGCCCAGTTAAATGACAAGAAGGTGAAAAATATGTGGAACGCTGCCATGTGGGGTGCGATTTCTGGCTCCGCGGTATTGATCGGGGCGCTGCTTGCACTGTATGTAAATATACCCAAAAAGCTCATCGGCTGGATTATGGCGTTTGGAACCGGAGTATTAATTGGAGCGGCGACTTATGAGTTGCTGGGAGATTCAGCAGATGAGAGCGGACTTACCCCTACGATCATCGGCTTCCTGACGGGGGCGCTAGTATTCACCGTTATAGACTGGTATATCTCTCGTAAAGGGGGGGCGGGTCGTAAACGATCCGTTAGAACAGCCGGGAGAGATAGTTCTTCTGGAGGCAGCGGGATGGCGATTTTTGCCGGGACCATGCTTGATGCGATACCTGAATCCATCATGATCGGAGGGAGTCTTATTGCTGGGAAGGGTGTAAGTCTAGTTCTGGTCGTTGCCATCTTCATCAGTAATATTCCTGAAGGACTGTCAAGCACTGCAGGGCTTAAGACAGATGGTTTTACAAAAGGCCGTATACTTCTGCTTTGGTCTTCGGTACTCCTGGTTTCTATTTTGGCTACTATAGGTGGTTACGTTTTTATGGAACATGTATCTGACTACACTACGGCAATCATAGCTTCCTTTGCAGGTGGCGGTATTATTGCTATGGTGTGTTCCAGTATGATGCCAGAGGCTTATGAGGATAGTGGGTCCATTACAGGTTTTGTAGCTGCACTTGGATTGTTGTGTTCACTGGTATTGGACCACATGTAATACTTGTCTTGTTACCGCTTGTCGTGGTATAGTACTAGACGCACATTAAGTATAAAAGAAGAAATCTGCGGCAATTTTGCGCAGGAGAGGTTCGAAAACTCCCTCTATAAAAAACTAAGATCGCTATTAGATATAAGGCAGCATTTAAAATGAATTATTGGCTGGATGAGTTCAGGTTAACTGATCTCTAATTTCTTATATACAGCGTAATAACGGATCGCTCTTCATAAGTAGATGAGGACACCGTTTCTTAGTAGAGCCTGTTTACGAAATCTCGTTCTTCTTTCCCATAGGGTAAAATTACCGTAGGAAAAGAGAGGGGTTTTTTGTCATGTCAGAAGGAAGAATGAAAGAGGAAATGCAAGAAGTCACATTGCTTGGAAATCAAGGTACGGCTTACAAATTCGACTACGATCCGGATATTCTTGAGGTGTTTGACAACAAGCATCCAGGCCGCGACTACTTCGTAAAATTTAACTGTCCGGAGTTCACAAGTTTATGCCCAGTAACCGGTCAACCCGATTTTGGGACTATGTATATTTCGTATATACCTGAACAAAAAATGGTGGAGTCCAAATCCTTGAAATTATATCTGTTCAGCTTCCGCAATCATGGTGATTTCCATGAGGACTGTGTCAACATTATTATGAATGATCTTATCGCTCTAATGGGGCCGCGTTATATTGAAGTGTGGGGTAAGTTCACACCACGCGGAGGCATTTCTATTGATCCTTACTGCAACTGGGGCCGTCCAGGAACTAAATATGAAGCCATGGCTGATCACCGGTTGATGAATCATGACTTGTATCCCGAAAAGGTAGGCAGCCGTTAGTCGTAAAGGCTCAAGCGAAGGAGATTACTATAATGAACAAAAAAGCACTTGTCGTATTTAGCGGCGGGCAGGACAGCACGACCTGTCTGATATGGGCTTTACAGCAGTTTGAAGAAGTACAAGTTGTAACCTTTAATTATAATCAGCGTCATGCTGCAGAAATTGAAGTTGCGACAGCGATCGCCAACAAATTTAACGTGAAGCAGCATATTTTGGATTTAGGCTTATTGAATCAGCTGGCACCTAATGCTCTGACACGTAATGATATTGAGATTGAGGCTGGAGAAGGCGAGGAATTGCCAAGTACCTTCGTGGATGGTAGAAACCTGTTATTTTTATCATTTGCTGCAATTATGGCGAAACAGTTTGACTATAATCATATCGTAACCGGTGTATGCCAGACCGATTTCAGTGGATATCCCGATTGCCGGGATGTGTTCGTGAAGTCACTCAACGTCACGTTGAACTTATCCATGGACTATGAATTTGTTATTCATACTCCACTGATGTGGCTCGATAAAAAAGAGACCTGGCAGATGGCAGATCAATTAGGCTATTTCGATTATGTTCGTGAGCACACACTGACTTGCTATAACGGCATCATTGGCAGCGGCTGTGGAACCTGTCCGGCTTGTGAGCTGCGTAGCAGAGGCCTTAAGCAATATGAGGCGGAGAGAAAGAAGGTCGACTGTTAATGCTTAACGAGGTATCAGTGTGCAAAATTTTCACCTTTGATTCAGCGCATCAGCTGATCGGCCATAAGGGGAAATGCAGTAATCTGCACGG
The DNA here is from genome assembly GCA_023512345.1 of Paenibacillus sp. Classification (GTDB taxonomy): domain Bacteria; phylum Bacillota; class Bacilli; order Paenibacillales; family Paenibacillaceae; genus Paenibacillus_AQ. Next base: position 38,651 of record JAILZT010000014.1, read on the forward strand.
ACACACTTATAAGCTGGAGGTTGTCTTAAAAGGCCGACCTTCAACTGCAGAAGGTCATTCGGATGAAGGATTCGTTATAGATTTCGGTGATATTAAGACAACGGTGAAGGAATCGCTTATTGATAAGTTGGATCATTCATTTCTGGCTATGGGGAATGAGCCTATCTTGGAAACACTGATTCATTCAGGCTCCAAAGTATCCATCTTATCTTTTCGGACAACGGTAGAGAATATGTCTTGTTATATTGCTTATCAGTTGAAGCAAGCGGGATTGCCTTTGTATTCCGTGAAGCTGTGGGAGACTCCGACTGCATGGGCTGAGGTGCTCGCTGAGGATATCCCCGAAGAAGGTCCAGCTTACCGCCTGTATGGAGGCTGTGACTGTGAGTAAAATACCGGTTATTGAAATGTTTGGTCCAACCATTCAGGGTGAAGGTGCGGTAATTGGTGTCAAAACCATGTTCGTTCGTACTTACGGTTGTGATTACCGCTGTAGTTGGTGTGATTCCGCATTTACTTGGGATGGCTCAGCTAAAGATAAGGTCCGCATGCTGGAGGCTGACGATATCATCACAGAGCTGATAGAGCTTGCTTCCGACAACTTCAATTGTGTAACGATTTCTGGTGGCAATCCTGCTTTGATCGGTGAAGGTATGATGGAACTGATCGTTAAGCTGCAGGAACGTGGTATTAAGGTCGCTATAGAAACACAAGGCAGCAAATGGCAGGACTGGCTCAGCAGGGTAGACATGTTAACCATCAGTCCTAAGCCGCCAAGTTCTGGTATGCATACGGATTGGACTATGTTAGATACAATCATGAGTAGAATAAAGGGTAGCAGTGTTACTTCTTACAGCTTGAAAGTAGTCGTCTTTGGAGACGAGGATTACGAATACGCGCGGACTGTCCACGAGAGGTACCCTGAGGTTCCTTTTTACCTGCAAACGGGAAATGAGGATGTTACGGAAGAAGGAGATATCTCAGGCCGGCTGCTGGGGCGTCTGGAATGGTTGTTTAATAAAGTAATTGTGGACCCTCGTATGAACAAAGCACGAGTACTACCACAGCTGCATGCCCTGATTTGGCACAACAAAAGAGGGAAATAATCCTTATAATAGAAATAGTAAAGACAGCTCCCAATTATAGGGTGCTGTTTTTTTCAAATAAAGTGATACAAAAAAGCTTTGACCATCGTCTTACTTATAGCTGCAGCAGATAAGGAGGCTTTACAATAATGGAAATTCCGGAGTCCGAAGGGTTTCGAACGATATTTTATGAACACTATCCCATAGTACGAAGAAAGCTTGTCGCTTTGGTGCGAGATGAGGTCGCTGCCGATGATCTGGCTCAGGACGTATTTCTTAGATTATACCGTAACCCACCAAATGATCCTGCCGCGTTAGGTGCTTGGCTTCACAGAGTACTGACCCGGATTGGATACGATTATATGGATAAAAAGGCAAGAGAGCGGAGACTTCAAAGTAAGCAGGAGATGTATTTCGATACGGAGGCATCCCCCCCATCAGGTGAAGAGGTCATGCTGTGTAAGCTGGATCAGGAGGATATTCGTGAGTGGCTGGACGATCTTCCCGAGAGAGATAGACAGGCACTTCTCCTTCGCTATTCCGGATACAGCTATACTGAAATTGCAGGGGAGCTTGGGATTAAACCGCCGGTTGTAGGGACCTTGCTGCATCGGGCTACGCAAAGACTAAGGCAGAATGCGGCTAAGTCGCTTCCACAGGTTGATTAGACTGAACAGAACAATTAGGAGGTAAGGTAAATGGCTAACAAACATACGAATGATGAGAGTGAAAAACAAAAAGTTGATCAAGCCTGGGCGAAGCTGGAGGGTAAACTTGCTAATGAACCGGTAAGTCCCATCTGGACGGAATGGAGCCAAAAGGTAGAGAAATTAACACCATTAGACAAGTCTGAGCTGACTAGTGGAAATATAACTGATCCTAGCAAGCAACTGGTTGAGTCACTACCTCCTCTAGAAGGCATGCGTGTACTCGATACTCAAACTTCAAATCGATCTAATCGTAAAAAAATGAATCGCAAACGCAAATGGGCCACCGTTGCTGCAGGTGTAGCTGTTTTTGCAGCTATCCTCGCTACACCGGTTGGCAATACGGCAATGGCGTCCATCTTGAATCAATTTCGTATGCAGGATGTAACGGTTGTTAATGAAAGTGACCTGCGAAATATATTCACTCAGATTACAGAAGATGGTGACATTCAAGAGTCGGCTAATAAGTTCGGTATTTTCTCCAGCTCATACGGTTCAATTAACGGTGAACTGTCTTTGGATAAAATATCAGATACCTTGGGTTATTCGCCACTTAGTACAGTTGCAGCCGATAGTAAGAACAAAGTTAGGATTGACCCTTCACAAGAGATTACACTCAATCTTCATGTAGATGAGGTGAATAAAGCCATGAAACGGTTGGGAGCCGAGCAGTTATTACCCGATTCGATTGATGGAAAACCGATTACACTATCTATCCCTGAAATGGTGAATTACAACCTATCACCTGATAAGGAGCATTGGGCTAGCCTAACACAGATGAATACTCCAACAATAACCGTAGACCCTTCTATTAAAGTAGAAGAAGCGGTAGAGGCCATTATTAACTTCCCGCTGCTACCTGATTATTTGAAGTCAAGCTTGAAACAAAGCCGGATTCTATCTGGTGAAATTCCAATGCCGTTAATTGCAGAGGAGAGTTCTGAGCAATTGACTATTGGCAGTACTATCGTCATTATGAAACATTATAACAGCGAACAAGGAGTTTTATATGGTGCAAATTGGGTTCAAAATGGGCAATTGTTTCAGTTAAATGGTGGTGACCTTTACCAAGGCAAAGAGAAATTTATAGCGAAGCTTCAGGAGTTGATAAAACCATGAGTGTTGTTGCGATAGAAGCCACAGGATTAACCAAAGAATATTCAAATGGGCGTGGCTGCCGTGACGTAACGATTTCGGTAGGGAAAGGGGAAGCCTTTGGCTTCCTCGGCCCTAATGGAGCTGGCAAAAGCACATTTGTCAAAATGCTGGTGGGACTCATAAATCCCTCATATGGTAGTGCATCTATATTTGGCCACCGGATTGGATCACTGGAAGCTAAATCACAAATAGGGTACCTGCCAGAATTGTACCGATATCAAGAGTGGCTGACTGGAGAAGAAGTGATTAGGCTTCATGCACGACTTTGCAAGATGGAACGTTCCACAGCAGATCAACGAATTCCAGAGCTACTTGAGAAAGTAGGGATTGGTAGGCGTGGAAAGGATCGGGTCAAACATTACTCCAAAGGAATGCAGCAGCGCCTGGGACTTGCTTGTGCACTGGTAAATGATCCTGCTATCTTATTTCTAGATGAACCGTCTTCTGCACTGGATCCGATTGGCAGAATGGAAGTAAGAACCATTCTGGAGAACTTGAAGAAGAAGGGGACAACGATATTCCTCAACTCTCACCTTCTAGAAGATGTTGAAGTATTGTGTGACCGGATGGCACTACTTAATGATGGTATGATCCTGCGTCACGGTAAAGTATCTGAGGTATTAAATAAGCGAACAAGCTGGCATTTTAAAGTCGGCGGGTTTTCGCCTTTTTTGCTGTCATGGTTGAATGAACGCAGTGGCTTACAGATCAGGCTTTCCACCCCAAATGCTGACTCCGATACTGTGGAGTTGTCTTCATCACTGGATAGCAGTGTGGTATGGTTAGAAGCCGAACTGGAGAATGAGGAGCAAGTGGGTTGGCTGAATACTCTGATTGTGGAGCAAGGAATGACTCTATATGAGGTTACACATAAGAAAGAACGTTTGGAAGAATGGTTTATGAGCGCCGTATCCGGTCTCAGCCATAGAGGTGAACGAGTATGAACATAATCATGAGTATGACATGGAAAGAATTATTACGTAAAAGGGTTATGCTTCTTACGCTGATAATGACCGTTGTTTTTCTTATTGGATTCTGGTTTGTGGCAAGAGCCATCGGGGGAAGTGATTCTTTTGGGGGAAATGGTTCAAATAGCGCTGAGCAATTGATACAACGTTTTGCGAATGGAGCATTCATTTTAACTTTCGGTTTTTTCTTTGGAGCGTTTGTAATTGCATTTCTGTCCATATTTAGCTCCTTCTCAGCTTTATCTGGAGAAGCAGAGCAGGGAGTGCTGCAGGCGTTACTTCCCCGGCCTCTTCCGCGCTGGAAATGGTATCTCGGACGTTGGCTGGGTTACGTAATATTTGGAGCGGCTTATGCTTTGCTGCTGTTCGTTGCTATTTTACTTATAACTCAAGCCCATGCTGCTATTCCTAGTGATTTGGTTATTTTACTGAAATCTTTCCTACTGTTCGCGTCCGTTGTCCCGGTGATCATTTCTATTTCCATGCTTGGCTCGGGATTCTTATCAGCTATCGGTAATGGCGTCTTTATGACCATGCTTTACGGTGCAGGCTGGCTTGGAGGGATGATTGACAAAGTAAGCGGATCGCTTCCTTTGAAGCCCGATTCACTTCAGTCTCTTCAAAATTTGACAGGAATGATATCACTGCTTATACCTGCAGATGGTTTACAGCGTAAAATGATTGCTGAACTCTTCAGCTTTAATGAGCTTAGTGGATTGATTCCGGTTAATGAGAGCGTCTTCGGAGTTGCTGATGCAATACCGTCCAATTCTTTTGTTATCTATGCTGTTATGTATACGGTAGTTGTACTTTTACTGGGTATGTATCGGTTTGAACGAAAAGATTTATAAAAAACCCTCTTGAATTCAATCCAGCCATAAAAGCCCTTTTGTTTTCCTGTTTCAGGAAGCCAAAAGGGCTTTTATGCAGCTTGCCGCATTAATTCTTTACGCCGATCTCAATCCATTCGGTAGACCAACTGCCAATCTCTCCAAGAATGGGAGCCAGCGCTGTGCCCTTACTTGTTAATGAATATTCAATTCTCACAGGCATCTCTGGATATACAGTACGCTCAATGATTCCTTCGTGCTCCATTTCCTTGAGACGATCCGACAAGACTTTGCCGCTGAGATTAGATAAACAATGCTCAATTTCACCAAACCGTCGTGGACCGGGCATGAGAACAAATACGATGAGCGCCACCCAACGCTTACTTAGCAAATCAACCGCTTTTTCAAAGCGTGGACACATTTCAAATTCATTCATCAGTATCACCTCTGCATTCATTATATCATAAACTTACAAAAAGTAATTATAAATGTTAAAGTACGTGTTATTACTTGACGAACTTATATTACAATGTTAAACTAACTTACAAATAGTTACTAAGCTAAAATGTTTATTTAAAACTTGCGAATTCGATATACTTATAAATATGATTCTAAGGATGGTGTGTTTCATGATACGACCAGATATTATCTCAATCTTAAAGAATAAAATACAAAAAATTAATGTAAATGACTCCGCGAACATCCTTGTAGGACCCATTAATCTTCCAATCAATCTGGATGGGGAAACTGTTAATTTCAAATGGTATAGCTGGTTGAATGTAACGGATGAAGAACTGGTTCAAGACGGTAGTGGAGATATGACAGCAGCCCTAATCTCCCGCTTGTCCTCTTTGAATCTTGCTGAGGGACAGCAGTCTAGTGTGCTGGTGTACGGGGACTTTGAGGGATCTGAGGAAGCATTAATCCGGATGCACAGCATTTGCCATACCGGAGATATTTTTGGCAGCAAACGTTGCGATTGCGGTTTCCAGCTTCATCAATCCATGAAAATGATAGTCGACAATGGTTCTGGTGCTCTGTTCTACTTAGCCAACCATGAAGGAAGAGGTATTGGGTTGTTCAGTAAGGCAATGGCTTATATTTTGCAGGAAGAAGGATACGACACTGTCGAAGCGAACCTCGAACTGGGTTTCTCGGACGATGTTAGAAGCTATACGGATGCCATTAGTGTACTGCAGCATTTGCGCCATAAGCCTGTTACTTTAATCACCAACAATCCTAAGAAGCTGGAAGCCTTGAAGGCTGCTGGAATGAATGCCGTAAAACGGGCTCCGCTTTGGGGCGATGTATCCATCTTTAATGAGAAATATTTACGGACAAAGGTTGCCCGTTCAGGTCATTTAGAGGCCGTGAAGGATACGGATTTTGTAGAAGGAAGACTTGCCTAACAGTAAAATATGAAGCGGAATCACTGCCATGGAAATCAAAATTGGTGGTGATTTTGTTTTCTGTACATTATAATGGATTGTTGAACCCTATACTTAGATTAGTGAGGTACATTATGACTGCGATACAAGTGCAAGACTTAAGAAAAACTTTTAAAGTCCAGAAAAACCGCGAGGGTCTAAAAGGGGCCTTCGCTGATTTGTTTAAACGGGAGTTTCAGGAAGTGACAGCAGTTAAAGATATTTCCTTCGATATTCCTGAGGGGGAGATCTGTGGCTACATTGGAGAAAATGGTGCTGGTAAATCTACAACGATCAAAATGCTTACAGGCATTCTTGTACCGACTGCAGGCAGTCTAACCGTTGGAGGCTATGTACCCTATTTGGAGCGGGAGAAATTTGTCCGTAATATCGGGGTAGTCTTCGGGCAGCGCAGCCAACTATGGTGGGATATCGGCGTGATTGAGTCTTTTCAGCTGTTACGTAAGGTCTATCGGGTGTCTGAACAGGATTTCAAGAAACGATTGGATGAACTAGTGGAACGTTTAGAACTGCAGGAACTGCTCAACCGACCGGTTCGTAAGCTAAGCTTGGGACAGCGGATGCGCTGTGAGCTCGTTGCAGCATTATTGCACAATCCTTCGATTTTATTTCTCGATGAGCCGACCATTGGACTCGATATTGTTGTGAAATCTGAAATTCGCGAGTTTCTGAAAGATATGAACCGCCAGCACGGTACCACCATTTTGCTGACAACGCATGATCTGCAGGATATTGAGGCACTATGTTCACGGGTTATTATGCTGGATGATGGTCGAATTATCTATGATGGGGGCCTGGATGAGCTCAAGCAGCGCTGGGGAACCGGACGTGAAGTCCTGTTTCAATTCGGAACTGCAACGAAGCTCCAGCAGCTTGAACTGTGGACACAGGGTATGCCTGTTTCTTGGTCGGCAGAGAACGATCTTGGCGCCAAGGTATGGATTCCGCTTGAATTGAATGTATCCGACGTTCTGGGACGTGTTGTGGGTCAGGCTGATATCACAGACATCAAAATCATTGAGACCAATACGGATGATATCGTGCGTAGTATTTACAAATCAGGTTCTGCTGACAAGCCGGAAGATACGGCAAATGGGAAGGATGAGGAAGAGGTTATCCATGTCTAGTCTCGAAACCAAGAAAAGTGGACGCAAACTTCTCTTAGGGGCTTATATTGATTTTATCCGCATTCGTTTCCTGACTATGCTGGCTTACAGAGTGAATTACTACACCGGTATTCTGATTTATTCCCTTAATATCGGCGTCAACTATTTTACTTGGAAAGCCATATATGGCGACGGCGGATCGCTAGGCGGATTTACAGCAACGCAAATGACATCTTATGTAGCTGTATCCTGGATGGCACGAGCCTTTTACTTCAATAATTTGGACCGGGAAATATCTACAGATATTCGAGATGGTAGCATAGCGATCCAATTCATACGTCCATATAATTATGTGTTAGTCAAAATGATGCAGGGGCTGGGAGAAGGGGTATTCCGCTTCATGCTGTTCATGATTCCCGGCATGGCCATTGCTATGTTACTGTTTCCTGTACAGCTTCCAACCGATCCTGCAGCATGGGCTGGCTTTCTGGTTATGTTATTTTTCAGTTTTTTGATCAATTCACAATTAAACGTAATTACAGGACTCTCGGCATTCTTCGTAGAGAATAATGAGGGTATGATGCGTATGAAACGCGTAATTGTGGACTTGTTCTCCGGATTGATCGTACCGATCAGTCTGTTCCCGGGCTGGCTGTCCTCTGTGCTGGAGTTGCTGCCTTTTCAGGCCATAACGTATCTTCCAGGCTCTGTTTTTACAGGTCGAGTGCAGGGTGTTGGCATTTGGAATGTACTGGGGATTCAGATCTTCTGGTTTCTGGTACTGCTGATTCCAATGGTCTGGTTATATCATGCGGCGCGGCAGCGGCTGTTCGTGCAGGGAGGATGAGTTAATTTTGTATTACTTAGGATTAATCGTGGAGTATTTGAAGAATTATATGAAGACAAGGCTTACCTACCGTGCTGATTTCTGGGTAGAAGTCATATCGGATTTATTATTTCAAGCTACCAATTTTATCTTTATTCTAGTAATCTTCATGCATACAAATAGCTTGGCAGGCTGGAGTCAAAGTGAAGTGATTTTTGTATATGGTTTCTTCATGGTTCCTTTCGGATTATTTGGCTGCTTCGTCAATATGTGGAACTTTAGTGAGCGTTATATTGTGAAAGGCGAAATGGATCGAGTACTGACACGTCCGGCTCATAACTTGTTTCAAATATTTTTGGAAAATATAGATCCACCTTCTTTGTTTGGTTCTGTGATTGGTCTTATCATCATGGCGATCAGCGGAACTCAGATGGGTCTGCCTTTTGAATGGTGGACAATTCCGGCGTTGATTATTCTGTCTATTAGTGCAGTTGGTATATACACGGGTATTTATACTGCCTTAACTTCGTTATCTTTCTATTCGGATGCTCCGACGGGGATAATACCTCTGATGTATAACATCCAGAACTACGGGCGTTATCCGATAACGATCTACAATCGGGCCATTCAGGTATTGTTAACTTGGATTTTGCCGTTTGCGTTTGTGGGCGTATATCCCGCAGCTATATTTCTACAACGGGAAGAGATGATGAAGATCGCACTCTTAACTCCGGTTATGGGTTTTATCTTTGCCGGAATTGGGTTAGTAACATGGAACTACGGGGTTAAAAGGTATAAGGGAGCAGGCTCATAGGCTTATAGTCATATTTATTTAATAGAGGCAGTCCGGGACATTTGTTCTTAGACTGTTTCTTTTTATTATGATCTTATAATGTCTGTTTTTTGGTTAAAATGAACGGTTTATTATATGTTAAAAGTTGGAACTATGGGATAGTATCTAATAGAATTTCATAGGAGGAAACATCATTTATTTCTAGGAGAAGGGAGAAGCAGATCAAGTAATCGTAGAATGGCTGTATATTGGACACGGGCTTTTCATACTTTGTAAACGCTTACCTTATTGTGTTGTTGCTGAATGATGCACTTATTTCAAGAAGGCGGGGGATAACCTTAACATGCGAACTAGTAAAAATCGTCTATTTATATTGTCATTAGTGGTGGCCGTACTGTGGTCAACAATACTATCCGGGCTGCCTATAGGTACACAAAATGTTAATGCAGCTGCGGAGCAATTGGTGAAAAAGTTTGACTTTGGTACAGCCTCAAGTTCGGTCATGGCAGATTATACGGGCGTGAATGAAACGAAGCTTTATACAGCGGATACAGGTTATGGTCTAAATATTACATTAGCCTCGAGAAATCGTTCGGGCGGGGATGACATGACGAATGATTTTGTACTTGGTACATCTTATTCATTCCTTGTTGATATTCCGAACGGCGAATATGATGTCACCGTGTTCTCCGGTGATCTTCTTACGGGTACGAGCACGACCAAAACGAATGTAGCCTTAGAGGGAGTTGCGGCAGGAACCCTTTCCACAAGGCAAGTAGTTGCTCAAGGTACCTATCGTACAAAAGTAGCAGACGGCCAATTGACGGTAGACCTCTCGGCAACCACAGGGTATGCGTACCTTAACGGCTTAATTATTGAACAGGTTATGCCTGTTTTACCAGACTCGCCAACTGGACTCGCAGTTACACGTGTAACACCGAAGGATGTAACATTGACTTGGGACAGCGTCCCAAATACAGTTGTCTACAATGTATACCGCGCTGAAGGCGGTGGGACATCTGCGAAATTAGGGCAATCAGTGCTGACGACTTTAGTGGATACTGACGTAAAGGAAGGAAGCAGTTATACGTACTCGGTGTCGGCAATTAACGCGGCCGGACTTGAATCTGCACTTAGCGCATCTGTGACTGTAGCCCAAATCCCTTCACTTGAAGTACCATCGTCACCTACAGGATTAACAGTAACTGATGTTCAATCCTCTTCCGTGCAACTGAGTTGGAGTGTTGCGGATGGAGCGACAGGCTACAAGGTTCTTCGATCGGGTAGTACGGATGGACCTTTCGAGGTGGTTGGGCAATCGACTTCTCCGGCCTACACCGATACGACTGCGGACACATCCGTGTCCAACTATTATCAGGTCGCTGCTACGAATGAGCGCGGCGAATCAGGTGTATCGAATACAGCAAAGAGTACTGCCTTCTTACCGCCGGTTACGTTGCCGGAGGGAGACGTTCAGCGGTTCGACTTCGGAGCTGGAGCTTTGGCGGACGGCTATACGCGGGTTACTTCTACGACTGCATACGAGCCTGCTATAAAATATGGATTCACCGACATTTCTAAAGTAAGTATGGAAGATAGAGGTACAGCAGACGCTATTCGTTCCGATTTCGTTGTGCCGCAAGGTACAACCTTCAATGTGGATTTGCCGAACGGAGATTATACCGTCTCTCTCATTGCTGGCGACAGTGCGGACGCCACGGAAATTGCGATCAAGGCGGAGACGATACAGAAGGTACAATTAACCAGTAAAGCGGCTGGACAATTTTTAGAAATGAATTTTGATATTGCTTTGGTTGATGGTCAGTTGAACTTCTCGTTTACGGGAACCGCTCCAAAGATCAATGCCTTAATCATTACGAAGCAGAAAGCCAGACTAGCAGGAGAGCTTCCAACGGTCTATATCGCTGGCGACTCCACGGTGCAGACCTATGATTCATATTGGAAACCAGAAGCAGGCTGGGGCCAGATGCTTCCTTCATTCTTCACTAATGATGTGGTGTTTAAGAACCACGCAATCGGAGGCCGCAGTTCTAAATCATTTATCGTCGAAGGACGATTGGATGAGATTCTTCGTGGAATTAAACCAGGTGATTATTTCCTTGTTCAATTTGGTCACAATGATGCAACGATTAGTGTGCCTGACCGTTATGCTTCTCCAGCAGACTTTAAAAATTATTTGAAAACCTATGTTAACGGCACGAGACAAAGGGGAGCTACTCCGATTCTCGTAACGCCTATGGGACGTAGAGATTTCAATGCCGACACAGGCAAGTTTAACGTGAGCTTCCCCGAGTATGTTGCGGCGATGAAGGAAGTGGCTGTAGAACTTAATGTCGAGCTGGTCGACTTAAGTACGCTTAGCGTAGCTTATTATAATTCGATTGGTGCACAAGCTACGTTATCGGTATTCCTTCATGTTGAACCAGGTATTTATGGGGCATTCCCGAATGGTTCAGCGGATAATACGCATTTCCAAGAGTATGGGGCTATTCAGATCGCTCGTCTTCTTGCAGGAGGCATTGAGCAATTAAATGTTCCGCTAGCAGAACTTGTTGGCGAAATTGATCAGCCTGAGCAAGTTCCGGCGAAGCCGACGGGGCTTGTAGCTGGAAGCGTCAGTAATGCTGGTGCTATTCTTCAATGGAATGCTTCAGAAGGAACGGACATTTATAAAATATATCGTAAGCTAGCATCCGAAACCGATTCTGCGTATACCTTAATCGGCACAGCGACTGTCCCGACAATTACTATTGGTGGTATGAAGGAAGGACAGACGTATTCATTACGTGTGACTGCGGTTAATGGAAGAGGCGAATCCGAGCCGTCTGAAGTCGTATCCATTACGACCAAATCAGCTTTATATCGTTTTGACTTTGGTCCGATAGGTGCTCCGGTGGCAGCCGGTTATACCGAAGTAAACCGCAACGTTATCTATACGCCGGAGCTTGGCTATGGGCTGACCTCCAGCTTGAACATGATTGACCGTGATCGCGGCACGGCAACCGATGACTTACGCAGAGATTTTGTTGCTTATTTTGGCGGAAACTATGAATTCAAGGTTGATCTGCCGAATGGTTATTATTCCGTTAAGACTTACACAGGTGACTGGATAGGCTCAACGAAAACCAATGTCAGTATTGAAGGCAAAGATTATGGCACGATCTCATCCGGTAAAACGAATATTGCAGAAAAAGTGTTTAACCAAATTGCCATTAAAGATGGTCAAATGAATTTGAATTTCAGCGGGACGACTGCGCATTTGAACGGCATCGAAATTACGCCGCTTTTGCTTGCTCCAACAAACCTGACGCTGACTAGCCTTGAGCTTGGGACAGATCCGATTTCTTCGACCTTCACTTGGGGAAGTATTGATGGTGCATCGGCTTACCGAGTATACCGCCATGCTGCTGCTTCAAGCAGTACGGAGCTGCTTATGGAGACAACAGACACTTCGTACACGGACAAAACAGCAGATGTCGGCTTAGATTATGTGTATACAGTTACAGCAGTAGAGAGTACTGGCTTTGAATCAGTTCCTTCTAACGCCCTTAACGTATCTATGATCGATCCTAATGTGGCTAAGGCAGCTGTGCCGATAGGCCTTGTAGTGCAATCAACGAATAAAAACGATGTCACCATCACTTGGAGTGACGTAGCTGAGGCACGGATGTTCAACATCTATCGTGCGAAGAAGGCGGACGGTGAGTATATATTAATCGGCAAAGCTACAGAAGCTGCCTACACCGATACAACCGTTCTCACAACGATTTCCTATTACTATAAAGTAGCATCCGTTAACGCAGGAGGCATTTCCGATTTATCTGAAAGCCTTGAGACGCCGGCTGTTACTAAATTACAGCGTAATATGGAATACCTAGATCGCGCAGCGATCGCGGTTAAGCAGGAAACAGGCAACTATATTGGCTGGAAGTTGCTTGGACTTGATCCGGCAACGATCGGCTTTAACCTGTATCGTGACGGTGTGAAAATTAATAATGAGCTTATTACAGACAGCACTAACTATTTAGATACATCAGGTACGGACAGCTCCAAATATCGTTTAACATCAGTTCTTAATGGTGTGGAAAAGTCGGCCTCCGAGGAGTTTGGAATTTGGCAGCAACAGTATATGTCCATTCCTCTTGAGAAGCCTGCTGATGCGTATACGAAGGATGGTCAACCCTACACGTACAGCGCTGGAGATGCCAGTGTAGGAGATTTTGACGGAGACGGTAAGTACGAGGTTGTTCTGCTCTGGTCTCCATCTAACAGTAAAGATAACTCCCAATCGGGTTACACAGGTACAGTCTATATGGATGCCTATAAAATGGACGGTACACGTCTATGGCGTATCAATCTCGGCCCGAATATTCGCGCTGGAGCACATTATACACAATTCATGGTATATGACTTGGATGGTGATGGGCGTGCAGAGGTGACATTCAAAACAGCGGACGGCACTATTGATGGTCAAGGGAAAGTCATTGGAGACGCAAGTGCGGACCACCGCAACAGTAGTGGGTATGTCTTGTTAGGCAATGAATATTTAACGGTATTTGATGGTTTGACTGGCGGAGCTTTGGACACGGTAGCTTATGATCCTCCTCGTGGAGACATAGGTTCTTGGGGGGATGGTTACGGAAATCGCGTAGACCGTTTCTTGGCAGGAGTGGCTTACTTGGATGGCGAGCATCCAAGCGTTATTTTCAGCCGTGGATATTACACAAGAACGGTACTGGCAGCTTATAATTTCCGCGAGGGTCAATTAACACAACAGTGGAGATTTGATTCAAATGATGAGGGATATGGGGACTTTGCAGGCCAGGGTAACCATAACTTATCAGTCGGTGATGTGGATGGAGATGGCAAGGATGAAGTCACGTTCGGTGCGATGGCGATCGACGATGATGGAAAACCGCTCTATAACACAAGACTCGGTCACGGTGACGCGATGCATCTAGGCGACCTCGATCCGTCAAGACAGGGCTTGGAGCTATTTGATGTGCATGAGCATACGAATTCTGAATATGGAATGGAAATGCGTGATGCTGCTACAGGAGAAATAATATGGGGCGTATTTACTGGTATAGATACGGGTCGTGGATTATCAGCGGACATTGACCCGAACCATGTTGGCGATGAAATGTGGTCAGCAACAATTACCAATGAACAGCACATCCCGATTACCGGTCTCTACAACTCACGCGGAGAACTGATAACATCTAAAATCCCTTCATCCACAAATTTTGGCGTATGGTGGGATGGCGATCTGCTGCGTGAACTGCAGGACAGCAACCGTATCGATCAGTGGGATTATGTGAATGAAACAACGACCAATCTTTTAACGGCTACTGGTGCTTCTTCTAACAATTCAACCAAAGCCAATCCGAGTCTTCAAGCGGATATCTTCGGCGACTGGAGAGAGGAAGTCATGTGGCGTTCGACGGACAGTTCTGAGCTTCGTATCTATACGACAACTGATGTAACCGAGTATCGTATCCGTACACTAATGCATGATCCGATCTACCGTTTGGGCGTTGCATGGCAGAATGTAGGTTACAATCAACCGCCGCACACAAGCTTCTATCTAGGAGCAGACATGAATCAACCAGCTGCACCGAGCATTCAATACGTGAATGCACCTCAGCAGGTCGAGGATAAGACAGCTCCAGTCGTAGCTGGCTTGCCGCTACAGCAATATACCGTTTCGGATATTTGGAAGGTTCAGGTCACAGCAGAAGATGCGGAGTCAGGCATTAGAATGTTAAGTCTCACCTTGGACGGCACTCCAGTCATTAATGGCAGTCAGATATCCTTTGCGGAACTTGCAGGTATTCATACATTTACCGCTACAGCAGTGAACAACGATGGCTTGGAAACCATTGAGAAGATATCAATTATCGTAACTGGAACCGAGATATCGAAGGGAGTGCCAGGAAAACCGATATTATCGGACAACAACGCTCACGGTAATGGCTTGCATGATGGCAGTTACAAAATCACTATGAATATGTGGCATGGTAATAATGGTACAGTTTATAATCTGTATGAGAACGGTGTACTTATCGATACACAGGTACTAACCGATGACACACCTTCCGCACAGACTGCGGCTACGGACATTACCGATAAGCCGAATGGCACTTACACCTACACGAGTGAGCTAATTAACTCCTTTGGAATCACTTCTTCAGGCGCTCATGTCGTTAAGGTGAAGGACGCTGCTCCCTCAAAACCGGTCTTGACCAACGACAACCATGATAACAACGGAGAATTTAAAGTAACAATGAATATGTGGTGGGGCACGAATGGAACAACCTATCGTCTGTATGAAAACGGAATACTCATTGATACTCAGACGTTAACATCAAACACACCGAAGGCTCAGACCGCGTTCACAGACATCAAGGGTCGTACTATAGGCACGTATGAATATCGAGTAGAGCTGGAAAATGACAACGGTGTGACTGAAAGCAGCATTATGAAGGTTAAGGTGACGAAATAAATATGTATTAGGTCTCTTTGGTGGGGTTAGCTGGTTTTTTCGGCTAACTCCTTTTTCATGAGCCCGCATAATTGATATCTCTAGAGTTGAAGCTCGGAGGATGTTATATATATTAGTAGAATGCCTTAAATGTTTTCTTAGTATCACTATCAAATAGACTGCCATTTCTTCATAATGAAATATATGTATTAAAACTGGAGGAAGAATAGATGACAACATACTTCATAGGAATTGATCTGGGTGGAACTAATATTAAGGCTGGAATTTATAGTGATGACCTTAAGGAAGTATTGGAAATCTCCATTGCTACTGAAGCTTCTCGGGGTTCGTCGCATGTACTCTTTCGCATACGTGAAGCCGTTCGAATACTTACTTTAGAAACAAATATATCGTTGGATAGAATTATAGGGATGGGAGTAGGCATACCAGGACTTTTAGATCCCGTTGAGGGACTGTCTATTTTTTCACCCAATTTTCCCGATTGGGATCATGTACATATTGTTAATGAGATGAAGGATTATTATGACTTTCCTGTTGTGATTGATAATGATGTGAGGGTTAATCTGTATGGAGAATGGTTACATGGTGCTGGGAGAGGCTATAAGAATCTTATGCTGATCACGCTTGGGACTGGACTGGGGTCTGGAATCGTTAACGATGGGAAGGTATTGTATGGTACGTCCTACAGTGCTGGAGAAATTGGGCATATGAATATGTACAGAAATGGACGTCCTTGTAAATGTGGAAGCTCTGGTTGTTTGGGTAGGTATGTGTCAGCGATTGGAATGGTAAATACCTTCAAAGAAAAGCTGAACGAGGGCAGAACCAGCATCATACAAGAGTGGGTCAATGATGATTCTGAGGCTATTCAAGCTGTCATGATATCCGAAGCTTATGATCTAGGAGATCACTTGGCAATTGAGGTGATGCACGACACGGGAAGTCTATTAGGATTCGGACTGTCCAATGTTATTAATATGCTTAATCCAGAGGTCATCATAGTGGGTGGAGGAATGGCGGCAGCAGGGGACAGATTGTTAAATTCCGTTCGAGAGACTGTGAATAAGCATTCACTCAAGCTTTCGAGCAGTAAATGCAAGATAGTTCAGGCTGAGCTAGGAAACCGTGCAGGAACCATAGGGGCCGCGTCTCATGCAAAAAGTAAGATACTAGGATAATGATCCCCGAAATTCCCCCCCCTTTATTTTCGCTTCTTCGCGGCAATTCGCCGCCGTAAATTCATGAAATCAATCTATTTTAGGATTGATTTCACCTGCCCTAATTAGTAGTTTTCACCATATATACACAATATTATATCATTTCGACAGTGTTCAACATTATCTATCAGTGAATTTTAGTAGAAGGAAATTATATACTGAAGTCAGTTAAAAAATAGTATCTTATTCCTTTAATAGTGAAATATTTACTTATTTCTATGCTGCAAAATGGCATGGGGTAGGTTAATTTTTCGCGGTTTTGTGTTGCCCATTTTATAGAGTCCAATCATCCACTTGGACCCAAAGGAGAGCTTTGCGTGAGCAGCATTATCCATGAATTAAAAACTGTAGTGGATTTATTAAATGAGCGAAGTCATTCAACACCAGATCGAATTGCATTTACCTACAAGGATGGTGACACCGAGTCACAGCTTACTTACCGGGAGCTTACAATCCGTTCCAAAAAAATAGCCGCAACTATTGGAATGATAGCAAAACCTGGGGACCGGGTAGCCCTGCTGCACGCTTCGGGGCTTGAGTTTATCGTGTCCTTCTTCGCTTGCCTTTACAGCCGCACCGTTGTTGTTCCATTGGAAATGCCGAAACCCTCTGAAAGTCTCACCAGGGCTCAGCATGCTGTCCGCGCAACAGGAGCTCAGGTGATCCTTACCTCTAGAAAAGTATTGGATTATGTTTCTTCTTTGTTGGAGGAAGAGGAAGAGTTGGCTTTAATAGACTGGATTACAGTAGATGAATTAAATGAAGTTCCTTTTATTTATCAAGATGCAGATAAGCATGAAGCTGCTTTTATCCAGTTTACATCGGGTACCACTTCTCAATCCAAAGGCGTTATTCTAACACATGATAATCTGCTTCATAATGTTGAAAATGTCTACCATAAATTTGCGTTGTCTGCGCAAGATATCGGGGTGATTTGGCTTCCCCTCTATCATAATTTGGGGCTTATAGGTGGAGTTCTGGCACCTCTGTATGCGGGTTTCCCAGTGCATTTGGTTAGTCCTCAGGAAATCCTTCGCAGACCTGCATTATGGCTGGAAATGATTACTTCTAAGAAGGCAACTGTCAGCGGTGCACCTAATTTTGCTTTTGATTTGTGTCTAGCCCATGTAAAGCCTGAAGACAGTGGGAATATTGATCTAAGCAGTTGGGAGCTTGCTTTTTGCGGGGGAGAGCCCGTCCGCAGCCGTACTATTGAAGGATTTGTCCGCAAATTTTCACCTTATGGATTTCAACGTAACATTTTCTACCCTTGCTTTGGCTTAGCGGAATCCACTTTGATTGTATCCGGGGGGGTTAGAGCTAGTGAACCTGTTATTCTTCATTGTGACCCCGAAAGTTTGGAACAAAATCATGTAACTGTGGTCCCGGAATCGCCGAAATCGCGAGCGCTAGTCAGTTGTGGAAGCCCAGTCCCGGATCAGGATATCTTGATAGTCGATACAGGAACGAAGAGCGAACTTCCGGAGAATGTTATCGGTGAAATATGGCTGCGCAGCCGTTCCATAGCCAAAGGATATTTGAATGATAAGCTCCGTACGGACGAAACATTCGAACATGTCCTAGCTAATGGGGATGGCGGTTACATGCGTACTGGAGATACGGGATTTTTGCGGGATGGAAATTTATTTCTTGTCGGCAGAATAAAGAACCTTCTGATCATTCGAGGTAAAAACTTCTATGCTAACGACCTCGAAGCCTACATCCAAAGCTTTCATTCCGATTTTTTAGCAGGAGCGGTATTTTCCATTGAATCGGAAGATGAAGAGCGGGTAGTAGTCCTTCAGGAGGTGGATGGAGAACTCTCTGGCAGTGAGCATGAGTCCATAATTCGAAATATCCGTCAAGGATTGGCGAGTAATTACGGATTTTCTCCCCATGATGTAGTCTTGGTTGCAGCTAATTCTCTGGCTAAAACCGTCAGTGGTAAAATTAAGCATTACGAATGCAAAATAGCTTATATTGCTGGAAATTTGTCGCTCTTCGAGACTAACCCATTACAGGGGGAAGAGATCGTATGAAATTAGTGGATATTAGAGCTTGGTTGGTCGAACAAATTGCGGAAGCTACTGGAGTCACCAAGGAAATTATCCACACAGATGAGCCATTTCTCCATTTGGGTCTCGATTCAGTTAAGGCAGTAATGGTTACGGTCCAAATCGAGGAGAAGTTGCATGTCACCTGCTCTCCGACGATGTTTTACGATTATCCGACTATAGAGCAGTTGGCCGCTTATTTACATGATGGAGCGGCATCATCTGAACGGAAACCTCCAGCTCAGATCAACGACTCGAAGCATTCTGAGGATATTGCCATTGTGGGCTTGTCCTGCCGCTTTCCAGGAGCAGAGTCACCGGAACATTTCTGGAGCAATCTGATGGAAGGTAAACAGTCAATCTCTGAGATTCCCTCATCTCGGTGGAATCTTTCGGAATATTATAGCGAGAATTTAGAGGATAAGGGGAAGATGTATACACGCTGGGGAGGGTTCATAGAGAGAATCCGTCAGTTTGATGCAGGCTTCTTCGGGATATCACCACTCGAAGCAGAGGTTATGGACCCGCAACAACGACTCCTTATGGAACAGAGCTGGCTGGCTTTTGAAGATGCAGGTGTGAGGCCATCGGAGCTTGAAAATAAGGATGTTGGCGTATTTGTCGGAATCAGCACGAACGATTACTCCAAGCTGCAATATAAGCCAACACGTATTACTGCTTACCATGGGACCGGAAATGCCCCAAGTATAGCAGCCAATAGGCTTTCATACTTTTATAATTTTACAGGTCCAAGTATTTCACTGGATACTGCTTGTTCCTCGTCACTTGTAGCCTTACATCAGGCTTGTCGCAGCCTGAAGGATGGAGAGAGCAGCATGGCTTTAGTTGGAGGAGTAAATCTTATCCTGCATCCGGGGCTCTATGTCAACTTTTCTAAAGCTCGGATGATGTCAGAGAGTGGACGCTGCCACACGTTTGATAAGCGGGCTGACGGTTATGTGCGGGGAGAAGGCTGTGGCATGGTAGTTCTGCGTAGACTCAGTGAAGCTGTTGCGAACGGTGACCGAATTTATGCTGTTATTAAAGGATCTGCTATTAACCAAGATGGTCGGAGTAATGGATTAACCGCCCCTAGAGGTACCTCTCAGCAAAAGGTAGTAGAAAGGGCTCTCGCACAGGCTGGTCTTGGAGTTAATGAGATTAGCTACATGGAAACGCATGGGACTGGAACAAAGCTGGGAGATCCCATTGAAGTTAATGCATTAAAAGAGGTATTTGCGAAGAAGTGTGAAGGGACATGCCATCTTGGTGCCGTAAAAGCCAACATTGGCCATCTGGAGGCTGCAGCCGGGATCGCTGGTCTGATCAAAGTCTGCCTAATGTTCCGGCATCAAGTCATTGTTCCTCATCCGGATTTACAAGCGATAAACGAACACATTACGTTAGAAGGAACAGCACTCACAATTCCAACAGAACTTAAAGAATGGAAAGACAAGATTAAGAACGCAGGCATCAGTTCATTCGGATTTGGTGGAACAAATGCCCACGTTATCCTTCAATCCTACCGAGCGCCAAGAAAACTTGGGAAGCGCCCCAATAGATATAATATGAATTTATTAACCCTTTCTGCCAAAAATGAGACTTCTCTTCGTGGTATGCAAGAGGCTTATGCTCATTTCCTGGAAACAGAGGGTTCAAATCTAGAACTCACTAATCTCTGCTATTCCGCACACTGTAAGAGGGATTTATTCCCCTACAGATTAACTATTGCTGGGCGGACACGTAAGGAGTTCATCAGTCAATTGAGAGCAACTGAAGGCATGGCTGTCAGTCGGGTTCCAGGGAAAATAGCTTTTGTCTATGGGGGTCAAGGTTCCCAATATCCGCAAATGGCCCGCGAGTTGTTCCAGAGCTCACCAGTGTTTCAGCAAGCTTTATCTAACGGGTTAAGTACACTTGATCATGAGTCCTCAGAGAAAGTGATGCAAATCTTATACGGTGAGGATCAAATTCTGAATGAGGAAATTCATCAGACTGAGTACACCCAGCTTACTCTATTTCTGATCCAATACGCCCTTACCCGGATGTGGAATAGCTTTGGAATTTCACCTGACTATGTAATGGGGCACAGTATCGGCGAATACGCGGCTGCCTGTCAAGCTGGAATGATAGAACTCTCAGAGGCAGTAAAGCTTGTACGTATCCGCGGTAAATTAATGGGCTCTACACTAGTACGAGGAGAGATGGCAACCGTTCAAAGTACAGAACAGGTCATCCGATCTTTGATCGCAGACCATGGATGTACACTTTCCATAGCGGCAATCAATGCACCGGATCAGACAGTTGTCTCAGGGACTGCTGATGAGCTTTCTACATTTATTGAATTGCTTAAGGCCCGTAATATCCTCTTTAAGAAGTTAAACGTTTCGAATGCGTTTCACTCCAACCTGATGGATCCTATTTTAGAAGAATTCTATCAAGCGGCTAAAGAGGTTCATTACAAGACTGGACAGATACCCCTAATCTCTAACCTGAACGGTCAGCCTCGTATTGAAATATCGGCCGGTTACTTAAAGGATCATCTACGTGGAACCGTAAGGTTTCACGATTGCGTATCCTTCTTCCGAGAAGAGAAGGTTACTGTTCTTGAGATAGGTCCAGGGGGCCTGATCAAAATAGCCCGGAGGCATATCAAAGGTGATTTAGCTTGGGGTTCAAGCTTAGATAGAGAAGGGGCTGATTGGGAGGCCATCCACCGGAGTCTTGTATTATTGGCAGAGCGGGGTATAGCCATTGATTGGGACGGATATTATGCACCTCTTCAGCCTGAATATACCCGGCTTCCTTCGTATGTTTTTAACCGCCGTGAATATTGGTTGGAGGAAGATTCTATTCATGATCAAGCTGATGAAACATCGATACACCCTGATGTACTGGAGATTATGAATCATCATTTGGATACGATTAATAATCAAAGCACATATATGCTGAAAAGGGGATAACAGGTCATGGAACAACATTTGTTGGATCAACTTTTGGAAATTGTGAAGAAACAATCTAACGCTCTGGAGCTGCAAAGTCAGGTAATGTTGGCGAATGGGTCTGGAAAAACGGTTGGTATACCCCATATGAACGTTATTCAGCATGAAGCTGTAGAGAAGTCGGAGAATTCAATAGATTGTAATATTGAAAATGAGGTTCTGCTGCTGGTAAGCCGTATCACTGCTTATCCGGTTTCTGACTTGAGGCTTACAGATTCGCTTAAGAGTGAGCTCGGTTTTGATTCATTAATGATGATGGAGCTTCAAGGAGAGCTGAGAAGACGATATCCCGACCGCGAGGTTATCCTCCCGCTTGAAATAACTGATTTGACCCTTAGTGAGCTTATTGATTTAATTGGCGGCAATAGTGAGCAACCACAGGTTACGAAGAATCTTGGAAATACAACGATACTTCCGTTTGAAGCGAAGTCTGCACTATCAGAAGTTGAGCCACAATTTAATGTAGAACAATTCCCTGAATATATGGATCTAAAAAAACGAATTGAATCTGCAGGAGTAGTAAACCCTTATTTTAGACTACGGGAAGGAATCAATACGGATACCGTTGTAATTAATGGTGAACCCTATATCAATTACTCATCTTATAACTATCTTGGTTATGCAGGTGATCCTCAAATGATTACGGCTGTGCAGGAGGCTACTGCAAAATACGGAACATCTGTGTCAGCCAGCCGTCTGTTATCCGGAGAAATTCCAATTCACGCAGAGTTGGAGGCGGCGGTATCCCGATTTGTAGGAACCGAGGATGCTTTGGTCTATACTGCAGGACATGCGACTAATGTCTCCACGATTGCAAAGCTTGTTGGGAAGGAAGATATCGTACTCCATGATGAGTTATCCCACAACAGTTTGATTCAAGGCTGCTTATTGTCAGGAGCACAGCGGGTGTCCTTTCCGCATAACGATTGGGAGGCGCTAGATAGAATTTTATCCCGTATACGTAGCCAACGGCGTCGGGCTTTAATTGTTATAGAAGGTGTCTACAGCATGGATGGAGACATTCCAGATTTACCTAAATTCATTGAATTAAAAAAGAAACATCAAGCGATGCTATATATTGACGAAGCACATTCAATAGGAACTATAGGCGCTACAGGGAGAGGGATTTGTGAATATCATGGGGTGTCTCCAGCAGACATTGATATATTGATGGGCACACTCAGTAAATCCTTCGCTAGCTGTGGGGGTTATGCGGCCGGTTCAGCGGCTATGATTCAATATCTGAAATATTTATCTGACGGGTTTATTTTTAGTGCCGGTATCACACCAGCAAATGCGGCCGCAGCCCTTGCAGTGATCCAGTCTTTAGAAAAGGATCCGGCTCCTGTACAAAAGCTGCAGCAGAACTCGAGATTATTTCTGGAGCAATGCAAGCTGCTAGGATTACAAACGGGATTGAGCAGTGATACGCCGATTATCCCCATTATTGTAGGAGGTTCAGACAAAACTCTACAGCTCACCGAGTATTTGTATCAGGAAGGGATTAACGTTTATCCGATTCTCTATCCAGCGGTTCCTGAGGAAGCAGCCTGTGTTCGGTTTTTCATAACCGCTAATCATACTAGGGAGCAGATTGAATGGACGGTAAAGCTTGTCGCAAAGGGGATTCAATCTCTTGAAAAGGAGCCTGTTATGATATGAATCTTATTATTGGCGGAAATGGTGGATTAGGGCTGGCTATTACAGAGGAGCTCTTGTCTACAGGAAAAGCTGTAAAGGCTACCTACCATCGGTCCAATGACGCACTTACAAGACTAAAGGGACCTTTGCTTACCATGGCTCAGTTTGACATTAAGAACGGCAGGGACCTGAATCAGCTGTTAAAAGGGGTTAAGACGGTGTATTTTTGCCTAAACGTCCCTTACCAGGATTGGTATACGGTTATGCCACAAGCTCTGAAAGAGTTAACTCAATCCTTAAATTCCAGCCAAAAACTTGTATTTCCAGGAAACGTATATGGATACGGGAAATTTCAATATATACCAGTGGATGAGAATCATCCCAAAGCCGCGTTAACAAAGAAGGGTAAACTTCGCAATCAGTTGGAAGACACGCTTAAAAATCAGTCAGTCAGCCAAGGATTTCGTTATGTGATCCCTCGTTATCCGGATTATTATGGTCCGAACGTAACGAATAGGGTGTTTGGACCCATTTTTACTGGAGCATTAAAAGCCAAAACTATCTCCTGGCCTGGAAAGCTTAGTGTACCTCATGATCTAGTCTATATTCGGGATGCTGCAAAGGCCGCTGTACTATTAGCTGAGAGCGGAGAGAGCGGGGAGTGGCATGTATCCGGTGCTGGAGCCATTGAAGGACAGCAATTTCTAAATATGGTCCAAGATGAGGCGGGGAGTCCTAGAAAAAGCAGAACACTACCTGGTTGGGCTGTTGGTTTGGCAGGGATTGTCGACAAGGAAGCCAAAGAATTTCATGAACTGTTATATGAATTTCAATATCCACTAATATTAAATGAAAATAAATTCACAAAACGTTTCCCAACTTATACGGCTACACCACATGTGGCAGCTGTGAAAGAAACATTAAAATGGTTTCAGGCAAACCGAAAGTGAGTCCCAAAAAGAAGGAGGCGTTAATCAATTGCTGGTCATAGCGGTGTCACTTGGATCTGCCTTTTCAATACCAGAGCTCCTTCCCTATGTTTCACTTGAGCGCAAGGTCACTAGCAGTCGCTTCAAACGGGAGGATGATCTAAGAAGATCATTGATCGGAGATATAATGGTGCGTCTGCTTGCCATGGATATTGAGGGGCTGCGGAATGACGAGATTTCTTTTGAAAAAGGAGTGTTTGGCAAGCCGCGACTGCAAAATATGCGTGAAGATTGGGACTTTAACATCTCACACTCCGGGAATTGGATTGTTGGTATTGTGGGGCGAAAAGGTCATCGTGTTGGCATCGATATTCAAAAGATGGGTGCTGGAGATGTAAATCCTTCTCTTGCCAGATATTCGATGTCAGAGCATGAATTGCAGGAGTATCTATCCCTCTCTCCAGAAGAAAAAAAGCCTTTCTTTTATGAGCTATGGACGCGTAAGGAGAGCTATTTGAAGATGGAAGGGATCGGAATAACCATTCCTTTAGGATCTGTTTTTTCTGAAGATAGCTTAATGCACCCTGAGAGCCTATCTCGTAAAAATGGAAAACCAGCCTATTACTTTAAGCAATACTCTCTTGATTCTAGCTACAAGCTGAGCGCATGCTCCACAGACTTTCGATTTCCAGATGAATGTCTAGTGGTAAGATCAGCCGATTTGGCCGAAGTGTTCCTCCGCCGTTGCAGAGAACAATCGCTCCAATCCCTTCCGAGAGTCAATGATATTCCCGACTTTATACAGGAAGAAGCAGATACTCAACGGATTGGATTTACAGTTCTGTAATTGTACGTCCCACGATGTTGCGTGATATGCTGTAGATATATAACAATCAGGAGGATTACGATGAGACGAGACATTCAACAGGTACCTTATGGTTATGAGCCGCCAGCAGAACAACGTAAAGGGACACTAGTATTTTACGACTCATTCGAACATATATCTGACCAAGAATTGGAAGTTGCCGCGAAAGTAGCCTTGGATCGCCAATTTACAAAGCTGGTCCTATATCCACTGCATGAAGAAACAGTTAGGCGGATGTCAAAAGAACCCGTACTTTCATATCACAAAAGAGAAGATCGTCTTCATGAATGGAAACGGGAGCAAGGTAAATCATACATTACAGTAGAGGGCTTGGAAGGGAAGCGCAAAAAGTACACACCTATGGATTCTGCGCTTCGCCATATCACCGATATCTACCCGTCACCGTATTTTCTCTATTTAACACCCGAAATGGCGAATCAGTTCGCATCCTTTTCATCTTTTGAAGAGTGGATCGTGAAGCTTCGTCTGGTACTCTCTACTGCCCCTGCTAATCTGCACCCCCGCTTGGAGAAATACCGGCATCGCTGGAATTTTGTAGGAGAAGAGCAATCCGAATCTTAAATCTGTTCAAACTCAGTTTAAAGTATAGTCCATCCGTTAACTCTGAAGGGATTTCGCCTTTCAGGGTTTTTGGCATTAAAAAATATCGGGCTGTACTTAAAAATTTATTTAAAAATTGATTGACGAAGTACAGGGGATGTTTTATTATGTAGACCAATCGTTATAATGCAAAGGGAGTGTCGGGCATGACGAACAAGCCTAACTCAAGGGAGGCTATTCTGGATACAGCTTCAAGGTTGTTTTTCACACAAGGCTATCATGCAACGGGTTTGAATCAGATCATTAAGGATAGCGATTCCCCAAAAGGCTCGTTGTATTATTATTTTCCGAAGGGCAAAGAGGAGCTGGCCTTAACTTGCATCAATCGGACTAGTGAAGTCGTTGCTCAAAAGCTAAGGTACCATATTGAAAGCAACGAAAGCTCAGTGGATGCGATGGTGGATTTTATTCGTGGGATGGCAAAGGATGCCGTGGAAACTTCATTCAAGGGTGTAGTCCCGTTCAGCTTCTGGTTGGCAGTGGAGACATCCTGCATCAGCGATGAATTGCGATCCGCTTGTCAATCCGTATTTAAAGACTGGCAGGAGGTAGTAATGCTACGCCTAATGGAGGAAGGAGTAGAGGAAGAATCTGCTGCGGACAAGGCTTCTATTGTAATCTCCTTATTCGAGGGAGCGCTTCTTCAGACACTGACTTTTCGGGATGAACGACCTCTGCTTGCGGCGGCGAAGATGATCCCTGTTTTGCTTGGCTAAAGAGAGAGAAAAACATATATCAGGAGGATACAAGAGTGGATACTGGATTAAAAGCAACACAACCTATTGAGGAAAGAAAATTTCGAACGATTCCCATTCTAATTTCCTTGCTGCTCAGCGGATTTATTGGAATGTTCAGTGAAACGGCATTAAATGTCGCGATCAGCGATCTCATGAACATCTTGCAAATTACACCAGCAACGGCCCAATGGTTAACAACTGCCTACTTGCTAACTTTAGGCATTCTCGTTCCTATTTCGGGTCTCCTATTACAATGGTTTACCACAAGACAATTATTTGTGGCTGCATTATGTTTCTCCATTCTAGGAACATTCTTGGCTGCGATTTCTCCATCCTTTGGTTTCTTACTCACAGCGAGAGTTGTGCAGGCAATGGGTACGGCATTATTGCTACCGCTCATGTTCAATACCATTCTGGTTATTATCCCGCCTGAAAAACGGGGGGCAGCCATGGGAATGATTGGCCTAGTCATTATGGTTGCTCCCGCAATAGGACCGACCATAGCCGGCCTCTTGATTGAGAACCTGAGCTGGCATTGGATATTCTGGTTATCCTTGCCGTTCCTTATTATTGCTCTCATCTTCGGCATACTCTATATGCAGAATGTAACGAAGGTAACAAAGCCCAAAATAGACGTACTATCTATTTTTCTTTCGTCTATAGGCTTTGGAGGGATTGTGTACGGATTCAGCAGTGCGGGTGAAGCGGAGGGATGGTCAAGTCCCAAGGTTATCATGTCTATAGCAGCGGGTGTAATTGCCCTGGCTCTATTCGTATTCCGTCAACTATCTATGAAGCAGCCGATGATTAATATGCGCGCTTTTAAATTCCCGATGTTTGTCGTAGGGTTACTCATGGTCTTAATATGTATGATGGTTATCCTATCGGCAATGCTTATTCTTCCTATGTATTTACAGCAAGGACAAGGCTACTCCGCTTTCAAAGCAGGATTATTGCTGCTCCCCGGCGGACTTATTAACGGACTAATGTCACCGCTCATGGGCCGCTTATTCGATAAATACGGTCCCAAATGGCTGGTCATTCCCGGTCTGGTAATAATAGCTGTGTCATTATGGTTCTTCTCCAGTATCACGGCTACTTCTACGGTTATATTCGTAATTGTACTTCACAGCGCGCTGATGATTGGTGTGTCAATGGTCTTCATGCCAGCACAGACGAATGGTATTAATCAGTTGCCGATGGAGTTGTATCCCGATGGAACGGCGATCATGAATACACTACAGCAGGTTGCTGGTGCCATAGGTACTGCACTTGCAGTTAGTATTATGACAGCTGGCTCTAAAAGCTATTTGTCCGGTGTCACAGATCCCCAAAACCCAGTGCATCAATTGCCTGCTTTTACGCAGGGTGTACAAAACGCATTTATTTTTGGCATGATTATTGCAGTAGTAGGACTTATATTGGCCTTCTTCATCAAACGAGTGATCGTGTATCACAAGGTTCAATCATCTATGCATTAAGGGATAAGTTAGAGCAATTCTTAGAGAGGCGACTTGAATGTCGTCTCTTTTTTTATACATTAAGAAACATTTAGCGAGAAAAAAGCGTCAAAAGGATAGAGGTGAGGCTATGCGCAAAAGAATGTTTCTCTTCACTTTTATTTTTTTAGTAACCGTATTCATTATAAAACAAGAAATTCCACCTACCCTCTAGCCCGGGTGAATATATCTTAACCGTTACGGGTAATTGGTCAGGAGGAGATCGAGCGGAGGTAAACTTATGAATATAATGAATTTAACCTCAACGAAATGGACAAAAAAAGTATTACTGGGTTTATCTATTGCACTAGGTACAGGAACAGGTGCTTATATATTTAGTCCGTTGCCTGTTCAAGCCGCGTCCGTGAGTGCAGAGGAATCAGCAGCCGTGTACAATCAGTTTGAGAAATATCTTAAGAATCCAGCAAGTTTGACTCATGCACGGAACTATCTAATCAATCATATTGACGAAGCCGGTATTTGGCGGGGGACAGTTATGACCTTGCACCTAGAAAATGCACAAAGGGCATACCTTAACTCCATATCTGAAAAAATATACCCAGAGAAGATACAGAAGGCGATTGACAGTGCTTTTCGACAAGTAAGTTATAACAGAAGTAAACTTACCTATACCTTCCTGTTAAGTGTCATCAAAGATCCCAGCATTCGCTCGGTCCTGATAGAATTAAGGGATAAGGGATATAAGATAGAGACAAGTGAAGGGATGTACTACCCGGTGATGCATTATGAAGGCTTCAAAGTCTTCAAACCTTATATTCAAAAGGATATTGCCGTTTACATTGACCTAATGGCTAAGGAATCTAATTCACCGTCCTTATTTGATGCAGCCATAGTGATAAGCTGGGATGAGCTAATATCACGAATACTTGAGATGGAAGCTTTTATTCAAAAATATCCGAATTCAAACCGAATGATGAGTATTAAGAATAATATGTATCCCGGCTATTTATTCCACGGATCCAGTAACACGCCAGCCTATGGTTATGATAAACCAACTAAGATCGATCTGGATTTGAGAAAAGCTTATGATACTGCATTGGTTGAGGGAACCAAAAACAGCGATATTTTAAAAATAATTGACGGACTTGTTAAGCTGCTCGACAAGACAAATAATGTACTTACAGCAGAAGTGGAGAAATATATTCAAGATCAGTTGAAGCCATATGGTTATGTTTACTAGGAAGTGAGAACTGAATGAGGCTGTCTATCGGGGTCTATATGGACCTTTGTAGGCAGTCTTTTTTATGATTCAACTATTTACAAATAAAATGGAATTTGTTACTATATCATCAATGGATATATATCTATTATGGATATATCTGAGGTGGATATATAAGGTGTCATATTTTTAGGGAAAGGGGCGCTGTAGATTGTCTAGAACCAACTCAATGCTGACAGAGCAATTGACCGATTCCGCCTATTACATTTTGTTATCATTGCTAGTTCCGCGTCATGGCTACGCGATCATGAAATACGTTGAAGAATTAACAGAAGGCGAAGTCGTCATTGGACCAGCCACTTTATACACCTTAATTAAGAAGATGGTTACTGCAGATTATATTACTGCTGGAGATGTTGAGGATGACAGGCGCAAGCCATATTGTGTTACAGAGAAAGGCAAGCAGATTATTGATAATGAAATTGAGCGGCGTTCAAGGATGGCTCGGCAAGGGATGGATGCTATTCAACAAGCCAAGGAGGCTAGTGATCATGAAAAAAAATAAAGAAATTCGTTATGTCTCATCCTGGGGGTTAGCATTTGCTGAAGAAAGGGAAATGAAAAAGTTGAGTAAATGGGCAAGTAAGGGATGGTTATTCGAATCCTTTGCATTTACTGGTTTTAAACTGCGTAAAGGCGACGCACAAAATATTGTATACTCAGTTGATTACAATACCCTCAGTTCAACCGAACTTCAGGATTATGTTGACACTTTTCGGGCTGCCGGCTGGGAACATGTATGTTCTTTAGCTAATATTCATGTTTTCTCCGCTCCTCCCGGAACAATACCAATTTATACAGACCGTGCAACCTCTCATGATAAATATAGCCGGGCTATTATTAGTTTTCAATGGAGTAGTCTTCTGTTTGGATTACTATCGCTAATTGGATATGTTGCTTCCTATTATTCTGATAACAACGGTATAAACACAACTCTTTCAATAGTGCTATTCATTTTCTCTACTCTTTGCCTCATTATTGCGGTCCCTTCAGTTATGGTTTATTGTGCCTATAAGTTCAGGAAATACCGTTTGAAATAAGGTGAGTCATTACCATATATCATTTAAGACTTATGGCTGGAGCAAATCAATTTGCTGCGGTCATAGTCTTTTTTATTATAGAAAAACTCTAATTCACTTGACATACAACGACCTCAGGAGTAAATTTAAAAAATGAATTAAACGCCGTTTAACTTTTTGTTTATTTTTCATTTAACAATCGGGAAGGAGAGAAGATAGCTCATGTCCACAGGTGAACCCATCGCAGCCACTTCGAATAAGGATACGAAGCAGCATATACTTAATGTCACAGTGGAGTTGATACGGGAGGAAGGATTCTCATGTACTTCCCTTCGAAAGATAGCAGCAAGAGCAGACATTAACCTAGCATTAGTGAATTATCATTACGGTTCCAAAGAAAAGCTGCTGTCAGATGCTGTTCGTGTACTGATCTCTACTTTCGACGATGCCTTTTGCGCACTAGATGATAACTCCTTATCACCGAAGGAACGTCTGAAGACTTTTTTCATTCGTTACGTTGGGAAGCTTAAGGAGCATCCCGGATTAGCCAGACAGATGCTGGATGAGACTCCCCATATCTTAGCTTCGCAGGATGAGTATACCCGTTATTGCAAAATGATGAAAATGCAGAAAATACTCGACGCTTTGCAGGAAATTACAAAAGAACAGAATGAGCGGAAGCTCATGACCATGGTACAGCAACTGTATGGGGCTATTGTCTTCCCAGTAATTATGACTTCTTCAATTACTGAAGGACAGAGAAACTGTGTATCTATGCTTACTCTTCCATCTATTGAGGTGCAGATCGATGGATTGTTCGAGCATTACTTTCATAAATATAATTAATTAGAGAAAAGAGTGGAGAACAAAATGTCTAATACAATTACCGGGAAAAGCCTTGTTGAAGAGCAGCCCTTCTCGCTAAAAGCCATCATTCCGCCGTTATTGGCAATTATTGTAGGGATGATCATGGTCATTCTGGACAGTACGGTTGTAAACGTTGCTGTACCCGAACTGGTGAGTTACTTTTCCTCCGATTTAAAAACAATTCAGTGGGCGATTACAGGTTACACCTTGGCATTGTCTGCTGTTATCCCGTTAGCAGGCTGGATGACTGACAAGTTTGGTTCAAAGCAGGTATTTCTGACGACCGTTATTATGTTTGTTCTTGGTTCAGCGCTTTGTTCGCTAGCCCAAACTTCAACCCAGCTTGTTATTTTTCGGGTTATTCAAGGCTTAGGTGGAGGTATGGTTGCTCCAATCGGGATGGCAATGGTATTCCGTTTAGCTCCTCCAGAGCGTCGTGGAACCATTATGGGCATGCTCGGAATTCCGATGCTGCTGGCACCTGCATTAGGCCCCATATTATCCGGTTGGCTGGTGGAGTACGTTAGCTGGCATTGGATCTTTTTGATCAATCTGCCGATTGGTATTGTCGGAGTTATTCTTGGTGTGAAATACTTACCGAAAACAGAGAAAAAGCAGGCACCACATTTGGATCTCCTGGGTATGATCTTGGCTCCTATCGCTTTCGCAAGCTTGGCTTATGGAGTGAATGAGGGGGGAGGCACAAGCTGGTCTTCTACGGGTGCAATTTGGGGTTTATCCGTTGGAGGAACTGCGCTCATCCTGTTTATCATTGCAGAGCTTCGTCACAAACATCCATTACTGGAGCTTCGAGTATTCCGTTCTTCAGACTTCACACGCGGAATTATTCTATCCTGGGTAACTCAAGCAGCACTTTTTGGTTCCATGTTATTCGTACCTTTGTACCTTCAACAAGTTCGGGGTTATACGCCGCTTGAAACGGGGTTGATTCTACTGCCGCAGGCACTTTCAACCGGAATCGGTATGCCGCTTGGTGGACGACTGTTTGACAAAATCGGTGCTCGCCCTTTAGCCTTCGTAGGTTTGAGCATTATTTCTACGGCACTGTATCTGTTGTCAGGTATTACAGTAGACACCGGCCTGCCAGTCATTATGATGTGTCTGGGTCTGATGGGTCTAGGTATGGGTCTGACAATGATGCCTGTGAACACACATGTATTGAATTCTGCTCCACGTGAATGGGTAGGCCGTGTCACTCCGCTAACAACGGCTGCACAGCAAGTAGTCGTATCCTTTGCAGTAGCAGGCATGTCTGGTTATCTAACCAGCCAAATTGCTGTTCACATGGGTGAATTGAAAGAAGGAGGCAACCCGCTGGTTGCCGCCGTACAAGGCTTCAATGATGTATTCTTGCTGTCTGCGTTCATTGCAATGGCTGGTGTTGCATTAAGCTTAATTCTACGCAAACCCAAGATGGAATCTTATAATTCTTCCCAAGAAACTAAAAAAGTGGATCCAGCTATGATGATAGGTCACTAAGAAGTCCGTGAAATAGGGTTACAAGAAGAAACGGCTTTGCCGTCCTCAATGGGAGACTATGCTTCCGAAGCAGCGATACTCCGTATCGCTTTCAGGTATCCGTTTCTCGTAGAAATATCAGAAAGTATACTGAAATTCTATACTTTCTGATATTAAAAAAAAGAACACATTCTCATCCTTACAGGCTTGTGCAGCCGTGGGGAGGAGAAGTGTTCTTTTTTTGCGTTATCACAAGTAATTTAGTGTGCTTGGCGTTTCTTAAGTAAGCTTGCTGGAGTTGTTTTCCCCAAGAGCTCGGAGGCTAGTATACCAAGCAACACCAGACAGGCGCCTGCATATCCCTGCAAGGAGAGCTGTTCCCCAACAAACCAATATCCAAAAAAGGCTGCGAATACCGGCTCTAAAGAAAAGATTAAACCCGTTCGTGTAGGTGTTGTGTATTTCTGAGCCATAGGTTGAAGGATAAACCCGAAAGCGCTGCAGATGATGCCAAGTGCAAGAATTGAAATCCAGCCCGGAATGGTAGTGGGCAGTGTAGGAGTTTCAAATATGACAGACAGGATAAGAGCATAGCCACCCACAAAACCAAGCTGCAATATGCCGAGACAAAGGGTATCACAATGTTTTACTGCTTTTCCGGTGACCATTATTTGTACCGCATAGAAAAGAGCTGCTAATAAACAAAGCAAATCTCCAGGTTGTATGTGCAGCCTAGAAGTAAGTGTAAGAAGCCCGATTCCGCTAATAGCCAGAAGGGAACCGAAAATTTGTTGAGGTTGGATCTTTTTCTTGAAAATGAGAACTTCAATCATGGGGACAAAAACAACGGTCAAAGCTACAAGGAACCCGGCATTCGATGTTGTCGTTGTTTTAAGACCAAATGTGATACAAGTAAACACTCCAAGTAGTAGAAATCCAAGAACAGCACCGTATCTAAGTGTTCGAAAATTTACTTGCCTCAGACGTTTGTGAAAAAGAATAACGGCTAATAAAAATGCAAGTCCAAAACGGAGTGCGATCAGATTAAATTCTCCGAGCGTATTCAACCCCATTTTCATAAATAAATAGGAAGAGCCCCAAAACATAGTTACCAATACAAGCAGAAATTCAGCCTTACGCACTTTCATCACATGATCATCCTTCATCCATTAAGCTAAATATAGTATAATACGCTCTGTTACATAAATTAACTGAATGTTTCTCATGCGATGAATGAGAAATTCTCATGTATTAGACTGACCGAAGAAGGGGGGAGAAAGTTAAATGAGCATTACCAAATACGAAGTATTTGCAAAGGTGGTGGAACTGGGAAGCCTTACTAAGGCAGCAGATGCTCTTGGGTTTACTCAGTCCGGTATCAGCCACATCATTAGCAGTCTGGAGAACCAATTCGGCTTTCCCTTGTTAATCCGCAGTCGTTCAGGAATTAAATTAACGGTGAATGGTGAGCAGCTGCTGCAACCTGTGCGCGAAATTTTAAAGTGGAATGAACAATTAAAGCAGGAGGTTGCTTATATTCATGGGTTAGAAGTTGGAACGATTACTATAGGGACATTTACGAGTGTATCCGTTCACTGGCTCCCTGGCATGATTAAGCAATTTCGGACAGACTATCCGCAGATTGAATTCAAACTGATGGAAGGCGGTTATCTGGAAATTGAGCAGTGGATGGAAGCTGGAGTCATCGACTGTGGGTTTATATCCCTGCCTACACGTGACAATTTTGAAGTTTTTCCTCTTAAGAAAGACCGAATCCTAGGAATTGTATCGAACGATCATCCGCTTAGCAATGAATCTATCCTTTCCTTCTCGCAGATTGCGAACGAAGATTTTATTATACCTAAAGACGGATCCGACTATGATGTTAAACGAGTGTTGGGGAAGGCGGGGATTAAACCTAATGTGAAGTTCTCGGCAGGCGATGATTATGCGATTATTGCGATGGTGGAGAAAGGATTGGGTATCAGTATTTTGCCGGAGCTGGTGCTAAAAGGTCACAAACATAACGTTACTATGTTGGAGTTGGAAGAGCGCAGCTTTCGGTCGTTGGGAATTGCAGTGACCTCGATGAAATATGCCTCTCCAGCAACGAAGAGGTTTGTGAAATATGTACAATCATGGGTGGAATCGCAAGAAGGGGATTGACTGCAACCTCCCTTCATGAGAGAATGTACGCGTGTACATTAATAGGAGGATGATTGCTATCGCCAGCCGAAAAGAGGTTGCTGAGCTAGCCGGAGTATCGGAAGCTACAGTCTCCCGTGTGTTAAATAACGTTGGCCCTCTTAAGGAGGAAACGAAACAAAAGGTTCTTGCAGCAGCCAAAGAGTTGGGATACGTTCCAAGCTCCCTTGCACGCAGCTTTGCACGCAAAAGAAGTGGAAACCTCGGCGTAGTCATGCCGTATTTGCCCAAAGCAAGGCTCTTCTCAGCGTATTATTTCTCAGAGATTTTAAGTGGAATCGGCAGTAAGGCAAGAGAGGAAGGTTATGACTTGCTAATGCTATTCCGAGATCCTGATGGAGCACTGGATTATGCGGGATGTTTTGGAATGCGGAAGATTGATGGTTGCATTATTCTGGGGGCAAAAGATGAACCGGAGGAATTGCAAGCTCTTCGTCAATTGAGAGAAGAGGGTCATCCCTTCTGTCTAATCAATCAGCATTTTGAAGGTGAGAATTTCACTGAGGTTGATGCTGACCACGAAGTTGGCAGCTGGCAGGCGGTCAAGCATTTAGCCCAGCAGGGGTTTCGAAGAATTGCTTTTCTTAATGGTCCATCGGAATACTCCAATAGTCGAGATCGACTGAGAGGTTATGTGCGAGCGTTGGAGGAAGAAAAACTGCAGTGGGAACCATCCTTACAGTTCCAAGGTAATTTCAGTCGGAGAAGTGGAATCCAAGCGGCAACAGAAATGACTCCAGTACTCGATAGAATTGACGCGATTTTTGCAGCCAATGACCGGATGGCCATCGGATTACAACAGGGGTTCAGAGAACAAGGAATTCCGGCAGATCGGATACCAGCTATCGTAGGATATGATGACTCAGATGCAGCGGAGTTAACCATGCCTGCCTTGAGTAGTGTGCGTGTTCCTTTTTATCAGCTGGGTGAAATTGCAGCATCACACGTTCTTCAGATGATGGAGGAAGGAACTTCTAGAGAGAACTTGCATGAATCCTTACAGATCAAACTACCCACCGAGCTCGTCGTTCGTGCATCATCTAGTCCGCAAGTTATCAGTGAGGAGGAATAAGAATGAAGAAGCAACGGATCGGAATGATTGGTTATAAATTTATGGGTAAGGCACATAGCAATGCTTATCGAAGCTTGCCTATGTTTTTTCCAAAGGCACCCAAACTGGACATGGCGGTAATCTGTGGTCGTAATGAAGAAGCTGTAGGACAAGCAGCAGAGCAGCTAGGCTGGTCTGAAAGTATGACGGACTGGAGAGATTTACTCGCTAGAGAAGATATTGACGTGATTGATATAAATGCTCCGAGTGATGCACATAAAGAGATAACATTGGCAGCAGTGAAGGCTGGAAAACATATATTCTGTGAAAAACCGTTAGCGCTTACATTGGCAGATTCCCGTGAGATGCTTCAGGCTGCAGAAGAAGCGGGTATCGCACATATGGTGGGCTTTAACTACCGTTTCTCTCCAGCCGTAAGACTGGCGAAGAAGCTGGTGGAGAGTGGGCGACTCGGCAAAATCTATCACTTCAGAGCCTGTTTTCTGCAGGACTGGATTATCGACCCGGATTTCCCGCTCGTGTGGCGATTGCAGAAGGAAATTGCAGGTTCAGGATCACATGGTGACCTTGGGGCGCATTTGATCGATTTGGCCCATTTTCTCGTAGGTGACGTGAAAGAAGTTATCGGGATGAGTGAAACCTTCATTAAGGAGCGCCCGATAGCGGCGGAGATGACAGGTTTAAGTGCTAAGGGAAGCAAAGACGGCCCACGAGGTGAAGTTACCGTAGACGATGCTACACTCTTTCTCGCCCGTTTCGACAATGGAGCTATGGGTAATTTCGAGGCTACCCGTTTTGCCGCAGGACATAGATCAACCAATGCTTTTGAAATTAACGGCAGCCTAGGCAGTGTGAAATTTGATTTCGAACGTATGAATGAGCTTGAAGTCTACTTCACTTCGGATGATGAAGATGTGCAAGGCTTTCGGCGCGTGTTGGCCACAGATCCTGCTCATGCCTATGCCGAAGCGTGGTGGCCGCCTGGACATACCATTGGTTTTGAACATACGTTTATCCATGAAATGCTGGAGTTCTCCACGGCTATAGAAGAAGGCCGTTTGCCAGAACCGAATTTTCGTGATGGAGTGAAGTGTCAGGCTGTTCTTGAAGCTGTAGAGCGTTCCATTGATGAAAGACGATGGGTACAGCTATCTGAAATGTAATTAATCATATATATAATTAACTATGTGAAGGAGTTTTTTATGATGAAAAAAGCATTGATAGTATGGGGTGGCTGGAATGGACATGACCCGGAACAGGTTGCGGATGTCTTTGCTGGCATTCTGCGCCACGAAGGTTTTGAAGTTGAGATTTCGAATACCTTGGAAGCATTTGACGATGCGGAAAAGCTTCTTGGACTTGATCTTATCGTTCCGGTCTGGACAATGGGCGAAATTAGTCAAGAACGGGTAGACAACGTGTCGGCAGCAGTTCAGAACGGAACAGGTCTGGCGGGCTGTCACGGCGGGATGTGTGACTCCTTCCGTACGAATGTCGATTGGCACTTTATGACCGGGGGTCAATGGGTAGCTCATCCTGGGAACGATGGTGTGAAATATACTGTTGAGATTAAGGGGAGCTCCAGTCCATTAGTTGGTGGGATGGAAGATTTCTCAGTGTCTTCGGAGCAATATTATCTTCACGTAGATCCAGCAGTGGAAGTTTTGGCAACGACTCGTTTTCCTGTGGCTGAAGGTCCGCATGCTCTGAACAAAGCCGTCGATATGCCGGTTATTTGGACTAAACGCTGGGGTGTGGGACGTGTATACTACAATTCACTTGGACACCAAGCGAATATAGTTGAAATCCCTCAAGTTAAGGAATTGATGCGCAGAGGTTTACTATGGGCTGCCGAGGGCAAGGAACTCGCCTTGTCGATTGAGAAGGATGCGGCTAACACAAGTCCTGTATATACCGGTATGGCGGATAACCAATAGAATTTCAAGGAGGGACGATTGGCTAAATGGATAAAGTAAAAGTTGGTATCATAGGATGCGGTAAAATAAGTAGTATTTATATGGAGAACTGCCAAAAGTTCGAAATATTAGAACTTGTTGCTTGTGCGGACATGGACCTTGCCAGAGCACAGGAACAAGCGGATCTATACAATATTCCTCGTGTCTGTACTACGGAAGAACTGCTGAATGACCCAGAGATCTCGATTGTAATCAATTTAACGATACCCGCAGCCCATGCTGAGATTACTCTGAAAGCACTCCACTCCGGTAAGCATGTCTATGTGGAGAAGCCCCTTACCGTGTCTAAAGAAGAAGGTCAGAGAGTATTGGCATTAGCCGCGGAGAAAGGGTTATTGGTAGGAAGCGCACCGGAAACCTTCTTAGGAGCGGGAATTCAAACTGTGCTTAAGCTGATAGACGAGGGTGCTATTGGCCTTCCTGTTGCAGCAACGTCATTCATGATGGGAAGAGGGCATGAGCATTGGCACCCGGACCCGGAATTTTATTATGCGGCAGGTGGGGGACCGATGTTCGATATGGGACCCTATTATTTGACAGCACTTGTACAATTGCTCGGCCCAATACGGTCTATTGCAGGTATAACTGGAAAAGCGCTAACGGAACGGACTATTACCAGCGATAAAAAATTCGGAAAAAAAGTGCCGGTAGATATCCCTACCCATGTTGCCGGAACCCTACTATTCGAGAATGGAGCCATCGGTACCCTGATTACAAGCTTTGATATCTTTGGAGGCAGCGAACTGCCTTTTATTGAAATTTACGGTACGGAAGGTACGATTCAGGTTCCAGATCCAAATACATTCGGGGGACCCGTGAGGATTCGTCGAATGGGTGAATCGGAATGGAATGAACAACCATTGCTCCCGGGTTATGACCAGAACACACGGGGTATTGGTCCGGCGGATATGGCCTATGCCATTCAAACGGGTCGTCCACACCGGGCTAGTGGTGAGCTTGCTTATCATGTACTTGAGGCTATGTGGGCGTTCCATGAATCTTCTGACTCCCATACTTACTATGAGATGAAGAGTACATGTACTCGGCCAGCAGCGTTGCCAGTAGAACTTGCACCCTATACCTTGGACTAATCTATATCCTAATGCAACATATTACACCTTAGCTCGTTTAAATTATTAAAGAGTGAGTGGAGGTGTGATATCAAATTGAATCATCCAAAATGGCTGTGGGTAGGATTAACTCTGGCTGTTCTTCTGTTAAATGGTTGTGGAGAAAAGCCTAAAGGGAACGTAGATAGTAATACCGCTGCTACAGTTACATCGACGCCTATTAAGACCAATCCTCTCGCGGACCCGGGGGAGATCAGAACTTTTTTATCCAATAAAGGGGTCCCAAACGGTGATATCTATTTACAGGATGAAAAGGTTCATGTGAATATCGTCGGTTTAAATGAAGAAATTCAAAATGTATTTGCAGAGCGTTATGTTGCCGACACTTATGTACTGCATAATGTAGAATACACGATTCAAGAACTTGAAGCTGCTCAAAAGCTTTTGGAGGAGCATAATCTTTACCTCAAGCAAAATGTATACGGTTCTTCAATCGATGTCATCGGGAACAGATTGGCTATTACAATGCCTGATAGTAGTGAAACTACGGCCAAACCGGAAATCGAGAAGCTGATAGATCCAAATATGGTGAGCTATACTATCGAAAAGTTAGGTCAGCCGCATGTAGTTGGGGAGATTGTAGAAGTCGAAAGTATAAATAACCATCTACGAATACTCATTTTAGAACCCGGCAAAGACGTACCAACTTATTGGTTTTCTTTCAATGACAGATCAGAATTGTACAATGAGGCAGAAAAAGAAATTCATCTCTCCGATTTAGAAAAAGGTCAGCAGGTTAAGCTTTGGGGTACAGGAACTGTTCTAGAATCACTGCCTGCTCAGGCGACGGTCAGAAGGCTGGAAGTAGATATGTCAGACCTATAAGAAACAAGGACCGCCTTAAGTAGAATTTTCTACGAAAGGGGGTCCTTTTGCTAAATGAGTAACGTTTCTTCTTATTTTCTGGCTTGCGAGGGAGTCAGCCCTTTGTATTGCCTATATAGTTTGGTAAAATAGTTCGGATTGTCGCAGCCCACCATACCGGCGATTTCGGTTACACTAAGGTGTGTTTCCAGCAGCAGCCGTTCGGCCTCATCCATACGACATACATTTACATAATCTACAAAGGTGCGTCCGGTCAGCTTTTTGAAGGTTTTACAGAAGTGATAAGGATTGAGATTTACAGATTTAGCCGCTTCTTCAATCGTTATTTTATCTGAGAAATGTTCTTCAAGATGTTCCAGAAGAGGTTTGAAGCGTTCTCTATTGATGGATAAACGTTCTTTAGGCTTGCTTGCCTGTTGATGGGGCAGGAATGTGCGCGCTAACAAGGTGAATAGCAAATGCAGTTGATTTTTGATGATGAGCTGATATGCAGGGCCTTTGTTCTGATATTCAGTAAGGATACCGGACAGGAGTGAGTAATATGCTGATGAGGCTGGTTCATGATCGGATGGTTTTACGGGAAACTGAAAGCGATTATCCAAATAAGGCGCTACAAACTTCTCATGCTGTGGATCATCGGCCCAATCATTGAATAAAGAACTGTGAAATACGATCGATACATAACTTACATCCCCGTCTTTCAAGCTGTAACCTACATGCAAACCTCCAGAAGGGACGATCAAAACATCTCCTTGTTTGACTTCATAAGGCTGACTGTCGATATGAAAAAGTGCATGGCCATGCTCCATTACAATAATCTCAAAATGCTCATGCCAGTGTAGAAAAAGGATATTCTGATTGGCCTTTGTATCCATTGTCTTGTTAAAAAACAAGCGAAAAGGATATGTTTTCTCCTGTAGCTGCGGATATTCTTTAAGTTCTCTTGGATAGGTCAATGGATGTTCAACTCCCACAAGATAGTACTATTATTACACAAGATAATGAGAGAAGTGTCCCAATATCAGCTATATACTAAGGTTGTTGAAGTAACTATAAACCAATATTGGAGTGGTATCAAGATGATGGATTCATTAAGAATAGGTACATTAGTGGGCGGAGGCTCAGCAGTTAATGTTATACCTCAAATTGTCTCCCATGGCTTCGAGTCTTTTAGTCTAACCTTTTGGCAAACTACGGGGGATACGGATCTTGCAGAAACCGCGAAGCGTGTACGTGAACTAGCGGATAAGCATAACTTCGTGATTTCTACGATCGGAATTTTCGGAAATCCCTTAACAAATACAGGTGACAATTCGGATACAGTGGCAAGCTGGGAACGGCTTATTGACCATGCTCATTTGTTCGGTACGGATATCGTTTCAGGTTTCACGGGGCGTATACCGGGTTGTTCCATTGATCAATCTATCCCTAAGTATGCAGAAGTATTCGGCGAGCTGTCGAAGAGAGCGGCTGATCGCGGGCTGCGTATTGCTTTTGAAAATTGTGCTATGGATGGTGATTGGTCCTCCGGGGATTGGAATATTGCGCATAACCCAACGGCGTGGGAGATAATGTTCAATGCGTTTCCTTCCGACAATATGGGGTTGCAGTGGGAACCTTGTCATCAAATGGTAGCCCTGATTGATCCTATTCCGCAGCTCCGTAAATGGATGGATAAAGTATTCCATGTACATGGCAAGGACGCCACGATTGCTTGGGATATTGTAAAAGAATATGGAATTCATGGTCCCAAACCGTATGTGTGGCATCGTACACCGGGCTTCGGGGATACCAACTGGACGGACATCATCACGATTCTTCGCCAAGCTGGTTATAAAGGAACGATTGACATTGAAGGCTGGCATGATCCGGTATACAGAGATGAACTGGAGATGACGGGCCAGGTTCACGCTTTGAACTATTTGAAAAACTGTCGGGGCGGCAGCTTTGTGCCTAATCCAGTCTGAACGTAAAAGCGGGGAGTGAACTTGGAGATGTCTATTAAGTACAAAGTCATAGTTGCAGGCTGTGGAGGAATGTCTAACGCCTGGATTGATTACGCTTTAAATCGTTCGGATGTAGAAATTGTTGCTCTCGTTGATATAAAGCTTAAGTTCGCTAAGGTGATGGCGGATAAGAAAGATCTTGCCTGTCGAATCTTTGATAATATTGAAGAAGCGATTAAGGAAACCGGAGCCAATCTGGTTTTTGATGTTACGGTACCGGCAAGTCACTACCCTATTGCAACTGCTTCCATGGAGCTTGGTTGTGACGTTCTTGGTGAAAAACCGCTTGCGGAAACCATGGAGCAATGTAATGGAATTGTTGCTTTATCCGATCGTACCGGTAGATCACATGCCGTCATGCAAAATCGGCGCTTTGATCCTCGAATCCGCTCTTTGCAGCAATTGATTTCATCCGGAACCATTGGGAAGCCTGGATATGTCGGGGCAGATTTTTTCATAGGTGCTCACTTTGGCGGGTTCCGTGATGCCATGGACAGTCCGCTGCTGTTGGATATGGCCATTCATACTTTTGATGCAGCTAGACTGATTATTGGAGCAGACCCGATTTCTGTCTATTGTCAGGAGTTCAATCCAGCAGGTTCCTGGTACAAAGGAAATGCAGCGGCAATTTGTATCTTCGAAATGTCTGACGGTTCTATATTCTGTTATCAAGGCTCTTGGTGCGCCGAAGGTGTTCCAACTTCTTGGGAAGCTTCCTGGCGAATTACCGGAGAGAAAGGTACGGCAATATGGGATGGGGTAGGCATTCCCTACGCTGAAGTTGTTTCGGATACGGACCAGACCGGAAAATTTACTCGTGACTACACTCGGGTAGACGGACCAACAATGGAATTGCAGAGTACTTTTCACCAAGGCTGCTTAGATGAAATGTTCCAGTCCTTAGAACAGAAACGCACCGCTGAGACAGATTGCCGTGACAATCGCCAGAGCATGGCTATGGTGCTTGGAGCATTGGAAAGTGCTAAGACGGGCAGAAAGATTAATATCAAGGAGTTCATAAATACTCCGAATAGCCATTTACAGCATAGCAGTCACTAAGGTGAAAATACTGGATGGTTTTCTTCTTTTAGGCGAATAATTAAATCAGATATTTATTCGTATCTAGTTAAAAGAGGAGGACTATCTGATGATGGAAGCACTGGAAGTTGTGTTTCGGACATTATTTTCTATCGGTGTACTTTTCTTCTTAACTAAATTACTGGGGAAAAGGCAAGTTTCACAGCTTTCAGTCTTTGAGTACATTACAGGTATCACTATTGGAGGTTTGGCTGCCTATATTTCTCTAGATACAGATAAGAAATGGTATTTAGGACTTTTAGCGCTTTCGGTATGGATCGGAGTTTCTTACGGCATTGAGATTTTACAAATGAAAAGCAAAAAGGTAAGAGATTTTTTAGATAGTAAGTCAACCGTATTGATCAAAGATGGCATAATATTTGAAGAGAACCTTAAGAAAGAACGATTAACAACAGATGATTTGCTGGCAGCCCTGCGTAAAAAAAGTGTGTTCAAAATTTCGGATGTTGAGTTTGCTATTATGGAGACGGATGGCGGCATAAATGTGCTGCTAACAAGAGAAAATCAACCGTTAACACCAAGACAGCTCGGAATCAAAATGACTACCGAAAAGGCATCACAAACTGTAATTATGGATGGAGATGTCATGGAAGAGTCTTTAGATTCATTTGGATTAACAAGGGCTTGGTTGCAAAGGGAATTGGCGAAAAAGGGCATAACTGCAGAAGATGTTTTTCTGGGTCAAGTCGATTCGAGCGGTGAGCTGACAGTAGATTTATATAAAGATACAATTAAATAGGGATGTATTTCCATCTATGGGTTCACTTGCGCTATACTATACATGATCTTTTCTTTTATTACCTTGGAAAGAAGGAATATGTAGATGAAATATGCTAAGTTAGGCGCAAGTGGACTCGAAGTTTCACGTCTTTGCCTGGGGTGTATGAGTTATGGAATTCCTGATCGAGGCTCTCACTCCTGGACAATAAATGAGGAAGAGAGCCGTCCATTTATCAAGAAAGCATTGGAGCTTGGAATTAACTTTTTTGATACGGCCAACATCTATTCCGATGGTACTAGTGAGGAGATTGTAGGCAGGGCTTTAAGAGATTTCGCACAGCGGGATGAGGTCGTAATCGCTACCAAAGTCCATGGCAGAATGCGGCCCGGACCGAATGGCGGAGGCCTCTCGCGTAAGGTGATTATGACGGAAATCGATCACAGTCTCAAGCGTCTAGGCACAGATTATGTAGACCTGTATCAAATTCACCGCTGGGATCCTCAGACGCCGATTGAAGAGACCTTAGAGGCCCTTCATGATGTGGTGAAAAGCGGAAAGGCTCGTTATATTGGAGCATCTT
Source organism: Paenibacillus sp. (assembly GCA_023512345.1). GTDB lineage: Bacteria > Bacillota > Bacilli > Paenibacillales > Paenibacillaceae > Paenibacillus_AQ. The sequence continues at coordinate 82,881 of JAILZT010000014.1, forward strand.
CCATGTATGCCTGGCAATTTCTCAAAGCACTGAATACTTCTAAGCAGCATGGCTGGACTCGCTTTATTTCCATGCAGAATTATCTGAATCTTCTTTATCGGGAAGAAGAACGCGAAATGCTACCTTTATGTACAGAGGAAGGAATCGGTGTGATTCCTTGGAGCCCACTTGCAAGAGGTCGTTTAACGCGTGATTGGGAAGAAAGCAGTTTGCGTTCAGAGACAGATCAATTTGCGAAGCAGCTCTATACACAAACTGAGGATGCAGACCGTATTGTTGCCCTGCGTGTTAAACAAATTGCCGAAGAACGAGGGATTCCGCGTGCACAGGTAGCGCTTGCTTGGGTGCTGCAGAAACAGCCTGTTACAGCCCCTATCATTGGAGCGACTAAGATGCATCATCTGGAGGATGCGGCAGCCGCTGTTTCCATTCAACTTAGTCCAGAAGAACTTCAGCGCTTAGAAGAACCTTATGTACCGCATCCGGTATTGGGTGGACTCGATTTTAGAAATTAAATAAATTCATAATAAAGGAACCTGCTAATCTAGCGGGTTCTTTTTTCGTTGTGCGTTATAAACAGTAAATACGTATATTTCAGTTAATAATTGGCAAAATAACATTTCATAGTTCATTAAAGAGGGGGTGTGTAAAATGGCTGATAGCCTGTTGGAGGGCATAAAACAGCAATTGGAGGGGTGTACCGATGCTGTGTATCAGTCCATTCGGGTACATGATCATTCCTGTATGTTGATGTATATACCATCCATCGTAGATCAACGGAGTCTTCAGGATCATATTAACTCACCTCTTCAAGCTGAAGCGAATTCGGATTCGGATTGGTCAGAATTTCTAGAACGCCTTGATCGTGGTTCGGCTTTTGCCATTCCGTATCATAAGGCTTTTAAAATATCAGAAGTGGTCGACTTATTAGTTGCGGGACATGCAGTTTTGTACATCGATGGCCTTCCTTTTTTATATTATTTTAAAATTACCCAATATCAAAAAAGAGCCGTTTCTGAATCCCAAAATGAACTGGTAGTCGTTGGTCCTCAAGAGGCCTTTATAGAAGACATCCAGAGCAATTTATCCTTGCTGCGCCATAAAATTAAGCATCCCGACTTAAAAACAAAGCACTATACCATAGGTAGATATACGAAAACAGATGTGTACGTTGTGTATATAGAGGGGTTATATAAACCGGAGGTATTAACTGAGATTGATCAGAAGCTTCATAACTTTTCTATCGATGGAATTCTGGGTGTCAGTTATCTTTCAGAGCATCTGAAGAAAAATGGCCAAACACCTTTTCCGCTATTTCAATATACAGAGCGTCCAGATTCTGTGGCAGCTTCTTTAATGGAAGGGAGGATCGGGATTTTGCAGGATGGCACACCTACTGCCTTACTTACACCTGCCACTTTTTTTTCATTGCTTCAATCCTCTGAGGATTATTACCAGAGTGCTTATGCTGGAAGCTGGATTCGTATTGTACGAATATTTTTCTCCATTCTCTCTACGATTCTACCGTCACTATATGTAGCCATCACAACGTTTCATCCCGAAATCATCCCCTACAATCTCTTAATTACCATCGCAGCAGCACGGGAAAACATTCCTTTTTCCGCGTTAACAGAGGCATTAATGATGGAGCTTACCTTTGAAGCCATTAGAGAAGCAGGTACACGGATACCCAAGCCGGTAGGTCAGACGATCTCTATTATTGGGGGTATAGTTATTGGTCAAGCTGCAGTACAGGCAGGTATTGTATCTGCTCCCATGGTTATCGTCGTATCCATTACCGGAATTGCCTCCTACATTATTCCCCATTTGGAACTGGGTTTGACCTTTAGATTACTACGATTTGTCCTTTTGATTCTAGGTGGAACCATGGGTTTGATGGGAGTGTTTGCCGCCACATTTATCATATATGGGCATTTAACGAATCTCAAATCCTTTGGCACTCCGTATTTACAGCCTGTCGCTCCGCTTGTTCTGCAGGATTGGAAGGATACAATACTTCGAGTTCCCTCTCCTTTGATGAAGAAGCGCAGTTCTGCCTATTCATCAGGGAAGCAAAGGAGACAAGCTAAGAAATGAAACTTGTAAAGATAGGAGTAGTTGTACTGTTATTTCTAAGTTTGACGGGTTGTTGGTCAAGGATCGAACTTGACGAATTAGCGTTCGTATTCGGCTTATATTTAGATATCGGGAAGGAACCGGGTACTGTAGAGGTCACGATTAGCACACCCCTGCCGAATCGCCAGATATCAGGTCAGCAATCGGGAAGCGGGGGAGAGGATGGTAAAATGTACTCTACGGTTTCCAAGACAGGAGCAACGATTACTGAAGCGTTGAGTGCCATCCAAAGGGATCTGCCTCGACGTCTTTCACTTTCTCATATCAAGGTGGTTGTAATAGGGGAAGAGTATGCCAAGAAGGGAATCAGTGATGTGCTTGAATGGCTCAAAAGAGAGCCAGGCTTCCCGCTGGGAACCTATGTATTGGCTAGTCCAGGGCGAGCAAAAGAGATCACTAAGTTATCACCTATTTACGAACAACTCCCTTCTCAAGTGTTATTTAAATTTGCTTCGGATAACGCCATGTTTAAAACGACAATTAAAGACTGCTTATATGCAGAAGCATTCAACACGGGCTTTGTCTTAACTTATCTTTCTTTTGGAACCAAACCCGAGTCTTTGGAATCCGGCAAACCGGAATTTTGGGCTGGAATTCGAGGAGCGATGCTATTTCAGAAAGATAAAATGACGGGCATTCTTAAGCTCAACGAGGGAGTAGCATTAGCTTGGGCAAACTCACATGTTAAACGTCCCTTGTATGTAATCCATTGGGATGAGGGAAGAGGTGCTGCCAGTGCTATTATTGCGAATACCCACTCTTCTAAAGTGGTATCCATGACAGATAAAGGGCCAGTCTTTGAGATTCGGTTAAGGGGAAGAGCGAGTATTGTTTCCATTAAAGATCCTGACAACCGTGGTATTAAGGAAATTTCACAAACGATCGAAGATAAACTTGAGCAAGAAATATCTAAGCAAGTGACAGAAGCTATCCAAAAAACACAGAAGGCTCAAACTGATATCTTTCATTTGGGATTGCTTACGGAATGGAATTATCCAAAAGAGTGGAACAAACTTCAGGAACACTGGGAAGATTATTATGCTAATGATGCGGTTATCAAAGTGAACACTTCAGTGCGTATTAATGATTTTGGAGCGGAGAAATAAAGTCTGTGATGGGGGGATTCTAATATGCTAACTACTAAATGGCAGCTTTTCCGTTTTACTCTAATCTACTTATCCTCACAAGTTACAGTATTTTTGATCCCCATCCTGATGTCGAGCTCATCTTATCAAGGATGGATTGCGCTAGTAGCAGGTTTTGGTTTATCTCTGATTGTATTAATGTTTACTATCCACTTGGGAGCGCTGAGACCGAATCAGGCATGGGTAGATTTTGGTAAGGACATATTTGGGAAATGGATACATCGCGCTATGCTATTGTTGCTTCTGTGCTGGTGCATATATTTTACTTCATTTGATATCGAGAACTTCGTCTTATTTTTTGGTACCAATTATTTAAGAGACACTCCGCCTTTGTTTATCCAATGTGTGCTGGGACTTGTAATTATGTATACTGCTAGATTGGGTTTTTCCACGATCGTGTATATGTCGGATGGGATTTTCTTAATTTTTTGTGTAGCCACAATTTTTTCATTGTACCTATTACTGCCTAATACGGACTTGGATATGCTCCCAGCTTTAGTTCATTATCACAATCCGCGGATCGCCATCAAAGACTCTATAATGGTGACGTCATGGTTTGCAGAGTGGGTTGTATTTCTATTTGTAGCACCGGATTTAAAAATTGAGGCTAAAATTCTTAAGAAGTTAATGCTGGCAGCGTCATGTGTACTTTTGATTGTATTTACAAGCTGGTTACTGACCTTATTAAGTTTCGGCCCGCATTTGGGTAAGGAACTTTATTATCCTCTTATAGATATGGTTAGAAGTTCATATCAAGATAATCTACTCAGTAATATCGATCCACTTTTGATTGGAGTATGGTCTTCCTCTATGCTTATTCACAGCTCCTTTCTAATTTATGTCGCGTTCAAATGTCTATCCAGCCTAACTAAAGAACGAGGGAAGAACTACATCATTCCTTTCCTTACATCAATTGCTGTAGGGATAGCCTATATTTATTCTCGAAATATTGCGGACTATTTCATACATTATACTTCCTATACATTGGTTATCATTTGGCTGGTAGTCGAATGTATTCCTATTTATTACTCTCTCGCAGCTTTCATTCGATTTAGAAAAAGGGCTAAGTAAAGTTTCGTCTATTATATTATGTAGGCGCTTTCTGCTATGATTATATCCAGTACATACCTTTTTTGATAGGAGAGTGTTAATCATAATGAATCTTCAAGAGGTTACTGAACTCATTCAATCCGTTAGGGGTAATTTAGCAAAAGTCATTGTTGGGAAAGAACAGGGTGTGGATTTGCTGCTTACGGCTCTATTGGCTGGCGGCCATGTCTTGTTGGAGGATGTACCAGGAACGGGAAAAACTTTGTTGGCTAAGGTGCTTGCCCGGTCTTTAGACTGCTCTTTTAAAAGAATTCAGTTTACTCCAGATTTACTTCCGTCTGATTTGAGTGGAATTAACTTTTATAATCAAAAGACGGGGGAGTTTCAATTCAGACCAGGCCCGGTGTTTGCCAATATCCTGCTGGCGGATGAGATTAATCGAGCTACTCCGCGAACACAATCCAGTCTGCTGGAATGTATGGAGGAGCGCCAAATAACCATAGATGGTGTCACCCACGAATTAGAAGCCCCTTTTCTAGTGATAGCCACTCAGAATCCGATAGATAACCAAGGAACTTTTCCACTGCCTGAGGCTCAACTGGATCGCTTTCTGATGCGGATAACCACAGGCTATCCTTCGTCTGCGGAAGGGATTCATATATTGCAGAGATTTCGGCAAAATAATCCGTTTGAGCAAACCCTTGCCGTTGTAAACGGTCAAGATGTTTTGTCAGCACAACAGTTTACCTCCACGGTTAAGGTGAGCGACGATTTACTAACCTACATTATCCAAATTACTGAAGCAACCCGCAAATCTCCTGCCGTGAAGCTGGGTGCTAGTCCTCGTGCAAGTGGTGCATTGCTCCGTTCCGCTCAAGGTTATGCCCTCATCCGTGGACGGGATTATGTTACACCTGATGATATTAAGACCGTAGCCGTTCCTGTTCTCGCACATCGACTGCTGCTCAACCACGGACTGAAATCACGGGAAGGTCAAGCTGCAGAGCTCGTAGAGCAAGTGCTGCATCAGGTGGAGGTACCAACAGAAGCGGCATCTTTCACCAGGTCTGGAAGGGTGGATTAAGCGATGGCTTTGCCCGGATTTATCCTCTTTACGGGTATACTGCTGCTTCTTGTATCTATAATTTATCAGCGGAATGCCTTAAGAGCAGTAAGTTACTCCCGATATTTCTCAACAAAGGCTGCTTATGAAGGAGATAGCATCGAGATGGTCGAGGAGATCGTTAATGCTAAGCTGCTGCCACTCCCATGGCTTCGTCTGGAATCCAGTATTGCCCGTGGATTAGAATTCGGCAGACAAGAGAACCTCGGGATTCATACTGGAGAGATTTATCAGAATCATATCAGCTTATTTTACCTTCGAGCCTATCGGCACATCAAACGTCGTCATCTTGTGACCTGTGAGCGAAGGGGACTCTACCGATTAGAATCCGTGACGATGACGACGGGTGACCTTTTTGGGTTGTCAGCAAAAGTCAAAACCTTTCCGCTTCAGCTTGAACTTCTGGTCTATCCAGTTCTTTTGGATTTGTCTGAACTGCCGCTCCCGATTCATAGCTGGCTTGGAGAACTGGCCGTAAAAAGATGGATCGTAGAAGATCCTTTTTTAACGGCTGGCATTCGGGAGTATAGTTCAGGTGATTCCATGGGACTTGTGAATTGGAAAGCAACTGCACGTACAGGTATGATGCAGGTGCATAAAAAGGACTATACAGCAGATTCCAGACTTGTCCTTTGCCTGAATATAGAGATTAGTGACTCCATGTGGAGGACTGTGACAGACAGTGAGCGAATTGAACATGGAATACGGTACGCGGCAACGGTAGCCGAATATGCACTGAAGCATGGAATAGATGTGAGATTGATCTGTAATGGAAGGTTTGAGGAAGGTGAAGGCAGAGAGCCTGTAGTTACGGGTGCTATTTCCGGGTTGGAAGAGCTGCTTGAAATACTGGCGAAGCTGGCTCTGGACAGAGCTTTACCAATGAGCAGGTTGCTTGAGCTTGAAGCTGAGAAGGGGAACAACGACTCTGATTTTCTTATTATTAGTTGTCATAGGGGTCCAGAATTACAGCTAGCCGCTCAGCAGTTGATGCAGCGAGGGAATGGTGTGGAATGGCTGGATATCCCGGAGCAAGGGGGAACTCCACTTTGAAGTTATCATCAGGTCATTTTCTAAAGGAATCATTTAAACTGTGGACTTCCTGTTTGATTGAGTTGTTGTTATATTTACCGATTTGGATTGTGTTCAAGGTATATGTGCTTCCATCGAACGTTGATTTGTTATGGCTATACGTATTGCCTTTGCTGTCGCTGGCCGGTATTTTACTTCGCAAACACCTTACTATCCGCTGGAAGCAATTAATTGGTTCATTGCTGCTGGGTATGGTGCTTGGACTTCTATCTGGAGGGATTTCACTATCCGGGATTTACTTGGCTGTTGCAGGCTGCTTATGTTCTTATCTAGGGATAACCGCTTTCGCACGTTCCAACCCATTTCGGGTCTATTGGGCAGGCATAGCTGTATATTTTATAGCCGCCATATTTTTTCATAGAATCCCTGATCTACAGGACAGCAGTATCTTAATAACTAGGGCTGGCAGTGTATGTCTTGTGCTTGCTCTACTGATGACTAACCGCAATCATTTACGTTATAGCTCACTATCGGGTGACTCTTCCCCTCTGCCTCAAGGGCTGCGGAGACATAATCTTGTATTTGTATTTATCTTTGTTATCGTAGCTGCACTCTTAGCGGCTGGAGTGGGTCAGGCCTTAGGGTTCTGGGTGTGGAATTCTCTAAGGAGATTTATAAGCTGGGTTAGCCGGTTATTCTCAGCCTCAAGTCCGCCCACAGTGCAAGAAGAAGCACCACCACCTATGATGCCAGAAATGCCGGTGGCAGAAAGCGATGATCCAGGTCTGTTGGCGCTCATCCTTAATATCTCCTTTTATATCATAGGTATAGCCGCAGTAGGTGTAATCATCTATTTCTTACTTCGCTGGTTATATAGAAATACAGGAGGCATATGGCATAAGGCAATCAATGCTCTATTGTCTATGCTTAGGAGGGAGCAGTCACCACCAAATAATTCGCCTTATGTTGATGAAGAGAAGAGTGTATTTACTTGGGAAAAAACAGTTCAGGGCATTAAGGATTTTTGGAAATCTAAGTTTACTTACGGTACCCACCGGGACCTTTGGGAGAATATGGACGGAAGCACTGAGCGCGTTCGTTGGATATACCGTCAATGGCTCCATTCCAAGCGGAAGGATGGCTATGAAGCAAAGAGTTACCTAACTCCGCAGGAGACGGGGACAGATGTTGTGAAGTGGGCCAACAGCAAAACTCGGCAACCTAAAAGTGATCAAGGGGATGCAGAAGCAACGGACAAATTGATGGCCCTTTATGACAAAGCAAGGTATGGGGAAAAGGAGCCATCAGCAACAGTTGTGACTGCTTTGAAAGAAAAGTTGAAGTTTTGAATGTTAATTTACCCAACCGCTAAATCAGAAGAAAAAGCGTAATGCCATTAAGGATATCATGCCGACAACGACTGTACCCAGTAAGCTCCTTGTTTTGACGGCGACGGCGAACGTAGGCAAGGCTGCTAACAGCTCTAAATTATTACCGGATAACGAGAAGTGGCCATTTTGGATAAATAACTCCTGTGCCACCAAAGCCGCCATAACTGCAATAGGCACATAATTTAACCAGCGCATTCCCCATTCGGGCAGGTTAATTCGGCTAAGCAGCATTAGGGGGAGAACCCGAGGAATAAAGGTAACAAGTGCTGACCCTATAATAATTAAGAAAATATCCATTCTCATTTCGACTTTTCAACCACCATTCCAATTGTTGAGGCTACGATTGTAGCAGCGATAACACCCATACTGGTCGACCACACCAAAGAAACAACAATCGCTATCAGCATGGCTATTAGACCTACAAGGATATCCATAGCATACTTGCTTCTGCTAAGTATGGTTAGGACCAACAGTCCAATGAACATTGCAGGCAATGCGAAATCTAGACCGAATTGTTCCGGATTGGAGATCCATTGCCCCAGAAAAGCACCGGCTATATTGGCAAGGATCCAATTCAGGTAAGCGGTAATGTTCAAGCCGTGCATCCATTTTTCGCTGATACTTTTCTTTTTGGCGCTCTCATTAATGGCTACACCAAAAGTCTCATCGGTGAGCAGGGAGCCGATCAGTAAATTGCGCAGAGGAGAAAGATGGCGGAAGTACGGTGATAAAGCTGCACTAAGCAGTAAATGCCGAAGATTAACAAATAGAATCGTAATAACAATGCTAGTTGGCGTACTTCCGGCTGCGATCATTCCTGCTGCTATAAACTGTGCTGACCCTGCATATAGAATGGTCGACATCATTATAATTTCAGGTATTGTGAGGCCTGCGGTCTTCTCGACAACACCAGCCGCAAAACCGATGCTTAAGTATCCCAGTAGAGTAGGGAGACAATCCTTAACCCCCTTAATAAAACTTTCCTCACGATCTGGGGCCGCATAGGTATCCGCTTGGGCGGTCTCCAGTTTCATTTCAACGCCTCCTTTTTGGACAAAGTACAACCACTATAAAAGCTAATCAAATATCTGTCAATTCATCCTCCGAGAGAACACATCACTAAAAGGTTGTATCTTTATTCATATAGTAAAAGAAACGGCATGCCATCCTAAAGGGACGACACCCGTTTCTCGTTTCGTACAAGGAAATATCAATTAATACAGTACTAAAACTCCGAAGCCTTCTAAACGATGTGTTCCTGAGATGACTTCACCCGTTAGCAAATCCCGTTTGTCCTCTTTAAGAACGAGATCAGCAGGTTCCTCATTATAATTAAGCAGGAACGTATAAGAGGAAGTATCATCCTGACGAATTTGAAGCTCAACACCTTCTGGAAGCTCTAACCAAGCAGCCGCGGGTGATTGAAGCCCAAGGTGATCTATGATCCGAACCGCAGCTTGTTCATTAAATACGGCCCCATAATACCAAACCTCGCCATCTCCGCGTAGATTTCTAGTAACTGCAGGTTTTCCGGCATAATAATCAGTGGCATAGGTTCCCATAACTTCAACAGAGTCTGCTTCAACATGTAGAATATCGTTAAAAGAATCGGCTCCGATTAGATGATCTGGGTCGCTTTCCCAACGGATGGAGGTAGGAAGCCGAGTTCCATTTACCATCGTAAATTCTTCCACAGTGATGCCGCAGAGATCTTTGGCTGCACCTGGAAACGGTCGCATGTAGCATTGTCCTTGTTGATCTTTATATCCTGTTCTGCAGCCAAAGATCAGCTTGCCGCCCTGCTGAACATATTCATCCAGCAAGGATGCCGTCTCATCTCTCATAATGGCTGGGTGAGGGTAGATCAACACATCGTAACGTGCAAGTTCCTTCAATGTTGTGTTCTTCCGCAAAAAAAGTACATCATTCGGAATATGCTTACGCTGTAAGGCTTTGAACCACTCTTTATTGCTCTGCCACATGAATGGTCCATGCCAGACATCGTATTCCCCGTCCCATTCATTATCGTAATCACGAACGATAGCGATATTCGCTTGAACACGAGTACCCAATATCGACTTACCTGCCTGGGTCAACTCTTGGCCGATCTGAGCGGCTTCGCGTACTCTTCGGTTAGGCTGATTGTGATAGTCATTAATTCCATGCCAGTATATTTCATTACCCATGGTGGCTGTGCGCCAGCGGAAGTAGAGCACCATATCCGCTCCGTGAGCGATCGACTGATAAGTCCATAATCGCATTTGTCCCGGCTTCGGAGAAGGCATGTCCATCCGGTTCACCCAGCCTCCCGGACCGGATTGCTGCTCCATGATGCAGAAGTTAGGGGAGATGGAGCGGACGACAGAGAGTGAAAGTCCCCAGTTACGGTCTCTGAGCGGGTTCTCTTCCGAAGCATTATAGAAAATGCTGGAGAATTGTGGATAAGAATCGTAGCTGATGAAATCCAGCAGCTCATCTGTCATTTCGTGACTGTCCAGATGTCCAAATATACCATTAGTAGTCACCCACTGATTAGGGGCTTTAGCGCGTAGAATATCCGCCTGTATTTTAGCAAAAGAAATGGTGTTATCCGATATGAAACGTTTCTCGTCCAAGGCCTGATGCGGGTTGGGTTGCTTAGTTACAGGTGTTGGTCGCGGCAAGTATACCTGAGACCAGTCGCTGTAGCTTTGACTCCAAAACACCGCCCCCCATGCCTTGTTCAGTTCTTCCAAAGTTACGTATTTGTGCTGAAGCCATTCTCTGAAAGCTATATGGTCACTCTCGGAGTAAAATTCATTGATTTCACAATTGAGCTCATTGTCAATTTGCCAGCCAACAACTCCGGGGTGATTACCATAGTGAGTTGCCATGCGGTCCGTGATACGAGCACATAACTCACGATATTTTGGGCTGCTGTAATTGTAATGACGACGCATGCCATGCTGCAGCGTTACTCCTTCATAGGTTACATTAAGCACTTCAGGATATTTATGAGTCAGCCAGGCAGGCGGTGTAGCTGTTGGAGTTCCGAGCACTACCTTAAGTCCATAGCTGTGTGCTAAATCTATGGCACGGTCAAACATTTCAAAAGAAAATACACCTTCTTCAGGTTCAAAGATAGACCATGCAAACTCGGCAATACGGATAATGGTAAAGCCCATTTCACGCATACGGCGATAATCATCTTCCCACATGCTTTCCGGCCAATGCTCCGGGTAGTAACAGACACCTAATTCAAACTGTTCTTCTGCGACAGGTCTCTTCATAGTAGCCTCCATAGTATTAAAAATATGCTTTATATGTATTACATATCTATTGTATTATCAATCATATAGAATCATATATAACATAATATTGCTATTGTATAACTATATTGCGTGCTTGATGAATTCAGAATGGAGTGAGAAGAATCGATGAGAAATCAATGGGTTTTGCCTGCGCCATCTTACAATAAATATGTTTGTTATCCAGAATTTCTAGGACATTACACTAATTTTCCCCAGCATACAGAGAGAAGAACAGAGGGATTCCTGAATAGCTACAATCTTCACTTGATTTTTAATGGGGAAGGGTATGTATTTCATGAAGGGGAAAGGATTCAAATGGGAAAAGGGAGGGGATTTCTGTATCCGAGAGGGGCTTATCAGCAGTATGGTTCTGCTCAGAGCGAGCCGTGGGATGTTCGGTGGGTGCACTTTAGAACAGAAATCTCATTGCCATTACTGGAGGAGGTGGACAAGTCTCGGGGATATTTCTTCACGTTTGATTTGGGAGCGGGTATAGAGTCGTTATTTGATGAATTGTGCCGATTGAGCGCCGATTACGAAACCCGTAGTGAGCCTAGGTTTTCATCGTTATTGTATGAGATACTCGCAACCTTGCTGCAGAACTCTGAGCCGCTTCATGGTTCTGTTCCCTTGGAGATTCGGCACTCGATACGCAGTGCAGCGGATATCATTCATGGAGAGTGTGAGAAACCGTGGACACTGGAGACGATGGCTCGATTATCGGGTTACAGCAATTATCATTATCTGCGTCTATTCCGGGTAGTCATGGGGAAAACGCCCAACCGTTATCTGACAGAGTGCAGGCTTGCTAGAGCCAAGCTTTTGCTTGTCTCTAGTGAGCAGTCCGTAGCACAAATCGCACTTATGGCTGGGTTTAATCAATCAAGCTATTTCATCAAAGTATTTAAAGAGGTTGAAGGGATGCCGCCGAATCAATACAGACGCGCCTTTGGTTCATAAGTGGGAAGTGTCTTATTTATTCTGGACCTCCAACCTCCAACTGCGGATATCTTGATTTAGTGAAGTAAGATTTGGAACCGATACCGGTTTGTTGTCGGATAATTTATATTTACTCTTTAGTGATAAAATCCGTCGCACACTTTCATCAATGCGGGATTCTGAGATCGTCCCATTATTTACACTTTGCTTAATTTTATTGAGTACAAGCTTTTCATTGTCATACCCATGAGCGATAAGTAAAATATCGCTTCCGGCCTTTATGGTGTCGATTGCAGCCTCAGCTAATTTATAATGCTTCATGATCGCTCCCATAGTTAGATCATCTGTGATAACAACGCCTTTATAGCCCATCTCTCCACGCAAATGCTCCCCTATAATAACTTTTGAGAGTGAAGCGGGTTTGTTAGGATCTAGCTTGGGAAAAAGAATATGGGCAACCATAACAGCTTCCGCCTTATCCTTAATGGCTGCCTGAAAAGGAATCCACTCTAGCTTGGCAAGCTGCTGCTCCGTTTTGTTCACCACAGGAAGTTCAAGATGGGAGTCCACAGAAGTATCTCCATGTCCGGGATAATGCTTAACCACTGGAATGATTCCTTCACTTCGCAAACCCTTGATTTCGGCTAAGCCCATCTTAGTGACTCTGGCGGCGGAGCTGCCAAATGAGCGGTTTCCTATAATAGGGTTCTGAGCATTGCTATTCACATCTAACACTGGCGCAAAGTTCATATTGAAACCAGTTAACGTCAGTTCTCTTCCTAGTAATTCACCCATCGTCTGCGCTAATCGGGCATTGTTGGTGTTGCCGACCGTTCTATTAGAAGGAATGGTGACAAACTCTTTGGGCATACGACTGACCTTTCCACCTTCTTCATCCACGCTAATGAACAATGGAGCCGGATTGTTCTTATTCGTTACCTTTAGATTATTAATAAGCTTAACCATTCCCTGCAGATTTGAGATATTGTCCCCATACAAGATAATACCCCCTACCTTGTCTTCAGAAATCATCCTTTTGGCAGACGGATCAAGCACAGTTCCTTCAATACCTACCAGCAGCATTTGACCGATTTTATCCTCCAGCGTCATTTTGGCCATCTTAAGAGCTATGGGGTCCTTCTCAATAGAAATAGAAGTCGCAATAGGAGTCGCAGTGCTAACCGGTTCCTTTATAGTCACAGCTGGATTAGGTGAGGGGGATTCGGATGCTGCTGTGTTGATCCCACAACCAGTTAAGGTAAACGTAGCACATAATATAAGACTAAGTAGAGGTCGCTGAACTTTTAAGTTCTTCCTTAGATTTGGAACTACCTTTGTCATAAGCTTTACTTCATCCTTTCTATCTGCTCTTATTTCATCTTAGCACGGTTGCTGCCAAATCGGCCCAGTGTTAAGATAAAAGGGTATTCAGTAATACATATTTTAATCGACGGGGTGATGTGTACAATGAAAGACGGATTAGTGGATGCTCTAAATGAACAGATGAACTTTGAGTTTTATTCAGCACACGTGTACCTAGCTATGGCAGCCTATTGTTCCAGCGAGAGCCTGGATGGTTTCGCGAATTTTTTCCTTGTACAGGCAGAAGAGGAACGATTTCATGCGATGAAAATTTACAAGTTTCTGAATGATCGCAGTTTCCGCGCAACACTGGCCGCAATGCCGGAACCCAAGAATGAGTATGCTTCCATGCTGGATGCCTTCGAACACGCCTTTGCTCATGAACAGCAAAACACCAAAAAGTTCTACCATTTGGCCGACTTGGCTCTGGACGCACGTGAACATGCAACGATTTATTTCCTGAAATGGTTTATCGATGAACAGGTCGAAGAAGAAGCTCTATTCAGTAATATCATTCAAAAGCTCAAACGAATCGATAAGGATAGCAACGCCTTTTACATGCTGGATGCGGAATTTGCAGCTCGTTCATTTGTTGCCCCAACGGAATAGGGGACTTTATTAAAAAGCCTGATTTTTTGAGGCTTTTTTTTAATTTGTAAAAGGATTAGGTTCACTTTAAATTAACCAGATAATTCACTGAGAAACTAAAAGTTGCTGTGCTGCAAAAGATTTATGACTAACCAACTATATTTGGGAGGGGTAACTATTAAGTCTTATGGCAAAACTGTTTCTCTAGACCCACCCATGCACCGGCGTGTAGTATGGAACGATACTATTCTTTGGAGGTCTTCTTTTGGAAACATACAATGAAATCAAACAAGGCGAAAAAGGAGCCTGGCTTAGCATAATAGCATATATCTTTTTAGCCGCTATCAAGCTTTTTGTCGGAACCATCTCAGGATCACAGGCATTGCTGGCCGACGGTCTTAATAACAGTACAGATATTGTGGCTTCAATAGCGGTTCTCGCAGGTCTCAAAATTTCGAGAAGACCCCCCGATTCCAACCATGGTTATGGACACTTTAGAGCGGAAACTGTCGCATCTTTAGTGGCCTCTTTTATCATGATTATAGTAGGCTTAGAGGTCTTATATCAGGGAGTGCAAAAGTTTGTTCAACCTGTACATGTAACGCCGGATCTAATATCTGCTTGGACAGCCGCTTCATGTGCGGTGGTTATGTTGGCTGTGTATGCTTATAATCTTAAGCTTGCCCGTAAAATTAACAGTAATGCTATGATGGCCGTAGCTCAAGATAACCGTTCGGATGCCTTGGTTAGTATCGGTGCTTTTGTAGGAATCGTAGGTTCACAGTTTGGAATAGCTTGGCTTGATCCGCTAACAGCAACGATTGTCGGACTAATCATCTGCAAGACAGCTTGGGGTATTTTCCGTAAAGCAACACATGATCTTACAGATGGATTCGATGCAGATAAGCTAGAACTAATGAAACAGACCGTTGCAGAGGTTCAGGGTGTTCAATCCATTAAGGAAATCAAGGCCCGTATCCATGGTAATAATGTATTGGTCGATACAACGGTGCTGGTAGAACATTCGCTGAACGTAGTTGAAAGCCATGAAATCACCGAAGAAATTGAAGATCAATTGAAGCAGATGCATCAGGTAGCGAATGTTCATGTGCATATTGAACCCATGTGAGCTAACGTAAAAGGCTTTATTTTAGAGAAGAGGGCAGTTTTATAGCCAAAAGCTTACCACCCGTCTGAATTATGAGCATTCCTCCAGTTTTTAGCGTAGGGGCAAAGTCTCGAGAGCCGGTATTCACGGTGAATAACGGTTTCAATGTCAAAAGGTCATATGCATGGAATAGACCATCGGACTGTCCGACATACTCAACATTACCGTAGATATCAGCTTGCACTACAGGATTCTCCCCAGAGTTATAGCGAATAATCTGCCCATTCGATAGCTTAATAGCTGAAAAATTGCCCGTTGAATAATCCTTATAGAACATTCGATCTTGATACACTAAGTTCAATGGGAAATCACTTTGATTCATACCCGTTTGATCCCACTTCTGAACAGGCTCCCCATCTGCCGAGTAGTTCCAAAAATCATATTTCACCAACTGTTTACCTTGAAATACATAGAAATTATCGCCATCTAGAAAGGCTGAACCGAATGTACCCCCAGAACTAAATACTCCGGCTGTATTGTCTGAATCTGTCCATCGATACAGCCGTTCTCCCTTTAACTCACCATTCTTAAGGTTGAACACAGATACTTTGATTTTGCGGTTTACTGGATCCTCATCAAGCATCTCCATAGGGGTATTGGAATATAACAGCCCGTCTTTTACTGCAAGAGGGAAATCCTGCCGGTAATGCCCCCAAAGCTTTTTTCCTGTCCGTGCATCATAAGCGACAATTTCCCCAAGGGTAAGTGTGCCTTGTGATAAATAGTTTCTGATCAGAACTCCATCTATCTCCATAAGACTAGTCAACCCTATATAAGTGGTGCTATTTTCAGCAATTTTCCATTTGAGTTTCCCTGTGGCGGCATCCACGGCGGCCAATTGTTCTGCTTGTGTAATATAAACGGTATTGCCTATTTTCTGTACACTATCTGCTTTTGAAAAGGATAACGGATTGGACCAGTTTTTTTTGCCTGCTTCTGAAATGGCATACAACGATCCGGTTGTAGTCATACCATAGATATTTCCGTTACTGTAGGTAAAAAGAGGGGCCAAATCACTTCCAAATTCCCATAGCTTACTGCCTGTTGTGGCATTTATTGCAACCATTTTACGGCTTGGCAGCAGAGTGAAGATTTTACCGTTCTCTGCTATAGCAGCAACCCCTAAACCTCTCATACCTTTATCAACTACTGCCACAGGTGAGGTCCATGCAGGCTTTAGAGGTGGCGCTTCTACTTTGATGTAAGAATAACCACCAGTACTTAGGACAGCCTTTTCTGCAGAAACACCAGACAAAGCCATCCCTCCCGCCAGTGGAACGATTACTACGGCTGAAGCAAGGGCTAACCGAATTTTGCCGCGTAAAGAGTTGTTCATGTGTGAAGTCTCCTTTAGCTACTGTTTTATATACAGACTCCAAAAAAAGGAAAAAGTTACAATTGAAATTTGTAGGGTTTATATTGCGATAATGGTTTGTGATATCATCTAAATTAAGATTGAGAAATTATTCATAGGAAATGGGGACAAACAAATGAAAAAATTGCGGATAATAGCTACTGTCGCTACGATCCTGGCCGTTCTAATTCTTGTAAATTTGTATATTGGTATTCATATTCAAGTACTTGTTCAAGCATGGATACCTAGTATTTCATTAGGTTGGTTCTGGACTGCTTTTCTAACGGTTGCCTTTTCTTATATGTTGGGTAGAATTTCAGGGCCACAGGTACTTAGACCTTTAGGTAGATTGTTCAAAGTCATTGGGTCGTACTATTTGGCTTGTATGGAGTTTGCCTTAATTATGCTGCCTTTAACTGACATTACCTATGGGGTGTTACGGCTTCTAGAGGTAAACCTTGATAAGTTCGTAATCGAAGGGGGAACGACACTGCTGGTTTTATTGGTCGTTTTTCTGGTATGGGGATCTAGAAATGCCTGGAGCAGTGTAGTCCGCCCTCATTCTTTGCAACTAGATAAAACTACCGGGCATAGTCTGCCGCTCACGATAGCCGTTGCATCCGATCTGCACTTGGGCAACATCGTTGGGAATAGGCATTTGAAAAGATTAGTTAAGCGCATGAATGAAATGGAGCCCGATCTTATTTTGCTGGCGGGGGACGTCTTAGATGACAGTATTGAGCCGTTTATTCGCAATCGAATGGGTGAGACACTAGGTCAGCTAAAAGCAAGACATGGCATATTTGCCGTGCTTGGCAATCATGAATATTACGGGGGTTCCATTCAGCAATACACGGAGTTAATGGATAGTATCGGGATACGGGTACTGCAGGATGAAGTTGTAGAGGTTGCCGGCACTTATATTGTAGGGAGAAAAGATAAATCCGCAGAATCCATGCAACCCGCAGGTAGAATAAGTGTTCCTGAGCTCCTAGCGGGGATTGACCATTCACGTCCGATAATTATGATGGATCACCAACCTACTGGTTTTGATATTGCAGCGAAGGCAGGGGTGGATGTTTTGCTGTCAGGTCACACTCACCGTGGACAAATTGCTCCGAACCACTGGATTACCAAACGACTTTTCGAGTTGGACTGGGGATATCTGCGGAAAGATAAGCTGCACGTGGTGGTATCCTCCGGATTTGGGACATGGGGGCCACCGATCCGTCTGGCTAGCCGTTCCGAGATTATTAAGCTGGAAATTAGGATGGAAGGAAGCATGAAGTATAGTGATGAAGCCTTCGTATCCGGGAAACCTGTTCTGGCCTAACCCGGTTCGCTTAGATTCAGTGAACATTCAGTCCATCCTCAGCAAATTTTCAGTTAGCCTGGTTATGCTTAACAAGTAAACATTTAACAGCAACCAGGAGGCATGAAAATGAATAGAAAACGTAAACTTTTAGTAGCAAGTGTCTTAGCTTTGACGGTAACTGCAGGCAGTGGAGTTTTTATAGTTGGAAATGCTAGTGCAGCAGAAGTTGTGCAGAAAACACTTAACCATTTCGGAGGTAAAGGGAATTCGATTCGCTCTACAACAAGTTCAGATATTGCGAAACTTTTGGGAGTAACGGTTGATGAACTGAAAACTGCACTAAAATCAGGGAAGTCTCTGGCAACACTTGCAACTGAAAAAGGTGTCGCTGTTCAGAAGCTGATCGATCTGCAGGTCACAGCCATAACAGCTGCTCTAGACAAGCAATTGGCGGGGGGTAAGATCACTCAGGCTGAATATGATACACAGAAGGCTGCGATTACTACGAAAGCCACTGATTATGTGAATGGTGTATTTGACAAAAGCCTTAGTGGCAAGGACGGTAAAGGTGATTTTGGGCGTGGAGGTTTCGGGCGTGTAAGCTTTTGGGACAATGAAAGTTTAGCCAAATTACTTGGTCTTACTACTGACGAATTAAAAACGGCCCTTACTTCGGGGAAATCTTTAGCGACTCTAGCTGGGGAGAAGAATGTCACCGTTCAAGCCGTTACTGATCTGGTTACGAGTCAATTTGTAGGTGAGCTGGACAAACAGTTGGCAGCCGGATCCATCACTCAGGCAAAGTATGATGAGTTTATAACATCATTATCCACCAAAGTCTCCAATTTCGTGAACAATACGTTCAAGGGAAGAACAGGGGATGGAGAAAAAGAAAATCACGGACGCTCAGGTGTAAAAGGCGCGAATGGACTTGGCAGAACGGCTCCGACAGCTGATTCCTCTGAAGCATAGGCTTTCGAATAAGCTATATAAAGGATGAAGACAAATAAGACTGATTCTCTTACATTAAAAAGAGGATCAGTCTTTTTGGCTCAACACCAAAATCAGTGCTTGACAGGTAACGGAAAGGAAAGTAAATCGTTACACCTAATAGAGGGATTTTCTCCCTCTAATTCTGCGCCAGGCACCCCTTTTGGGCTATTAGAGGGAAATTCGCCCGCTAATTTTGAGAATATACCTCTTTAAGGCATTATGGCTAAGATTAGAGGGCGTTTTTCCCTTTAATCTCAAAATATAGGTGTTTCTATCGGTATTAGCGGGCACTTTTCCCTCTATTTCGCCGAAGGACTGGTCCGCGAACCTGAATCGGGTACCTTTAAGGCGTAGTTACTCCAAACCCGGTGAAGCATCAGGCGATGTTAGATCGAAATCGTTCCCGATAGAGTGACGCAAGCGGAAAGTTAAGCACTGGTTTCGAGAAAGAGCCGTCTTTTATGTCTTGTAGTGATTCAAGATTGACCAAAGGTTCAATTACAGATATATTAAAAGAAGTTTGATAAGGCGATGGAGTTCGCCATAACCGCCGGTAACGGCTAATGACTCCTACCAGTGATCATTCTGCTGGTAGGAGTCTGTTTTTTTGAGTCATACATAAATCTTTAAGGGGATTAAGAGCTAGATGCAAAAATTTAAATTAAGCTGGGCATTAGTGAGAACATTATTGAAGTGGATTCTACTGGGGAGTGGAGTAGGGGTGTTAACCGGAACAGCCTCCGCTTTATTCCTGGTCAGCCTGGAACATGTAACGGACTTGCGTATTGAACATCCTTGGCTGTTGTATCTGTTGCCTGCCGGTGGAGCACTGGTAAGTTATCTCTACTTGAAGCTCGGGCGGAATAGCGGGAAGGGCAATAATCTTATTCTTGAACAAATCAACGACGGCGATGAGGCCATTCCCTTACGGATGGCGCCGCTTGTCCTCTTCGGAACCTTGATTACACATCTGTTCGGAGGTTCTGCTGGTCGTGAAGGAACTGCCGTACAGATGGGAGGCAGCTTGGCTGAAGCGTTTGGTAAGCTGTTACGGGTGAATGCGGTAGATCGGAGAATCCTTTTAATTTGCGGAATTAGCGGTGGATTCGGATCCATCTTTGGTACTCCCTTAGCGGGTACAGTATTTGGAGTTGAAGTTTTGGCAATCGGTTTAATCAGTCATGAAGCCTTACTGCCTGCTTTTGTAGCAAGCTTTGTAGGACATTTAGTGACAACATCCTTCTGGGGAGTATCCCACATCCAATATCAGGTGGACTGGGTACCTCAGATTTCGGCGCTTGTACTTCTTAAGGTTGTATTTGCTTCCCTACTGTTCGGGTTAACGAGTATTCTATTCAGTGAGTTAACTCATGCGCTGAAGAAAGGGTACACCTTTTTATTTCGAAATCCTATGATAAAAAGTGCCGTAGGTGGTTTGGTGATCATTGGCTTGGTTTATCTACTGGGAACTAGAGAATATTTAGGACTCGGAATTCCGTTAATCCAGAACTCGTTCGAGGATGGCGTTTCTCCTTTTACGTTTCTGTGGAAGTTGATTTTTACTTCTTTAACACTAGGAGCTGGGTTCCAAGGTGGAGAGGTAACACCACTATTTGCGATCGGGGCTACACTTGGACATGCGTTGTCCGGTTTCTTGCATTTATATGGACCTTTTCTGGCCTCACTTGGTTTTATTGCAGTATTTTGCGGCGCCACCAACACTCCTATCGCTTGTTTTCTAATGGGTATTGAGTTATTCGGGTCTGATGGGGCCATTTACATGTTCATTGCTTGCCTTATCAGTTACTTGTTCTCAGGACATACAGGGATCTATACTTCTCAAAAAATAGGAATTTCGAAGTCGCATTTTATACAGATTCCGGAAGGTGCGACCTTAGGTACAATCAAGCTTGGCAAGAAAAAGAAGCCCGGGAGTGAGAAAACTTGAAAAACTTATTAGTTGCTGATGATGATCCCCATATTCGTACCTTGCTTAAGCATGTATTAACTCGTGAGGGTTATTTCGTAGTTGAAGCTGGGGACGGGCGAGAGGCCATACAGAAGTTGAAGGAGATTACGATAGATCTGGCGATCGTTGATATTATGATGCCGCATGTAGATGGACTGAAAGTCTGCCAATATGTACGTGATTCTTATGATATCCCGATTATCCTCCTAACAGCGCTTCAGCAGCTCAGTGACAAGGAACAAGGTTATTTGCACGGAACCGATGATTATGTGACCAAGCCTTTTGAGCCTGAGGAACTGATCTATCGGATCAAAGCTTTGTTTCGCCGCTATTCCGTCGCCTCTAATGATAAAATTCGCTTAAACCGTCTTATCATTGATCGAAAAAACTACGAAATTACCGATGGTGATGAAATGTTGCTGCTGCCCGTGAAAGAGTTTGAACTTCTGGCTCAGCTGGCTCAGTACCCGGGAAGACTTTTTTCCCGCAGTGAATTAATAGAGTTGGTGTGGGGAGCAGACTACGAGGGGGATGAGCGGACCGTAGATGTCCATATCAAACGGTTGCGTCAGCGATTTATAGCCTATCAGGAGGATTTTGTCATTCGAACGGTTCGAGGAATCGGATACAAAGTGGAGATGGTCAGCCCATGAAGTCACTATATGTACGGATGTGTTTTCTTTTTTGTTCGGTCATTCTGTTTAGCAGCCTGTTCGCTTTTCTTGGGTCCAACCTATATTATCAACACAAAGTGAAACCCTTAAATGATGCCAAACTTACCGGTATGGCTCAGAAGCTTCAGCAATTTAGCGAGTCCCATCCAGAATCGGTGGACGAATATCTGGGCAGTGTGGCTTCTTTAGGCTATAAAATCTACATTACAAACGATCAAGGTGATGAACGATTTTATGGGAAACCTTTTAGAGAAACGGACTTGAAAGAGGGTCAAATCCAGCATGTTTTAAACGGACAGGTTTATCACGGAATTGCTGAATTTCCAAGCCAGTTATTTATAACTGGATTTTTCGATAATGAGCTCCGTAACTCAATTGGTGTATCGATTACGATGAACAATGAAAAATACGCGTTATTTATGCGCCCGGATGCTGACGTACAGTTTGGAGAGCTGCGGATCTTTTTTGCGATGATTATTGGGCTTACCCTGCTATTCAGCTTATGGTTTGTAATGGTTAGTGTTCTTCATGTAGTCAAGCCGATCATCCGTCTCACGGCAGCTACGAAGAGCATTTCAAAGGGCAGATATGACATTAAGCTGAATACGCGTAGAAGTGATGAGATTGGACAGCTTGCTTCGCATTTTATGAGCATGAGTAAGGAATTGGAACGCACCAATCGGGCCAGACAGGAATTTGTCGCTAACGTATCTCATGAGATTGAATCACCTCTTACGTCTATTCAGGGCTTTGCCCACTCCCTTAGGGATGCAGATCTGCCTGATACAGAAAGATTACAGTATCTCTCGATTATTGAAGAGGAAAGCCGCCGAATGTCGATGCTCAGTAAGCAATTGCTAACTTTGTCTTCTTTGGATTATGATCCTAATCTGCTTCAGATTAGTACCTTTGATTTGCGGTCCCAGCTACGCCAAGTGGCACAAATTATGGAGTGGAAGCTTGCTGAGAAACAATTGTCTCTCCGGTTGAATCTATCTCAGATAAGAATTACGGGTGATGCTAACCTGTTGTATCAAGTGTGGATGAACCTGCTGACCAATGCGATCAAGTATACTCCGGACGGTGGCGAGGTAGTGATTGCTGCGAGTCTTGAAGGCGGAAACTGTAAGGTACGTGTATCGGATACTGGTGAAGGGATAAGTCCTGAGGAACTGCCTATGATTTTTGATCGATTCTATAAAGCGGATAAGGCAAGAACACGGGAGAACCATAGTACGGGGCTGGGGCTTTCTATAGCTCAGAAAATTGTTCAATCCCACAAGGGAACTATTGAAGTAGAAAGTGTGAAGAATAAAGGGACCACTTTTAGCGTAACACTGCCCGCTTTGTAATTCATTATTCATACTCCGTTCATTTTCACCTTCTACACTGTGACTATACAGATTAGAAGGAGTGGTATTATGTTTTTAGCTTTAAGAGAGATGCGGCATTCCAAAGCTAGGTACATGCTGATTATGGTGATTATGCTCTTGGTGTCTTTTTTGGTGCTGTTCGTTACAGGACTTGCGAGAGGTTTGGCCTATGCCAACATATCAGCGGTACAAAATATGCCAGCGAATTATTATGTTGTACAAGGGGATGCGGATCAAACGTTCCGTCGTTCCCAGCTTAATGACTTGGATCTGCAAGATGTACGTTCAGTAGTAGGAGAAGCAAATGCAACACCGATAGGCATCCAAATGAGTACAATTACGGCTAACGATACGGATGCTAAGACCGATGTTACTTTTTTCGCGGTAGATATGAAGGGATTAATTGCACCAGCTATTACTAAGGGTGAAGCAATCACTAATCAGAAAAAAGGCAGTGTAGTTGTGGACCGCAAGCTGGAGCAATCTGGAATCACCATTGGCAGTACCATTATTGATCAGGCTACCGGGATGACTTGGAGCGTTTCTGGATATGTTCAGGACAGTTCCTATAGTCATACCCCTGTGGTCTATTTGAACTTGGCAGATTGGCAGGAGATGAAGCAAGGGATGTCACGTGGTGCAGAAGTTTCCCAGACTGCCTCTTTTAATGTGATCGCTCTTAACGCAAGCTCTAATCAGGTTACCAAAATTACAGATAAAGTGAATCATGTAGAAGTTATCACCCCAAAACAAGCCATTTCCAGTATCCCAGGTTATGCTGCTGAACAAAATTCCCTGCTTATGATGATCGCCTTCTTATTCGTAATCGCCGCATTTGTATTGGCCGTTTTCTTTTACGTCATTACGATTCAAAAAACAAGTCAATTCGGCATTCTCAAAGCTATGGGAACTAAAATGTCATACTTGGCTTGGAGTGTTGTGGGGCAGGTAATGATTTTATCCGTTGCTAGTCTTAGCATCAGTCTGTTGCTGACCTTCGGGATGAACCTGTCACTACCTGACTCCATGCCGTTCCAGCTGGACACCTCGACTCTTATTTTAACAAGCTGTTTGTTTGTGGGAATGTCTCTCTTGGGATCCCTAATTTCGGTCGCTAGAGTAGCAAAAATAGATGCATTAGAAGCAATAGGGAGGACTGGCGCATGAGTGCTAAATTATTAATGAAGCAAGTAAGCAAAACCTACGGTGATGGGGACTCGACAATGTCGGTACTGAATAATCTGGATTTGGAAGTGCGCGAAGGTGAATTCGTAGCCGTACTTGGACCCTCGGGCTCAGGGAAAAGCACATTTCTATCTGCAGCTGGAGCCTTACTTACTCCTTCGAGCGGTGAAATTATTATAGATGGGGAATCTCTGATGGATAAAGATAAGAGTAGTCTGACTGAACTGCGGCTCCAAAAAATAGGGTTTATGTTCCAAAGCGCGCAGCTGATCCCTTACCTTAAGGTAGAAGAACAACTGTTGTATGTGGCTAAGCTGGCCAAACTAAGCGCGAAGGAAGCCAAGCATCGTGCGGCTGATTTATTAAAGCGTCTAGATATCTGGGAACGTCGTAATCATTATCCGGAACAGCTCTCAGGTGGGGAGAAGCAGCGTGTAGCCATTGCCAGAGCATGGATGAATAAACCTTCAATTCTGTTCGCCGATGAACCAACTGCAAGCTTAGATTTCAAGCGTGGTAAAGAAGTTGTAAGGATGATTGCAGAAGAAGTGAAAAAAGAAGGTAAAGCAGCCGTCATGGTTACCCATGATGAACGGATGCTGGAATGGTGCGATCGGGTGCTGCATTTGGAGGATGGGTATCTGGTTGAACAAGCTAGAGCTTAATCTTGTTTTATTTCGGCTTAAGCGACTGATTTATATGGGACTGAGGCATATGGTATAACCAAGCCATTTGCCGCTTCTCTAATGTGGAAGGCATGAATCGCATTAGGGTATTCCTTATTCGACATAGAAGGGGGCGCTCCAGCTGTGCGATTTGCCCTATTTTCCAAGAGGTCTCGGCAATACGCTCACATCTAGGCATCCTAACCTGCGCGAATGCCTTAAATGCAGAAGGGAGTGTGCTATACTGCTGCACACACTCGTACAACACAGCAGCATCCTCGAGAGCTTGGCAGGCTCCCTGACCTAGATTCGGAGTCATTGCATGTGCCGCATCACCAAGCAGCAGAACTCGACCAAACGCATACTGTGGTAATGATCGTGTATCTATAAGGTCCGTATGAATCATTGAATCGGCTGTTACTCGTTCTAGCAGCTGTGGTATCGGAAAATGAAACGCCGCAAAACGGCTTAGCAGCTGTTCTGGGGTAACGGTTATGGCTGCCGGGTCTTTAAACGGTGCTTTATATAACGCGAACCAATACAATCGTCCACCAGATAAAGGAACAACTCCAAATCGACCTTTTGCTCCCCAAGTCTCAGTGAACGTATGAGAAACTTCATGGGCGAGTTCGGGGTCATTTACAATCCCACGCCAACAGGTATAACCGGCATAACGCGGTTGAATTTCCGGCAGCAGCTGACCTCGGATCATTGAATGGACTCCGTCGCATCCTAGAATAGCTCTCGCTGCGAGGATCTCACCACTATCCAATACCAGTTGGACTTGTTCATCTGTGATCCGCTCTTGAAACCTTACGGCTCTGCAACCAAATGAAACAGTTCCTTCCGGCAGCATGTCTAGCAATAGCTTATATAACTCTGGCCGACTAATCGCATAAGATGGTGAGAAGTTTTTGCCTATGTTAACCTCAGACAAGATGCTGCCTTTATCGTTCTTGATCTTGTATACGTCTGACGAATAGCCAACCGCTATCATTTGATCCGCAAGCTCTGGGCTGAAACGCCGTACCGCGTCTAGTGCATTCGGGGCAAGGATCAGTCCCGCTCCCACAGGCTTAAGCTCTGGGTAGCTCTCCAGTACACGAACCGGATGGCCCAGCTTGTGCAGTGCAACAGCTGCAGCCAATCCGGCAATACCACCACCAGCAATGATAATAGGAGCTTCACTCATTCTGACATCCTCCTTATTCATGGAACCATCCAAATGCCGACAAGGCGAAAACAGTCGAGAGTAACATACATAGCGGTGTGTAAAATATATAATCCATAGAAGAAAATCGTGTTCCCCGAACGGTTTTGAACCATCCGACATAACGAAAGTCGCCAAGTGCGCGTACAGCAAAAACGATGGAGCATACAGAGCACAAGTAAAAGAATATTCGTGGATTTAATCCTACAAAATCGGAAATTATACCGGACTGGACTGTAAGCACATAAGCGGCTCCCCAAAGTAAGATTGCGACCATTATCGTGACAGTCTTTCCTGGTGCAAATAAGGGCGGGCTTTCTGGCTCAGTTGATCTGTCGGGGATAACTGCCTGACTCCCGAACTTCCCCCCGCAAGCCCAATAAACATGGAGTACGCCAAGCGAAATAAGAATTAGTGTGACCATTAAGTCGAATGCTAGCATCATAGTCTATATCCTCCTTATCTTGGAGCTAATCCTAACCAGATTAATTCAAGCTGTTGCTGCATTTTTACCCGAAGCTCTTGTGTATTTAAGGCGGTATCGCCGCTAATTGCTTCTAATAGGGATTGAAAATATATATTCTGCAGCAAAGTGGCAGCAAGATTATCATCTATGTGCGAGGCCATTTGTCCGGTCGTTTTGGCTTCATCCAGCCAGGGAAGCATTGCAGAATGAAACTGCCTTATACTTTCCATCTCACCATTCATGAGAGCAGGGGAGCGAACCATTTCAGATAAGGCAAGACGGAGCAATTCTGACTGCTCGCTATAACGCGCTGTCAAATCACAGAAGATTTCTAGCAAACGATCCTGAATTTTCGGAAGTGTCGAATGTTTTCGAATACTTTCATGCAATAGATCCATCTGTGAATGTCCAAGGTAGAGCAGAACGGCTTCCTTCTTCGGAAAATAATTATAAAAAGTTCCTTTAGCGACCCCGCTCACCTGAGTTATTTCATCAACGGTAACCCGATCAAAGCCCTTCTCATTAAAAAGCTTCATCGCCTGCATGAAAATATGTTCTTTAAACACCTGCTTGCGTGAATTTCGGAGCACTGGCAATCCCCCTCTTATAGAAAATGACTACAGTCATAATATGACTGTGGTCATAATTTAGCATAAACTTGTTCCGTATACAATGAACGGACTTTATATAATTTAGTGAGCATGGTATATAGTTATGAGAAGATTGACGAATTCGATCTGTTTATCAAGAAGGAGTGTTCATAAATGAATATGTTAGATGATATACCAGAACCCAAGAAATTAATGGACCTTCTGCAAATCCTAGCTTCTTTAAATATTGTTCTATGTCCAAAAGATGAATGGCTTCGTTACCATAGTTATGTTCCTGAATGGGATAAGAATATTTCTATGGCGAAAATCGATAATGGAGCTGGTGATCATTTGTTTATTCTATTTGCCCCTCAAGGAATCCTAATGAAAGGATTTGATCATGAATCTGAATTAAGCCCCCATGCCCGTGATGAATTTGAAATATGGCCAGGAATATATGAAGAAGTTCCGATTGCATTAAGTCATTTACTTGAAGATGAGGCGATCGAGAAAGAGGATGTTACTTTTTGCATTTGGCGTGAAACAAAGGATTTTGTATGGCGGATGGGAACAGTTGAAATTCCAGAGGGCGAGGAAGATGGTTCTAGCTTTTTGTTAGGAACGATTCATGAAACCGCTGAGGATTTTGTTGATTTCGCCGAAGGATACTTTGAAATGTCATTACCCTTAGATATAGTGAAGAAAATTTATGAGGGTGCCCCTATTACTACAGAAATGATTCGAATGTTAAATCATGATTGTGATGCAGACAAGGTTCTTCAAGAGTTAGAGTCACTTCGCTTATTATAAATGGCAAGAGTATAATGAATGGACAAAAGTATACACTAATTGGGAAACTCAGTGTTGATGGAGAACAAGGAAGGAGCTACTATGTCAGAGAAACAAGAAATCATAAATACAGGATGGAACTTCGATAATAGTTATGCTCGTTTGCCTGAAACCTTATTTAGCCAGCAAAAGCCTACACCTGTACGCTCACCGAAGATGATCATTTTAAACGAGCCATTGGCAGCATCTCTAGGGTTGAACTCGGAGGCACTTCGAAGCAAAGATGGCGTAGATGTGCTTGCAGGTAACCAGATTCCTGAAGGCGGATTGCCTCTTGCCCAAGCCTACGCTGGTCATCAATTCGGTTATTTCAATATGTTAGGGGATGGCCGGGCTATACTGCTTGGTGAACAAATTACTCCCCAAGATGAGCGGTTTGATATTCAGCTTAAAGGTTCAGGTAGAACTCCATACTCACGGGGAGGCGATGGTCGGGCGGCACTTGGACCGATGCTGCGCGAATACATTATTAGTGAAGCCATGCATGGACTTGGTATCCCCTCGACCCGCAGCTTAGCGGTAGTGACAACCGGACAAGCAGTAATTCGCGACAGTGATCAACCAGGAGCCATAATGACTCGAGTAGCCGCCAGTCATTTGCGCGTAGGTACCTTTCAATATATTTCAAAATGGGGAACTGCCCAAGATATTCAGGTTTTGGCTGATTACACAATACAAAGACATTTTCCTGAAGTTGCAGCCGGAGAGAATCGCTACCTTTTATTGCTTCAGGAGGTGTGCAAGCGTCAGGCGGAGCTGATTGCCAAATGGATGCTGGTTGGCTTCATACATGGGGTAATGAACACCGATAACATGGCCCTGAGCGGTGAAACCATTGATTATGGTCCATGTGCCTTCATGGATGCTTATAACCCAGCAACGGTTTTCAGTTCGATTGATACTCATGGTCGCTATTCCTATGAAAATCAACCGAATATTGCGGCTTGGAACCTGGCGAGATTAGCTGAAACGCTATTGCCTCTATTGCATAACGAACAAGAGCAGGCTATCAAACTGGCAGAGAAGGCAATTTCAGATTTTCACGAGTTATATCATCGAACTTGGCTTGAAGGGATGAGGGCAAAGCTTGGTATCTTTGGTGAAGAACAAGAGGATGAATCTCTGATTGAAGGCCTGCTCAGTATAATGCATAAGGCTGGTGCAGATTATACCAATACTTTCCGAGCTTTAACTTTTGATAAGCTGGAGGATACAGGCTTAGAGGGTACCACGGAATTTACTCAGTGGCATGAGTTATGGCAGGCGAGACTGGACAGACAACAGGAATCCAAAGACGCCTCATACTCGTTGATGCGCAGCAGTAATCCTGCCGTTATTCCGCGCAATCACAGGGTAGAAGAAGCTCTGGATGCTGCAGTGAAACAAGGAGATTACAGTGTGATGGAACGGTTGCTTAATGCTCTTTCATGCCCCTACGGCAATACCCCGGAACAGGCTGAGTATGCTGCAATTCCTGAACAATCAATCCGCCCATACCGGACCTATTGCGGTACTTGATCTAATGAAATGTGAAAGGGCCTTGAATAAAGGTCCTTTTTTTTGTGGATAGGATCCAAACCCCTCATAATGGTGCACGAAATGTCGGGTAACGAATAACAATTCTTGCTATTCTAATGTTGAGGAGGCAATTGCATATGCTGGATAAGATGAACGAGGCTTTAAGTTATATTGAAGAAAACCTTACGAATGAAATCGACTTTAAAGAAGTCGCAAAATTGGCTTATTGTTCGGAATACCACTTTAAAAGAATGTTTTCTTTCTTATCCGGTGTCTCGCTGTCAGAGTACATTCGCCGGAGACGTTTAACTCTTTCAGCGTTCGAGCTACTTAACGGAAACATGAAGATCATTGATATTGCAGTTAAATATGGATACACTTCACCGGACTCTTTTACAAGAGCGTTTCAGAGTTTGCATGGTGTGACGCCTTCAGAAGCAAGACATAGTGGTCAAAATCTTAAATCTTATCCACGCATGACCTTTCAATTATCAATTAAAGGAGGAAATGAAATGAACTATCGCATTATAGAAAAAGAGGCGTTTCGTATTATTGGAATAAAAAAGAGAGTGCCCATTATTTTCAATGGGGTAAATCCTGAGATTGCATCTATGTGGGGAAGTCTAGACACCGAAACGATTGATACACTGAAGAAGCATTCAAATGTTGAACCCGTAGGGTTACTCAGTGCATCCACAAATTTCTCTGAAGGTAGAATGGAGGAAAAGGGGGAGCTAGATCATTATATAGGTGTGGCAACTACGAAGGATTGCCCTGCCCATCTGACACAACTAGATGTTCGTGCATCGACATGGGCTGTTTTTGAAGCGGTTGGACCCTTTCCAGATACTCTACAAAATATATGGGGGCGCATCTATTCGGAATGGTTTCCTTCTTCTAATTATGAGCAGACAGAAGGACCGGAAATCTTGTGGAATGAACATAAGGATATGTCTTCTCCAACCTTTCGAAGTGAAATATGGATCCCGGTAACAACAAGAATTAAGGGGATCGAATAATCTACGTGTGGGGGCTGCTTAAGAGCAGCTTCTTTTTTATTCTCATTAATGAATATTCAGGAGTGTAACAATGGCGGATAATATTATGGTAATATTGTATTTATTTGGACGAAACATTTAACGAGAAATTAGGATTTGAAACCTATGGTATGGAGAAGAATTCTTTGGAATACAAGAAGCAAGGATATGACATAGAATAGTAAACACGAAAGGGTGAGCAATATGAAGTTTTTTTGGGCTGTTTTAATAATAATATGTGCAGTGTTACCGAGTTATTATTATATTAAGTTACGTGGATGGAAGAAAAAAATATAAATAGAATATTCCGTAAAAAGTCTTAACTACTTAAGAACTTATGAAATATATTGAGGTGGTAAGACATGCCGATACTAACTACACGCAAAAGGATGCTTTTGAGGATTATAGGAGTAATTTTCGCATCAGTCGTTCTGATTTACGCCAGTGTATATACATATGATAGGCCTGGTGGATTATCAGATTGGCGAATGTCTCAGAACATGGGTATGGCGGGAACGATCCATATTCCACTTGGTGAGACCCCAGAAGACGCTATTCAGCAGTTTCGAAATTTTATGGGCATGGAAGTCATTCATCGAGAACCGGTGGATAGTGGTATGCTTCTATTTTTTAAAAAGAATAATCAAGAAGAGAATATTAATCTTCAAGTAGAATATGCACGGAAAACGTGGCTTGGATGGAAATGGGGTTGGGGTGGAGGATACAGTATCAGCAAATCTCTGCAAGCTGATTCTGCGCTAAACTATATGATTATGCCGAGAGAAAAGGGTCTATCCACTCCCTTTCCCTTAGTTTTTGGCTATGTCCTGAACTCTTCAATCCAGAGCATAACTGTTGAGGTCAAAGGGAGAGTCGAAGGTGAAGGTGAAAGTCAAAGTGAATATCACGCAAAACTAACTAAAGGAGATATAGGTCAAACTATCTGGTTCGTTTCTCTTCCCTCGTCAACTTCAATGCCTTTTGATATTAAGGGATTTGATGAAAAGGGTGAACTCTTAGCCGAAAAAACAATTACTGATCCGCGAGACAGTGGTTCAGTCGAATTTAGAAATTAACTGCATGCAAAATCAAGTGCCAATCAGATATTCTTATGGTACTTTGAAACCTGACATTTTCTTACGGACTCAGATGACCCTATTCATGTAAATATCGCTTTATTCGTAGGTATACGGACAGAGATGCAGCTATTTGGTCGAAATAGGATATAAAAAGGCTTTGGATAGGCCAATAGTGTTATCTGAGTCCGTATACGTTCCGAATCAGCACATTACATAACAATAAGGTCTCTGGAGTCCGCATACACGACCAGGTCGCTTAGTTAGAGAAAAAGTCAAACCTTCAGGAGGGTCTTATGACGAATACCCCTAATATAATTCAAAGCACAAATGATGAATCAAATTATGTAAGAAACAAACTTATCGAATTCAATTCGCAACATGTTCCTAACGGCATTTATGAAGAAATTAATTTATGTCTGAAGAATAACAAAGAAGAAGTTATTGCCGGTCTCATTAGTGCAGTATGCTGGAACTGGATGGAGATTGATATTTTATGGGTAGATGAGGACCATCGTGGACAAGGTCATGGGAAAAGGTTATTGGAGAACGCAGAACAAATAGCAAAATCTAAGAACTGCTCTTTCATTAAGTTAAATACATTCAGTTTTCAAGCTCCCGAATTTTATGAGAAAAAGGGATACACTGTAATCGCAATGATCGAAAACGCCCCTATAGGAAGCAAACACTATTATTACAAGAAGGATCTGAACTAGCTTTAACTGGAGAAAAGTTAGAATAGGAATCAAAGAGGTGTTTTTATGTTTAATGAATACTTATTAACCTCCGACTTAATAAAAATTAGACGTACAGACATTGAAGATCTAGAGTTTGTTATAAGAACAGAACATGATAACGAGAACAAGTCATTTATTACCCAGTGGACTATTGAGCAACATATTGCTGCCTTGACTAATAGTGATTGTCTGCATCTTGTTATTGAGGATCTCAGCAGTAACCTTGTTGGGTACAGTATTATTTTCGGACTTGAGAACAAGAATGCAAATGTTGAATTAATGAGATTAGCGATCTCGCAAAAGGGAAAAGGGTATGGGGGAAAATCAATAAGGTTATTACAACAATTTATATTTGAACATTTAGAAGCTCATAGATTGTGGCTTGATGTCAGGGAACATAATGAGAGGGCGAAAAGTCTTTATGAACGCCTGGGATTTCAACGTGAAGGTATGTTAAGAGAATGCATAAAAACTACTGAAGGCTATCAATCGTTAATTATTATGGGCTTATTGAAGAATGAATATGAGGCTTTCAAATTCAACTCAAAAGGAGACTAACATGAAAATTGGACTTTTGATTGTCGATATGCAGAATGCTTTTTTACAAGATCAGAGAGAAAAAATGAATGTTGAAAGCGCTTGTGAACACATAAATCATGTAGCAAACCTGCTGCGTTCCAATAATCATTGTGTTATTCATATTCAGGATATTGAAGGGGCAGAAAATCTTGACTCCTCTCCATTACTTGATATTATCCCGGAGATCGTAGTTGATCACAGTGACATCCGGATAACGAAAGAAGAATCCAATGCATTTTGGAATACAGAATTAGAACAGACTTTGATAAAGCAAGATATTAGTTTAGTTATTGTGGCAGGTTTTGCGGCTGAGCATTGTGTGCTATTCACGTATAATGGCGCGAGAGAAAGAGGTTTCAAAGCAGTGATTCTTCAGAATGGAATACTAAGTACCAAAAGTGATGCGATTAGTACAACTTATCGGGATAGAAACATAGTTTCTTATCCTGTAGTTGAGTTTTTAGTGAAATAGATTGGAGAAATGCAAATGACTTTAAAGGATAATGAATTATTAAAAATTCTAAAGGCACAAGGTATTTCTGATGTTTCGGATATAAGAAGAACAGAGCAATTCACTCGAGATAGATCTACACTAAATAAAATTGAAATCCTAACGAAAGACAATAAGATAGTGTCATTACTGGAAAAATGTACGGCATCTAACGCGGTTCTACACGAAAATTCTATGTACAAATATTACTTGAACAAGAATGTAACTATTCCAAAAGTATTTTACAACTCATATGATCAAATAGAGCATCAGGGCATACTGTTGATGGAAGATCTGACTTCTACTCATAACAGTCTTGCAGATTGGGAAGTGCCTATTGACCCAGGTAAACTAACGACTCTTATTGATTTGATCTCACAATTTCATGCTGCCTCTTGGGGAAAGGGAGAACTCTCCACTCCTAAGCACTTGGAAAATTCAGAAGAGTATGTGAAGCATCTTAGTTATTTAGAGAGAGATTATCTTCATTTCAAAAACCATCAAACTTTTAACTTTGGAGAAGAGCAATTTAAAATATATGAAAAGTGCCTCACTTACTTGCGGGTGAACACGCATCAACACGTTGAACGAATAACTAGCAATCAGAATACTGCTTTTATCCATGGCGACCTGAATGTATGCAATATAATGTATCCACTAATGAGTAATTCCAGACCCTACATCATTGATCTAGAAGCAGTGAGGGTTGGGCTATGTACAGAAGATCTAGTTATGTTATTTATTCACGATTTATATCATGGGGGGGAAGATACCCTTCGTATTTTTGAGATGTATTACGATTCAATATGCAGTAAAATCTCTAGCGAATACACTTACGACCAGTTTAAAGAAGATACAAGATTATCGATAATGGAAGGAATTTTTTTTCCGTTAAAGCTTTATACTCATTATGGTGTAGAGGACGAAGAACTAGTATGGAAATCACTAAACGCTTACATAAGTTTAATTGGCCCCTAAAGGTAATTTTTGAACGGAGGAATCACGAATGAATCGCAAACCAGTAATCATCGAAGATTATAATAACGAGTGGCCAATGAAGTTTCAATTTTTAAAAGGAATATTACTAAATCAACTAGATAGTTTAGCCATTGAGATTGAGCATGTCGGAAGTACATCGGTCCCAGGATTAGCAGCAAAACCTATTATTGATGTAGACATTGTTATTCATTCAGTGGATGATCTTCCCGAAGTCATACATAGATTATCTGAATTAGGATATTTCCATGAAGGTGATTTGGGTATTAAGGATAGGGAAGCTTTTAAGAGGAGTGACAACAAGGTACCCTATAATAATGAAATGAATGACAAACCAGAGCATCATTTATATGTATGTATTAAGGAAAGCGAAGAATTGAAAAGGCATATATTGTTTAGGGAACTTTTAAGAGCGAATCCTGTTTTAGTTGAGGAATATGGAATGCTTAAGAAGGAACTTGCAGAGAAATATCAAGATAATCGTCAAGCTTATTCGGATGGGAAGACTGATTTTATTATTAGCGCCATTAACAAAGTTACTGAAGGATAAGTGCATATGAGACCCATTAAAAGGATAGTTTTGTTGTTAATCGTTGTTCTTCTATTAGGTCTAATATTAACTCCGATTGTGTATGTACAAAGTAATAAGAGAATATATGCAAATAAAGTAACCAAATATCTAATTGAAGATCAGAAGTATAGGATGGACGAAATTGAGTCTGTTAAAGGAGTATGGGGTTTAGCGTTACCTCAATTCTACGTGGTTGTGTTATTTAAAGATGAATCCAATGTGGAGTATATTTACTTTGCCCATAACGATGTAATTCAGTTTGAATATAGAGCCATAGAAGAAGAAATGAATAAACCTTCTAAATCCAACTTGAAACATTATGATCCTTATTAAAATGGAGTGGGAGTTGTGTGATGTTAAATATGGAAACAGAAAGACTCGTTATCAGAAATTTTGTCCCTGGTGATTCGGAAGATTTACATGAATATCTATCACAAAAAGAAGTGTTGAGATATGAACCGGGTAGTGTTAGTAATCTAGAAGAGTGTAAGAATATGGCTAATGAGCGATCTCAGAGTAATATCTTTTTGGCGGTGTGCCTTAAGGATTCAGATAAGATGATTGGACATATCTATTTTAATCAAAAAAATCCAGTTGAGTTTTTAACATGGGAAATAGGATATATTTTCAATCCAAAATACTATGGTAATGGATATGCAACGGAAGCGTGTCAAAAAATTCTGCAATATGGATTTGAAGACTTAGGTGCACACCGTATCATTGGAATGTGCAATCCTGAAAACACTGCTTCTTGGAAGCTAATGGAACGGTTAATGATGCGTCGGGAGGGTCATCACCCAAAGATTGCTTTTTTTCGCAGAACAACAGATGGAAAGCCTATTTGGCATGATGCGTACCAGTACGCTATATTAGCGGAAGAGTGGAAGTCCTAAGACAGAGTCACCTGAATTGAATTTTGTTATAACGGGGGTAATCCATTGAACATTACTCTAAGGGCAATTCAACCAACAGAAGGCCAAGCCATATTTGATATGATTCTTGAAATTGATGAGGGCGAAAACGGATTTGTTAATAGTCTTAAGGCAAAAGATATGGCAGAATTCGACCAACTCATACTGAAGAATTACGAGTATTCACAAGGTATTCATTTGGCCAAAAACCATGTACCTCAAACGATTTATTTCCTTTATATTAACGGATATCCTGTAGGTTACGGAAAGCTGAGACATTACTTGACTGATCTTTTAAAAGAACACGCAGGACATATTGGATATTCCATCAGACCCTCTGAGAGAGGGAAAGGATATGGCAGCTTAATCTTGTCTGAAATTATCAAGAAAGCTAATGAAATGAACATTGAAGAAGTATTACTAACTTGTTATGAAGTGAATTCAACTTCTAGAAAAGTGATAGAACATAACAGAGGGCAGTTAGTTAAAACCAATAATGGAAAATGCAAATACATAATAAGAACATGGAGTCGAGCGAGCGAAATGATAACAGAACCTACCCTCCAAGCCATAAATGAACTATTTCAACAACATAACACTATCGAAAAGATCGTAAAAATTGATAAGTTATCCGGAACAACTGCTGGCATCATTTATCGACTTGAATCCGAGCTAAACAATAAATATATTTTGAAATTCGATGAACCCATTCAAATTCAAATCGTCGAACAATTACTAAATACTTATCAAGACTCCACTTTATTACCAAAAGTCCTATTCATAGCCCAAGATAAATCTTACTTTGTTTACTCCTATATTAGTGGGACAACTCATTTTAACCGCGGATCAAAGAGAAACTGGTTAACCTTACTAGTGAAAGAGTTATTCAATAAATACCAAAACTATCAACATTCAAAAATCTGGGGGAGATTAGACTATCCTCTAAGTTCTTGGAGAGAATTCAATGAGATAAGCATAGAAGAAGCTAAAATCAATGTTGGGCAGTCTTTAACAACGGATGATTATCTATTTGTAAAATCACGACTTATCAAATTATTTGGAGAGGGTGTAGAACAAGGAGATCGGTATTTATTACATGGAGATGCTGGGGTACACAATTGTGTATTTGATCAATTCTCCTTGATTGGTATCATAGATCCATCACCCATGATAGGTCCAATAATTTATGATTTTATTTACGCGTTTTGCTCGTCCCCCGACGATATCAATGTAGAAACTTTATTTTCAGCATTTGATAATCTCGAACAAGGACGTATAGACAAACAAAGGCTAATAGATGAAGTGTCAGTGCAGTTATACTGTCGTGTGGGGCTATGCATAAAGCATCATCCAGATGATTTATCTGAATATTTACAAGCTTGGGAGTATTGGAAAGAACTTTGTAAGGACTCTAATTAAAGGGTGATCTATCTGGATATGACTGAACGGAAAATATGGAATGAAAATCATAAGAGATTAACAGAAATAATCTTGAATCCCAATGAGCATGCCAATGCTATTGAACTTTTTCTAAGCCAACACGCCTTCTTATTTTCATCCAAAATGTTTAAGTCCGAACTAACCACTTTAGAAGACGAATTGTTCCAAAATATCTCTGAGGAAACCCTTCGAAAATATCCGGTCACATGCCCGGACACAAGAAACTCTATTGTTTGGCATTTATGGCATATTACCAGAATTGAAGATATGACTATGAATGTTTTAGTAAGCGACAATGATCAAGTCTTTCATACAGGTAATTGGGATAAACATCTTCAAGTCAAATTCATGCATTCGGGCAATGGGATGTCGGAGGATGAAGTAAAAGAATTGAGCCAAAATATAATTATTCCTGCCTTATTATCCTACCGTTTAGAGGTTGGGAGGAAGACACGAGAGATCATAAGCTCCATTGTGCCGGGACAGTTTAAACAGAAAGTTGAGCCTGCAAGAATAAATAAACTAGAGCAACAAGGTGCTGTCAAAAAAGAAGAAACGTGGTTGCTTGAATATTGGGGTAATAAAAATATAGCAGGATTAGTACTCATGCCTGCAACCAGGCATAACTTTGTGCATCTGAACAAATCCATTCGGATTAAACAAAAAATCCAAAAGTGATATTCATGAATGGCCATTAGCTATAGGTCAAATCTGAGGGGGATTCGATTGAGCGAAGGAACTAATAAGGCTCCTGATCAAGTTCAATTATTATTTTGGCTGGATACAGTAAGAAGGGATTTCGATCCAACTCTTCAAAAAGCAAGAACGAACTTCAATCCAGCGGCCGGTTGGTTTGGGATTCTGCTCATTCGTTCACTGCTTGGACTCCGATATCAGAAGATGACAGAAGAGGATTTTTCGAAAATAAAGAGCTTCTTTTCCAGTCAGGCAACCTTATGGAGTATTTATGGGATAGGTATAGCTGTTGGGCTGTTTCATTGGTTAGAAAGTCTTGGTGAATGGGCGTTATGGATAAATATTGTTCTCCTTGGAATTCGCGTTGTTGGATCCATTTGGGCCACTTTGTCGAGAATGCTGACACCGGGCGATCCATATTTTAACTCTAATGCCTATAGGATGTTCCGACCGACAGAGTATAAAATGTTCCTCAGTTATTTTAAAGAGCATCAGTTGACGTTTGACAATATCTACGATTATGTAAGATCCGTGTATAACCAAAATTCTTTAGAAGCTATTATCGACGAGCATCAAAGGATCACAGAGGAACTCAAAAAAAACAAAGAAGAATTAGAAAGTATTATAAAAGCCAATGTTGATGACCTGAATGGAGCGATAACAACGATCTCTGAGCTTAAGGATTCCATTAACGAACTGGATGAATTGATTACGGTAAATGAGACTGGATTCAATACCACCATAGATCTTATATACCGTCTGCGTCCCTCCACTAACTTATTTAATTGTTCTGATCTTTACGTCATTTGCGCTTTTTCACTGTTTGAGCTGGTAGATGATCATCTATATCGCCACTGTGAACAAGGTACGACCGAGACACCCGAGATTATTTATATTCATGATCCTGCTTACGCACACTATTCTTCTGTCCTTTTAGTAAACAGTAATGAAACCATTGAATATGCTACTAGTGATCGGGAAGGCAGGACCGTGGCTAGTTACTGGATTGATTTGCTTTCTGACAGGGTATATATTTATAATTTTCATTATGACTCTACAAATGAATCCATGCGTGGTACTATTGAGTCAAAGGAAATGTATCGCTTAATCCGCGGGATATGCATGCATTTAGAAGAACGGGGATTCTTAAAGGAGGTTGTACCACGTGAAGACAACAACTCGATCAGCTAATCAGTTAAAGACTACCAATGAGCGGCGGCAAAAGATATATGAAAATATTCAACGTATCGAGGGTCGCAACCTGAAAAATCAGGCCTCCGTACTCGCGAGTCAGGGCCGTTATCGGCAAATTCGCAGTGATATGGATGCTACCCTCGAAAGACAAGAGAAAAGCTTAGACAAGCTTGTTGAATTTTCAAAAAGAGCACTATAAAAAATCAGAGGAATCCTTCAGGATTCCTCTTTTTTATGTTTACTTTCGATAAAAGCTGCATATACTGCTGCTGGAAGTCGAAGGGAGTCATGCATCTATGAAGCGGCCAGAAGATAATGTTATTCGTGGTAAATTCCGATTAGGTGAGAACGCATTCCTGTCGTCTCGTGAGAAGCGGGATAAGATTATGCGGGACGTAGAGCGAATATTGGAGAAATCCAAGAAACCCACCAACCTTGAGCCTAAGAATTAAGCTTTGACTGTCTAACTGCCGTATTTTTGCAAAGCAAGTAGTTTATCCTGCTGGAGCTGAGTAATCTGATTATAATAGTCCAAAACACTTTGAACGTTCTCTATCAT
This sequence comes from Paenibacillus sp., assembly GCA_023512345.1. Classification (GTDB taxonomy): domain Bacteria; phylum Bacillota; class Bacilli; order Paenibacillales; family Paenibacillaceae; genus Paenibacillus_AQ. The sequence goes on from JAILZT010000014.1 coordinate 122,552, forward strand.
TTGACCGGTATAATTTCCAAATAGACGAAGGTTGAAGTTATCACGAATGATTTTCATTATAATATTAAGGACGGTTGAAGTGGGCAACATGACGTCCGCTATCGAGAAGGTGTGAGAGAATTTTTGTTCAACGCCAAAGATTTTGATCTTAAAGGAAACAGGAACTTCAAGATCAATACCAATATTTCTCATATTGAGGCCTTTGCTAACTTGTCTTTCAATTTCGCTAAAGAGATGATTCGTAAAGAGCTTACTGAAATTTGCATAGGAAAAGTCAGTTACGCCTCGAAATACATCCACAACCTTACGAGGATCAAGCTTCAATTGTTCAAGCGGTAAAAGCACAATAGGGAGAACAATATTCTGAACAGCATTTCTTACAGCACCTTCCAGAGCACTAAACACCGCATTTTTAACTTCGCCCGCCCCGATGAGATCGAAGATATTAAACGTAAGTAAGTCTGCTGCCCTCTTCGCTTGATCTAGAAATGGGCCTACAAGTTGATCCAACAATTTATCACTTACGATTTTGTAGATAAAATCTGTAATACGATCAAGGATTGTTGCAAGAGCGGCCAATACCGATTCAATCAAAGCCAGCAGTGCATCGATTAGAGCTTGAAACAATGCGGGAATAAGCTTAACTGCAAAGTCAACCATATGTCCCGACAAATGTTTGAGGAGGGTTTCCGCAATTCGCATAATCTCATCTTGCTGTGGCATAAATCGGGTATCGTTTTTGAGACGATTTGCATAATCCACGGCATTACCTTCAATAGGTGAGACTAAATTAACAGCACTTCTAAATATCTCATTTTGTACGTCTTGAGGCAAAGGGGCAAGTATATCAGCAATAATTTTAATGGCTTCTTCTAGGGGCTTTTTCACAATATCCTTAGCTCCGAGAGGCAGAAGAACACTAGTAACGTTATTTACTGCGTTTCTTAATATGGATTCAATCCTATTATTAACCACCGATTGTATGGTTTCAACAATATGAATGACCCCTCTTCCAATCATGGTTAGCAGAACGCTGGAAAAAACCTCTTTTAGCGTTTTCTTATCAAAATTTTGGAAGCCGTTTGCGATTTCCGGCAGCAGGATATCCGATACTAATTGGATACCGGGAACTAGTGCTTGGGTAAATAAGCTCTGAATTTCCTGTTCACCTGTTAGGGTATTTGATATAGCTGCTGTCCGCCCGCTGATTTCCCTATCCACATAATTATCGAACGATTTATTCATTGAACTTAATAGGGTTCTGTATGAGCCCACTGAGGCTAAATCAGCTTGCGGGCTGAACAGCTTTTGAATGACAACCTGCGGAGTATTGTTTCCGAACACAGGTGCCACAATTTTTGCAATATCCTGTACGTTACCCACTTTTGGAAGAACGACGGATAAAGGCTTACTGAGCAGAAAGCTAAGAATATCTGCTTTGTTTAAGTCCGTATCTACTCCTCGATTTAAGCTTGTGTTGATCCAACTTTTGATTTCCGGGCCAAACTGGGTTGGCAGGGAGCCAGTATAATCAGGAAACTGTGAGATCTCTGAGGGATTAAGAGTAGAAGAAATAAAAAATGCAGATACCCAAAGAGCTGATAAGGCTTCAATAAAATCCGTTTTCACTTGTGTATCTTGGATTGAAGAGGCCAGGGAAGAGAGACTGCTAAACACTTCGTGGTTGTAAGGAGGGAATTGGAAGACATCTGCAGCATTCAATATTTGAATGGGTTGAGCAGTTTGTCCTGAGGGTATTCCGGAAAGATTAAGAATTCGTACCATTTCATCCCTATAAAAAAGCCCTATGTGCATGAATATAATGGATTGGAACTGACCCCAAATGATAACAAACACTTTTTGGGCAATTTCATCTGGATTAATGTTTGCTTCGCCACTTAACAGATCACTTACCTCATAGGAGGATCTAACGCCTATTCTGAGCATGGAGCCTAACATGACTGCTTGATCGCGCTGTGAAGGCATAGCCTTCTTAACAATACCGTTGATTAACTGATTACTGAAATTATAGACAAGACTACTTGGATTAGGCATAGCCAAGTTAATATAACTCCTGTAACCCCCTCCCACAATAAAACCCATGCCAGCATCATATACAAATTGAAAACCCGTTTCAGGGAATTCGTTTGTTTTATGAAGAGATCCCAAGACAACAAAGTTTGCATATGCCATAAAACCAACAGCATATTGTCCAAATAGACCGGCCTCCAGCCGAGTTTCATTCATCAATAGCTCCATCAGTTCGCCAGAAAGGCCTTGTCCATAAGGCTTTGCTTTTATAAGATCTAACAGCTGCCCTATAGTTAAATCCATACTCAAACCGACAGCAACGGCAGCTTCCAGCACGGCTTGCAGCCTAACGGCCAACCCCGCTTCGTCGAACAGATCCAGAGGGGTCTGGATTTGAGCCTGAGCTAGAGCCGATACTTTGGCATTCGCAAGTATTTTCAGGTCAGCCCACTTGTTTAATACGTTATTAATTTGCGCAATAGCCTGGACACCAAGCTCGTAATTCATGCCTCTTCTTAAATCGCTTCGACTTGTTAGAATATACTGGCCTTTTACATTTCCCCAGCTTTGGGTAGTGGTATCTGTCTTGAAAATTTGTTGATTAAGATCCAGCGCCAAATGAACAACCTCCTATAATTTATATCTTTGATTATATGAAGGGTGATCATTGTACCATTACCTGCTAACCACTACTTAGAGATAACCTGTTTGTCTAGCAGTTTTTGAAAAAATACCGTGAGTGCCATAGACCTCGTACTGTCTTTATGACGAATGATGGAGAATTCCCTTTCCAGAAGGTTATATCTGATCCGTAGTTCCTTGATTTCCCCCATTGCCAGCTCTTTACGTACAATCCATCGGGACAGCATAGCCACACCAAGTCCGGCAGCTACAGCTTCCTTGACACCTTGACTGCTGTTAAAGATGTAAGTTCTTTTCGCAGTAATGGCTGCTTCCTGCATAAAGTGATCACTAAAGGCGCGGGTTCCAGAACCATGCTCACGTAGGACCCACACCTGATTTTGCAACATTTCATTCTCCACGACCATAGTCTCGGACAGCGGGTGACTGGAAGGGGAGACGATAATCATCTCATCTTTCATGTATGGAATTACGGATAGGTCCGCATCCACGGTTTGACCTTCGATAAATCCTATATCCAGTTGATTCATACGAACGGCCCCAATAATTTCCTCTGTATTTCCTATGGTAACCTGAAGGTTGACTTGTGGATATTGATTCGCGAACTCCGCTAGTTTTGCCGGCAAAATATACTCTCCGATCGTAAAGCTGGCCCCGATATGTATACTACCTGTTACCTGATCCTGCAGCATTTGAATCTCTTGTCCCGCTTCTTCATAATGGGCTAAGATTTGCTTGGCATGTTTATATAATATGGCTCCAGCTTCAGTCAGTCTTACCTGTTTGGGAGAGCGATGAAGCAGCTTCGCTCCGAGTTCATTCTCCAGATTTCGGATGTGCAAGCTGACTCCGGGTTGGGAGAGGTTCAAGAGCTCCCCGGCTTTGGAAAAATGGCTTTGTTCCACTACTGTAACGAACACGCGTAATGCATCTACTATCATTATAATCCCTCATTATTGTCAGATTATCTTCTGTAATTTTCGCCTATTAGGCATATATTAGCATAGATTCAAGTCCGATCATAAGTTTTTGTGATGATACAAATAGCAAAGTGGTATTTCTCTTTCTCCCGTAATCCTTTTATAGTGAAGCTAAGAAGGTTTAGTTGAACGGATTGGAGTGAGGAAGTTATGGAATACACACATAAGGCGAGCACCAAGATACGCAAAACGTTGAATTTTGGTTTTACTCAAGGGATACTCCTAACTTTAGGTTTGTCTATAGTAGCTAAGGGATTGTCTTCGCTTCCTTTTCTAAATATTATGGGGCAGCTTGTTATTGCTATCCTGCTGGGAATCTTATTGAGAGCGATCGTAGGTGTACCTTGGCAATCAACATCTGGGGTCACATCTGGAGTCGCATTTTCCAGTAAAAGATTGTTGAGAGTTGGGATCATTTTGCTTGGTATGAAGCTTAATTTGGTAGATATTATGCACGCAGGTCCCAAAGTGCTCTCGATTGCCGTTATTAATATTGTATTTACGATTTTTACGGTATATGGGCTTACACGCTGGTTGAAGGTAGATAAGAAGCTGGGGCTGCTCACGGCTTGTGGTACAGCGATTTGTGGAGCAGCCGCCGTAGTCGCCCTATCCCCGCAAATCAAAGCAAGTGATAATGAAACTGCGGTAAGTGCAGCAACGGTGGCCATTCTGGGGACTCTATTTACGCTGCTATACACGTTCCTATATCCAATCCTGCAGCTAAGCGCAGCGGGGTACGGTATCTTTAGCGGGGCAACACTTCATGAGGTAGCGCATGTAATTGCAGCCGCAGCACCCGGAGGCCAGGAAGCTGTTGATTTAGCGGTTATTGTGAAGCTTACTCGGGTGGCAATGCTCGTGCCCGTAGCGCTGGGCATCGCGATATGGGAGGGACACAAGCGGCATAAGAGAGAAGGCAATGGTAAAAAAATAGCCTGGAGAGAACTTCCGGTACCTTGGTTTATATTCGGATTCTTGATCATGAGTGGCATAAATACGTTAGGCATTATACCTGACTATTTAACAGCATGGATCATAGTTATTGCTTATCTGTTGCTGGCCATGGCTATGGCGGGTCTAGGTCTGGGCGTGGATCTTGTAATTTTTCGCCGACTCGGGAAAAGGCCTTTTCTTGCAGGGTTTATCGGTTCTATGTTACTATCGGGGCTTGGATTGCTCCTTGTTCATACCTTTGGCCTAGCATAGATGGAAATATCTGCTTATCTACATTTTGTAAAAAACTTGTTACCCTAGGAGAGGACTAAAGAATTTGAGGTGATCAACTGAGATGGGAAAGAAATATTGTTTGTTCTGTGATGAATTAGTCCCTGTAGAAGCTCAAGGTGATTATGACCGTTACGTAGGCTGTCATTGTTCACCAGAGGGATCGTATAGCCTCTTACGGGATAGCTATGAACCTATCAATGCTTTCTCGCATGGGATGAAACATCAAATGTTTCCTATAATATCGGCTTACATTCGAGAGCAAACAGATTGTGATGAGAAAGTTAACTTATCGATCGAAGATTTAGAACCCCTTATGAATTCTCCGAAAATACCGGTTACCCTAGAGGAGAAAGGGAATCGCTTCCTGCAATATTTGTACAGACATGCCGAAAATCCAGAGAAACCGGTGGTCATACTTTTAACTCATAGTTATAACCTGACTTATTCTCCTAATTTACAAGAGCTTGTGTTTATCATAGATAAGCTTAAAAGCGATATGTTAATTATTAGGGAAGGTATGTCCTTTAAGCTTACGGAAAAAGGCTGGAGAGAAGCGGCTGCGAGAGCTGGCGGAAGGAAGCTGAAACCTTGCCTAGTCATCCTTTCGGATAGCGATATAGGGAGTAAAGAATGGACAGAAAAAGTCCTCCCCAAAATCGAACAATGCGGGTATATGCCGCGATTATTTAATATTAGAGATACTGCAAATCCTGAGCCTTATTCGATGGAGCAGATCGCCGAGAGTAAGCTTATTATTGCGGACTTAAGCGGACAAGCACCAGAGGTGTATTTTGCAGCGGGGTATGCTCTCGGGTTGAATATTCCAGTACTCTGGACCGTGAAAAACAATACTGATGAGAAGTTGTTCATACCTTCTATTGATATCCGTCCAATCCTTTGGGACACTACTGAGGAACTTGCATCGTTAGTACTTCAGAGATTGATTCAATAAGATTGATTCCTTAAGTGGACATTTGGTCGCGGCTGGGCTAGATTAGTTCTTAGTAACCATAAGGGGCTAATGCCATGAATAAAACCGATCGGCTGCTGGCGATCATCCTTGAACTGCAGCGCAAGGGAATACAAAGAGCAGAGGATTTAGCAAGTACCTTCGAGACAAGTGTTCGAACGATTTACCGTGATGTGCAGGCACTTAGTGAAGCTGGAGTACCCGTAATTGGAGCACCCGGGCAGGGCTACTCTTTGATGGAAGGTTATTTTTTACCTCCGGTGAGCTTTACAGCTGAGGAAGCGGTCACATTGCTGATTGGTATAGATTTTGTGGAGCAGCTGTTTGATGCGGATTACCGGAACAAGGCTGGTACTGGGCGAAGTAAGATAGATGCGGTATTGCCAGAGAGTGTACGCTTGGAATCCTTGCGGATCCGTGAAGGAATGAAAATCCTAACACAGTCCAGGAAGATTAATAAAACGAATGCGGAGATGCTCGGAAACCTTCGTGAAGCTATTCAAGGAAAACGTAAAGTAAGGATGATCTATGCCAAAGTAACACCTCACGCACAAGAAGATCCTCGGATGACCCGGGAAATTGATCCTTATGGTCTTGTATTCGTGAATGGAGGATGGATGCTTATTGCTTTTTGTCAGGTACGACAAGGGCTTCGCCATTTTCGTGTGAGCAGAATACAAAGTCTTGAGCTTATGGACGAGACGTTTATTGTGGCGGATGATTTCAAATTGCATGCCTACAAACCCGCTGATGAGCGAAATGTTCATGTCCGGGTATTGATCCGTTCAGACCTTGCCGCTAAGGTAAAGGACAAGCCCTATTATTATACGGAGCTTATGGAGGATCAAGCAGATGGACTGCTTGTTACACTAAGAGTGAATGATCCTGAAGAGGTGCTCGATTGGGTTCTGGGCTGGGGGAGCGGTGCAGTCGTGCTGGAGCCGGAGATACTCAAGCAAAGAGTTCGGAGGGAAGTTGAAGAAATGCTAAAACGCTACTGACATAACGCTGTCAGTAGCGTTTTTATATACTAAAGACAGACCCGAACACAAAGGAGAAATGTTCAATGATGAATACAACAGAATGTCTGCAACAATTCGAGAATATAGTTAATGTCTATCTTAAGGATCTAGAAGCTTATGATATGGAGCAGCTTCTTCTTAAACCCCAAGAGGATCATTGGTCGCTTGGACAAATGTACATGCATTTAATTCAATCTGCCCAGTATATGGGGGTTCGTAATATTGAAGCCTGCCGAGTTATGGATACTACACCAGAAATTGCCGAAGACAAAAGTGATGCATGGAAAGCTGTAATGAACAATGGGAGCTTTCCTCCAATCTCCATTCAGGTTCCCCCATCCAAAGAATATACCCCGCTTCAACCAGAGAGTAAGGAACAGCTATCAGAAGGTTTGCGTCTAGTTCTTCAAAAAATGCGTGAAATTGAGCCATTGCTCGAACCTATTCCGACAAATCATACACGCCCGCACCCTAGGTTTGGTGCCTTGAATGCCAAGGAGTGGTTCTGCTTAACTGAAATGCATTACCGTCATCACTTTTTGCAAAAGAAACGTTTGGATGAGTTTCTAAAAGTGAAGATCTGATTATCAACACCGTAGAGCATAAGTTATCCGTTAAACCCCGGAGTAAGCCATAAATCCACCATCGACAGGAACCGTTATCCCTGTGATAAATCCGGACATATTCTCATCAGCCAACCAGAGAAGGGTTCCCAACAGATCTTCAGGCTTCCCAAAACGTCGCATAGGGGTGTGCGTGATGATCTTTTGAGAGCGTTCTGTCAGCTCACCATTCTCTTTAACGAGGAGTTTTTCGTTCTGCTTGGTTAGGAAAAATCCCGGAGCAATCGCGTTAACGCGTATTCCCGTCTCAGCTAAATGCACCGCAAGCCACTGCGTTAAATTGTTTATCCCAGCTTTGGCGGCGCTGTAGGCCGGTACCTTCGTCATAGGGGATGCTGCGCTCATAGAGGAAATGTTAATTACCGCAGTTCCTTTACGGCCCAGCATCTGCTTGGCGAATATTTGTGTCGGGATTAGGGTTCCGATCAAGTTCAAATCCATGACCTGACGAAATCCCGTAACACTTATTTCAAAAAAAGAGCGCACTGAAGGATTCTCCAAATCTTTCTCCTTAAATACCTCGTTCGTCGTATTTGCACTTGGATCATTTCCTCCAGCTCCGTTAATTAATAAATCACAAGGTCCCCAGTGCTTCAAAACCTGATCTGCAGCTTGGAGCACACTCTCTTGATCTGTAACATCACAGGAAAAGGCTACTGCTTCGCCACCGGCTTCAACAATCTCAGTTACCACATGAACACCCTTTTCTAAGGTGCGGTTCAAAATAACGACTCTTGCTCCTTGACGGCCCAGCTCCACTGCCATTGCACGGCATAACACCCCGGCACCTCCTGAAATTACAACGATCTTACCCTCTAGTGCAGGTTGTATGGCTAACTCTACCATGGTTAACACTCCTCTTTTGAAAGTAGACTGGCACTCGTTCTCGTTCTATTTTGTGCTGTTCCGATAGGCAGAAGGAGAGACTCCGCTCAATTTTTTGAAGTATTTTGAGAAATGTGCCAACTCCATGCCCACTTGATCGGCAATATTTGAGATGCTGGAATCGGAAAAAGAGAGCAGCTTCTTTGCGAATTCCATTCGTTTCAAGTGTACGTAATGCATAGGGGGAACCCCCATGAACTTTTTGAAATAAGGAATAAAATAGTTCGGATGAAGATGTACAAGCTCTGCTAATTCCTCGACCTCCAAAGGCTTGTTCAGACGCTCATCAATGTAATTCAAGACATGGGCCAGCTTGCCTTGATCACTGCTCTGGATAAATTCCTGCATAAAGTCATTATACCCTCCACTTTCTAGACATAAGGCCAGCAGGGTTAGGAGAGAGGACTGAATACGAAGCGTTGAAATTACATTGTTGTTGTGCAGGAGCTGGATCATATCAGAGAAGATCAACCGTACAGCGTCAGGGTCGGGAGCGTCACTTATATATAGCTTGTTGGAGGAGTGAAACAAAGGCCATTCCCCGATACGTGCATCAAAATGGCAATAAAATCGAGTATAGGGATTTTCATGTGAGGTTTCAGTCGTTTGGGTGGACCCCGCCGGCATGATCATCAATTGACCCGGTTTAGGATAATGCGTGACTCCATTGATGATTACCTTTCCTTCACCTTGATCGATGAAATATAACCTATTGAAGGAAGGTGTCTCGTTCGTACGGTTCCAACCTGGATATTTACTGCTGAGTTGGGCATGAGTTACGGTGACTGTTAGATTTTCCAGTAGTCTGCCTGTTATATTCGAAGGCTGATTCACGGTGTCACTCCTTAAGGAACGCTTTAAATTGATTATATCGAATATGATTTAACTAATACATCTTATTATTTGACAAAAGAATCTTAATTTCGGTCATGTTCACTCCCAACCATTGGGTATATCCTCTAAATATAAACCAATCAAATGAGGATGTGACCCGCATTGGAGCAAGTTCGCTATGGGATTATTGGAATAGGTAATATGGGCCGAAGCCACGCTTTGAGTCTGGTAAATGAAATTAAAGGGGCAACATTGACTGCCGTTTGTGATACCGACCCGGAACGTCTGAAATGGGCAGAAGAGCATTTACCTGAAAGTGTCGTCCTGTTCGATCATCCAACGGATTTATTCAACTCTAATGTTATGGACGCTGTACTTATTTCCACTCCCCACTATGACCACCCCACGCTAGCTATCGAAGCTCTAAGTTATGGATATCACGTGTTGATAGAGAAACCTGCTGGTGTGTATACAAAAGCGGTTCAGGAGATGAACGATGCCGCTGCACGTTCGGATCGGAAATTCGGAATCATGTATAACCAACGTACTAACCCACTGTACCAAAAGCTGAGAGATCTGATTCAGTCCGGAGAGCTTGGTGAAATTCGCCGTACGAATTGGATTATCACAAATTGGTATCGTTCTCAGAGTTATTATAATTCGGGTGGTTGGCGTGCCAGCTGGGCCGGTGAAGGCGGAGGTGTTCTGCTTAATCAGGACCCCCATCAATTAGATCTATGGCAATGGACTACAGGAATGATGCCTCAGCGTGTCCGGGCGTTTTGCCACTTCGGTAAATACCGTGATATCGAAGTTGAAGACGATGTGACCGCTTATGTGGAATATGAGAACGGCGCGACGGGCCTATTTATAACTACCACTGGTGAGGCTCCGGGAACCAACCGTTTTGAAATTACTGGGGACAACGGAAAGATTGTTGTCGAAGATGGGGCATTAACCTTTTGGCGATTGCGTACACCGGAACCCAAATTCAATGCAGAATTTACAGGTGGTTTTGGCGCACCGGAATGCTGGAAGTGTGAAATACCGGTGGAGTCAGGTCAAGGAGAACAGCATAAAGGCATCCTGCGGAACTTTACGAATGCTATTCTGCATAACGAGCCCCTGCTGGCGCCTGGTGAAGAGGGTATTCGAGGGTTAACGCTGTCTAATGCGATGTATCTGTCAGCTTGGACGGACAATTGGGTTGAGTTGCCTATAGATGCAGACTTATTTTATGAGATATTGAATGAAAAGATAAAGAGCTCCACTTTCAAAAAAGAAAGCTCGGTAAATAAACCACTAGACGTAACGGGAACGCACTGAACTATAAAACACAGGAGATGATTACGTATGCAACCTTCAATGATCGCAGCTCAAATGTACACTTTTCGAGAGTTTTCCCAGACCCCCGAGGAATTAAGATCTACTTTTCAAAAGCTCGCTTCCATAGGTTATACTGCTGTCCAAGTGTCTGGCATCGGGCCGATCGCCCCAGAGATAGTTAAGAATTACGCAGATGAATATGGATTAAAGATAATTGCTACTCATGTGCCTTGGACACGGCTGGTTGATGATGTGGACGTACTGGCTAAAGAACATCAATTATGGAACTGTAAATACATTGGACTTGGAGGATTGCCTGATGTTTACCGTACCAGTATAGAGGGTTATCGCACCTTTGTTGAAGAAGCTTCGGCAATTTCCAGACAGTTAAAAGAGATCTATGGATTGCAGTTTATTTATCATAATCATGATTTTGAGTTTGAACGCTTTGAGGACAGCAGAACGGGGATGGATATCATCCTGGCTGAAACAGATCCAGACTATTTCGGCATCGAACTCGATTTATATTGGTTACAGGCAGCCGGTGCAGATCCGGTGGAATGGATTCATAAAGTACAAGGCAGAATGCAGGTGGTTCACCTGAAAGATATGGCTATATTCGATCGAAAGCCTGTTTTCGCAGAGCTTGGTGAAGGCAATATGAATTATACAGGAATCCTGAAAGCCTGTCGTGAGACTAATGTTGAATGGTATGTGGTCGAACAGGACGTATGCCGACGTGATCCTTTTGAGAGTGTAACCATCAGTCTGAACTACTTAATGCATTACATGGAGGGTATAAATCATGAGTAATAAAGATGGTATGCTGTACGCCCCCACTCACGAAGCTAAACACGTGGTTAAGCCTGGTGAATTCATCTTCGCAGCTATCGCTCTGGATCACGGACATATCTATGGGATGTGTAATGGACTGATAGAAGCTGGCGCTCAATTGAAATGGGTGTATGATCCGGATCCTGTAAAGGTGAAGTCTTTCATGGACACCTATCCGGGAGTACAAGCGGCTCGTTCAGTAGAAGAAATTCTGGAGGACTCTCAAGTACATATGGTAGCAGCCGCTGCAATTCCCTCAGAGAGGGGAGCGTTAGGGCTTAAGGTGATGGAGTATGGCAAGGATTATTTTACAGATAAGGCTCCGTTCACTACGCTTGAGCAATTGGAAGCGGCACGGGTTCAGGCGGAACGGACAAAGCGGAAGTATATGGTCTATTTCAGTGAAAGGCTGCATGTGGAAAGTGCGGTATACGCAGGTCAGCTTATTCAACAGGGGGCCATCGGACGTCCTCTGCAAGTGATCGGTATGGGTCCGCACCGCTTAAATGCCCACAATCGTCCAGATTGGTTTTTTAAGCGTGAAAATTATGGCGGTATTCTGTGTGATATCGGGAGTCATCAAATCGAGCAATTTCTTTATTATTGTGGATGTAAGGAAGCAACCGTTCTTCACAGTAAAGTGGCTAATTATAATCATAGTATCTATCCTGAATTGGAGGATTTCGGTGATGCGACACTTGTAGGTGATAACGGAGCTACACAATACTTACGTGTGGACTGGTTTACACCGGATGGGCTCGGTACATGGGGAGATGGCCGTACCATTATCATGGGGACTGAAGGTTATATAGAGCTTCGAAAGTATACCGACATTGGGCGTTCGAGCACGCCTGGACATGTATTCTGGGTAGATGGACAAAGGGAGCACTATGAGAATGTAACCGGCAAGGTCGGATTCCCCTTTTTCGGGGAGCTGATTCTGGATAGTCTGAATCGAACAGAGGTGGCTATGACTCAGGCGCATGTCTTTACAGCTGCAGAGCTATGTCTTACCGCTCAGGCTCAAGCGATCAATCTTACACCAGCTATTTTGAAGTAACGAAGCAGCAGAGTGCAGAATGAAGGGCGGATGGTGAAATAGATGAATGAACTAGGAGCAGCTATTATCGGTTGCGGGGCTATCTCCCCTTTACATGCCAATGCGATCTTAGCTATGAAGGGAATTAACCTTCGAGCAGTTGCAGATCATGATTCAGATAAAGCGAATCAAGCGGAGCGAGAATACGGGTGTTATACGACTGTTGATTACCAGGAGTTATTGGAGAGAGTAGATATTGATGTTGTCCACTTGTGTACACCACATCACCTGCATGCAGAGATGGCAATAGAGTTCTTACATGCAGGTAAGCATGTGCTTACCGAAAAGCCGCTAGCTGCTAACCTTCCATCTGCACTTAGAATGCTTGAAGCGGCAAGGCATAGTAAAGGTCAACTCGGTGTTGTCTTTCAAAACCGTTATAATGACCCTTCTATTCGTATGAAGGCGATTATTGACTCTGGTGAATTAGGGCATCTGATCTGTATGAAAGGAATAGTCACCTGGCACCGTAGCGAGGATTATTATACGTCTAGCAACTGGAGAGGGCATTGGGTTAGTGAAGGCGGCGGCGTACTCATTAATCAAACGATCCACACGCTGGACTTGCTCCAATGGTTTGGAGGGGAAATTGCTTCAGTGAAAGGCAGTGTCACTACAGATGTTCTAAATAACGTCATTGAGGTGGAGGATACGGCTCACGCGACTCTTCTTTTCAAAAACAATGTCAGGGCCCTGTTCTATGCTACCAATGCTTATCTCGTGAATTCTCCTGTTGAGATGGAGCTGGTGTTCGAACAAGGGACACTGTTACTGCGCAGAGACTGCTTATATCTCTATAAAGAGGGGAAAGAAACTATGTTATGTGAACCCCCTTCAGGTAACGGGGAGGGAAAATCCTATTGGGGAACAGGACACCGAAGATTGATTCAAGATTTCTATGATCATATTAGAGATGGACGTAACTTCTGGCTGAGTGGCAATGAAGGGATTAAAGCACTGCAACTGGTATCGGATATTTATACTTCTTCGAGTTTAAGATAGACTTTTTCTTCATTCTTTCTACACATTTTAAATTTAAACTACTAATAAAACAGCAGAGTATCCATAATAAAGGTGAGATGAGTGCAGAAATTGGCCTCCAACTGTTATTATTAGATTATGGTGTGTTAGATATAGAAGAGGGTGAAGAGAATGACGAAACTACAGGTACTTATTGTAGACGATGAATGGAACATGCGGAATCTGCTGCGGATCTATTTAAGCAAAGAAGGCTTCGCCACTAAGGAAGCTTCAACAGGGCATGAAGCCTTAAACATGGTACGTGAACATTCGTTTGATATGATTTTGCTGGATGTGATGATGCCGGATATGGATGGGTGGCAAGTCTGCAAAGTAATCCGAGAGACTGACTCCATTCCTATTCTAATGCTAACCGCCCGCTCGGAGACGAAAGACAAAGTCCATGGTCTTGGAATCGGCGCAGATGACTACTTAACCAAACCCTTTGAACCGGAAGAACTTCTGGCCCGGATTCATTCTTTACTTCGGCGCTCTACAGGAACCTTACAACCAATACCACAAGAGCGTTCAGTATTGAGTTTTCCCAGCTTAATGATCTATCCTGAGTCTCGTGAGGTTCATATACAAAATACAGTCGTAGAGTTTACTCTTAAGGAATTTGATCTTCTATCTGCGCTAGCACAAAACCGACAGCGTGCGTTTACCAGAGAAGAGCTAGTGATAAGACTGTGGGGAAATGACTATGGAGGGGAGACCCGAGTCATCGATACACATATCAAGAATATTCGCGAAAAATTGAATAGTGCTGGACTACCTTATAGCCCTATTCAAACGGTATGGGGGATAGGTTATAAATTTCAAATTCCTGGTGATTTCGAATGAAAAATAACATCATTGGATTAAAGCTTGGTATTGTAATTATTTCCCTCTTTTTTGTAGTTTTATTATTTCTGGGTATTGTAATTGATCGTTTGTTTACTAATTTTTATTATAGTGAAATGCATACAGAGACAGAAGAACTTACCTCTCACTTCACGGTGATGGCTGAATCTGAGGATACGACAACCGAGCAAATGATGAAGACCTTTGCAGAATTTTCGAACGTAAGTATCTTTAATATTTCAAAGAATGGACAAGTTGATTTTCACTCAGGTGTACATGATTCAGCCGACCGTTCCTTTATCCGAGCTGCAGATTTAGAGGCAATAATGTCTGGGAAAAGTGTGAGCTTTGATTATAAAGACCCTGCCGGCCATCATTATTTTGTGACAGGACAACCTATAGCAGAGAGTGACAACATCGATTCTGCCCTCTATGTTATGGCCTCAACAAAAAGCATGGAGCAATCCCTATCAGACGTTCGGAATATATTGTTTCTGTCCGGCTTCGGCGCATTTATCTTGGCATTAGGGATCACTTGGGTCATCGCCAGGGCTTTGTCTCGACCCCTTGTACAAATGCAAAAGGCAACCCGTAAAATTGCAGCTGGTGAATTGGAGACGAGGCTAACCATTAGCACCAAGGATGAAATCGGATTTCTTGCGGGGGCGATTAACGACTTGGCTGTCGATCTTCAGCGGTACAGAGATACACGTCAGGAGTTCCTGGCCAACATATCTCATGAGTTACGAACACCCATTACCTATCTGGAGGGTTATGCCAAGGTAGTCATGGACGGACTCTATGAGACTGAAGACGAGAAAAACTTATATTTGAATATTATTTACCAGGAAGCTCACCGGATTCAGGACTTGGTTGAGGATCTTTTTGATCTAGCAAAGATGGAAGAAGGCAATATCTCGCTCCACTTAGAATGGGTTGATTTATCGGAAATGGTGGATCGAGCCGTTCGTAAGGTTGAGTTGAAGGCCAAAGAGAAGGAATTAGGGTTAGCGATTCATCATAGCGGCTCAGCAGTGAAGATTCACGGAGACGAGAAGCGCATAGAACAGATTGTAATGAACCTTTTAGAAAATGCTATCCGTTATACAGATCAAGGAGAAATCAATGTTCATCTAGTGTATGAAGCAACCTCTGTTGCCTTTATTGTTGAGGATACTGGCATGGGCATTCCTGAAGCAGAGCTGCCTTATATCTTTGATCGTTTTTACCGGGTGGAGAAATCCCGTTCTAGACAATATGGTGGCAGTGGACTGGGTTTATCGATCGTTAATAAACTTGTGAGTCTATTGGGAGGCACCATAAAAATTACAAGTCAAGTTGGGGTTGGAACTCGCTTCGAGGTCCATTTTAACAAATGATCTATATACAATATTCCAAAACAAAGAGAGACTTCACTATCAATAGGGGAGTCTCTTTCTATTTCCACAAGATCTAAATGCTAATATCTGGATAAACTGAAGCAACGGGATAGAACCAAATTTAAGGTTTGGTGTTCATATTTTAATGTCCGTACATTGCCCTCGAGGATCTTATGAGCCCATGCTAAAGCTTTATAATAATGATCGGGTTCATGCACTCGAATTCTAAAGTGGCAAAAGTCCATATGCGTCTGATATTCTTCAGGGGTCGCATCAATGCCGATTAGGAGTAATTGGTCTCTGCGGATGCATTCAGCTTGCATTTCTTGTACCCGTTGGTGGACATTCGACACCTGATTAGCATGCTGCCTGTACATGAGCAACACCTCAGGAAGATTAACTAACTGGGTAACCGCTGCTAACCGATTCCAAATTTCATAATCCTCTGCATGATAATAATACAGATACCTGATTCCATGATTCTCTAGAACGGATTTTCGGATCATAACGGTAGGATGCACAATCGTACAGTGGAATAACTGCCAGCATTTGATCTCTTCGTGAGTTAAAGGTTTCGTTGTAACTCCGTCTATTCCCAAGTAACGAACCTGAGAACCGCAAACACCGCAATGAGGATGGGTATCCATGTAAGCTACTTGACGCTCAAAGCGATGGGGCAATGCGATATCATCACCATCCATACGGGCAATATACTCACCCGTTGATAAATCGATGCCTTGATTTAAAGTTTCTATTAACCCCAAGTTAATCGAGTGACAGATCAATTTGATTCTGCTGTCATCAAACTTTTTAATGATATCTAAAGTTCCATCTGTTGACCCATCATCAATAATGAGCAATTCGAAGTCAGAATAGGTTTGCGTCAAAATACTGCATATCGATTCTTCGATATAGGGTGCCATATTATAAACAGGCATGATCACAGATATCTTAGCCAATACTTACACCGCCCATCATATGTTCTAGAATTATTGTATGAAGACGGAGTGCTGTCTGACAGGCATACCTGTCTATTCACCTGAAAATAGATTCAAGTGTCCAAACCCTTTTACCCTTGAAATAATTTAATAATAGTAAATGATGGGGGAGGGATCTTACTTTGAACTTCAATGAGATTAAGGGAACATATGATGTCATCTTCAGTTTAGGGCAAAATTGTCTAGCCGCAGACCAGTTATCTCGCCATATGTTAAGGAATATCGGTGGTGTATTAGATTGGGTGGAATCGCCTATTTTAGCAGGGGTTAATCAACTATTGCGCAATCGGTTTTCGAATTTCATGGAATTCCCCAATCTAGCGATTACAGGGATTAATGATCATGCAGGTTGTTATATTGTTCGGGATGCTGCTTACCACATATTCTCCCACCATGACTTCCCGTTAAAAGAGAACACACCGGTGGAGCTTACGAGTTACCCGGAGCTTAGAGCAAAGGTTGCTCGGCGTGTTCCACGCTTTTTGGAGACACTCCAGAACGCTAACCGGATTTTATTCATTCGTACGGAAGGAACAATCCATGAAACAGCCGAATTGCTGGAAGTGTTGAAAGAGATGGTGACCGGAGAATTTAACTTACTAGTGATTAATCATGCGCCCGTAAGCGGGGTTATTGAAACCCCGTGGCCTTTTCCTAACGTATGTGCGTTGCAGATCCCCGTTGTACCCAATGAGTTTCATGATAATGACTACCTGTGGAAAAATATCCTAGAGGGATTTAATGTTCGATAACGACCGAGAACCGGGTTGCGTCCACAATAAGGATGGCACCCGTTTTTTTTGTAGTTTTCATTTAGGACATATGTCCTTCACAAACTTCTGAATGTATCATTTAATTAAAGACAAAGATAAACAGAGATCAACAGAGGAGAGAGTTGGAATGAAAGGTATTTTATATGCAATTTTAGCCGGGGGCTTTATCACCCTGCAAGGAGTAGCCAATACCCGGATCAGTAAGGATATCGGTACTTGGCAAGCAGCGACACTTACCCAATTGACTGGATTTGTAGCGGCGTTCCTGATCTTAATGTTCGTTCGTGATAAAAATTGGCAGGGGCTTAAACGTGTGAAACCTTTGTATTTAACAGGCGGGGCCTTTGCATCGGTTATTATTTTCAGTAACGTGACTTCCATTCAACAGATCGGTGTAACCCTTACTATATCTGCTGTGATGATTGCCCAACTGTGTCTGACTTTTTGGGTCGATAGTAATGGTTGGTTCGGCGTAGTAAAACAGAAGATGAGATTACCGCAGTTTATTGGGATTGGAATGATGATCTTAGGCGTAGTCATTCTGAAGTTTTGATCTTTCGAACAAAGGGATAATATTATCGGTTTATACTATTTTAAGATTTGGGGGATTATTGTTATGATTTTAGGATTATTACTTGCGCTAATCGCCGGTTCGTTAGTTGGCCTGCAAAATATTTTTAACAGTAAGGTAAATGAACGCGTAGGGTCATGGGTAACCACCAGTCTAGTATTGGGTATGGGATTTGCGGCTTCACTAACGATCGGACTCATTGTTGAAGGGAAACAAATGTTTGTTTTGCCAAATATGCAGCTGTGGTATTGGTTCAGTGGTTTGATTGGAGTAGGTGTAGTGCTGTGCCTGGTTCAAGGGATTAAGCTGCTCGGTCCAACGTTTTCCGTCTCGATCATGCTCACATCACAACTCGGTTTTGCTTTATTGTTCGATTCACTAGGTTGGTTAGGTCTTGAGAAGGTTCCTTTTACACTGAATAAGTTAATAGGTGTGCTGATTATCGTAGGGGGTATCATTGTTTTTAAATTAGGCGGTTCAGGTGAGAAACAAGAGGTGTCGGTGGAACTCTTATATGGAAAATAAAATCAAAGAGATATTCAGTGATGAGATTGTAGGTAGTGTGGCCTTAAAATATGGTGTAAGCATTAAGGACTTAAAATTCATTGGCGGTTTCCAAAATTTCGTATATGAATATCAACAGAATGGCATGTCCTGCATTTTAAGATTTACCCCAAGTTCTCATAGGACCGTCAACACAGTCGAGCGGAACTTGATTGGATTCTATATTTAGCTAGTAACGGAATGTCCGTTTCTGTACCTATCTAATCACTGAATGGTGTAATGACCGAAGTAGTACATACAAAGGATATGTATTTTACTGCTGTATCTTTTGAAAAAGCCCAAGGCAGGAAGATAGATTACCCGGATTGCTTTCAGGATAATATGTTGTATGAGAAATTGGGTCGGATGACAGGCAAGATACACTCGTTATCAAAATTTATAAACCTAAGGAGGATACAGTTAAAGACATGATTTAAATCAAAATTATTATTTGAAACACATCAATTTCCTACCTCAGCTTAGTAAACGCAATTAATGAATTGCCGAAAAATGAAGACTCTTACGGGCTTATTCATGGAGATACTGGCGTTGGCAATTTTTTGGTTAACGAGGAGGGCGCTATTACTCTATTTGATTTTTGATGAGGCGCAATATAGTTGGTTTGTAGAGCACATTGCAATACAGCTGTATTATCTTGTTTATGTGTATGGTGGTGATGAGGGCTGGGAGAACAGAGAAGAACAAGCTATTAGATTCATGAAATATTTCATGATCGGCTACCGTATGGAGAATACCTTAGATGATTACTTGGTCATGAGACATTCAGCAGTTCAGATAACCAATGGTTTAAGGAATGGATAGCAGAAAGTAAAATTAGATTAGAGAACGGTGTGCCTATCGTTAATGTATGGGAGTAAGTAAAATTTTAAGTCGTTAGGATTGGCTAGTCAGGTTATTCGATAGTTTATTGAATTATAAAGCTATGATTCTTAGACCAAAGTACGGTAGGGTAGGAATGACCATCTTGCCTTATTATTGGTTATTTGAGTTAATCGGTCCAGTTGTTGAGTTTCTAGGTTATGTATCTATTCCATTGGTTTATTTATTCGGATTATTAGATTAATTCATACCTAAACAGATCGAACATATAAAATAAAAACCGCAAGGCCCTGGTATTATCCCTTTCAAGTAGACACTCGTAAAAAACCTAATGGTATCATTAGGAACGAGTAAACTTGGAGGGGATATTTTTATGGCCAGATTAAACCGGACATGAAAGTCATGCATATAATAAGTTTTAGCAAACAAAATGCTTAATGATTGGAGTGATGACAAATATGCCACATGGTCAGGCGGCTCATGTCGAAGGATATAATACAACGGCTCGCGGTGATGCTTCCCATGCGGAAGGAGGGGGTACCAATGCGGATGGACTATATTCTCATGCCGAAGGTCAAGAAACAAAAGCAAAAGGACCTGTCTCTCATGCAGAGGGGTTCAAAGCCGAAAGCACAGCAAGTGCAGCTCACGCGGAAGGGGACAGCACGATCGCTCAAGGCAATGCTTCTCATGCAGAGGGGGGATTCACAACAGCTGGAGGAGATTATTCGCATAGCGAGGGTTATGAAAGTACTGCCAATGGTTTTGCCTCTCATGCCCAGGGGGATACCACGACTGCAAAGGGAGCGTACTCACATGCAGAGGGATCTTTTACGATCACTAATGGGGATTCTTCACATGCGCAAGGTGAAGGGACTCGTGCCGACGGAAAAGCTTCTCATGCTGAAGGGAAGGGGACATCTGCTAATCAGTTAGCAGCACATGCAGAAGGTATACAAACGAATGCTGGTGGAGTTGGAGCACATGCAGCAGGATTTCTAACAACCGCCAGTGGGAATTTATCATATGCAGGTGGAAAAAATACTAGTACATCGGAATTATCCGGTGCCCATATCATCGGTAAATTTGGGGATGCGTTGGAAAGCTACGCATGGCATCTTGCTAATGGAATTGATGAAGAAAATCCTGGAATTGCAGCTAAAATTAATCAATCAGGTGAAGCGGTAATTGATCGCAATTGGTTTACCGGAGGACAACATTATGCAGAAATGTTCGAAACGATAAATGATACAGGGATTGATTATGGGTATTTTGTAACTTTTGAGGGGACAAATGGGAAAATTCGCAAAGCGAGAAATAACGATAGTTATGTCTTGGGGGTTACCAGTAAAAACCCTTCAATAGTCGGTAATTGCATGGAGCTCAGATGGTCGCAGAAATATATTACCGACGAATGGGGA
Source organism: Paenibacillus sp. (assembly GCA_023512345.1). GTDB lineage: Bacteria > Bacillota > Bacilli > Paenibacillales > Paenibacillaceae > Paenibacillus_AQ. The sequence continues at coordinate 143,416 of JAILZT010000014.1, forward strand.
GGTATTCAATATCAGCTAGTGAAAGTCCCGCCTGTTTACGATCGTACCGGATATCTTATTGAGCCGGAACATATGGAGGAACAACCCGTTCTCAACCCTAGTTGGGATCCAAAACAACATTATCTGCCAAGAAGACATAGACCTGAGTGGGTAGTAGTGGGTTTGTTAGGTCAGGTCTTAATTCGGGATGACGGCAGCTGTTTTCCAGGCGGATATTGCATGCCGAATGGGGAAGGTGTTGCCACAAAAGCTACTAAAGGATACCGGGTGATGAATAGAACGGGGGACAATCAAATCTTGATTGTGTTTCGTTAATCATGGTATTTCTTAAAAAAGTCTTCCGTCATCAGTTAGATGACGGAAGACTTTTTTTTGTTCCTATATTCAATTTTTTGGAAATTAGTTCTAAGGTATCTACCAGCTTTTGCTCGAAATCGTGCTTTCTGAATCGGCTGGCTGATTCAAGTCCTCCGGTAACGAGTTCCTGATAAAGAGTTTCGTTACTCAAAACGATCATTATTGCTTCCGCTAATTCACTTGGGTTTTGAGGCTTCGTAATAAAGGCGCTTTTCATATGTTCGGAAAAATCTCGAATTCCCCCGGAATCCGTTGTTACAACTGGCGTCCCGCAAGCCATTGCTTCTAAAGGAGGGAACCCATAGGCTTCTATCCACGATGAAGAGACGAAAATGTCAGCCTCCCGGTAAAGCTCAGCAAACTGTTTATCGGTAAGGGCCCCGTATGTCCGGCAAGGAATTCCAGAGGGAAGCTGCAATTTCTTTTCTGGACAAACCATATGAACAATAAATTTCCCAGTATACTTTCTATTGAATAATTCCATACATTGAACAAAATCGTAAAAGCCTTTTATTTCATAACCTGAGTCTGGGTCACGCGCTAAATATAGGATAATCTTGCGTTTTTCCGGTGCGAATTTTTTTGGAATGGGTGGGGGATAAAAGATTAGAGGATCAACACCAGGATTGTGGATATAGGTTCTTTGTCCTACAGCCTGATAAATTTGTTCGTCAAGCCAATTGGAAAGCGTAATAACGGGGATTCCTTGTGCATAGGTCCATAAAGCGAAGTCACGATCCGGCACCCATGAGGGCTCATAGGCCTGAGAAAAACGCACGCATTGTTTGGGCCAAGCTTCGTAACAAGCGCTAAACGTCGTATAAAAATTGGCAATTACGAGATCAGCATATGGAATATAAGAAGAGTGTAGAGCAGGAATTCTTGTTAACTTGCAATGGATATCATAGACGACGGGTTCCCTTTCCGGTACTAGAATTTCAGTGTCATGACCTCTGACATGTAACGCGTTTGCTAGATCGGCCAAATTCTTACAGCCCCCGCCTAGATGCAATGCACCTACTGGAATAACAACCTTCATGTTTTTCCCCCCCAGTGATATCCCAATACCCTATTCCAGTATATAAGGTGAAGACTCCAAAAGTAATGGACATGAGTGGAGATCTAAAATCATCATGATAATCGTCTATACGTAATTGATTAGCGAGAATAACTTGTTAAAGAAAGTAAAGATGAGGTGAAATTCTATGCCGGATGTTGGAATTGTTATGCCCGTGTATAAGCAAAAGTCGTCATACCTGCGCGCAGCCATTCAATCCATACTTAAACAGTCATATTCGAACTTCAGATTCATCATCGTTATCGATGGCGCACCAGAAGTACGCAGTATCATTGAAAATGAAGTGCAGGATGACCGGCGTGTACGGATTATCATGAATGAACATAATCAGGGTGTGGCTAAATCGTTGAACTGCGGGTTTGAACAATTGTTTGCAGATCCCGATCTCCAATATTTCACATGGGTTTCCAGTGATAATATTTATTACTACGACTATATTCGGATCCAACGCAAGCATCTTAAACAAGGACCGGAGCAGTTGGGTTTAGTTTACACCTGTTTTCGGGAAATTGACGACAACGATCTTCCAGTTTATGACGATTTTCATACGGAAGAGATGAAAAAGTACCAAATGAAACCGAAAGAAGCGCTTCTAGACTTCTGTCTTATTGGACCTTCATTTATGTATAAAAGCAGGTATGCAAAAGCCATCGAAGGATATGGCATGGAACCTGTTGAAGATTACGATTACTGGCTCCGCTTAATAGATCTTTGCGAAATTGAATACATTCCAGAAGTTTTCATGGATTATCGTGTGAATTCTCCTTTTAGCATTTCTGCTCAATTACATTCGAGGCAGCAGCACCGCCGCTGGAGAAATGCTTATCAAACGGCCAAATTATTAGCTCGAAAAAGAAGAAATATTCCTCTTGAGACAACGATTTTGCATCCGATAAAAGACGGTTCCGTAGAGTCAATTGATTTGCTGGAACATGTGTTAGAACAGTACTATAGCAACTTCCGTTTGTTGGTGCTCGATTTGTCTACGGACCAGCTTGCCTCCGATCTGCTTTCCGACATTCCGGATCCGAAAATTCAATATGCAGCAATGCCGGGGATGAATGAAAGGGAAGCCATCATTTATGCCCTACAGAACGTTCTTACTCCATTTACGATGGTGTATGGCAAAGTGAGACTGAGAATGTTTGATTTAGAGCGTCTATCCATTCAATTAAGAAAAACGTCTGACCATTTCATTTCCGCCTATTTCACGCCAAGCTTTGAATTAATCGAATACGGAATCGAACCAGTGTCTAAGGAACCCGTTTATAATGTACTATATAAAACGCATTCATTGAAATCAGTGCTAACTCCTGATTCATTATTACTAAAAAAATGAGGTTTGCATATGGCGAATTATCAAGTCACCCCAGGCGGCAATCCAAAATTTGAACCGAGTGTAGCCGTTCATTTGCTCAGTCCCAATATCATTATAGCGGCATCCGTCAATTTCACGACCGGCAGCCCGTTGGCGGGTCTTTACAGGTCTATCGATGGAGGGGTTAATTGGACAAATACGATTTTGCCGCCTCCTGCGGGATTCACCGGCGTTGAAGCGCCTTATGTTGGCTATGGGTTCCCGAATACGTTCATTCTTGTCGGGCATGCGTTCCCCCCAAATGGACTCTCTGGAACGGTTGTCGTATACAAATCGACGGATGGAGGGGCGAGCTTTTCCCTTCCGGTTATCGTAGATCCTGGGTACGGTACATTTATCAACAATGACGCGACACTTATTACAATTGACGATTCGCAGAAAAGCCCGTACCGTGGACATGTATATCTTGTATATGCTCGCCAGTTTAATATCGATTTTACTGGGAGAACCGTCACTTTTTATCAACGTTCGGCGGATGAGGGACTTACATGGGATACGCCGGTACTGATTTCAGAGGTGGAAGAAACGGCGGCCGAACGTCCGGATGTGGCGGTCGATTTATTCGGAAACGTTTATGTGGCGTGGATTAACAGTACCCCTTCCCAGAATACGAATTTCTCCATCCGGAGATCGTTCGACGGTGGAGCTACTTTTGGCCCGATCATCAGAGTATCGCCGGTTACGATCGTACCAAGCCCGCTTCCGGTTCCAGGTTATGCCTTTCGTGTTTTGACTTGGCCTGCAATTGCAGCGGACACTTCCGTAGTACCGTCAACCAGCAATACGCTATACGCAGTTTGGCAGGATTACCGGCTTGGATATTCTGATATATTCATGTCTAAGACAAGCGACCTGGGAATGACATGGAGCCCACCCATAAGCGTTACCAATGCTACGCCGGGATCGCAAAACTTCTTTCCAGCCATTGACGTATCCCCAAAAACCGGTGCGATTAAAATCATCTACTATACGAATAAGCTGAACGGCTTTGATCTAGATGTGTTTGTGGCTGAGTCCAACAACGGCGGGGCTTCGTTTGTAAACAGCAGGGTGACAACCACATCCTTCAATCCAAATGGAAATAGCGTTGTACCGACGACGCTTATCGGAGATTATATTGACATCAGCATCATCCCTCCGGATAATTTTATTGCGGTATGGATGGATACACGAACAGGTACACAAACGATATTCGCTGGAAATTTGGATCCATAGTAGAAGAAGAGGTGAAGAGGATGGCAAATGTTTTAGTAACTCCGAGTGCGAATATCAAACAGGAACCGAGTGTGGCTGTCAATTATTTGTCTCCGAACATTATGGTTGCTACCGCGACGGATTTTGTAAATGGACCTCCTGCCACAGGCGTATATCGTTCACTTGACGGGGGAATGACGTGGAGCAGTATGATTCTACCGTTTCCGGCTGGTTTTACCGGAGCAACCTCGAACGTGATATCCTACTCTTTTCCAACTACATTTATCGTGGCGTCCTTTGTGTTCTCACCGGGCATCAACGGCACTGCTATCGTATACGTATCAACGGACAATGGAGCAACCTTCTCGCCACCTATCATCGTAGCGCCAGGGTTTGCAACATATACTAATAATACAGAAGTGAATCTAAACACCGACAAATCGCAAGCCAGCCCTTTCCTAGGATTTGCTTATCTGACATACACCCACCAAGTGAATATTGATATCGTCGGCGGCAGCGTTACCTTTTTCCAGAGATCGACGGATGGAGGGCTGACATGGCAAACTCCAGTTCTCATCTCTCCTGAAGCAGACTACGTCTCGCGTTCGGGCGCAACTGTCGGCTTTACAGGAATCGTCTATGTCGCTTATATTACGTTAAGTCCGTCCGTTACTTTTAAAGTGCGCCGTTCACTTAACGGAGGTGTGAGCTTTGAACCTACCGTAGTGGTAGACGATGTCGTTCTTGTTCCGACCACACTGCCCGTTCCCGGGTATGCTTTCCTGGTATTAACATCAGCGAACATCGCTACGGATACATCATCGATGCCGACCAACGGCAACGTCTACGCCGTATGGCAGGACAACCGGCTTGGTTATGCGGATATCTTCCTTTCAAGATCTTTGAATGATGGGTTAACATGGAGCGTTCCGATTAGGGTGACGAATGCTCCTGCGGGATCGCAAAATTTTTTCCCGTCCATCGACGTATCGCCGAAAACCGGAGAAATCACAATCATCTATTACTCCAACCAGTTAAACGGGTTTTTGCTAGATGTCTTTCTCTCCCAATCCACTGACGGAGGAATTACGTTTATCAACACCCGGATTACGACGATTTCATTCGACCCTAATGCGGGCAGTCCGATACCAGCTGCATCAATCGGAAACTATATTGATATATCCAGCGTTCCCCCCAGCCAATTTGTTGCGGTATGGACTGACACAAGAACAGGTTCGCAGAAAATCTTTGCGGATATATAAAAGAGGCGATCGAATCCGGACGGCACCGGAGCTCGATCGCTTTTCAAAATCGCTTGAACCTCATGATCTGGACAAATTCGACCTGCTTGTCTCTTATGTTAACAAGACTTGCCTTCATATGATACTAAGATGGTGAAAGGGCGGAAATCGTCGTAAGTTCTGATTGAAGAACACTATGTTCCTGAACGACATTACCGAATTCATCCAATCCAAACGATGACAGTACAACATCTAACGGTGAGACGCTTGTTACATTGTACTGAACTTCGTATGCCAAAACCCCTTGTACGAAGAACACGGCTCGTCTGATGGAATTGGCTGGAAGGGTATAAGCATTTACATACAGCGGAATTTTGACATCGGGTGATTGCGAATAAAAAATTTTGACCAGCACGTTGGCTGTGTTTAATTGGCTTTCGTTTACAAGATTCAGAACAACGTTTGTAACCGCGGTTCCAAAATCTCTCGTGTTTGTCATATATCCAGTCGTGTAAGCCATTTATTTCACCTTCCTCATTGATTAATGTCCTACCATTAGTCGGAATAAACTTGGGTATTAAAACTCTCGGGGCCAAGGCGAGTCGTACCGAGAGCACTTACGGAAATGAACACGGATTTAACTACAGATCCAGCGAACGGCACATTGAAATCGGAATAATAAGGTCGGAAGGAGTAGTTTCTCTTTCCACTGTTATCGTTGCGTATCCCTCCTTTCTGATATAACATATGAGAGAAAAAAAGAGAACGTGTGGGGTAGAGTAACCAGATGGAACCCATTTCCAGTCTACTTTTAGTTTGTAGGTTTCAGAAGAGTGTTCTTATCCAGCTGCTCGACAGAACCATATTCTTTGCTCGCTAAATTGAGTCGCCAATTGGTACGTGCAGCAATATATCAACATGTGACAGCCAATCCATCGTATATCCTCTTAACGGGATCTAACCGATTACTTTCTTTTCATCCGAGATAAGGAGTCGCCTTGTTCCGAATTACAAACGAAGTTGCTAGAGCCAATGAGGATAAACCAGAAAATTCAGTCCAAAAGTAGACGAAGACGAAACGTTGAAAGAGATATACATAGATTCAAAGCAAAAGCAAATCTAATTATGGAAAAATATTAAGAGGAGATGTTTGAAGAATTAAAATAATTCGTAGCTTACGACTATGGGGAAATTCACAAAGATATTAAAAAATTAATAAATATCCATCAGATGAATCGTGTATCAAAATTAGATTGTGTTGTTCATGATCTAGATCTAAAAAAATGTCGTATCCGTGTAATTAGAAAAGGGAAAAAGGAACTGTACGTTTATAAGGCTTTACATGATTTGGTGGAATATTTAACTATAAGAGAGGAAGTATGTTAATTTAAAACACATCTAACAAACGATGACTTAAAACAAGCTGTAGAAAAAGATGGATAGTTTTTAATGTACTTGTTCACAAAACCCGTATTTTGTACATATGTATGTAGGTCGGGAAAATGCCCTTCTGAATACTAGATTTCTTTTTATCCCCGATCAAATTTATGTTATTTTGACATTCCTCTTTATAACCTATACTTTAAATAACATGTATTGTTATTAAAAATATAGAAATGGGGTTAAGACTTTGAACAAATTGAAAATTCTTATTCCTCTAATCGCTTTCAGTCTAGTTCAATTTGGATTGGCATTCTTACTAACTTCTGATATACCTGTACAAGTAAGTAAGAATGAGCTCGGGTTCTTTATAACCTATTCAATTCTATTTGTCTTAATCTTTGTAACCATTATTTCAGTTAAATCCATTAAAAATTTTAAAACTATTTTTGTGACATCCTTTCTCTTCTTAGTACTTTGGATGATCTCGCTAGTTAGTACTTATCAATTATTAACTACTCCAATAAGTCTATTGATAATTCATTATTTAGGTTCAGCTACTCAGCTCATTTTTATATTAAGTCTATGGATTACAAGAACTAGAAAAAAGGTGTGAAAATATGATCTTCTTCCTTAAAGCTGATTCGCGTTTAAAATTAGAAGTTTCGATTAAATTCACCTATATTTTCATCTGTATATTCATATATATTTAGCATTTTTGGTTTTAGGTAATTTTATGTGGCTAAATGCGATAGTTCTTCTGACAGAAAAGCGGCCATAATCAATTAATGCTAATATCACGTGGATACCTCTTTGGCTCTGCATTTCTTCGACTCAGGACGCCTTCTCGGACAGTTTTTTTATGATGAAATCTCCCGAACTATCTTGGTATTGAAGATAATTCAAACCAAATGATTCTCTTAGTTGCTGATCTATCAATCTTCTTAACCATATTTCTAGTGTTTCGATGTTACATATGCTGTTCGAGCGTTGCATTACCTCATTAACGTATGCTTTTTCCTCAAGACCAACTGGTCCAAGTTCAAATCTTATCCAGTATTTTTGCTTGAACATATTATTAACTACACTGGTTTTCATATGCTGCCCTTTCGTTAACACGTAATTTTTTTGTTGAACTTGTTAAATATTCGTGTTTCTAAGAACCTCTTAGGTATCAAGCTTATTGCAAGTTTTACGGAGTATAAGCTAACACTTGGAGCCCCTGCGCTATTGAACAATAGTTTCCCGTTAGTTTAACAAAATACAGTTAAAACTGTACACTAAACCCTTTGAATATATGAATTCCCGTCCCAAATTTCACAAGATCTTTTTCTC
>JAILZT010000015.1 GCA_023512345.1 Paenibacillus sp.
GGATTTTCACCGCTAAGGGGAATAAATAAAATCTGGACACAACAGCGATTGTAGCAACGGTCCGTTCGCGGAGCGTCTTCACAAGCACAATCGTCTATCCGACTCCAAAAACAAGGGGCGTCCCAAGTAGCCATTTCATGGATTATGGGACAGCCCCTTTTCGTTAACCGATAGTTATATTACCTTCGGGATAATGGTATAGTTCCTTGCTCTTTTTTGGTTTAAGCGCATAAGCAAGCGTAAGAGGTCCGGTTCTACCTACAAACATTAGAATTATAATCAGTACCTTACCAATAGGCGTAAGCTCTGTGGTCAGACCCATACTAATCCCGGAAGTTCCGAAAGCCGATACGGCCTCGAAGAGGACCATTAGAAAGGTCGCATTTTCTGTGACAGATAACAGCATAGTGGAGAAAATGATGAGCAGCAACGACAGCAATGTCATTGTGATTGCTCTATAGACGGTGTCTTTAGAAATCCGCTGGCGAAAAAGGACCACGTCCTGTTTTCCACGGATTTGAGTGAAGACTGCAATAATCAAGACAGCGAAGGTCGTAATTTTGATACCGCCTCCCGTAGAGCCCGGTGCTGCCCCGATAAACATTAGGATAATCATCAAAAATTGTGTGGATTGGCGAAGCAATGGAATTTCAATCGTTGTAACTCCTCCCGAGCGTGGAGTAATGGCTTGAAGAAATGAAGCCATTACTTTACCTGCGGAAGTAAGTGGCTTGAGCGTATAATGAAGCTCCATCCAAAAAAATAGAACTGCACCAACTACAATCAGTATAGCGGAAGTTGAAAGCACAACCTTGGAATGCAAGGTGAGTCTTTTTCTCTTCGGAAAGTCAATTACATCAGATAATACGATAAACCCGATACCTCCCAAGAATATAAGCGCCATTACTGTAATATTAATGATGGGGTCCTCTGCATAACGTGTTAGCCCGCTAAAAGGTCCGTGCACATCACCGAAAAGATCAAAACCAGCATTATTAAAAATAGATATGCTATGGAACAAGCCATAATAAAGTGCCTTTCCAGAGGGCATGTCCCCCAGAAATCTGCTTGTGAGAATCAAAGCGCCGGTTAGCTGGATTACGAGAGAATATAGGAGAACTCTACGGATAAGCAGCACGATTCCTTGAAGAGAGTTTTGATTCATGGATTCCTGGAGCAATATCCGCTCCTTTAGGGAGATCCGTTTGTTGAGGACCAGTGTGATTAATGTGGCCATGGTTACAAAACCGAGCCCACCGATCTGAAAGAGTGCAAGTAATACTATTTGTCCGAAAGTAGTCAACTGCGTCCCCGTGTCAATGACAGCAAGTCCGGTCACACAGGTTGCTGATGTGGCCATGAAGAGTGCATCTAATAATGAAATTCTATCTCCGGTAGATGCAGCCGGTAAGCACAAAAGCACTGTTCCAATTGAAATGAGCAGCATGAAACCGAGTGACAATATTTTGGGCGGCGTTAGCCCTAGTATTTTTCGTAATGTATGGGTCACTTAAAGTCTCCTTATGTGTTTGGTCCTCGTAGTGACAAAATTATAACATAACTTCTGATAACTTCTCCAAAATTAGGAGGGGAATTGAATGTTTTATCGAATTGGTAAGAGGTAGACCCATTCCGTATCTTCTTATAGGAGGTTACACAGTGACAAGTCCAATTATGAATCAGATAGGTGCTGTCTTCATACCCGTCAGTGATATTGAAAGATCTAAGCTATGGTATAGCAAACTGCTAGGACTCCCGATTGACGAAGAGGTCCTATTTGGGCATTTGTACGTTGTCCCGATGGAAGGGCCAGGAATTGTGCTAGATAGTAAGATATTCACAAGCGAGAGTGTGTTGAATACTCCTGCATTTCATTTGAACACTAAGGATATTGACGCTGCCTATGATTTTGTCAAGGCCATTGGAGCAGAGATTCTGACCGATATCGAGAATGACCATTGGTTTAATTTCAAGGATCCTGATGGAAACGTGCTCATGATCTGTCGCTTCTGAAAAGTTATTCATGGGGAGATGACACTTTTGATGATGGTTACATTTAGGGAATTAGTTCCGGAAGACGCTGAGGTATTGTTAACTTTGCAGTATCAGTTAGATGTAGAATCATCCTACATGCTGCTTGAGCCGGATGAAAGACATTCCGGACTTAAGCAGGTCAGGGAAATGATCGAAAATTTTGTTAATTCAGATTCATCTGTCCTTATCGGAGCGGAGGTAGAGGGTAACCTTGTGGGATTTTTGTCCCTGAGAGGAGGAACTGTCCGCCGAAATCAGCATAGTGCATATATTGTTGTGGGGATTTTGAATGAATATCAGGGGGTTGGCATTGGAACCGCATTGTTCCGCGAAATGGATGCTTGGGCTTCAAGTCATCAGATTATTCGTCTTGAGCTTACAGTTATGACACATAATCATCGTGCACTTGCTCTATATACCAAATGCGGATTTTCTATTGAAGGAACCAGAGTGAAATCCCTTAAAGTAGATGGACAGTGGGTCGATGAATTTTATATGGGTAAAATTATAGAATAATTTTTCAAGAGAAATACATAGCCTGTAGTTCTGGAATAGGACTACAAAAAAAGAAAGGCGTCCGTGTGAGGAGCCTTTCTTTCTGATATATATTTATTTGGAATTTTCTTTAATAATGATTTCGACCTTACGGATCCGGTGCCTATTCATCTCACGTACAATAATTTGTACATTTTCACGGATTAGACTTTTCCCTACAGCAGGATCGTTAAGGTGACTATATAACCATCCACCAATGGTTGTTACCTCTTCATCCTCGAAATCCAAGCCTGTTAACTGTTTGATCTCAAGCAAGGAAACCTTGCCATCAAATAAATAATTGAAATCACTCAGTTTCTCTACGTTTCTTCGTTCATCGCCATCGAATTCGTCACGGATCTCTCCCACAATTTCTTCCAAAATATCTTCTATCGTTATAAGGCCGGACGTTCCGCCATATTCATCAAGCAAAAGGGCAATATGAACCCGTTCCAACTGCATGCGGGTCAGGACTTTCTTTACCGGAGTGACTTCAGAGACCGTTAATACGGGTTGTATCAACCCTTTAAAATCAAAATTAGGATTGTTATCATATTGCAAGTAAAGCTGCTTAGTATTAATCATTCCTATAATATTATCTTTATTGCCTTCTGCAACGGGAAAACGAGTATATTGTTCTTTCCGGATAATCGCAAGGTTTTCTTGCAAAGAGTAATCCGTAAAGAGACATACCATATCAGTACGAGGTACCATGATTTCACGAGCCAGCATCTCATCAAAATTGAAAATACGATTTACATAACCATATTCCGCTTTATTGATTTTGCCACTCTCATAGCTCTCAGAAAGTATAAGTCGAATTTCTTCTTCGGAATGTGCATCCCCGTGTTCACTAGCAGGCTTCATACCAAACATACGAACTAATAAATTAGCTGAACCGTTTAGCAGCCAAATCAGAGGATACAGGATTTTGTAGAACCAAATGATCGGCAGGGCTGTCATCAAGCTGATCTCTTCCGGCTTGTTGATAGCTGCGGTTTTTGGAGCAAGTTCTCCAACAACTACATGTAAGAAAGTCGCAATGAAGAAAGCAAGTGCGAAAGCTAGAACATGACTTAAATCAACATTTATGCCTAACCAATCAAATAACGGAAGCAGCATTTGTTCAAATGCCGGCTCAGCAAGCGCACCGATTCCGAGCGCCGTAATGGTAATTCCCAGCTGGCAAGCGGATAAATAACCATCAAGATTAGCTGCAACCCTTTGAACTGCTATGGCATTCTTGCGCCCTTCCATCACCATTTGACTAATCCGGCTGCTTCTTAACTTTACCATTGCAAATTCCGTAGCTACAAAAAAAGCAGTTAAAAGAATCAAAACAGCTACCAATGTTAAACTAAGTCCTATACCCATTAAATCTTTACCATCCCTTTCATTCTATAAGTAGGTTATACTCAATTATGAGTTCTTATGAACCTATTCTACGAACTTTTCGCTAAAATATCAAATGGGGAGGCATCCCAAAGATGGAATCATTCACTTTAACCCGGATAGAAATGTCCAAATTCTTGCTGTCGCTTACTGGAACCTTAGACACAAAACCGTTGCAGATTCTACAAGAGGCCTGGACTAAAACTACTCCTAATGAATTACCAACAATTCTACTAAAAGTTATGAAGGGGCGTTCAACAAAAGGCTTTTCTCTTGGAGATATTGCCGCTCTTGGCAATCTAATAGAGTATTCCACACTTTCCGTTACGGCTATGCAAAATTGGGTCAAGCGTGACTTCAAAGAATATTTAGGCTCACCACGTCAAGGGAAAAAATATTCGGTAAATCAAGCTGCTCTTTTATTCATGATTGATGATCTGAAGTCGGCACTTGATTTTGAGAGCATACGTCAGCTTTTTCACCGGTTATTTCTTAAGCCTGAGCGTGATGACGATGACTTGATCGAGCCTGCTCAACTTTACAACGCCTATGCGGGTCTTTTTGAGAAAATTAAGAACAATCCTTCACTTCAAAATCATGGAATGGATGATCGGAATGAACTCGGAGAAAAGTCATGGAAGGTTAGTGTTATAGAGGATTCAACAGAGGGAATGATGAAAAGGTTAGCTCATCTAACAAGGACACAGAGTGAGGCCGTTTGGAACACCATTTTCATAGCTGCCATCTCCGTGCAAACTTGTTACTTTCAGTCCTTGGTCAGACAATCTTTAAATGCCACGTTATTTTCTTGATTTTTGAGCGTTTCAATTCTAATATATGAAGTTAAAACAAGCTATACAGGATTTTAACAGTCGTTATGCAGGAAAGAGAGGTTGTTCGAGTGAATCAAATGACATTACTTCGGAATCCGAAGCAAAGAAAGCTTCTCCTTAGTGCAGGCATTAGCTGGATGTTTGACGCGATGGACGTCGGAATGATTTCTTTTGTTGTCGCAGCTTTAGCTAAGGAATGGAAGCTCGGTCCGGAGCAAATTGGAGTATTGACCAGTATCAACTCCGTAGGTATGGCTGTAGGAGCAGCAGCTGCAGGCATTCTAGCAGACCGTTTTGGGCGTAAATCGGTATTGCTGTGGACGTTGTTAATTTTTTCAGCGGCGAGCGGATTATCTGCCTTTGCTACGGGATTTGCGGTATTATGTGTGTTGCGGTTTGTGACTGGCTTCGGGTTGGGCGGTGAACTTCCAGTGGCTTCTACTTTGGTCTCTGAAAGTATGCCTGCTGAGGAGAGAGGCCGTGCTGTAGTGCTTTTGGAGAGCTTCTGGGCGCTGGGTTGGATCGCTTCGGCTTTAATAGCGTTCTTTATCATTCCGGACTACGGTTGGCGTGTGGCGTTTGCCATTGGCGCGCTTCCAGCACTGTATGCCATTTATCTGCGGCGTGCAATTGATGATTCCCCGCGATTTGCAGAGATCCGAAAGGCTCCGGTTTCTTTGAAAAAACGTATAGCGATCGTGTGGTCACCGGAATATCGACGTTCTACGATTATGCTCTGGATACTCTGGTTCACAGTGGTATTTTCATATTATGGAATGTTTCTCTGGCTGCCAACGGTTATGGTCCTTAAGGGCTTTAGCTTGGTTAGAAGCTTTGAATACGTGCTTATAATGACACTTGCACAGCTTCCTGGTTATTTCACGGCTGCTTATTTTATTGAGAAATTTGGACGTAAGTTTGTACTGGTTGTTTATCTGTTATTAACTGCGGTTAGTGCTGCCTGGTTCGGAAATTCTACAACTGAAGGTATGCTTATGGCTGCCGGGATCTGCTTATCGTTCTTTAATCTCGGTGCATGGGGCGGAATGTATGCTTATACTCCGGAATTGTATCCTACAGCTATACGATCTACAGGATCAGGGCTTGCAACCTCCTTTGGACGGATTGGCGGCATCATTGCTCCTTTATGGGTTGGGGTGCTTGTTGGACGTTCCGTAGGAATCGGAAGCATATTTATGATTTTCTTCGTAACGATTGTTATCGGGGCACTGGCAGTGTTGTTTCTTGGAAAAGAGACCAAAGGAACGGAGCTTCTCTGACCCGGGTTTCTTCACAAACTATACTTGAAGTTGATCCAGCAACAATGCTAAGATGAAAAGTACAAACGGTTCCTTCACACATGTGAACAGGACCGTTTTTCTTATTAAGCTTGCTACTTCTATCATGAATGGAGGGACGGAACATGGGTAATGACAAAAGACAGCCTCATTTTACAGAATTGGTCTGGGAAAGCACCGAACAGAATGTAGCCATCCCTCCTCGTAGTTCATCTGAAGAAGTAAAAGAGAAGCCCATTTCTTCTAATAAAATAAAATCAGTCCCTGAGTCCACTGTGCAGCTGCAGCTTTGGGATTTGGAAGCAGATGTGAAGGAACCAGTAACGACGACCGAAGGGGAATTCGTGAAGCGTGCCAAGGAGCTAGTGCATCATAAGGAAACAACGGCACTTTTTATACCTTTTAAAAGCTACTGGCCTACTTATGGGCATATGACCGGAACACAATATAGATGGTATTTCTACTGGCGCGATGAGGTAAGGCAAGGTAGATTTCATAAGACAGATCTTTCGTATATTTTTTTGCATGTATATGAACTAATTAATGGAGTAGGATGGGAAGAACCGCCTGATGGATACAGACAACTGTGTGATTTATGGGAGGCCTATCGGGAGCAATATAAACGACTGGATCAGTACCTGGGTAATTGGATTGCAGACTTCTCACTGGTTCATCATTTAGATGTTCGATTGACCCAAATGGTTGAGCGATCACGTGGTCTTGCCGGAGATTTGGCGGAGCTTGAGTTGATGAGGTGTTTTTCCTTTTCTCCAGAGGAGCTATCCTTTGCGGGATTAACGGTAATGTCGGATTATGATATAAGCAAGTCTAAGTTTTACATAGGCGAGGGTAAAGAAGCAGTAGAACGCTATATTCCCCAAGTTGTTGCATTAATCGACGCCTTCGTAACCCGTAAGCATGGGATGAACTTAGTGCAGATGTTTCCACCGAGTGATCCCGTGCTTCGGGAAAGGTATTTGTTCCGGAGTGCTGTCTACGATATTTCGCTGTATGGATACTCGATTCTAGTGCCGGTCGTACGTATCAGTAAATCTCCTCCCCTTCGAAGTCTGATTACTCGATTATTCCGACTGACCGAGAATAAGCTTCGAGAGCTTATGGGATATCGAGGGCGACTTAAAGGTATTAACGTAGATGCTGAAATGGATGAACTAATTACCCGCTATCTGCAGCGGGAGTTCCGTAAATTGGAACAAGAGCAGAAAGGGCCGGCCGTTGTGATTGATCAAGAGAAGCTGCAACAGCTCCAGGCGGACTCCGATATTGTTCGGACCCTGCTTATGGTTGAGGATACTAGCGATTCTGAGGATTCAACTATTATTTCCGAGATGGCTGATGTTATAACTGAAGTAGAGAGTCTGGAAGAAGAGGAACGAAGTCACAATCGAGTTACAGGATTTGTGTCCGTAACAGAAACAGTGTGGGAGCAATTTTCGTTAGCTCTGAGTCCCTTACACAGAGAGGCTATACTGCTGCTAAGTCAAGAAGGTGGCTTACTCTCTATTCAGAAGCTGTCTGCAGCTAGCGGTACTATGCCAGAACTGCTATTTAATGAGATTAATGAACTCGCAATGGATATTCTAGGTGACCTGCTAATTGATGGGGAAGAGATCTCCGAGGAATATGTCCCCATGCTGCACTATTTAATGAGGTGAATCAAAGATGAATGATATCAAAATACCAAAAAGAATGACCACTGCGCTCGTTAACTCTTTGACTGCAGGTGTTGTGCCACGTATAGGGTTGGAGCATATTGCTGTAGGACGCAGACCAGAGGTGGAAGCCATATTACGTGATATGGAGAATATTGCCGAAGGCGGCGCCGCCTTCAAGTTAATCACCGGAAAGTTCGGCAGCGGCAAAAGCTTTTTGCTGCAAATGATACGCAACTATGCGATGGATCGTGACTTTGTGGTTGCGGATGCGGATCTTTCGCCGGAACGACGACTGGTAGGGACAAAGGGGCAGGGACTGGGCACCTATAGGGAGCTAATGAGCCATTTATCAACGCGCACAAGACCTGACGGGGGTGCCTTGGAAATTATCCTGCAGAAATGGATTTTTTCATTGCAACAGGCCGTAATGCAGGAAAAGAACTATGGTCCAGATGATGTACAGCTCGGAGAAGAGGTAGAGCAGCGAATTTACGCAGTCACTTCTGAGATGCGCGGATTGGTCCACGGTTTTGATTTTGCCAAGGTATTGGCTTCCTATTGGAAGGGTCACAAGTTGGCGGATGATGATTTGAAGCAGGATGCACTTCGCTGGCTGCGTGGTGAATTCGCTACCCGAACTGAAGCGCGCAAGGCTTTGGGTGTAGGTGTCATTATTGATGATGATAATTGGTATGATTATATGAAGCTGTGGGCGGAATTTACGGCTGCCATCGGATATAAGGGCTTGCTGTTATTTATAGACGAAGGTGTTAACTTATATAAAATAACGAACAGCATTTCCCGTCAAAGCAATTATGAGAAGCTGCTTACCATGTTCAATGATACGATGCAGGGTAAGGCTGAGAGCTTGGGGATCTTTATCGGTGGAACACCGCAGTTCGTTGAGGATGGAAGGCGTGGGTTATTCAGCTACGAGGCACTTCGGTCAAGATTGGTTGCTGGGCGGTATGGCGGAACAGGCCTCAACAATTTTACTGGACCTATTATTGCATTGGACATGCTCTCGCATGAGGAAATATTGGTGCTTCTACAAAAGCTGAAAGATATCCACGCTATGCATTATGGCTATGAATCCAGATTGACACAAGCACAGTTGGTCCACTTTATGGAGGAGGCGGTGGGTAGATTGGGTGCAGAGGAGCTGTTAACACCACGCGAAGTTATACGCGATTTCATGGATCTGCTGCATACCTTGCGCCAGCATCCGGAAATCTCATTTGAGAAGCTAGTAGGGGAACGTACTTCATTACCCGCAGACTCGGAGCAAAATGAATTGGATGGATTTCTGGCGGAGTTTGAATTATGAGCGATAATCCATTTTACCGCCTGGCTCCATTTATCAAAGAATTCATATATAAGAATCGATGGGAGACCTTGCGGGAGGCACAGGTAGATGCTTGTCGTGTCCTCTTCGATACCCCGCATCATTTACTGATCGCCTCGGGAACGGCTTCTGGTAAAACAGAGGCGGCTTTTTTTCCGGCGCTTACTGACCTCTATGAACGTCCTTCGACCTCAGTAGGCATACTCTATATTGCTCCTTTAAAAGCATTAATTAACGATCAATTTACCCGACTGAATGATTTGCTGCGTGAAGGCGGAATACCGGTTTGGCATTGGCATGGGGATGTACCTCAAGCAGATAAGACCAAGCTGATGCAGAATCCCTCGGGTGTGTTGCAGATCACACCAGAATCTCTGGAAGGTTTACTCATGAACCGCCCTAATGCGATTCCGGCTTTGTTCCATGATTTACGTTTCATCGTAGTGGATGAAGTCCATGCCTTTATGGGGGCTGACCGCGGCATTCAAGTCCTGAGTCAGCTGGCGAGAATATCCCGTATGGCCGGCTGCTCTCCACGCCGAATTGGCCTCTCTGCCACGCTTAGTGATTATGCCTCTGTTACGGAG
Source organism: Paenibacillus sp. (assembly GCA_023512345.1). GTDB lineage: Bacteria > Bacillota > Bacilli > Paenibacillales > Paenibacillaceae > Paenibacillus_AQ. The sequence continues at coordinate 9,700 of JAILZT010000015.1, forward strand.
TGGCTAGCGGCGGGAACTAGAGAGAAGGTTGAAGTATCCTCCCCTCAAGGGGGACGTAAACTTCGTCTGAGTGTTGAACATTTCTCATTTCCCGACGCACGGGACGAAGTGCAGGCTGAGCATTTAGAACGGGCGCGTCAATCGTATTTCGATTATATCTACGATCATACCCATCATAAAAAAGCGCTCATCTTCACTAACAGCCGTTCGGATGCCGAGACAGCTACGCTGGAGCTGCGGAGAACGGCTGCCAAACGTGGTGAACGGGATGTATTCCATGTTCACCACGGCAGTATCTCTGCGATGCTGCGCGAAGAGACCGAAGCTGCGCTGCGACAAGGGTCCGGTCCAGCGGTTGCTGCCGCTACCCTAACCTTGGAGCTGGGTATCGATCTTGGTGAGCTGGAGCGGGTGCTGCAGCTTGGCGCACCTTATAGCTGTGCCAGCTTTGTGCAGCGTCTGGGACGTTCAGGTAGACGCGGTGATGCTGCGTCTGAGATGATCTTCGTTACACCGGAGGAAGAGGATGAGGAGGCACAGCTGCCTGCAAGAATGCCATGGACCCTGCTTCGGGCGATTGCAGTTATTGAGCTGTACGTTCGAGAGAAATGGGTAGAACCGCTAGTTGTGAGGAAACTACCGGTTGGTTTACTATATCATCAGACGATGAGCATACTGAAAAGTATGGGGGAAGCTGAACCAGACGATTTAAAAGAGGCCGTTCTAAGCCTGCCATCCTTCAGGAGTATTGATCCTGCAGATTATGAGGATTTCATGACTTACATGCTAGGAATGGGTCAGATCGAACGAATGGATGAGGGCAGCCTGATTATTGGCATGGCTGGTGAGAAAATCGTGAATAACTTTCGATTCTACGCGGTCTTCAAAGACGATGAGGAGCATGTTGTCTACAATGGCACTGAAGAGATTGGCTCCATTACAACGGTTCCGCCACCTGGCTATTGCTTTACTTTAGCTGGTAAGCTATGGAAGGTAGAGGAAGTAGACACCCGTCATAAAGCTGTATACGTGAAGACTTCACGTGGTAAAGTGGACACGCTATGGCTTGGAGCAGGGGGGGATGTGCATACCCGGATCATGCGGAAAATACGCGAAGTTTTGGGTGAAACCGCACTGTATCCCTATTTGGCGCCAAGCGCAGCGGCTCGTTTGGAACGTGCCCGTCGGCTGGCCAAGGAAAGCGGGTTGCTGGAAAGATCCGTATTACCCGCAGGCGGGGATTCCATGTTCATTCTACCTTGGGCGGGCAGCCGGCAATTTCGTACCTTGGAGAGGCTGCTAAAGAACAACCTTAAAGGAAGGCTTGGGTTGCGTTCTATTGTACCCATGGAGCCGTATTATATGGTCGTAGCCGGCAGTACGAATGCGGAAACACTTGAGGCTGAGATTATCGCCGAATGTACCGCTGCTATAGAACCCTTGTCCTTATTGTCACCAGATGAAGCCCCTTATCTAGGTAAATACGATGAATTCATCCCACATGAAATGCTGCGGAAGGCATTCTCACTGGATGGGCTGGATGTTCCGGGGCTTATTGAGGTGTTGAAGGATTGGCGGCAGGGAACATAGATTTTATATGGGCATAGAGCCACTAAAAGGAAGTGTGACAATGAATTTAGAAGAGGTTATCCAAGCCCTTGAAGCTCTCGGCAAAGAACGAACCAAAAAAATATACATGTCCAATGGTGCGCACGAACCGCTTTTCGGCGTGGCCACTGGTGCTATGAAGCCTATCTTCAAGGAGACTAAAATAAATCAACCTTTGGCTGAGCAGCTTTACGCGACAGGGAATTACGATGCGATGTACTTTGCCGGCATAATTGCAGACCCAAAAGCTATGACTGAAGCGGACTTTGATCGTTGGATGGATACGGCTTATTTTTATATGCTGTCCGATTTCGTGGTTGCAGTAACCTTGGCAGAAGCAGATATTGCACAAGAAGTTGCCGACAAATGGATCGCAAGCGGCGAAGAGCTTAGAATGTCAGCGGGCTGGAGTTGTTACTGCTGGCTTTTGGGTAATCGCCCGGACATTGAATTTTCCAAAAGCAAAATTGCTAATATGCTTGAAATTGTCAAAGATACGATTCACGGTTCTCCAGAACGAACCAAATACGCTATGAGCAGTTTTATTCATACAGTAGGGGTATCCTATTCACCGCTCCATGACAAGGCTGTCGAGATCGCAAAGGCAGTAGGACCAGTAGAAGTTAAACGGGACAACAAAAAAAGCAGTTTTCTAAATGCTTCCGAAAATATTCAAAAGGCAATCGCTAGAGGCCAACTTGGTTTCAAAAGAAAACATGTAAGGTGTTAACCTTTAATCAGCTAGTCGTTTACCTGAATGACTCACCAAACTCATATGCTCAAGTCGATAGTGGCTTGAGCATTCCCAACTCAAATCATAACTTAGGAATAAAGCGATCTATATAGTTTCCAGATTTGGATTTAATTTTACGGGAACAAAAAGTGGACCCTAAGAATTCGAAAGACACGTTTGAATAGTTTCCTTTTCGGTTAGCATCTTTGCAATAAACAATTTTAGTTTTTTGTGGATGGGTGACAAGTTTGTGATTTCTGAATCTTTCTTGGATTTGGGACAGTAACTCTTTCGCGATGGATTCACTTTTGCAATGACAAATTATATCATCAGTGTAACGTTCGAAAGGGATTTTAGGATGATTCTTTTGCATCCACTCATCAAATATATAGTGCAAATAAAAGTTGTTCAGTAAAAAGTTTAGTTTGTTACCTTGCGCGAGCCCCTTCTTTGTCTTGATTAATGCCCCAGTTTTCGTTTGGACAGGTGCTATCATCATTCGGTGTGTGTATAACAATACCCATTTATCCCTTATGTGTTTCTCTAACATACTCATAAGTAATTGATGGTCAATGTTATCGCCAAATTTTTCAATATCCAGTACAAGAGCCCAATCATATCGTAAACACCGTTTTCCGGCCATTTCTATAGCGTCTTCCCGTGCCTGTGATTTTTGCTTATACCCATAAGAGTTCGGATGAAAGAGAACCTCCAATTTGGGGGAAAGTTTATTCTTTAATACAGTTTGTACAATAAAATCTTTCACAGTTGGAATGCCTATTGGCCTCCATCCACCCTTTTTTTTGCGTATATAGACCCTGCGAACAGGGGAAGGAACATAATTGCCGGATGTCAACTGATCCCACTGTTCATGTACAAGTTTTATTCGATTCCGATTATAGGATTGCATTGTCTGACCATCTACGCCTATTACTTTGGTTTTTTTTGATTGTTTGAATGCCTCCCAGAATACTTTCTTTGGTATTTGAAATCGTCCAGTTCTCTCCATTTTTCCCCTCCTTATTGATCTATGGATAACTATAAGAATGTTATATGCACTGGTGTTTGTTTTGCTTGTGTAGCAGTCTATAATGGGATTGGTCCTTTTCTTAGTAAAGCGAACATGGCGATTCGCAATGCTATTAATCTAGTGCGATCCGTGAGAAGATAAAAAAGATATTATAAAATATTGAGATTTAATAAAAGATGAGGGTTTATGTTATGCCAAAAAACGATAATATGCTGGCAATTCTTTGGATGCTGAATTCGGGTGTGAAATTAACTGCAAAACAAATATCCGAAAAGTTAGAAATAAATATAAGGACAGTTTATCGGTATATTGATGCACTATGTGCCAGTGGAGTGCCTATAATATCCGACACAGGTCATAATGGCGGGTATAGCTTGCTGAATAATTTTATCAGAGCACCTCTGCTATTTGATATTGAGGAAAAAAAGGCACTCCTTCATGCTGCTGTTTTTGCAAAAGAAGCCGGATACCCCTTGAGTGAGGCATTAGGTAATGCAACATCAAAATTGAAAATGTATTCGAATCAGGAGCAAGAAAGTATACTTAGCCGTCATTTAGCTGGATTTGAAGTTATAAACCGTATGGGAGATCCTTCTGTTCAGCCGGTATTGGCGGAATTGGAGCAGGCTGTAGCAAACGAATTCTCTGTAGAAATTGATTATCGTAAAAGGCAGGAAGAACAACCCAAGAATAGGGTGATAGACCCCTATGGAATGGTTTACTGGAACAATAAATGGTATATTGTTGCATTTTGCCATCTAAGGAATGAGATGCGCAGCTTTAGGGCAGATCGGATTCTGCAAATCAAGCGTACTCAAAACATATTTAAGCGTTCCGAAGCTTTTTCGGCTCGTGATTTTTTTAAGCAAAATCTGTTGCCTGATTTAGTGGGCAAGGAAGGGTTTATTTCTTTAACTATCAGAGGCAGGTTAGAGGCTTTGGATGACTTATGCCTGCATTGGTTTTTGGGGCATCATCTGAAAGAGCGGACATCAAATCAAGCAATCTTTTTACTTGAGGAAAAATCAATTCATACATATGTCCCTTATCTTCTCCTCAACTACGGGAAATCCATTCAAGTAATCGAACCACAGAGTGTGAAGGAAAAACTTGTTGCTGTTGCGTCGGAGTTAATGGAATATTATCAACTTTAATAGCTTCACTGACAGTAGATGTCAGTGAAGTTATTTTATAATGATGATAATCATTGATTACCGATGGATGCATGGTATCACTTGATGAGTTGTAAAATAAGGAGAACTTGCAAATGAATAATACGGTATATCTTTATGTCTTTGACACTATGGCAGACTGGGAAATAGGTTACTTAACTGCCGAACTGAACACGGGAAGATACTATAAAAAGGGGCTGGCCCCATCAAAAATAGTTACCGTGGGAATTGAAAAGACACCTGTAACTACAATGGGCGGGCTTACAATACTGCCTGACATCAAACTGGATGAGTGCAGCATTGAAAGCACAGATATATTGATTTTACCCGGTGGAAATACATGGACAGAAACAATTCACCAACCCATTTTAAAAATCGCCCAGAGGTGTTTAAAGGAAGGTATATGGGTTGCAGCGATTTGTGGTGCTACAATGGGCCTTGCTCAGACAGGATTGCTGAATTCACGTTGGCATACAAGCAATGATCTGGAATACCTTAAAATGATCTGTCCCACTTACACGGGTGAAAAGTATTACAAAATGGAGTCTGCTGTAACTGATGGAAAACTGATCACTGCATCTGGAATAGCTCCGTTGGAATTTTCTGTTCACGTCTTGAAAGCTCTGGGTGTGTTTTCTTCAAAAACATTAGATGCCTGGTATAGTCTAAATAAGAGTCATGAATCGAAATATTTCTATGAGTTGATGAATTCAATCCAATGAAGGTATAAGCACACAAGTCATGTGGAGTGTTGCTCACTGTTGGTCAGGAAACACTAATAGTTGAGATGTATTGGCGGAAATAGTAAAGAGGGGCGGAAAAACGCCTCTTTTTTGTTTTCTATAAAAGACTGACTATTACCGAGCTTGATTCACAATAAGCCCCAGAACATAGCGATCTATATCTTTTGATAGTGATTTAAAAGATTCTCTATTCGAACTTGGATCATTTGTTTTAACGATTCAGGTTTCACTGAAATAACATAATGACCATATCTCATTAAATAGTTAGCTATAAACTCCTCTTCCCCCATATTATAGAATCCTTTAATGACTGTTTTATTACCATATTCTAATTTCATAGAAGGATAATATTCTTTATAAAAAATATCCTTGGCTTGTTCAAAAATCTCTACTTCAAAGTCAATACTCTTCTCAGATTGATATATTTCTAATGAACGACTAACGAGTTCATCTATAGAAAAGTAGGAGTTGATTTCCTTTTCTTCTATACGGGTTATTCTATCGCATCTGAAAACTCTATATTTATTTGTATTTAACTCTATTCCAGTAGCGTACCATTGACCAAACCTAGCGGAAATTTTGAAAAATTGAACAAGGTAACTTTTTGCCTGATTATCCTTTAAATATTGAATCCTACAGCTGTTCTCATTGAGAATGCTTTCTAGAATTTTATCTAAAAAACGGCTGACATTATGATGCTGATATATTTCAAATTGTAGGACTTTTTTCATTTGGTGAATCTGGTTTATTTGTTTTTTAGAAAGACAGTTTTCAAACTTTTCATTTAGTTGATTAACACTTAAATGAAATGGTGATGATTGATAAGATTCTAACGTCAACATTGCAAAGTACAGAGCATACACTTCATCTATAGTAAAAATAATGGGGGATAACAATCTATTTTTTAAGATACCATATCGTCCATGTCTGCCATGTTCCGAATAAATAGGCATACCTAATTGTTCTAATGAGCTAATATCACGTAGAGCCGTACTTTTTGAAATATTGTATTTAACCATTAGGTCATTTAAATTAAAGAACTCTCGACTGTTCAAGTATCTGGTCATGTCATTTAATCTTTCTGATTTTTTCATTAACATATCTCCTTATAAAGGTGTCATATTTTGACGCCTTTATATATTATGATAAGTTCAAGGTAATATATCAAATGTATAAGATATCTACCTAGAATAATAATATGAATGGAGAATGATATCATGAGTACAACACTAGAAGTTGCTATTTTCTTATCAATGGACGGAAGAGCAAAAGAAGCTATAAATTTTTACAAGAACCATTTTAACGCAGAGGAATTGTTACTTGTTACCTACCAAGACATAGCAAACCGAGACAGCTCCATACAGCTTACTGATGAGAATAAGAATTATATTTCTCATTCTGTCTTATCAATCGGAAGAACAAAAGTCATGATAGCGGAAGATACAATGAATACCAGTGAAGTATATACAATTGGTAATAACACTTCATTATGCATTCAAAGTTCTGACTTAACAGAAATTGAACATTTTTATAATAGCTTAATTACAGATGATCGAGTGAAAATCATTGTTCCTTTATCGAATAATATATTTAGCAAAGCATACGGTATTATTGAAGACCCGTTCGGTATTCAGATTCAATTAATGTTTGATGATAGATTACAATAAAGAACCACGTATAGCTTGTTCTTACTGCGACTCAATACATGTGGAATCGGTAGTTTTGTTAGTATAAAGGACAAATAAAACGGAGATCTATTGGAGGAAACAGTAGGGAGGGGGTGTCCCCCTTCTTTTTTTTGAATTTTTTGAGCGTTTATGCTTCTCTCTGGGTTATGATATAATTTGCTTTAACATGCTGTTGGTTAAGAAGAAGTAAAGGCATAAACAGGTGAGTTTTATTATTTCGGGATAAAGATTGTCCTGATATTTATAGAGAGGTATTTGATATGACAGATAATTTTTGGCGTGATTTACCACGGCCCTTTTTTATACTGGCGCCCATGGAGGATGTGACGGATGTTGTTTTTCGCCATGTCGTAAGTGAAGCGGGCAGACCAGATGTGTTTTTTACGGAGTTTGCGAATACAGAGAGTTATTGTCACCCTGAGGGGCACCATGCTGTGCGCGGGCGGTTGACTTTTACAGAGGATGAACAGCCCATTGTAGCTCATATCTGGGGAGATAAGCCGGAATACTTTCGTCAAATGAGCATTGGTATGGCGGAAGAAGGGTTTAAAGGCATCGATATTAATATGGGTTGTCCTGTATCAAATGTAGCAGAGAATGGCAAGGGAAGTGGCCTGATCTGCCGTCCTGAAATCGCAGCGGATATCATCCAGGCTGCAAAAGCCGGGGGACTGCCCGTAAGCGTAAAAACAAGGCTCGGTTTCAGTAGCTTAGACGAATGGCGAGGCTGGTTAACCCATATTTTGAAACAAGACATTGTTAATCTGTCCATTCATCTGCGGACAAGAGAGGAAATGAGTAAAGTACCTGCTCATTGGGAACTGATTCCGGAGATTAAGAAACTTCGTGATGAGGTGGCACCAGATACTCTACTGACCATTAACGGGGATATCCCTGACCGTCAGACTGGCCTCATGCTCGCTGAGAAGTATGGTGTGGATGGTATCATGATTGGGCGCGGTATTTTTCATAATCCATTTGCTTTTGAGAAGGAGCCGAAGGATCACAGTAGTGAGGAATTGCTTGATTTGCTACGTCTGCATCTGGATCTCCATGATCAATATTCAGCACAGGAACCACGTTCGTTCAGCCCTCTTACCCGTTTCTTCAAAATCTATGTCCGTGGATTTCGAGGGGCAAGTGAATTAAGAAATAGCTTAATGAACACAAAGTCCACAAGTGAAGTGCGTGCGTTGCTTGATGAATTTAGAAACAAGGCGCATGATGGGGCGGAGGAACGTGGAAATTAAGCTGCCAACTTCAAATAGAAAAAAGACATGAAAAGATTGAGGATCGGACGAATGGGGAAGGGGACCAACCCGGAGCCAACAAGCCTTTCCTCTGTTTTTAATAAATATGTTTTGGGGTCCCCGCAAAGTACCTGAGTCATCTTCGAAGCTAAAGCCCCACTTTGTGGGGTTATTTATTATGGAGGGGAATTACATGTCCTGGAGCAAATTGAAGCAACAACTGGAGAGCTTTCTCTGTCCTGCGTTAAATGGAAGGGTAGAATACCGCGCACCAGGTTACCGTTATTTACCAGATAAATCAGGCATTTGTTATATCTCGGTAGATAAAAAGAATGTACTCAATATGAGTGATAAAACTAACCCAATCAGATTGTATCAAACAGAGCTGGAAATTAAGAATGATCCAGATATCCAAATTCCTATCTGCAATGGCGAAATTGAAGCGGTCAGAAAAGATACCAAGGGGTCAGTGCCGGAGGATCGTTTAAAAGTAATTGCTAGAAATAGAAAAATAACAGAATATGCAAAAGAACTTTTGTCAGCACAGGCTTCATTAAGTAAATCAAATTTTATCGTTGTGGCTAATAAATATTTATCTTCTCCTATAGAGGAAAGTATGGAGAGCAGTGATATTTTATTAAATATTCTAGCCTTGGTGGACAGAAGAGTAGGGAAAAAGCGGATTTTAGGCATGGCTGAGAAGATGAAGTTAAAGCATCCGATTGTTCAGTATTTTTATGAACTTCGGCGCAATACATTGTGAAGTAAATAATTTTTACCCGCGAATGATCATAGATGGGCAAGGGTAATTCTTAGATGAGTTTATTCAGGATAGTCTGGAAAACTCGCGATCCGCACGGCCGATCATATTTTGCAACAACTACAGGATTAAGTTAAATTAATCGATAAACCGTCAGGTTGAAATTCCCTGACGGTTTTTTTTATTTATATTTACGGTAGAAAGATGGTTTGACAAAGTCTATTTTCTTAAAAGCTTTGCTGAATGACTGAATATCGGAGTATCCAAATTTTTCGGAAATTACAGTCAAAGATTCCGTAGTGAACTGAATGAGCTCTTTCGCTTTTTCAATTCGTAACATCTGGTGATATTGTATCGGACTCATACCAAATGCTTTTTTAAACAAATGAATTAAATAAAACTTGCTTATTCCTGAGATGTGAACGAGCTCGTCCACTGTCACCCTTTGGTCGATATGATGTTTCAAGTAGTTGCGAATTTTAACCAATTCATCCATGTTGGTGACCAGATGAGGATTCTGGTTCCAATAATTCTCGCGAAGGAGATGGATAAACAGTTGAATGAACATACCCTTCACATTGGTCTCGTAATAAGGCAGCTTCATTTGGAATTCATTAATAATTTCAAATAACATATTCTCGATAATAGCAGGATTTCGAAGCCTCAGGTGGCTCGCAATCTTAAGCGAATTACTATCCAAAACGTCTTCGCGGAACCACATCATTTCCTCCTCAGGAATCTCCTCCAACGGTTTAAAAGAAATTTTCACATCAGGACTGTCTTCCTTAAATATCAAATCAAAATGCAAATGTGGTTGCCGCAACATTCCGGTACCTATTTTCGTAATGGAATGCGGTTGTTTCGGTCGAAATAGAAATAAATCCCCAGGTTCTCCTTCATAAGTTTGATTTTCGATGGTTACTTTTAACCTTCCTTCTTTTACATAAAGAAGCTCGTAATCAAATAGAACTCGTTCTTGCAAGTGCCATTGAGACGGAACTCTACTGTCCATTGCTACACGAATATATGGAGAAAGATTTTGAAACAATATTCGGGTCACCTCCAAGAGAAAAATAAATAAAAAGCAATATATGATAAGTATTGAAAAACTATTGCCAAGGACTTTTCACTTATACTAATGTACAATGAATTCGTGGAAAGCGCTACCATTAAGCGTTTCCAACATCATCATCTTTAACAATACAGAACAACTTTTGTATTGTATAAGCAGATGATGGGAGAGGAAAAAACAATGAACGTATCCGCTGGGTGGGTTGCCAATGATCAGGTTGTATGCTGAATATCGACTAACTGGTTACCTCAAAGATGGCCGGAACATGGGTTGTGGGATCGATAATACAAAACATAAAGGGGATGTTAGGTATGGCTTATCAGAAAAAAATGGGTTTGGTTGCTTTAGTTATCATGATGCTGATAATAGCAGTATTGACGGGATGTACAGGCGGAAATGAAAAAGCAAGCAATACGGTAGGAAACAAAGAAGGCTCAGAGGATAAGCAAAAGAACAAGTCCCTTACTGTGCTCGTGGAAGGTGGAAGCCCCGCTTTTAAAGTGGCCACAGCTACAGCAGAAGAATTCAAGACTGAAACTGGGTACGAAGTTAAGATAGAGGCTGTTCCTTATATCGGCGTTTTTGACAAGCTCAACGCGGAATTAAAAGCAAAAACGGGTTCTTACGATGCTGCGATAATCGACATTCTGTGGTTTCCTGCATTAGCGAGTGGCTTAGAGCCAATGGATGACCTGTTTACTGCTGAAGTAAAGAACGACTTATATCCCAGCCTAATTGATGGCGCAAAAGTAGACGGCAAAATTCTCGGCATGCCAGTTTGGACCAACTCCAAAACCATGCTATACCGAAAAGACCTCTTTGAAGATGCGAAAGAAAAGGAAGCATTCCAAAAAGAATATGGCTATGAACTGAAAGCACCTACTACCTGGCAGGAGTATCGTGACGTAGCTAAGTTCTTCACACGCGATACGGATAACAACGGCGAGATGGATATGTACGGTACAGGTGTATTAGGTAAAAATAACGGCGATTCCGTTGCGAGCTGGTTGGATCATGCTTTACAAGCCGGAGCAGATCGACTCGTTGTCGGTGAAGACGGTAAAGCAAATGTAAACACAAAACCATACGTAGATGCATTGGATTTCATCACAAAGATTTTGAGAGAAGACAAATCGGCACCTGAAGGCGCTTTGAATATGGCTTCTGACGAAATTGCCGAGTTATTCTGGAATGGTAAGATGGCAATGATGCTGGAATGGGGACATTTCTTCGTCCCATCTAATGATCCTGCCAAATCGAAAGTAGCTGGAAAAGTAGCGTCTGCGCCGATGATCGGCGGAGAAGCTGGAGTTGGTGTTGTGCCTGGTCCGTGGTACCAAGTTATCCCAGCCTCCTCCAATAAGAAAGATATCGCTAAAGATTACATTAAATTCCTTTACGATCGTAATGACCAATACTTAGCTGCAATTGGTGTAGCAGCTCGTAAATCTATCCTCGAGACTAGTGGACAGAAACCGGAATACGCTCATCTGCTTTCACTTGGAGAGACTTTGGCTGCCAAGCAAACAAAGAATCGCCCTGTACTTGAGTACTGGAATGAAATTGAAAGCGAAGCACTGATTCCTGCTGTACAAGCAGCTTTGTCTGGCAAAAAGACGGCTCAAGAAGCACTGGACGAAGCAGCGAATATCATTAATGACATTCAAGGGCAGTAAAAGTTAATGTGTTGAGCGGAGGAGGGGCTCGTCTTTCCTCCGTTTTCTTTAATCGAAATGAAAAGGATGTGACTCCATGACCAAGAGTGATCGGAGAACAGCGCTGTTGTTCTTTTCACCGGCTGCCGTCTTCATGATTTTATTTTTCGTATATCCCATGTTTCTTTTAGTAAGGGACAGTCTGTTTGATTCCAAAACCGGTACGAAATTTGTTGGCGGAGAGAATTACATGACTGCTTTGACCTCGGATCGTTTTTACCAATCCTTATACAACACAGTCATTTTTGTAATTGGAGCGGTAACAATAGAGCTCGTTCTAGGATTAGTCCTGGCGCTGCTGTTAAGTACGGGTTTCAAGGGCAGTCATTTTGCGCGTACGTTATTTTTAAGCCCACTCATGATCGCACCTCTTGTTTGCGGTTTAATTTGGAAGTTTATGCTCAACGATCAATTCGGTATTCTTAATTCCTTTCTTTTCAAACTGGGTATCATTGATAGCCCTCAAAGCATCTTATGGTTGTCAGATGAAAGGTTTGCGCTTCTGTCCTGCATGATAGCAGATATCTGGCTAACTACGCCTTTTATGATGCTGGTCCTGCTGGCTGGAATACAGGGTATACCTGAAAGCCTGTACGAAGCAGCGCATATTGACGGAGCGAATAGGAGTCAACGTTTCTGGCTTATTACACTGCCTTGTCTTCGTCCGGTTATGGTTGTCGCTGTCCTGATCAGAATGATAGATGCAGCACGCTCGTTTGATATCATTTGGGTTCTGACTCAAGGAGGCCCTAACTTTTCCTCTTCCCTTCTGAGCACGATGATTTATAACACGATGGCTCGTTATAATCAGGTTGGTTATTCCAGTGCACTTGCCATATTATTTATGATCGCATTAATGTCGATTTGCGGATTTTTCATGATGCGGTTATGGAATCCGAACAAAAAAGCAGTATGACACAGGGGGTTATCGAATGACTACGTTTACCAAACAAAGATTAACGGTAAGTTCCGTGGTAATCCTACTTTTAACGGGATTGTTAGTACTTGCCTTCTTATTTCCTTATGTTTATTTAATAATGACTTCTTTGAAAGAATCAGCAGAGGTAATTTCTTCTACCCCGACCTTATTTCCTACTGTTTTTACATTAGAAAATTATCGAACGATGTTTGATGTTCTTCCGATTGTAAAATATTTTGGCAACAGTTTTTTTACTGCAATTGCCAGTACAGTGGTAAGTGTATTTCTCGGATCGCTTGCCGCATATGGTCTGTCTCGGTTTTCCTCCCGTTTGGGAAATATGTTTTTATTGCTGACCCTCGGCGTGCGGATGGTACCTTTAATCAGTGTAGCTGTTCCGATGTACGGAATTATTAACCAATTAGGTCTTTACGATACGAAATTCGCATTGATTCTTGTTTATACGAGCATTAACATACCATTTGTTATTTGGATGATGATCGGATTTTTTGATGGATTGCCAAAAGAACTGGATGAGTCGGCACGTGTGGATGGCTGCAGTAGGTTAGGTGCTTTTATAAAGATTATTCTTCCTATTTCCCTACCCGGCTTGGCAACAACATCCATCTTTTGTTATATGATTTCGTGGAACGATTTTTTGATGTCATTGATGATGACCAGTACTTCTGCCAAAACCATGCCTGTCGGACTTTCCGAATTTTTGGGGGCGTATAATCTTGATTTAGGGCCAATGACGGCCGCGGCTGTCTGTTTCAGCCTACCAGTTATGATTTTCTCAATTATGATTCAAAAGTATATTGTAAGCGGCATGACGATGGGAGCAGTAAAGGAATGAGTGGAATGCCGGATACCTAGTATTTCGTTAATGAAGACGTCTGAGTCTAGAATCTTATGTCAATATTCGTAGGCAGGAAAAGCACGAATTTCTAAGGCTTTACTTCCAGCTATATTTAAGGAAAAAGTAGTTTATGAACAAACACAATAAATTAATAGGAGAAATTATTTATGGCTAGTAAAAATTATTACGACGTAACAGAGTGGCCTGTCGGTAATCCGTATGAGGATATTGGTGAGGTAATCAACAGCATTATAGCAGATATTAAAAGTAGGCAAACGGACACGGATGTGAATAAAGGCGGAAAGCCGGGTGCGGTTATCTATATTCCACCGGGAGATTATCATCTTGGAAGTCAAGTAGTTATAGACATCAGTTATCTTAAAATTATGGGTTCTGGACACGGGTTTACATCTTCGAGTATTCGTTTTAATACTTCTGAGAATGAATGGGCGGATTTGCAAGAATTGTGGCCGGGAGGAAGTCGCATACTCGTAGATATTCCCCAAGAAGTAAATGACGAGGAATATAAAAGAGCTGCATTTTATATTGAACGAAGTGGAAATCCCCGTATAAGTTCGGTAGAGTTTTCTGACTTTTGTATTGATGGTTTGCATTTTATTGAAGATGGTTCAGGAGAAACAAATCCGGAAAACACATACACTAACGGGAAAACAGGTATCTATGTTGCAAGTGCTTGTGACTCATTTCGGATTACAGGCATGGGGCTTGTGTATTTAGAGCATGGAATTACTATTTATTATGCAGATGCACTGACTATACATGATAATTTCATAGCTGAATGTGGTAACTGTATAGAACTACGAGGTTGGGGACAGGCTTCAAAAATAACCGATAACTTGATAGGAGCCGGTTTTAAAGGATATTCAATTTACGCTCAAAATTTTGGTGGACTCTTGATTACAGCGAATAATGTTTTTCCACGAGGTGCGAGCAGTATCTATTTTGATGGTGTGACACGTTCCAGTATCACAAATAATAGACTTCATTCATTTTATCCAGGAATGGTTGTATTCAGGGGGAATTGTTCGGAAAACTTGGTTTCTTCAAATCACTTTTTACGTGACCATGAACCTTGGACTCCTTTTTTGGGCATAGACAATGGTTTAGATGATTTGTATGGTCTCCTCACTATCAGTGGCAATAATAATTCTGTAATTGCTAATCACTTTTCTGAAGGAATTAATGCTCAGAACATTAAGCCGGTAGGTGCAACACCTATAATCATACGTATTGTTTCGGGTAATGGAAATTATATTTCTAATAATCATGTTGTTGCCACGCAGGTTCATGCCAAGATAAGTGATTCTTGTTTCTCTGCGCAAGTAGACGCTTTGTTGACTACCGAAGCATCAGAGAAGCTTACCGTAACAACAGTATTGGTAGAAAAAGAATCGTTTCAAAATACGACTCTTGATTCGGGAAGTGATGCACAGGTTGTTATGGACAAGACTGTAAATGCTTTCAGAGCCACTCCAACGCCAGGAGCATAAATAATGTTTCAATTGCAAGTCGGACACTTGGGGTGCTTCCTAGCGATGGAAGTGCCTCTTTTTTTAGTAATAGAAAAAAGGTTCTATTACTGCATTATCCCAGGGATAAGGTTAATTCATTCGTTCAAGAATTTGATTATATGCGCTCAGGAAATGATCGGGGTTAGGATCTTGTCCTATACGTTTGGGTACGTCGAAATCCGATAAATCAAAATGATGCTTAGGTTGAACGTCATGTCTAGCTAAACAGCTCTTGCAGCAAGATAAGGGACAACCATCAATGGCTATGATGTCACGTCCCGACTTTGCTGTTTTGACAAGCGGTTTGACATCACCACCGACTCCAGCGATGCAGGACATTTCAGCTATTTTTTCTCGATCCATTTTAATAGCAATCATGTTAGCGGTCTGCGCTGCCGAGGAACATCCGGAACAAGAATAGACAAGAGGTAGATCATTTCTTTTCATTGGGTACCCCCTCCACTTCAATAAATTATTTGTAAGTATAACCTGAGATTACTAACTGAATAGTGAGACCGGTCACTCTTATTGGTGAAATGTCTCCTCATTTATACAGCATATTGGAATCCGGTATGATTATTTTTGTTAACGGGGTTCATGAAAAATATGAGTGTTGGCAATCAGGAGTTCTTTTTGACGATTCATGGTTAGTAGTTGCATGCCCGGGAAACGGAATAGCAACTTGGGCTCCAACGACAAATTAAATAACTTAATTAAGGTGAATACTGCTGCATCTATCTATTTTGTTGCTATCAATAATGCTTAGTCCATACATGTGAAGGATTTCGGGCGTAAGCTCGTTGAATGAAAGGAATTCATCCAGGGATTTCTTTAGTTCGGAAAATGCTTAAGTATCGTATTGAATTTTGTTTATCGTGTGCCGTTTTACAGTGTTTGAAATATTTATTCCCAATAAGGTTTACCATTGAAGAGAAAGGATTCATTCATTACATAGGAATTAATTTCTCTATTGGCTAATTTACTAATATGGCCTGGTAACCATTCATGAGAGTCTGGTAGACCCAGCCAAAAATTCATTGTTTCAAGTTGTCCTGCAATAAAAAAACCTTCTAATAGCTCAATATGGTTTTCTGGTAACGAAAAATATTTACTATATGATTTAAGTAACTGCTCTCTAAATGAAGGATGAATATAAGAAAAAGTCCAACCAAGATCAAATAAATAAAAGCCAAAGCCACAAGCACCAAAATCGATAGGTCTTGCTTCATGTCCATGAAACACAATGTTACTTGGAATTAAATCCGCATGAATCATCCCCCAATTGCTGGATGTTCTCTCGATAGAGTTCATCATATTAATTACACGTTGACCTGCATTCTTAAGAAGCTCTGTATCACCTGCTTTAAGCAATCCTGCATTAGAGTGCTCTTTAAGCTTTTCAAGTGATTGCAATATACGAGAACCATCAAATGTAGGACGTTCAAATAAACTTGGGGTTTTCCAATCCGATGATTGTCTATGTAATTTACCTATCATTTCGCCTACGTATCCAGCATCATCTATTGTAGAAATGAATGGCTTCTGCTCACCTTCCACCCATTTTACTAAAGTGCATTTTGTGCTGTTTACGTCTGTAATTAATTCCCCGTGGATATTCTTAGATGGTGAAGGTAGGGTTAAATCTGTATCTAAGGCTAAAGAGTGAAGCCAGACCATTTCTGAACGAATCACTTCCTTTTCAGTCCAAATACTTTCAAAGGTTTCGCTTATTGATATATGTAAGCGGAGACTATAGCAGTTGTTTTCAAGGTCAGTTATTTTATAAATAGTATTTGCACTCTGTCCAATTAAGTCAATTGATTTACATGTTATTGAGTAGTTATTTAATGCTTCCTTTGCAATACTCAAATTATTATTCAATCCCAAACCCCACCCTTTTACAATTGTATAAAGTTACAATAACATACCGATTTATAGTAAATATGTAATTATTGATTATATTTGTTTTTAACCGCTTAGTTCTTGATTAAAAGGAGAAGGCATTGGTATATCCCGAGAATTTGGTAGAAGGCAAGTTGGATGGAGCGCAGGAGAATGCTTGAAGAGACACTGTATGTGGAATACGACGAAATCAAGAAGCCATATGCCTATGGTCAGTTTGTCTTCGACAAATCAGCGGTTGAAGCTGAAATGACAGCGATTTCGCAGGTGACTGGGGAGCTTGGTCCAGCCATCACGCTGGGCAAAGTTGCTGATTCTGTGAAGGCAGTTGAAGAATTCCGCAAAAAGCTGAAGCAGGCAGGATACGATAAGGTAATCGCTGAGCTGCAAAAGCAGATGGATGCGTTTAAGCTGCTAATCGAAAGTTCCAAATAAAATACAAGAGAGCGGGCCAATGATATAGACTCGCTCTCTTTCCATATTACAAAATTGTCCGGATATTTTGTTTGCGAAATTGAGAGGGATTGATACCATAGTAATTGGCGAACTGTCTTGTGAAATAATCTGGTGAGTTGAATCCGATGCCCAAAGCAATGTCGGTAATGGGGCGCAGGGTATACTGAAGCAATTTTTCGGCTTGCTTTAACCTGTATTTAGTTAACGTTTCGATTATGGAGTCTCCGATTTGCTCCTTGAACAAGTGAGAAAGACGGGAAGGGGACAAGCAAACCTTCTGGGCAAGTTCTTCTATTTGATGATTTTCCGAGTAGTTCTGTGCAAGAATGTCCAGGACTTCTTTTACTCTGGAGTCAAGTTGCTTCTTGTCGGCTTTCTGGCTAGCAATCAACAGGATGATCTCTTCCAGAGCATTCAGCGTAAGATCTTCCCGATATGTGGCGAAAGAATCGAAACGATAAGACAAAACACGACGGAAAGCGGATTCGATAGACTGGCGGGCAAACGTGTTGTCGATGTGAATATGATAAATCGGACCTTCTGTATTGCTTGTCGGAATCCAATCCATCCAGGTGATTCGTGGAATGAAATGTGCCCACAGCTTTGTCCATATATATCCTTCTGCAGTGAAATAATCTTGCAACACTCCGGGAGGGATCATGGTAAGGGTTCCTTCATTGCACTCCAAATAGTGGGCTCTGCCATTATTCACCATGCCCTTTCCGGAAAGCGTGTACATGATCAACCAATCTTTCGTGCCTTCCGCACGGTAGCACTTATAACCGTAAGACTCTGCATAATAATCAGAGACAAGGATGCCGGGGGGATGGGTATATTGATCTGAGACTATCGGTACAGCAGAATAGTTAGGTTTAATAGCCATATAATCATTCCTTTCGAATGCTCTCTATTTTACAATAAATATATGGTTAAATCATGTGTTTACGCTTACTATAAACTGCTTAAAAGCCTGCGAGGAGGTAAAATGTGAATCAGAAACAGCAGAAAAGATCGTTTATAAACTTAGAGGGCCAGTGGGCTTATGCATTAGACCCTCTCGATAAAGGCGAAGTAGAAATGTGGTATGGTGCCAACCTTTCGGAACAGCAGAATACCCTTCAGCTACCGGGCACGTTATCAGGAAACCAAATCGGTCAATCCGAAAACTGGGGTGAGGAAATGACCCGTGAAGCGGTTCGCTCCCTAAGACAACGTCACCGGTATGTAGGTGCAGCCTGGTATCAATATGAACTGGACCTTCCACTGGATTGGATGGGTAAGCGTTTGATTATATATCTTGAGCGAGTGATGTTTAAGTCGACTCTATGGATCAATGATAAATGGGCAGGCGATCAGGATAGCCTGTCGACACCCCACCAATTCGATGTAACTGACCTTGTACGAATAGGGGTCACCAATTGTATAACCATTAGAGTAGATAATCGCGATATTCACAATCTTGGTGAATTCCCAAGCGCGTATACGGATGAGACTCAGACGATATGGAACGGTATGATTGGACGTTTGGAAATTCAAGCACTTGATCCCGTCCATGCACACAGTATTCAGTTATACTCAGATATTGAATATCGCCGGGTAACGGTTAAGGGGACATGGACCAATACTACCAAGGTGGAAGCCCAGGCATCGCTTGCGCTAACAGCACGTGTAACGAATGGGGAGTATCCGCACCAAACGGATCCCCGGCAATATGCGTTTGTGATAGCCCCGCTAAGCTCGGAAGCGTTCAGCTTCGACTATGACATGGGAGAAGACATTCTGTTGTGGGATGAATTCTCTCCCAATATGTATGAAATGAAGCTTGCATCACAGGTCAGGTTAAATGGAACAATGCTGGATTGGGAACAATTTCATCCATTCGGCATGCGGTCATTTCAGAGTAATGGAAGCCAGTTTAACATCAACGGACGTAAAACCTTCCTTAGAGGTACGTTGGAGTGCTGTATTTTCCCTTTGACCGGGCATCCACCTATGGGAATTGACCCTTGGATGCACCTTTTTGAAACCGCTAAGGCGTATGGACTGAATCATATCCGATTTCATTCCTGGTGCCCGCCGGAAGCGGCATTTGAAGCGGCTGACCAGATCGGTATTTATGTTCAGGCGGAGGGTCCTGTGTGGATGGACACTTGGAATTCGCCGGTCGGCGCACACCCTGAACACTATAGCTACCTGCCTGAAGAGGCAGGGCGAATCATCGCGGCTTATGGCAACCATCCGTCCTTTTGCCTGTTCAGCAACGGCAATGAGCTGAACGGTGACTTCGACCTTCTGCACAAGATTATAGCGGATCTAAAGGATACAGATAACAGAAGAGTATACACGCTGACAACGAATTGGGACAGGCCATTGGACCCGGCGGATGACTTGTTTTGCTCACAAACGGTCGATGGGACGGGGGCAAGGGGGCAATATTTTCCTGATGAGTTAACGGGTTCCACTACGCTGGATTATCAAACGGCGGTTTTCAAACGAAATGTTCCGCTGGTTACACATGAAGTCGGCCAATATACAGTGTATCCTGATGTGAATGAAATACCGTCTTATACCGGTGTGCTTAGGCCGGTCAACCTTGAAGTTATCAAGGTTGATCTTGAACGCAGAGGAATGCTGGGCGATATCGGGAAGTTCGTCCGTGGCTCAGGTATGCTGGCACTTCAACTTTATCGTGATGAGATCGAGGCTGCACTTAGAACCCCTAACCTTGGAGGTTTTCAACTGCTTGATCTTCACGATTTCCCAGGGCAAAGTACGGCTACGGTTGGAATTCTAAATGCTTTTTGGGAATCCAAAGGATTGATTGAGCCCGATCAATTCCGGCAATTCTGTAGCCCAACCGTTCTTCTGCTTCGAATGTCGAAGAGGATCTATACCACCAGCGATACGTTCAGGGCTACTGTGGATATTGCCCACTTCGGATCGGCAGAGCTGCCTAAATCCCAAATTAAGTGGAGTATAACGGAAGACGATTTGGGTCGTGTCTTGGATCAAGGTATCCTTCATACAGATATCATTCATCTAGGCTCCGGATTGTCGATCGGAGAATTTGTGACAAAATCGATCCAGCACCTCAAGCAAAGCACTCGACTGAACATATCTCTTGAGATCAGTGGCAGTGACGTTCGCAATGAATGGCCTATATGGGTGTATGCAGATGAAGAAGAGGGAAGGAATGGGGATTCGGAAATCTATATCGCACAATCGATGGACGATACTGTGGAGAGAAAGCTGGCGGCAGGAGGGCGTGTTCTGCTTCTTGCCGGGAACAATTTCCGCCATTCCGTTCCCGGCAAGTTTTATCCTGTATTCTGGAGTCCAGTTCATTTCGTGAGTGAGAACCCATGCGGTATATACATTAAAAAGGATCATCCGGTATTCGGCTCCTTCCCCACAGAGGATTATGCCGAGTATCAGTGGAAGGACTTATTAGACAGATCGGTGTCCATTTACTTGGACGATATTTCGAGCGAAATTGAACCCATTGTGCAGGTTATCCCGAACTTCTATCATAACCGCAGAATGTCCAATCTATTTGAATGCTTCGTGGGTTCGGGAAGGCTGATCGTATGCAGTATTGACATTCAGAACGATCTATTGACAAGGCCGGCAGCCAACCAGCTCCGCAAAAGCATCACTACTTATATGCAGAGTGAAGAGTTCCAGCCTTCGGCTGCGATTAGCATGGAGCAATTACGTGCGCTGCTGGAAGCCAAGGAGGACGTTATAGCCAATACCGGTATCTCCGGGAAGGAAATAGCAATAGGTAAAGAGGCCGTGAGTGACAGTGTCAAAAATGGAGAGCATGCAGCGTTCAAGGGGAACGATGGCATAGGGCATACAATGTGGCTCGCAGCAGACGAAGCCGCAGGCCATCGGTGGCAGGTCGACTTGGGAGGAGAAAAAAATATAACGGGTACAAAGGTGAAATTTCATCAAGCCGGAAATTTTTTGTATGTAATTCAGGTTTCTACGAACGGGGAGGATTGGCGGGTCGCAGTGAATCAGACGGGTCAGACATCAGAGGAACAAACCAGGGTAGATAACTTCAATGAAAAGGCCAGATTTGTGAGAATCGTGTATAACGGTTTGCCAATCGGCGCAAGAGCAGGGCATTATGCTTTTGAGGTGTATGGATATTAAGTAACGGCTATGAAGGGATTTGGAGATTATTAATTAATAAAATATAAGATTTTGTTTTATGTTCCCTCAGACGGATATGTTTGAGGGATTTTTTTTGCTTTCTTTTTATCGCGCCGAGAACTTCGAGTTTCGTCATTTCAGTTTGATTTAAGTTTTCTGTATTAAGATTTAAGTAAGTCAAGCGACAATGCTTTCTGAAAAATAAACAAATGATTGCTAATGACTAAATGAGGAGAGTGTATACATGAAAACCAAAAAGATAAAAAGCATAAGCGCAGTTACTTTGGCCGCATTACTTAGTGTATCTGTCTTGGGATGCTCTAAAGTACAAGTCAGCAGCGAGGGTGCTGCTGCAACCACTGAAATAGTAGGTTCGACCGTATCTTCAAGCGCACCGGCAGCAACGACAGAACCGACAACAACGACAGCACCAATAGCAACGACAGCAACGGAAGATTCCGTTCAAGACACATCGGAATTATTCAGTGATCGGGATTTAGAACAGTCGGTGGATCTTTCAGCTGCAACCCAAATGAATTTGGAAAGCAATCAGGATGTCACATTGAATAAGGAAGGCGTCTATGTCTTAAGCGGTGAGGTAGAAAATGTGACGCTAGTGGTTGATGCTGCCGAGGATGCAAAAGTTCAAATCGTACTTGATGGCGTCAGTATAACGAATGAAGATTCACCTGCCATTTATGTGAAAGCAGCGGATAAAGTATTTGTTACAACCACTGACGGTAAGAACTATATGGAGGTGTCGGGAAGCTATGTGGCGGATGGAGATACTAATTTGGATGCAGTTATTTTCTCTAAAGCTGATATGACTCTGAATGGAACCGGAACCTTAGAAATTATATCTAGTGAAGGTAATGGTATTTCCTCAAAGGATGATCTCAAAATTACTGGAGGTGTATATATCATTCATTCCACTGCGGATGCTATAGAGGCCAATGATGCCATTCTTATCAATGATGGAACGATTACAATAGATTCTGATAAGGATGCCCTGCATAGCGAAAACGATGAGGATGCTGCTCTTGGGAATATCTATATTGAAGGAGGCACATTAAATATCTCCGCTGTCGATGATGCCATCCGCGGCAACAACAGGGTTCAAATAGATGGCGGCACCATTAACATAAAGACCTCTGAAGAAGGCATCGAGGCGAATTATATCAAGATAAATGAGGGTCAGATTACTTTGTATGCGAAGAATGATGGAATTAATGCCTCACAGAAAGTCAATTCTGATGTGGCCATTGAAGTAAATGGTGGCACAATCGATGTAAGTATGGGTAGTGGTGATACGGACGCATTTGATTCCAACGGTGATATCTATATAAATGGAGGAACAATTAACGTAGAAGCATCTTCAGCCTTTGACGCTGATGGTACCGCTCAATTAAATGGTGGCGATGTTACGGTCAATGGAGAAAAGATCACTCAAATTACCCAATCTCGTGGAGGAGGAGGTAGAGTTAAGCGCCCATAATGCCATTCGAGAATATTTGGTTGATGCTAAAAGTAAGTCTGCAATTGATTTTGGGTGTGGAACTGGATTAGTCGGCATGAATCTGTTGAGTGATTTTAATTCTATACTTTTTCTGGATACCTCTCAAAATATGATTAACCAAATAAAGCAAAAAATCTCTGATCTTAATATTCAGAGTGCAGAGACATTAGTTTTTGATTTTGAAAAAGAGGATCGAATGGATATACATGTTGACTATATTTTTATGACGCAGGTTCTACTCCATATTAAAGATGTTGAGTTAGTCTTAGCAAGATTATATGATGTTCTGAATGAGGGTGGACATTTACTGATTGTTGATTTTGATAAGAATGAGGATGTAGTTTCAGATATGGTTCATAACGGATTTGATCAAGAAAAGCTAGCTGGCATAATGAGCAAAATGGGTTACAGAGATATTCAATCTAAAACGTTTTATACTGGAAGTAAAATTTTCATGGGACAAGATGCCTCTTTATTTATTCTTGATTCTCAAAAATAATTGTCACAAATTCACTAATAACGATAAGGTCTTTGAAGTCCGCATAGATTGGATAGACCACTTTTCAAATTCACAGGACAGAAAAAAAAGGCTCTCTCCACATTAGTGAAGACGAGCCTTTTATGGTGCTTTTATAGAATAATCGAACCTACTAGACCACTCAGCAGACCTAATCCGATCACTGAGAAAAATACGAACCAGACCACTCGGCGCGGGAAGGACTTGTATACCATTAGCAGGGAAGGCAAGCTGATGGTTGGCAGGGTGACAAGCAATGCACCTGCGACGCCGGTACCCAAGCCTAAGGAAAGGAAAGTAGCGATAATAGGAATCTCAGCAGCGGTTGGAATGACAAACAATGTACCTGCAATCGTGAAAATAATGACGGCTAAAATACCATACGTAACACCTTCGCCGAGGGTCGGGAACATCCAAGCTCTAGCTCCCCCTAGTAGGAGTACACTGAAGAAGTAAGCCGGGATTACGGTTAATGACATTGAACCTGCACTGCGAATCCACCGCATAAGAATGGAGCCATCAGGTTCTACTGTAGTATTAACTGTAGTCTCAACAGTTTGTGGAATTTCGGATGATTGACCGGAGAAACGGTCCGCGAAATAACTAATAGCAAAAGTGATAATCAAGCCAAAGACTACTCGCAATAATGTAAACTTCCACGATAGCACGAAGGTCATGAAGATAAGTGTTGCTGGATTTAACACGGGATTTCCGAGCCAGAAAGCTAAGCTGGCGCCGACTGAGACATTCTTTTTGCGTAACCCAACTGCAATTGGAGCTGCGCAGCAGGTACACATCATCCCGGGTAGGGAGGCGAGTCCGCCTAGAGCGGTGCTTTTGAAATTCGTTTTACCCAAGACACGAAGCAGCCATTGTGATGGGAGGAGTGCCTGTACCAATGATCCGAGTAAAATCCCGAGAACTGCTGCTTTCCACACGGATGTGAAGTATGTAACGGCATAATCCCATGCAGCTTGGATAGACGGATCTGGTGAGGCAGCCTGATCGCTGCTCAAAATTGAAGAACCAATAGAATGCTCCGTAGCGGCTTTGATTGCCTTATGATAATAAGGCCACCATTTCACATAAGACAATCCTGCAATAGCAATGAGCAGAAATATAACCGCCAGGATAATTGTTTTATAACTTATAGATGGCTTATTTCCAAAAGATGAACTGTTAGATCCAGGTGACATAACTAATGCTGACCCCCATAATAATATAAATTTCAAGATTACAATTATAGCATAGGGGAATAGGTATAGTAAGTTTAGTTTTGTACAATAGAAGCCGGATCGTGTAAGATAAAAAGTGATGTTCATTTAATGACAAGGAGCTGAGCTATGATGTCTCAAGCTGAAACTATAAAGCTAACTTCACTATCCTCCAAGGGAGGGTGTGGGTGCAAAATTGGCCCTGCCGATCTGATGCAGGTACTGCGCAGTCTGCCGCCAACAATTCCTAATCCTGATTTGCTGGTAGGTTTGGATACAAGTGATGATGCTGGGGTGTATCGCTTAAGTGATGAACTGGCGCTAGTGCAGACCGTTGATTTTTTTACACCCATCGTGGATGATCCCTATTCTTTTGGACAAATTGCTGCAGCCAATGCTTTGAGCGATATCTATGCTATGGGCGGAAAGCCGCTTACGGTGCTTAATATTGTTGCATTTCCTATTTCTGTATTGGACAAAAGCATTCTTGCGGACATTTTGCGCGGGGCTGCCGATAAGGTGCAAGAAGCAGGAGCTACATTGGTAGGTGGACATTCCATCGATGATAAAGAGCCGAAGTTTGGACTTGCAGTAACTGGACTTGTACATCCCGATAAAGTAAGAACGAACGCTGCCGCGCGTCTTGGCGATAAACTTATTTTGACCAAACCTATTGGTGTGGGGATCTTAACAACTTCGATTAAAAAGGATCAATTGTCTCCAGAAGAGACGACCCGCCTTACAACAGTTATGTCTACTCTGAATAAAACGGCTGCTGAAGTGATGTCCTCTTTTGAGGTTCATGCCTGCACGGACGTAACGGGTTTTGGACTGTTGGGACATGCATCTGAAATGGCAAAGGGGAGTCAATTGGGTCTGGTGATTCACAAAGATGACGTACCTATGTTACCGCGAGTGAGAGAGCTTGCCGAAAAAGGATTTGTACCCGGTGGGACTAAAAATAACTTTGCCCATCTCGAAGGCTCCATTATATACCCGGATGAAATGGATCAGATCGACCGTTACATATTATGCGATGCAGTCACATCAGGCGGCCTGTTGATTTCTGTGGCTTCCGAGGAAAGTGAGCTATTACTTCAACAGCTTAAGGATGCTGGGGTTGAAGCTGCAATTATCGGTGAAGTTACGGATGCTCACCCTGGTCAGATCACAGTTATAACTGGCTAAGGCTGATTAATAAGCTGAGGTTATAGGACCACTTACGAAAGTTAGAAATAAGAGGAGAGAGTCCATTGTTTCAGGATATTACACTAGAAGAGTTAAGATCACTTAAAGCTCGGAAAAAGCTAACCATTATTGATGTTCGCTCTCCATCCGAATACTTAGAATCGACACTGCCTGACAGCCTGAATATTCCTTTATTTGATGATCAGGAGCGGGCAGAAATCGGCACACTTTACAAACAGACCAGTGTTCAGGCTGCTAAGGAACGCGGTTTAGAGGTTGTCTCAGCTAAACTTCCTGCTTTCATAAAAGAGTTTGGAGCCATCGAAGGAGATAAGGTTGTTTTTTGTTGGAGAGGGGGTATGCGGAGCCGCACAACGGCAACCGTACTTTCCTTAATGGACATTCATGCTTATCGACTCGTGGGAGGCTTCAAAGCCTACCGGAAATGGGTTCTGGATGAACTTGAGACGTATGACTTTACTCCGAAACCTTTTGTTATTCATGGAAATACCGGAACGGGCAAAACAAACCTCTTGCACAGACTGAAAAGACTAGGGCACCCTATCTTAGATCTAGAAGGGTTAGCGGGTCACCGTGGCTCCATTTTCGGGCAGATCGGTCTCCGTGCCAACAATCAAAAAACCTTCGATAGTCTACTTTTGGAGCAATTAAAAACGCTGGAGGGTTCACCCTACGTTCTATTTGAAGCGGAGAGCAAAAGGATTGGAAAGGTAGTTATGCCACCATTCATGGCTCATCAGAAGGAAATAGGAACACAGCTATGGATTCAGATGCCTATTCACGCTAGAGTTCACCAAATCCTTGAAGATTATAAGCCGGAGCAATACAAAGATCAATATATCACGGCGTTCCGCAGCATCAAATCCCGGATTCATGTTCCAGTTGCGGTAGAAATCGAACGAAGCCTGAATTCAGATCAGTTCGCAGAGGCCGTGGCACTCCTGCTAGAGTACTATTATGATCCCAAATATGACTATACTTCGACTCAATATGAAGGATCGGAAAAAGTTTGCTTTTCTGTGAATAATTTGGATGAAGCTGAAGAAGCCATAGTCTCCTACTTGGCCGAACAGGGACACTCAATAAATAAATAGAAGGATATTTTAATAAGCGGGTAGCTAAATGGATCTCCTCCCTTTGAGGGTTGGAGAGTCTTTTTAGTGTCATTTTATATGTTACGGGAGCTGTTTCTCTAGAAAAAACAAACCTTAATTCTTAACTTCGTGTCTTGTTGGAAGCGCTTTATCAGATGATAATTAACCTATCACGAAAACAGGGGGCATTAAAGAAATGGTCGAAAAAAGAATGAAGAGAACCTTTGCTTTTGCTTTATCAACAACGATGGCATTAAGCTTGGCGGCATGTGGAAACGCTGACAACACTAAGAACGCTGAAGCGACAGAAGCACCAACAACCACTAACAACGCTGCAGAAGCAACAAAAGCACCAGCCGATGAAAAAGTAACGATTACCTTCCAAAATATTTATCCGGATCCAGCCGCACCTTCTACACAAATGCTTAAGGCACTGGTAGATGAATACACAGCTGCTCACCCAAATGTAACTATTGAGCTGGATACGCTGAATACGGACCAACAAAAAGTGAAGCTGAAAACACAGGCTGCTTCCAAAGAAGTACCTGATATCACTATCGTGAACCCTGCTGCACAAATGAAACCTTTCGTTGATGCCGGACTATTCGCTCCATTGAACGATATGCTGGATCAAAATGGTCTGAAAGACACGTACCAAGAAGGACTGCTGGATTACTACAGCTTCGACAACAACGTATACGCATTGCCAGACGGTAACAACATCGAAGTTGTTTACTACAATAAAGAGTTGTTCGCACAAGCGGGTATCGCAAAAACTCCAACAACGTTTGAAGAAATGCTTGCAGACGTTAAAATCCTGAAAGAAAAAGGGATCACACCACTGGCTATCGGTGAAAAAGATTCCTGGACAGGTTCGTTCCTGTTCATGAACATCCTGCTTCGTACTAACGGCGGCCCTGGCTTCCTGCAAGATGTTATGGATGGCAAAAAAACCTTTGAAGATCCTGCTTTCGTTGAAGCAGTAGACGCATTCCAACAACTCGTTGAAGCCGGTGCATTCCCTGATGGTGCAACATCCATCGATGCAACTGCTGGTGGTAACATCTTCAAGACCGGTAAAGCAGCTATGTGGGTAATCGGTTCATGGGAAACAGGTGCAGTTGATGCATCTTCCGTAGGTGGTAAAGTTGGAGCTTTCCAATTCCCTACAGTGAATGGCAAAGGCGATCCTAACGAATTCATGTTGGCTCCTGGTAGCGGATTTGCAATCTCTGCTAACAGCGAACACCTTGAAGCTACTAAAGAATTCTTGAATTTCTTCACACTGAACCTTCCTAAGAAACAATTTGAATTGAAAAATGCTGTAGGTTTGGGTCAAAAGGTTGACGGCGACTTGAAAGCAGCTGGATACTCTGATCTAGCGATCGAAGTAGCAGGATTGTTCAACAATGTTAAAGGCGGCGACCTTGCTTTCGATAACACTATGAACCCTGCAACTGCACAAGTGCATTTGAGCAGTATCCAGAACTTGTTTGTACAAAAAGTAGATTCCGCTCAAGTAGCAAAAGAACATCAAACAGCCTTTGAAGCAAATAAATAAGTAAATAGAATTTCCAAATCGATGCGAAGTGGCTTAACACGCTTCTTCGCATCGAGTTTATATTAAGGGGGCGGAAAAGATGAAAGTTCTGAAGGTGCCAGCACGCACAATAGCCGTCTTCGTATTGCCATGTTTGCTGCTGTATGTGTGCCTCGTATTTGTTCCGATTTTGGTTTCAGTATATACAGGTTTACTTAAGTGGGATGGATTAACGCCATCGAAATTTATTGGCCTTGGCAATTTTAAAGATATGTTTTTTAATGATCCCATATTTTGGCCTTCTGTAAGAAGAACTTTGCTGTACGCTGTGGCATCCATGCTGGAAATTCCATTGTGTTTGCTGATGGCTATTCTTCTAAATCGTTATTTGAGAAAAGCAAATACCTTGGTGTCTATCTATTTCACACCGGTAATTCTATCGGTCGTAATCATTGGACAACTTTGGAAAACTATTTATAACCCGACCTCCATGGGAGGCATGTTGAACGGAGTTTTGACATCTCTCGGTCTGGAGAGTTGGACTCACAACTGGCTTACCGAACCCAATATCGCTATGTTTGCACTCTATTTTGTTTCACTCTGGCAGTATTTCGGCTATCATCTGCTGATTCAATTTACAGGAGTTCAGAATATACCTGATGAATTATATGAGGCAGCAAAAATCGACGGTGCAGACGGATTTAAGGCGGATCGCTACATAACTTTACCGCTGATTGTCCCGATCTTTAAAATATCGATAGTACTTGCGTTTATTGGTTCATTGCAGGCATTCGATTTAGTCATGGTAATGACGGGTGGAGGACCGGCACACGCTACAGATGTTATCTCAACACATATGTACAACAGTTCCTTCTTATCCTTCAAATATGGTTACGGAAGTGCTATCGCCACGTTCTTAGTAGCCGTTTGTCTCGTATTTACCGGATTTATTAACTTCTTCTTTAACAAGCTGGAGAAAAAATATAATTAGGAAAGGAGTGCGCGATCATGCGAAAATTCAAAAAAGGGCTCGTGTATCTTCTTTTTGCGATACCTGTTATCACTCAGTTGTACCCTCTCTTATGGTTGCTAATGTATTCATTAAAAACAAACGAAGAAATCCTGGATGGTAATTTCTTCGCATTTCCCCGTGCAGTACAGTGGAGTAATTATACGACTGCCTTTGAATCCGGAAGTTACCTAAAGTTTTTGTCAAACAGTGTATTTGTAACCGCATTAACAATGATATGCGTAATTCTGCTTAGTTCAATGGTTGCTTATGCAATTTCTCGTTTCCGCTGGAAGTACGGTAATTTAGTCATGACTATCTTCCTGATGGGCATGATGATTCCAATGCAGGCCACATTGCTTCCACTTATGATTATTTTTAAGAACATGCATATTCTTAACACTCATCTATCTCTGATTTTACCGTATATCGCTTTTTCAACACCGGTCTCCGTCTTTATTCTTAGCGGGTTCATGAAAGCTATTCCACACGAAATTGAAGAATCAGCTTTTATTGACGGTGCCAGTGTATACCGAATATTCCGCAGTATTATTCTTCCTGTATCCGTTCCGCCGATGATGACCGTTTGTATCTTGACCTTCATCAACATTTGGAATGAATACATCCTAGCGGCAACCTTTATTTCTTCTGAGAAATTGAAGACCCTGCCTTTTGGGGTGTACACATTCGTCAGTCAATACTCCGTTAACTATGGAGCTATTGGAGCATTCCTGGTCATGGGCGCATTGCCGGTTATTCTGATCTACTTCTTCCTGTCCAATCAAATAACAAAGGGCATGGTTGCAGGTGCAGTGAAAGGTTAATTCTTTTGGATTGCTATTAAAAAGACAATGGATTTATAATTAGGAATCAGCAGGGCACACACGAGGTGAAAGGGGGGAGTCCTTTGCGAAGCGGCTTTCATTCTATACATCATCGGTTGTTCCTGCTGTTTCTTTTTTGCATGTCAGGAATACTGCTGATCGTCAGTCTGCTTTACTACAACCGGACAACAGACCAAATCCATGAAAAAATTAGCGATTTGTCTCAAAAGAATGTAGCGCAGACCGCTGGATTATTCAGTTTGCTGAATAAAGGTTATGATAGTCTTTCGAAATCACTTAGCAATAACTTTGAAATGATTCGTTTACTTAATGAAACTAGCGAGGAACCGGCAATAACTTATATTAATGAGCAATCCATTA
Source organism: Paenibacillus sp. (assembly GCA_023512345.1). Classification (GTDB taxonomy): domain Bacteria; phylum Bacillota; class Bacilli; order Paenibacillales; family Paenibacillaceae; genus Paenibacillus_AQ. Next base: position 40,604 of record JAILZT010000015.1, read on the forward strand.
CGAATATTATCGGAGCCATATTTTATTCTCGGGATGATTTAGTGGGAATACACGTAATTAGTGATAAGGGAAGAATTTATAATTACGGAAATTCCATGAATGTGGTTGACCCAGAGTACCAGAACAAGGATTGGTATCGCCAAATTAAGGCCTCTTCGGGGAAAATGGTCTGGCTTGGAGTTTTTGAACATTCACTTATTGATCAAGTCGAAAGCAGCCCTGTTTTTGCGTTCGGAAGGCAAATTTACGATTTGAATGAGCATAAACCCATTGGTATCGTTTTATATGAAACAGATCCCAAGCCGATTTTAGACGCGTTGTATAACCTAAAGCTGGGTGAGCATAGTCAGGTTTCTTTGATTTCGCAAGAAGGGCGTGTTTTATCTTCAACAAAAGACCCTACACTTGCCCAAGAACAGTTACCTATCCTAGAGCATTCACAAAGCGTCGTTGTTAAGCAAGAATCTGATCGCCTGGTGGTTGCCTCTAAGCTTTCTTTTGCCGATTTGTGGGTGATTAGCAGCACTCCCGACCGTGATCTGAATGTAGAAGTGACGGAGATGAAGAGATATCTACTCATTGTTATATCCATTCTCATTATAGTATCTGCCCTTATTGCTTCCTTGGTATCCCAAACGATTTCGTCACCGCTGAAGAAGCTCATTCGTGAAATGAAGCAGGTGGAGATCGGGAATTTCCGAGGGATGTTAAGTGTTGCTTCATATCAAGAAATCAATATTCTAGTCGCTTCATTTAATCGAATGGTTAAGCAGATAGAAGATTTAATTGAGCGGGTTAAGCTCTCATCGGTCAGTGAGAAAAATGCCGAGCTTCATGCGCTTCAATCACAGGTAAATCCGCATTTCCTGTACAATACTTTGGATATGATTTATTGGATGCTGGATGAAAAAGAAAATGACCATTTAGGTGAACTCGTGCTCTCGCTGTCGTCTATGTTCCGGTACAGCAGTTATTGGGAAGATGGGGTAGAGGTAACGTTACGTGAAGAATTGGAGCAGATCAGGCACTATCTGAACATAATATCTGTTCGGCTCGAAGGACGACTTCAAATCGTAATGGACATAGATGAACAATGGCTGGATATTAGGCTTCCCAAAATGACAGTACAACCGGTGATAGAAAATGCTGTAAAGCACGGACTGGAATCCTTGAATCGTCAAGGCATTCTTAAGGTATACACACGTGAAGACGGTGCAGATTTAAGAATCATTGTCGAAGATAACGGAAATGGAATGGATACAGCACAGTTAGACAGCCTAATTTACTCGTTATACGGAGAGAACTCAAAAGAGATGGGGAAAAGGGGGATCGGCCTCCAAAATCTGCATCTACGATTACAGCATATGTTCGGTGAGAGGTACGGACTTCAAATTCAAAGTTTCCTAGAGGGAGGAACGCAGGTTGCCATCGTGGTGCCTATTCCAAAGGAAGGGGAGATTAGTATTGAACATACTCATAGCGGATGATGAGCGTGTGATTCGGGAAGGGATCCAGAGAACCATCAAACAAATCTGTCCGGATTATGGTGTCTTTCTGGCAGCCTCGACGGAAGAAGCCGTTAAAGTCATGGAAGAACAACAAATTCAAGTAGTCCTTACTGACATTCTAATGCCAGGCTTGAATGGTTTGGAGTTTATGGGCATTTCGAAGCGCCGATACCCGCATGTGAAATGGGTCGTTATTTCAGCACATAGCGAGTTTTCGTATGCACAGGAGGCGGTTCGTCTGGGTGCAAGGGATTATTTGCTGAAGCCGATTGGTAAAACCCGATTGCAGGAAGTCATCAATAATCTCGTGTCGGAAATACAGCTGGATAGTAAAAAGTCTTTGGAAGGTCAGCGACTGAGAACTAGCTTGAAATATTTGCGTGAAGGAGTATTTCAACGTCTTGCCTCTGGCCTGGATATCGGTAATTTAGACTTAGGTCCGTTTGTCCAGAACTATCTCAACTTTTATTTAATCATGGTGCAACTGGATACGGGTGATAAAAGTGTTCGTTTGGAACATTTTATTGTCGAAAATGTACTTTCTGAACTAGTGGATCGGAACGGACTTGGTTTTGTGGTCAGCTATGATCGCCAGAGTCTGCTAGGTCTAGTCACCTTAAAAGAAAATGTACAAATTGAACAGTTCCAGGAAGACGTAAAGGTACACCTGAAGCATTCGTTGAAGGTCCCATTCCAAATTATTCTTTCAGGGCAGTGCTCTGATTTTAATAACGTTCCGCAGGTCGTTATGCGAATGAGAAAGGCTTCGGCTTCACAGGCATTTGAGCTTGAACCTACCAAAGGCAGCGGTGAAAAAGCGATAGAAGTCGCCCTGCAGTATATTAAAGAACACTATAATGAGGACTTATCCTTAGAAAAGATGGCTTCTGTCGTATTCCTGAATCCCGCTTACTTCAGTCAATTATTCAAACAGAAGACAGGCCTGGGTTACAAGGAGTATGTCACTACTCTCCGACTTGAACAAGCTAAGCTGCTGCTATTGAACCCGAAGCTTAAGCTGGCTGAAATTGCAGAACATGTAGGCTATCAGGACATGCGGCATTTCACCCAAATGTTTCGTAAACGATATCATTTAACACCCACGGAATATCGGCAGCAGCAATATATAAATGTTCTAATGGGGAATGTGGAAGCCATTCCAAAAGAATAAAGGTGTAAAAAGAAAAGAGAGTAGGTTCTTTGTAAAAGGGGAATCACTAAAAGACAATTCAGAACATTTCTACAATGTTCCGAATTGTCTTTTTGCTACCTTAACTTGAACCTAAAGGAGAGCTGCTGTCATGCAAATCATTCATAATTTCCCGCTCATGGCGGCCTTAATTGCTATGATTGCGGCTCAGATTGTAAAGGTGCCTCTGCATATGATTTGGAGTAAGACGTGGGATGTAGGCGTTGCTTTCAGTACAGGAGGAATGCCCAGCTCACATTCGGCAGCCGTCACATCGTTAGCCGCAGCAATCGCGATTAGTGAAGGTCTGGATTCCACTACCTTTGCGGTAGCGGCAGTTCTTAGTGCCATCACCATGTATGATGCGGCGGGAATTCGCCGACATGCGGGGCTGCATGCTTCTTTTTTGAACCGATTGGTGAAATCAACTCCTTCACTGCTTAAGGAATCGTCAGGAACAGAGCTGAAGGAACTGTTGGGGCACCGTCCCGTTGAGGTTCTTGCGGGTGCTTTTTTTGGTGTAGCTGCAAGCATTGTTATCTACTTCACGCTCTATGCTTAAGTCCGAAGTAAATTCCGATATTCGGTTGGAGATTGTCCACTCCACTTATGGAACTGTCTGGAGAAATAGAGAGCATCGTTAAAACCCACAGAGGAAGATATCTGGTCTATTGTTAGAACGCCCCCCAAGAGTTCCTTGGCTTTGTCCATCCGAACTTTCATCAAGTACTGTTTGGGTGACATTCCAGTTTTCTGCTTGAAGGCTTTGGATAGATGGGCGCGGTGATAACCTAAAGTCGAGGCCATCTGATCTATGCTGATATGTTGATGGAACTGCAGCGTAATCCAGCGGATCGCCTGATCGATCTGACGGTCGATAACATCTGGCAGTTCTCTAGGGTGTGCAGGTAAAATGCTTTGATTAGCGATTCCAAATTGATGGAATAAGAGTCGCATCCAGCCCGATGCCTCCAGACTCTCCAACCTGGGATAAGCAGATTGCTGAAAAGATAAACGCATTCGTTCGTACAAGGAATAGAGTTCAGTTGCGTCCTCAGTGTGCAGTAAAGGTCTATCCCGCGTAATACCAATCTCGTTTAACAACTTTCCCGTTAATTCCCCTTGCAGAGCAACCCATACGTAATGCCACGGGAGCTTAGTATCTGCCTGATAACTGAACAATGATCCCGGAAAAATAACGAAAGTATCCCCAGCACGGCACACCTCGGAAATCCCTCCGGATTGAAAAAGGCCTTCTCCACTAAGCACGGTATGAATCAAATAGAAATCATGCACAGAAGGGCCAACCTTATGCCCTTGAAGCGGCTTGCCTTCACCACTGAATAACACAGCGGGATCATGATCTTCCGGTGATAGATTTATGCCTACTATAAATTGTGAATGATCAGGATTCATAGGATCCTCCTACATAAAAGTTACAAATAGAATAACTCAATACAAATAATTATGCAACAAACGTCCATATGCTTCTTGTTTTCCTCTATACTCACAATCAATACTTTAATCTATAGTGAATATAGAAGAGAGCAGCAATTAGTGACTGATAATACAGCTTTTATGTGTTGATAACACATATCCAACTAATGATTAACTGCTGTAACAGCACAGCATGCCTCAATCCTAAGGAGGAGTATTTAACATGCCTAAAATTACATTTATCGGTGCAGGTAGTAGTGTTTTCGCCAAAAACGTCTTAGGGGACTGCATGGGAACACCAGCCCTTCAGGGTTTTGAACTGGCTTTGTTTGATATAGATTTACAACGCCTCTCCGATTCCGAAAATATGTTAAATAATATTAAAAACAGCAGCGGAAGCACGTGTATTGTAAAAGCGTACTCTGACCGGAAAGAAGCGCTTCGTGGCGCCAAATACGTTATTAATGCGATTCAAGTCGGTGGATATGATCCTTGTACAATTACAGATTTTGAAATCCCGAAAAAATACGGTTTACGGCAAACCATCGCTGATACAGTGGGTATTGGTGGAATCTTTCGTAACTTACGCACCATTCCGGTAATGCTGGATTTCGCTGCGGACATTAGGGAAGTTTGTCCGGATGCTCTTTTCCTTAACTACACGAATCCTATGGCAGTCTTGACGAATGTTATGAATACTTATGGAGGCGTTAATACCGTAGGGCTATGTCACAGCGTCCAACAATGCATTCCAGGATTATTTGAACATCTGGGTATCGATCAAAAGGGTGTACAAGCCAAAATCGCAGGTATTAACCACATGGCATGGTTACTAGAGGTAACGAAGGATGGAGAAGACTTATATCCAGAAATCAAACGTCTTGCTAAGGCGAAGCAGCTTGAGCCTCATGGAGATATGGTCAGATATGAAATGATGCTGAAATTTGGCTACTATATTACCGAGTCATCAGAACATAATGCAGAGTATCATCCTTACTTTATCAAACGGAATTATCCAGAGCTGATCGAACGGTTCCAAATTCCGTTGGATGAGTATCCGCGCCGCTGTGTCGAACAAATTGGGAGATGGCAAACCATGCGCGAGGAACTCATCACGAATACGGAACTTAAGCATGAACGCTCGCACGAATATGCATCCTTTATCTTGGAAGCCATTGAAACCAATGTACCTTTCAAAATTGGGGGTAATGTGTTGAATACAGGATTGATCACGAATCTTCCGAGAGAAGCTACCGTAGAAGTACCATGTCTTGTAGATAGCACAGGGATTACTCCAACATTCGTTGGTGACCTACCACCGCAATGTGCTGCGCTGAACCGTACCAATATCAACACCCAACTCTTAACCATTGAGGCGGCTGTAACCCACAAGAAGGAACATATTTACCATGCAGCCATGCTAGATCCACATACAGCAGCCGAGTTGTCCATGGACGACATAGTGAATATGTGCGACGAACTGATTGCAGCTCACGGAGATTGGCTGCCACAGTTTAAATAAGATGATGACTCGTACACTTCATGGATCTTTCATATCAGGAATTTGTATGATATGGTTGAGGTAACACACGTAGAAATGGAGTGTAACAATGAGTAAAGACAGAGTATGGAATAAGGGAAAACACAATGGACGCGGGTTAGCAGGTGCACATAAAAAAGCGGAAAGTTCTATTGAAGGCAGTAATTCCGAAGCTAAAGATGCTGAGCTTATAGATAGCAATGCCGGAGATACAGGCAATCCTATTAATAGTGTTCAACGTATGAATCGTGAAAACTGGGTAGAACGACCTGCCAGAGTCATCCCGAAAAAACCGAAGAACAATTCCAAACAAATTTAAACGAATATAGTTAACGGCTCTTTCCACAAGTGAAAGAGCCGTTTTTTGTTATGCAGAACTTAGTGTGTAGTTCTTAAGTGAGATACACTTCCTATTGACCTCTGCGGGCAAAAATGTGTTAAATAGGAGAATAGATGAAATAAGAGAGGACAGAAATCATATGGAACAAGCTATGTTTGCGGGAGGCTGTTTTTGGTGTATGGTTACGCCTTTCGAGGATTTACCGGGGATTCAGGGAATTGTATCTGGATACACAGGCGGGCATACCGACAATCCAACCTATGAAGAAGTGAAAACCGGTACAACGGGCCATTATGAGGTTGTACAAATTACGTATGATCCCGCACTTTTCTCTTATGAAAAGCTGTTAGAGCTATATTGGCCGCAGATTGATCCAACAGATGACGGAGGACAATTTCAGGACAGAGGAAGTCAATATCGGACAGCTATTTTTCACTATACAGAAGAACAGCGGTTGGCTGCACTAGCTACCAAGGCTCAGGTAACCATTAGCCGCAGATTCTCGAGTCCTATTGTGACGGAGATTCTTCCGGCGACAACCTTTTATCGTGCAGAAGAGTATCATCAGGATTATCATAAAAAAAGTCCTAAGCACTATAAAGAAGATCGTGAGCAGTCTGGAAGGGACGCTTTTATAGAGAAAAATTGGTAAGTAAATAAGGAGGGAGCAAAAAGAGAAGTGAAACGATTAAAACATCTATTATTTGATTTGGACGGTACCTTAACCGACCCTAAAGAGGGAATAACAAAAAGTGTGGAGTATGCCTTGAATAAATTTGGTGTTCAGGTAGAACATCTTGATATGCTTATCCCTTATATTGGACCGCCTTTATATGATTCATTCATCCAGATTAGTGCTTTCTCTGAAGCTAATGCTCTTCAAGCAGTGGGTTACTATCGTGAACGTTACCGCGAGCTAGGGATGTTCGAAAACAGAGTTATAGAGGGTATTCCTCAACTGTTAGAGGGACTGCAGAATAAGGGATACCGTATGTATGTCGCCACCTCCAAACCGACAGTTTTTGCCGAACAGATTATGAAGCATTACAAGCTGGATTCTTATTTCCAACATATTGTGGGAAGTAATCTGGATGGTACTCGATCAAAAAAACAAGAGGTTATACAGTACGTACTGGACCATAACGATATTGATCCTGAACAGTCGATCATGGTTGGTGATCGAGAGCATGATATTATTGGAGCCAAGGCCTGTGGTGTTGAATCTATTGGCGTAACCTTCGGATATGGTTCGAAAAGTGAGTTGAACAATGCCGGGGCTGATCATATTGCGGATCAAGTAGAGGATATTGGAGTTATTATCTCCCAAATTCAAAACCAAGTTAGCCTCCAAAGTTTACAAGGAGACTGCGAGAACTGCTTCGGCTTATGTTGTGCCGCCTTGCCATTCGCAGCATCGGCAGACTTCGCGATGGACAAGGATGCTGACCAGCCTTGCCACAACATGCAATCGGACTTTCGTTGTGGTATTCACACCTCCTTAAGGGAGCGTGGTTTTCGAGGTTGTACGGTATATGACTGCTTTGGCGCGGGTCAAAAGGTTTCCAATATCACTTATGGCGGCCGTGACTGGCGTAAAGTCCCAAAATCCGCTAAGCAAATGTTCGAGGTATTCCGCATCATGCGTCAGCTGCATGAGTTGCTCAGGTATTTGACTGAATCGCTGACGTTGCCTGCTGCCCATTCGATTCATACGGAGCTCCGCTCTGCACTAGATGAGACGGAACGTCTCACTCTGCTTAGTCCCGATGCTATTCTTAAGTTAGACGTTACTGCCCATCGGGCAGAAGTGAACGTTCTGCTCCTGCGCACAAGTGAGTTGGTCCGAGAGGAGGCGGCCTTAAGTCAGCAGAAGAACCCCAAGAGCCGCCCAAAGAAGAACTTCGGCCGTGGAGCAGATCTTATCGGAGCAAAGCTCAAGGGGGCTGACCTGAGAGGTGTCAACCTGCGAGGGGCGTTCCTAATTGCCGCTGACCTCAGGGGGGCTGACCTGAGAGCCGCTGACCTTATTGGTGCTGACTTCCGTGACGCTGACCTGAGAGGGGCCAATCTTACGGGGAGTATCTTTCTTACCCAGCCCCAGCTCAACTCAGCCAAGGGAGACGCCACCACTACAGTGCCCTCGACACTCCAACATCCGTCTCACTGGATTCTCTAAGTTATACCAATGAAATAAATATAATCATTCTGAGGAGGGTAACCAATGAGTAGTCCCTTTATCAAACACATGGTCATTTTTAATTTAAAACATGAGGTTGGATCTGCTGAAGCAGAACGGTTTCTTCAGGAAAGCAAATCGGTTCTAGTTACTATACCTGTTGTTCATAACTTCGAGGTCCTGCGCCAGATGAGCGTGAAGAACGATTATGATTATGGATTTTCCATGGAATTTTCCAGCCTGGCCGATTATGACACTTATAATAATCACCCTCTTCATGTGGAGTATGTCCAGGACCGTTGGATGGTAGAGGTAGAGCGTTTCCTAGAGATCGATTTTCAAGAGATCAACGTATAATATAATTGTATTTTGAGATAAAGAGGTGTGGACCTTAAGGATAAGTCTTCAAGATGCCCCACCTCTATTTGTCTCAACCTGTATATATCGCTTCATCTTTGCTCGCTGTACCTATCCGAACCTCAATCCATTCCATGTCAGTAAAAGCCCGGATTTCATGGATTACTCCTTTGGCAACTGTAAAAATATCTCCAATCCGTGCAGGATGAACCGAACCATCCAAAATCACTTCGCCACTCCCTGCTAATACAGTCCATATTTTGCTGGAATACTGGCTGCATAAATCTCGGGTATTATGATCGGGTAGTATGGTTAATTTAAGCGTAATAACTACATTTTCTTCGCTACCCGTCTTATCCAGAATACAATAACTTCCCCACTGCGTTTCTCCATAAAACGGGTGCGTAGAATGACTTCCTATAATCTCTTTAATCTCGTTCGCTTGAACCTTATTGGCGACAAGAACCCCGTCTGGACTCGCTATAGCAACGATATTGGATACTCCTATAACGTACAATGGAACATCCAATTCATTAATAATATTAGTATTGCTTGTTTCTCCCGATAATCCACCCTTACCTACAATCGGATTCCGCAGCTGTTCTGTCAGGGTATCCCAACTGCCCAGATCTCGCCAATCGCCCTCGTGACGGATAACCGCAAGCTTCGCTGTACGTTCCACTAACTCTTTATCAAAACTGCGTACAGGTAATTGGGGATACACAGCAATAAATTCATCATAATCAATGGGTAATCCAATTTGTCTCAGGTAGGACAGCATAAATTCAAGGGAAAATGCAAAGACCCCGCAGTTCCATAAAGCATTTTGTTGAATTAGAAGTTGAGCCCGTGCGGGATCAGGCTTTTCTTCAAATCGTTCAACGGGCGTATATTCCGTGGTTGCAGCTAAGCCGGGTAGTATATACCCATACTGATCGGATGGATACGTGGGTCTTGTCCCAAGAAGCGCGATATCGGCCTGGGAAGCTTTTAGAATGTTGGGGAATGCATGAAAATGATTAAAGAAGTTATCGTCCGCAAACATATCCGCAGGTGCCACGCAAATCGTATCATCCAGTTTTGCTTTCCCCGTAGAGTATAGATGAAGGGACCCTAGAGCGGCTGCAGTAAAAGTACCCCGCTTCCAAGGCTCCCCAATAACCGGATAACAATCCTTCGTATATCTTCTGGTTAGACCCGTCTGATCCTGATGAGTGATGAATAAAGCTGATTCACCGAGCCCTTGTTGTGTCAGTTGACGGCATACCCGTCCAATCATGGATTCCAGCCCTCCGTCCGGTGCGGGAAGCAACTCCAGAAACATCTTTGATCGAATGGGATTTGATAGCGGCCACAAGCGCTGTCCGGAACCACCGCATAGGAATAAAGTATGCACGGATATCTTCCTCCTTAGGGTCTTGATGTACGGGTGTAACCCTTACGTTGATGAAAGGAAAGAGAACGGTACGTCTTTGACAATTTAATGGTTTGCCCCTTACTTAAGGATGAAGCAGAGGTTTTAAGAGACTTATTTTGTGCGTTTTTTAGAATAACTCCAGATGGGTTCTCACTGTATATATAGTTAGCGTATGTCTCGAATTCTGAGAATCCAAATTGTTGTTTCTTATTAATGCTGCGGAGAATGGCGGTATACCAGGGAAGGCCGTGTTTGGCTTCTATTTTACGTTTTAATTGAGCCAGCTTGCTTCTCTCAAACAGCATGTAATGAGTAACGAAGGATCTGGGGGAAGGGGCTTTGGTGCCCAATAATTTGCGGTAGGTGCGAAAATACTCAGGCTGACTCCAATTTCGACAGTAGAAAATCGACTTTCCGTTAGAACGAAAACGATGCGGACGAATCAGAATGGTATCTGCGTCAATGACAAGGAAATAATTCTCCCGGCAAAGGGTATCCCCATTCATTTTCAGTAGCTGTTGGTACAGCCATCCGGAGCGGTTCCATCGGGTCGAAGAATAATGGATATCTTTTTTAGTAAAGGGTAAGAGGGTCGATTCATCGACAAAGGTACATCCTTTTCGGGAGCAAAGATTCTTTATTCTGCTGTTATTAGGAGAGACAATATAAATTTTACTGATCGGATGTTTAACATAACGGCGAAGACTATCAATTACATAAGGCAGCGTGGCTAGATCCTTTTCGATTGCGGGGATTAGGACATCAATGGCGGGGCTGCCAGACGTGTGGCCTAAGAAAGAAGCTGACATATATACTCATCTCCAAGCACAAATTCGCATTATGCGTCTGCACTAAGTTATGTGGATTCATTGGCTTATGTACGGGCGAAGGTGACCGGAAAAATATATCTTATTAAGCAGGGCATATGTTTTACTCTTCTGTTCGTAATTTTGCATAGGATGCAGTGACGCTTGGAGATTTGTTAAAAAGCTAACGCATCCTATCTAGACAGGAGAGTGCAGGTGTGAAAGTGAAACCCGTAAATGCAGTACAGAGTAAATGGATTAAGACCAAATTACTGCTTCGTAACAGTTTTATTAAACGCTTTATACCAGACACCCGGAAATTCAACAGAAAGAATTTGGAACAGATGATCTACAGCTATGGAATGGTATATGTAAAACCCGAGCGGGGAACTTACGGAAATGGAGTTATTCGTGCCGAACGAGGGGAGCGATACGGGTTCACCTATCAGCATGAAGAGACCATCAGAAACTTTGATACCTTTGATGCCTTTTGTAAGAGTCTTGCGAAGCGTACGGGGGGGAGAAGTTATTTAATACAAAAAGGAATCCACCTTCTAAAGCATAACAACCGCCGATTCGACATTCGTGTGATGGTTCAATTAAGTCCAAAGGGATCATGGGAGGCTACCGGAATTATTGGCCGTCTAGGACATCCGCGTAAAATCGTAACGAATTATCACAGTGGAGGAAAACCGATGGCTATTGAAAAATTGCTGTCTACCCATATCTCAGAACGACAGAGAGACTTCCTTACCAAAGAGCTGAATGAACTAGGAGTTCGAATGGCAGTAGAGCTTAAAAAAACCTACCCAAGAATAAACAAAATCGGCGTTGATGTTGGGTTAGACCGCACATTTACCCCATGGATCATAGAAGTGAACATGAACCCAGATCCATATATATTTAATCAGCTGAAGGATAAATCCATGTACAAAAAAGTGATGAGATATCGCCGATTTTATTTAAATAAATAGTTGCGAAAAAAAGGATGAAGGACCTAGCTTGAGTGTAGAAAGCCTGAGAAATCAGGCTTTTTTTGCTGAATCATAAGGTTAATCACATTAATAATTAACTGAATGATTAAAATAAAAGAGGTAATCTTTTAGATTTTCATGGAATATTTTGTTGATTCATCAGACAAACAGGAAGGATACTTAGGGAGCATTGTTGAATTTTAAATTATTGACTAGATTACCAAATATGAAGTGGAACTACAGGAGAAAGGGAGTTACATATGAATTCTAGAATTACTAGAATAGTTACTTTGATATTTACTTTGCTGCTGAGCGTAATGATCCCTTCGTATGGTATGGCTCAGAACGCTATACCCAAACATACGGGTTCGTTCTATGTTAACGATTTTGCCAATGTAATGGATCAGAAAACTGAAAATTATTTGGTGAACTATGGAATACGGCTGCACAAAGATTCGGGAGCACAAGTCGTATTAGTTACTGTTAATTCTACAGATGGAACTCCAATTAAAGAATACGCCACGGAGCTATTCAATAGTTGGGGTGTCGGATCTGCTGAAAAAAACAACGGGCTGCTCTTATTATTATCCATTCAGGATGATGACTATTGGGCCGTCCAAGGTAAAGGAATCGAGAATTCCTTAAGTAATGACAAAATTTCTAATATACTATCCCAGTTCCTCGAACCCGATTTTGCAGCTAAAAATTACAATAGTGGGGCACGTAAAACATACGGGGCTTTTATACAAAGTTTGGGAGGAATCTGGGCAGAGCAAGTAAGCTCGAAAAATTACGTGGCAGATAATGCAGGTGTCTTCAAACAGGTTACCAAGGATTATATTAATCAATCCAGCAATCAATATCGAGCAACGACAGGAACTGGTATCTATGTAGTAACGGTGAATAAAAATGGAGAAAAAAACCTCCAGGACTACACCTATAAGAAGTTCAGCTCTATGGGTGCAGGACCCAAGGATGTAATAATGGTTCTAGATATAAACGGAAATAATTATCATGTATTACAGGGAAAAGATATAGATCAGATTCTGACAAATGATAAGATTAGCAACATTCTGAACACGGAGCTTGAGCCGCTTTTTGCTAAAAAACAGTATGCAACAGGCGCAACTGCGACTGCAAATGCATTTTACAGTTTTTTTCTGGCAAGAGCAGATTCCACCCCAATTAAGACCGTTAAGGCTCAGGACTCAACGTCCACTGAACTAAAACAAGAATCAAGTTCATCAACGCTAACTAAGGGTATCACTATTTTCTCTGTTATTATCGTTTTATTAATACTGATTGGAATCATCACGGGGCGTCGTAACAACAATATTGGGTTATATGGAGTCCCTTATAATCCCTACAGTTCTCGGAATATAAGACGTTACGGGCCTTGGCAGGGTCAAGTCAACAACGGTTATCGCCGACGTTGGTACAATCGCAACCGTCATCCTTACCACCACAACACACAATCTATAGAGCAAAATAATTTCTGGGGAAATAGGGGAGACGGGGGTTCTACAAATGGAGGTGGCGCGGGACGTTACTCCGTAGTTGGAAGCTATCAAGATGAAGACTATGCCGGAGAAGCCAGCAGGGGAGGGGGCGCAGGACGATATTCCTCAGAGGGTAGCAGTTACTCCGATGAAGGTGATGACGGTGGATCTTCTGGAGGCGATAACGGCAGCGCTAGCAGCGGTGGAGGAGCGGGAAGACACTCTTAAGTAAAAGGAGGATGTATTTTATGAGTTTTGCATCAATCCCTTGGAATTTAGGGAGTTGGAGTAATGAACCCAAATCGATTCGATATGAGGGGGACACACTTCTTGTTAAAGCAGTGGAAGGAAGCGATTATTGGGAAAAGACGTTGTACCAATTTCATCACGACAATGGTCACGCACTTTTAGCCCCGTGGGAGGATACTGACGGAGTTGAGGTTTCGTTCAAGCTGGATAGCTTAACAGAACTTTATGATCAGGCAGGGATAATGCTATGGTTCAATCCAACTCAGTGGATCAAGGCGGGCATCGAAATGAATGATGGGATCCCTCACTTAGGGGCTGTGGTCACTAATGAATACTCAGATTGGTCATTATCCCCTGTACCCGATTGGGCAGGTAAAAGGGTTACGCTTCGCGCTTCCCGATTCAATGACGCTGTAATTTTACGGGCTAGGACTGAGGAGCATCCTTGGCGGACGATCCGTGTGTCGCGTTTTCCCTTTACTACTGGCAAAAAGGCAGGACCCTTTCTTTGTGCACCTACACGATCCGGGTTAGAAGTCACTTTTACTCATTGGTTAAGAACCAAACCTGATGAGGATCTACATATCGATCCGCCGATTGTTGATTTGAAAGATTGATCCTTATTTAAAGGTTGAGGTGGCAGGATAATCCTGTCACCTTTTTGTTGTTGTATCATACGATTTTCAAGGATCCATAAAAATTGTCAGAAGGTAGAATGTGTTGAACTCTCTCATTCTAGGGTATATCTCTTATAACTTCATATTAATGATTTTATTACTTCATATATGACTAAAGGAGGTTACACCATGCAATGGAGAGGCAGACAAGGGAGTAAAAACGTAGAAGATCGAAGAGGCATGGGCGGCGGTGGTAAAACGCTGGTTGGTGGAGGTATCGGCAGTATCATTATCTTTCTGATCGTGACTCTGCTAGGCGGTAATCCGGGTGATCTATTAGGAACAACAACTTCTAATTCAACTTCAAACGCTCCCTATACGGAAACGGCTCAAGAGAAAGAGCTAGCTGATTTTGTATCAGTTGTTCTGGCCGATACAGAGGAAGTATGGACAGATATTTTCAAACAGCAAAATAAGGTCTATGAAAATCCAAAGCTCGTACTATATACAGACAGTGTGGAGTCAGCCTGCGGGGTAGCCGGTTCATCAGTTGGTCCCTTTTATTGTCCGGGGGATCATAAGCTCTACATTGATCTAAGTTTCTATGAAGAGCTTCAGCAAAAATTTAAGGCTCCCGGTGATTTTGCAATGGCTTATGTAATAGCTCACGAAGTGGGACACCATGTGCAGACGCTGCTCGGGACGACAGAGAAGATAATGCCTTTAAGTCAAAAGCTTAGCAAAGAAGAGTTCAATAAATATTTGGTTCGTTTTGAACTTCAGGCCGATTATATGGCTGGTGTATGGGCTCATCACGCTCAGGATATGAATGTGCTGGAAAAGGGCGATTTAGAAGAAGCCTTAACGGCTGCAAGTGCTGTTGGAGATGACAGTATCCAGAAACAAGCACAAGGGTATGTTGTACCTGAAAGCTTCACACATGGTACCTCCGAGCAGAGAAAGCAATGGTTCTATAAAGGGTTCAAATCTGGAACAATAGAAGGTGGAGATACCTTTAATGCAGCTTCTGGTTTCTAACCTCGTTACCATTTATCTGTAATGATATATCCATGTCCCCCTTGGATCTCCCGGAAGCCAGCCATATGCCGTTCTTGAAACTTTAAGGGCTGATGGCTGGCCATAATCAGGATGTTTTGATGATCGTTGGCTCCATCTACCGGTAGGGCAAAAGATTTTAGATAGGGAAAAACCTCTCTAAGTGTTGTATGTATGGCATTGATTAAGTTGTCATTCTCACTTTTCCCGATCGCATTCATGATGAGAGATCCTTGGGGGTTAAGCTTTTCCGTTATAGCTGTGAAGAATTCTCTAGATATTAAATGCTTGGGAGTGCCTTTGCTGTTAAAGGCGTCTAATACCACATAATCATAAACCTCATTTTCCTCTCCTTCGAGAATTGTCCGTCCATCTCCTACAGTGACATTGTCTAATTGATATCCAAAAAACATCCGGCTCAACTCAACGACCTCAGGGTCTAGCTCCGCAATTTTAAAGCTTTTATCCGAAAAATATCCTGCAATGGTTCCTATTCCATGCCCGATAACAAAGACATCTTCAAATTCAGGGTTATTGGACTTCAGAAGGTGGATGATTGCCTGAGGATACTCTAGAACAATACGATCCGGATTTTCCAAGTCTAGTGCCCCCTGTACAGCCTCATTAGAAAACTGCAAGACTCGAAAGTTTCCCTTCTCACCATACAAATTGTTCGTATCGTATACTGTGATTTCATGATTGAAATTCTTATTGATATGTAAATAACTCAAATGGTTGATCTCCTTCGTTCAAGTTATAGGTAAGTACAATTAAAAACAAAAAAACTTTATTTAAAATTCAAACCGTATTGCCCATTCTGACGTTTACCTATAATAACAGACCCATTAAATAGGAGGTTATTGTAGATGAAGAAGTATGGACGGTTATTATTAACTCTTTCGCTGGCGTTGGTGTTGCTTCTACCCGCAGCATTATCCTCGGCAGCAGAAGTCGGTACTGGACAGGCAGGAAGCCCCTCCGTTAAGACAGATGGCGAGGTAACTTTCGAGCTAGGTCTACTCACGGGAGATGGAAGCGGTGTAAATACTCAATATTTGACTAAAGCATCAACTCGCATTCAGGCGGCGATTATTTCGCTCAGACTCCAGGGTAAGCTTGATGAAGCTATCGCATACACCGGAAAGAACAACTTTGCTGATTCCAATCTGGTTGGTAAAAGCAATCAGGCCATTCTAGCTTATCTGCACAGTCATCCCGAATACGGCTGGAACGGTGCAGGCGCTAACCGCTTTGACCCATTAGCCGTCATTAGTTCGCAGCAGCTATACAAAGTACTCCTTGAAGTTTTAGGTTATAAATCCAATAAGGACTTTATCTATAAGGATACCGAGTCGTTCGCGGCAGGTAAAGGCCTAATGCAAATTGCTGGGGTCACCAAATTGACTAATGGTCACATTGCTACGGCATTGGTAGAGAGCTTATCGGCACAAATGCTCGAAGGTCACTCTCTATTCGAGATCTTGAAGGAAAAGGGAGTTGTTCCCGCCTCTGCTGCCTCTCCTGCAGGTGAAAGGTTAGGTCTTCGTACGGACTCCAAACTGGGCAGTATTTTCACAGACCGTCAAGGCCGCACGCTGTACTATTTTTCAAATGACGTTCAAAATCTTGAAGCCTGTAAAGGTCAATGTATCGCCAACTGGCCTCTGTTCACCTCAGAAAAGCTGCAAATCCCCGATTCTCTGAACGCTGCAGATTTCACGAAGCTAACGCGGACAGACGGAACTACACAGTGGATGTATAAAGGATGGCCGCTCTACACATTTGTGAAAGATACCAAAGCAGGCGACACTGTCGGGGAAGGTGCAAACGGTGTATGGTTTGTAGCTAAGTCCGAGTATAGCGTTATGATTGGCGCCCATGTTGATTTAGGGCCATATCTAACCGATGCCCTAGGCCGAACACTTTACTATTTCGACAATGATAAGCCACAAACGAGCGTTTGTGAAGGAGACTGCCTAAAGAATTGGCCAGCCGTACCAGTTATGAAAGGGAGCATACCTTCCACACTGACATCCAGTGATTTCGGCTCAGTAACCCGATCGGACGGAAGTCTGCAAGCAGCCTATAAAGGATATCCGCTCTATTATTTCATTAAAGATGTTAATCATGGCGATGTGACTGGTCAAAATGTTAATAAAGTCTGGTTTGTGGTTAGCCCTGCTAAATTCACGGGTACAACAGCCGGTAATACCATTTCTAAGCCTGCCGAAACAGCCAAAACCTATCATATCGATATCAAAAACTTCTCATTTGGCACGTCACCTCTTACCGTGGAGGCCGGATCCAAAATTGTGTTCACGAACTTCGATGATATGCAGCATAATGCGGTAGCAGTGAACGGAAGCTTCTCGGTACCCCTTATGTCTAAAGGTGAAAGCCAGACGATTACTCTAGATAAGCCGGGTACCTATGATTATTATTGCCAGCCGCATAAAAGCTTTATGACCGGTCAAATCATAGTGAAATGAGTGTGATTCGTTTATGAAGTACCTAACCTTAAGCCTAGTAATGAGTGGTGTTCTAATCTTGTCAGCTTGCGGTACGAACAATAATTCAGCAGCTTCAGTTGTAAGTTCTCAACCCACAGAAGAGATTACTGCTGCTCGCAGCACTGAACCTTCCGCGACAAGTAAACCAACTTCAACGCCAACCAACTCTCCAACTTCAGGTGAAAGCGAGTCTGAGGATAAGTCCTCAGAGACATCTGGTAAAAAGAGCACGAGTAAGCCTGTTCTCACCAAGTCTCCTACTAAGATTCCATCTGCATCACCTTCCAAATCTCCCTCCCCGGTAAAAACCGGGAGCGGGAGCGGGGGCATGGATGCAACTGCAAAAGCAACTGCAAAAGCAACTGCAAAAGCAACCGAAAAACCTGTTCACACAGAGCATGTTGTGGAGATCATCAATTTCGGCTTCTCACCGGCTAAATTAGAGATCAAAGTCGGAGATACTGTGAAATTTGTGAATAGGGATAAGATTCGGCATTCGGCTACAGCGGAGGATAATTCCTTTAACAGTGAGCTTTTGGGTAAGGATGAATCCAAGACGTTTACCTTCGACAAGCAGGGCGAGTATAGTTACTTCTGTATTCCTCATCCCGGAATGAAGGGTTCGATTAATGTTAAGGCCGACTAAGGATAGAATTGTTTGCACATCGGCAGGGGTAACCAGACAATGGTTTCCCTGCTTTTACCATGCTGGTCTCGCCAAACCTGGCTATATCTATTATGATAAATACGGGTTCCCATCCTAAGTCGACCTGGAGGCATCGTCCACATGCATAATCTATCGGACTACGAATTGATGCTGCTTGTGAAGCGAAAGCGGCAGGAAGCATTATCCGTCTTATACGACCGCTACGCAGGGTTGGTATATTCCTTTGCGTGGAAAGCGATGCGTGAAGAGCAGGCGGCTAGGGATATTGTTCAATCTGTATTTGTTCGTCTGTGGACGACAGAGTCGGATTACAACCCGGATAAAGGTCGTTTTACAAGCTGGCTAATCACGATTACTCGAAATCTATCAACGGATATGCTGCGCAAGCAACGTAAACATACCGATGGGCTGTTGCCCTATCAACCTGAGGAGCTGGAAAGGATTCCAGACCATGGTGCTTCTCCGGAAATTCGAGCCGAAAGGGAATCGCTCAAAGAGCAAATTCGCAGTGCTTACTGTTTTCTGTCAAAACAGCAGATCGAGCTGCTGGAGCATTTTTATTGGCAGGGATATAGCTTGAAGGAATTGGCTTCCCATTATGGAGAACCCCTGGGTACAGTGAAGAATAGGCTTCATCAAGCCTTAAAGATATTGCGCAGACATTTGCTAGTGGAGGGAGAAGGATGATGATGAACAATAAACCGACATCTGAATGTGACTTGTGTCTGGACGTACTGTCCGGTGTCTGTACGGATGAAGAGCGGATTGCCTTCGAGCATCATCTCTTAACCTGCAGTGCCTGCCAAACCGAACGTAATGAACTGCTACTTACATGGGGGGCGCTATACGCCAATATGGAACCGAAAGAACCACCAATGGATTTGAAGCAGCAAGTCATGGATGCTGCATTTGCAGCGGATGAGGATCTGGACGTTCCACATGAAAAAGTAATCCCAAACAATCGCCGATTTAGAACCAGAAGGAGCAGGATGTTTACTGCATCCGTATCCATGATTCTTATTTTCTTCATTGCAGGCTCCGTTTGGAACGTATGGCTATACCAGGAGCGGAGTAGAGGACCCTTGCCAATCGAAGAAGCTTTGTCCGTATCTGCTGCCCAAATCAGTCAAGTCATGATGCTTAAAGCTCAATCGCCTTCTGAGGACGAGGCTTATGGAATTGCCTGTGTTGTCGACAACGGGCAGAGCAAACAGTTCGTTCTCTATGTCTACGGCGCCTCCGAAACGAACGGCAATCAGGCTTATCAAGTATGGCTTATCAAGGACGGGGTTCGCAGAAGCGCTGGTACCTTCCGGGTAAGTGAAGATAGCAAGGGGGTCGGAGTGTTGGCAATGCCGATTCAGTCGGATACCTTAGACTTCGACAAAATCGGCATCACCCTTGAGCCTGATGATAACGGTGATCAACCGAGAGGGCAGAAGATGTTTGGCTCGGTTTAAGATAATCAAAGCTCGACGACACTATTTTTGGAACAACAATATGAAAAAGAGTAGAAAGAATGAGGGTGTTCCTTGATGACAGGTAATAGAACGAATTCTAAGGTTGATGAATTTTTAAGTAAAGCTAAAAAATGGAAAGAAGAATATGAGACGTTGAGAAATATCGTACTTGACTGTGAGCTAACCGAAGAATTTAAGTGGATGCATCCTTGTTACACGTATGATACAAAAAACATAGTTTTGATACATGGATTTAAAGAATATTGTGCGATTCTGTTTCACAAAGGTGCCTTGTTAAATGATGCTCAAGGGATTCTTATCCAACAAACGGAGAATGTACAGGCGGCCCGCCAGATTCGGTTCACCAACGTACAAGAAATAGTTGAAATGGAAACCATTTTGAAAGCCTATATTAATGAAGCCATTGAAGTTGAAAAAGCTGGTTTGGAAGTGGATTTTAAGAAGACGACAGAATTCATAATACCTGAAGAATTTCAAAATAAGTTAGATGAAATCCCTGCCTTGAAAACTGCTTTTGAAGCATTGACGCCGGGACGGCAAAGAGCATACATTCACTATTTTTCTGAACCCAAACAATCCAAAACTCGTGTATCAAGGGTTGAAAAATATATGCCGCAAATTCTGGTTGGAAAGGGATTAAATGATTAGCGAATAAAGTATCGCTATAATTCGCATGATATGAACGGCGTGTCATAAGACAAAGGAGGAACTACTATGAATCAGAATCCAGGCGTTAAGTCTCCAACAAAAGCAGAACAAGCCTTGAATTCAGTAGAAGCAACTCACCGCGCCGTCCGTGCAGCGGAAGAGCATCCTTCGAGCGAGATGATTAATCAGGCCGACCGTTCCATTAGACATGCACAAGCTGCAGTAGATCAATCTGAGGTTAGCGGATCGTTAGAAGCAGCGCAGCTTGCACAGGAACAACTCCGTAAGGATGAAGAAACAATGGACGGAAAGTAAATTGCTTTCTTAGAAAAAAAAGCGTCTTAGCCCATAAAATCCGGGCTAAGACGCTTTCTTTGTTCCTACTCATTTTTTTGAGAATTCTCATTAACGGATGTACGATCATCCCCGTCTTTATGGATAGGAAGCATACTGGGGTGTGGATGAATACCCATATCTTCGTATTTTGTTTTTGGATCATTGTCGGTTTCATCGGGTGTGTGGTCATGCGGCATCATAAATCCCCCTTTATGCTGTAGAGTGTGATTCTGGAGCTTCAATTATACGTCTATAAATAAAGCTACAGCAGGTGGAGCAATCTTTACTGCCCTCGGTATTGCAATTGTCTCCTACGTGCTTGGAGATCTTATGATCCTGCCACAATCCAGCAACTTGTTTGCGACTGCCCTGGATGGAGTACTTGTAATCCTGGTTATATGGTTTGTGAGTCTATCGACAGATTGGACAATGTCCTTCGGCGATATCCTAATTATTACTGCGTTGGCTGGTTTTTTTGAATATTTCTTTCACATGTGGTTGCGTCGTGTTCCAAGCAGAATTTAAAGAAATTCGTAGTCTGTAATAGCTGAAAAGCAGCCAGTCTCCGGTTATTGGAGACTGGCTCATATTCCTTAAATAACCACAGATGGCGGAAGACAAAGGCCGATTTCTTTAATCAAATTGCGAATTTCTGCCCCTTTTGAAAGGTTTATCTTAATTTCTTTTAGAGCAGCTTCTTTTACAAGATCCATTGCTTTTTCCTCAGAGCCGTCCTTCTCAACTACATTATCGTTTCCTTCTTTGTTAAGAATCCAGAAAATGTAGTTTAGACCAGGATTCTCTTCCGGAAAACTAAATACGATCACAAGGTGCACCTCAAATTGGTTGTCAAAAAATTGCATTACGCCACGGATATAATTATCCTCATTTTTCTTGGAAGACAGAGAAACACGTAATGAATTCTGTATCCCAATCCGCTCAATTTCATCTAAAATGTACTCAATAAATAGCTTCACATAGATTAGTCCTTTCCTTTAAATGTTGAAGTTTATGATTATTGATTTCAATATTCCCCAAAAGTTGTCACTCTAATACAAAGGTCTTGAGTATAAGGATAACAATGGAGGGACAATCTAACGGGGAGATTTGGTGTGAATTAAAGGAGGCTGCTTAAGCAATGGCTGAGCATCATACATCGGGTAAAACTATCGTGGCTATTGGATCTATTCCATTGATTATGACGCTGGGAAATTCCATGCTCATACCCGTTTTGCCTAAAATGAAATCGGAACTACATCTCTCTTCGTTTCAGGTAAGTATGACTATTACCATGTTTTCACTAGTTGCAGCTTTTTCCATACCGATTCTGGGTTACTTATCTGACCGTTTTTCACGTAAAGCCGTTATAATTCCTGCGTTAATTCTTTATGGATTAGGTGGCTTATTAGCTGGGTTCGCAGCTGCTACTTTTGAAAATGCTTATACTTGGATCCTAGTGGGTCGAACCTTGCAAGGGATTGGAGCAGCAGGAACAGCCCCAATCGCCATGGCTTTAGCGGGGGACCTGTTTAAAGGGGCAGAGGAGAGCAAGGTGCTGGGGCTTGTTGAAGCCTCCAACGGATTCGGTAAGGTTATCTCACCCATATTAGGTTCTTTAATTGCATTAATCGTCTGGTACGGAGCATTTTTTGCCTTTCCTTTGGTCGTTCTGATTTCCGTAGGTTTGACTTGGTTCTTTATTAAAGAGAAGAAAAAAGAAAAGAAACCGCCTGGTGTGAAGAAGTATTTTTCAGGATTAATGAGTGCTTTCAAGGAACAGGGGAGATGGCTTTTCACAGCGTATTTAGCAGGAGCGACTTGTTTGTTTACCTTGTTTGGGATTCTTTTTTATCTATCAGAAATATTGGAAAAAACCCATAACATTACAGGAGTTATGAAAGGCCTAATGCTTGCTATACCTTTGTTAGTTATGTGTACTACATCTTATATAACCGGTGCTAAAATAGGGAAAAATCAAAAGCTTATGAAAAAGCTAATTGTGATTGGGTTTGTTTTAATGACTATTTCTTATGGAACTCTGTCGTTTATTATCAACTTAACCCTTTTTATCTCAGTTCTTGCCTTAAGCAGTCTGGGAACAGGGTTCATTCTTCCTTGTATCAACAGCTTCATTACAGGAGCAGTAGGTAAAGAACGGCGGGGTTTTGTAACTTCACTATATGGTTCTGTTCGCTTCTTGGGGGTTGCGATTGGACCACCCCTATTCGGATTTCTTATGGAGTGGTCTAGAGTAGGGATGTTTTTGTCCATTGCAGGGTTTACCTTCATCGTTGGGGTTCTAGCATTACTGATGATACGGGTTAACGACAATCAGGATGAAGAATCCTCAGGGACAGAAGAAAAGAAGGAAAAACGGTCCATACAAGTATTAGAGACTGCTCCAGGGAGATAATTTGGGAAAATGCGAATTACTTTTTGCGCCAAGCTAATGTGTAGACTGGGGTTTCCCTTCCAAAGGGAGGGTTGTAGATCCAAGTAACAATTCTTGTCGACACCCACTGGCATATGACGGCAAGAATAATGATCTTCCAATCAATAACATAAGCTGCTAATAAAAAAATAAATCCGTTCATCCAAAATAATGTTTTGCCTGGGTTAATGCGTTTGAATTTATAGATGGCTAGTGCCACATAACCAATACCGCCATTAGAGACTCTTTGACTCAATAGTATGGATATACCAGTCCCCAATAGTATGGAGCCTGCCAGTAGGTCAATCCAGATATTTGGAAAAGGGGATTCGAAATAAACATCCAAAACATTTACAGAGACAGATGTAACGGTGATGACCATAATAGTACCGAAAGCGCTAATCTTCCCAAGGTACTGTACGGTGAAAAGTAAAAACATAATGTTCATTAGCCATAAACCCAGGCTCATAGGTAAGTGAAACCAGTAATTAAGCAACACCGCTAATCCAGCAGCACCACCGGAAGGAATGGAATGCGGGAATAAGAAAACGGCCATACCAAATCCTTGGATGACTGAACCTGTGGTAATCAACGAGCCCTTTTTGCATAAACGTCGCAGGAAATATATCTTATTACTTCTTTGATTGACTTTCACAGTATCACCCTAAGTGGAAATGTAATGGTAAGCTAGTCCTTTAATTAATGTATGCTCGTCAGCATGGAGAATGACATCTATATATAATCATGCTGAACAAAAAAGGCACTGCACCTACAATATCAAAGTAGGTGCAGTGCCTTTTTGTCCTGATAAATGTCATTTGATGATACTAGCAAAGTCTATTGTTCCCCCTGAAACCAAAACGTGTCCCCCGTTTTTTTATTCTCGCACCCTTTCAAGACGTATCCCTCTCGGCCTTGTTCCAATTTCCTTTTTTCTATTTCTTGGCATGTTGTAATGGGTTTTCCTAAATCTGAACCAAAGGCGTCCATAGAATTATCGAACATGTACTCTATCTGCTCGCCATCATATTTTAATTCAAACAGAATAGGGTCACCTTCGATAGAGTATTCCGTAATACGTACTTGGTCCGGTTGATTCACTTCTATATTTTGTAAAAATGTAGTCCATTTTTCGTAGTTAGAAAATTTGCCGTGAACATTAACAACATCCCCATTTTGGGCAGCTGATTCAACGCTGTAAGGCTTTTTCACCTTTGGAAAACTTGAAGTCCCATTGTCAACCTGATTACAAGCAACTAAAAGAAGAAGAGCGGCTGTAAGAAACCATAGATATTTTTTCATAGAAATCACCTCTTTATTTATACGCCAGCAGTAACTTGGATGTTGCACGGAAAATCTTATAATGGAATTTAACTCCATAAATGAGATATAATGATCATGATTTAAGTTCAAAATTTCACATACTTTTATAGGATGGTGTTAATATTGTTAACTGTAAAGAAGGCTCTCCAAGAAGATGCAAAGGTTCTAGCGGAAATTCAGAAAGCAAGCTTTGATGACGAGTCACAGCGATTCAATAATAGCGAGGAGGGTGGAGGTCCTCCAGGTTATGATTCAGAAGAATGGCAGAAGGATATTATGCAGCATGGGCATTATTTTAAATTCTTATGGAATGAAGATATCGTGGGTGGAGCCATTATATTTGTAGATCAGCAACAAGCCCATTGTTTGGGAAGAATTTTTATTGATCCTAAATTTCAAGATAAAGGAATCGGAACTCAAGCCATTCAGGTTATTGAGAGCAAGTTCCAGAACGTATCGAAGTGGTGGTTGGATACCCCACAGTGGAGTACCAAAAATCATCATTTCTACGCTAAATGCGGGTATAGCAAGGTAGGGGAAAGAAACGATGAATTTATATTTGAGAAATAAGAATGAACAAAGAAATCGCTCCTTTATCCAAGGGCGATTTCTTTGCGTGATTTTAGATAAATAGATTATGACTCGATTGATCAGCTTGACCTAGATAATAGCCTACGCCACCAAGACCAACACCGTCTATTAACTCTTCATGGGTAATACCCATAAGATCCATAGACATCTGACAAGCAACAATCTCAACGCCTTGGTCAATAGCGGACTGAATCAATTCCTCCAAAGAAAGTACATTCTTACTTTTCATAAGAGATCGGATCATCTGTGAACCCATGCCCATCATGTGCATATTAGACAGCTTCAATTTCCGGCTGCCCCGTGGCATCATCATACCGAACATTTTACCCATGAAATTCTTGTTCACACGTACTTTCTCTTGCTTACGGATAATGTTCAGTCCCCAGAAGGTAAAGAACATAGTTACTTTTTTGCCACTGGAAGCAGCTCCATTAGCAATAATGAAGGAAGCTATGGCCTTATCTAAATCCCCGCTGAAGACAACCATGGTACTCCCGTTCTGACCTTGTGTTTGCTGTGTGGATACCGATGTGTTTTCTTCCAAGACCCCTTTGCACAAATAGGCTTCGATCATTCCATTAGGCAACTTCGTCAATTTCATCAGTTCATTTCCGGACATCCGAGCCCATGCCTTAATGTCTTCATAGAAACCAGGATCGGAGGCGGTTACCTTTAGTATCTGTCCATCTTGCATGGGGTCCATACTTTGTCTTACTTGAATTAAAGGTCCAGGACAGCACAATCCACAGGCATCTAGAACAGAATCGGGGGTCAATTCAGCTTCAGCTGTTGCTGCAATTTCCTTAGTTGAATCAGCCACAGAAAGGTGTGGAGCCAGGCTCTCATTTTTAGGTGTAGGAATACTCATTAGATAAGTTTTATAACCTCCAGTCAGATTCTTCACATGCAACCCTTTTTGCATAAGAATTCGGGATGCCGTATAACCTCTGAGGCCCACTTGGCAATATACCCAAATCTCCTTGCTTGGATCAAGTTCTGCCAGACGTTCGCGTAAATCATCCACAGGAATGTTAATAGAGCCTTCAATATGACCGTTGGCATGCTCCAGTGCCGACCGTACATCAACCAAAATCGTGTTGTCCACGTCGCGTTTTGCTAGCTCAGCCGGTACAAATACCTCTGTTAAGCCTGATAAAATATTTTCCGCGGTATAACCTGCCATATTCACTGGGTCCTTAGCGGATGAATAGGGAGGGGCGTACGAAAGTTCCAATTCTGTCAAATCAGTAACTGTACCTCTAAATCTGATAACAGTGGCAATATCATCAATTCGTTTGTCGACTCCATCATAACCAACGGCTTGAGCTCCCAGCACTAAGCCTTGCTTATCAAAGATCAGCTTCATGGATAAGGGAGTAGCACCAGGATAATATGATGCATGGGAATTTGGATGAATATAAATCACATGATAAGGGATGCCCAGACGTTGAAGAGTTTTTTCGTTGTTACCAGTAGCAGCACCGGTTAGGCCAAACACTTTTATGATCGATGTGCCTTGAGATCCCTTATAAGTTGTTTCAAGTCCACAGACGTTATCAGCGGCAATCCGACCTTGTTTGTTGGCTGGACCCGCTAGTGGAATGGCGGTTTTGCTCCCGTTGACGAAATCAACGACTTCGACTGCATCACCTACGGCAAACACATTATCCAGATTTGTCTCCATTCGTTCATTGACCAGAATATGGCCGCGGGGACCGAATTCCAAACCGCTGTCTTTGAGGAATGAGGTGTCAGGTGAAACTCCAATGGCGAGCAGCACCATTTCACTTTGAAGAATTGTACCACTCGTTAGCTTTACAGCAATTTGCTCTCCGTTTTCTGAGAACCCTTGAACCATGTCTGAGAAGATCAAGTTTACTCCATGTTCCTCAAGCTCCTTAGCCATTACTGAAGACATTTCAGAGTCGAAGGGAGCCAATATATGCGAACCGGCTTCGATCAACGTCACTTCCAATCCAGCTTCCCTGAGGTTCTCAGCCATTTCAACCCCGATAAATCCACCGCCAATAACTATTGCTGATCGCGTACCTTCCTCAGTGACTTTTGCTTTAATTCTATCCGTATCCGGTATATTGCGTAGTGTGTGAATTTTAGTGCTTTCTATACCGGGTAAAGATGGGCGAATAGGTTTAGCACCTGGAGATAGAATGATTGCATCATAGCTCTCCTCATAGATGCCTTTTTCCTTACTGTTTACATGTACCTTTTTGTTCGCGGGATCAATGGAAATGACTTCACTTTGAGTCCGTACATCAATGTTAAAGCGACTGTGCATAGCTTCTGGGGTCTGAACAAGCAACTTAGAACGGTCCTGAATGGATCCGCCGATATAATAAGGAAGTCCACAGTTGGCAAACGAAATATAAGGATCTCGTTCAAACATTATAATATGTGCATTTTCATCCAATCTCCGTAAACGAGCTGCTGCTGAAGCACCTCCTGCAACTCCGCCGACAATCAATACTTTTTTACTCATAATCATTTATTCCTCCCCTAAAAATAATTGAATTAGCTGTTTAATTCTTACGTCTTTAACCGAATAGTTAACTTCAAGGCCATTCCGTTCAGTTTCAACAATGCCTAAAGATCTAAGCTTCTGGAGATGCTGTGAAACCGTTGATTGAGGAAGGTCAAGGCATTCTTGCATGAAGCTTACGTTGCAGCTGCCTTTCTCAAGCAGACCTTTCAGGATGCATAATCTAACGGGATGAGCCAACGCTTTTAAGGTATCAGAAGTTTGGGTATAGACTTTGAAATTGTTATCCATGAAGAAGTACACCTCGCTTTACAAAATTGCTATATCGTAATATTATGATATACAGATGTGAAAAGCAAGTACTTTTTATCAAATAATCTCAGGGAGGAAATAAATTATGGCATTTAAGATTCCGCAAGAAATGAGTCCGCAAAAGGTTGCTAGTCGTTTGAAAAGAGGAGAAAATTTGATACTTTTGGACGTTCGTGAACCTATGGAATGGGCTGAAGGACATCTTCCCAACGCCAAACATATTCCACTCGGACAGTTAATTGAACGACAGCATGAACTCGACCCGGAGCGTGAAATCATAGTAATGTGCAGAAGCGGAAGTCGAAGTGGTTTGGGTTGTGAGCTTCTTAGTGAAAGGGGATTCCATGTTGTGAACATGACAGGTGGATTAAGTGCATGGACCAATGAATGATTGAAAGGTAAAAGGCTGAGAGCAATAGCTCCCAGCCTTTTATGATATAGAACGGATTTAATTTAGAATTGAGCAGCTACTTCTTTGGCTTTAACAATCGCATTTTCTTTAATGGTTTGAGCCTGATCTGGTGTTGCAGACATACCTTCTACAAAAATCCCCTCGAAAGAACTCATACCAAAGAATTGAGAAATCTTCTTCAGGTAACTAAAGCCACTTTCAAAAGATGCACCAGGACCTTCGGAGTAAACACCGCCGCTAGCTTGAATATGTAAACCTTTTTTATCAGTTAACAGACCAACTGGACCATTCTCTGTATATTTAAAGGATTTACCTGCTACAGAAATAGCATCAATGTAGGCTTTCATAACAGGAGGGAAGGAGAAATTCCACATTGGAGATACAAAAACATATTTATCAGCAGCCACGAACTGATCCACGATCTCGCCTAAACGGACTACTTTTGCTTGTTCCACAGAAGATAATTGGTCAAATCCACTGCCTGATTGAAGTTTTCCCCAACCGCTGAATACATCAGCATCAATAGAGGGAATATCCAAGTTGTACAGATCCAGATGAATAACTTCATCGGTTGGATTAGTGTTACGGTACGCTTCAACAAATTCTTTACCTACCGCTAGGCTATAAGAGGTATGGTGATCGTTCGGGTGGGCAGTGATATAAAGTACAGTTGACATTAACAAATCTTCCCTTCTATTTTGAAATGGTTTCACCTTATTATAACCAATATAAAGTAAATATCAAATATAATTTAACTTACATATAGTTATTTCTTTTGAGGTGACTCAAACTACATATAATATCCCCTTAATAAGTGTTATACATTCTCATGAGTATAGATGGGTTTGTATAAATATAGGGAGTTCCCTCATTCGCAGTCAGGAAAGTCCTAATGGGGGAAAAACTACAGTTTCCTTGTGCTATACTGAAAAAAAAGCAGTCAAGAGAGGATGAAGTCTAGGTGGCAGGACCATCTTTGCGCCAGTTGCACGCTCATCATGCCATTCATCAAGGAGGGCTATCCGGTGCTGTTGCGATAACAGAGAAAATGGAAGAACTTTTGAGAGAAAAGGCGCTCGAAGAAGCTCGTAAGGAAGCAGATCATTTAATTGAATATTGGGAGACACGGATACTTAGCCATGCCGACGCTGAAGAAGAGGGGTTCTATCAGGAAATCCTGGAGAAAAATCCTAGCTTGAAGGACAATGTTGGCAAACTTATACATGAGCATAATCTATTAAGAATGATTGTTAACAATATAAAAAAGGCAATTGATGAAGCAGGACTAACACCCGAAGTGCTTCAGCAATTCCATGCACTATTGGTAGTCAACTCCATTCACAGCCAGGAAGAAGAACGTATCTTGTTCGCGGAAGGTTCACGATGAATAATTCAGAACTGCGGTTTACTAAACCCGCCATACGGATTCTAGAAAATGAACATCGTTACTTAACGTATCTAATGGAAGAATGGCATGCCATCGTTCTCCTGTTTGAAAGAGAAAAAATGAGTCTGGAAGAAGGTCGCAGACAGCTTGAAAAGCTGAGAACACAGATCAAGAACTTTATGAAGCCTTTAAAGAATCATACTGAAAAAGAGGACAAGATTTTTTTCCCGTTACTAGGCAGTTACATCGGCTTAGAACAAGGGCCGATTGTCGGTATCCAAGAGGAACATCGAGAGATTGATAGTTATATCGGTCACTTTCTCCACTATACAGAGGGAAATATAGATCTTCTTTCGCAGGGTGAGATCCAAGCGGCAATCAGAGACGCCGGAGAGGCATTTGAAGTTCTGACGGTTCATTTTATGAAAGAGGAAAACGTGCTTTTTACAATGGCCGAAACACAAATAACTGATGCTGATCATAAAAAGTTATCCGAAAAATTGAACACACTCATTACTTGAGTGAAGCAGACAGGCTCCCAACTATCTTGTTGGAAGCCTATTATTGTGAACCTTTTGTCATCAACATCAAAGTATTATGGGTAAATAAAATGATCCACTAATAAAATCGTTGCTTCTAAATCCGGGTTCGAATTGTCGATATAAGCCACATTTGATGAAGGAATCGGCCATTGAACGTTGCGGCTGTGGAGTGAAGAGCGGAATTGGTCCCAATGGGTTATTTTCCAATCATCTAAAGGAGATTGTCTACCCTGAATCCGATTTCTATATACTTCCTCATTAGCAAGTTCGATCATGACGACCAACACTTCAACATCCAGCAAAGAACGACCTATACGAGATAATTCACTGCTAATCCAATCGGGAGTAGCGGCTTCTTGAGTGAAAGGACCGACTACAAATACGTCTGTATTCAACCCAATATTATCTAGTGCCGCATCCATTGTGATTCTGTAGCCTAGATCTCGGCAAAGCTTTTTATATTCGAGGGAGTCTCTGTCCGTAATGTCCAATCCATGCATGGCCAGAATGACGTCCGCTGCTGGACGCAGAAGAATATCCATATCGAAGAAAGCTGCTTTCCGACGGGAGGCTACCGCTTTTGCCAGAGTGGTTTTCCCTGAACCCGCCGGTCCTAGAAAAAATACAAGTTTGTTCATGATTATTTCCCCTTTATTTTGTGGTATCCTAATTTTATTTTCCACTGTTTACCTCTGTCTGTCAAAATAGAAGTGACTGCCGTCACATGTGGCCTAGTGTAACTCGAATTATACTCTGGTTGATGGAAGCTCGTAAGAAATGATAAGATTCAAATTAAAGGAGCGTATATTCGAATGAAATTATTATTAAACACCCTAACTATAGAACGGTTAAAAGATGGCCTAGGCGATAAACCGGGATGCTTTAAGCTTTTCTATGACACGGAGGATTGCGGTTGTAATGGAGTGCTTGTCATTTTAATCGTAGATGGACCCAATAATACAGATATAGAAATTCAAAGAGATCCGTTTGTGTTTTTATGTGATCTCCAGCAAGAATCCTTATTTGATGATGTCATGCGGATTGAAGCGGAGGAGAACTATCCTTCATTTAAGTTATCTAGTGATTCCAGTGTGTTCAGTACGAATATTAGATTGAAAGATATTCGCTTGTAAAACTCAGTTATCGATATATGAAAAGGAGAAATACAATGATGGAGTCCAACCAGGCTTTTGGCCAAGCACTTGTGAAATCTTTAATAGGAGAACGTGGTCACATCCCAATCTCACGGGCATTGTCGGATATCACAAGCGAGCTGGCCGGAAAACGTATGGAGGAAGCACCTTATACAATCTATCAGCTTTTGAAACATATGAGCTATTGGCAGAACTTTTTGTTAACTTACATCGAGGGTGGGAAACCTCAATTGCCTTCAAGTGTTGCAGAAAGCTGGCCGAATGAGAGTGTGCCTGAAAGCGAGACCGAATGGGACAAGGTTGTTAAGCAGTTTTTAGAAGGAATTGATAAGGCAGTTGGTTATGCCACTAACGAGCAGCTAGATGAAGCCCTAGAGCATTTCCCTACGGAAACGAAAGCTGGTATTTTACGTAATATCGCCTCCCACAACTCGTATCATCTTGGAGAAATTGTATTGCTTCGCCGTATGTTCGGCGCTTGGCCACCTCCTGGTGGAGGCTACCCTGCTTAGGGAATGAAGCTTGTTTTAAGGTGAATATGGTTTCAGTGTTCCGATCCGCACTTAATGCGGATTTTTTTATATTTAGCAACACAAATAATAATTGCAAAATGCAAATAAATGATATATGATTTTTATAGTGGTTATTACCGAAAATTAACAAAGAATAATGAATGATTTCCCCAATTAGGGATTAATCTTTTTCCGATTACTTGCATACTGCAATAATTTATACATTAGAATTCCATAGGAAGAAAACGAAAGAGGGTACTTACGATGTCTTCACTTAAAACGGTGTCACTTAACTTTGATTTTATCAATCACCTTATCGATAATAACTTGCGTGAGGAAGTTCTGCAGGGTCAATTTGGTCTTGAAAAAGAAAACGCCAGAGTCGATAAGGATGGGAATCTTGCATTAACGCCTCATCCAAAAGCGTTTGGGAATAAAAATGATAATCCCTATATCCAAACTGATTTCTCGGAAAGCCAAATTGAAATGATCACTCCCGTATTTAATTCGATTGAAGAAACGTATCATTTTCTCGATGCACTGCAAGATATCGTGACGCAAGAATTAATTGAGGCGGATGAATATCTGTGGACCAGCAGTAATCCTCCTGTATTGCCAAATGACGAGGATATTCCTCTCGCCAAAATGGAAGATCCGCTGGAGGAGATGTATCGAACTCAGTTAGCCCAGAAGTATGGTCGCAAAAAACAGTTGCTTAGCGGAATTCATTATAATTTTTCGTTCAACGAAGGTTTTCTTAAAAAGCTGTACGAAACTTCGCAAAGTAAAGAGGATTACAAGCAGTTCAAGGATGGATTGTACTTAAAAGTAGCCCGAAATATATTGAAATATCGCTGGTTACTTATTTATTTGACTGGAGCCAGCCCTGTTTTTAACAAATCTTATATAGAACAATGTGTGGCTTTAAGCCATCATATGGATGAAGATAGTCACTACTTTCCGAATATGAATTCTCTGCGAAATAGTGTATGCGGTTATCGTAACGAAAAGCCATTGAATGTATCTTTTAACTCCATTGAGGAATATGTTGCAGACTTACGAAATTTAGTCCAATCTAAAGAATTGCTAAGTGCGAAAGAATTTTATAGTCCAATTCGTTTGAAAACCGCAAAAGGGGAGAATCAACTTCTAGAACTTCTAGATGATGGCATCGCTTATTTAGAGCTGCGTATGTTTGACTTAAATCCCTTGTATAAGAACGGAATTAGTCTTGAAATCATGCAGTTCATTCATGTATTTCTGGTATATATGCTGGTGAAGCATGACGAACCTTTTAACAAAGAGGAACAGCAACTGGCTAATAAGAATTTGGATACACTTATGTTAGAAGGTCTTCAAGCGAAGTTATGGGATAAGGATAACGCGGTTAGTATGGAGGAACAAGCAGTAGAAATCCTTGATTCGATGCAAGAAATGCTGAGACTTATCAAGCCAGAAGATGAACAAATCATTAATCTGCTTGATCATACCAAGAAAACTATAGTAAACCCTGAACTCAGCTATGCATCTATCGTGAAATCAGAATTACAAAGTTCTTCTTACTTACATTATCATTTGAACAAAGCTAAGGAATATGCGAACTACAGTCTTGGAGCGGGATATAAGCTGGCCGGATATGAAGACTTGGAATTATCAACACAGCTATTATTAAAAGCGGCAGTGAAACGTGGGATTAAATTTGAAATCATCGATCGTGATGAGAATTTTGTGGTCCTGACAAAAGGCGATCATAAGGAATATGTAAAACAAGCAACGAAAACATCTCTGGATTCTTACAGTACGGTTTTAATCATGGAAAATAAGATCGTCACCAAAAAAGTTCTGAAACAATATGGCATTAGAGTCCCAGGGGGGAGTGATTATCGAAATCTTCATGAGGCCATGCTTGATTATGAAGTTCATCGGAACCAAAAAATTGTCATAAAACCAAAATCAACAAACTTCGGGCTTGGCATTACGATTTTCACTAACAGCTTTACTATCGACGATTATCGGCAAGCTTTTGAGATGGCCTTTGAACATGATCGAACGGTCTTACTTGAGGAATTTGTTACGGGAAAAGAATATCGTTTCCTTGTCATGGGTGACGAGGTCGTTGGAATTCTGCATCGCGTACCCGCCAATATAGTGGGGGATGGAATTCATACGATAGAACACCTTATCCACGAAAAGAACAAAGATCCCTTAAGAGGCAAGGGCTACAGAACCCCTCTTGAACGGATCCAACTAGGTGAGGCAGAGAGGATGTTTTTGAAAAACCAATCCAAGAATCCCTTAGACATTCCCAAGTTAGGTGAAATCATATACTTACGCGAGAACTCCAATATCAGTACAGGAGGGGATAGTATTGATTTTACGGATGAAATCCCTTCAAGCTATAAAGAGATTGCTATTCAATCTGCTAAAGCAGCTGGAGCTACATTCTGCGGCGTAGATATGATAATAAATCAGATAGATCACGAAGCAACCGATCAGAATTACAGCATTATCGAAATTAATTTTAACCCTGCGATTCATATACACTGTTATCCATATCAAGGTATCAATCGCAAGGCAGATGATAAGATTCTTGATTTGTTATTCGGAGAATTAGACTAATCTTTGTCTAGTTCTCCAAGTAACGGTATAGTGTAGACTTACTGATTCCGGTTTCTTCTTTAATTTCTGCCAGACTATAGTTTTTACTCTGGTACATAATAACCGCTCTTTTCACATTTTCATCCGCTTTCCGAGGTCGTCCAGGAACGTGACCCTTTTGTTTGGCTTCGGAAAGTCCCCTTTTTGTGTTCTCACTGATCACATCGCTTTGAAAATCCACTAGATGCTTTACGATATCATTAAATGAATATCCTTCCGACTTACTAGTATCAATTCCTTCGGATATAGAATGAATATAAGCTTGCTGGTTGTTCAATACTTCTAAAATCTCAACAAGATGACGTGTGGAATCGGCTAATGCAAAAAGCTTCGTGACAACAACTTTATCCCCCGGCTTCAAATGTATCATCATCTCATCAAGTTTGACTCTTCGTTTAGCAGATGAATGTTCTTCCGCAACTATACAATCACATGGAAATGTTGAAAGCTGACTGATTTGATTCTCGTTATTGGGATCATCCTCGTAAGGTCTCATATAGCCAATAAGCATAACAAACGCTCCTAACTCTTCATTCTTTTCTAAGTAAGCACAGCGTAATCATACCACAAATTAAAATGCACCAAAAAGGTTCCATTTAGGGATGTTTGATGGTAGACTTACTTTTAGAAAAGACGGAAAGATACGAGGTGGGAGTTACATTGATTGAGAGATTAAAAAGAGAGTGGTTTTTTAATGTGAAGGGGGATGTTCTTGCGGGCATAGTGGTTGCCTTAGCACTGATTCCAGAGGCCATAGCTTTTTCCATTATTGCTGGAGTGGATCCCATGGTGGGATTGTATGCATCCTTTTGTATTGCTGTCATTATAGCTTTTGTTGGCGGGCGTCCAGGTATGATCTCTGCTGCTACGGGTGCGATGGCACTTGTTATGGTCCCGCTGGTTAAAGAGCATGGATTGAATTATTTGTTGGCAGCGACAATATTGACAGGTGTATTTCAAGCCTTGTTTGGTGTTTTGAAGATTGCTAAGTTGATGAAGTTCATCCCTAGAGCCGTTATGATCGGCTTTGTGAATTCATTAGCGATCTTGATATTTATGGCACAGGTGCCCCATTTCTGGGGAATATCTGTAATGACCTATGTATTTGTAGCGATCACATTACTTATCGTGTATGTAGTACCTTTGTTTTTTAAAGCCATACCCGCACCGTTGATCGCGATTGTTGTATTAACAAGTGTGGTTATCTATTCAGGTCTTGACCTTAGCACTGTAGGAGATCTGGGCAATATTACACAGACTTTGCCGTCATTTTTAATTCCGGATGTTCCCTTTAACGTGGAAACCCTTCAGATTATTTTCCCCTATTCAATAGCTTTAGCTATTGTGGGTCTGTTGGAATCCTTGCTCACTGCAACGATTGTGGATGATATGACGGGTACGGAAAGCAATAAAAACCGGGAAGCCAGAGGACAAGGGATTGCCAATATTATTAATGGATTTTTTGGCGGTATGGCCGGTTGTGCAATGATTGGGCAGTCTGTAATTAATGTGAAGTCAGGTGGACGAGGAAGATTATCTACACTCGTTGCGGGTTCTTTCCTGATGTTCCTGCTTCTTGTTCTAGGTGATTTAGTTGTACAAATACCTATGCCTGTACTGGTAGGAATAATGATCATGGTCTCTGTGGGCACCTTCGATTGGTCTTCGTTCACGTATCTTAGAAAAGCTCCGAAGGCGGATGCTGCCGTGATGCTGGTTACCGTGATTATCGTTGTCGTTACGCATGATTTGTCTAAAGGAGTAATCGCAGGTGTAATCCTCAGCGCAATCTTCTTTGTATCCAAAATCTCAAATATCGAAGTTCGTCAGCGTCTTGAGAATAACAGAACCCTATTTGAAGTGGAAGGCCAGCTATTTTTTGCTTCCGTAGAAGGATTCGTTGATGCATTTGATTTCTCTGTAAGTGATAAAGATATTGTTATTGATTTCTCTAGTTCACATATATGGGATGATTCTGCCGTAGGAGCGATCGATAAAGTAGTCATCAAATACAGGGAGAATAATAACCTAGTTAAAATTAAAGGATTAAACTCTTCTAGTAAAAAAATAGTGGATAAATTAGCAGTCTATAATGATGTAAATGCCACTGTGAGTGCACATTAATCTATTTCAGGAGTGAATGATATGTATAATCGTATCTTGTTAGCCGTAGATGGATCTGAGAATTCTGTGCGTGCCGCTAAAGAGGCCATTAAAATAGTTTCTGCATCACCTCATTGTAAATTTGAAGTTATCAGTGTTGCTGATTTCTCTAAAGCCAAAATTGAAATTTTACATGCTCAAGGCAAAGAAGAACTGGAACTGAAAAGACGTGAAAAACTGACTCCCATTGAACAAATTCTTAAGCAGGGGAATGTATCCTATAAGGTTAAGATTCTTCACGGTGAACCAGGACCCACGATCATTGACTATGCTAACAAAGAGAAGGTTGAGCTGGTGATCATTGGAAGCAGAGGACTTAACGCACTGCAGGAAATGGTACTTGGGAGCGTTAGCCATAAGGTCGTTAAGAGAGTACATTGTCCGGTGCTGATCGTAAAGTAATTAATACATGACTGGAACACTAAAAACCAACCCTTTTTTAGGGTTGGTTTTTTTCTATGCCAATTGATTCAGCAGTTCCGCTACAATCAACTCCAGCACAATCGTTTCACGTTCTACAGAAAATCCCATAGAAGCTTCCTGAGTGGTAATAACTTGCCGGTTGTGGCGAATCGCTTCATGAATATCTATCCATACGGCGGACATACCATTTGTGATTTCATAATCTTCTAACTGGGCTTCTCCCAACTGCTCATGAATCGAACATAGGAAATAATAGGAGAACATATGAATTAGATCAAAGTCAGTCTTATAATGAGGTCTATATTCCTCAATGTATCCTAGCTCACTTATTACTTCCACTTGGCTGGCGCCCGTCTCCTCAGCCATTTCTCTACGTAAGCCGCTGATCAAATCCTCATTTAACTCTATCCCGCCGCCCGGAAAGCTATAATCATTGTACCTCTTGGTATAGAGCAGAAGGATCTTAGAATCTTTCATAACGATAGCTCTTGCCGCTTTACGTTCGAATATTCTTCCTTCCAGACTTTTAACATCCTGATGTATCATTTTTTGAATAAGTTTCATTGAAGAGGCTTCCTTTACTAGTTAGTTGAATTAGTTGATATGTACAAAAGAAGTATCAATCTTTGTAGCCATTATACTGGTTCGGGACTACTTTTGAAACAGTAGAGCCTTAAGAGAAAAATCCTTTGATTAAGTTGAGTAAGCAATTAAGCAGGATAGTATGAAGCTTTCGCGAATACTCTGGTTAGGGGTGAAATAAAAGAACAAATCAAAGCGATCAGAAACCTACGTGAAAGGCAGGAAAATAATGAATGATCTTATAATTAATATTAGTTGGAAGGAAACATGCTGCGATTTCCAATCACTATTTGGGCAGGGTGAAACAACTAACATAACTCCTTTGGAATCCGGACTTGAAGCAGATGTATTTATGATTAGTACACTGAAATCTAAATATGTCTTAAAGATATGGTGTCGAGATTCAAAGCCAGATATTTCAGTTCAATACAAGCTGTTAGAGAGTATGTATAATCAAGGAATACCCGTTTCCAAACCGTTTGGCTGGGGAATGGATGTTAACAATAATCAAGTATTATTGACCAGTTTCGATGGTACATCCATACAA
The DNA here is from genome assembly GCA_023512345.1 of Paenibacillus sp. Classification (GTDB taxonomy): domain Bacteria; phylum Bacillota; class Bacilli; order Paenibacillales; family Paenibacillaceae; genus Paenibacillus_AQ. The sequence continues at coordinate 78,945 of JAILZT010000015.1, forward strand.
AAAGTGAATAAATTAAAACTCACTAAATTCGCGAATATATTAACTGAAGTACATAAATTTAAGCTTGATAAATTGGGTAGTATTACAATCCCAAGATACGATTTTGTGGATTATTTCTTTTCTGGAATAGATGAGCAGTTAGATATCAAAGAACTATTAATTCAGCTCGTTGAAGACTCGAAAATTGTACAAAATTGCCTTATTCATGGTGATTATAATTTGCGGAATATCCTTGAATCAGAAGATAAATATACTATTATTGATTGGACAAATATTCAGGTTGGTGATCCGAGATTTGATATCGCGTGGTCGATGATCATCATTCGAATTTATGTCAGTGAGAAGTATTCTTTGATCTACCGTTCTATATTTTTAACGAAAAACAATTACACTGAAGATGAACTAGAACGATTTGAAGCTCTAGCCTGCCTTCGTTGGATTCATCTTAACCGAATCTCAAATCTCCCAAAACTGCATAATACTATTTCAACGGTTAGAGCAATCTTAAAGAAAAATAAATACTTAAATGACGGATTAAATTTGATGTAGAGACTTGCTTTAAAGTGGATTGACAAATAAGAAAATTAAATATATTGTAGATATATTAAGTCTGTGATTAAGAAGGTGAATCAGAATGAAGTATTCGAAAGCAACGAATTATGCCCTTCATACCATGCTCTATCTTGTAGTGGCTACTCCCAATAAACCTATTGGTGTGCAGCAGCTAGCGGAGCGGCAGGAGGTTTCTCCTACGTATCTGTCTAAAATATTAACCAAGCTAGTTAAGGCTGGGATGATTGAATCCGCTTCAGGCGCTAATGGTGGCTATAGATTAAAGCGGAATTGGGAAGAAATTTCCTTCCTTGATATTATTCATGCAGTTGAAGGTACAGCTTCCTTGTTCGATTGCTTGAACCATGGACCCGAATGCTTGATACAAAAAGAAATGATTGCGGCAGAGGAAAAAATGGAAGAGCATTTGAGGAATCAAAAAATGTCTGAGCTTGCTAAAAAAATATCGATGGTTTAGTGAACCATGGCTATTTTTTTGTATCTATTATAGATATAAAGAGTCTTTAAAGTCTTTTAAATTTCATTATAGGAGGAATTCATTTGAAATACGACTGTGCGATTGTGGGTGGAGGACCAGCCGGCCTGAACGCGGCCTTGGTGTTAGGTAGGGCCAGAAGAGATGTTGTGTTATTTGATAATAACCAGCCTAGAAACCAAGTTACGCATTCTTCACATGGCTTTATTACAAGAGACGGAGTGACACCTGCCGAATTTCGTCGCATCGCCTATGAGGAAGTACTGCGGTATCCTTCTGTAAATCATTTGCCCTCGGAAGTAGCAGAGATTCGTCGAAGCGTTGACAGTTTTATAATCGTTACTTCAACTGGACAACAGATTGAAGCTCGTAAGCTTCTGATCGCTACGGGTTTTCGTGAGCTTCTACCGGACATACCCGGTTTGCGTGAATGTTATGGAAAGAGCTTGTTCAATTGTCCTTACTGCGATGGTTGGGAGCTCCGGGATCAGCCGCTAATTGTTGTCTCCGAACATCCTAGAGTGTTTCATATGGCCAAATTGGTCTATAGCTGGAGTAAAGATCTCGTAATATGCACAAATGGGCAAACCTTACTAAATACTGAACAAAAACAGGTTCTGAAATCTAGAAATATCGAAGTGGTTGAACAAGCAGTCTCTGCTTTTATCGGCCATGAAGGCCAACTGAGACAGGTGGAATTTGCAGATGGATCGAGGATAGAGAGAACTGGAGGATTTATTACACCTGAATTTGAGATCAAGGCTTTTATCCATGAATCGATTTCTTTTGGAAAAAATGAATTTGGGGGGATTTCCACAGATGAGTGGGGCAAAAGCTCCGTTCCGGGGCTGTATGCTGCTGGTGATGCTGCCTACGTAATGCCCTCTCAGTTGATTTATGCCGCAGCAGCCGGCAGCAGAGCAGCCAGTAGTATTCATGCGGAATTAACAGATGAGGATTTCGATTCAGACATTAATGAATAGGCAGCACAATTATGATCAAATGACCACATCGGAGTGAATCTACTCACTCATGTGGTCATTTTTTTTAGATAATAAAAAAACCTCAGAAAAGTGTTAAATCGACATGTAATTTCGGAATGTAAGGACACAGCATAGCATAATCTTAAGTAATTCCGTTTAGTATGAGCTTACTTTGCAGTATAAGAGGTCACAAGAAGTGGCTCACGACTTGATCAACCGCACGGGAAGGAGTACACGCACTATGGAAGTATTGCTCAATAAACTATATGAGCAGAATGAGCTGACTAAAGACGAAATAGTCTATTTTCTCCACCATTTAACTCCTGAACTCCAAAAGCGGTTGTTTCACATGGCGGTAGAAACTCGAAAGAAGCATTATAATGAAAGCGTTTTCCTCCGTGGCTTGATTGAATTCTCCAACTTCTGTAAACAAGATTGTATGTATTGTGGCTTGCGCAGATCCAATCGTGATGTAGACCGTTACCGATTGACTGAGGAAGAAATTCTGGAATGTGCAGCTGAGGGGTATAAACTCGGATACCGTTCATTTGTCTTACAGAGTGGAGAAGATTTCAGTTACACGGAAGACCTAATGGTCCGTATGGTTACGAATATGAAGGCTCGTTTTCCTGATGCAGCCATTACTTTGTCTATGGGAGAACGGAGCGAAGCCTTTTATCGAGCATTATATTATGCAGGAACTGACAGATACCTTCTTCGGCATGAGACAGCCTCTCGTTCCCTCTACGAATCTTTGCATCCAGGAATGTCGTACGATAACCGCATGAACTGTCTGCGAATCTTGAAGGATATCGGCTATCAGGTTGGAGCCGGTTTTATGGTTGGTCTTCCGAATCAAACCTACGAGCATCTTGCAGAAGATTTACTTTTTTTGAAAGACTTCCAACCTGCTATGGTCGGGATTGGTCCATTCATCCCTCACAGTGAGACTCCTCTTAAAGAGGCTATCGGTGGATCTATTCAGGACACGCTGGTTATGATTGCTTTGGCAAGATTATTTGTACCGAATGCTTTAATGCCTGCCACCACAGCAATGGGTACACTTGACCCCCAAGGTCGGGAGAAGGCACTTTCGGCAGGAGCGAATGTTATGATGCCAAATCTTTCTCCACTAATGGTTCGCGAGAAATATGCCCTGTATGAGAACAAAATTTGCATGGGCGACGAAGCTTTACATTGCAGGAATTGTATTGAAATGAGAATTACAGCCTCTGGATACAAAATTGAACTTAGTCGCGGTGATCATTGCAACTTCACCAGCACACCAGAGAAAGGAACTACGCTGTGATAATCTTTTAATAAAGTAAGTGAATGATTTCACGTAGTTCGGTATGAAACATACAATGTTTTATACAGATCGAAAGACGAGTGAAGGGGGCTTTATAGCTTCATTAATACTAAGGAGGAAAACAGATGTCAACTTTACCGAAGAAGAATGCTCTCGGCTTTTATGAAATCCGACTTGAATCAATTGGTGGGCTCGGCGCCAACCTCGCGGGCAAGATGCTTGCCGAGACAGGGGCAATTGAACTGGGCTTTAACGCAGCCAACTTCTCATCTTATGGCTCTGAGAAAAAAGGCACCCCTATTAAAACCTTTGTTCGTTTCTGTGATCCAGAGGTTGAAATTCGCGACCACAGTCCTATCGAAGAGCCTCACCTTGTAGCTGTTTTCCACGAAGCACTGTACAAGAATGTTAACGTGGTTAGCGGCTTGCAGCCAGATGGGGTGGTTTTGGTGAATACAAGTCGTGGTTTCGATGATGTTCGCACAGATCTTAAGCTTGAATACGGAACGATTGCTATAGTGGATGCCATGGGTATTGCGGTTGAAGAGAAAACCAAAGTAAATACCTCGATGCTTGGCGCTATGTTCCGTATCTGTGATTTCCTGGATCCGGAAGCGATGCGCAAGGTTATCCGGAGAACCTTTGAGAATAAATACCCGCACCTGGTTGAGCCCAATATTCGAACTTTCGATCGCGGCTACAATGAAGTGAAATTCAAAACTTATGATGTTCCAGCAGGTACTGTACCAAAGGCTTTCAAGCGTCCTCAATCCCTGCTTGGCTATGAAACTCAAATGCTTGGCGGCGTTATTATGGCACAAGGCAACAGCATTCTGAAGGATCTCAGCGGTTCCCGTGCAGGCTTATTGCCAGTGTTAGATTCTGATTTGTGTGTTAGCTGTGCGGCTTGTGACAATGTTTGCCCTGACTTTTGTTTTGTGTGGGAAACCGTTGAAGATAAGAAAGGACGGCAGCAGCAGAGTCTGCTTGGTATCGATTATCAATACTGTAAAGGCTGTCTGAAATGTATCGACGTATGCCCAACTGAGGCCCTCGCTAGTGTTCGTGAGGAAGTTGGGTTTGCCGAACAACACCGCGTTCCCCAAGTATTCAAGTAAATCGAAAGGGAGGTTACGACAAATGTCTGTTAGTAAAAGTGAAATTATAGAGGTTGCACCTGCTGAACAAGTAACTCATTTCGAATCCGGTAATGAAATGGCTGCTACAGCTGCCGCCCAAATTAATTACCATATCATGGGGTATTTCCCGATTACACCTTCCACGGAAGTAGCTCAATACCTCGATCAAATGAAGGCTCGTGGTCTGCACGACATTCAACTGATCGCAGCAGATGGTGAACATGGTTCTGCCGGAATTTGCTACGGTGCAGCTATGGCGGGTGCGCGCGTTGTGAATGCTACCAGCTCCCAAGGATTTTTGTACATGCTGGAGCAGCTGCCTACCCAATCCGGCACACGCTTCCCCATGGTACTAAATCTGGTTACCCGTGCTGTCAGCGGACCGCTTGATATTCGAGGGGATCACTCTGATTTGTACTATGGTCTTAATGTAGGGTGGGTCATCCTGACTGCCAGCACACCGCAGGCTGTATATGACATGAATATCATGGCACTCAAGATTGCTGAGCACTCAAAAGTTCGATTGCCTGTTATCGTTGCTTATGATGGCTTCTTCACCTCCCACCAAAAACGCAAAGTACAATACTTCAAAGAGAACGAAGTCGTTCGAAATTTTGTGGGTCCTAATCCGAATCATAACTATCCCAATGTGTCAGATCCAACACGCCCAGTAACCATTGGCGCCCATATGGGTGGTGATGACCTCCTTAATAATCACTACCAGTTGTCTGAAGCTTTGGAAAAAGCCGGTGATGTGTATGAGGAAGTCTCTCGGGAGTATGCTCTCTTGTCAGGACGTGAATATCCGGTTCTTGATCTGTACTGCATGGATGATGCAGAAGTAGCAGTTTTCCTGCTCAACTCTGCAGGTGAATCTGCAAAGGATACTGTTGACGCCCTTAGGGCCAAAGGCATCAAAGCAGGTTTGGTTCGTCCGAATATCATTCGTCCATTCCCAACAGAACAGCTGCGAACAGCACTCAAGAATGTTAAGGCTTTGCTCGTAGGTGAACGCGCAGACTCTTATGGCGCTCAGGGCGGGAACCTGACTCATGAAATTCGTTCCGCGCTGCAAGTAGATCCTGAGAACAAGACGATTATCCTCTCTCGAATCTTTGGTCTGGGCGGTAAAGACTTCTATGCTGACGATGCAGAAGCATTCTTCCAACTGGCTATTGATGCAGCAGAGAAAGGTTATGCGGATAAACCGTTTGACTATTATGGTTACTACCCGGGAGAAGCGAAAGATGCATTAGTTTCGGTTATCGAACCGTTACATGGCGATGTCTTCAAAACCGGCTTGATCCAAGTTACCCAGAACGAAGATACAGGAATGCTGAAAGTGAAGCTTCCACCCCTTAGTCAATTAACAGTTAAACCGCATCGTTTGGCTCCCGGTCATGGCGCATGTCCTGGCTGTGGTGCACTCTCCGCCTTGGAGTTGTTCTTCAAGGGAATCGAAGGCGATATGGTTGTCTTGTTCCAAACGGGTTGCGCGTATGTTGTAACGGCCAGCTATCCGTACTCCTCCCATAAACAAACCTTTGTACACAATCTGTTCCAGAACGGTGCAGCTACCTTAGCTGGTATGGTGGATGCATTTTATGAATTGAAGCGCCGCGGCGAAGTTCAGGTATCCGACGATGTAACCTTTGTTATGGTATCCGGTGACGGGGGGATGGATATCGGAATGGGAGCAACTGTAGGTGCAGCACTTCGAAACCATAAAATGATTATCCTTGAATACGATAACGAGGGTTACATGAACACTGGCTCGCAACTGTCTTACTCCACTCCTATGGGTCACATGACAAGCACCTCCGGTGTCGGCAAAACCCAAAAGGGTAAAAAGGGACATCACAAGGATACGGCGCAAATTTTAGCGGCTTGCAATATCCCTTATGTATTTACGGCTGCTGAATGCAATCCACAAGATATGCTGCAAAAAGCGGCTAAAGCTCAGTGGTACGCCAACAACGTGGGAACAGTTTACGGTAAGATTCTTTGCGCATGCCCACTGAACTGGAAGACTCCTGATAATAAGGGATATGACCTGGTAAAAGCCGCTGTAGATTCCTGCTTCTTCCCGCTTTATGAAATAGAGCAAGGAAGCACCAATATCACTTACAATCCAGAGTTAAAATCCAAGCGTATTGCTGCAGTAGAATGGTTGAAAGGAATGGGCAAAACCAAGCATCTTTTGAAGGATGAAGAAATGCTGCAGAATTTCGAAGCCGAAATTGAGCGTCGTTGGAGTCGTTTAAAGCTTAGACATGAAAACTCGTTGCTCTAAAACTGGGTGATGTGGTGAGGCCGACAGTTAGTGGCTGCGGTCTCATTTGTCCCAATTGAAAATCATTCTCAATACATTATATCCAAAGATCTGCAAAAGATGTTGCATTCATTCATATGGAATCATATTTATTTACCTAAAGTGAAAGGAGCTTTCATAATGGAGCAGCAACAAACCTGCAGCAGTGAAGAAATAGCCGAGGCTGACGCGAAGCTTGCAAAGGTTCAGTTAGCGATAGAGCAGTTCAAAATGATCAAAGGTGCTTTGATCCCCGTGCTTCATGAAGTACAGGACATTTACGGATATCTTCCTGAGCATGTGCTCAAGGTTGTTGCCACGGAGCTTAACCTGCCCTTAAGTGAAATATACGGTGTGGCATCGTTTTATCATTTCTTTTCTTTTACACCTAAAGGAGAGAATGTCATCCATGTGTGTATGGGTACTGCATGTTACATCAAAGGGGCGCAAGCGGTGCTTGACCGTCTGAGTACGGAACTTAAAGTTCCAGTACAGGGAACCACAGAGGACAACAAGTTTACGCTTGAAGCTACCCGATGCCTGGGTGCATGCGGTCTTGCGCCGGTTATGACCATTGGTGAAAAAGTACATGGACGCCTGATTCCCAATGCCGTACCGAAAATTCTAAATGAATACAAATGATGATCCTGCGCTTCACGCGCATTTTAAACGGGAGGTATTGGCATGAAGCTTTTAACGGATCTTGATGCAATCAGAGCTCTCACACAGGGTCGCCTGGACAACCGGAAAATCACCGGAGAACCTGCGGGTTCCATCCAGTTCAGATCAGTGATGGTGTGTGGCGGTACGGGCTGCACATCTTCGGATTCCAATAAAATCATCGCTGCTTTGGAAAAGGAAGTTCACAATCACGGCATTCAGGACAAAGTGGAAGTCGTGCGTACGGGCTGCTTCGGCTTGTGTGAGCTCGGTCCAGTCGTCATCGTATACCCGGAGGGTATTTTCTACAGTTGCGTGGAAGTAAAAGATATCCCTAACCTAGTTGAGCAGCACTTGCTAAATGGAAAACCGTACGATAAGAAGATTTATGAGAAGACCAAGCAGGGTGGAGCAATCCTGAATTTTGAGGAAACCGATTTCTACAAGAAGCAAGTTCGGATTGCCCTGAATAACTGCGGAGTCATCGACCCGGAAGTCATAGATGAATATATTGCGTCTGATGGATACAAAGCCCTAGGTAAAGTACTTATGACCATGAGTTGCCAGGAAGTCATCGATACCATGAAGCAGTCCGGTCTCCGGGGTCGCGGCGGGGGTGGATTTAATACAGGTCTGAAGTGGGAATTTGCAGCCAAGCAGGAAAAAGAACAGAAGTATGTCATTTGTAATGCGGACGAAGGAGATCCCGGAGCCTTCATGGATCGCTCCATTTTGGAAGGCAACCCTCACTCTGTTATTGAGGCAATGGCCATCGCTGGCTATGCTATTGGTTCGAACCAAGGCTTCATATACCTTCGTGCTGAATATCCAATCGCAGTCCAACGTTTTGTGAAAGCGCTTGATCAAGCCCGTGAATATGGACTGTTGGGTGATAATGTCCTTGGAACCGGCTTTAAATTCAACATTGATGTGCGTCTTGGTGCGGGAGCTTTTGTCTGCGGAGAAGAAACAGCATTGATGCATTCCATAGAAGGACACCGGGGTATGCCGACACCCAAACCTCCTTTCCCGGCAGTTGAAGGCTTATGGGGTCAACCAACCATTATTAACAACGTTGAAACTCTGGCGAACGTTGCGCAAATTATTCTTAAGGGCGCGCAGTGGTATGCAAGTATTGGAACCGAGAAATCCAAAGGTACAAAAGTATTTGCATTGGGCGGGAAAGTCGTGAATACCGGACTTGTTGAAGTTCCCATGGGAATTACGCTGCGCGAGGTTATTTTTGAAATCGGCGGAGGTATTCCGGACGGTAAGAAATTCAAGGCTGTACAAACCGGTGGACCTTCCGGCGGCTGTCTGACCGAGGAGCATCTGGATTGTACTATCGATTTCGATACACTGACCAGTCTAGGTTCAATGATGGGCTCCGGCGGGATGATCATCATGGACGAAGATACCTGCATGGTTGACGTCGCCCGTTTCTATCTGGATTTCACAAAAGATGAGTCCTGCGGAAAATGTACGCCATGCCGCATCGGTACCAAACGTCTGCTTGAGATGCTGGATAAGATTACGGAAGGTAAAGGAACGATTGATGATCTTGTGAAACTGGAGAACCTCTCGGTTCAGATCAAAAATGCATCCCTTTGTGCTTTAGGTCAGACAGCGCCTAACCCGGTATTATCCACTATTAAATATTTCCGTCAAGAGTACATGGCCCATATTGTTGATAAAAAGTGTTCGGCTGGCGTATGTAAATCCCTGATTTCATACGAAATTGATGCGGATCTATGTCGCGGTTGCAGCCTCTGTGCACGGAAATGCCCTAGCGATGCAATTACCGGTGAGCTGAAGGAACCGTATGTAATAGACTCGGTTGCCTGCATCAAGTGTGGCGTCTGCTTCGATGTATGTAAGTTCAAAGCCGTAGTGATAGTCTGACGATAGGAGTGGTCATGTTGAATACGATTAATATTATGATCGATGGGATCGAGACAAAAGTCGCTAAAGGGACAACGGTTCTCGAAGCGGCCCGTGATCTCGACATTCATATTCCATCTTTATGTTATTTAAAAGGAGTTAACCATTCTTCCAGTTGCCGTGTATGCGTGGTTGAAGTGGGGCCTAGACTCATTGCTTCCTGCACGTTAAAAGCAGAAGAGGGCATGAAAATCCAAACAAACACTAAGAAAGTTCGGGAAGCCCGGAAAACCTCCGTTGAGCTGTTGCTGTCGGATCATGACCGTGAATGCCTAAGCTGCTCTCGAAGCGGCGGTTGTGAGCTGCAGACCGTATCCAATGATCTGAATATCCGTACAGTTACCTATGTAGGTGAAAAATCCAGCCAGGAGAAGGACTATACTTCTCCATCTATCTTCCGGGACGCATCCAAATGTATTCTTTGCGGACGCTGCGTCGGAGCTTGTGGAACGATGCAAACCGTAGGGGCCATTAACTTCGCCAAGCGCGGGTTTGATACGGTAATCTCTACAGCCTTCGGTCGACCGCTTGAGGAATCCACCTGCGTCAATTGTGGCCAATGTATTATGGCTTGTCCAGTGGGCGCTCTTACAGAGCATGAGAATATCAACGATGTCTGGAATGCTCTCGAGAATACAAGCAAATACGTGGTTGTCCAGACTGCACCTGCTGTACGTGTTGCATTAGGTGAAGAATTTGGCCTGCCAGTGGGGACTCGCGTAACCGGTAAAATGGTAGCTGCCTTAAGGAAACTAGGCTTCGATAAAGTGTTCGACACTAATTTCGGTGCGGACCTGACGATTATGGAAGAAGGTACGGAGTTAATCTCCCGCCTCACCAGCGGTCAAAACCTGCCGCTTATGACCTCCTGCTGTCCAGGTTGGGTTAAATTTATGGAGCATAACTTCCCAGATAGACTGGATAATCTCTCGACATGTAAATCACCGCATGAGATGGAAGGTGCAATGGTTAAATCCTACTTCGCCAAGAAGATAGGGATTGATCCGAAAAATATTGTCGTCGTCTCGATTATGCCTTGTACGGCGAAGAAGTTCGAGGGTGCACGCGAAGAACTTTCCAATGAAAGTATGCAGGATGTCGATTGGGTACTGACGACCCGCGAGCTAGCTGCGATGATCAAAGAAGCCGGAATCGATTTTGTGAACCTAAAGGGTGAAGCGTTCGATAGTCCGATTGGCGAAGGTTCGGGTGCAGCCGTTATATTCGGAGCAACCGGTGGTGTCGCAGAAGCAGCTCTACGTACGGTGTTTGAAATAACCTCCGGTAAGGATCTGGAAACCATCGAGTACACGGCTGTCCGTGGAATGGACGGCATCAAAGAAAATGTCATTGAATTGCCTAACGGTCAGAAAATTCGTACAGCGGTTGTTCATGGTCTTGGAAATGCCCGTAAGCTAATGGAAGCCATGGAACGTGGAGAAAAAACCTATGAGTTCATTGAAGTTATGGCCTGCGTTGGCGGTTGCATTACAGGCGGTGGTCAACCCATTGTGGACGCGAGAACATCGGAACGTATCGATATTAAGGCTGAACGCGCAAAAGCCATTTATACCGAAGATGAAGCACAAACGGTTCGTAAATCGCATAAAAATCCTTATATCAAAGCTCTTTATGAAGAATTCTTGGGAGAGCCTAACAGTCACCTTGCACACGAACTCCTGCACACACATTACGTGAAGCGTTCCAAGTTCTAGTTGGATTTAATGGACGTATTAGGAGGATGAAGAAATTGCGTAAGGAATGGGAATCAGCAGATTTTATTAATGATGAAGAAATACTATTGAGCCTAGCAGAAGCTAAAGATAAGGCAAGCGATCATGACTATGTAAAGTCCATTTTGGAGAAGGCAAGAGAGTGTAAAGGACTCACCCACCGGGAGGCAGCTATTCTTCTAGAGGTTACAGATTCAGATGTATTGGAGAACATTTACCAATCGGCAAAGGTTATAAAAGAAAAGATTTACGGAAACCGCATTGTTTTGTTTGCTCCTTTATATATTAGTAACTATTGTGTTAATAATTGTGAATATTGCGGATATAAACACACCAACACAGATTTCCTTCGACGGAGACTGCAAATGGATGAATTAGCAAATGAAGTCCGTGTACTTCTAGACTTAGGGCACAAGCGACTAGTTCTTGAAGCAGGTGAAGATCCTGTCCACTGTGACATTGACTATGTTATTGAATCGATCAAAACGATTTATTCCGTAAAGGTGGATAATGGCAGCATTCGTCGCGTCAACGTTAATGTTGCAGCTACAACTATCGAGGATTACAAGAAACTTAGGGATGCAGAGGTGGGAACATATATTTTGTTCCAAGAGACCTACCACAGACCCACCTACGCAGAAATGCATCACCAAGGACCGAAACGTGATTATGACTGGCATACCACAGCTATGGATCGTGCTCAAATGGGAGGTCTCGATGATGTGGGTGTGGGTGTTCTTTACGGCCTCTACGACCATAAATACGATACCATCGCTATGCTGATGCACGCTGAGCACTTGGAAGAACGGTTTGGCGTTGGACCTCATACCGTCTCTGTTCCTCGCTTGCGCGAAGCAGTCGGTGTGAATTTAGAAACGTATCCACATTTAGTAAAAGATGAAGATTTCAAGAAGCTTGTAGCTATCTTGCGTTTGGCTGTTCCATATGCCGGAATGATACTCTCCACACGTGAAGAGCCGTCCTTCCGTGACGAGGTGATCAAGCTAGGTATTTCTCAAGTGAGCGCTGGTTCCAGCACAGGGGTCGGTGGTTACATGGAAGCCAAGCAAGGAACTGCTGGTCAATCTAAGGAGAAACCTCAGTTTGAAGTAAGTGATCATCGTTCACCAGAGGAAATTATTCGTGGGTTATGTCAGGACGGATACGTGCCAAGTTATTGTACCGCTTGCTATCGTGAAGGACGTACAGGTGACCGTTTCATGAGATTAGCTAAGTCCGGACAGATTCATAATATATGTCAACCGAACTCTCTTTTAACTTTTAAAGAATATTTACTGGACTATGCAGATGAAGAGACCCGTGCTCTTGGGGAAGAAATCATTCGTAAGGGTCTAGAAGATATTCCGAAGGAAGCGGCTAGAAAAGCAACCATAAGTCGGCTTCAACGCATTGAGAACGGTGAGCGGGATTTGCGTTTCTAAACGGTTTTCCTGTCTCCTTATTGAGTATATATGTGAATTTATGAACAAAGTTCGTTGTTATCCTTATAGTATTCCTAGGAGGGATTCGTATGCAGTCAACACCACAATCCAATAAAATGCATATTGCTGTTTTTGGCAGAAGAAATGCCGGTAAATCTACTCTGATTAACACTCTCACCGGTCAAACCGCTTTAATTGTCAGTGATGTGCCGGGATCAACAACGGATCCGATATTTCAATCATATACCATGGATAAAGTGGGTCCGGTCATTATTGTGGATACAGCCGGAATCGATGATGAGGGTGATTTGGGCCAGTTCCGTGTTCAAAAAACTAGGGAAGTTATGGATTTAACCGATCTGGGCGTTCTTATTTTTTCGGATGAATCTAATAACTACAAGCTGGAGAAGGAATGGTACCATGAACTGGCTAAACGGAATATTCCGGTTATCGGGGTCATCAACAAAGTCGACGATCATTATGTAGATATCGATTCATTAAAGAGAGAACTGAATATGCCTATTGTCAAGATAAGCGCGAAGAAAAATGTCAATTTGGGAAGTTTACGTCACGCCATACGTGTATATGCACCTATGGAGTATGAACGTAATAGTATTGTCGGAGATCTGGTTAACCCTGGAGATCTGGTCGTTATGGTAATGCCTGATAAGATCCCTGCTCCAAAATATCGCCTGATTGCATCCAAACAGCAAATACTTCGGGATCTGCTCGATCATCACGTAATGGTGATGTCTATTACGGAAGCAGAGCTGCCAACAATGCTCATGCAATTAAAGGGTTTACCTGATCTTGTGATTACAGATTCTCAGGTTTTTGACATCGTGAATGAGATCATTCCGGCTGAAGTACCGTTAACCACTTTTGCGATCTTGATGGCTCGTTTTAAAGGGGATTTGGATACCTTTGTGGCAGGTGCGGAAGCGATACCAAATCTAAAGCCTGGTGACAAGGTTCTACTGTCAGAGGCCTGTATCCATCACCCTCATAACGGGGAGATCGATCGTGTGTTAGTCCAGACTAAGCTTCAGGAAATTGCTGGCGGGGCACTCGATATCACAACAAGTGTGGGACCTGATTTCCCTGTGAATATTTCTGATTATAAGTTAATAGTTCACTGCGGAGGTTGTGTGTTTAATCGTAAGCAACTGATGATTCGGCTTCTGAGATCAGGAGAACAAGGTGTGCCGATCACCAACTATGGCATAGCTTTCGCTTATTTTAATGGGATTTTACCGCGGGTGCTAGAAGTTCTGCAAGTGAAGTCTTAAGAGGGCGGCCATTCAATGGAGGCAGTTCCGGATCAATCCCGCAAAGAACAGGATGCATTAGGATCCATGGATATACCTAAGGCTGCTTATTACGGTATTCATACGGCGCGGGCCATGGAAAATTTCCCTGTAAGCGCCAAAGTTGTTAACCCTCATTTGATTCAAAGCATGGTTACAGTTAAGAAGGCAGCGGCATTGGCTCATCTAAAGTTAAAAACCTATCCAGCAGAAATTGCTCGGGCTATCGTGCAATCCTGTGATGAAGTTCTAACAGGAAGCTATAACGAGCAATTTACTGTGGATGCCCTTCAGGGGGGTGCTGGTACTTCAACAAATATGAATGTGAACGAAGTTATCGCTAATCGTGCCATTGAACTGATGGGTGGAGAACGGGGAGACTATTCCCTTGTGCATCCTTTGGACCACGTCAATTGCTGCCAATCCACCAATGATGTTTATCCAACGGCATTAAGAATGGCTGCTATTGGTCTGGTTCGACAACTTAGTCTAACCTTTGCTTCCCTGCAGGAAGCCCTTCAGGAGAAAGAGCAGGAATTTGCAAATATCCTTAAGCTAGGTCGTACCGAGCTAATGGATGCTCTCCCTATGACAGCAGGTCAAGGCTTCGGGGCCTATGCCAAAGCGATAGCCAGAGATCGTTGGCGTCTATATAAGGTAGAGGAACGGTTGCGGGAAGTCAATATTGGGGGAACTGCCATTGGAACAGGGATCAATGCACCCGTAAAATATACGTTTTATATTACCGATCTCTTACAAGATTTAACTGGCTTTGGTCTGGCGCGGAGTGAGTATCCGATGGACCTCACACAGAATATGGATGTATTCGTTGAAGTATCCGGGCTGTTAAAGGCTGCTTCCGTTAATCTCTTGAAGATTTCCAATGACCTGCGGCTTCTGGCGAGTGGTCCAATAGGAGGCTTTGGGGAGCTAGAATTGCCAGCTGTTCAGGCGGGCTCCTCAATTATGCCGGGAAAAGTAAATCCGGTTATGGCGGAGATGATCGGACTCGTATCTATGCGTGTCATTGCCAATGATACGGCGGTAACGATGGCGGCGGCTGGTGGACAGTTGGAACTTAATGCTTTTATGCCGCTGATCGCAGAAGCACTTTTGGAATCCTTAGAGATACTGACTAATGCTGTTCGATTGTTCGAAGAGCGCTGTGTGCGTGGTATTCGTATTCGCGAGAATCGATGTCGTGAATTGGTGGAAAACTCTGCGGTTCTGGCTACCGCATTAGTAGGCCATATCGGATACGAGAGAAGTGCAGAGGTTGCCAAACAAGCAAGGCTCGAAGGTAAAACTGTGCGTAAGGTGCTGATGGAGGAACATATTCTCTCGGAGACTCAGATCGATAATATTCTGAGTCTCTATCAAGTGACGAAACCAGGCATACCCGGCATATAAACGCAGACGGTGCAAATCGGCATAACAAAGGAGAGAGCAGCGTGAGTTTGAACGATACTCCCCGTTCAAGTCGCTTGCATATCGCAATATTCGGCAGGCGCAACGCAGGTAAATCAAGCATTATCAACGCGATAACCAAACAAGAGATCGCTGTCGTATCTCCAATTAAAGGTACAACTACAGATCCTGTATATAAATCCATGGAACTGCTTCCACTGGGGCCGGTTGTGTTTATTGATACAGCAGGCTTGGATGATGAAGGCGAGCTTGGTGAGCTGAGGAAAAAGAAGACGCTTGAAGTTCTTAATAAGACCGACATAGCTCTGATAGTAATAGATACGACTTGCGGTGTTACCTCATTTGATCATCAAATAGCGAAGATCGTTCGGAGCAAAAATATCCCAATCCTCGGTATATTAAATAAAATAGATTTGTTAAATTACACGAGCTCTACCACATTCGAAGACCTTGCTGGCTATGTTAAAAAGAGTGAAGAGGAACTGGGGTTTAAGGTAATCCCGGTATCTGCAATTGAACAGCAGCAGGGGATCAGTGAACTCAAAAAGGCGCTAATCGCCGCAGTTCCTGATGAAGATGATAAATTTCGTATTGTTGGTGATCTACTTTCACCAGGTGATTTGGTGGTGCTAGTAGTACCGATTGATAAAGCAGCACCGAAAGGCAGATTAATTCTGCCTCAGCAACAGACCATTCGTGACATTATAGAGAGTGACGCGATAGCAGTTGTTACCAAGGAATATGAACTGAAGGAAACCTTGGCGAGCCTCGGAAAGAAGCCAAGACTAGTAATTACAGATTCACAAGTGTTCCTGAAGGTTGCTGCAGATACGCCAAAAGACATTCCGCTGACCTCTTTCTCAATCCTATTCGCCCGGAACAAAGGGGATCTAGAGGAGATGGTTAGGGGAGCCCGTGCAATTGATCGATTGCAGGATGGTGATAGAGTGCTAATCGCAGAGTCATGTACTCATCACCAGCAGCCTGATGATATCGGCAAAGTAAAAATCCCACGTTGGATCCGGCAAGCCACAGGAAAACAAATCGAGTTCGATTTTGCGAATGGAATGACATTTCCGGATAACGTGAAGGATTACTCCCTTATTGTTCATTGCGGCGGCTGTATGATGAATCGCAGACAGATGCTGTGGCGGGTGGAACAGGCTGTCCAGGCTGGAGTTCCCATGGTCAATTATGGTGTGGCGATTGCCCATGTCCAAGGGATATTGGAGAGAGCCATTTCTCCGTTCCCACTGGCCGGTATTGCCTGGGAGGAAAGCTCTCCTGTGTAAGAGCAATTATTGCATAAGATTATTATTGCTTAATCGCAGAGACCCCTAGAAGAAGGATGACTTCTTAAGGGTCTCTTTGTGTTTCACCCTGTTCACATGTATATTAACTCGGTTATAATAGTTATATATAGAATGGGCCATAGGAGGATATATAAGAGATGAGAAAAAAAGTCATGGCAGCAACAGGATTGATTGCCGTTGCGATAGCAGGGTATATGTTTGTGGGGGGCTCCGAAAAAAATACTGCTAGCACTAACAACACTAGCACTAACAACACTAATGTTACGCAGGACGTAAAGAAATTGGTGAGTGATTACAGTTTACGCAACATCAAAGCCGAGTCTGCTTCAATTACATCACAACAACTTATTGTAACCGACGAAGAATCCAAATCATTAACCTACGAATTACCGGAAAATGAGTTTTTCGTTTCCACTGCTCCGTACGTCGAGGAGACACACCCTTGCGCGATTCATAGCTTGACCGGTTGCCAAGGAGAAATGGTGAACGAAGAATTCAATGTTCAGATCGTCGACATGGAAGGCAATTCAATATTGGATAAAACATTGAAATCCCA
Source organism: Paenibacillus sp. (assembly GCA_023512345.1). Taxonomy (GTDB): domain Bacteria; phylum Bacillota; class Bacilli; order Paenibacillales; family Paenibacillaceae; genus Paenibacillus_AQ. The sequence goes on from JAILZT010000015.1 coordinate 96,115, forward strand.
AGCTAATGGGTTCATCGATCTATGGCTGCCACGTGACAAGAAATACTGTGTAACGATCGAACACAACGGAAAAACAGTGGAGTCTGAGATTTCCACATTCAAAGACGATGATACATGCATTTCTACCATGCAATTAATCTAGAAGTGGTAGTGTTACGGACTGTACAGCCGTCCAAAACAGCCTATTTTGGGAAGAAAAGGGCTCAATAGCGCCTCTGATGTCCGTATAATTCCCTGATCGTCTGGTTTTGCTCAAATAAGGTCTTCTCTGTCCGTATACGGACAGGTTCTCTCTTTAAGCGCTTAAATGAGCGCTTTTTTTTACTATAGGATCTTAGGTTAATCGTGCAGAATGTTATAACTGAGAGGGGGAAAGGTATGATTGAATTAGGACGTAAGGATTATCACAAAGCGTTACCGCTGCTCCACCAAGTGAAAATCAACACAATGTTCGCCGAAGCTGTCCTTGGGCAGCATATTTCAGGTAGTGTCTATGTCGATAGCAATGAGAATCCCCGCGCCTTTTATGTGGTGCATCCGTACGGAATGTCATTGCTGTTCGGTAAGTCGGGAAATGCGTCTTTCACTCGTTCACTTTATGATTACATAACATCAACCTGCAGACATCAGGTAGAATGGCTGCAGGTTGATCCTGCTGGAGAATGGAGCGAGGTCATTGATTCCATAGTTACTTCCTACAACTGTGATCTAGAGAAGCAAGGTTTGACGTCTGAAGTCTTTGATGGGAAAAAGATTCTGAGAAATACCAGAGTCAACTTTATCTTCAGCCGCGATGCCTATATGGAAGCGAAACAGAACTTTGCCATACACGATGCCTCGGTCATACGTACAACCAAAGAGCAGTTTTTGGCTCAAACTGGATCTGTAATTCCTCGTTTCTTCTGGCGGGACGAAGAGCATTTTGCTCAAGACGGTGTAGGTTATACCCTCCTGCTGGATGGAGAGATCGCTTCAACCTCATTTTCGTCCTGCCGCTCGGTGAAACAGCTGGAGATTGGAATTCAAACGGCGGATGCCCACCAGGGAAAAGGTTATGGGCTCATCGTATGCTCAGCGCTAATCGAATATTGTCTGGAACACGGACTTGAGCCAGTGTGGGCCTGCCGTCTGGAAAACGAGGCGTCTTATTATCTGGCGCAGAAGTTGGGATTTCAGCCGTCTGTAACCTTGCCTTATTATCGCTTGCTAGCATAGTAACTGGGTCAGGTCATTTAATTCCCGTTTTCGTGTCCATTTGTTGTAATTTAAAAAAAGTTATGATAAAATCCTCTTACTTTAATGATTGGGGTTGAAAAGGATAATGTGGAATTTTCTTGCTAATATATAAACTAATAAAACAACACAAAGCGTTATTTTTGCGCTTGTTTTATTCTTTATATGCAAGAAAGTTACTACATCTTTTCACTCAAACGGATATCCTTATCTAACCCCATCGTGGGGTAGATTTGCTGTATTTATTTGAGCTACAAGAAAGTAACTTTCTTGTAGCTCTTTATTTTTTTATACAGGAGGACAATTCCATGTCATTAATAAATGTTACTAACCTGACGTATGCCTATGATGGCAGTTACGATAACATATTTGAAAACGTGAGTTTTCAAATGGATACGGATTGGAAGTTAGGATTTACGGGAAGAAACGGTAGGGGGAAAACCACTTTCCTCAACTTGTTACTTGGAAAATATGAATACAGCGGAAATATCTCTGCTAATGTGAGCTTTGAGTATTTCCCTTTCCATATTGAAAACAAGGAACATAATACTCTTGATATCATTAATGATATCTATCCAGACTATATACATTGGCAATTAGTGCGTGAGCTTTCATTGCTGAAGGTTTCTGAAGATGTTTTAGATCGGTCTTTTGATTCGCTGTCGAACGGTGAGCAAACGAAAGTATTACTAGCTACATTATTTCTTAAGGAAAATAGTTTCCTGTTAATTGATGAACCCACCAATCATCTTGACATGGAGGCAAGAAAACTAGTCAGTCAATATCTCCATTCGAAAAGTGGATTTATTCTGGTTTCTCACGATAGATCATTTCTTGATAACTGTGTAGATCATATTCTTTCAATTAATAAGACCAATATTGAAATTCAAAAAGGTGGATTTTCCAGCTGGTGGGAGAATAAGACGAGACAAGATAACTTTGAACTAGCTGAGGACGAAAAACTTAGAAGAGATATAAGTCGGTTATCCAGTTCTGCTAAACGGACAGGCAAATGGTCACACGAAGTGGAAAAAACAAAAAACGGGACAAGAAATTCTGGCTCTAAAGTAGATAAAGGGTACGTTGGCCATAAGGCTGCAAAAATGATGAAGCGTTCTAAAGCCATTGAGCAGAGGCAGCAAACTGCCATTCAGGAAAAGTCAAAACTCCTTAAAAATATTGAAAACTCTGACAGCTTGAAGATTTCGCAGCTTGCTTATCATAAAAACCAACTTGCTGAGCTTGATGAGGTTTCGATCTTCTACGGTGAGAAGAGGGTCTGTGAAGATCTTAGTTTTTCAATTGAGCAAGGTGACCGAATAGCGCTTTCGGGTAGAAACGGCTCCGGTAAATCAAGTATTATCAAACTACTTTGCGGTGAGGAAATAAACTTTACAGGCACCCTAAGTAAGGATAGTCAGTTGGAAATATCCTACGTATCTCAGGACACCTCCCATCTTCAAGGCAACTTATCTGATTTTGCTGCCGACAACGGTATTGATGAGAGTCTCTTCAAATCGATTCTAAGAAAACTTGATTTTTCCAGAGTTCAATTTGAAAAGGATATTTCAACTTTTAGCGGTGGTCAAAAGAAGAAGGTACTGATCGCAAAAAGTCTCAGTGAGAAAGTTCATTTGCATATTTGGGATGAACCGCTTAATTTCATTGATATCATTTCCCGTATGCAAATTGAAGAATTGCTGCTTGAATACTCACCTACTATTCTTTTTGTAGAGCATGACAAGGAATTTTGCAAAAATGTCGCAACAAAGACCATCAAACTTTAAGGTTTCTTAGAAAAAGCGCTGGATAACTGGCGCTTTTTTGTATTTTCTCTGTTATCTTTAAGAGTAGAAGATGTTCACTTCTTTTCGTAACCCAACTAAAGCTTTCCCGTATTATGTTATGAACATGACACACATGTTTAACAAAAACAGAAGTTGAGGTAATGCATCTTATGAATAATGAAATTATAGATCAAGCCGATACATGGTATCAAGAAGCGGAGCAGAGGGCTGCTCAATATTTTGCATCACTATATGTACAGGTTAAGGATAAGACTTATGTGTCAACGCTGACGGAAGATTTTCAAATGTGGAGAAGGAACCATATTCATAATCACCCATGGCTATCGTACTTTTCTAAAGGGAGAAGAAAACCTGATTCCCGGGATTATCAAAGGTATATAAAATGGCTGAATCATACTGGCAAACTAGACAATTACTTAGATCGTAGTATTGGCTATATTTACATGAGGGATCTGGGTAAGGATTTGAATTCTCCTGACACTCAGACGCGAATTCAGCGTGTAGTTGCCGATATTAAGAAGCACTTGATTCGCTCCACAATATCGAATGGGAGAGAACAATCGGAGCAATTAAGTTTAGCAGGGTTGTATCGGTGGGCTCAGAAGGAAAGTATAGAATCGGCCGTAATTTGGCTGATAGATAAGCTTAAGTCCGTCTCCGATAATATCCCTAAGGAAATGAATGCAGAGCATGCCCAACGCAAACTAATCAAAATCATTGTCGGAGTAATCATGCATGTATTCGAAGAGATGGATGCTACAATACCGCCAGCGGAACGTACTCGAAGATTGGATGAAGCTATCAGACTTGGTTATTCCTACGGTCTAACCTACCCGTTCATTGACGATCTTCTCGATTCTGGGGTCTTAACTTCGGGGGAGAAAGAGCAATATTCCAATATGATACGTACCGCACTTCTCACAGGAACTGTACCAGAGCTCAGTGGATGGGCCGGAAGTCGAAATAGGGAAATGATACAATACGTCCATTCAGAACTCAAAGAAGCTTTTGAGTTTATTAAAAATCATCAGCGACCTGAAACACAGGGAATTTTCTTTGAGCAGTCTTATGTTTTTTTTCAATCCCAAGATATTGACCGTGTGAAGGATCTAACTAACAAGAACTATACTAATGAAGAACTTTATATACCCATCATATTAAAATCTTCTTCTTCCCGATTGATCGTACGTTCTGTAATTAGTGCTCCCATGGATGATGGCTTTGATCAACGAACCTTCTATTATGGTATCTACAATCAGCTTGCAGATGACTTTGCGGATATGTATGACGATATGAATGATGGCGCAGTAACACCTTATACTTATTATTTAAAATACCATGAACTTCGATCCGATCTTATAAATCCTTTTGAATTATACTGGGCAGTTATTTCTCATTTAATCCATAACGTATATCGGTCCGATGACATGACACGTGAGGTAATATTAGATCGTGCAATCAATGGTCTCAAGCGTTGTAAAGAACGTGTAGGTGCTGAAAAGTATAATGAAATCATGGATATATTTGCTTCTGGTAACCCTGAATTCAATAGTCTAGTCCAACATATGGTTCGAAAAGCGGATGATGTCGATTTCTTCGACAAATTGCTACGAGATCAGATGGTTACTATTTTAAAGAACAACCAAACGGAAAAGGAAGATTTTCTCGATACGATCAAAAATGTCCGCCAACAGATCAACGACCAACTGAAGATTACCAAACCTAATGGAACTCCACCTATAAAAGAGACGCTTATTGATGCGGCCAATTATAGTCTAGAAGGGGACGGGAAGCGTATACGCCCTCTATTAACTTGGGTGATGGGAGTTAACGAATATGGATTACAGCCATCGGCCATTGTGCCGCTTCTGAGATCCTTAGAATATCTGCATACAGCATCACTGATCTTCGATGATCTGCCCTCTCAGGATAATGCTTCTACCCGACGAGGTCGCCCAACTTTGCATCAGGTCCACGATAGCGCTACGGCTGAATTAACAGGTCTGTTTTTGATCCAGAAGGGGATTGAAGAACAGACGTCACTTCATGCGTTCGATGCTGCAACCGTACTTGCCTTAATGCAATATTCGGCTCAAAAGGCAGAAGATACGTGTACGGGACAGGCGATGGATTTGCATTCCAAAGGAAAAGCTTTGACACTTGAGCAATTGAATATGATTTGCTTTTACAAAACCGGAACTGCCTTTGAGGCTTCTATTGTAATGCCTGCCATACTCGCTCAAGTTAAGGCACCGGAAATCGAGGCTTTGAAGAAATTTGCCTACCATGCGGGCATTGCTTTTCAAATTAAGGATGATTTGCTTGATTCAGAAGGAGACCTGCTCTTACTTGGTAAACCTACTCATCAAGATGTTGAGAATAATAGCTCGACTTTTGTGTCTATCCTTGGGCTGGAAGGTGCCAGAAAAGAGATGTGGGAACATTACTGCCATGCTATAGAAACATTGAATAAGATGTCTCACAATACCGCTTTTCTGAAGCATTTATTGAATTATATTATTAGCCGAGACCGTTAAATAAATATTCTGATAACCGACTTCCTCTTTTTCTAGGGGAGGTCGGTTTTTTTATCAAAATGGGCACGTTAACATTTTATAGATGTGAGTGGGGATTTTACTACAATAATATACACCACTCAACAAATTTCGATAGGAAATTCATGCTATAAAAAGAGATAAAAATTTATATATGGGAATAGTTGACATTAAGGCGTTATGTTAATACAATGAACACGTTAACAATATATCTGAAGAGGAGAATTTTCGAATGAAAAAAAGTACGGTAGCTATTGCTTTAGCTTTCTCAATGTTGCTTTCTGTTCCTGCAGTATTATTACAACCTGCTTCAACGGTCTATGCTGCGGATGCCTCGGGTACAACGGCAAGTTTATCAGATATCTTGAAATACCAGCAGTCAGATGGCGGTTGGAAAAAGGATTACACCGAAACAAGCGGAGACTGGGCCAAATCAACAATTGATAATAAGGCTACATACACTGAGATCAGAAGATTGGCGACTGAGTATAAAAAAACCAATGATAGTAGATATTCCGCTGCAGCCATTAAGGGTATTAATTTCCTGATCAATATGCAATATTCAACCGGCGGATGGCCGCAAATTTATCAAAGCTCAGGCTATCATAATCATATTACATACAATGATGATGCAATGATTAATGTTATGATTCTGTTGGATGAAGTTGCGAATAAAAAAGGAGATTTTTCATTCATTGACAGCACTTTGGCCAGCAAAAGCAAACTATCCGTTGATAAAGGGGTAGGCTGCATCCTAAAAACGCAGGTCGTAACCGGTGGGAAATTGACAGCCTGGGGACAACAGCATGACTCCAGTACACTTAAACCAGCTGGAGCAAGAATCTACGAGGTCCCATCGCTTAGCTCGAAAGAAAGTGTGCCAATCGTGAAATTTTTAAAAACCAGACCTTCGACAACCCAAATCGCTGCCTCTATTAAAGCCGCAGAAGACTGGTTCAGAGCTGTTAAAATTACTGGTATCAAAGTCGTGAAGACAAGTGATGATGTTATAGTTGTTCAAGATGCTAGTGTAACAACACCTATCTGGTCACGGTTTTACGAGATTGGAACTAATAAACCTATATTTGTAGGTCGTGATGGCATTGTGAAATACAAGCTGAGTGATATAGATCAGGAAAGAAGAACAGGATATTCGTGGTACGGTAGCTGGCCATCTAGTGTACTTTAATCGGTAAAAGCAAGGCTGATTCGGAAACCTAAACCTAAAAATCCGCAACTCTCCCAATCATGGAAAAGTTGCGGATTTCTTATATACTTTGTCCCAAACATGGCTGCTGAAATTCTTAGATCTTAACGCTGCAGGCTTTGACCATTGGTAGCAATGACTTCCTTGTACCAGTGGAAAGATTTTTTGCGGTAACGTTCAAGGGTTCCTGAATTGTCATCGTGACGGTCCACATAAATGAAACCGTAACGTTTGCTAAGCTGTGCGGTGGAAGCACTCACCAGATCAATACAACCCCATGAGGTATAACCCATTAATTCGATCCCATCTTCAATCGCCTCGCCTACCTGAACCAGATGATCGTTCAAGTACTTAATCCGATAATCATCATTGACGGTCAGCTCACCATTGTCACCCGTGATCAGCTCATCCTTGGCACCAAGTCCATTCTCGACGATAAATAATGGTTTTTGGTAGCGATCGTAGAACATGTTGAGTACATAGCGCAGACCTTGGGGATCAATCTGCCAGCCCCAATCACTGGCTTCTAAATAGGGATTAGCGACACCGCTGAACAGGTTGCCTTCGGTGTGCTTGCGTTTACTGTCATCAGCTGTTTCACACATGCTTACATAATAGCTGAAAGAGATAAAATCTACCGTGTGCTTCAGTATCTCTGTATCATCTGGCTCCATGTGAATCTCAATGCCATTTTCTCTGAAGTAGCGCTTCATGTAGCCGGGATAAGTGCCTCTCGCATGCACATCGGCAAAGAAGTAGTTCTTGTGTTCGGACTCCATCGCAGCAATGACATCATCCGGATTTGGTGTAAGCGGATAAGTCGGCATACTAAGAACCATGCAGCCAATTTGGGCCGACGGATTAATCTCATGTCCAATCTTCACAGCCAGTGCACTCGCAACGAATTCATGGTGAATGGCTTGATATAGATCTTGTTTGCTAAGCTCCTGCTTCGGAGTATAGATGCCGCCGCTCATGAACGGCTCTTCCAGGATAGAATTGATCTCATTAAAGGTCAGCCAATACTTTACTTTGTCCTTATACCGTGTGAAAAGTGTTCTGGCATAACGCTCATAAAAGCCGACTAATTCACGGTTTACCCAGCCATTATAGTGCTTGGACAGATGGAGGGGTGTTTCGTAATGCGAGATGGTAACAAGCGGCTCGATTCCGTATTTGTGACATTCGTCAAATAGATCATCATAGAATTGCAAGCCTTGTTCATTAGGCTCCAGTTCATCGCCATTCGGAAATATTCGTGACCATGCAATGGACGTACGGAATACCTTGAAGCCCATTTCGGCAAATAACTTGATATCTTCTTTATACCGGTGGTAAAAATCAATACCAACCAGCTTCATATTATTTAGGGTAGGGACTTCTGTAATTGGACCTCTGATTCCTTCCGGAGCAACATCCTGTGTGGACCAACCTTTGCCATCCTCATTATATGCGCCTTCACATTGGTTTGCCGCTACTGCGCCGCCCCATAAGAAACCTTCAGGAAATTTCACACTCATTTGTTATCCCCCTTTTTTTATTGTTGATGGATGAATTATGGTAAGCTATGAAATAGCCTACATGTGAATGCTAAGTCTTGTAACGCGTTACATGTCAAGTATTTTTTTGGAATAAGGAGAAGTATGATGTCGAATCTTGATCAAATTGCCAAGCTGTCGGGATTTTCCAAAGCTACAGTATCCAGAGTTCTGAATCAATCTCCTCATGTGAGTCAGGCAACGAGAGATATAATTCTAAAGATAATGAATGAGTTAGACTATGTCCCCAATGGCAATGCAATCTCTTTGTCCAAAGGGCAGACCCTGCAGATAGGGATGTGCACAGAGGGAATCAATGAGGTTATGTTGCCTTTTCTGAACAGCTTTGTGGAGACGGCCAGTCAGAACGGATATCAGACAATCATCTATACTTCCGGTGGAGATGCGAAGAAAGAGCTGCAAGCCTTCGAGGATTTAAGGAGAAAAAGAGTGGATGCACTAGTCATTAGTACATGTGTGAATGATCAAGCTCTTCTAGGTTCCTATCGTAAATATGGCCCTATTGTTGCGTGGCAGCGAATGGAACTCCCGGAGATTCCCTCGGTTGCCATGAATCAATATGACGGATATATGCTAGGACTCGAACATGTCATCGGACAAGGATACACTCGCATTGCCAACGCATTTGGCAGACCGAGCAGTATGAATACACTAAGCCGGTTTAAGGCTTATCAAGAGATCATGAAGAAATATGATTTACCAGTTCACCCCGAGTGGTCATTCAATGGTATATATTCCATTCGTGAAGGAGAACAACTAGTCCGTGATTTGCTTAAAGATGATAATGAAGAACGGCCAGATGTGATCCTGTGTTCCAATGATCTGGTAGCGGCGGGAATTGTAAGTGAAGCCCGTAAACAGCTGTTGAAAGTTCCAGAAGACTTAGCTGTTGTTGGCTTTGACAATACGGAGCTCGCACACTCTTTGGGGATAACCTCCATTGATAATCCTATCGCCGCTCAAGCGAAGAATGCTTTTCATTTACTGATGAATTCTCTGAACCCGTCAGAAGTGAAGGTGCATCAGGAGAAGCTGCAATTCTGTTTGGTTAAAAGGGCTACTACGTAAGTTGTTAGTTGGAACAACTTAGAATTTACCTATCCCATACGGTGTCATTCTGAAGTATACCCTGAATTTCTTATTCTAAATGATTTGGTTGTCTTGCCCACATATCTTAATATTATCTTAATGCCATAGCCAAAGTTGTAACACTATGCTGATTTTGCTCATGATATACTAACGCTGAGTAAACAGGATAAATTAAAAGAAAACCAAAGATGAATAGATAGGGGCATTGAGATGGCAATAAATCAAACCGACTCAGGTTCCCTGCTTGAGCATCATTCCAATATACCGGCAGAGAAAAGACGAGGAAGATTAAAAATATTTGTCGGATACGCGGAAGGTGTCGGCAAGACCTGTGCCATGCTGAGTGCTGCCCATGAGGAGCAAAAAGATGGAACTGATGTCGTTGCTGGATATATTGAACCTCATGCAAGGCCGGAGACAACGGCTCTATTAGAAGGTCTGGAATTTTTACCGCCTCTTGAAATCTACCATAAAGATGTCTTAATAAAAGAATTTGATCTGGACGGTGCGATCCGGAGAAAACCCGACCTTATTTTATTGGATGAGTTGGCCCATACAAACGCTGCGGGTAGCCGTCATAAAAAAAGATTTCAGGATGTGGAAGAGCTTCTTCGAGCGGGGATTCACGTATATACCACGATTAATGTTCAGCATATTGAAAGCCTGCATGATATTGTTGCCTCTATTGCAGGATTCTCCGTATTTGAACGCATGCCGGACAGCGTATTTGACAGTGCCAATCAGGTTGAATTAGTCGATATTGAACCCGATGATTTGATCGACCGTTTGAACAAGGGGAAGATTTATCGAGATATACAGACTCAAACAGCACATGCTCATTTCTTCACCAAAGAGAAATTGATCTCCCTGCGTGAGATCGCTCTGCGCTACACCGCAGATCAGTTGAACCGGATTGCGGTAAAAATCAGTCCGCAGGAAAATAATAATGAGTATTATACAAAAGACCATATTTTAGTCTGCCTGTCTTCGGCTGCCTCGAACAAAAAGGTTATTCGTACAGCGGCGAAAATGGCCGATGCTTACCACGGGGATTTCACAGCACTATTCGTGGAAACACCGGAATCCAATGCATTAACACCAAAAAACAAGGCGGAACTGAGTGGAAACCTGAGACTGGCAGAGCAGCTCGGTGCGCAAATTGCGACTGTATACGGGGAGGATATTCCTGTTCAAATTGCTGAATACGCCAAAACAAGCAAGGTATCGAAGATTGTCATTGGACGTTCAAATCACAAAAAGAAATGGTTCGCTAAATCAAATTTTGTGGATAAACTGACCGCCTTCGCACCGAATATTGATATTTATATTATCCCCGACACTGGGCAATCTTTCTACAAAAGGGTTCCAATATTTGCGAATCCTTCGGAGCTGTCATTGGTAGATACAGTCACAACCTTTGGGATTATGGGTTTTTGCACCTTTATTGGACTATGGTTTCAATTTCTGGGCTTTAAAGAATCGAATATCATAACAGTGTATATACTGGGTGTTCTGTTCAATGCAATGATTACGAGGGGTAGGTTATATAGTGCGGTAACTTCGGTTTTAAGTGTGCTAGTGTTCAATTATTTCTTTACCGAGCCTTATTTTTCTTTGCAGGCATATGATTCGGGTTATCCTGTGACTTTCCTAGTTATGCTATCGGCCTCCTTTATAACAAGTACCTTGACTATGCGGGTAAAGGAACAAGCACGGCAGTCTTCGCAAAAAGCATATCGCACAGAGGTGCTTTTAGAAACGAGCCGAAAATTGCAGCAGGCAAAAGACACCTCGGCCATCATTAATGCAACAGCACATCAAATGGTGAAATTGCTGGACAGAACAGTCATTTTTTATACGGTCCAGTTGGATACCTTGTCCGAGCCGCTAATTTTTTTAAAGGAAGAATCGGCTGTTGATCCGCAGACTTACACAGGAATGAACGAACGAGCGGTTGCGGAGTGGGTGCATAAGAATAACAAGCGCGCCGGAGCTACCACGGACTCCTTTTCTACTGCCAGTTGCTTATACCATACGGTCCGGGGAGGCGATGCGGTATTTGCAGTAGCAGCGATTGTTATGACTGAGGAAGACCCCCTTGAGGTTTTTGAAAAAAGTCTGATGATTGCCATGCTGGGAGAATGTGCACTAGCGCTTGAAAAAGAAAGACTGAACGAAAAACAAAAAGAAATATCCATGCAAATACAACAGGAACAGCTCCGTGCTAACCTACTTCGAGCAATCTCCCATGATTTACGAACCCCCCTTACGACTATTTCCGGAAATGCGGGCATTCTCATAGGAAACTCTAAGGTTCTGAGCGAGGAACAGAAAAAGGGGTTGTATACGGATATTTATGACGATTCTATGTGGCTTATCAATTTGGTGGAGAACTTACTTTCCATTACCCGAATTGATAATGGCACATTAAATCTGAATTTGCAGGCGGAGCTCCTGGAGGAAGTCATTGCAGAAGCGCTTCTTCATATTAATCGGAACAGTGAGGAGCATACGATCCAAACCGTATTGGATGACGAGCTTCTAATGGCTAAAATGGATTCCCAGCTAATTATTCAGGTCTTGATCAATATAGTAAATAACGCTATAAAATATACGCAATGTGGATCACTTATCACGATCTCGGCAAGACGCGAAAAACATTTGGTGATTGTGGAGATTTCCGATGACGGCCCCGGTATCTCAGAAGAATCTAAGGGTAAATTGTTCGACATGTTCTATACAGCTGACAATATCCGCGGGGATGGCCGCCGTGGATTAGGCTTGGGCCTTTCTTTGTGTAAGTCAATTGTAAATGCTCATGGTGGGACCATTGATGTAAAAGATAATGTTCCGCAGGGTACGGTATTTAGCTTTACCCTGCAGGCTGAAGAGGTGAATGTTCATGAATAAACCTTTGATTCTTGTCGTTGAGGATGACAAGCCCATACGTAAACTGATTACTACAACACTGGAGACACAGGGTTATAAATATCATACGGCTGAAACAGGAGAAGCCTCGATTTTAGAGGCGGTTTCCAGACAGCCGGATATTATAATTCTAGATTTGGGACTTCCGGATATGGACGGTGTGGACATTATCAAGAAGGTTCGGACATGGTCCAATGTTCCCATTATTGTGGTAAGCGCACGAAGTGAAGATCGAGATAAAATTCAGGCGCTGGATGCAGGTGCAGACGATTATCTGACCAAACCCTTCAGTGTGGAGGAATTACTGGCAAGGCTCCGGGTCACTTTGCGACGTATCCGATATGATAGTGACAAGCTGCTGAAGGATGCATCCATTTTCACCAACGGAAATTTAAAAATTGACTATGCGGCGGGTTGTGTGTGGCTGGATGAAGAAGAAATTCACCTGACTCCAATCGAATACAAGCTTTTAGGCCTGCTGGCAAAGAATGTAGGTAAAGTATTAACACATAATTACATCCTGCATGAAATATGGGGTAGTTACACCTATGATATTCCTGCGTTGCGCGTTTTTATGGCAACCCTTAGAAAAAAAATAGAGAGAACACCCTCGAAGCCAAAGTATATTCAAACCCATATCGGAGTTGGCTATCGGATGCTCCAGGTTGGCGACGACAATAAAGTAATTTAATCCGTTTTTTTAATAAACACCATGCTCTTTTTTATAAGAGCATGGTGTTTATTTGTTCAAGGAAAATAAAGTCTTAATGTAATCTTTATTCGCTCATGAATACCCTAACCCTGAACTAATGGCGGGAGTGATACGCTAAAGCAGAAGTAAAGTAACAAGGAAAAGAGGTCAATTTTTATGGAAGAATTATTAAGGAATGTCGGTCTTATCTCAATCATGTTAGTGCTGATGTATACCATAAAAAAAATATACGACAACATCTATTTACAAAGGGCAGGTTTATATGAGGACGACAACGTTTATAAAGCCGCAAAAGAATTTGCTCAGGGAGCACCTTTAGAGGATGTCAGAGGCATTCTTACAAACTGTATTGATTTTGATGACAAAGGTATGGAGAAAATCATGTCACTAGCGCACCCGTACAGGACTCAAAAAGATGGAGGCTATCAAGCCTTTATAAAAGCAGTAAATAATGTGTTGGGTGAAGATGTATATAGCTGAATCTTAATGCAATCTTAATTCCCTCATGAAAACTCTAACCCTGAACTAATGGCTGGAGTGATACGCTGAATCGGAAGATAAATATAGAAAGCGCTGAAGATAGTAGAGAGAGGAGTGGAAAGGCGATGATGGATGTGTATTTGGGGGCTGGAATAGTTGAGGATAAGGGGAGGAATGATCTGTGATTCTGATAATGGCTGTTACCCTGCTGCTGTTTGTGTATCTGGTGTATGCATTAATTCACCCGGAGAAATTTTAGTGTCTTGAATTGAAAAAAGAGTGAAATGAAATGAAAGAAATGATTAAGGAGGGTCATTAATGGGCATTTTGCAAATCGTTGTTGTTATAGTTGTTCTGCTGCTGCTTGTAAAACCGGTAGGAACTTATCTATATCATGTATTCTCGAATGAATCCAACTTCACTGACCGATGGTTTGAAGCCACGGAAAGAGGGATTTATCGACTGATTGGGCTCACAGCTAGGAAGGGAATGTCCTGGAAGAGATATGCGCTCAGCTTTATCTTGACCAATATCGTACTGGTAGCTTTCAGTTATATCTTTCTGCGGCTGCAAGAAGGACTCCCGCTGAACCCGAACGGAATAGGGAACATGGAGCAGACGCTGTCGTTCAATACCGTAATCAGTTTTATAACCAATACAAATCTGCAGCATTACAGCGGGGAAACCGGGGTTTCCTATTTCTCTCAGATGGCTGTAATGACCATGCTGATGTTCACCTCAGCGGCGAGCGGTTTTTCCGTGGCTGTTGCTTTTGTGAGAGGGATCACCGGACGCGCTTCGGTAGGCAACTTCTTCGAAGATTTCGTTAAAGCCATCACACGTATATTCATTCCGCTGGCATTAATGCTTACTCTGGTCATGGTAGCCCTGCAGGTACCGCAGACTTTGAAGCCTACGCTTGAGGTGACCACCCTTGAAGGACAGACCCAGCAGATTGCGATTGGACCGGTTGCTTCGCTCGAATCCATCAAGCATCTTGGGACAAACGGCGGGGGATTCTTCGGGGCGAACTCGGCCCATCCTTTTGAGAATCCGAGTCCGCTTACGAACGTACTGGAAATTCTCTCGATGTGGATGCTGCCTGCTTCCCTACCCTATATGTACGGCCTTTTTGCCAAAAATAAACGCCAGGGCTGGATGATCTTCACGGCTATGATGACCTTGTTTGTGCTCCTGCTGAGTCTGAACTATTATGCTGAAAGCAAGGGAAATCCGGCCATTAATGCCATGGGAATTGACGCCTCGCAAGGCAGTATGGAAGGAAAAGAGGTCCGCTTCGGTATACCCCAGTCAGCGCTTTTCACCACCGTCACAACTGCGGCAACCACAGGTTCGGTCAACAATATGCATGACACGCTGACGCCTCTGGGAAGTATCACCCCACTGACATTGATGATGCTGAACAATGTATTCGGAGGCAAGGGTGTCGGACTGGTCAACATGCTGATGTACGCCATAATGGGTGTATTCCTGTGCGGTCTGATGGTCGGTAGAACACCGGAGTTCCTCGGGCGTAAGATAGAGGCCAAGGAGATGAAGCTGATTGCGATAGCGATCCTTATCCATCCTTTGATTGTTCTTGTTCCTACGGCGGGAGCATTCCTGACGGACCTCGGACAAGGAGCCATCAGTAATCCCGGATTCCACGGGATGACACAGGTGTTATATGAATATGTATCTTCCGCTGCCAATAACGGCTCGGGCTTTGAAGGACTGGCGGATAATACTACCTTCTGGAATATTACAACCGGGGTTGTCATGTTGCTGGGACGTTACGTCTCTATTATCGTGATGTTGGCCGTAGCAGGTTCCCTGGTTCAGAAAAAGCCGGTTCCTGAAACCATTGGCACATTCCGCACAGACAACGGTCTGTTCACTGGCATTTTGATTGGCACGGTGCTGATTATTGGTGCGCTGACCTTTCTGCCGGTCATTGTGCTCGGTCCGATTGCAGAATATTTGACCTTACGGTAGGGAGAGGGAGAACAAGATGAGTACTGTAACAAGAAAAAAGCTACTAACGGGACCGATACTCCTAGGCGCTGTGAAGGATAGTTTTAGGAAGCTTAACCCTGTCACGCTTATGAAGAATCCGGTAATGTTCGTAGTTGAGATAGGGACGATTATTGTCTTGCTAATGGTGCTGGCTCCCGGTTACTTCAATACGGAGCAATCGGTTGGCTTCAATATAACGGTGTTCTTCATCCTGCTGTTTACCGTGTTGTTCGCTAACTTCGCTGAAGCTCTGGCCGAAGGACGCGGCAAAGCTCAGGCCGATTCCCTAAAGAAGACGAAACAAGACATTAGCGCCAATAAGTTAGTAGGAACAACGGTTAAAATCGTTTCTTCCTCCGAACTGCGTAAGGGCGATGTAGTGATCGTCAGCCAAGGGGAATTGATCCCAGGCGATGGCGAGGTGATTGAAGGATTGGCTTCCGTGGATGAGTCGGCGATTACCGGAGAGTCTGCACCGGTCATTAAGGAGGCCGGAGGCGACTTCGGCTCAGTTACGGGCGGCACGCGTGTGGTCAGTGACCAGATCAAAGTACGGATTACAAGTGATCCGGGTGAATCATTTCTGGACCGGATGATTTCCCTGGTGGAAGGGGCAAAACGCCAGAAGACACCAAATGAGATTGCGCTGAGTACACTTCTGATCAGCTTGACGATTATTTTTCTGATTGTAGTGGTTACATTACGACCGATTGCCGGCTTCCTGGGCATCGAGCTCAGTATTCCAGTAATGATTGCCCTGCTCGTCTGCCTGATTCCTACAACGATTGGCGGACTACTCTCTGCCATTGGTATTGCGGGTATGGACCGTGTCACGCAGTTCAATGTATTAGCCATGTCCGGTAAGGCAGTCGAGGCTGCCGGGGACATCAACACGATGATTTTGGATAAGACGGGTACAATTACCTTCGGGAACCGAATGGCGAGTGAGTTCGTATCGGTTGGAAACGTGTCTGAAGCCGAGCTAACGGCATGGGCGGTGATCAGCTCACTGAAAGATGAGACACCTGAAGGTCGATCGGTCCTTGAGCTGGCAAAGAAGCTTGACCGCAGCTACGATCGCAGCCTTGGTGATGGTGGTGAGTTCGTGGAATTCAAGGCGCAAACACGAATGAGCGGAATCGATCTACGCGATGGGCGCAAAGTGCGTAAGGGAGCAGTGGATTCCGTGAAGAAATGGGTGTTGTCGAATGGCGGCCAGATTCCCGTTGATCTCGACAGCAGCTCCGATGCTATTGCCCGGCTGGGGGGAACCCCGCTTGCGGTAGCGGTAGACAATATGATCTATGGACTCATCTATCTGAAGGACATCGTTAAACCCGGCATGAAGGAACGCTTTGATGAGCTGCGTCAGATGGGGATCAAGACCATAATGTGTACAGGCGACAATCCATTGACAGCCGCAACCATTGCTCGCGAGGCCGGAGTAGATGATTTCATTGCCGAGAGTACACCTGAGGACAAGATTGAAGTGATCCGCCGCGAGCAAAACGAAGGCAAGCTGGTCGCCATGACCGGGGACGGCACCAATGATGCTCCCGCATTGGCGCAAGCTGATGTTGGGCTGGCAATGAACAGCGGGACAACCGCTGCCAAAGAAGCGGCAAATATGGTCGATCTGGATTCCGACCCCTCGAAGATTATTGAGGTGGTAGCAATCGGAAAGCAGCTGCTAATGACGCGGGGCGCCTTGACCACCTTCAGCATCGCGAATGACATCGCCAAATACTTTGCGATTATTCCGGCGATGTTCACCCTGGCAATTCCGGAGATGGAGTTGCTAAATGTTATGGGACTCGGCTCCCCGAGCTCAGCCATTATATCGGCGCTATTCTTCAATGCGATCATTATTCCTCTGCTCATTCCGCTGGCTATGAGAGGTGTGTCGTATAAGCCGATGAGTTCCACTAAGCTGCTGGGACGGAATATTCTTATTTATGGGCTCGGAGGAGTCATTGTTCCTTTCGTCGGCATCAAGCTCATCGATTTGATCGTAAGTATATGGATATAACGCTATGTTGACTATAGGCAGGAAAGGATGACAGTATTATGGTGAACTCTATCGAAACGGAAAAAGAGCAGAAATCCATGTCCACGGGTTCCTATTTCTTAATGGTGGTGCGGCTCAGTCTGGTCTTTATTGTACTCTGCGGGATTATTTATCCCTTGGCTTCCACAGCGATTGCCCAGGTAGTTATGCCGTCACAGGCGAATGGCAGTTTACTCAAAAATGATGCCGGAGTGGTTATAGGCTCAGAATTGATCGGCCAGAACTTTACAGATCCGGCGCTTTTCCATAGCCGGGTATCGAGTATTGATTATAAAGCTGAGGCTTCAGGCTCCAACAACTACGGACCATCTAACCCGGATATGTTGCAGCGGACGAAAGATTTCATTACCCAGTGGCAGTTGGATAATCCGGAGGTGCCTTTGAATAAACTACCGGTTGATCTGATTACCAATTCAGGTTCCGGATTGGATCCACATATCTCCCCCGTTGCCGCTAGGGTGCAGGTTCCAAGAATCAGTAGCCTGACAGGTATCCCAACCAATGTTCTGGAAGAATTGGTGGAAAAATATACTGAAAGCCGCGATCTTGGGTTGTTTGGTGAGGAACGTGTCAACGTGTTGAAGCTAAATATGGCTTTATCGGAAATGCCGGCAAGTTAATTCGGCAACACCCTGCCCGCGCTATTGACGGTCAGGGTAGTTTTCGGTTTGGCCTCATAAAAAATGGCGAACGGAGGTTAACGAATGGCGCCATACAAACGAAAAACCCCAGAAGAAATCTTATATTCCATATACCGGCTACATCGAGGCAAACTAAAGATCATCATCGGTTCCGTCAGCGGATCGGGAAAAACATACAATATGCTGGAGGAAGGCAAGCTTTTGAAGCAGCAAGGAATCGATGTAGTAATTAGTGCCGTTTCAACCATGCAACGAGTGGAAACCGTTCAGCAGCTCGTGGATTTGGAACGTGTTCCCAGTATCCATTGGTGGAAAGACGACAAGGAGCAGAAGGATCTCCCTTTGGAGGCTTTGCTGGAACGAAATCCCGAGGTTCTGCTGGTAGATGGCCTAGCTCATCGCAATCGCATAGGTGCCCGTTTTCCAACACGACTGGAGGATATCCGTTATTTGATGGATAACGGCATCAGCGTGATTACAACTATCAATGTTTATGAGCTAGCAGGAGCTGGAGAGTTTATTTTTCAAATGACGGGTATTCGGGCAGAAGAAACGGTGCCAATGAATACGCTAGAATTTGCCGATGAAGTGCGCCTGATCGATGTATCTCCGGAAACCATTCTGAAGCGAATCGAGCAGGGCGTTTTGGGTGATGAGACGCATCCTGCATTGTCCGCCCGGGGAAATCTCGGGGTACTTCGAGAACTGTCTCTGCGTTTGGTGGCAGAAGGAGTCAATGATTCTCTTGAAAAACATCGGGAAGATCAGGGACTCATCGGTCCTTCCGGCGCCACTGAACGGATACTGGTATCTACGCAATACCATTGGAACGGTTCGCTCTACGTGAGAAGAGGTCAGCAAATTGCGAAACGACTTAACGGTGATCTCATTGTAGTGACGTTTGTCATGTCAAATCAGTCATTGACGAAGGAACAGCAAGCCTTCAAGCGCTCCATAGTGCAGCTAGTAGATCGGGTGAATGCCAGGTTTGGAGAGCTTCAGTTGACCCGTTTGCGTCAGCTTCCTTCCGAATTGGTTCGTTATGCGATTCAAAACAATGTGACGCGGATCGTAATGGGTCATTCCAATAAGAGTGGCTGGCAGGAAAAGTGGCAGGGCTCCATCGCAAAACGCGTACTTCGCAAAACGCGAAATATTGATGTGTTTCTGATGGCAGACCGGGCTGAGCAAGAAGGTGAACGAATTTTGCCAATTAAACCGAATCCGAAAGGGACGGAAGAGCCTTTTCATCGGTTGAGCAGCCAAGAGATGGAAAAGAAAATTGAAACGATCCGCCATGGAACTTTTAAAGTATATATCGGTGCAGCTCCCGGAGTAGGGAAAACTTACAAAATGCTGCAGGAGGGTAATCTTCTGCAGAACAGAGGCATCGATGTCGTTATTGGTCTGCTGGAAACCCACGGTAGGAAGGAAACCAGGGAGCAAATTGGTGGGTTAACGATGATCCCGCGTGCCAGGATTCAATATCAATCGACTCAGCTGGAAGAAATGGATACAGATGCAATTATTGCCCGCCACCCGGAGGTTGTGCTGGTTGATGAATTGGCGCATACCAACGTGCCCGGCAGTCAGACCAGAAAACGATATGAAGATGTTATCCGCCTATTGGAAAACGGTATTTCCGTCATTACAACCGTGAATGTCCAGCATCTCGAAAGCTTGAATGATGCGGTAGCGCAATTAACTGGTGTACGGGTTCGGGAAACTGTTCCGGATGCGATTTTGAAAATGGCGAGCGAGGTAGAACTGATCGACATAACACCTCAAATGCTGCAGGAGCGGATGCGGGAAGGTAAAATTTATGCGTCAGAGAAAGTGAATCAGGCGCTAGAATCATTTTTTAAGATCGGCAATCTAATTGCACTACGCGAGCTGGCCCTCCGCGAAATTGCGGATGATGTAGACGAACGGCTGGAGGCATGGGATCGGGATACTTCTTTGCGGGGGCCTTGGAGCAGGCGCGAGGTTATATTCGTTTGTGTGGACATGGGACCACGTGCGGAGCGTCTGATACGTCGCGGATTCCGCATAGCGCATCGTTTGAAAGCAGAGTGGTATGTGCATTATGTGCATTGCGGGGTGGAACGAACGCACGAGGAAGAGAAACGGCTGGACGTGCTTCGGCATTTATCGGAACGCCTTGGTGGGAAAATGGAGGTGACTGAGGCAGTCAGCAGTACCAATATACATCATCATTTGTTAAATAGGATGAACGAAGTACAGACGACACAGCTTATCATCGGGCAGTCACGAAAACCACTATGGCGTACTTTGTTCAAACAAAGCTTCGTCCATTATCTGCTCCGACATGCCCGCCATATGGATATGTTGATTGTTGCGGATTAGCGATCGGCATTCCTATCTATCAACATGTGAACAGGCTATCTTTGAATTTAGTATGATTTGGATAAATATATGCTTGATTTGACAATGTTCCCTCGCCCTTCACACATGTTAGGATGAAAATGAACATGCGAAATTCCACCTATAGCTGTCAGTTCAAGCTCCAATCCACTAATGAGAGGAAGCTTAGCCTTGAGTATAAAAAGAAAGTTCAACGGAGATTGGTACTTCAGTAAACAGCCCCTAGAATCAGAGTTAAAGGATGTAACTGCCAGTATAGACTGGATGTCCATTACATTGCCTCACGATTGGCTGATCTATGACACTAATGAACTCTATGAAAGTGGAGAAGGCTGGTACCGTAAAATCCTCACACTGGATGAAATACCTTCCCATAATCACCTGTCTCTGCGCTTTGAGGGAGTATATATGAATTCTACACTTTATGTGAACGGGCACGTTGCGGGCGAATGGAAATACGGGTATTCGACGTTTGAATTTGATATTACCCCTTACCTAACTAAGGGAGACAATACGATTTATATGCGTGTCATCCATGAAGCGCCCAATTCCCGCTGGTACTCGGGTGCTGGAATCTACCGTTCTGTATGGTTGAAAACTTATCCGAAGACGCATATCGCTCCCGACGGTATCTACATTACAGCCAAGCACAAGGAAGACGATGTCTGGACATTAGATGTGGATTGTGAGTTGCTGATAGAAGAAGAGAACACGGATACTTCTAATCTAAAGCTCCGCCACACCTTACTGGATTCCTGTGGAGCGGTTATCATGCAACAAGAAACCGTTATTCATACGCAGGGCAGTGATCTAACATTGTATGCCCATAGTCGTCTTATTGTAGAACGTCCTTTACTATGGGATATAGATCATCCTAATCTCTATAGTCTGAAAACGGAGCTGCTGGTTAAGGATGAAGCAATCGAGGAGGAACTCCAGAGTTTTGGATTCCGTACAATTGAACTGGACAGCCAGAAAGGCTTCTTCCTGAACGGCCGTCATGTCAAAATTTACGGGGTTTGCCAGCACCATGACCTTGGCTGTTTGGGTGCAGCCGTCAACAAGGCCGCATTACGGCGCCAATTCATCCTGCTGCAAGAGATGGGCGTGAACGCCATTCGCACCGCACACAATATGCCTGCCGTTGAACTAATGGAGCTCGCAGACGAGTTGGGCGTGCTTATCGTCTCGGAGGCCTTTGACATGTGGGAGCGCCAAAAGACTCCTTATGATTATGCTCGTTTTTTCCCGGAGTGGTGGAAGAAGGATGTGGCAAGCTGGGTGCGACGGGATAGAAACCACCCCAGCCTCATAATGTGGAGCATCGGAAATGAGATTTATGACACCCATGTAGATGTTCGCGGTCAAGAGATTACTAAGCAGCTTCAGGATGAAGTGATGGCTCACGATCCTCTAGGGAATGCCTTCGTAACCATCGGTTCCAATTATATGCCTTGGGAAAATGCACAGAAATGTGCCGATATTGTCAAGGTAGCCGGCTACAACTATGGGGAGAAATACTATGATCTGCATCATCAGGAGCATCCGGATTGGATAATCTATGGCAGTGAAACCTGTTCCACCGTACAGAGTAGAGGTGTTTATCATTTCCCCCTGTCCCAGTCCGTACTGGCAGACGATGATCTCCAGTGTTCTTCCTTAGGGAACAGTTCCACAAGCTGGGGGGCAAAAAGCACGGAAAGCTGTATTATAGCGGATCGTGATGCAACTTATTCTCTCGGACAGTTTTTGTGGACCGGGTTCGATTATATAGGGGAACCCACACCATACTCCACCAAAAACTCTTATTTCGGTCAATTGGACACGGCAGGTTTTCCAAAGGATTCTTATTATATATATCAAGCGGAATGGACAGATTACAAAACGCACCCCATGGTCCACATCTTTCCATACTGGGACTTCTCTGAGGGGCAGTTAATTGATGTACGGGTCTGTTCAAATGCCCCCCGGATTGAGTTGTTCTTCAATGAAATATCCCAAGGCAGTTATATTATTGATCATACTCACGGTCATAAGCTGGTTGGAGAATGGCAGTTACCCTATTCTAAAGGAACTCTTCGAGCTGTAGCCTATGATGATCAGGGTAACGTAATTGCTACGGACCGGAAGTCCTCATTTGGAGATGCGGCTACATTACTCCTCACGCCCGATAAGCGGGAACTATTAGCCGACGGTGAAGATTTGATCTTTGTAACCATTACTGCTTCAGATTTAGCAGGCTTACCAGTAGAAAACGCTAATAACCGAGTTTGCCTAAGTATAGAGGGGCCAGGCCGACTAGTGGGTCTGGATAATGGCGATAGCACTGATTATGATGCATATAAAGGAGTAAGCCGCAGGCTGTTCAGCGGAAAGATGCTGGCTGTTATTGCAAGCACCCGTGAGTCCGGAGTTATAACCCTGCGCGCTTCTTCACCGGAGATCTCTTCCGCAGAGGTTATTCTGGAGTCAGTGCTTCCCAGCTCCGCTACTGTTGCAGGGGATGAGCAGTACCTCTATGCAGCTTGTCCTTTAGAAGCGAAGGAAGTGAGCGAGGATATCAAGTACCGAACTGACACAGAAATCCCTGTTCGTAAACTGGAAATCGTCTGCCCTCAAGGAAATATTCTGACTCCAGAACAATCCTCTCTTCCGGTACGTGTAATACTCCATCCGAGTAATGCTACTTATCAGGAGGTTAACTGGCGTGTTGCTAACGCTGCTGGAATTGATGCCAATGTCGCTTCCATTCAGACTAAGGGTCAAGAGGCTGTTATTTCGGCATTGGGGGATGGGGATGTTTATATCCGTTGTGGAACTGCTAACGGGGCTGAAGAGACACGTCTCTACTCCCTGATGGAATTCAAGCTCACCGGCTTCGGGCAGGCCTACTTATATCCTTATGAATTCATTTCCTCCGGCTATCACAGCAGTGCCAGTCAGAACTTGACCAACGGCAATGAGCGGGGCGCAGCTACGGCGCGTGAAGGAGAAAGCCGGATCTGTTTTGAACGGATCGATTTCGGCGACTATGGAGCAGATGAAATCATCCTCCCCATTTTCTCTCTAGATGATGAGGAATTCCCCATTGAAATTTGGGAAGGAATTCCCGGAGAGAGCGGAGCAGGGATGCTGTCCGTAGTGACCTACCAAAAACCATCCAGATGGAATGTATACCAAGACGAAATCTACAAACTGCCCAGACGCTTGAAGGGTATCACTACTCTATCCTTTGTCTTGCGGCGGAAGATTCATTTAAAGGGCTTCCAATTTGTACACAAGAGTAAAGCATACGAACGACTTAGCTCTCTAGAGAATACCCGTATTTATGGAGATACATTCTCCGTTACGGAGACCGCCATCGAAGGAATCGGTAATAATGTTTCTCTCATCTTTAGCGGGATGGATTTCGGAGAACAAGAGTGCTCAAGGATACTAATCTGTGGACGTTCTCCTCTAGAGAACAACACGCTTCACATTCTGTTCAGTAGTTCCGAGGGCGAATCCAAACAACTTGTCGAGTTTGCAGGAACTGACAGTTATATTGAGCGGGAATTTATTCTGGAACCCATAAGTGGCAGACAGACGGTAACCTTTTTGTTTTTACCAGGCAGCCAGTTCGACTTTAAATGGTTTCAGTTCAGACCCTATTAACCTATATAAATCGAACTTAAGATTTTAAATTAAGGGATTAGTCGCACTGCGGTGAATGTTTGGACTTCCGGCCGCTGTTGTCTACAGATTTTTTTGATTGATACCGCTTGTCGCAGTAGAAATCCGTAGACTGCCTATGCTTTCGGAGCTAGCTTTCCTACGGAAAGCT
>JAILZT010000016.1 GCA_023512345.1 Paenibacillus sp.
TTGCTTAATAAAAATGAGCAGGATACGTAGCACCTGCTCATCATTGTGTGTTATTCAATTATCGTTTCCCGTTAGTTGAAAGGTTTGAGCACGAATAAAACGTTTTAGCTATCTATTCACACAAAAACTTACCACAATTTATTCAGTTATTCCTTGCTTTCTGTCAGCGTCATTTGAGTTATAATCGATGTTTATTCTCTGAACAGTCTTCTTATCATTACTCAAAAAGAATTGTAGCTTATGTGTGCCAAGCTGATATATATACGAGCCTTTAACCAATTCAGTATTCCCATATGCCTGAAATAATTGATCAACGCTATCTCCTATTTTAATTCCTCTATGAGTAGCTATTTTTTTTAGCTGAGTGAAGACGATTTCATCTTCTAAAAAGATTATAGTAATATTTGCGTCTTCCTTATTGGGGTAATTTAGCCACCATCTGTTATATCCATTTCCTTGGTTGATTAGCCCATAATTATTGTCTTCGAATCCTTCCTCTGTCCCCAACTTTTTGATAATGTTGTCTGGAGCCAGTTCTGCATTAATAAGCACGTCCTTATATATCACTTCAAAATCTTGATCGCTGAGTGGTGGTATTGACTTTACTGGGTTACATGCAACCAAGAAAATACTCATGAGAAAACCTATAAATATAAGACGCAGCAACAAAACTCCCCCTCAAATTTCTTCACCATCTCTATATAGCCAATCATAAACAACACATATCAATAATACCTTTTTAATCCAGATGAGGGAATAACTTTCTTTCCTCTCCGATTAGTTCTTATTAATCTATTCTGCCTGTTAGCTTAATGAAACACTGGAAGTCTAATACTTTATTTTCTTTTGACAGTCTGCTGTTTCATTAGCCATCCCCCCATGGTTGGTATTTGCAGAGAATGGGAGAATATGCATCTTATTTATGTTTTCAAATGTTAAAAGAGACGACACATTGTGCCGCCTCCTTTACATATGTTCACTTTGCTGTCTGTATACAACGGTTATCCCATAAAAAACTCAAACAAATCTTCATCGGTCCGCAAAATTCTGGACTCCTCCACACCCAGCTCCACTGCCAGATCCACGGAAGCAGCGGCCAGTACTGCCGAATTCGCCTTCACATCGAAGGCTGCTTCAATAAGTGAATGATAACGGCTGTAAGTCTGGTTAATCCGGGTAATGATCTCCAGATATGCCTGATCGACTTTTGCCAGTATGGAATCTGTGTAAGCATCAAGCATACACTTTAATTCCTGCTCCCTTGCCTCAAGCTTCCCCTTGGCGAAACCCCACACCAGGTTAGCTGTTACTGTTCCGATAATGGAACCCAGCACCGGAACCGGAATCAGCATCTGGCCGATGGCTCCCCCTGTTGCCGCAATGCCGGCTTCGATACAGAGTACCTGTCCTTGTGTAACAAATTCGTCCATGGAGATTTGCTCCTGCTTCAGATCAGCCATCAAGGAAGACAATCCCATCATGGCACTCGCGACTGCTCCGGCGAATGGAGCAGAGAGTGACGTCAGATTGGTCAGTGCATAAATCGTTCCGGCCGTAACGCCTGCCTTCGCTCCTGCTTTCGCACCATCAAGCCCGATCTCCTGCCAATCCTCCTGTTCAAACTCCTGAAGCTTCTTCCCCTCCTTCACCTTACGGTAAATGGCGGTAACTGCGGATAAGGAAGCGGAAACAGCAGCAGCCGTACCCGCTGCTTTGACTCCTTCCCTGATGGAAGGCGACTTTTGGGCTTCAATCTGCTTCACTTTTTCTTTCCCGTCCTGACGGATGTCGTTTTGGATACGCTGATTCTCATCTACAAGCTTGTCCTGAACCTTGGTGACTGTCTCGCCTGCCTTTCCCAGCTGGACTT
This sequence comes from Paenibacillus sp., assembly GCA_023512345.1. Taxonomy (GTDB): domain Bacteria; phylum Bacillota; class Bacilli; order Paenibacillales; family Paenibacillaceae; genus Paenibacillus_AQ. Next base: position 1,871 of record JAILZT010000016.1, read on the forward strand.
CACTATATTCAGAGATAGAAGGCTTGACTATATCCTGGAAGCTCCGGCCGTTACGCTGTTCAAGATCCTCCACCTTCTGAAGAATGGCCCTGACTGATTTCTCGCTTAAACCGACCGGTGTACCGCCGGAGCGAATAGTCTGAATAATTTCGTACTGATCCTTGGGAATAGAGTAGTCCATCGATATTTTTTCATATTTATCAAAATGGTCCAGCACATGCTTGAGCGTGTTATTGGTACCGTTGATGAACTTCGACTGGACCTTAACACCGTTTAAAATAAAATCCTCGGGCGCTGTTCTTCCAACCCCTTCAAAGGTAGCTACCTCAGGCATGCCGTGCAATGCAGCCTGGGCATTGCGCACATGCACTTCCATTTGTTCCGCCACTTCTCCATGCTTTGTCTGCTGGGAACCCAGGATATTATCCGGCTTAGCAAGGAACTGGCGCATTTTTTGCATATGACCCAGGGCATTTTCAAAATAAGACTCTTGTTGTCCCTGAGCTGCCAGCACATCCCTGACAGTCTGATCAATCCTGCGGGCAGCAGCTTCCTGTTTCCAGTCATTAAATGCGCCAATACCGGCAGCAGTAATCTGGTCCTTCCATACCTGTGAAGCCATCTTAATTGCCGACTTCCTTCATGAACAACGCCGACAGGCTTTCTGTATTATTTATGATTGCCCGCAGGACTTCCCGCTGATCCTGGCTGAACTCGGTAAAGGACCGGATCGCTCTGGCAGTCCCCGTAAAGGTCAGCAGACTCTGTTCCAGGCCGGTTGCCAGCTTCTGCGTGGATTCCTTCAGGTGCACAATCTCAGCATCAGTGGCCTCCAGCACCCTGGTCGCTTTAACAATCTCCACCCGCTCTTTATCCGCTTTGATCGCTGCATCCTTGTTCTTCTTGCTGGCAAGGAAACCGCCGGCTGCAAGACTCGCAGCGCCAATGCCCCAGCCTATCGGTCCTGCCAGGGCAAGCAGGGCACTGCCGCCTGCCATACCGCCGCCGCCCGCGGCAAGTGCACCGCCGCCCAGCCAGGCCAGAGCCGCATTAGTTGCTGCGGCACCCGTCAGTCCGGAGATAGCGGCACCTGTTGAAGCTGTCCCGAAGGTAGTCGCAATTGCCAACGCTGCCGTCGGTGCTAGTGCTGCCGTTGCTACACCAGCTGCTACTCCTGCTGCCGCGCCGCCTCCGGCCAGCTTGATCATTGCTTTTTCATCATAGGAGATTTCACTCAACGCCTTAAAGCTAGCCAGATTAACACGAACCTGCTCAATGCTCTTGGTAAACTCCTTTGGCGTGTTGGCAAGTGTATTAATATAAGCCTCCACTTTTTTGATAACATCGGCGCTGTTAGTCCGGGCAATATGTAATTTGATTGCATTTCCTTTTACCGTTTCAGTAGAAACCTCATATTTGCGCAGTGCCGATTTCAGCTTCCCAATGGCTTCCTTCTTCAATGAGCTGTTTAACATGATAGATTGCTCCTTTTTGCTATTGATCTGGGTCTTTTTACATAGTAATATAATTCATCCTGATCGTCTGTCGTATATTGTCGGAAAAATATCATTATATTCATGGCGTTAGACCTATCTCTGTTTTCTTGCTGAATGCAAAAAAGACCCCAGCTCTTTATCATCGAAAGGTGACCATGGATGATGGAGAGCGGCGTCTTTAATTCATGTGAAGCATCTTCAATAAACTGCTGCTGCCGGAACGCTTGCTCCAGGCTGTTCATCAGCTCGTTGAACATCAGCGACAGCTCGGTCATTTCATCCTGCTGGTTGGTGATCTGAACCCTTTCCTTCACCCCGTTTTCTCTGTTCCGTTTCATCGTTCTGATCATGGAGTTGATGGGATTAAGCAGTTGGAACGAAATCAGCCTGCCCCCGATCAGACTATCCAGCTATACCTTAAGTGAACCTTTTTGTCATGGTTATTGTTGACCGGCAAGAGGACATATCTTGATCAGAACGGAAAGGAGGATACTATTCCTTACAATTGGTTGGAATCCCGTCATACCCAGTAATGACCAATGGTTCGAAGCTGCAGCATCGGATGTATTTTTTTTAAGTAAACGCATCTGTAATTCGCATAAACTGCAGAATATAGCAACTATTAATGAGATGGAGTAAACGAGTGCACTCATTAAGTCTTATTCTACTTGTTATATAATAAATAAGAAAACCTCAACCAATCCCCTCAATGTCTACCACCGGTTATAAGGGCTCTCCTTTGCATAATAATATTCTAGGGATGAATAGTTCCGGAACCTTAGATAAGCCCTGTGACGTCGGTAGCCGACGAAGTCAGAATTCCAGTTGACATGGCATGGCTACATCGATTCACTACTGAAGCCTCCCGCCATTCAAGTGCCTGAAGTGGTATGTAATTTCCGTCTCCCTAGCTTACTACTTACTACCTTGGTCCGCAGTCTACGATTGACCGTATTTAGATAACACTGGCTAACCAGGAGTGACTCACAGAATGGTCCCTTGGGAGGGACTTTTAGCTTCAGCAGGAAACACAGAAAAGAGTGAATGCGAAGATAAGAGAATAGAACGAAGAAATGTTTGATCGCTTGAGAAAAGAACTCGATCGAGTGTTATAGCTTATGAGGAAGGATATTGAAATGCAAGCCAAGGATACACTGCTCAAAGAGAAAACCGAGTGGAAGGAAAAGTAAAATCAGAAGATGGAACAGTTATCACAAGAACATGCACGGAATATGGCCGGAAAAAGCCGCATCTTCAGATGCAGCTTTTTGTGATCCCTATCCTATCGGTTTTTAATTATGCTAATGTTTGCTTAGCATTTCTGTAAGTTTGTATAAAGGGAACAAGGTGGTTCATGTACTCTGGATAAGCGTCATTCGTAAATCTTACGATAGATGATAGTAACATTGCACAAATAACATTAAGGTTATTTGTATCGTTATCTGGATTAAACTCAACTCTGACCGGCCTCAATCCATTTGGACATAAAGCTCGTAGAGCGATATAGTTGATTTCAGGACGGCTCATGATGGCTGGGTTATTGTGCCAATTTTACTATCAGACAACTTCATAACTTTAATGTGTACTTCACATCTTTAATGTCTACTTCACAACTCTAATGTCCACTTCAAATCTTTAATGTCACTGGACAACTAATATTAATGTCCAGTTACCAACATTAATGTATCTGAACAACAGATTTCATTATTTAAAGTAGATGACTTGTAATTAAGCAATGTATTTACAAATGAAAGTAGACCCGGAGCTTAAGATGAGAGATTAGTACCCAGGGACCGAAGTGTAAATTCCAGTTGCTTCTCTGATTGATTAGGGGACTTTGTGTCGGTCAACAATTTTATTCATATAACTCTAAATATTTATAGCAAGCAGAAATAGTAATACTGATTTTCCCTCAGATGAAACTTCGTGTATATTAGCATTTTTATTTAATAAAAGCTTGACTACCTCTAGTTGATCATAAGTACAAGCAATTAATAAGGGTGTAAAATTAGAGACTGCCTCATTCATGATCTCAATGTCGGCTCCTTCATGAATTAAATCTTCCACTATATCTGTATATCCATTACTGGCTCCTATATATACAAGGAGAGAAACCTTAGGATCGGCTCCGTTTTTTAATAGTTCTCGGACTACCTCCTCTTTATTCTCCTGAGTAGCCCAATGCAATGGAGTAAATCCTGCTCCATCATTATCTTTTTGTTCTACATCCAGCTCTATTGTTATTAGTTTTTTAAGCAAATTCATATTTCCTTGGGCGGCAGCAGCGTGCATATATGAGTAACCGTTCCTATTTGCTGTATAATCTACTTTATTCGAATTTAAAAGAAGTTCAACTGCTTGGTCATGGTGCAAATGAATTGCCCTTTCTAAGGGAGGAATTCCCGCGTTATCCGTAATATTTGGTTTACTACCATGATTCAAGAGCCACAATAAAAATTCTGAGTCATTGTTGGAAACACCTAAATGTATTAATGTACACCCGCTTTCATCTATCCACTCTATGCTTATTTCTTCTGCCAGGGCCTGCTTCTTGATTTTTAAAGCTTTTCCATTTTTTTATTCATAAGGATCACCTCTGTTTTTTGTTACTACGCAGGTAAAGACATAAGGCCTGTATGTAGGAACCGTGCTGTCCGAAAGGTTGAATGAAATATAAAAATCTGAACCAAGCACAAGTCTCGCTCTCCTGAAATTTAAAAAAGAACCCTTAAAGCACTTTAAGGGTTCTTTTTATTATTTTATTCATTCGAAGTATTTTTTTGTATACTTATCAAGAAGCGTCTCCGCCTTATCCAATAGCTTAATACCTTCTGCCGCCTTCTTGTCACCTGCATTAAATTTAGTAAAATTTATTTTGGTCGTCTTCAGGCTGTCCCGCGCTATAGTGAACCCTTCCAGCTGGAGTTTTGCCCCTGCCAGATAGTAGTTATGTATTTCTTTCAACTCTGCATTATTATTATTGGGTTTGATGTTTTTCAACCCGGATACAAATTTAGTATAATTGGGCACTACAGTATTGTTTAAAGCCAGGAAGATAGTTTTTCTTGTTGAATCGTTTACGACTTTATATTGATTAATCGTAGTTATGGCTTTCTTTTCATAGTTAACTATGAGCTGCAACTGATCAGTATAATCTGACAGATCCTGTAACATGATTTCTGCTTGGGTAGCTTCCTTTACAACTACCGGTTTTGTTGGTTCAGGAATGACTGTATAATCATCCACCACTTGAACAGTGAATACATAAGGTTCAAACTTTTCTCCAATATTAACCGTGAAGGTAGCCGTCCCTTTATTCATTGCATGAAGTTCAGAAACCCATTGTGTTTTTCGGACTACCTTGATAATATTCTCATCCGAAGAGGTTGGAGTGAAGTCATGGTCCGTAACGTCTGCGTCGGTCCAGTCAGTGATGGCTATTTCGTATGACTTCCACTCCCCAACTTTAATCTCAGTAGGTTTGGTCACTTTGACAATGTCGGTGATGTTCCGCGCGGCCGCGTGGATACTACCACTCCCTGATACAATCGATACTATAATTGCTAGTAATAACGAATAAATCAAACTCTTTCGTTTCATAATAATCTTGTCCCCGCTTAATTAATAGTAAAGCATCTACCATCTTTGCCTGATCATATCATGAATAGTTTGCAGGTAGCAAAATCAGCAAATTACTTTCCTCCAATATTATACAACTTAGTAGGCTGAATTGTACTTCTGTTTTTTTGCTGCTGTGCCATGTCAAAAAGTGTAGGAACGGAAACAGCCCGCGAACTTCCAGTTGCATACACGCCAAAGTATATGCCGGTAAATCCCCCTGCCATTTCGGTAGATATTAAGTTGCACTCTCCGGAGCCGAAGGTTACCGGTACACCGTTACGGCAATAGTACCATGTTCTTGTCCATTATCGGCAATGGGAACAAGTTCTTGTCCTGAGCAAAGGACAAGAACTTGTTCCCATAAAACAAAAAAATGCGCTATGCGCGGACTCTAATGGGATTATGTTCTTGTCCTCCGACATTTGTCCAATCACTAGGAATGGCTTTTCCTAATATGCCAGAAATACAAAACCAGTGCTTCCCTTGACCTGTACTGTAGTGACCACCCATCTGTACCACCTGATTGCCTGGATATTCCATTCAGCTAACATTTCCAGTTAGCTCAAAGACTCGATCAATGTTCGGACGAGATTTCCCAACGTTGATAAATTATTCATATCTATCACGCTCCCGTCCGGCCCGAACTTCTTAGTGACAATCCGCACCGCCCGCTAAACAGACCAAAGCCCGCTCACCGAGCGGGCTTCTTGGTCTTTGTCTTCTTGGTCTTTGTCTTTTTGCTCTTGTTCAACTGCTGGTACTTCCTCCACCATCGTTCGATCAGGCCGTGCCAGCGATAGAACAGGGTGCTTCGAGGGGATTCATGGATGACTCCGAAGTCTGGATCTCCGTAAACCTCCGAGCCGAGGACATGAATGGAGTCGTGGAGCGAGGACGTCAGCAGGAACCGGCCCAGTTCATCCGAGGACTTGAACGAGCCCAGACGCTCCATGATACGGTCCTCGGCTTCCTGCAGCTGGCTGTCCCAGCCGGGGATGGCTTTGACAGCCGATGGGATCCGGGACCACGGCGTCACTCTTTGGAGATTGAGCCCCTGGGCCTTATACCATCGCAGGGCTTTTCTCAAAAAACTTCGATGAAACCGAAGGAACGAAATGCCGTCGCCCGGACGCACGTCCCGATTCATATGGCTCATATGCCATCGGGCATGCTCATCCATAAGCCTTTTGGGAAAATTGGGGATCTTCGCCATATGCTTCATCCTCTTTCTGAATATACATTCGTTTCTGCATTTTCATATGGATGCTTCTTTTTATGTATATGTCAGCACGCTGGCGTTGGCTTGGGCGATAGCCCCCTCCCCAGTTGTCCCCTACTCCACTTCGAGTGACGTATAGATCAGGGTGCCCCAACCCTGCTGCCGCCCGGTAAAATCCTTAATGAGCACAACGACAACAGACAATCACACTTTACAACCATTAATTAATTAATTAAGCACATTCGTAGGAGCGCCCAACATTTGCCCGTTAGGTGAAAGAGGCTGAAGGTTGATTACGCGGCAGCCTCTTGATGTCTTTATTCTGTAAAAGTTCCCTATTAGCTTAACAAACGAGTGAGTAATGACTTTAGTGGCAATAGATATATGTTCTTGTCCATTTTCGGCAATAGATACATGTTCTTGTCCCGAGCAAAGGACAAGAACATGTATCCATAAATAAAAAAAACCGCGCTGAGTGCGCGTTTCAATAAATATATGTTCTTGTCATCTAGCAGCAATGACATAAGTTGCCTACATAAATGACACAAATTTACCAACATTGACTATCTTTTGAAGTCCGCCCCCCTAAAGGATTCATTATCAGGTCGTTCCCCCTTTATTATCTCTATTACGTAAATAAAAGGGTTGGGACAATATTGAAGTAATTAAGTACTTATATAACTCATTTTTCCTTAACGAATGCAACTAAGCATCCTTCCAGGTGATCTTTTAGTATTAGTTTACCTACATTATCCAGTGCAAATCGAATCGCAGCAATTTGAATGAGCGACTCTCCACATTCTCTATCGCTGTGCGAGTTACAATTTAATGAGAATGGAGACCTCTTCTGAATCGGTAGTACAGAAATATAGACCTCATTGCAAGATCGATAGCGATGGATAGCCAAATACCCGCAATACCCAAGCCTAATTGAATGCCCAAGACATAAACCCCAATCACCCGGATAAGCCACATGCCGATGGCTGTGCTGTACATGGGGCTTTTAGTATCACCTGCTCCCTGCAATGCACCGGTTAGTACCAAACTAACGGCTAGAAAAGGCTGTGCGAAAGCATCGATACGCAACGCGGTGGTGACCATACTAATTACTCCCGAATCATCCGTGAACCAGGTTGCGGCTATCGGGGCGAAAATGAACAATAATAACCCACCTATCCCCATAATTACAACAGCTATGGCCGAAGTGTAAATTCCAAATGAATAGGCATCCTGTTTCCGGTTTGCTCCTAAATACTGGCCTACCAATGTGGTTGCAGCGATGGCTAATCCATATCCGGGCATATAGGAGAAGATTTCAATATTACCGGCAATCATATGAGAAGCATAAACCTCTGTACCGATTCTTACAATCAGACCCATATAAAGCACCTGACCCAAGCGCATAATTAGTCGCTCAGCAGCTGCGGGTCCTGAAAGTTTAAGCAAGGGCCATGTAAATCCTTTCTCTCCCTTTTTAATTAAAGAAAAGGAAAGTGGGGATTTACGTATGTAATGATAAAGAGCTGCACAACCGATGATACGGACGATAACTGTTGCTACGGCAGCACCGGCAATTCCAATTCCGGGTATCCCCATTAATCCGAAAATAAGAACATAATCCAAAACGATATGAATCAAGTTAATCCATATTCCGACTTTCATCGGTGTTTTTGTATCCCCTGCCGAACGTAGAATGCTCCCCAAAATAGTCATTAATGAAATAAAAATAGCAGGTACAGCAACAATCCGGAAATAGATTACACCACTTTTCAGCACCTCCGGTTCAGCACCCATCACTCGGAGCAAGGGTTTTGCAAAAAACAAGGTAATCAGTCCAAATATAAGACCTGCTATAGCTGATAGCCAAGTGGATTGTCTTGCAATGTGTCGGGCTTTCTCCATATTCCCCGCACCCACATTTTTAGCAATCATTGAAGAAGCTCCGACGCTGATTGCCAAAAATATAGCAATGTAAACATTCAAAATAGTGTTGGATACTCCTACTGCCGTAACCTCGTCTAAGCCGATTCTGGATACAAACAAGGTATCCACAAATCCGACTACGGTTTGCAGAAGGTTCTCAATAATGGCCGGAACTGCTAGCGCCAAAATGATCATTATTTTCTCTTTGGGAGTCGTATTCTTAATTTCTATAGCTTTTGCCACTTGTGTCAGTCCTTTCTTCGCTATTACATTGGAAAGAAATCTACAAAAAAGAATAACCCCCCGGGGGGGTTATGTCGACGTCTATTCTCACTTCTAATTTTGTAGCATAGAAGTCAATCTTTATCTTAATCATACAAAAAGCAGCTCGCTAATCGATGATCTGAATATTCTCTTTTCCCCCATAAAAATCCCACCAAGGAATAGCTGCTTTCTGCAACACACATCCAAGCTCGGTCATACGGCGTACTCCCTCTTCTTTTAACCAGGAACGAACACCTTCCGGCCCAGATTGTCCATATACCTTAATTCCATCCTGCCAAGTTGCACGTCCGCAAAGAACACCTGAAAATGGAACACCTGCCTCACCGGCTAAGGCTAAGGTCTCTAGGAATGCCTCGTTTGTTACTCCGGCGCTCAAATAGATGAAAGGTAGCGTTGAGATATTTGCTGTATCTTTAAAGTGTTGAATAGCCTCTTCACGTGTATATACGGGTTCATTTCCCTGATTTGCTGCAGTATCTGCAACGTACCTCAAATTCACGGGTACCTCTACTTTCAGACAATCAATTCGAATTCTTGAATATCGTCGCTGTATGTCACTGCTTCAAAGAAAAATGGGATATCAGCTGAATCATTCTTAATTCCTCCTTAAAAGCTTGAAAGGTATACGTATCCATTAACCTTTTACATTAAAAATGACCCTGACAGGAAAATGAATACAGTCAAAACAAAAAAAAGCCCGCGAAAATCCGCGGGTCAGAACATTTGTTCTCAATTATTCGAATTCTATCTAATGTAACTGTTAATGGCAGCGTTTAATTCCTCAATCACTTGTGCTTCATTACCATGATTTACAGCATGCACGACACAGTTCTCCAAGTGATCTTTCAGCAGAAGTTTGGCCGCCCCATCCAACGCCTTTTGCACCGCTGCGATCTGTAGCAGAATATCAGGACACTGCCGTCCATTGATTGCCATCTCTTTTACGGAACGCAAATGCCCTTCTACCTTAGATAAGCGGTTAATGATTTGTTTCCGGTGTTTATGTTCGTGATTATGTTCTTCAGTCATATGGTTGTCCCCCTAAAATCATACGAAATCCATTAACTCGCTTTCAGTTATAATTAGTACTGTGACTCTATATTATCAGAAGTTTTCAAAAAGAACCGCTTATAAATAATATAGACTATGATGAGAAGAACGGCATATATGAGCAGGATAGGAATCCAAAGAAAAGATCCTGAATATAACGATCTACCGGCATATACAAATACAAGCATTACAGGAACCTTACCAATCATAGTGGCTGCGAAGAAGGTAAAGAATGAAATGCGCAGCAGCCCGACGTAACCATTTATAAAAGCTGCAGGTATAAACGGACTCATGCGTCCGACTAAAATGAACATAAAAGCATGATTTCTAAAGTAATTTTGATTCCCAGTACGCTTGATACCAGTCCAAATGGAACAACCGGAACAATGCCAAGAATGACGGCCACGGAGAGCAACAAGGGCCAGTATGCAGTATCGCCATGTTCCAGCCATCTCATCACCCAGTCGCGATTTACAAATATGATTACACTTAAAATCATATAATCCGCTCCTAAAGCTATTCTCCTTAACAACAAGTTGGCTGTCCCCTCATCTTTTTTCTCCTATATTAAAAATCACTTTCTCTATTCGCCAAAAGAAAGAACCGTCTTATAAACATTCAAGATTGTGTTAGAGATCCCCACCGCCGTAACTTCGTTGAGTCCAATCCTGGATACGAATAGAGTGTGAACAAATCCTACCACTTCTATCTATTGCGGGAATGCCTAATTCCATTATTCTATCGATTAGTAACCTCCAAACAAATTTAAACAATTCTATATGCTCATATGTGTCACCGAAGGAGCGTGTATACAATGGGCCGACTTTGAGCCTATTTCTTGTTGTCCGGGAACCCAGCGGTTTATAGATTTTCAGAAACTTGTCGAGAAGAACTTTACTGTACTAAGCCGCATTAGTGAATATGCGTCTCTTCTAAACTGTTCAGACAAAACTCTAACACGAATAACGATAGCAGCAACCTGAATTAGCGCTAAAGCGTACATCACGAATAGGATTAACCTTGAAGCAAAACGATTATTAGTACACACTGATTATTCAATTAGCGATATTGCTGAGAAACTTAACTTTAAGGAAGCAACACACTTTAGTAAATTTTTTAAACGAGAGACTGGTTGTTCACCTGCAGAATTTAGACAGCAGCATCTTTAGAGTGTACTAAACTTTCAAGCAATCAATTCATTTGACGATCCATATAAAAAGCGAAGCCTTTTTAGCTTCGCTTTTTATACCTCTTTATTTCAATTCACTTACCCGACACTTATATCAAGCTACCAAGACACTCCTCTACAAAAGTTTATCCTTACTTTTCTTTGGCTTTACGTCTAGGCCTTGTGAGTTCAAAACTATGTCTTACCATGTCATGAAGATCATCTTCAGGAAGTCCTTCATCCAGAATCACTGTATTCCAGTGCTCTTTATTCATATGATACCCCGGCTTGACTTCCTGAAATGCCTGTCGAAGAAAATCGGATCGTTCAGGATCACATTTAAGGTTAACGCAAAGATGTTCATCTCGGTTGAATATCAACGCAAATAACTTCTTGTTTTCTTTATGGCGTATTGCCGTCCAGCCTTCTCCGAAAGGTTGATCTTCATAAGAGCCTGGATAAGACAAACAGTATTCTACGAATTCTTCTATTTTCATCCGATCTACTCCTCTCTTTGTTATTCTTGAATTCATTCTGTACAAAGATACAAATTAAGGCTAATTCATGATACAAGCAAGATGTAACGGCGGTAAAGTGTTTTATCGTGCCGCCGTTTTCATATGTAGACTGTAGAAAATGCTTATTAGTGGCGGAAATTACAACTTTTGCACAACATAGATGATATTCATTCCACAATCAAGAGTGCCCTGTAATTTGGTAAACGCAATTTCTTTTTCGACAATTAGCTTCCAAAATTCTTTATCGTTGCGAGCATTTTCTAAAGCAGAATCTCCTGCTTGCGTAAATAAACCAGCAGAGCTTCTCTCTTGAACTCTTACAGGAAACTGAGCAAATAAAGCATCCATTTCGGTGCTTCTCATCATATGGACGTAATGCTTGCTTTCAACTGGATAATGCTCTTCGTCTTGAACACCTGTATCAAAAATCCACCTTGTAGCTTCAAGCCCGAATTGGTCTTTTTCATACCTTATACCTTCAAGATAATAAAGCGAAGCGCCAATGAAACTCATGGACCCAACAATTAATACGCCATCCGGTTTTAATACTCTTAGAATTTCTTGTATTCCATCTTTCTCTTTGTCCAAAAGATAATTGATTACACCACCTATACAGACAACGCAATCGAAAGAAGAATCTTCAAAAATACTCATATCAAGAACATCTAAAACATGGTATGCCTTTATTCTGTCAATCAGTGATAGCTCGCGCATTTTGGACTTATTGAACTCAATTTGATGACTTGATATATCTGTAACGGTCAATTCAGCACACATTGCAACAATATCCTTTGTATATCTTCCCGAACCCGCACCAATCTCTAAAACTTTATCGGTTAATTTAATATAACGCTTCAAAATATCAAGATGTACCTGATATAAAAGTTCGCCATGCCCATCTTTTTCAAGACGTGTCCATTCACGGTCACCATAGTTATCATATCGGCTTCTTGGAATTTCGGGGTTGTAACTCATAAATGCATCTCCTTTTAATTTTTGATTTTATAATCGGGGTAATATCACTAATATCGCTTTCACTCATACAACCACCTCCCGATTTTTAACCAATTTTCCAAACTCTCATTTTCCCCACGTCACCATCTTCCCCGGCTTAGGCTGTTTAGCAAGCAAGGCAGCGTATAATTTCAAATCCTCTTTAAATCCTCTTTGTACCCCTCGAACGTGTCAACCCTCGTAATATCGTAAAATACGCCCTTGTATTCGATATAGCAATCGGCTGCTTAAATTCGTGTTGTGTGAATTTCTTTATTTATCTTTTACTTTTGTAAGTACACCATCTTTATTTTCGTACTTTCTCTTCTCATTTTTTTCCATTTTATTCACTATCTCTTCTTCCAAGTTAATTCCTAGAAGTTCCGAAAGTCCTATTAAGTAGAGTGCAACATCAGCCAATTCTTCACCCAAATCGTCTTTCTTTTTCAGATAAGCTTCGCAAGCTTCTGATAATTCGCCATATATAAAACAAAATTCTTGAAAAATATCAGTAACATTAAATCCTTTCGCAATTTTATTCTGATAAACTCTTTTTTGTAACTGTAATAAATCAATCATTTTATTCACCTATCCTATATGTAATTTTTATTTGCAATAGAGCATGCAAGACGGCCTATTGAGTTCTTCGTATAGCAATGATTTCAGGGAAGGAGAGCATGTTCCCTCCCTCAATGAACCCCGAAAGAAGTGAGTTGCAATGACATCCCTTATTCCATTTTTAAGTAATGTAAGCTGCGTTTCTCCCAACGCTATATGATGATAAGTTCTACATAACCGTCTGTATTAAACGTCCTTAACCCAATAAAACTTATAGTTTTATCAACGAATCAATATTTCGCAGCTATATTGGCTGTATTTTTACCTATCTCTTCAGAGTACTCCCGTAAAGCGAATAAAATGAAATATAATCCTTTTTATTGCAAACTAAATTCTTTAATGTAATTAAATGGCTTTTATGAATTACATTATAAACTATAAAATCTCTGTTATATATGGCTCGAATTTCGAATAGGGGTACCATATTTCGGCTACTGAATTTTTAATAACAATTCCCCTTTTTCGCTATGGAGTGTTCGCTTTCTATATGGCAAATAGTAAATCTCCATCAGGAAAAAATCCGATAGTCCCTGATGCCCTGCTTGCTTCTAAGTGTGGGGTATAGAAATAAGATTATTGCTGCCAATCAAGTGCATATATGTTACTTCATTATAGTCTGAGATATCGTAAGTTATAGAAGGAGATTTCTCATGAAACGTTGGCTAATCCTCTCCTACTCATCATTTTATTTTTGAGTTTATAAGCCTTTGATGAATTTCATCTAACGTCTTATTCACGAACTTCGGAACACATTCTTGTCCTCCGACAGTCATGAACTGTTGGAGGAACAAGAACATATAAAAAGTATGACCCTTATCTGCTGTCGCATGATGTCAGCAATTTCGTCTTATTCGGCAGCCGAATCATTCTGGCCCACAATCGTATATATTGTTTCCCTGTCATAAGTCCATGATCTGCAGTCTGATTTTTCATAAGATCACAAACCCCAACCGTTAATTGTATTCTAAATAATCCACATAAGCATCCCAGGTCCCGTTATCGGTGGTTACGATTAGTTTTACCTCCTGACTTCCGGTGGCATGGGTGATATTAGACAAGGTTTGGACTGTCGGCGTAGTTCCGGTGAAGTAAAAGGAACCGACTGTCGTCCCTCCGATTTGTAAATCTACTCTGGCGGTGCTGGTGTTATTCGAAGCCCCCCGGACTGAAAAACTATGGGTCGGGTTGGCAAAATATTGATTGTATGCAGAATTATCACTATTGGCGTATAAAGCGACTCCATTGAAAGGGGAACTGATAATTCCGGCGTAAGTACCACTAAGGTTCATATTCTCAGCTTCAACCCTTGTTCCGGTGGAAGCTGTATTGGCTGTAAACTTCCAGTAATCGAAATTAAACAGATTGCTGGTGCCTGATCCGGTGAACACCAGGAACAGCTTGTGAACTCCCGCGGCATTGCTGACCGTGGTTTCTACTTCCTGCCATGTTTGTGTTCCCCCAGTAGAAGGGACATTAAGCGTTCCAACGAGCTTACCCGTTGCACTGTCTATGCGAATTTCTATTTTGCCGCCTACTGTGGAAGCCACATTCGCTTTGAACGTCTTGGCTCCGCTGGAACCAAAGTCCGCATTGCCTACTGCAACCCAGTCTCCATTGTTAATACTGGTTACATCCATATTGCTTGTCGGTCCGCCGGCAGCCTGAGTAGCCTCGGTTGCAATACCTGCATTCCAACCGATGGTTTCAGCTTCGACCCTGATGTATGGATTAAGATTGGCAATCTGGGTGATGCCCGCCATGTCTCCCTGAACCTCTTGGATAGTTCCGTCGGAATTATGCGTGAGCTTATTAATATGCGGGGACCGGTAACCTTTTCCATCTCCCAGTAGCGCTTTGCTGACGGTCTGGGCATGATACACGACATACCATTGGTTATTAAAGTTGAATACCGCATGGTGATTATTCCCGCCGACTCCAAAGAAGGTATATGGATTTTTTAGAAAATGTCCGGTATACGTAAAAGGGCCCGTAGGACTGCTGCTCACCATATATCCGATCTCACCTGCCGGGTAGGCTGACGGATGCGTGCCGGAAAAATTGATGCAATAAGAGTAATAGTATTTGCCGTTGTACTTGTGAATTCCTGAATCTTCAAACATATAAGGCGCATCGATTGTGGTTGCGCTTCCAACAATGCTGGTCATATCTGTACCTAATTTTAACACTCGTGCTGTTTTGGGATTGGCAATGGATGCTGTATCCGAGGTATTGGGTATGCCTCCCCCACAATATAGATATCCGGTACCGTCATCGTCCACCAATACTGCTGGGTCAAACAGCCATGTCACTCCGGACATTCCGGCTGTGCTGGTAGTAACAAGCGCTTTGCCGAGCGGATCTGTCCATGGTCCAAGAGGAGAGTTAGCGGTTAACACGCCAATTCCTGAGGCCCCATTTGCAAAATACAGGAAGAACTTATCTACGCCATTGATCTTTTTCGTTGCCACTGAAGGTGCCCAAGAGAGGGAGGCCCATTTGGCAATACCGGTTCCATTATTGGCATTATTGGCTCCTGCGACCGGAATGGCACCATGGTCTGTCCAGTTCACCATATCTGCTGACGAGATGACATTGACTTTATTCAGCGCGCTGAAGTCATTATCTTTAATTGATCCGTCACTGTTATAGACATACGCATCGCTAGACATATACACATAGACTCTTCCGTTAAAGGTTAATGCAAAAGGATCGGCTCCCAGTTTATGATCCATCAGCGGATTGGAATTCCCCGGAAGTTTTGCAGTTGCACTATTCGCAGCATACACAGACATCATGGGCAGACAGCCTAGCAATAAGGCAAACGTTAATACAAAAACCGAGAGCTTTTTTAACATCAATAGACCTCCATAATATAAAATGTAATCGCTTCCAAAGATATGATGAAAAAACTCAGCAGGTACTCCGCCCTCCTTTCGATGTGGATAATATACATAATTCTGCTAATAAATGTTATTCGAGTTCATCTTATTATAGTTGTCACGCTGAAACAATGTAGTTTCTTGTTTAAAAAGTTTAATTTTTTTTGCATTTTCCTGCCAAAAAAAGCCGGCGTAAAAGCGCCTGGCTGCTCTCCTCTGCTTCTATTAAGGTGCGTAAGTCAAATGCTAATCGAAGCATCACCTCACTAAAGACAGTTGCAGTAACCTTTATCTCGGATGGATAAAACGGGAAATTCGCACCTGCCCTTACTGAAAGTACATGCACTTCACCCTTCGCATGACTTAAAAGATGTTGTCGCCAACGTTTTTGTTTTGGGTCTTCTCTTTTTTTCTCATATTGAGTTGCTTGCTTATCAAAGATACGTATTAACTCCTGCTTCTCCACTAATCCCCCACCTTACTATAGGCGAAGTCTTCATGATTTTTTAATAACAATCGACACTTTGTAGTTCGCATATCCTCCCCTAATTCTTTCATTGTGACACGGCTATTTTTAGATCGTATTTAATATCATTTCCTTTCATAATTAAAGTCAAATCATCCAAAGACCTGATTTTATATATGTAAGTTAAATGGTCTCTAAGGTACAATAATTATATAACAAAAGATAAGGAGCTAATATTATGAAAGTTAGATTGATAAGAAATGCAACTTTGGTTGTTGAATATGCAGGTAAGAAATTTTTGGTTGATCCATTCTTGGCAGAGAAGGGAACTCTTCCGCCATTTCCTGCTTTGACTAAAAATGAACAATATAACCCTTTAGTTCCCTTGCCGATATCGTTTGACGATTTAATTAAGGGTGTAGATGCAATTATTGTTACTCATTTACACTATGACCACTTCGATGAAACTGCCAAAGAAGTGCTGCCAAAAAACGTAAAAATGTTTGTACAAAATGAAGAAGATGCTATAGAACTCAAAAAAGCCGGCTTCCTAGATGTTGAAGTTTTAACGGAAGGAACATCCTTCGAAGGTATCCAATTAGTGAAAACGAAAGGCGAACACGGAAGAGGAGAGATCTTACCCATGGTAGGAGTAGTTTGTGGTGTTGTTTTTAAACATCCAGATGAGAAAACATTATATGTCGCCGGAGATACTGTATGGTACGAAGACGTTCAGGAAGAAATCGAAACCCACCAACCGGAAATCATTGTGGTTAATGGAGGAGATGTCCAACTCACAGAAGGCGGCTCTCTGATTATGGGAAAAGACGATATTTATGAAGTGCATAAGGCTGCCCCTAACGCGATGATTGTTTCAGTTCACATGGAAGCAGTAAATCACTGGACCTTGTCAAGAGCAGAGTTAAAAAGCTTCCTAAATGAAAAAGGGATTACTTCTAATGTATTAGTGCCGGATGACGGCGAATCTTATATATTCTAATATATAAGGATTACTGTTCACCTATAAATTCGAATAACAGCAGCCGGAACCTCCGGCTGCTGTTATTTGCCATAGCCCCCTACCGTATTCAAAAAACGACTCAGCCTCGGCTGAATCGTCACCACTAGTGAATTATTCATTATAAATCTGATAAATATGATCCAGCTTTTCCTTCAACAGTGATAAACGAACAAATCTATCTTCCCTCAAATACTCTTTTTGTTCGATGAACAAGAGCATCATCGGAGCACTCAGAATGAGAAACTTCCCTGTTACCTCTTCGACTTTGCTGGCATCAATATGCCCGAGACCGATAAGTGGATAATGGGACAAGAGTTCTTTTAGTTTGGGTAACAGTGCGTGGCATATGCTGCAATCGGGCTTGGATATATATATAAAGCTCAGTTCGTAATTCTTAAGAAAATCCTCGATTTCCCATAGCGTAGTCAAATCATATACCTTTTTCATTAAGAAACCTCATTTCACTTGACCAACACTGGTCGTAATATTCACCCCTAAATACCTTACCGTTTTAATAAATTACCTGACCTGCCCCAAGTCCGCCGTTCAGATGTGCGATCTTGGCAATACCATGCTTCAGCAGTATTTTTGCAGCTCTGTTTGGGCAATTGTACCTTACGGGTGACCGACTTGGGTTGCGGACCAGTTCTTTGGCGAAATAGAGGGAAAAATGCCCGCTAATACCGACTAAATCGCCTTTATTTTGAGATTAAAGGGAAAATACCCCTCTAATTTTACCCATATCGCCCCAAAATGGTATATCCTCAAAATTAGCGGGCAAAATTCCCTCTAATTGCCCAAAAGGGGTGACGGGCGCAGAAAAAGAGGGAGAAAATCCCTCTATTTGGGCGTAACGGCTTCTTTCCTTCCAGTCACCTGTCAAGCACTGATTTTAGTGAGGTTCGATCGGCAGATTGAATCTCCTCTTCAGTTGCACCAGTAGGCAGCACAATTCCTGGTAATGGGTGATCTTGAATCCTTCTTCTTTGGAGACACTTGCTTCCGAATGCATCATCAGGCTTTCTACAGCAAGATTTCATACTTCTAGCATGCCTACAAGGGTCATCAGATAGCATTTTTTTCATGCTTAATTCAGAAACTCTCACTTATAAAATTGAGGAAGGTACTCTCGATGGGCTGCCAACATTTCATCCAGGACGACTTTTGCGACATCACCGCTTGTAACAAGAGGATTCAGTGTGAAAGCCTGCAAGGCGGTCGCATAATCTCCAGTAACAGCTGCTTCAACCGTAAGCTCTTCCATCGCCTTCATCACTTGCAGTAACCCCCGCTGAGCTGGCGGGAACGTTCCAAAGTGAACTGGCTCCGCCCCGTGCGCCGTAATAATACTCGTTACTTCGATAGCGCACTCGTAAGGCAGATCACTGATCGTTCCGCGATTACGTGTATTAACCACCATTCTTGTACCTTTATTGTTGTGAATCGAATTGATGATTTCGCAGGCTGCATCGCTGTAGTAAGCCCCTCCGCGTTTCTCCAGTTCCTTGGGCTTGAAGTCGAGGTTTGGATCTTTATAGAGTTCAAACAAACTCTCCTCCAGACGCTTGACTACCTGTCCGCGGGTCCCTTCCCCGTTTGCTTCTTCCAGTTCCTCTTTTAGCATACTGTCGGTCATGTAGTAGTAACGGTGATAAGGACAAGGAAGCATCTCCAATTGGGCGATCTGTTCAGGCAAAAACCGCATTTCTTTAATGTTCTCAACCAATTTCTCCGGTTTGGCATCCGGCCCGTACATTATATCGATAACGTCGCCTGTAAGCTCTTCCCCGTTTCGGCCATAAACCTTATGCCAATGTAGATGGTTAATGCCGGCAAATTTGAAGAATAGATCTTCTTCCGCCTTCTCAATCACAGCTGCCTCGTTCTTTGCCGCAATGATCGGAACGTTGCATAACCCAATTACTTTTTCCCACTGCCCGTACCGAAGTACGGCTTCCGTAACCATTCCTGCAGGATTGGTAAAGTTGATCAGCCAGGCATTTGGACACAGTTCTTTCATGTCTTCAACGATCTCAAGTACGACCGGGATGGTACGAAACGCCTTCAGTATGCCGCCTGCTCCGTTCGTTTCCTGTCCAATCATACCGTGACGAAGGGGAATCGTCTCGTCTTTAATACGCGCATCCAGCAAACCTACCCGGAATTGGGTAGTAACGAAATCCGCATCCGCAAGAGCCTGTCTTCGATCGAGGGTTAGGTGAATCTCGCATTCGATTCCCGCGGCCTTTACCATTCGTTTCGCCATGGCGCCTACAATTTCAAGCTTTTCTTTACCCGCCTCTATGTCCACCAACCATAATTCGCTGACCGGGAGTTCATGGTGCCGTTTGATAAACCCTTCGATTAACTCCGGAGTGTAGCTGGAACCGCCGCCGATGGTCACGATTTTCAATTTCTTATTCAATGAGAACGCCTCCTGTATACGTTATTTTATCTACATTTACAACTTAATTTATGAAATGGATTACAGGTCAAGCCCGATTCGCTGTATATTGAATATTTCGCTGAATCCGGTTAGTATCAGACCTGCACATACTATGCCTAAGAGGTGAGAACCCATGACCAATATTCAGGAGATCGCACGGCTTGCCGGCGTATCCACTACGACAGTCTCGCGCGTGATTAATCAACATCCGTATGTAAATGAAACCAAGCGTAAGGAGATACTTAAAATCATTGAACGTCTGGATTATGTACCCAACTCCAGTGCAAAGTCCCTCAAAAAGGGAATGACTCGAATTATTGGGGTTTTGACCGGGATTTATACGAACCTATCCACATCTTTCATCCAAGCTTTTAATGCCAGCGCGCAAAAGTATGGGTTTAATGTGATGCTGTTTATTACGAACGGAGACCGCCAGCAAGAACTCGTTGCGCTTGAAATGCTGCGCAGCAAGCAGTTGGATGCCTTAGTTTGTCTCTTTCGAACCAACGAATGGGATGTCATCGAATCCTATGCCAAATACGGTCCTATTGTAACTTGGCAGCGGCTTGTGAGCGATATGATTCCTTCCGTTTTCATGGACCAATATCAGGGTTATATGCTGGGGCTTGAGTACCTCTATACAAAAGGATATCGCAGGATCGCGAACGTATTTTCTTCAAAGGGATTAAACACACCTGAACGGATTAGAGCCTTTAACGATTTTGCGTTCAAGTATCAGTTGAAAGCTGATGAATTTCCGGATTTTCACGATAAATTTACCATTTTTGATGGAGAAGAGGTTGCGAGATGGTGGATGAAACAGACGAACAGACCAGATGCCATCGCTTGTTCAAACGACAATGTGGCTGCTGGACTCCTTACCGAACTTCGGCGTTCGGGTTTCTCCACTCCGGATGACATCGGCATATTGGGATTCGACAACACCGATCTGGCTCATCTTCTTGACCTGACAACTATCCACTATCCTGCAAACAAACAGGCAGAAAACGCCGTTTATATTATTCTGGATATGCTGGGTCAGCATGTATCGGAAGTTCATGTATTGGAATTTGAACTGATCGAACGAAAATCTACTAAGTCCTCATGATTTTAATCACCGTCATATTACCGTTACATATGTTGAAGTCCCCAATCTCGCATTTGTAATAGAATTGGGGTGAGACTTTTCCCTTTATCCGACAACGAGTATTCTACACGGGGTGGCACTTCAGCAAAAGTAACTCGATTGACCATCCCATCCTCTTCCAATTCACGCAACTGACGTGTCAATGTACGATGTGTTACTGAAGAAAGCTTTTTCTGTAGCTGATTAAACCGGATCATGTCATTATTTATAAGATGATATAAAATCAAAATTTTCCACTTTCCGCCGATGATATTGACTGTAAACTCGACTGGACATAGGCTGCAATTTTCCGAAAGTTTGGTCTCCATTAGTTTTCCCCCAATAGTATCACTAGAGATACTAGATATCATTAATGTGCGTACTTACATAAAGTTTGTTAGTTGTTTATTATCAATATAACATTTAGTTCGATACTGAACCAATGAACTTACTATAAGGAGTTGTTGGATATATGGAATCCATTTTGGTTTATGGAGCATCAGGGGTACAAGGTGGCGCAGTAGCAAGATTGTTAGTCTCTAAAGGGGTAACTGTTCGTTCAATTACACGTCAGGAGAAAAACGCAGTGGTTCTGAAAGAACAAGGTATTGATGCTTATGTTGGTGACTTGTCCGTACTAGAGACCTTGAAAGAAGTTAACGCTGGTGTTGATAAAGTTTTCTTGAATATGCCAATTGAGTATGACACAGCCTTGATCAAACTACACATCACCAATGCTGTTGAAGCCGCAAAGCAAGCAAACGTGAAATTGATCGTCGTAAATTCGAATGGCTTCTTGCCGGAACAACTTACCGATAATAGAACATTGGATGTAAAGCGCGAAATGATCGAATATGTACAACAAAGCGGCATTCCGACCATCTTGGTAAAACCAACACTGTACATGGAGAACTTCTTGATACCAGGGCTTATCAATAATGGGATGCTCTTCTACCCTGTGCCAGCGGATAAATCTATTCCTTGGATCAACTCCGATGACGCGGCGCAATATCATTATTATGCATTAAGTCATCCTGAGTTGGCAGGTCAAACGATACTGGCTCCAGGGCCGGAAGCACTGACTGGTGCAGAACTGGGGGATCGCTTTACACAAGCGCTGGGACAAGATGTCTCATTCCAGTCTCTGAACTACGATGACTTCGAAGCATCTCTCACGCCGCTGATGGGAGAAAAACAAGCATCTGGTGTTGCAGGCTTCTACCGTTGGATTGGAACCAATATTGATTCCCTGAACTATTATGACATTAAGGATCGCGTGATTGTCCCTGATCTCCAACTGACCACGCTGGAAGATTGGTTGCAACAACCGCACATTAATAAAATGCTTCGTTCTTAAGAGGTTCTGGTCGGTCAGTCTAAAATTTTAAAGGCAACCCTAGCTGGTTGCCTTTTGCATATATTGTTATATAGCGAATTTTCCTTTCCATAATATTGTAAGACCTAAGCCAATTATCAAGACAATTCCTGCAAAAAGGTAAGGATAATGAATGTTAAAATCAAACAGAATACCACCCAATGCTGGACCAAAAAAATTCCCTAAGCTAGTATAAGTGGAGTTCATGCCTGCTACGAAACCCTGCTGTTTACCAGCAGTTTTAGATAAAAAAGTTATCAGTGCCGGTCGTAACAAATCAAACGCCAAAAAAATAAAACAAGTTACTATTAAAACTGCTATATAGCCAGTAATAACTGTGGATACGAAAGCTAAAACCGAACCGATGATTAAGCAAATCTGAATCATCCTTTTTTCCCCTAATTTTTCGACTAACTTCCCGAACAATAAAACTTGAATGATTACAGCTACAATTGAACTAATGGTAATAATGCTTGCGATATCCTTGGGTGTGAAGCCGAATTTTTGATCAGAAAATAAGCTGAATACCGTTTCATAGGCAGATAATCCAAAAGCAAGTACAAAGACCATGATAAACGCAATTAAATAGAGTGGTTGAATTGATTTTTTTAAGTCTTTAATGAAGTTAGATTCCTTTGTATTAGATGAAAGGTGTTCTCGCTCTTCTTGCGATAATGGTTCTTTTAATATTAATGAGGAGGAAATAGCGGCCAAGAATGATGCAAAAGCAGCGAAGTAAAACGGCATCCGAATTCCATAATCGGCTATAAACCCTCCAATCCCAGGCCCAATAATAAAGCCGGTGCTAATAGCAGCTGAGACATATCCCATCGCCTTTGGCCTATCCTCTACAGTAGTAATATCAGCCATGTACGCTGTTACAGCAGGCATTATAAAAGCAGCGCTTATTCCACCCAATATCCTCGATAAATATAGTGTTGAAACATGAGTACCTAAACCAAAAATCAACTCTGATAAACTGAAGATGAGTAATCCGAGAACAATCATTTTTTTTCTTCCAAAACGATCAACCCATCTACCGGCAAAAGGCGAAATAATTAACTGGGAAACGGCATAAACTGCAACTAGATAGCCCATGGTACTACCAGATAAATCCATAACCTCTTTAAAAGAAGGCATAACTGGAACAATTAAACCTATACCAAGAAACGCTGTGAAAAGGTTACTTAGTAGAATAAGTATTACCATTTTTTGATTTTTAATTGGTTTGTTCATCTGAAAACTCCTAATCGATATATATAAGAAAGAATCTCACAACAACGCATACCTAATATGAGTTACTTTCACTTTGTTATCATATATTCTTTTTATATATAGCATATAAGTTTTTAGCCTATTTTTGCATACATTAAATCAAGTGTTTCGGTCATTTTAATTGATATTTGAAGAAATATAACCAAGATGTTCATCTTCGATACCACCCCGCTTCCATGACTCTCGCTTATCAACTCAGCAAAGTCTTTATGGAAATCACGAATACTGCGACGTATGTTTTCGTCGTCTGCAGTATTCTCCTTGACGAACTCTTTTATCTAACGCACACTAAAAACCGCCCCAAGGGACGGTTTCTCATATCACTTATTGGATTCTGCATTATAGTAGATGAACCTTTTTCCGTAAACTTACTTTGCTTCCTTCATAAATGCTCTAACGTTTTCAGCGATTTCTTTGAATTTGGTATGGTGTAAATAATGTGATCCATCCATGATAATTACTTTTCCATGTACTGAGTCTTTAATCTGCCCTTCATGAAAAGGTATCCATCCTTTTATCTCTTCATTATTCGCTTGTACAAAAAGAAGAAGTGGTAGGTCTTTAGGGAATGTTAAATTATGAGCCCCTTTAAAATTAGAAGAAATATGATCCATCTCATTCAAGATAGTGTCATTATTCATATTTATATTTGAAATTAGTTTCATTTGCTCTACCGTTTTATCATCAAATGATAATGCAGCATAGGGGTCAGTACCTAGTTTTAGCATCAATCTTAAGAGACCTGATTTTTTAAGAAACTCTAACTTTTTTGATGGGAATTTGACATCCATACCTGGTTGAGTTGGGACACTGCTGTCAATTCCGACAAAAGCAGTCACCTCGTTTGGATATGTATTCACAAAATCAATTCCGTATATGCCTGCAATGGAGTGGCCCATGAGTATGTATCTGTTAATATTAAGCCTCTGTAGAGCTTCGTGAACTTCACCTACGATATTCTGCGTGGATCGCTCCTTATCAGTTCCATCACTTAATCCATAACCGAAAGGCTCAACCGCGACAACTTTGTAAAATAGAGATAGTTCATCGATAAGCAGCTTAAAATCAAGCGCTGGTGCAGCTGTTCCAAAACCAGGCAGCAGCACGATCGTTTCCTCACCTTCGCCTTGAATTAACACATTCATATTTTTCCCGTCTACAGATACATGCTGTCCATAGGACTCTATTCTTTTTTGTTCCGAATTACTACTGATAATATTCACTGAATAAACAATAGCTAGAAAAAGCAGGATTGCTATTACGATTGCTCCAATGATTTTAAGTAGAATGCTTCGTACTTTCTTTGATTTCGTTCCATTCCTCGTTTTTATTTCCTCTGTTTGTGTCACTCTCATCTCTCCTGTCCTGATCTGTTTCTTCAGCTAACCTTAACGGTGCGACTACAGGCAAAAAAATGCCTATCTTAAGGTTCTTTCTTTATCCTTGATTTTTAAAGTTACTTCCTCTGTTGTACGGCCAAAACATGATTGGAATTACTAATAAAGAAAGGATACTACCAGTAAAAGAGAGATCAGCATAGCTCGAATATGCAACCACCATACCTGATAATGCTCCTCCGGAGGCACCTGCCAATGCTACTAGAACATCTACTGATCCTTGTACTTTGGCTCTGTTCGTAGGCGTTGTTGAGTCTACAATCAAAGCAGTTCCACTAATTAAGCCGAAATTCCATCCCAAACCCAGAAGCGAAAGAGCGACTATTAACATAACCATTGAGTCGGCAGGTGCAAGTGCAGCTACAACTCCCGAAGTAAGTAATGTTACACCTGAAGCAATAGCCATTATCTTACGTCCGATTTTATCAACCAATATACCAGTAATTAAAGACGGGAGATACATTGAACCAATATGAAATCCTATTACTAAGCCAACATCACTTAGCCCATGTCCATGATGCTTCATATGTACTGGTGTCATTGTCATAATCGCAACCATAACAATCTGAGTTAAAATCATGACCGAAGCCCCAAGAATTACACCTCTTTGCTCTAATGGCTGTTCCAATTGATTATCAGTATATTGTCTGGCACCAACTGAACGAACGGCGAGAGCATTCGCGATCAGAAGCGGATCAGGACGAAGGAATATGAGTAGTATAATACCAGCTAATATATATGCCACTGCTGCTAAAATAAATGGTCCGCCTAGACTGGGAATACCCATTGAAACTGCAAACTCTCCTGTTACGTTAACAAGATTGGGTCCGGCCACTGCTCCAATTGTTGTGAATACCATCGCCATACTTGCCGCTGTTGCTCTCTGTTTTGAGTTTGCTAAATCTGTACCGGCATATCGGGCCTGCAAATTAGTTGCACCTCCTGCACCGTAAACAAGAAGGGCGGGAAGGAGCAACAAAATACTATTTAGAACGGCAGCTATTATAACACCAATTGCTCCTATACCACCTGTAATAAATCCTAATCCCAATCCAAATCTTCTACCATGTTTCTGAGATATTCTTCCGACCAAAAAAGCTGCAACTGCTGAACCAAGCGTAAATAAAGCTGTTGGAACGCCAGTGAAGTCATCAGTGCCAAGCATATCCTGAGCCAGTAAAGCTCCCACAGTTACTCCAGCTGCAAGTCCTGCACCTCCAAATATCTGAGAAAATATAACAGTAACTAGTGTGCGACGATACAGTTTCCGCTGTTTATCAGGTGATTCAATGTAACTATTTATTATTTCTTCTTGTTTAATTGAGGATTTCGACATATACATTCAAAACATCCTTCCACAGCATTGACGATCGTCACTCATAGTTTATTTCATTTATTATACATAAAAAAACCGCTGTACTATACAGCGGTTTACTGTCATTATTTCAATAAAATTTGTAAAGCTTCTCTAACTGAAGTTGGTTTTCGACCTAAAAGCATTTCTAAATCAGAATGTGGTACTTCTAACCCGCCTTCGTGAATTCCTTTTCGAATTGATTTTTAAAAAGGAGCTTCGAACTTTTTTCTCAAATTTGGCACAAAAGCAATGGCTTAACCAAAACAAAAATGAGATAGAGGCTATAGCGGTAATGTTAAGCTGGACGCTTTATGGAACTGCGATGCATTGGATGGAAAATCTAACGAAAAGACCTGATGTAAAGCAAATCATTAATTTTATTAAGAACGGTATCAATAAGGAAGGAGCTCTATTAGTTTGAACATGAAATATGCTTACTTCGGAATAAACAATATAACTGTCTCATTTTCTTTCAAAGAAAAAACGGGAAGCGCAGGACACATGTCCACGCTTCCCGTTTAATTAGATTGTAATCGATCAGTTTTTTTGGTAGCCAAATTTTAACTAGTGTAATTAGATCAAGCCAACCTTTATAGATTGGTCCTCACTTTCCAACCTCCGGGTTGTTTAACCTCTTCGTTTTCAAGTCAGATCGGGAAATGGCAATTCTGCTGGAAACCTCGATGTTAGCTTTTGTGAAATGACCGTTCCAATCTTTCTTGGTAGTCTTAAATTGAGAGTTGTGATGCCGGTTCATATACTCACCGAATCCAAAAATATCTAGACCAAACTCTTTTTGAACACGGCTAATTGTGGCTTTAACCTGTTCGTTCAGGTAAATAGACTCCATATGCTCAAGTTCTCGATACCCGGCCGCAGTATCAAGTGGCAAATCCGTATCAATGCTGCTCACATGGCCTTTTCCTACAAGGTTTAACTTTACGTTCGGGCGTCCGTCTTTTAGTGTTACATCCATAGTTGTATGTATCGGGTGCATCCGAATCGTCGCGATACCTTGGTTAGCATTAATAGGAACTGCAAAAGTTGTTCCTGTGATCTTGTCTCTAATCAGGTTTAACAATCTTGTATCTGACACCGAAATAAAACCAATGAGCTTGTCTTCCTTGAACACGGCGGAACCTACACATTTGACGATTGTCTTCGGCAAAGATGACATTTTACTATCCTCACTTTTCTTGACATCGCCCTGCACGGAAATTGCAGCTAGAACAGGTTCTCTCCCTTCATTCAAGATTGCATCTGTATAGTTGTACAATGTACTTTTCAGAGTACCGCCCCAAGTACGATAAAAGTTATAGATCTGCATTCTAAGTTTCCAACTCGCATACTGTCCACTGGGATACATGATCTTTAGTACATCCGATGCAGGTGAATCCTTGGCGATCAGTAACAACACGTCCTCGCGTACAAAGCGGGATCGCTGAAGGACATCAATAATCTGATTCAATCCTTTTCGCGCAATGCTTTCATCCACGACAACCATATGGACATGAGAGAATATGATTCTCCGTTCAATCATCTCGTTCATGCGGGAAGAAGCTTCACTGATTGATTTTCCCTCCATGGTATATAAAAGGGTTGCAGGCCCTCCACTGCCAGTTTGCACTCGTTGCGCCTCAGCAGGATTCAACACCTCCATGGTGAGCTTTAACATTCCGTTCTTCCCGGCCTCAATAGCCATTCCGGTCAACATTGAGGACTGGTTCAGTTCAACCCAGTCCCAGCAGCCGCTTTGAAGCAGACACACGAAAGTCGCCATTATCAGAAACAAACCTCTACGCAGCATTTCGCGCCCCCTTTTTCGCGCGCTTTGACAGACTGGATGTTAGATAGGGGATCCCGAGCGGTTCGATACGTGCCAAGTGAATCAATAGAAACGCACACGCTAGGATGACGCCATACAAACCTAGGATGGAACCGAGTATAATAAGCCCGTAGCGGAATAAACGAATTCTTGCACCAAAACTGTAGATCGGGGATACAAAACCTGAAATAACCGTTAACGAAACGGCGATTAAGCTGACATTTGATACGAAGCCTGCCAAAACAGCTGCCTGTCCGAGCACGAGTGCGCCTGCAATCGAGATGGATTGTCCGATAATACGCGGCATTCGGGTACCTGCTTCCCTTAGGATTTCAAATGTGATCTCTAGCACCAATACCTCAAAGACAACCGGGAATGGAATACCTTGCCGCTGGGCAGCAATGCTCGTGAGCAGCATGGTCGGAATCAGCTCTTGATGATAACTAGTGATTGAGATATAGAGTGCTGGCATGCATAGTGAGATCAGTAAGGACAAATATCTCAGGTACCTGATAAATACACCAAAGGAGAACCATTGGTAGATATCCTCAGGTGATCTGAAGTAATCATTGAATAGCGAGGGAACCATCAGCACGAACGGGCTGCCGTTTACGATAATGGCGACACGCTTATCCATCAAACCATTGCAAATATTATCTGGCCGTTCGCTAGCATAAACTGTGGGAAACAACGAAAGCTCTTTGGACTGAAACAGGGAATCAAGGCTGCTGGAAGCAAATAGACTATCCAATTTGCTGTGCTGTATTTTATCGCGGATTTGATTCAAAACGTCTTTCTCAACCAAATCATCTACATAGGAGAGGTAAATGGCCGTCTTTGTTATCTCGCCAAGCTCATATTTCTCGAAGCGCAGGTTTGGGTTCTGAATCTTCCTCCGAATTAAACTGATATTGGTCTCAGCTGATTCCGTAAATCCATCCTTAGGTCCTATTGCTACACTCTGCGTAGTCGGTTCAGTGACGGCGCGCGTTTCGAGTTCCTTGACATCAATCATTAAAACTTCTGTCATACCGGAGATATACAAAGCGGCATAACCTTTCAACATTAAGTCCGTGAAATGCCCAAGGTCATTTGATGTCTCCGTAGTTAAAACCCCCAGATACTGCTCTCGAATTCGATCAAGCAAGTGATCCTTGCGCGGTTTATCCAAGGGGCTGCCTGCAAGGCTGAGTGGTTTAATAACATTATCCATAAGGTAAGTAGTATTAGTCATTGAGGTCAAATAGCTAAATACCCCTTCCTCCCCAAAAATTCTAATCGTTACGGATGCCAAATCAGAAGTCGATCCCAAACTCCGCTTGATTTCTTCTTTTACGGACTCCATGTTTATGTCTGTACTTGGCTTTTTTTCATCCGTAGTCATAGTTCTTCTCCTTTCAGATTACGAATCCAGACAAGAAGCAGAGTGGCAACCGGAATCGCCAGCTGCATCGGTATATGTAGCCAGAAGATGACATGATTTAAACCTTCCTCTATATGTTCGCCATAATTGTTCGAAACCAAGATGGAATATCCGCCAATAAGGATCGCACATGGCAGCGTGAACTTTTTATAGCTTCTCTTGAATACAAACGCAGCTCCCTTCGTGCCAGCGTATAGGAAGATCGAGCATTTTAAAAGAACACTAAAGAAGATTATGAACGCCACCAGCGCATCCATACGGGTAATAAAGTCGGCAATATTGATTTGCCTTGCTGCATCCAATAATGCAAATACCGAGAACTCCATGTTCTCCTTCCCAAGGGTACAGATCTGCAGGAGACTAGAGAAGGTTAGTACGATGCCACTGCAAATCATCGAGGTTAATCCCAATGCCCGAAATTTGCTTGGGCTCTCAAGTCCATTCACAAATACGAGAAACACAATTATTTCTCCGTACGGGAACCATATTGTGCTTTTCCATGTAGCATTGATAACAGGTGAAATCCCTTTGGAAAGTAGCGGGAGGATTCGTTCCGTATCCAATGATCCACTGAAACCGAGAAGTAAGGCTAGTAGGAGAAAGAAAAAAATAACCATACCCGAAATCGGGATGGCTATACGGCCGATCGTTGACAGTCCACCGGATGAAGCATAAGCAATGACCAGACTAAACAGGAGAATGAGCAGTTCCTCGGGTGTATTCGCAAGAAGCGTTGTCTTGATCAACTCAATCATATCGCGTATGTTCCTGGAGGCAATATATAAAAAATAAACGGTATACCCCAAAACAAGAATTGATCCCAGAAATCGGCCCCATGTCTTATCAAGAAGCGAATACAGGTTAGTGCTCTTACCAGCCACTAACAAATGCGTATATAACATGAATAAAGCGCAGGAAGGAACAAGTGTGATAAGATCAACAATCCAAGTGTCCTCCACCAATCGGGGAGTTCCGAATATGATCGAGGTACCCAGCAGAAAGACGAACATCATTGTAAATGTGTGAAAGGGTTGAAGGCGGGTAGTCTTCATAATATCTTATCCCCTTATTCTCGACATCATAAGGTTTAATCGCTGTATGAAAGCAGTATTCTTCAAGTCGGACCATCCAGCCGTAAAGAGAGCAGCCCCGAGAAACCAAGCCGCCGAAGAATGTGAAGGCATGGAGAACAACTGAAACAGCGCTGATAAGAACGACAAATGGTACACCAGGGTGTCCAGCAATACCAGCAAGATTATACCCATGCAAGCTAAAATGAAAATACCTAGCGTAATCAACGATATCCCTCCCATTCTCCTGAGTTACTGTTAATTTGGTCATTTGAATCCTTAATTATGTAACGGCTTGGTACCTTAGGCATATTATGTATTACTCAATACAGGAAGGTAGTGCAAATTATGGGTTTACAAATGGGTCCACAGCAACGAGTCCTGTATCATGCAGACAATAATTATGTTCAAAGTCTGAAAACCATTAGACATCATTTACATGAAATCTGTAGACAACATGCAAATCAGTGGGTTCGAGTAGAAACATTAGATGGTCAAATCGTCACCGGAAGAATTATAGGCTGCGACCAGGGACTAATCCATTTGGCCACACGGAATTATGGAGGACAACGTGCTTTCTTTTCAAGTCCTTCCGATGAAGCGATTCTTACCCTTGTTCTATATGAATTACTGGTTATAACACTCCTGTATACTTAGCAAACGAAAGAGAGCCTACAACCGTGTAGGCTCTCTTTTTTTCAACTGCTTCAACTAAAATGTTTTCAGAATAATCACTAAAAGAATATAAAGCACCAGAATTGTAGTAGTTGAAGTGAAAATGCCACCCACATTGTTTCCACATTCGCTCATTTGCTTTACCTCCTTTGAAATCAATATCTTACTGACCCATGATATGCACTTCCCCCTATCTCTGAATGGACTCTTGACCAAGAGCAATTATTTATCCCAGCAACTCAGCGGCTGATTAATAAACGTTATATCTGTTTGCTTTTATATTGCGTGGGAGTAAACCCGGTGTAGCTCTTGAACAATTTGCAAAAATAGCGGTAGTCAGATATACCGATAGCCCCGGATACTACATAAATTTTCATCGTCGTGCGTTCGAGCAACTCGCTCGCCTTTTCCATCCGTACCCGATTCAAATAATCCGATATGCTCTCACCAACCTCCTGCTTGAACACCTGACCTGCATAGGAAGGATGCATGTGAACAAGCTCAGCTAGCTCTCCTACCTGCACATCTTCTTGGTAGTGCTCACGTATATAACGACACATGATTTGAATTTCCTTACGCACTGAGGCTAGTGGCTGAATGCAGCTATCCAGCCATTCTTGAATGGCATGTATCGTTCCTTCCCACCATGCACAGTAATCTGTCCATGTCTCCAATCTATCGATCCGGGCTAAACGAGGAGTGACTGATGTTGGCAGCTTTAACAAACCTGGATGGAAGATCTGCTTGGTTAACCGCAGTAGATCAGCCGGATGAATCACAGGGTTGGAGGGCTTGATCATCACTGAGACCGCCTCGAGGAAAAGACTGGCATCCTCCCTCTGCAGCGCCTTGACCACGCTACCCATCCATTCCCGCGACAGTTCCGCATCAAGTCGCTTGAATGCAGTAGCCTGTTTGCCTACAATGGGCGAACTGGAATTATAGAAATACGCAGACAGCTCATCCAGACCTTCTCGCATTATGTCAGCAAGCTGACTTATAGACAAAGGCTGTTTGCTTAGTTCCCTTACTTTCCCAACCTGAATAAATCCTCTGACAGGCTCAAATGGCTTGAGAGCCTCAAGAACGGTCAACGCCATCTGGTTTAACTGAAAGCCTTCGAGCGGTTGTCTAGAACCGATCAGCAGACA
Organism: Paenibacillus sp.; assembly: GCA_023512345.1. Classification (GTDB taxonomy): domain Bacteria; phylum Bacillota; class Bacilli; order Paenibacillales; family Paenibacillaceae; genus Paenibacillus_AQ. The sequence continues at coordinate 34,248 of JAILZT010000016.1, forward strand.
TATACGGTTTTGACGAATCGGCAGCATGATCAACTGGTTGTCTTTACCGATCGAGCGCTGGTCCAGTCTCATTTCCAGCGCCTCACCTAATTGACTTTGAAGCTGTGCATGTTCTACTTCAGCGTGGTGTTCAGTCTCCTCGTCATCCACAGGCTTGCTCCATCCAAGGGTCAAACTCGCCAAATAACGGGCTTTCGATACGCCTTCGAACCATTCCTCAGGCATCGTCCGAACATAACTGCCTCCATCGTCATTCATCAGACGTTCCGTCCACTGGCGTTTATTCGTCCAATCTTTTTCCCATTCTAGCTTATTTCGCATCTCAAGCTTCTGATGAACATCCATCTCCTGCTCAATTTCCTCGGCTATCTTACTGCAAGCCTCCAGAATCTGTTCGGGGGTCTGGGCCAACTTGATCAGATAATTGTTCACACCGAGCCGAATGGCTTGCTGTGCGAATTCGAACTCCCCATAGGCGGTCAAGATAACGATTCGAATTCGCGGCCATCTTTTTCGTACGTACCCGGCTAGTTCGAGTCCGTTCATCTTCGGCATGGTTATATCCGTCAGGAGCAAATGGGGCATATCCCGCTCTATCATTCGGATGGCTTCTTCTGCACCCGAAGCTGCTCCAAGAAACTTAAACCCAGCATCAGACCAAGGAATTCGTTCTGAAAATCGTTCACGAACCCACTGCTCATCATCCACCATTAGTAGCTTCAGCATGACGCAACCTCCTTCTGCAATAGCCCTCTATTCTCCATTTCCTTTTGCAGGGAGATGAATGGTCACTATAAGGCAATCGGTTTTCCCTCAAAAAAAGCCGCTAATTTAGCAGCTTTATCTAGATTTCAATGGAATGTTCCAAGCAATACATTAATTGATAGAGGGAAGCAAGATATGTTTTTTTGAAATCAGGAGGTGTATAAATTGAACCGGATAACTTGATGGCTTCTATCTGCAGATCGCTTAATTTACTCATTGGATACAAACCGAAGGCCAATGTGAAAGCAGCATAGATAAAGTTCGTAATCCTACCCATATCTGCTTTTGGGAAAATTGAGGTGTGTTATTAATTTTATGTTTAAAGCTGCTGAATCCTTCTACATTCGGAATACAAAAAGAGCAGTTGCCGATTGGCAACTGCTCTTTTTGTAATTACTGAGTTCCAACATATACTCGTTTAATTGATCATTTGATGTCACATCGACTTCTTGTCCTCGTCCTTTACGGGGTGTTATGTTGAAACGTTATCTAAAACCTGTGTTAGATCCATATACCGGATGAGGAACATAGGAATCCTCCAGTAATGTAATTTCTTCAGGGGTCAACACAATTGAAAGTGCAGCTGCTGCATCTTCTAGGTGAGTGATTTTCGTAGCACCGATAATAGGAGCTGTGACCGGTTCTTTCTGCAGCAACCATGCAAGTGCAATTTGAACACGGGGAACGCCATGTTTAGCTGCGATTTCGGCAACCTGATTGATAATTATCCGGTCGGCTTCTGCAGTCGCATCATACTTAAATTTTTGCACCTGATCGTTTTCAGAACGTTGTGTGGTTTCCTGCCAATCCCGGGTCAATCTGCCTGATGCAAGAGGACTAAATGGAATTACACCGATTTTTTCTTCCTTACATAGCGGCATCATTTCCCTTTCCTCTTCACGGTAGATCAAATTGTAGTGATTTTGCATTGTCGCAAACCGGGTCCAGCTGTGTTTTTCTGCGACATGAAGTGCCTTTTGAAACTGCCAGGCATGCATGACAGAAGCTCCGATATATCTCGACTTCCCGGCCTTCACTACATCATGCAATGCCTCCATCGTTTCTTCAATAGGTGTATGGTCATCCCAGCGGTGAATTTGATATAGATCTACATAGTCGGTTCCAAGGCGCTTGAGACTTTTATCAATTTCACTCATAATGGCCTTTCGAGAAAGTCCGGATCCATTTGGACCTTCATGCATGCGAGAAAAAACTTTTGTCGCCAGGACGATCTCATCCCGGTTTGCATAGTCCTTAAGTGCACGGCCAACAATTTCCTCACTTGTTCCTTCTGCATAGACATTTGCCGTATCGAAAAAGTTAATTCCAAGCTCCAAGGCTTTTTTGATAATAGGACGGCTGTTCTCTTCATCAAGTATCCATTTGTGAAATCCTCGTCCAGGTTCGCCAAAGCCCATACAACCAAGGCAAAGCCTAGAAACATCCAACCCAGTATTTCCAAGTTTCACGTATTCCATTTGATTCCCATCCCCTGACATTAGCGATCAGATAATAATTTTCCTCCGAAACCAATGTTATCTCTTACGCTTTCCTTAATCAAAACAATAAAAGCTGACTCGGGTACATTCATAATGGTTGAAGCTGATGCGGTAAGTTCAGTGACCAAAGATCTTTTCTGTTCTTTATTTAATTTGCCTGCTTCAATAGTGATTACTGGCATGTAAATTCCTCCTTAAGATAAAATACGAGTTATTTATTTCTTTTACTGTAGGGAATTTTGTTAACGTACGATATTCAAAGCAACTTCAGGATTGAGTGCATAAGCCAGATACGCTTCTGCAGTTTGCTCTACCTGTTCGTCGGAAAGCTGCATGACTCCATAGGCTGCATAAGGTGCCAAATAACGGGTCCCGATCATATTACTTGTTGCTTGGAAAGGCCGCAGCAGCTCTGCAAGGGTATAAGTAAATGCACCGTCATGCGTATAAGAAGCTTCAGGAGCCCCTACGCTTACAGCAAGCAGCAATTCTTTGCCGTGCAGCTTGTTTCCCGTGCTTCCATAGGCCCAACCATAGGTTAGAACCGTATCTTCCCATTTCTTCAGCAGAGAAGGTGTGCTATACCAATAGAAAGGGAATTGCAGAACGATGCGGTCGTGCTGTTCTATAAGCTCTTGCTCAGCAGCAACATCGATCTCCTCATTGGGATAAGCTTCATATACGCGGTGAACCGTAACATCTGCTTGCTTCTCCATCTCTTCCGCCCAGCGGCGATTGAGGCGTGATTCAGAAAGGTTTGGATGGAATACTAGTACTAGTGTTTTCATTTGGAATCTCTCCTTATTTCTATTTGTAATGTCTTCGTTGTATTGCCTGTGATAAGAATAACAAGAATAAGCATAGCTTTCTTTGCCGACAAGCTCATTTCGCTTGTTCATTTAGCTCAATTACATCGGATTTTCCCACGAGCCTCTGATCTCAACACCGGTTTCTTTTGCTGCAGTCTCAAGTTTATTGATTTCCTCAACAGTCAGTTGAATCTCGGCGGCTTTTATAACATCCTCAATATGGGATAATTTCGTAACACCGATAATCGGAACAGTTCCCTTTGCCATGGACCATGCCGTCGCAATTTGAGCTGTGGACGCATTGTGTTTGCCTCCAATGGTTCTCATAACGCGTATCAAACTCTCCAGCTTGCTGAGTGTATTCGGATCAAAGGCTTCACCCCTTCTCGTGCCGCTTGGGAAAGGTTGTTGTGCACTATATTTGTCAGTTAATGCGCCTTGTTCCAATACCATATATGAAAAGAACACAATTTCATTCTCATTGCAGTAATCAATGATTCCTGCTTCTTCGGAGGAACGATAAAGCAGACTGTAATGATTTTGTACCGCTGAAATGTTCAGCCCTTCTTCTGCCAGGATACTTGCTGCCAATTTAATTTCTTGCAAGTTATGATTGGAAACACCTGCATGCTTAACTTTGCCGCTTTTCATTAGCGGGATCAGTTTTTGCGTCCATTTTTTCACGTCTGCCGGGTTATGTATCCAATAAATATCTGCATGGTCTGTCCCAAGCCTGCTCAGGCTTTCTACCAAAAGCTCCTCAACAGCATTGTCGCTTCCCCCAGCCATCTGGGGAGTAAACTTCGCTGAGATCAGTACATCATTACGGCCTTTAGTGAAGCTTCCAAGTATATTTTCCGAGGCACCCATTCCATAGACAGCCGCTGTGTCCCATAGATTGAATCCAGCATCCATCGCCGAATCAAATACCGGTTTTAATTCCGTTGACGAAAGATTGTTACCAAAGATGGCATCACCACCGCTGGCACCAGTGCCCCAAGACCATGTACCAAGTGCGATCGAAGGAATTGTCTCATTTTGCATTTTTACCATTTTCATTGTTTACACACCTTCCAAATTCCTATTTGTTTAGCTCAATACCCACAAAAGTTATTCTCTGTAGTGACAACATCATGCTGCTTGAGATAAGAATATCAGAAACGATAGTAAGCATCTTTGCTGGTAAGTTCAAAACAATTGTTTATTTAGCTCAAAGTTATAGTGTAAATAAAAAACGTTTCACGGAAATTACCCGCAAAACGTTTTAGGTACTTATCTTATATTTTTGACTTCATTTTCTGCGAGCTTAAACTTCTTCCTAAATTCCGATGGCGAGAGACCAAAACGAAGCTTGAACACTTTGGAGAAATGGGCGATGTTTTCGAATCCGGTAGAGTAACAGATATCAGTGATAGAAAGTGTCGTTTCTAACAGCAACTTTTCAGCCTTATCCAGCCTACGGTTGTGAATCCACTTCAAAGGAGAAGTGTTGTAGGTTGTTTGGAATTCCCGTTTGAACGTCGACAGACTTCTGCCCGATAGATACGCCAGATCCTGTAAGGATACGGGATTAGTGAAATTCTCCTCCATGATTCTGACGATGCTGTTATTGTCAGTGCTGCCTGGCTGCAGCAGCTGATATAAAAACCGTTCATTTGAATCTGCCAGATGAAACAACAGCTCCATCAGTTTGATCTTAACCAATCCGTCACTGACCTTGCTAGGCCTGTCAAAATAAGGTTGTAATGACTCAAAATAAGTTCGGGTAAGATCATTAATCGGAATTATGGATACTGGAACAACATCTCTTACAGGATAAATCGGCTTCACTCCAGCGAATTGTACAAACTCCTCCAGTAATTTTTCGTTTAGAAAAAACATCATATAATCCAGCGTGTACTCAGAATCGGATTCCCCCGATTTGTCATATTCAATCAAAATTGATTTATGAATAAATACCATTTCATTACTACGCACGGTATATTCCCGGTCTCTGAAATTAACCTTATAAATACCTGATTTCACGTACAATAACAGATGATCTTTCAGAAAATAAGAGCCCTTTCTCCCTTGAGTATGCAGGCAGAAAGTAATTACAGATAAGCCGTTTTGCTGTAAGCTTCCTGTTTTGTCTGGTGCATTGATCAGTTCTTGCGGTGCCTTGAACTTTTTTCCGATACTATTGGACATGAGCATTTCCGCCTTTTTTAGCTTTTACCTATAGAATATCAGGAATTAAGAAAAGAAACTTTGTTGCTTAGCTCAAATCATTTGTCTATTTAGTTCACCATTGTTCTGAGAATGAAGGATGAAAAATCATTTGGTCCTCGACCTAAGATCCATGTTAGAACGTTTGGATTACCGATAAATCCATGTTCATTATAATGTTGGAACATTTTTAATAGTGTATTTACTTGATAGTCACCAACACCATGCTTTTTTAATTGTGCTGAGAACATTTCGTCTGGAGGTGTTTCAACTTTAGTCTCATGGCCCAAATGCTGTTTTATATCTGCAACCATATCAGACAATGATAAATTTTCTGGTCCACATAATTCATATGTAGCTCCCGTATGGCCAGGACTAGTGAGAATTATAGCAGCGGCTTCAGCTACATCTACTAAATCCACCATACACATCTGAGTTTCTTGAGTGGTAAAAAACTTTTGTCGTAGTATACCCTTTTGACTAAGCAAATCCCAAGATTCCAGTATATTTTGCATCAATACCGCTGGCTGAATAATAGTATATGGGATTCCTGAATTCACTAAAAGTTCCTCAACCTTTAGTTTTTGCTGATGATGCGGCATTTCTTTAAGTACAGAATGCAAAACTGAATGATATGCGAAATGTTTTACTTTGGCCAAGCGTGCTGCTTTTAGCATCATTTGTGCGATTTCATATTCATGGGGATTTACAGCTGGGCAGATGTGGTATACAGCCCTAACTCCAATAAATAGTTCTTCTAAAACCTCTTGGTCCATCATATCACCTGCAATGACTTCCATCTCACCTAAGGACTTAATGGCTTGAATTTGTTCAGGCCTATGAACTAAAACCCTTACCGGCTCTCCCTTTGTTAGTAAAGCCTTTACTATCGCACGACCCGTTTTCCCATTTGCTCCAGTTACAAGAATCATTATTTTATTCCACCTTCTAAACATAGAGTTTGGAAAACTTGATAAGTGATTTTTTTATTCAATGGAAGCCTTTGTTACGTTGTAAACACGTGCTGTGAATTCATCAATTTCATCACGTGACATGCGTAATCGGCTGATTGAATCACCGTATCCAATTTCCGTCTTGCCTTCTTTTAACCCCTTGAAAATGCCTTCCACAAAGGCTTCAGGCGGCTCTCCTTGCGCATGTAACCCCGTTCCACCTAAGTCTGTGTTTACTGCCGGTGGTGCTACTTCGATCACTTCTATGGATGTAGCTGACAGCTGGTGTCTTAGGCTCATGGTAAAAGAATGCAATGCTGATTTGGTGGCTGAATAAATGGGGGCAATCGCAAGCGGTGCAAATGCTAATCCTGACGTCACATTAATGATGGCTGCCTCTCCATTAACAGCAAAGAATTGAGTAAACAGCATGGATAGATGAATAGGTGCTTCTATATTTGCTGTTATTTCTTTACTAAATTGACCCCAACTATACTTCGTATCCGCTTTTAACACATCAAACCGTAGTTGAATACCTGCATTGTTAACTAATACATTTACTTTCGAGTAATTTGTGGTCACCCAATCAAACAGTGCTATACGCTCGGATTCTATCGTCAAATCGCATACTCGGGTGATGATATCGGGGAATTTTTCTTTGACTTTTAGGAGTACGTCGTCACGGCGGCCGCATACAATTACTTGATTCCCTTCCTTCATAAATTGTTCAGCAAAAGCCAGCCCAATACCGGAGCCTCCGCCGGTTATAAGTATCGTGTTCCCAGAAAGTTTCATCTTGTTATCCTTCTTTCATTTATTTTACCAGAAAGTAACCAACTGGTTAGTTATATATTAAAATAAACTAACCAGTTTGTCAAAATGCTCAAGCATATGGTACATTTATGGATATTATATTCATTTACAGGAGGGTTTCCTTTTGGGTAACGCTGAAGCAACAAGAGAGCGGATTTTAGAAGCAGCTATGGAGGAATTCTCATCCTATGGCATCGCAGGAGCACGCGTCGATCGTATCGCTAAAAAGGCTGAATGCAACAAAAATATGATCTATGTTTACTTTGACAATAAAGAGACACTCTTTATAACGGTTCTACAAAATAACTTGAAACGTGTATACGAAGAAGTCACCTTTACTCCTAAGGATCTTCCCGGTTACGCGGTAAAAGTCTTTGATTATGCTATGGCAAATCCTGAATTATTTAGATTAATGGCTTGGTATGGCTTGGAAAAAAACAATATAGGACTAACTGAGGATAAATTAGAAAAACAGATGAAAATACATGAAGTTATGAATGCGCAAAGCTCTGGGCTTGTAGGGACGACTTTTACACCTGGTTTTCTTCTGACTACAATCATGATTTTAGGTACTGCCTGGGCACCTGCAAATCCATTTGGTCCATCATTCGACCCAGATGCTGTGAAAAAGCCAAAAGAAACTAGAGATGCAATTTTCAAGGCTGTTAGTCTTATGACCAAAGTATAAATTTTGTAACTCCTACTCTCATTCAAACAACAAACAAAAGCACCTCTCCAACCACGTCTCTAAATACATAATCAAGGATATGTTGGGATTTCGATCTGTATAATCAGAAGCTTTAAGCTTCTCAAATATATCATTGCCGCACTCCTTCCAACAAAAAATCCTGCCGTTTGAACTCGGCAGGATTGAAATTCGTAACTGTGTTAAAATACTTTTTGCTTATAAACCCGCATTGCTAACAGATACGCGACAATTAGAATAGCTATGCACCATGTGATGGCTACCCATATATCATTGCCGACAGGCTGCCTCATCAAAAGGGAGCGAACCGCTTCTACAATAGAAGTAACTGGTTGGTTTTCAGCAAAGGCACGAACGACTGGCGGCATTGATTCGGTAGGTACAAATGCCGAGCTTATAAATGGAAGGAAAATAATCGGATAGGAAAATGCAGTCGCACCGTCCACTGATTTTGCGGATAGTCCTGCAATCGCTGCGACCCAAGTTAGAGCCAGCGTAAACAATGTGAGTATTCCTGCAACCGCTAGCCAGGAGAGAACTCCTGCAGATGAGCGAAAACCCATAATTAATGCAACAAGAATGATGATGGTAACCGAAATCGCGTTGGATATCAGGGAGGTTAAAACATGCCCCCACAACATGGTAGAACGTGAAATCGGCATAGAGTGGAATCTCTGAAAGATACCTTTTTGCACATCGTTAAACAGGCGGTAAGCCGTATAGGATACACCAGTTGCCGTAGTGATAAGTATGATTCCGGGTAACAAATAATTTACATAGTTATCTGTACCAGCCTGAATTGCTCCACCGAACACGTAAACAAACAACAGCATAAATGCAATCGGCATGATGGTGACTGTGATGATGGTGTCCATGCTGCGGAGAATATGTCGCATAGAACGTCCGAGCATTACACTCATGTCACTGAAAAAGTGGTTCTTTATCGTTTCCATTTTACCTTGCCTCCTTTTGGCCAATCATTGCGAGGAATATCTCCTCCAGGGTCGGTTGCTTTTCAACGTACTCCACTTTTGCGGGCGGGAACCGCTTTTTCAGTTCTTCTAGCGTGCCATTTGCAATAATTGTACCTTCATGCAGAATAGCGATTATATCGGCGAGTTGTTCTGCCTCTTCTAAATACTGCGTGGTCAAAAAGACTGTCGTACCGCCGCCGGCCAGCTCCTTAACCATCTTCCATACTTCTATCCGCGCCTCAGGATCAAGCCCGGTAGTCGGTTCGTCGAGGAAAATAATCTGCGGTTTGCCAATTAGACTCATAGCGAGATCCAATCTGCGACGCATACCGCCTGAATAGGTGGCTACCTTGCGATCTGCGGCATCGGTCAATACGAAGCGTCGCAGTAGATCGTCCGCAATCTGACGCGGCTGCTTCTCATGTCGGAGTTTGGCAATCATAATCAGATTTTCCCGGCCGGTTAGAATCTCATCAACGGCAGCAAATTGACCCGTGAGGCTAATGGACTGTCGTACATGATCTGGTTGTGTCGAGACATCGAATCCGTTCACTGCGGCTGTACCGCCGTCTTGTTTTAGAAGGGTGGTGAGGATTTTGATTATGGTGGTCTTGCCCGCGCCATTGGAGCCAAGCAGTGCGAAAATACTGCCCTTCTCCACTTCGAAATTTACACCCTTTAGGACTTGAAGCTGTTTGTAGGACTTTTGCAATCCTATGACTTGAATGGACTTGTTCATTGTATTCTTGCCTCCTCGAAGTTTTGTTAGCATACGCTTCATGGAATCCTCTTCGCAAAACTCGCTTCGGAAGTTACGTTTATAGAACTGTTACCTTTGTCAAATCAGCCTCCATACCTCGTAGCGCAGCGAAGGTCAACTTATCCATCATTGCACCATCGAAGCAGATGGTCTTGATTGCACGGTAAAACTTCTTGGACAACGTAAATCCGGATAGGAATGACACATTCTTCAGTGTCGCCCCTTTGAACGAAACATCGTTCAGCGCAGACTTGTCAAATTTAACCCCAATAAAGGTCTGTCCGTCAAAACATAACCCTCGCAGATCGGATGTTTTAAATTCCACACCGTCAAAGATGCAGTTCTCAAAGATCGTTTTCGTGAGGTCGGTCGTAGACAGCTTAACGTCAGTCAGTCTTGCATTGATGAATTTGGCCCCTACCAGTCCAGATGAGCTGATGTTGGTACGCACAAGAATGGATTTGTGGAAGCTCGCGTTTGCAAGCTCAATGCCGGAAAGTTTGCAATCGGTTAGATTGGCGCCGTCAAACTTGGCGTCGCCCACGTCGCTGCCCGCAAAAGTACTTCCGGTCAAGTCAGCATTTGTAAAGTCGGAGCCCCGTAACGCGCTCGCTGTAAAGTTTCCATTATGAGCGATAACTCCTGCAAAATCGCTCTTTGCCAGATTGCTTGCTCTAAAGCTTGTCACGACCTGCCGCTCAATGGAACGGGAGAGGTTGGCAACCTCCTGAACCGTCTGCTCAATGTCGCCAATGCTGTCTATAGTCATCTCAAATGCCGTTTCATCGTCTTTGCCCTCGGCCTTTAGCTCCCGGAACCGCTCCTGCAAATCGGAGAGCAGGTCGCTCTTTAATTCAGTAACGCTCTTTACCCCGTCATACGGTGCGAACACAGCATTTATATAGTTGTTCAATTTCTCATTCATGTTATCAAGTCTCCTTATAATAAGTTTTCAAGCACACGCTTTGCATACTCCCAATTGGTTTTGTTATTAGCGTAAGCGGTCTTACCCTTCTCAGTAATCCGAAAATACTTCCGCCGTCCTCCTTGCGATTCATCCCCCCAATACCATTCGATGTCACCATCTGCCTCAAGCCGCCGGACGCTGGAGTACATCGTGGCTTCTTTTAATTCATACTCGCCTCCTGAGCGCTCGGCAATTAATTTAACAATTTCATATCCATAACGATCCGCTTCGGACAAAAGCCTTAATACCATGGTATCGGTATGCCCGCGCAGAAGATCCGATGTAATTTTATTCTCGCTCATCTCATCACCTCACAACGACATCGTATATCATATTACTATGACAGTCAAGGTACTTTGGTGATCATGTTTATTTTCGATACAAAAAAATACCGCCCTTAATTTTCTAAGGCGGTATCTTATCTAATTTGAAAGCTTGTTATTCATTCCCCATTGTGCTGATATCAATCACAAAGCGATACCGGACATCTGATGCCAGTACGCGCTCCCAAGCTTCATCAATCTGATTAGCGTTAATGACCTCAATTTCAGAGGCAATGCCGTGTTCAGCACAGAAATCAAGCATCTCTTGCGTTTCACGAATTCCGCCAATCATCGATCCGGCAAACGACCGACGGTGGCCGATAAGTGACATTACGTTTACCGGCAATGGTTCTGCTGGAGCACCTACATTGACTAGAGTGCCGCCCAGTGTCAGTAATGACAGGTAGGCATTAATATCAATACTAGCGCTCACGGTATTCACGATGAGGTCGAAGGAACCAGCTAATTGCTTAAACGTCTCAGGATCACTTGTAGCATAATAATGTTCCGCGCCAAGCTTCAAACCGTCTTCTTTTTTCTTCAATGATTGTGATAATACTGTAACCTCTGCCCCCATGGCATAAGCGATCTTCACAGCTAAATGTCCAAGTCCGCCAAGCCCAACAACAGCGATCTTTTTGCCTGGTCCAGCTCCCCAGTGGCGTAGTGGTGAGTAGGTCGTAATACCGGCGCAGAGCAGCGGAGCTGCCACATCTAATTCAATACCATCCGGAATTCGAACAACAAAGTCTTCTGTTACGACAATGTGAGTGGAATAACCCCCCTGTGTAAGTTGTCCGTATCTATCAATCGCAGCATAAGTACCCGTCATTCCATTTAGGCAATACTGCTCTTCACCCTTATGGCAATTAGCACACTCTCTACAGGAGTCCACCATACAGCCTACCCCTACACGGTCACCAACGGCAAACTTAGTGACTTCCGAACCAACCTGAGCGACAATGCCGGCGATCTCGTGTCCTGGAACTAGAGGGTATTTTACCGGCCCCCATTCACCGCGAGCTGTATGAATGTCAGAGTGACAAATTCCGGCGTATTTGATCTCAATAAGAATATCATGTGGTTGGATTTCTCTCCGCTCAATCGTGGTTAGTTTGAACGGACCTTCTGAACTAAATGTAGCACGTGCATTAACTTTTATCATTTGTAGTACCTCCGCAAATATATTTTTTATCTTGAAAGCTGTTCATTAACAGCAACCCTATGATTTCTCAGTAATATAACAATCACACTTAACAGCAAGGACAGGATTCCCACCCATATGACGTATGGTGTACTCCATGCTGATATAAATACTCCGCCTATGGCAGCGCCAAAGGTTGTTCCTAAATTTGCAGATGTTAAAAATAATCCGTTCGTAAAATCCGGAGCCTCAGGAGCTGCAGACATCATCAAGTATTGATTGAAGTTGCCTCCTATTCCTGCCAATACTCCCCAAATCATAGTAATAATAGTTATAGGTACAATATACTGACCAAACAGGAAAAATACGATGTAAAGAATTCCTAATGCGAATGGAAAAGTTGTGATTGATTTTCTCGCGTTTTCGGTCAGTAACCTGCCTGCGATTACGTTCCCAATCATATTTGCTGCACCGAAAAGAATTAGTAATAGACCAATGTTATTTGCAGACATGTTCGTAACCTTACCGAGATATTCAGCAAAGTAACTATATACTCCAAAAACAGACCCGTTCAGTAGTATAACCGCTGCTATAGATAACCAGGTGACAGACTTTTTTAAAACCATTACTTGAGATCCATAAGATAGCCTTTTCCCCGTAACAGGCATTGAGGGTACGAAAATCAGGGTAGCGATAAACACAACAGCATTAACAAAAGCAAAGAATCCCATTGCCATTTCTACCGAAACGGTCGCAGCTATGAAACTTACAATGGGTACCCCGATCACCATTCCCGCAGATACTCCAATAAAAACTTTGGATATTGCTTTTGGAGCTTCTTCCTTGCTGACCGAGGCTGCAGCCACCGAAAAAGCCATTGAACAGTAAATGGGGTGAAACAAAGCCGGAATTATTCGAGCGATTAATGCAAGAGTTAAGTTAGTTGTGAGTATGGATACGATATTCCCAAGAAGAAAAACTCCGAGCACAAGCAGCATAACCTTTTTTCGATTCATTCCCGAAAATAATAAAGGCATTATTGGACCGGATATTGCAACAGCCAGTGCAAAGGAACTTACCAGCAGCCCTGCTTCAGATACACTAACATTGTAGTGTTCAGCAAGAGATGGCAAAATCCCGATAACACCCATTTCGGTGTTAATAATACCAAATACCCCTATGGTTAAAATAAAAACCAACAAACGGAATTAATTCCTCCATTCAATTCTAAATTTTTTTGTGTTAAACTCTCGATATTAAGTTCGATATAAATGTACAACTTAAAGTTAACTTTAAGTCAATGCTTTTTTAAATATTTTTTTGGAGGAGATTGAATGATTTATACAGTTGGTGAAGTGGCCAAACAGCTGAATGTTGCTGCTTCAACACTAAGATATTATGATAAAGAGGGATTACTTCCATTCGTTGAACGCTCCAGCGGCGGTATGCGGGTGTTCAAAGATGAAGATTTATCATGGTTAAAAACTATTGAATGTCTGAAAAAAACAGGCATGCCTATCAAAGACATAAAACATTTCTTGGATTGTTGCGTGGAGGGTGATTCCAAGATTGATGAGCGTCTATCCATCATGGAATCGCAGCGGGATGCTGTGATCAAGCAGATGAAAGAAATGCAAGAGATGCTAGATATGTTAAATTACAAAAGCTGGTATTATGAAACTGCAAAAAAAGCTGGAACATGCGCTGTTCACGAAAATATTCCAAGAGAGAATGTTCCTGAGAAATACCATAAATATTTATAGTAGAAAATATAATTCTCACAACAAAACACCCTGTGAATTTCCGGAATTGGAACCACAGAGTGTTTTTCTTTAGTCAATCATACTTATTTTTTTGATTTCAGTACTTTCTATAATAGGGCTTGGATATCCCTTTTTTACTACTTGTAACATGGCCCTCCCTAATTGTTCAGAGGTAACCACACTGTTCGACATCCTTAATAGCCGATAAAAGGGTCTTAGCACATCGTATAAGAATTGATACATTTTTGTTTTGGAAATCACGCCATTCAGGGGAAGTATGAGTCCTGGCCGAAACATATACGCTGCTTTAAAAGAAAGCTTTAATAAATCATTCTCCGTCCTTCCTTTCACTCTCGCCCACATGGATCTGCCCCTTTCGGAACTGTCCGTCCCGCTTCCCGATACATAAATGAAGGTCATTTGGGGATTCAGTCTTACTAATGTCACTGCAACAGCTAGTGTAATATCATACGTTATTCTTCTATATTCCTCTTCCTTCATTCCCTGAGAGGATACACCAAGACAGAATAAGCAAGCATCAAACCCTGCTATTTCATGTTCAATTGTCCGTAAGTCAGCTACATCTGCAAGTTCAATTGATCTTAATTTCGCATGTTGCTGTACCGGAGTCTTACGGCCGATCATAAGTATTTCTTGAACCTTGTCGTCTAATAAATATTCCCGCAGCGCACTTTGACCTACCATTCCTGTTGCCCCAAATATAATTACCTTCAATTACATACACTCCTATCTCTCGTTCCACCAATGAGTAATTGGGAATGATAACTCTCCCTGAAGGCTTAAAGTTTCACCAATCTGAGGAGCAACTAAATTTACATTCTCTTTCTCGGCTGCTCGTATTGCTCGTTCAATGGGTTCTGTCCAACCGTGATAAGCAAGTGTGAACCCTGCCCAATGAATGAGCATCATATTTTTGGCCCCCAGATCTTTCTGGGCTTGAAGCGATTCTTCCGGCACCATATGAATTTTCCGCCAGCGTTCATCATATTGCCCACCTTCAATTAAGGCGATATCAAAAGGACCATACCTTTGTCCAATTTCCTTAAAGTGGTTACCGTAACCGCCGTCACCGCTGGTATAAAACCGTGTGTTTTGTCCAAGCATGACCCAACTTCCCCATAACGTTGTATCACCATTAAAGGGTCCTCTTCCTGACATATGTTGGGATGGAGTAAAGACAACCTTTAAACCCTCGTATTCCGTTTCATCCCACCATCCAAGTTCGGTAATGTCCTCTTCGGGGACTCCCCAACGAATTAGGTGATTGCTTACGCCAAGTGGAACAAAAAAATGATTAGTCTTGTTCTTCAGCTTTAGAATGGATGAATAATCCAAATGGTCATAATGGTCATGAGTTAAAAACACAGCATCAATGGTAGGCATATCATCAATAATGTCTAAAATACTCCCGGTGTATCGTGTACTGCCACCGACGAAGGATACTGGGGAAGATCTGAGAGAGAGCATGGGATCTACGAGTATTTTTTTGTTATCCAAACTGACTAGAAAAGCCGAATGTCCAAACCAGGTTAAACTATCTTCTTCACTTCTTATTTTATCCCAATCTAGGGGTACGACCGGCAAGGTTCCGGTTGGTTCGAGTTCTGTCCCGCCATTAATAGAATCCCTAATCATGGATATAGAGTCCGCTAGAGTAAAGTTTATGTCTGTCGGCTCTAAATTCACAAATTTTCCATCCACAAAATTAGCATATTTCTTGTATGCCTGCTTTTGCTCTTTCGTAAGGTTTCCACCAAATGCAGGGTTTAGATTGATTACTAATACAGCAGTCAAACCTACCAGGGCAAGAAGAACAACGAAGTACAGCAAAATTCTTTTCAAAATCGTTTTCTTCGACTTACGCCTTTGAGATTGTTGATTAATATTGGTTGATACTGGTTTCATAGGGAACCTCTCTCTGCTGAACGGTTGGTATTAATTATTCAGCTACCGCGCTGCTGATCCATTTCACCATTGCGGGATCGCGGTGGGAGAAGAACAAGCTCTCTTTCGTATCCAACGAAGCCATTGCAATCATATCCTCATTACTTAATTGGAAATCAAAGATATTAAAGTTTTCGATGATTCTTTCCTTGCGGACAGATTTAGGAATGATAACGACATTTCTTTGCGTCATCCAGCGTAACACGACTTGAGCAACTGATTTATTGTGCTTTTCAGCAATCGATACTAACACCTCATCCTGAAAGATGTTATTTTTACCTTCTGCGAAAGGGGCCCATGACTGGATCTGAACTTGATGCTCTTCCATCAGTGTCTGGCTTTCAATTTGCTGGTTGTATGGATGAGTTTCAATCTGGTTCACGGCAGGAATGACCTCATTATGGATAATCAGATCCACCAAACGGTCCGTATGGAAATTGCTGACGCCGATTGCTTTGATTTTTCCTTGCCCGTAGAGTTCCTCCATCGCGCGCCAAGATCCGTACACGTCGCCATATGGTTGATGTATCAGGTAGAGGTCCAAATAATCCAATTGTAGTTTTTCAAGAGATGTTTCGAATGCTTTTTTCGTCTTTTCATAACCGGCATCGCTAACCCACACTTTGGTGGTTACAAATAATTCTTCCCTTGGCACGCCGCTGCGCTTGATCGCTCTGCCGACCGCCTCTTCGTTTTGGTAAATTGCAGCGGTATCCAGCAGTCGATAACCTGCCATCAAGGCTTCATAAACTGCTTGCTCACATTCATTAGGATCTGCAATTTGAAAAACCCCAAAACCGATAATCGGCATTTCAACGCCATTGTTCAAAATTACTTTTTGCATGATAAATCCTCCTGATTTGTTATTTGTCTGCAGTTAACAGCTGTTCAGCAGTATAGTCATTATTGTAGCTGCTATATTCATTCAAGTAATTAGCGCCATACGCCAATGTTATGACATCAGACGCCAAACGTATTGTCAGTGAATACTATGCATGCCAGAAAGATCTTCGGATAACGCGTCAAAACCTAAATGTACAGCTCGCCAATTGGAAGGAGTATCGTCTTCCCAGAGGCGAAAAGCTCGGTAGAACGAGCTTTGGTCTTCATATCCAAGCAGGAAAGCCACTTCTTTAAGATCGAGCGAAGGATCCGCTAGATACTCTATTGCCTTCTCTCGTCGAGCTTCAGTTAACAATTGCTTGAAGTTCGTATCTTTGTCGGTTAGTCGGCGCTGCAAGGTACGATCGCTCATCCCAAGCTCACTCGCAACGATATGGATGTCTGGCCGCCCTGAAGCTAAGCCGCGCTTCATAATCCACTTGACCATTTCTGTGATGGACTTGCTGCGTTGCTGCTCATTTAGCGATCGGTCCAGTGCCGGTGTTAGTATCTCGAGCAACTCAGCGTTGTAAGAGATAAAGTGACGATCGAGATCCCTTCGGTGAAGAGTGAGCCGGTTACGCACTGCACCTAACTTAACTCGGCAGCCGAAGTATTCTTCCAGGGCTTGTACATTTCCCATCTGGCCTGATAATTCAAGAGTATGCGCTGTAATAGGATAACCTGAGCCGCGCCGCCCGATCTCGAGAAGAGATGCCATTATGATACCCACCAGCAACGGCGGCTCGGGCTGCTCTGCATAAAGCCATTCCAGTTCGATTGCACAAAGCTCCCCTTCCTCGATGATGTGAATACGTTCGGGGGCACACATTTGTTTGTACCGGGCCATACGTATTAGCGCGTCACGGTAGTCACGGGAATGGTAAGGCGCCAAGATAAGTGGTGGCAACTGCGATGTTTCCATATCCGTTGTAATTTTAACAATGCATTCGGCAGGGTCATTCACCATCTCCGAAAAGGCTTGCCAAATTGCAAAAAACTGGGCGGTATTCATAACAAACGATTCATTTAGAACAGCCAGCGGCAATTGTGCTTTACGGATCACGTCGTGTGCATCAATATTAAACTTAGGCATTCCCTTCCAAAAAATTGCAGGAAATTTAATGCGATCTAAAGAATTAGACGTCATTCATTTTCACCTCTCTAATACGCTTATTCTATTACAATTTTTACTTTGTTTCAGCTAGTGAGATTCTGTAGAGCTTATCTTCATTTTCCTTTGGATTACCCCGCCCGTCGGAATTATTGCTGATGAAATAAAGGTAGTTATCTTCGATTAGCACATCCCGAATTCTACCAAGTCCAGTTATTACTTCTTTTTGTCCACCTGTCTCAAGATCAAATTCTATAAGTGCAGATCCCCTTAATGCTGCGACATACAATGTACCATTATAATAATCCATACCAGAAGGTGCCCAAGTTACATCCTTTCCGGAAGTGAATAGCGGTGTTACCATACCTTCATGTTTGTCACGGCCTTCTATAATCGGCCAACCATAATTTTGCCCGGCTTCTATGAGGTTAATCTCATCGTTAGCATCGTTACCATGTTCACTGGTGTATAGGGTGCCGTCTGGCGACCAGGTAATTCCTTGTGGATTCCGGTGTCCATAACTATACACGTAGGAATTTGGCAATGGGTTATCACTTGGTATAGATCCATCTAGATTCATTCTTAGTATTTTACCGCCTAAAGAATGAGTATCTTGCGCCGTATCCGATTCATATGCATCACCGGCTGTCGCATAAAGTTTGTCATCAGGACCTATTTTTATTCTTCCCCCATGATGCCAAGAACCACTTGGGATTTTATCGAGCAGCAATCTTTCTTCTCTCCAGACGTTATCTTCCAAATGAAGTGTTACCACACGGTTAAACTGACCTGAACTGTCTACATACGTATAATAAGCATAAGCCAGATTAGATTCCAAGAAATCAGGAGCTAAAACAAACCCTAACAGCCCTGCCTCTGAAGCTGTCGCAATTTCTTTCTCAAGCTCTACGCTTTGCCGTTCTACTTCTCCATTTTCTATTCTTACGATGTTTCCTGGTCTTTCTGTCAAATAGAATGTATTATCAATTTTTTCAATAGACCAAGGAACCTCTAGCTTCTCGGCAATGACTTTCTGATCCACATTGGACACAACTGAGACGTTGTTCTGCTGTTTTTGGGCGGGATTTTGTTGTTCATTTGCAGAACAACCAGTGATTATAAAAATTGAAATCGTGGAAATTGCTAAGAATGTTCTCAACTTCATCACCCTTCCCCTTGCTCATATCTTTCGATTTTATGGTCCAGTCGATTGAGTGTTTTTTTCATGATCTCCATTCTAGAGATAAGCTGCTTGCGTTCCTCTATTAAGAGACTTTTTCTTGCGTCATGGGTTTCTTCCCCCTGTTGAAACAGCGCCACATATTCAATCAAGACCTCTATTGAGAGCCCTGCACTGCGCATGCATAATACGAACTCAACCCATCTGCAGTCTTCTTCCGTATAGTCTCTATTTCCGCTTTTGTTGCGAGTCACACGAGGTAGCAGTCCAATCCGTTCATAATAACGCAGTGTATCCTGCGTAACTTCGAATTTCTCGCTTACTTGTGTAATCGTCATCGACATCCTCATAACCTCCTAATACGATAAAAAAACGACTAAAGAATGCTGAAATCAAGTCCAGTTCGTCTGAGCTATACATAGTCCACTCAAAATGAAGTATACAGTCTGGAGTTAACTCTAAGTCAACTAGAAATGCTCCACCCTACTCAGGTTTGTTGATCCCCAAACTTTCTTTACATTAAAGTAATGAGGCTTCAGCAGAAAAGTCGGGGAAACTGTTAGATAGAAAAAAAGCCCTTTTTAGGGCTTTAAACAGTCTGACCTGACATACAGCTATTACAATATTTCGATGTATCCTTCTGTTCCATTCACGCGAATTTGTTGCCCATCTTTTATCAGTTTGGTAGCATCTTCCACCCCGACAACTGCTGGTAAGCCATATTCACGTGCGATAACTGCCCCATGGGTCATCAGACCACCCACTTCGGTGACGAGGCCTTTTATGGATACAAACAATGTTGTCCAGCTAGGGTCAGTAAAAGAGGTAATTAATATATCTCCATCTTCTAAATCAGCATCTTCCATGTTTAAGATAACACGTGCCCGTCCCTCTATAAATCCTGAAGAAACCGGAAGACCTACAATAGCTTGGGTTGGGAGGTTTTCTCGTTTGTACTTACCTGCAATGATTTCACCATCAGACGTAATCACACGTGGTGGAGTTAGTTTTTCATGAAATTTATATTCGTCTTTTCGTTTGCTGATGATCGGGTAAATTAATTTATTTGTGCGTACGACTTCGTGAAGTTCTTCAAAAGTGAGGTAGTATATATCTTCTTTTTCATGAATAACACCCGCTTGTACGAGTTGTTCTGCTTCTTTCAGTAAAGCCTGCTTATAAACGAAGTAGCGATTAACCATACCGTATTTGGGATATTCTCTATACCCGGTGTAATTCCGGATTAGATCAATCTTTTGTTTTGTTTCTTTGGCTTTTTGTTCACCATCCGGTAATTGCTTTAATCGATATAATAACTCTTGTTCTTTTTTTAAAGCTTCCTGTCGCCCTTTCTCAAATTTCCGATGGCTAGCATTAGGCTCTATGTTTTTAATGTTACCGAGAATCATTGAGACAAGTGTAATTGGTTTCTCACTCCAACGAGTTCTAGCAATATCGATTTCACCGGCACATCGCATTCCGTATTTATTGAGATAAGCATGGATAGCATCAAAAGTTTCCTGTCCACCCTCAAACTTAACAAGTCCCTCCCAAAAGTTATCATCTTTTGCATGTTGTAAATAAGCAATTACTTCTGGATAAGGACGAATCACATCTGCGACATTGAGTAGCTCCAGACCCATTTCCGAAGTAACATTGTTAGGCACAGATTGAGATAGCGTGTCTGCTACGTTTATTTCACCTAACCAGTTCCTCATTTTTTCATTAATCCATGATGAAGCATCCATAGCAGCCATAATCACACCCATACTTTGTGGGTCAAATAAAAACTTCTTTAATAGCTGGATATCTTCTAAAATAAAATCAAATAAATCTGATCCTGATTTTGTTAGGATGGTTTGCTTTAACTCTTCTATCGATGTTTGACTACGTTTAATTAATTCAGAGACGATTGTAGGATTGATTTCACCTTGTACTTGGGACCCTGCTGACGACATACCTTTATTGCTATTACTGGGACTTAGTTCTTCTTTAGCATCGGGTAACAATTTTATAAAATCTCGCTCTATTATGGTCATAAGTGCGTCTTTTAGGAGCGGATCGTGTTGACTAAAGGAATTTAACAACATTTCTCTGTTATGAGGTGAAGCCAGCATATCTGTAACATCAACAAATAACCTTCCACCGGCATTAATCCGGGGTCCAAATGAGGATAGCTGGAATAAAGACATCCCCAAGGGTTTCATAGGATCTGTCATCATTTGTTGGTGACCCACAGATACATAAACGTGATTTTCTTGATCATTCGCTTCAGGGGTGGGGTATAAAGTTGTGATTGGCCGACTCTGGACAATATAGAAGGTATCATCAACCAAACACCATTCGATGTCCTGAGGGCTGCCGAAATGTTCTTCGATATGTCTTCCGATTCGTTCGAGTTCTAAAATTTGTTGTTCTGTAAGAGTTTGCGTCTTTTGCTGATCAGGATCGATCTGCTTAGTCTCTGTTCCGCCTTCTTTTCGTACATAGATAGCCAGTTTTTTGGTTGCTATTCTCTTGTCGACGATTTCACCTTCCCGTACTTTATAACAATCGGCAGATACCAAGCCAGAGACCAGTGCCTCTCCAAGTCCAAAACCGGCATCGATGGATAGTAACTTTCGGCTAGAGGTAATTGGATCAGCGGTAAATAAAATCCCCGAAGCCTGTGGGTAAACCATCCTTTGAACGATAACGGATAAATAAACCTGACTGTGATCGAATCCATTTTGTATACGGTAGATTACCGCGCGATCCGTAAACAGGGAAGCCCAACATTTGCTGATATGCTGCAGGATAGCATTGCCGCCAATGATATTTAAATAGGTGTCTTGTTGACCGGCAAAAGAGGCATGTGGTAAATCTTCAGCAGTCGCACTAGAACGAACTGCATAAGCATGTTGATCACCAAATTGGGAGAGATAACGCGTAACTGCTTTCACAACATCGGAGGGAATTTCTGCTTCCAGTATGATTTGTCGAATCTTCTTATTGATTTCACCAATTTGATCTCGATCTTCTACTTTTAGCGTGGATAGTCGATTGAGCAGGGCATGATAGGTTTCGTTTTGTTCGATGGCTTTCTGATATCCAACGGTTGTAACACAAAATCCTTCGGGTACTTTTATTCCTTTAACTTTTGATAGCTCCCCTAAATTCAACCCTTTTCCGCCAACGAATAAAAGCTGCGTATTTTCCACTTCCTTAAAACTGAGGACCAAAGAACTCATTTAATATCTCTCCTAACTATTAAATTGTAAAAATTACATTTGACAAGAGTTTTCTGGCGTGATATATTCAATGTATAAGATGTACTTTTTATGTCCATTTAAATTGTCAGAGATGTGATCTGATTATATCATCGTGTATATCTATATGCAATATAAAGAACCCGACAAAACAGTCCAGGTTCTTTTTTGGTTTTTCGCTATCATGACAAATAGCCCCCAATCAGGGGGCTTCGGTGTAGCAAAGACAAAGGACTTTAATATTCTCTTTTAATCACAAAAAACGATCCCCGAATAGTTCCAGCTAGTTTCGACTTCTGCCTAGCAAACTTAAACTTCTCCGCTAACTCCTGTGGTATTTCCATCCCCTCAGAAAGTTTAAAACCAACTGCACGTTTCTTAGGGTCATCCACCGTATACATGACGTTGATCGCAAGACCATCCTCATAAAAGACGTAGGCAAATTGGATATTTTCCACTTGAAAACGTGACGTTTCTAAAGGCTTGGCCGAAAACTTAATATCACGTTCTTCTTTTAAAATCCGGTTTACATATTCAAGCGTCTCCTGGCTTTCACTAGCTGGTACAACCGTAAATTCATGCTTGTATTTGTTCATAAAGTAACGGGCTTCATTAGCACGTAAACCAGCAAGTGCATCTACTACCGGTGAAGACTCCAAACCAACCGTAGTCACATTTTTAAAATCAACGATATAGGACATTTCCATCTCCCCTAAAAGTTATTCACCGATCGAAACGAAAGCAAAGATACGAATAACTGGCTTCGGAAGCATAGTCTCTTGTTATTTCCTTACAACAGGAATCCACATTTCACCAAAAACTAAGCCGTTACTCTGTCCCATCTCAACCGTTGCATTTGGACCGCCAACATAGGCAAAATCATTTGCTTCCGGCAAGGCTTGACCAAAGGCAATACCAGCGAGCTTGTTATTTAATTCATCAGCCGTCTTCCCTTCCCCTTTAACAACCAGATATTCTCCCTTAGGAAATTGGATTACTCTGGCTTCTTCTGGTGCTCCTGCTTCTGTCATGACGCCGGCATAATGCATCATCTTGTTATTAACCGCTTCGTTCACGGCAAAAACGTAGTCATTTGTGGCCATGGCTTTCAAAGAATCAAGCGTTCCATCCTGACTGACAGTCTGCCAAAAGTCTGACTTTTCCTTATTTATTCCAGCATAGTCGGTGTAATCGCTCTTAAGCTCTGTTCCAATACCTATAACGATAAATCCGTCTTTTTCTTCAATAGTATAGTTTGTCATATTCAAAACTTCCTCTCATTTTAAATTTAATCAAATGATTTGTCTTCTTCACTTGATAATTATATGATAGCCTTTAATCATGTCAAAAAATGATACTGTTTAGGAGTTCCTATGAAAAAAGTTGAACGGATTAATGTCATCATGCGGTATATCAACAATCGTGCCCACTTTACCATTTCTGAGATCATGCGAGAATTTAACATCTCTCGTTCGACAGCTATTAGAGATATCAGAGAAATTGAGGCCCTTGGGATGCCGCTTGTCGCTGAAGTTGGCAGGGATGGGGGTTATTTTGTTATGCGTAACTCTGTCCTGCCCGTTGTTCGTTTTACCGATAATGAGGTCAAAGCTCTTTTTATAGCCTTTATGGCCACAAGAAATCAACAACTCCCCTACCTAAAGAGCCGACAGTCATTAGCTGAAAAATTACTAGGACTTATCTCAGAAAACCAGCAAGATGACCTTTTTCTTTTAAATCAAATCTTGCTATTTGAAGGGACCAATCCCCATAACCCCGACCTGCTTGATCTTTCCGACCTCCCCCATCCCCTCTTAGAAAAACTGATCCAAATCCTTCTTTTGGATAGCTGTCTAATGATTAGCATCAAAGAAGAGAAGGTAACAAACTCTTATCCCATTTATCTCCTGCACCTTTATCGTGAAAAAAGTATTTGGCTGATTGAAGGTTTTGACTTGAAGGAAGAAAAGAAGCGGATATTCCCTGTCGACCATCTTACCGATGTCCAACCCTACCCGATGGAAAAAAGATTAAGTAAGAAGAAGATTTTAGACAAACTAAGTAAGCAGGAAGAAGTAATCAACCTCGTCCTTGAACTTGGTCCAAAAGCGATTGCCCAGTTCAGAAAATACCATCCTTTAAAAGTTTCAATTTCCTATACGAATCCTTATCAAAGCACAGCCATTCTAAAGACTTTTATCGATATTAATAAGCCCGAAGAAATGACTGAAATAACAAATTGGCTTCTTTTTCTTGGTGGAGATATCGAGCTTAGGGAAGTGCCAGTGGAACTTTTATCGGGTTTACAAGAGAGATTAAGATTATATTGCCCATAATATTAAGTAAACTAATCGATTTTGAACATTACGTTAATATAATTGCACAATGAGTAAAATTGCTTTTTGTGCATTATTGCCCTTTGGGCAATAAATGTGATATAGTGGTCTAGACAAATAGAAGGGCGGAGGATTCTGTCATGATAAATAAGACCAGTCTGCGGGAAATAAAAAAAGAAGCTACCGCTAACACCTTATCTGAAACTGCGTTCCAGCTTACGATCGAGCGCGGATTGGAGGGTTTTGTAGTTGAGGATATCGTGCAGCGTGCCGGCTATTCCCGGCGTACGTTCGCTAATCATTTCTCCTGCAAGGAAGAAGCAGTAGCGATGGCGGCCTATCCTTACCATGGCTTAGATGAATTTTTCGATCTGCTCCATCTGATGCCCGATTCCACGTCACCGCTCGAAGCGATGTACCAATTCGTGAAGATGCAGCTGGCTGAACAATCGCTAAAAAGAATGCATCAGCTGTTCACGCTTTGTAAGAAGTATCCGACTCTAGAGCCATACACGCTAAGCGTGATCCGCAGCCTGCAGATAAGAACGCAGAATCTGTTAACGGACTTATATCGGGAAACGCATTCGACCCAGTACACCAATCTTTTGGCGGGAGCGATTATCTCCTCCATTATGTCTGTGCTTGATGGAACGTTACAAGTTCTCCTACCCGGCCAAGCCGAAGAAGAATCACCCGGAGCCGTTTCATTTGACCACTATTTAGATACGACATTCAACTACTTAAGGAATGGATTCTAAAATTGAAACACATTAAAGGAGAGGCTAACTCGTTATGTCCAAATTATTGTACAGAATTGGAAAATCAGCATATAACAAACCTTGGACCTTCATATTGGGCTGGGTTCTGATCATCGGCATCGTCGTTGCGATGCTTAGTATTAACGGTATGAGCGTGAGCTCGGAGATGAAGATCGAAGGTACCGAATCGCAGAAGGTGCTCGACAAGCTCGAACAGGAGCTGCCGGAAGCGTCCGGCGGCCAAGCAAGTGTATTGTTCACGGCCCCCGAGGGAGAAAGACTCGACATGCCCGAACGAATCGTGACGATTACGGAAGCGGTAAATAAGGTGTATGGCCTTGATTATGTTATCAATCCCGCTGAATTGGCGGCAGCAGCGGGAGCCTCTTTATCTGACCAGGACGCGCTAGGTTCCGCTCAAGGTGAAACGTCGGCGGAGGCCGGAAACGCTCAAGGAGCGGACGCATCTGCCGCGGGAGCGGTAAGCTCGGCACCTACCGAAATGCCGCCGTACATGCCGCTTATGGTGAATGGCATGCCCGTGCCTGGCGTATTGATCGCGACTGATGGCAGCATTGCATTATTCCAATTCCAGTTCACCGTACAGCAGAACTCGCTGCCCCCGGGGGTAACGGACTCTGTCGTGGAAGCCGTAACCGATTCGGTGGAAGGCAGTGGCATAACCGCTCTCCCAAGCGACTCTCTGAAAGAGGTTGAGCTTCCGATCGGCGTTAACGAAGTGTTCGGTTTGATCATCGCGGCCGTCGTCCTCATCATGACACTGGGTTCGCTTGTTGCCGCCGGTTTGCCGATCGTGACCGCGCTGTTCGGCGTCGGAATCGGTGTCGGTGGAGCCTTCGCCTTCTCTAGCTTCGTTACTATGACATCCTTTACGCCTGTATTAGCTCTTATGATCGGGCTAGCGGTAGGCATTGATTACTCGCTCTTTATCGTGAACCGCCAGCGCCGTCTTATTTTCGACCAAGGCCTAACCGCGCGGGAAGCTGCGGGGCGGGCTGTCGGAACTGCGGGAAGCGCAGTGTTCTTCGCGGGACTTACGGTAATTATCGCGCTGTGCGGTCTCCTCGTTATCGGCATTTCCTTTTTAAGCATGATGGCGATTGTGGCATCGATCACCGTATTCCTCAGCGTACTTATCGCTCTTACTCTACTACCGGCATTGTTAGGCTTAGTAGGTGAGCGTATCTGCTCCGAGAAAGCACGCAAGAAGAACCGCTCCAAAACCAATGCGCATGGCATCGCGCATGGTTGGGTGAAAAGCATCGTCAAATTACGTTGGCTAGTTATAGTCGCGGTTGTAGTCATTCTAGGCACGGCGGCCATTCCGGCGGGGAAGATGGAGCTTGGCATCCCTTCGGGAGCCAGCGCTAATCTGGATACGTCCGCGCGGCAAAGCTATGACGCGATCTCTTCCGGCTTCGGAGAAGGCTTTAACGGCCCTCTTCTTATCGTCGCAGAAGCCAAAGATCCATCAGGAACGATCGCACCGGAAGCACTGGGTGGAATCGCCCAGGGCATTCAGCAGCTCAAGAACGTATCCGTTGTAACGCCCGTTGGCATGAACAAAGACGGAAGTATCGCTATTTTAAGTCTCATACCGAAAACGGGACCTACGGATACCGCAACTAAGGATCTGGTCCAGGAGCTGAGAGCAGCAGATTCGATTATCGCCCAGAATAATAACGTGACGCTTGGAGTCACGGGCTTCACTGCGATCAACATTGACATGTCGTCCAGACTGGCGGATGTGTTCCCAACATACATCGGAATCATCGTCATCCTCTCGTTGATCATTCTTATGCTGGTCTTCCGTTCCATTCTCGTTCCGATCAAAGCAACGGTCGGTTTCCTGCTCAGCGTGCTTGCCACATTCGGCATCACAACCGCGGTATTCCAATGGGGCTGGGCTAGCGATCTGTTCGGCGTTGATACAGGCGGTCCGCTCATGAGCTTCATCCCGATTCTCGTCACGGGAATACTGTACGGACTCGCGATGGATTATCAAGTATTCCTTGTCTCCTCCATGCGCGAATCTTACGTTCATGGGCATAAGGGCAGAGACAGTGTCGTTCACGGGTACGATCAGGCCAGCCGCGTCGTCGTTGCGGCCGCCGTCATCATGGTCGCTGTCTTCGCCGGCTTCGTCCTCACGCACGACATTATGATCAAACAAATCGGCTTTGCGCTGGCTCTTGGCATTCTGATCGATGCATTCTTCGTTCGCATGGCATTCGTCCCAGCTGTCATGGCACTCTTCGGCGACAAAGCTTGGTGGCTGCCGAAGTGGCTCGACCGCTTACTGCCGAATCTAGACGTCGAAGGTGACAAGCTTATTGCCGAACTTAACGCGAAGGATGACGAGAAAGTCGTGAAAGTCGCTTCAAAGTCGCATTAATCCATAACGAACGGACGAAGAAGAATTGTCCTTCGGGAAATTACTGAAAAAAGCGTTGTTTTGTTGCCACGAGCAACAGAACAACGCTTTTTGTTATTTAGACACGAGCTTAACACTTGCCCAGGTCGGCTTAGCTCAGCTCAGCAGGTTACATTTCCAATCGCGGTATTCAGAGGTGCCGGATATGTAAACACCATCTTTACAGATGAGATCCGCCGCTTGCATCAATTAATTGGCCGGTTACCCAACGACTATCCCCAGTGGCAAGAAAGGCGGCAATATCGGCCACATCTTCAGGCTCCCCCCATCTTTTAAAGGTAGAGAGACCCGCAGCAAACTTCTGTCCATTGAAATCTTGTAAAGTCCCAGCATTCATTTCTGTATTAATAATGCCAGGCTGGATAGCGTTCACAGTAATATTACGATGCCCCAGTTGTTGTGCCAAGACGTGTGTAAGTGTATCGATCTCACCCTTGGACACACTGTAGGTAAAGACACTAGGGGAGGCCACGCGTGTAACAAACGATGAGATATTAATAATACGCCCTCCATCATTCAGACGCAGCAAAGCTTGCTGAGTAACAAAAAGTGGCGCTTTTACATTAATGTTCATGACCTCGTCAAAAGATGCTTCTGTCGTCTCTTCTATAGTTGCAATTTGACCGATACCTGCATTATTCACAAGAATATCAAACCGATTATCACCTGTACGTTCCCGAAGGACTGTATCCAATTTTGCATATAAATCATGAATGCCGTGAAGGGAACTTAAGTCAGCACCGATCGAGAATGCGGCGCCTCCACGTTGCTCAATCTCAAGAACCACGCCCTCTGCGTCATTTTGTCTTTTCCCATAGTGTACTGCGACGACTGCTCCCTCTTGCGCCAGGCGTAACGCAATGCCACGACCAATCCCCCGACTTGCCCCGGTTACTAAAGCAATTTTACCATTCAACTTATTCATCTCTTCATCTCCTTGTTTTGAATTCATGTTAGTTATATCACAAGGATATGTTTGAAATGTTGCTCTTTCATTCGGTACAATGCCCTCAGCCTGCCATGAAAGTTTCCTACGGAATCAGAAAAAAGAGAGATATCTCCGTAACCAAGCCAGCCTTTACTTCGAATTCGAGGTTATGGTACCCTTCTTCATCGCTTACTCTGTAAACCGCATTATCAGGATTCATCCGCCCATCATCAAAACCAATGCCCGGGTAAGCCTTTTTCAACGCTGCTACCTTACAGCCGACCGTGATACCATTAGGCGTTTCAAACGTATCGGTCGTTACCTTCATTGTCATGATCCAGAATGTTTTACCGTTCTGCTTGGGCGAAAACAGTTCCATGTACAGTCCTTTATAGTTCAGTTTTTTCAGAAAAGAGCCTGTCATTGTATCAGCGTTCTTCAGCGTCTCTGTCTTCTGAGATAGTGGCTTGCCCAACATGCCCTCAAGATCTATATTGTTGTCCCAATCTTGCAGATGAATCAGTTGATCCCTCACTTTTAGAGCATAAGTCGATTCCGTCTTCTGCCCGTTATCAGTGATATTCGTCGACGATGGAGGTTCTGCACTCTCCGAGGCAGATGGTATTGGCGTGACTGTTTTGGCTTCCGGAGACGCACAACCGACTGCCGCCACGAAGATACCCGAAAGGATCATACCCGCGATTATTCGTTTGGCACCGATCATGATAAATCATTCCTCCTCCATGAATTTGCCTATATTCTATTGTGACGAGAAATAAAGACGAAAGTTGCCTTTATGGCATGGTAAGCGGTACCTTTGGATAAAGCTGTAGTAATTGCATATAACTAATACCAATCTCAGGGAAGGAGCATTTTATAATCATGACAAAACCGATTAAACCCAACGGCTCACAGCATGCAGCGCCACCATCAGATGATCCTAAGAAGCAAGGCAGATCCGCAGCTAAGAAGAAGTCGAAGTAACTTGTAGTATGTGAATGAATGGAAAAGGCCGCCTCTTAGCGGCTTAATTTCTACTATAATAAAAAACACTTACCGGAGTAGTAACGGTAAGTGTTTTAAATGTTCATGCTCTATAACCATTGGTATCCAACGGCCTTCAGCCATTCTCGAGCAATGATCATATGACCGGTTTGCGTCGGATGGACTCGATCTGCAGCTAGCTCAAGGGAGTAATGATGCTTAAGATGCCTGTCGAAAGCGGATTGAACATCAATGAAATGAGTGCCGTGCCGTTCACTGATTCGTTGTACGGCCGCCCCATACTGCAATGCCATGCCTCGGAGTAGGTCATCAGGGTTACTCTCGATGAAGAACGGTGTCATCAAAATCACTTCTTGGACGCCGGACACCTTCGTTTCTACGACTAACGCCTCGAGTGTCTGCTCGTATTCTTCGAGCGAAACGTGGCATTCTTTAATATGTTTACGGTTATAATGCCGCAAAATATCATTAATGCCAATCATGATCGATACCCAGTCGGGCTTCAAATCTATGACGTCAGTCTGCCAGCGCATCCGAAGTTCTCTAATGGTATTAGCGCTTATACCCATGTTGATCATCCGTAACTCAAGTTCCGGATAAGTTGATTCAAGCAAAGCATTGATGTGGGAGACATACCCGTTCCCCAACGCGTCACCTTTACCTTCACCAAAGGGGCGAACCCGTTCACAATCTGTAATCGAGTCACCGATCATGATCAGTTTTGTTTCATTAGGAATCATTAGTTCGTCGCTCCCTTTTATCTATACTTACGAATGAATGACACCGCTCTGCTTATATCCCTTTCAGGATGATCTCCAACCTCCCTTTCTACAGTAAGATAACCACTATAGCCTATCTCCTGCAAAGCAGCGAAATAAGCATCAAAATCCACGTCGCCTTCACCTAACGGAAGTTCCCGGAATAACGCTCCTGAACTCACAAGTTCCGCAATATTTTTATGATCCATAGGTTGATACCCAATCGCTCCATAAATAACTCTCGGATCAAAAGGCTGAAGCCGGATACCATCCTTCACATGAGTGTGGACAATATAGTCTTTCAGAAGGTGTACACCTTTCACCGGATCATCCCCAGTAACCATGACCATGTTGGCAGGATCAAAATTTACAGCTACCCCTTTACCTCCAAGTGTATCCAGAAATGATTTTAGATGAGCCGCTGTTTCAGGTCCCGTCTCAATTGCAAAATGTCCTTTCATCTCCGAAGCGTACTCGGCAAGCTCGGTACAAGCCTCTTGCATTACCCTAAATACTGGATCTGTCGGGTCTTCCGGTACGATCCCGATATGGGTTGTAACCACATTACATCCCAAATCCATTGCTAGATCTAGAATGCGTTTGGACTTCTCGATCTTGGTGGGATTCTCAACGTGATCCTGGAAACCATGACCTCCAAGGTCGCCGCACAATGCGGATACCTCTAGACCCATACCCGTTATAATTTTTTTTAACTCCTTACGTCTATTGGCTGACAGGTTACCCGGATCCATTTCGCCGGAAACCGCCCATATTTGAACGCCATCTGCACCGATCTCCTTCGCCTTGTTAAGACCTTCTCTTACTCCGACGCCGAAGCCGTCTATGATTACGCCTATTTTATTCGTTAGTGATATCCCCACCGTACACCCTCCAGTTTCACTTGAAAATATAAGAAAGTTATAAGACGCTGCGTCCTAGGATAACATCCATCGAGGCGGAGGTATTATAAATAATCTGCTCCGTATGGTGCGCGTAGTTCGGAATCATCTCAGCCGCCGCATATCCATCATAGCCAATTTCTTTAAAAGCCGCCATCACCGCAGGGTAATCAACATCACCTGCAAGCAAATCGACAAACCCGTGCAATCCACCTGCTTCGCGGCGATAATCCTTGAAATGGACCTTCTTGATGCGACTGCCCAGGATGCGGATCCAATGCTCCGGATAGCCGGAATGCACGACGTTTCCTACATCAAAGTAAGAACCAACGAACGGGGAGTCGATGGAATCTATAAATTGACGCATCTCGAGCGGGGAGAGCAGGAACTTGTTCCAAACATTCTCGATACCGATGGATACGCCTGTCTGCTCCGCAAAGGGAGCCAGCCCGCTAATGCATTGCTGAGCGCGCTCATAAGCTTTGTCGTATTCGATTACATCACAGCCCGGAATAAAATCAACCCCGACAGCACCTGGAATGACTAGAATCGTATCTGCACCCAAAGCCGATGCCATCTCAAGTTGTTTTTTGCATATATCCATGGCCTTCGTTCGTGTCGCTTCGGATTCACTAGTCATCGAATGTGACCAATACAAGCCCGTAGCCAATCCGCTGATCTCAAGTCCCAGATCCGTGATTTGTTCTCGAAGTACCGAAGCTTCCTGGTCTGTTGTCTCGAGCCCTAACTCTCCGGACTCATTCAACGACAGTTCAATACCGTCGAATCCAGCCTTTTTAGCCAGCTTCGCACACTCCAAGATTGGCTTCCCTTCCGGAAATGACCAGATATTAATGCCCTTCTTCATGTTTACCCCTCCAACACCTTGATTTTTAATCCCAAGCAATGTTACAAAAGGTACCCATTTCAGCGGATTCATTCGCTTTCAAACATAATAATGCACTAAGCAGACCATCATCCAACGTGGTAGCCGATTTCTCTTCGCCGCGTAGAACTTTCAAATAGTTGCTTATCAGCAGTTGATCCCCTCCACCATGACCGTCATAGGCTTCTAAATCGAGCTTATGCGTCTCCACACGAGGTTCATGATGCATAAATACTTTCAACTCTCCCGTATACCAATCAAATTCAATCGTTCCTTTGTACCCGAGCAGTGTTGCACCTCTTCTGGCGGCTCCCCGTCGGGCAAAGAAATTTTGTGAATAGTTCACATGCATACCCGACTCATAACGTATTAGTGCGCTTCCGGAATCCTCGTTGCCAGTGTCCTCAGCGAAGCAGCAGTATTCGCCATAATCATGATTGAGCGCACTGTCCGGACAAGTATACTTTTCTTCACAGTTCTTGCACATCAGTTGAGCTGGTTTGTTTCCTTTAAAGATTTGCTTTGATTTCATTGCACATATGGAAACAGGTTTAAGACCGACTAAATAATTTACATAATCGAAATCATGCGTCGCTTTTTGAAGAAACAATCCTCCTGAAATGCTCTCGTCTCTGTACCAATTCTGATAATAAACCGCTCCATAGGGGACGTTATTCACGGCTTGAACATGCTCAACGGTGCCTATTTTCCCCGAATCAATAATTTCTTTAGCCAACTTTATCAGTGGAGTATTTCTTAACGGAAACGAGACGACAACTTGGGATTGAGACGCCTCGTATCCTGCTTTTAATCTAAATAGATCGGTGTAAGTCGTAGCGACTGGTTTTTCAAGAAATAACGTTAAGTTTCGTTCTAATACCTTTAGAGCCATTTCCGTATGCAGATCACATCGAGTACCGATTACCACACCGTCTAATTGAACTGAATCAAGCATTTCTTCAATATTTTCATAAAATAGGATGTGTTCTGCTTCATCTTTCAGCTGTGCTTTGATTTTTGCTATCCCGGGATCCGCTATCGCAACAACCCGACTATCAGGGTCTAGTTTGGGCACATAACCCATTAGACTACTAGCTCTCACTCCGTATCCGACAACGCCAATTCTCATTGTTTAACCTCCGGAACAGGTAATTCAATCCATTGATAAGGCGTTTGCATGGCTTTATTACCATACTCAATCAAAGTGATCACTAGTATCGTTTCTTCAGGTGGAACGGTAGATATACCGGTTTTGAAGAAATGTACCAAATCATCGATAAAAGCTGCAAAAAAATCCGCTTCTGCTGTGACTCTGGCAGATTCACCGTTCTCATATTGCAGGGTCAGAAGAAAAGGACTGTTTTGAATATGAAGAATACTGGCTTGCCGTCCGTTTGGATACTCGATCAACAAGGAAGGTGCCAATTCAGTACCCACGGACATGACACGCTTGGCTCCGACACCCATCAGGGATACGATCGGCTCAATCTGATGAACGGCATAGTTATAATATTTGCCTGGTCCTTGACTGAATAACGTATCGATTTCCCTATTGCGTGCATCCGCATATTCAGGAGCAAATCGTAAAGCCGAAGAGGAATATAGCGGCGTGTTATGCTGAGCTGCCCGTTCGTACATTTTGATTGCGGTCTCCCGATCAGGAGCGAAGGTTTTATCCACGTATGTGGGTTTGCCGGACTGCAAAGGAAGCAAGGACAGCTCTTCATGAAATTCCGGGTGATCAGGTGAGAGCACGATTATATAATCGCTGCTGTCAATGACCGCTTGAATCGTAGGCAATAGCTCAATGCCCTTGTCGCTGCACCAGTCTGCATTAGTTCTTCCGTTAGGCGCATCCACTTTACCGTAAGCACAGGTTACCTTCATT
Source organism: Paenibacillus sp. (assembly GCA_023512345.1). Lineage (GTDB taxonomy): Bacteria > Bacillota > Bacilli > Paenibacillales > Paenibacillaceae > Paenibacillus_AQ. Next base: position 68,234 of record JAILZT010000016.1, read on the forward strand.
GCTCCACCGGATGACTGTTCGATCCAATCTGGATACTGGTTCGCATGCCATTCATCAAGAAAATAGTCAATAAAGCCAATTTTTTTCATATCGCGTCCTCCTTAGTACTATCGAATACTATCTCTCTGTTTATTTCGGATGAATCATAAATGCCCTGGATAATTTTCGACGAGAGAATCACGGTATCGATATGGGAAGCCAGTTTCTCGCCGGTCCGGATACACTCTAAGAAGGAATCGATCTCGGTTTGGAACATTTCATCGGATCTGTAGGTAGGTGTTGTCTCAAGTAATACGCCATCCTTCTCTCCGTACACTACAAATCCTTTTCCATATTGCAGACGGATTCCAGCCTTACTCCCGAGTATGTCAATGTACATTTCTTCTGCGCCAATATTTTGTGCCCAAGCGCCATTTAATGAAATCGTTGGACCTTCTGTTCTGATCATGGCCGTTACGAAATCATCCACATCATAAGTTCCGGAAAAGTTCGGTGGACCTGCCCACATGTTGATATAGGAATAATTCGGCATATCCAAACCCAATTTACTGTACGTCTGCCCGGATACCGTCTTCGGAAGCGGGTCCCCCAAGCAATACATGACAATATCCAGGAAATGAACGCCCCAGTCAATCAGTGCACCGCCTCCAGCAATGGATTTGGTCGTAAATGCACCTCCCAGTCCGGGAATCGAACGTTGAGATCTGAAGCTGACGTAAACATGGTAGACTTCACCAAGCTCTCCATTGGTGATCATCTTCTTGATCAGATTTACACCTGTATTAAATCGGTTCACTACACCAATATTCAACACACGTCCAGATTCATGCTGAGCCTTCTGCATTTCTAACGCTTCAGCATATGTTCTTGCAGCCGGCTTCTCGCACAGTACGTTCTTGCCTGCACGTAAGCAATCGATGGAGATAGCCGCATGTACATCATTTGATGTACATACGGATACCGCTTCAATCTCGGGGTCATTCAGTGCAACATGGTAATCTTCAATCGCTTCCCCACAGTTATAGTCTAATACCGCTTTATCCGCTTTCTCTTTGATAATATCGCAGAAATACTTAATTTCGGCATTCGGGTTAGCCAAATATGCTGGAATATGAGTACCGTTCGCAATATTACCGCATCCGATGACGGCGACTTTGATCTTGTTCAAGGTAAGTTCCTCCTAAGATTAATGAAGTGAAATAATCAAAGAGCCATTAGTGTCCCAACACGATTTTGACCTTCGGATCTGATCCTATATCTTGACTTTTCTCGGTTGTGTCGCCCATATAGGTCACACTGAATTTGTAGGTCCCGGGAAGCATTTCCTTTACAGCAACACCACCAGTGATGGTTCCGAATGGATTCCAACCGTTTGCGTAGAACTTTACAACTACATCATTCTTCAACGCTTTTCCCTTACTGTCTTCCACGGATACTTTTACATTAACAGTCTGAAATACGACAGTTGGATTCACACCGGTATCCTGACTCACTTCCTGATAAGATCCCTGATAATTCATACGGATGGAATACGGTCCAGCTAACAGTTCCTTCACTGCTTCGCCCTGAACGGTTATTCCAAATGGCCTCGAGCCTTCCGCATCGTACGTTACTGTTCCGCCGTCCAACGGAATCCCTTGACTATCTTTCAGTTTTACCTTGACTTGGATTGTCTTGAATACGACCGAAGGTTTTGCATCGATTTCCTGACTTATCTCCTGGTATATCCCTTGGTATTTCATGCCGAACTTATACGAATTACCAGCTAGAGATTTGCTTGCTTTCCCCGTTTCGTCCGTAACACCGAAGTCTTTCCAACCATTGTCATAGTACGTGATCGTCCCTCCGCTCAACGGATTGCCTTGGCTGTCTTGGAGCATGACGGTAACTGGGTCACGATAAGGCAGAGTCAAGGAAGGTCCGTCAACAGACCAATTCCCGGCTGCATCGCTTGCTTCGATCTTGAACGTATAGGTGGTATTGTGTACAAGCCCGCTTACCATATAGCTGCTTTCATTCCGACCGACCGTGCCGAGCAGATTCCCATTCTGATACACCCGGTATTCCGACAGATCGGTTTGATCCGCACCGCTCCAAGTAAGCATTACATCCCCTTTAGAAGGACTGGACGCCTCAAGATTCATGTTCGACCAAACAGGCGGTTCTGCATCACTCACTTGAATCGACACCGATCTCAACGATTGAAGCTGAATTTTATTGCCGGCTGCATCAGTCACGATCGCTTTCGATACACCGATACTTCCCGCTCCCACATCTGACTTGGTCTTGAACAGAACCTTCAGTAATTCAGGTGCTTCATCAACCGCATCTCCGGTATTTGATGATACCAGTCTTATTTCACCATTGGAGGCGTTGTCTTCAGTTGATATCAATTGCGTTCCGTCCCGCAGGCTTTCAGCCTTTACAAATTGAAACTTATTGCTGTCATAAGCGAGATGGATATCCTGCGCTGAAACGCCATGTACATGTTGAAGACCAACGTTCAGGGCGAATTCACCAGACACGGGGCTCTTTTCCGGTACAGTTAGTGTTACCGCAGGCGCCGATGCTTCGTCCTTGTACAAAGCTACGTAGTCAAACTCATAGGTGCCTGTATACCGGTTGGAGCTGAGTCGCACTGTATCAATGCTGCTTACTTGAACATTGTTATTATAGTAAGGGATGCCCGTTACCTTAAATGTTCCGCTTTCCGTATCCAGAGTTCCTGGAGTATCCACACTACCTTTATAGCTTTTGAACATATCCGCTTTCAAAATGAGATCATAGGTTTTGGTCGCGGTATTCACTTCCATCCGTACCGTAACCCACTGGTCGCGTGTTATTGGATAGAAGGCAGAATCGGCGGGAATAAACCTTGCAGTATTGGTACCGTTCGCTTGAACCCAATAGCCCATGTATCCCGAGGAAAATCCTGTGAACCTGGCAACCGTCTGTGCATTCCCTATAAGGTCCAAATTATAGCTCCCGTAGTCATGATTCAGTTTGTTGAACTTAAACTTGGTTTCGAATATGAGCTTTCCGCTCATAGGAGATACGGTTCGTTCCGCAACAAAGGCATTACGGTATTCGGTATTCTGGTTCGTGTTAACGTAATCATTATCAATCAGCTTTAAGGAATTCCCTGCGGCACCCTGTGTCGGTTCCAATGCGGCCGATCCATAAGGGGCTATAATTTTCCAGCCGTTTAACCCTGACACGCTGCCTGCCGGACTCCGATCAAAGGTTTCGAAAAATGATTCGCTCTGCTCGGTATTCAGCGTATTTACCCCTATTGAAGGACCTGAGTCCGATTCATTCCCGGCCTTATCCACCGCTTCAATTCTGAATCGGTAGAAAGTTCCAGGCTGCAGATTCAATACGTCATAGACTTGGCTGGTCACCGTAGCCACCTGAGTCTCTACCGAACCTTCAATCTTATAAATTTGGTAGTTGTTAACCTTGCCCGAGTTATCCCCGGCGCCTTCCCATGCTAATCTAGCCATGTCACGATCAATGATCGGAATCTCAAGGGAAGCATTAGTCCACGAAGGCTGCGTAAGATCTGTTGTATTCGCGACGGCGATATTGCTCAATTTAGAATAATTGTCCGATAGGTCGACAGCTTTTACCGCAATGTTATAGGCGGTTGAAGGCGCTAACCCGGTGACCTCATAATTGAGGGTGTCAGCGTCCACTCTTCCAACCTCCAGATCATTTGCGTAGATGGCATATCCTTGGATACCCACATTGTCCGTCGAAGCGCCCCACTCTACCTTGACCGATGTTTCCCCGATGGCTCCAAGGCTTACATTTCCTGGAGCTGTCGGCCGGATCTCATCCTCCTTGACCTCTACCAATCCCAGCCAATCCATATTCATGGCTCCGCCGGAACTCCACATCGTGATCTGGATCTTACCCGGCTGGAGCTCCTGGTTCATCCGTACTCGCAGCGACCTCCACTTATCCGGTGCCGTTCCGAAATCAGCGGTAGTCGGTGCTTCGAATTTGTAACCTGCATTGCCTACCTTCAGAAATCTAGTGGTAATTTGGCCTACCGGGAGATCCCATCCGGCGACATATTTGACAATCAGATCATAATGCCCTTGTTTTGGCACCGGTATTTCCCATGTAAGCCACTGTCCCTTATTCAACCAATTGCCCACACCCGTGCCATTGGATAAAAACGGACGATTGGTATAGCGGGTGAATACACCTCCGCCCGATGCGATGAAGGACTCCGCTTCTTGCCCGATCGCCAGGGTGCCCCGGACATCGTCATAATCTGTCCTCACATCCGTGGTTAACGGTTGGGACGCACTCAAGCTCCGTAACTTCAAACTTCCGCTCTGACCCGTCATAATGATCGAAGGGCTGTTCTCCGAATAAAACAGGGTTGGTGAGCCATATTTCTCAAATACAAGTCCCAAAGGACTCTCCTCCACTTCGTAAAGCCCTTCATCAATAGGAAGCTTCCCCCATGAAACCGGATTTCCGGCCACGTCACTATGCGCTTTCAGGGGTACTGTTGAATTCACACCATCCACGGTCAATGTCAATGCAATATCTTCCAATGGCTGCGGCACAGGTGCGTCGTTCAGCTTCAAGGAGTAACTACCTTTTTGCATCTGGATGGTAAGCCTGTCGTCAGCCGTGCTCCAATACAAACCCTGAGCCGAAACAACTTCCGCAGCGCTTCCCGCATTCGGGATAGGTTGGCCTTGTTCGTTCCGAACAGCCGTTACGCCCGGGGCATAAATGTGGGATACACTATCTTCCTCGCTCATCACCATCAGTTGCTTCTGCCCATAGACGATGGTCGAAAGCTCACTGCTTTCTATCAATACCACATTATCCCGGATGAGCTTCGTACCCGCTACAAGGAGAACGGTATCTCCCTTCACAGCGATCGCTGCCCCGTCGAACTTGTAAGTTCCCGTGTCCACTAAGCCCTCTTGTATGAGCCGTACAAAGACCTGCGAACCATCTTCAAAGGTAAGCTTCAGATAATCCCCTAAATTCTCAGACACCACATTCTGCGCATTCCCATTAGTCTTATGAACATCCATAGTCGTTACAATAGTGGTGCTCTCTGACTTGGGAGTCGTAAATGCTGCATGTTTCTGATTCGGCTTGGTAGAAAATCTGCCCTCTGGTCTTCTTTCTAGTCCATTCTCATCAAGATACCTTTCTTCATAAACCGCACTGATCTGGTCGGGTGCATGTATTTTGGTTTTCAGAACGGCTTTCCCTTTAGTGATTGTTGCTCCGGATTGGTCACTGTCAACAGTCAGGTTCTCTTCGGCATGAAGCCACCAAGAGAAAGCCGAACCGCCTGCTTGTTGTGAAGCTAGGTTATCGATCGTGACGAACATGGAAGGCCGAAGATAGATGATGTGCCGGTTCGCCTTGGACAGGCCTCCGCCGTAAGCTTGAGTCGCGTCCCCGCTGACCGAGTCAAAATCCGGGTGAGTCACAAAACCGGTGATTTTCCCCTTGGCGGAGAAGTCGTCAAAGGCTTGACCCTTTTTCCCATCATAAGTGATTGCGTTGTGTGCAAAGGTTCGCTTGGTAAAATTGTTATGATGCGGACTCCAATACCAATCATAATAACCGCTGTCCAGCGCAAGTGTTTCCCCGAAAGCATTAAGGATGAAGCTGTTTTGATCGGAGTGGCTATGGTTGTAGCTTCCATAGGGACTGGATTTGAAATACAAGGATACGCGATCACGGTCGTACAGATTCGAGTGCATTGTTACCCAGTCCGTATCTTGAAACCACCGGGCCTTCGGCAGGCCGACCGGGGGTATGGGCTGTATGGCAGGGTTGCCGTAGAAATAATCATTCAGTGAAATATAAGGTGGAGATCCATTAGTGATATGACCCCACTGCATATTGGGGTCATTATTCATTTCCGCCATACGTTTGTATGCGGTAACACTTGGGGAACCCGGTGGATACTCACTGTCATCCCCAAATACTCCTCTTGGCGACCCGTTGGGAAATGCATATAAAGCAAAGTTCCCTTCATTTCGTACAGATGCCTTATCGTACAAGTTCAAACCGCTGGCGCTCAGCAGCACATCCATGAACTCCTTGCTGAATATAGAGGCCCATTGCCAGTAGCCGCTGCCCTGACTGAAGCCCCCATCCTCGCCTCCCCAAGGCGCCATCAAATTGATGTATGCCGGCACGGTCTTGTTAAACCACTCTTCCGCCTCAGGCGTCTCATGCAGCAAAGCGATGGATATAATGCCCATATACCCCATCGCCGTCCACCCATGTGAGTTATAGGGCTGCTTCAGCATGGAATCGTTGTTGATCAGATCGTCTGCCATCGTTCGGGTACGGACCGTTATCATATTAACAATTGTTTGTCTTTCCTCTGGTGTAAGAATAGGGTACAACCAATCATAGGCCATAGCAGACTTATAGGCGACCGACCGGTGCACCTGATCCTGAATGATATATCCTGTTGGGCCCTCCGGATTCCAGGATGCCAACTTCAGCAATCGGGCCTTGGCATTCTGACCAATCTGGGCATCCCCTGATATTAGATAGACAAAAGACGCATCCAACATCTGATCGATCGCTGACATCGCACTAGCAGTAAACGCATTAAATGCTATGATATAAGCTTCATCTTGCGGGGCACCCGGCCCATATGGAAAGGAAGGTTCAGAAGGAATAGGTGCATTTAAATTCGCCCTTACTCCCGCAAGCTTGCTGTCGTAAATCGCCTTCCCCTTCGTCAGAGCGTAAGAGCGAAACTCGGGAAGATTCTCGGGATTCGTCCAGACTCGCGGATGCTGCGTTCCGATCGTTGCACCTAAGGTTGCCGCGTCGGGAACCGGGAAAGGAACTGCATCCTCGGCAATACGGAAGCGTCTCGGGGATGTCCATTCCGACCAATTCCCCGCTTTTTCGTATCGGACCCTCCAGAACCAGGTCCCGGTTTCAAATATCTCCGGGAAATTATAAAAGTTTCTGGAAACCGTTGAGGCTTCATAAGCCACATCAGTAAAGTCGGCGCTCAGAGCTACTTGAAGTTGATATTGCTCGGCCCCCTCAATATAAGCCCATCGGAAGTCCGGTGGATTCTGATGGATCTCCGCTTTGTCCTCGGGAAGATACGGCATTTGCAGCCCTTTCCATTCCGGCCAAGAGGGTGTTGCCTCAACTGCTGACGCGGAAGTGGAGAACAGCAGCAAAAATACGAAGAGTGGTACCATTACTAAAGGTATTCGTTGATTCAACATTAGTCACATGACCTCCCTAGTTGTTAAACCATGCAGCATCTCAATTTCATCACTTAACCTTTTACAGATCCAATCAACGCACCTTGCTCAAAATGCTTTTGAATCGCTGTATCACTTTAGTTTAATGGTCATAACCGAGCTAGAAGTGACGCCTGCCGCATTCACTAATTCACAGCGGTATTCATAAGTGCCAGCAACTCTGCTTGAAATTGCCGTTATTACCTTCTGGGCATTTGGCGACACTGCGTTTAAGTCTTGTGAATCAATTAACACGTCGTTCTCATATAACCGATACGCGGTTGCATTCGTTCCCCACCACATGTTCATGGTTACATCGTAATCTCCGTCTCCGTCCCAGTTGTTATGGGATAAAACAGGTTTACCAGGAGATGCATCGGTAATAACAATGGAAAGAGGATCGCATGCGGTCGTTCCGAAGCTATTTATCAGCTCACACGTGTAAGAGTACGTTCCGTTAGGCTTACCTGAAACAGCTGTCTTGGAGACCTGCGCGTTTGGCGAACTATCGGTCAACTTCTGCGTGTCGATCAGGACACCATTCTCGTAAAGTTTGAGTTGTGTGCCGTTATTCCCCCACCACATGTTCATCGTGATGGTGAAGTTCCCATCCTTCAATCCTGCGACGTGGCCACTATTACTGGAAAGCACCGGTTTACCCGGAACTCCCTTCGCAAGAGGAAGTGCATTAACCGTTACTTCTGCCTGCGGACGTATCAATGTACCCTCAACCGTTCCTTGCACCGTAAATGTATTTTCCGCGGCATATTGCGATGGGCTAATGCTTTCCCAGACTACGTTTACCTCTGCCGTTGATTGATTGCTATACACCGCCGATACTACTGACGGCATGACCGGTGCCTTACCTACAGTTGTCGTAACCTCAAGCGGTTGAAAGCTGACGATAGATGTCTTTTTACCATATAAGGCTAATTCAACTAGGGTGGTCCATGCACTGAACGGTCCGTTGTTGCCATTTCCAATAAATTTGACATACCGTGCAGGTACCGGATCGAATCGGTATTGTTGCATCTCCGAAGACGTACCGCTACTGGATCCGCTATATACCTTAGTAAAGTTGGTGCCGTCTGTCGATACCGCAATATCGAAGTAATTTTTCCGAATCGCGGCATTAGCGAATAATAGGTCAACTCTGTCGACATTCTTGATTTCACCTAGGTCATAGTTAACCCAAACGCCAATTCCTTGTGCTGCCCATGAGGTAGTCAAGTCCCCATCGATAGTCTTTGCCGCTGAACCGCCACTTTCATCACTGGCAGTAACTGCTGTGATATCGATCATTGGTATCAGTACAATATCCTTCACAATGTCTCTATCTGAGAGACTGACAGATTCTGAAAATTTATCGGTCCTGTCATAAGCTACGGTTATGAGATAATTACCAATGGGCAGATTGTCCGCTGTATAGCGCCCTTCCGCATCTGAAATTACAGACTTAACTAGAAAACCTTCAACCGTTCTTATCGCTACGGTCGCATTGACGGCTGGAATTCCGCCATCCTTGGTTACTGTTCCGCTTATATTGTATAAATTTTGCAAGGTAACCGTAACTGAAGGTCCAGTGTCGGACAGAGCTCCGGATGTATGTTGCGCCTCTACCCGGAAGGTATGTTTACCTGAAGTCATATTGGTTAAAGTGATGCTATTATTGCTGCCTGGTACTTCGGTCACAAGCTTACCGCTGTCAAACACTTTGTATGCGGTAACCGTATTGCTTGAAGACACTCCCGTCCAAGACAGGGTTACCTTGTCTGATGTAATGTCGGATGCAGTAAGGTTCCCGTTCGTCCATACGGGACGTTCCATGAGTTGAGACGTCAGATTAGCCGACCATGTTAGCTTATAAGTTCCGGAAGGGCCATTGAAGCTTAGAACACCACCCTCTTCGGAGACTAGGATCTGAGAATCTGCGGTTTGACCGTCTCTTTCTACGGTCCAATAACCTGCCGCAAGATCAGTTACCACATATTGAAGATGATCTTCATCTCCAGTGATGTCTAAGGTAACAGGACCATTTAAACGGTCGCCGCTCTTACTGAATAATGCAATTCTATCTGCAATTTTGGCTCCGACCATGTCACCGGAGTCTACCATTTCAGTAGGAAGCGCTGTAGGGCCTCCGACATTGTCCATGACCTGCATGACATTCAAGAAATTATCATCCGTTTGCGCATCGGTCGGGGAGATCTGTACTCTCCATGAACCGGGTTCAAGAGCACTTTGACTTGACAGCGGATTCGGATAGTTTTTACCATCTACAAAATACTCTTTCTGAGCTCCGCCTACTTTTTCAATCGTTAGATTTTCCTTCAAAGGCAGTAGAGTGGTGTTAACAAGCTTTCCGTTATAACCATACACACTCCGTGTTACGGTGGTAACATTTTCATTGATCTGTGGATCCTCTTCGCTATGCAGCAACCAGTATTTCTTGAAATCTTTGTTCGTCGAATTGACTCTGTCGTATACAATCATCGCCGCCGGATGTGTGTCATCTTTTAGATTAAGGAATACAAAGGAGCGCGTATATTTCGAAACCTTGCTTGAGTAAGCCTTTGTCAAATCTCCTTTTAGATAGGTGAAGTCAGGCTTTAGCGGATCAGGGCCGAATTGATGTCCCGCAATACTCGCAATCTTGTAACCCTTATCTTTATCTTTCAAATCGGCTAAGTTAGGAGGCTCCATCCCTAGATTAGGCCATTGTACTCCGCCATCATTTGAAACTGGAATTCCCCACCGTTTGAATGTTTCGTTCGAATCATAGACCAACATGGAGTTATGCGCTATTGTCCGTTTATAGTAATTCTCGTCATGAGCACTACCATAAGTTTCATAGACTCCGGAATCGCCCGCAAGCGAACCTTTGTAATAAATTTGAAATGCTCCTGGATCTAAATGGTCATGATTGTTGGTGTGGTATTCGCCAACTTTCATCTCAGCCACCACGGCATTTGAGTCAATTCCCATATCCCAACCGGTTCTCGCTATCATGGAGCCATTTGGGGAACCGAAATACTTCGTGAGTCCGAGCTCATTCAGTGGTTTCCTTGGTAAATCAGGATCGTTAAATAAAAGCACTAAGAGAGGATCTACATTCCATTTTGTCTGGGAATATTCCATATTGAATGCTTCTTTAAAATATGGGTTTTTATAATAGTCCGCTGTAAATAAGAATGTGTTCGGCTGTCCCGCAAATCCGCCTCGGTTAGAAACTACCCACGAATCTCCATCCCTGAGCAAATCGCCGTCTGGAGTCCGGTTGTATATGGTTCTATAGGGTACATCACCTAGATTTCTGTCAAATACATCCGGGTATCCCATTCGGGCGTAAATCATGTTTGCTATCGCTTCATGAGCATATCGTCCTTGCCCGTACGAGTCCCCTTGGTAGTGCATGCCGGCATCAAACAAAAATTTACGAGAAGGAACAAACTCATCCACTATGATTTTAGTAGCTGCATCATACATAGTGGGTACTGAGGTATCTTCGTCATAAATAGCTATCCCTGCACTTAGCAGATCTCTAAGAATGTGATTTTCAGACCGATTCCCGGTTATGAAATTGCCAAAGCTTTGATCCACAGGGTAACCAGTTAACGTATGATTAGTGGCCATTTTTTTAAATTCCGCGATAAAATAATCCTTTTCATTAACATTCTCTTCTTCGTTGACAATCAGCAGGTCGTAGCACCAATCATAAACCAGCGCCCCAGCAAATATAGTCTCGCCTGCATGTCCGGAGTTTTTTGCTTTGTTGGTTGATGCATAGGTTCGGAAAAAGTTTTTCATCATATCGATGGCTTCTCTTCCCTTAACTTCATCCTGGTTAAGAACGTATTGAAGTGCTTTGGCTTTGATGGAGCCTAGAACAGTTTCATTAAAATTTCCATCGGTTGTGCCTGTCAAGGGAGGCAGTACACCAGTGTGTACTACATTGCTCGCATCGTTTACCGTGCCCCAGTATTTAGCCATCTCTGGCTTCGCAAGCTTCACCTTCAATGAAGGGATATCCTGTGCTCTTATCAATAAACGAGGATGCTCTGCAGGTGGCTTCAGCAGCGCTAAGGGGTTCCCCATTTCCACGGTTGCAACGGGTCCGCCAGAAGATTGGTTACTTTCGTTGTCCATCGCTTCTACTTTGTAAGTATGAAAGCCTTCACTTATATTTGTTAAGGTAATGGTGTTAATAGCTCCTGTGGTTGAGCCAACCTTAACGTTCCCTTCATAAATTCTATATTCTTTTATGGTGCCTAGATCGTCGGTTGCACTCGGCCAAGTAAGCTTTACGCTATTTGCACTTAGTGTGGTTGCAGTCAATGTCCCGTCCGCCCAAATCGGTGCAGTATTATTCAGAGTCAGGTAATCTACATAATAAATTCCCTTATTATTTTGGGGAAGATACAATACCTTGGTTAAGTCCCCTGTTCCTGGTTTGATATTTAATCCTTTTATAGTAAATGTACCTGTTGACTTATCAAGACGAGGATCTGTGCTTCCACTTGATTTATAGGCATCACTGATGACCGTCATGTCATATTTCCCTAAAGCTTTATCAATCACAAACCTTAAAGTCACCCATTGGCCAATTAAATTACCGGAGGGCATGTTTATTACTGCGTTGGCGTCTGTAACGTCCCTCCATAATCCGCCTGTGTATGTTAGCTTTGCAGCGAGATTTGATTGGTTGTCAGTCACAACAAAATTGAAATGCGGATCCGCATTTTCATATATTTCAATACGAACCTTGGTTTCCACTGTGAACTTCCCTGTCTGTGGGATAATTGTACGAGTAGCCGTGGCGGCTCCTCTGAATTCAGAACCCGGAACATAATCATTATCCGTAAGCTTCATGATCTTATTGTCTGGTGAAGAATCCTCTATAATCTCTACGGTTCCAAAAGATGTACCCATAGTCCAACCGCCACCGTTAGTTTTGGGGCCGACCGGTTCACTGTTGAAGCTGTCAGTGAAAGTAGTGCTGTCCGCACTGGCAGTTGAAGACGGTATAATCCCGGAATAACCTGAAAAAGTAATAAGGAATATCAGAAAATAGATAACGATTTTTTTACCCTTAATCATCTTACGCTCACCTCATAGATAGATTTTGGATTCGCTTTCATGATTGCCTTAGCCCCGTCTAAAATCCATATCAACCTTTTACAGATCCAATCAACGCACCTTGCTCAAAATGCTTTTGAATGAAAGGATATACCATAATAATAGGCAAGCTGCCTAGTAGTATGAGAGCATATTTCAGAGATTCCAGCACAACCGTCTTTCCGGAAGCTGCAGAGGATTCAAGAACGTCTCCGCTTTGACCTACGACCACCAGATTGCGGATCATTAATTGAAGAGGAAATAAGTTCGCATCCCTTAATAACAGAAGCGCTGCCGAAAAACTATTCCATATTTCCACTGCATAGAAGAGACCTACCGTCATAAGCACAGGTTTGGATAATGGAATTATAATGGAAGGAAGCAGTCCGAAATCCGATAAACCATCGATTCGCCCCGACTCCTCTATTTCAACAGGAAGACCCTGAAAAAAGGTTCGCATAATGATCAAATTATACGTATTGATGGCACTTGGCAGCACCATTGCCCATATAGTATCCATTAAGCCGTAAGACTTCATGACCAGATAGAAAGGAATCATCCCTCCATTGAACATGATGGTGAAAACGATGATCATCATCACGGCTTTACCGAATATTAACGACTTTCTGGATAACGCATACGCGCCCATGATCGTGAGCGTCATGGATATACAGCTTCCTAAAATGAGATACAGCAAAGTATTGCGATAGCCGATCCACAACCTTTTGTCACCTATTGCAGCAGAAACCGCGTCCCATTGAAAACCTTTTGGCCATAATCCTACTTCGTTACGAACGACATAGTCAGGTGAGCTAAGGGCGACAGACGCCATATGAATAAAGGGAAATAAAGATGCGAACGCAACAAACGCCAATAAGAGAAAATTGACAATATCAAAAATCCTGATCTGACCACGCTTTACCATAGGCTCGTCTCACCCACTTTACGGCTTATTCGATTAGCAGAGTAAATTAATATTAAAGAAATTACAGCCATAGATAAATCGATAGCCGAAGCGTAACTGTAGCTGCCTCCAATGATTCCGGTGCGATACACATAAGTAGAGATGATATCTGAAGTTTCAAGGGTAGCAACGTTACCCAGAAGAAATGCTTTGTCGAAGCTTAGCTCCAAGATACCGCCAAGTTGTAAAATAAATACAATCACCATAGCTGGTATAATCCCAGGTAAGGTTACATGAACGGTTTGCTTCCATCGCCCTGCTCCGTCCATCCTCGCTGCCTCATAAAGTTGGGGGTCGATCGCGGCTAAAGCTGCCAGGTAGATGATTGTACTAAAGCCAACTTGCTGCCAAATATCCGAAGCAATGTAGATGGTACGGAACCATTCTGCTTTTTGCAGAAAGTATATGGGTTCAAATCCCACCGATTTAATCATTTGATTAATCCATCCTGTGCTGGGTGACAATAGCATGATTAAGATACTTGATATGACGACTTGGGACATGAAAAAAGGCATGTAACTAACAGTCTGTACAAATCTTCTGTACCTTTTCCAACGCATTAAATAGAATAATACAGCTAACATAATCGGTGTTGGATACAAAAAGAGAAATCGATATAATCCCAATAAAAGCGTATTTCGGATGATATTCCATGCATCTGGATTACGAAGAAACCATTCATAATACTTCAGTCCAACCCATTCACTTGCCCATACGCCTTTAAACAGATTGTAATCTTTAAAAGAAATCACGATCCCGAACATGGGTACATACTTAAATAAGATATAGTAAAGCAGGACAGGTGCTAACAGCAGCAGATATATACGGTCTCGCTTCAATCGCTTGAAGACAGATGGTTTCAAATAAAGTTCTCCTCCTAATGTTGCAACAGGGCAATCCGTCCAGGATAAGACTGATGCCCTGTTGCTTTTTTTTATTTTTTAGCGTTAGCTATTTGTCGATCTAAAGCCGTTTGATACGTCGATTTGATTTTTTCCACTTCGTATTTATCTAGTCCCTTTACAAAAGCTTCCCATTCCGACATAGGTCTTTCGCCGAATATGAATTTAGTGGTTTCAGTGGTCCAGTATTTCCAGATCTGATCATTAGCAGGACCGATGGCAATTCCCTCTTCCTCTGTCAGCATGGGAAGATCGCTGGATACCGGCATCCGGTATTTAGGAGATTCCAAGTAAGCGAGTTGTTCCTCTTCTTTCACCAGTGCCATCCATGCGTCAAAGTCAAACCATCCATAGGTAGCTGCTGTTTGAATCCCGGAGATTACCCGTAAATCAACTGCTTCTTTGTAATTGTCATTAAACTTTCGCTTACCACCTTCAACGGTATAGGTCTCACCTTCTTTACCCCAGCTTTGAATGTCTTTTCCTTTTTCAGAAAAGATATAATCCAGGTAACGTAATGATGCGTCCAAATTTTTCGTCGTGGAAGCTACAGCTAATCCGTAAACCTCAGATCCGCCTTTAGGCAAATAGCCTTGAGTTCCGTCTCCAGCAGGAGGTGCCATAAATTTTACGTTTCCTTCTGTTAGTTGATTATTCATAATTTCGATCTGACCAATAAATTGGACCGTAATGAACGATTTGTTCGTTGTCATGAATTGTGTCCAAGCCTTGTAGTCCATCGTCAACCAATCTGGTGGCATTAAGCCTTCTTTGACGAATTTGTTCAGCATTTCAACCAATGTTTTAGCAGCCGGGTCTTGCAATCCGAATTTCACTTTGGTCGGATCTTTAGGATCACGGTGAAGTTCCGGATATAGACCAAAAGAAGGTCCGATATAATTTAATGTGTTTAATCCATGACGGACAACGAAGGGATAACTATCTGGATAAAGCTCCTTGAGCTTTTTAGCTGTCGTATATAACTCATCCCACGTTTTTGGTTCCGTAAGATTATTTTTTTGGAATATATCTTCTCTATAAAACCATACGGCCTGATTGCCTTCACCCGCACCATCATTAATGATGCTCAGGATTTGGCCTGACGGAGTAGTCACTCTTTCCTTCACATCCGGCTTACTATCCAAGTACGCCTTCACATTTGGCATTTTATCCATGTGTTGGGACAGATCTAGGAAAGCTCCTTGAGGACCGAATTTCTGCACTTCTGCAGGGAAGACAGACAGAATATCGGGCATACTTCCTGATGATATCGCAAGTGCCAGTGACTCAGGTCCTGTAGCTAGAACTTGATCAACTGTAATATTCGTCTCTTCCTTGACCCATTTCCACACTCCCCAATCCTTCTTAGCTGGCCATCCTGTATTATTTTCTGTATAAATCTTAATCGTTGCCTCTTCTGGAAGAGTTGGAGCAGCACTTGCAGTCGTCGTTGGTTCAACTGAATTAGAAGGTTTTGTAGATGGTTCGGCGTTGTCTTTCGAACAAGCGGTAACCATCAGTGCCAATAACGCAAATGCAATCATTGAAGATTTAGTCTTTTTCACACACATCCCACCCTTTTCTCATCATTATAGTCATTCAAGTTGGTACTAATGGTCATACAAGTTGATGCTGGCATCGAACTCATATCCCATATCCTTGTGATAGCCTTATCATACGTAATGAGCTGATGCCAGTACATAAGCTGTTATCAGCAAAACCGATACTTTCTTCGAAATCTTAAATAAATACCATGTATTCGAAAAAAAGATAAGTTTAGAAACAAGAAGAACCGGCTGCTCCGTCCTTTTATGGACGGCACCCGGTACTCGGAGAAATAGAAGGATAAATTATATTGTGAAACATATAAATTCTTATATTTAAAAAAAGATGGCAGGTTCGAAGGGAAAATCCCTAAATCCTGCCATCTTGTTGAGATCAACCGGTATTCCCTGTGTGAGAATCCTTACTTTTCCGGTAATCATTTGGTGTGAGCCCTGTATATTTTTTAAACATTCGATTAAATGAAGTAATATTCCGGTATCCCACTGCTTCTGCTACTTCTTGGATTTTCAATGGGCTTCCCAACAGAAGAACAGTTGCTTCTCGGATCCGAACTTCATTAATGTACTCAACCATATTGATTCCCGTTTTTTCTTTGAAATAGGTTGATAAATAACCACTGCTAATATTCAGTTTTTCGGCCAATGTGTCCAAATAAATTTCATCAGCTAAATTCTTATTTATATAATCCATTACGAAGGAAGTAATACTATCCTTCTTTTCTTTCTTCTCCTGGATCACTTCGGAGATCAGCTTCAACCACTGAAGTAGCAGGTTCTCCAGTTCCTTCGTTGTTATACATTCACGAATCTGTTCTTCCGAATTTGCTAGAATCTCGTTCAAACTTACTGGACTAATCACATCGGAAGGAGCAGTTTGACGGATACTATCCACCACCGCATCAGCAAAACGCACCCAGGCCATAGCCGAGACCGTTTGACTGCCCCACTTCGTAAAAAAACGTTCCATTAAAAGCATTAAGTCTTCGAGGTTCCCCTCTTTTACATTTGCACGAAATGCTTTATCCTGTTCCTTCGTGAAACTGCAGACAAATGGTCTAACAGAAGATGAATCTAAGATTTCCGTTTCGTCAATCAGCCTGCGATTTGCGATCCGCTCATGGACTTGTTTATAAGCTTCGGGAACCTGATCAAAATGATTAAATTTCGAAGTCATTGCGATAGTAATGATGCCACTGTCCAGATCATGATCGAACACTGACTTCATATTGGAAAGTAAATCTTGTAAATCCTCCAGCTCATCGATGAATACCATACTCATAATTTGATTATGCTCAATCTGAATCGTCAATGCTTCCTGGAAGGTCCGATTCAATTTAACTTCAATGAACACTTTAATATAATAAAGCCAGCTTTGGAAAGAACCCTGCACCCAGGATGCATTTTTCTTTTCTGCAACATGAAAAAGTATAAACACAAAGGGTTGATCAGAAAATTTGAGTTTTGCAATATCACTTTCGTGATTCCTGATATCTTTCAAATAATTGAAAAAGGCCCATTGCTTTAAGATCTTATCCTTATCATTAAACTGGCCGCTGATCATTTCGAACTCATGGATTTTTGAACGATAAGGCTTGTCATCGTGGCTGCCACGCATGGAATGAATCAGCTTTTTTAACGGATTATTGATTCGAGCTGCTAAGAAAAAGGAGATTAGGATACTAACCAAAATCACTACCACAATGACCGCGATCATTGTAAAGTTGAGCCGTGTCTGAGAGCTCAACTGTTCCACAGGAAGTCGGTGAATATAGGTCATTCCGCTACCTGTTCCCGTCGAGTAGAAATGATATTTATCATCTAAAATAAATTCATTTTCTCCATACTCTTTTAGATTGTTCAATGGAGTAAAAGTCTCGGATGCTGAACGCTTAAACATCGTTTCTCCCATTGCATTGTAGATGATAAAATCATCTTCCATGGTCTGGTTGAACGCTTTATACATTTTATCGGCATCAAGAAACACAGCCATATAAAAATCCTGATTATTATTTATCTTAAAAATGATTGGCATATACTCACCAAGATCACGCTCTCGATCACGAAAAGAGTTCGTGAAAAAAGATTCAGTTGGAAACATCCGGTTCGTATAAGTTTCGTCAAATTGTTGGTTCCAAAATTCGAAAGGATATTTCTTGCTTTTCATAAATACGTTGAACATGGTATCAGGCGTTGTACTTGTACCTTTCTCCAGGACAAAATTATGTTTTTTGGAATAAAAAACAATGTTATCGATGAATAAATAAGGATTCGTCACCCAGGTTTGAATATCATTGATGACTTCGGAGTAGTTGGAATAATGAGGTTCACGCTGTAAACGTTGGACAGATTCATTGAAGTAGAACAGAACCATTTGCTTTTTGATCATTTCCAAATGGTTCTCATAGTTTTCCATTGTATTGTGCAGCATGAGAGTGTTGTACTTGACGATTTCATCCCTGATATTATTTATAGATGCTGAAACGGCGTAGTAGGTCAAGGAACCAAGCAGTACAATAATACATAGAAATCCCGTTACTAGCTGCAGAAATAATGAGTTTAATTTCAATCGGAGGTAGCGCAGTGGCTCTAGTTTCTTCATTATACCCCCACCCTTCCTGCACTTGCATATTGGAAACGCTTTGATAGGATCTCTTATCATACTAAGTAGTGTCATGCAACATGTCAAATTTGAAGGTTATGACATCACATGAAGTCTGGATAGATCAACTTCCCCATGCAGTTGTTTTCCTTGTACAAACCGTTCAAGCTCACGTATAACATAATTGCCGACTCTGAACAGTCCATTGTTTGTTGCACCAGCAATATGGGGGATCAACGTAACATTCGGCAGCGAACGGAATGGATGATTCATCTCCGGCGGCTCGAGTTGAGTGACATCTAGACAAGCCCACAATCGCCCCTTCTGTAATTCCGTCACAAGTGCTTCTTCATCAATCAGCGATCCCCTAGCCGTATTTATTAATATTGCATTATCCTTCATCAGCTTTAAAGTCCGTTCGTTCAACATGTGATTGGTCTCTGGTATGGAAGGTGCATGGATCGAGACGACATCTGATTGCATAAGAAGCTGATCCAGTTCGACTTTCACGGCCCCCATCTCGGTAATTTTCTCTTCAGAAACGAATGGATCATATACTAAAACTCTGACGTCAAACGATTTCAGCAAGCGGATGAAATGAGCTCCCGACATACCTGAACCTATGACCCCAATAGTCACCTCATAGAGTTCACGTACAAGTTCACGCTGCTTTTCCCACTCCCCCTCCCGAGTATTACGGGCAAGCTGCCAAATATTTTTGAGCGAAACGATGGTCAAACCCAGCGTGGTTTCAGCTACTCCCTGTGCTAATGCGTCATTCGCACTACAGACTCGGATTCCCAATGAGATTACCTCTCGACTCATAATAGGTTTGACCGAGCCCGCCGCATGAGCGATCAATTTTAAATGAGGGCAACGATACAGTACTTCTGCATCCAACGCAGGACATCCCCATGAAGTAATGGCGATATCTGCCCCTGCAAGCAGCTCAGCCGCTTCTTCTTTAGTTGGAACGCCCTTTTTAGGATTAATACGTAAGTTGCCGAGCTGTCGAAGTTGTTCCAATTGATTATTACTAAAAACCCGCTCGGTATAATCTAAACCTTGAACCATAACTATATCCAGCCTCTTCATCTTAACGTCTCCCCGTCTGTAGTTTGATCTTGCGTATTTCCCAACCATTGATCCAAGAATAAATAAGCTAACATCCGTATCTCCTGTGGAAAGTCATGCCCGCCCACTCCCATAAATGACTGGAAGCAATCTTCCTTACCTAACCAACGGTAGAGCTTCTTCAGTTCAAGATTCCCTTCCCCAACAGACTTCCAATGAGGAAAGATATGATCATCTTGACCGGCATAGCTAAAAAATGGTGTAGGAGCGCATAAAGCGATAATTTCATGAAAATCAAATGGAACTTGATCTTTTTGTAAATCTGCTGAAATCTTTGGAATATGGGTGTAAGGGTAACTACGATAAGTCCAATGCTCAGGATCAGGGGCTCCGGTAAAAGGACTAAAACCACAGCTGGATACAACAGCCTTAATTCGATCATCTACACCGGCAAGAAAGTAAGCATTGTAAGCTCCAAATGAATGTCCAATAGCTCCGATCGCATCTGGATTAACAACTTCCAGTGAACATAGCACATCAATCCCCTGTCTATGATCTGTAATGTTCTTGGCTACAGTTGACCATCCCGGATGCTGCTCGTAAAAAGGATCACTGTTAAATGCCGCTTTGCCCGGATAAATTCGTTCACCGGCAGTCAACGCATCAGGCGCAAGCACCACATATCCTCTTTCAACCAGCTCGATGGCATATTTACGGTTCTTTCTTCCTGAAGAAAGAGAAATATCATCCTTACCGTACTCAATTGTGGGATGCATGGCAATAACTGCCGGATGCCTCTTTCTAGGCAGACTATTGAATTCATTTTCATTAGGAATTAATAGGTAAGCAGTAACTCTATCTCCATAGACCGAATCGTATTGAATATGAAGCCGGTTATGACTCTGAGTCTTACTTTGGGAGTTAATCTTCAAGCGTAAGGGTACATTTGCTGGAATCCCGCCGATGTAATCCAACCAGATTTTTCGAATTTCAGTGAGTTTCTCTATCCACTGTTCATAGTTGTCTATTCCTTTTAACAGCGGAGGAATACCCGATTGGTTCATATGCGATAATTTATACGCCATGGCTGGGTCCCCACCCTTTCGTTTATAGGAGAAATATTCATTCGTTTTCATTAAGATTACCCATGCAACCGCTCAAGAGCAATACCTGCCAGTATTGATGCTCCCAGCGGTATGCAATCTTCATTCAAGTTAAATTTCGGATGATGGAGTCCATAAGCCAGCTGTGCATTGGTGTTAGGGCCCGAACCCAGCCAGAAAAAGCAGCCAGGTACCTTTTCCAAATACAAGGAAAAATCCTCACCTGCCAGGGTTGGGTTCGCTGTAATCCTGCGGGGCCGACCAATCATTCGGTCGATGACGGCTTCTACATGCTGGACGCAGCGTTTATCATTAACTAATACCGGAACCTGTGGAATGTATTGAACAAGTGCCTTGCAACGGTAAGCTTCCGCAGTTCGTTCCACAAGCCGGAGGATCATATCCGGGATCGAACGCTGTACATCGGGATTGAAGGTTCGGACTGTTCCTGTCAATTCGACGCTATGCGGGATGACATTGTTGGCCTCTCCGGCATGAATGCTTCCTATTGTAATAACGACCGGATTGAAGGGGGAGATTTCTCTGCTTACGGCCGTTTGAAGTGACATAATGATGGCTGAAGCGCATACGATAGGATCGATGCTTTGATCGGGAATCGCTCCATGTCCTCCTTTGCCCTCCAGTGTAATCTCAAGTCGGTCTACGGAACCCATCTGCGCACTCGAACCTGTAGCCGCCTCGCCTGCGGCCAAAGTAGGCAAATTATGAAGCCCGTATATTTCATCCACCCCATCCAACGCCCCTTCTTCGATCATTGCCTTGGCACCTGCGTTGATCTCTTCAGCCGATTGGAACAATAGTCGGACTGTCCCGACGAATTTGCGACCCGCAAGCAGTCTGGCGGCTCCGATAAGGATGGCAGTATGTGCATCATGACCGCAAGCGTGCATCACACCCGGTCGAGAGGATGCATATTCCAATCCGGTGTCCTCCTGAATCGGAAGAGCATCCATATCCGCCCGGAGCGCAATTATCCGACCAGGGTTGCCGCCGTACACATCGGCTATGATTCCATATCCCCCCACTCCCGTTCTAAAAGACAAACCCAGTGCCTTCAAGCTATCTGCCACTTTGGCCGCTGTTTCAGACTCTTGGAAACTTAGTTCAGGATTTCGGTGGAGATCCCTTCTAAATGCTATTAAGTCCGCTTCGATTTGCCTGCCTGCATCCAATAAGCTCATCTCATGTCGGGTCCCCTTCACCATCGGAATTTCCGGTCTGATCAACACTCCCGTACAGACTTTTCATGATCTTTTTTCCGGTTGGTGTCTGTGCCAACCCTCCCTTGGCCGTTTCTCGGTACATGTCTGGCATAGAGCTTCCGACTTCAAGCATAACTTGAATGACTTCGTCTGATGGAATCACACTTTTGACACCAGAAAGGGCCATATCCGCTGCAGCTAGTGCTGTTACCGCACCGAAACCGTTGCGGACAATACACGGAATTTCCACAAGTCCGCCTACGGGATCACATATTAAACCAAGTGAATTTTTCAAAGCCAGACCTACAGCATGAACTGATTGCTCGGGTGTTCCGCCTCGCAATTCCGTTAATGCTCCTGCTGCCATTCCTATGGCTGAACCCACTTCCGCTTGGCACCCTCCTTCAGCTCCAGAAACAAAGGAGTTATTAGCAATTACGTAACCGATAGCCCCTGCGCTGAACAATCCCATGACAAGCAATTTATCATCCCAGCCGAATCGCTCTTGTGAACTTACGAACACACCGGGAATGATCCCGCATGATCCTGCAGTGGGTGTAGCAATAATTCGTCCCATCGAAGCATTTACCTCAGAGACGGACAAAGCATAGGCCAAAGCAGTAGAAGCTTCCAATCCCAATGACGGCTGACCAGATTGCAGATTATCCCATACCCGTTTTGCGTCTCCACCTGTTAAGCCGCTTCTTGACACTACATTCTCTGTTAATCCTTTTTTCACGGCTTCCTTCATAATCTGGTAATACTCAGCCATTTGGTCATATGTCTGCTGTTCACTTTGCCCGGATTCCAACGCCTGTTCTTGCAACATATACTGTCCTATGGATAACTTTTCAAGAGTGCATATTTCAAACAATTGCTTAAGTGACGTGAAGTTCACGCGATTCCCCCCCTTTGGTTAACAGTACAAAACCGATGTGTGTTCGGCAACGCTGAAAGGGACTGAACCACGGAATCTGGGATCTCCTCATCCGTTTCAATAACAGTCAGGGCGTCACCCTTCCGTGATTTCCGGTCCACATCCATGTAACCTATATTGACGCCTGAGCTGCACAGAATACGGGTTACATCGGCAATCATACCGGTTCGATCATCATGAAAAATCAATAAGGTTGGGTACATAGTGGTGAATCTCACATCAAATTCGTTCACGCTATTAATTTCAATATTTCCACCGCCAATGGACGAGCCTGTTATCCGATCCTCTCGGGAGACTCCCCGCAGGATAATTGTTACAGTATTCGGATGCACGGCAGGTTTAACTGCCGTTCTGAATTCAATTTGGATGCCAGCCCCATGAGCCGTAACCAGTGAATCACGAATTCGTGGATCATCAGGGATATAATCGAGAATTCCACCCACAATAGCCGCATCGGTTCCATGTCCGCGATAGGTATCTGCGAAGGAGCCGTATAGTACAATCTCGGCAAACTCGGGTAACGCCCCGAAAATGCTGCGTGCGGCCCGCCCCAATCTCGCAGCACCGGCGGTGTGGGAGCTGGAGGGCCCGATCATGCTCGGCCCGATGATGGAGAATACATCTTTGAAGCGCATTCCAGATCCCTCGTTTCACTTATTGATCCAGCCATTCTGCCAGATGCGTTCTTACAAAATCATCGTCATGCAGATGTGGATACGCTTGATAGACCCTTTCAATTTCGTCCGCTTGCCCGGGAGAAAGTTCTTCTTGAGGATTCAAGCACCACGTCCCCCTCATCAGTCCTTGTCTGCGGAGTACCTCGTGAATGCCGGGAATACAGCCTGCAAAATGATGGGCGGGATCGAAGAATGCGGCATTGGTATCCGTCACTTCTACGTTTCGCGTCAGCCATTCCTTCGATAGGTTATCGTTCCCCCTCAGAAGCTTGATCTCTTCCAACAGCTCAACCGCTTTCCTTGTCCATACCGCCCAGTGACCCAGCAAGCCGCCAACGATCTTTTTTTCCACTGGGGAACCGTCAATCATAAACCGGTATGTTGTCAGCAAATCCGCCACAATATTATCGTCATTGCCCGTATATAGAGCAATCTCATCCCGACGACTTGAGTTGCATACAGCGCGAACCACATCCAGAGTCTGATAGCGGTTGAACGGAGCCATCTTGATGGCGACCACATTCGGGATATCTGCGAATGATTTCCAGAAATCATAGGTGAAGACCCTTCCGCCTACGGATGGCTGCATATAAAAACCGATCACAGGAATAACTGCCGCCACTTTTTCCGTTCGTTCCAGTAGGTCTGCTTCACTCCATTCAACTAGTCCAGCCATGCTCAAGAGACCCACTTCATAACCGATGGATGCAGCGGTTTCTGCTTCATCCAGCACCTGCCCGGTAGGTCCGCACAATCCCGCCACTTTAATGAAGGGACGATCCAATTGTGCTCGTTCTACTTCTTCTGCCGCTAACCGCAATACCGGCTCATACAGATTTATATGTTTATCTCGAATCTCAAACTGGGTGGAGTGGACTCCAACTGCGATTCCTCCCGCACCGGAGGCTGCATAATAGCGCGTCAAGGCCCGTTGATGGCGTTCATCCAACCTGCGCTGTTCGTTCAATGCCAGCGGATGAGCAGGAATGACAAGACCCTCATGAAGAGCTCTGTTCAATTCGGGTGATAGAGGTTTGCAGCTCACCTAAAATTTCCCCTTTCTTTCCTGAAAATGCGTTGGTTTATTCCAGGTCGCACCCCCATGCAGAATCCAATCTGCCGTCCAATCGATCATTTGCAGAAGGGATACCCGTGGATATCCAAACAATTGGTGGGATTTGGAGGCATTGTTAAGTAAAGATGTATCCGACTCGGTTCCTTCAAAGACCGGTGTTTTCCCCAAACGTTTGCCTATCTCCTCTGCAGCCCAACGAATAGACATTGTTTCTGGCCCAGTGATATTCACAATGTTCGGCGGATTGGTGCAGACGGTCAAGCATCGCAGTGCCATCTCGTTGGCGTCTCCCTGCCAGATGACATTGGCGTGCCCCATCGCCAGATGAACCGGATGTCCTTCTTGAACGGACTTGGCGATCTCCAACAATACCCCATAGCGCATATCAATAGCATAATTCAGTCGGTAGATCACCATAGGAATACCATATTTGTGGGAGAAGTGCTCAAAAACACGTTCGCGCCCCAAACACGATTGCGCATATTCTCCCTTCGGCTCAGGCGTTACAGATTCCGTTACGCCCCCTAGCCCGACAGAAGTAAACGGATACACATTACCTGATGAAAAAACGACAATACGCGAGTTTCTAAACTTCTCAGCTACTCTGCCGGGTAAATAAGAATTCATAGCCCATGTGAAATGTTCATTTCCAGTAGTTCCGAATTTATTGCCGGCCATATAAATGATATTCCGAACTTCAGGCAGGCTTTGCAGGTCGTTATCGTTCAAGAGGTCGCAGGAAATGGTTTCAACACCCGCCTCTTCTAGTTCGCGTTTGGACTCCTCATTTGAAAACCTGGATACACCAATCACCCGTTTACGGATTCCCGCCATTTGGATCGCTTGAACAGCAAGTCTGGCAAGACTGGGGCCCATCTTCCCACCAACTCCGAGCAGCATAATATCTCCATCCAATACGGATAACTCAGCAATAAGCTTTTCTGAGGGCTCCGCTAATTTCGCTTCCAATTCCGGTATTGTGTTCATGTCTTGGTCTCCTTCATTGGTTTATGTTTCAATGTGATTAGATTCATTATAGCCGCTGTTTTTACTTAAAGACAGGACTTTAAGTAGTCTTTAAATAACATAATAAAAGGGAAGTCCCTTATTGATCAGGACTTCCCCTCTATGAAAATCATGTATGACTTTACCCTGCAAATATAGCCAACCTATAAATCTGCCTTGGTCTTCCCTTCGGTACTTTTTCCATACCTGAAATCTCCACAAGCCCGCCTTCCACCCATTGCAAAAGCAGTCTGTGCATACTTCGAACCGTTATTTCTAAAATTTTTGCTAATTCATGCACTTTATAATCGGTTTTCCCAGTCCTTGCAAACTGATTCATCAGCTTACTCAAATAAGCCGACGTCATACCCGCTTCCTCGGCTTTACGGATTAATTCTGGATCCGTTATGGCCAACGCTTGCTCTACAGAGTCAGCCATTTCGAGTGGACCTATAATGGAAAGGTCTTCCCGCAAAATAAAGCAGGCATTTCCTCCCGCCTCCTTGGACTTGCGTAAGGCACTTCTTGCATGTGTCCCCGCTTCGTTGGCCGAACGTCCGAAGCCGATCCCCATGCTTAAGGTCAGACCTAATCTCTTGTTCGCATTACGAGCCAAAGGAATAGACTTATAACCGCCGGTTTCCCGCTCAAAGATACCACGGGTCGTAAAAAACAAATACTCATCCCCACCCATATGCGTCAAGTATCCGTCCAACGATTCCACATAATCGAGAAGTGTGCGGTGAATATCCAATTTGAATTTTTGAATTTCATGCTCGGACGAATGCTGTTGAACAGATTTTCCGAAATTATCGACATTCACCATGCCAACCACAATCTGTGATTCTTTACTCTTTCTCGTCTCTGTCGACAGAAGGGCTCTTTCAAGGGCAACTGTTATATTCTGGTCTGTCGGTACGACCCATTCATTAGGGATACCCAAGTCCGTAAGTGCTAACGAAACAGATTCTTCCGCAGTTAACGCTGCATGACCGTGCCCGTTCTCGTAATGGTCTGTGTGAAACCGGATCAACTCTTCCCTTGAAGCATAAGGCGATCCGTCGAAATAAACGGCAGTCACGGAGGTCTCTTCAATTTCTTTAAACGCATTTTCCACCATGGGTTTGCTTAAGGTATCTATGGTCAAATGGAACGGATTATTAAGCCCGTGCCGATTTTTTAGCCGGTACAATGCCCGGAACAATCCCGTATCCGTAAGGGGCACATAATGAATAGGCACGTTCAAGTGCGTCTCTTCCCTAACTCTGCGGTAAGGCATCGGTCCGGACAAGAGTAACACCTCGACTTCAGCCGCAACTGCCTCTGCTAATCCTGGCGCGTCATCTTCCACCCCGTATACTTGTGGTATTGGATAAAATGATGGGAAGTTCTGTATCACTTTCAAGATTTTTTTTACCAGCGCATCCGGACCGATGATTCCGATTGGAATCCCTTTTGCTGGGTTCTTAAAGTTGGGCATAGGAACATCCCTTTCCAGATTTATCATCGCCCAAAGTATATCATATCGCGTTACACGCGGGGTAGAGTCGTGTTTTACCCTTCAACTACGTCCGCTCGCAAATCAGTTGCTATCTCAATCATTTTAGGGACTATAGCTTCATTTGAAATAGCAACATATAAATCACCCATGTAAAGCCGAAAAGGAATTTCCACGTCCCCATGCTTCCACATAAAAAAATCCCCTTCGATCGACATGGTACTTTCTGGTCCTTTAACGGTCAGTACATTTGAGTACGCAAAGTCGGGTTGGGTTGCAAAATAATCTTTGCACTCCTCCAATGAAATGGATGGCTCCGAGTTATTTTCTTGCATCGATCGGGTTATACGAAACCGCTGATTCATTGAGATACCTCCAACATAGTATTCATTCTTGTCTGTTCTACAAAATAATATATTCGCATTCTCTGAGTCCATTGTCAAAGTCAATATGCTTTTTTAGTATTTCCAATTACGAAAATAAGGCTAAAATAAACCATGATGCGGCTACAAATAGTTCGAGGGTTATGGTAATTGAGTTCTAGCATTGGAGAAGATTAACTTTCAAATAGGAAATAGACCGTATCCTTCTCCCAAAGGGTACAGTCAATTTCCTGCCTACTCTTTAATAGATTGACCGCAATAGGATTACTCAAACAAAAACTCACAAGCATCATTTACCGCTTTAAGGGGTTTTATTTGATCTCCAAATAATCAATGTAAGCATCCCATGTCCCATCATCGGATGTACAAACGAGCTGGATCTCTTGATTTCCTGTTCCATGGCTGACATTGTTTAGAGTATAGACCGCAGGATTGCTCCCGCCGAAGTAGAAGGTACCCTTTGTCACTCCGCCGATTTTTAAGTCAACTTTGGCCATGTTGGAGTTATTCGAAGCACCGCGGAGTGAAAAACTATGGGTACCGCTCTCGAAATACTGCGTGTATTTGACCAAATCATTGTTGGCGTATAAGGCAACACCGGAGAACGGCGAGTTGATATTGGAGGTGTACTGACCACCTTTGGTCATACTCTCGCTTTCCGCTTTCGTTCCTGTACTTGGAGGAGTGGTTGGAGGAGGAGTTGTCGTACCGCCACCGATAGTAAGTGTATGACTAGTCACATTAGCACTACCACTACTTTGATAGCCCTCTACTGTAAGCGCGACCTCATACATCTTACCCATTGGCATTCCCAAGCTCTCCCACTTTTTAAAGTGTTCGCTAACAGATATGGTTCCACTCGTGCGTTGCGACGTCCGGACACTCCAATATTGTTTAAAAGTTGCATCACCTATAATTGAAGGTTGGTTGGTTCGAGTAGTCTCATATATGTCATATGTCCCACCGTCAACGGTTATGGTTCCCTTCTTCGTACCGGTTGGACGATAGGTGCCCCAGCTATCGACGATGTAATATTCTACGAGTGGGTCCTTGGTCCACCCATAGACACACAAATAGGAATTGCCTCCCGGATTGAAGCTTGCACTGTAGTTTATTGATAGGTTTCCAAGTTGCGAGTGTGTCTTAGTAGAGTCGAATTTCTTGCCTTTACGAAATAACGCATTTCCGATATTACTCCACTGAGCACTGAACGCGCCACCACTATTGAGAGTCATACTTGTGGTCCCGGAATCTTTCCACAGCTCATAGTCGTATCCATCTTGGGTGCCAATTTCATTTGAGGTGATCGTTGTTGCTGCCTGTGCGATTACTGCAGGCAGTGTTAGCGCAATACAAACGAAAATCGCTAAAAATAACCTTATTCTTTTTTGTTTCATTTGCCATTCCTCCTATTGGTTAAATTGCATCTAGTCTTACTATGATGCTGTTCAGCCCGTAGTAGGCCAACTCCCACTTCCTCCCAAAAATACATTTGTAAGCGGTAACAAAAATATTTTATCATAGCTTTTTTAATATTTTTTATGCGAAATTAAAGTTCATACCCTAAAAATCTTAGTACTTTTGTGGATGGATCGTTCGTACAAAAAGAAAAACCCGCAATTTATACGGGTATCTTGTGTCAGTTTCAATTTTACAGAACGCTAATAAAAAGAAACGACATCTCTGTCGTTTCAGTTTTAAATAATTTTAGGGTAGTGTCTCCAGCCCGTGCTCACAGCTGAGCTATGCCCCCAAATTGCGAATTGTATAAGTTGCTGATGATCGACATCATCTTTTTATGATTCCAGTGATGAAGGCAAATGCTACTGTTCCACCTTAATCCAGCTTAACATCGGTTTTGATCCGCCTGCCTTAAGTACCTTTAAAGTAAGTTCGCCTTGTGTCACAACAATGCCATCGAACGTTTGAGCCTCCCGTTTTGATCCGATGACATAATCGGTCAATTTCGTCTCACCATTGATCGTTAGGTTCATCTTCCGGTCGCTCGACTTCCACGGATCGAAGAACCCGACAGTCACTTTGTAAGTACCGTTTGGAAGCTGGAACCGGTAAGCGAGCCCTTTACCGTTTTCATTTCCATCATATTGGCGTATGGTCTCGTAGGCGTCGGTCGGATTGTTGTAAGCCCATGTCATTCCGTCATCGGCTTCATAGCCCCATTTAATTCCTGTAACCGGGTCACTGCCATACGGCTGCTCTTCCAGTGTCTGATGCAATCCGAATGTCTCGCCAACCTCCAATTCGAGAGGCGTACCATCACCAGCATCCACATAGAAAAGAACCTGGCTGTCATTACCGATTGGTGTCCCCTCTATTGGCTCAGATGCCGCTTCCTCGCCCGCTCTCACAGCAATAACAGTAAACGAGTAGGTTACACCGTTTTCAAGCCCGGCGACAATCGTCGAACCCGGATTACCGTAGATTTTAACGGAACCAGTATCGCTTCCCGTTATAGCTGCATATCGGATTACATAGGAATCGGCACCGTCTACTTCGCTGTACTTCAGCGCCACCTGTCGACTGCCTTCCTTTATCTGATATATTTCCGGCTTAGACGCTAGTGAATCAGTGTCACGAGCAATCTTCATATAGGCGAATTCTGCATCAGCCCAGCTGTGAAGACCCACACGTCCGCTTGTATATACCGTATCCGTAATATCAAACACTTGATTCCCATCCATATAGGCCCTGATTCGTTTCCCGTCCATCCGCACTTCGAGCTTGTAAAGTTCTCCTAATGCAGCTGTAAACGGTATAGAAGTAGTTAAATTTTGGCCATCTCTGCGAATAACCAGAGAACCGTTCTCGTAACCGAACATGTACCCTTTCGAGTAGCTGCTGCCACGGAATGTGATACCCCAATCGGCTCCCAGCGTGCCCTGCTTGACGACCGCAGATATCGTACCATCAATTAGGTGTAAACCATTGACGCCGAGTTCTCCTTGGTGATCTCCCCCGGAAGTATGCTTCAACAGGCTGTTTTCGATGCTCCAAGTGCTAACATCCTGCTGGTAGTTAGTCATATCACCACTCTCAAAATCATCTTCCAGACGGATATCCTCGGCTTTAGGTGTGACTACCGTTTCGGAATAGCCGGTACCGTCGCCACCTTTGCCGATCGAGCTAACACGAACAACAAACGGGGATCCATTGGTTAAGTTCCCTATCCGGATGGCAGGTTTTTCGCTGCTGAGTGTAGAAACAACTTCTGAACCGGAAACGACCTGTAAGGAGTAACCCAATGCTCCTTCCACCGGAGCGAATTCAATTTGGGCTGATTGATCACCCGAAACAGCTATAATCTTGCTGGGTGCAGACACATCCGGCTTCACTTGGAATTCAGCCGATGGTAGACTAACCTCTTGACCGTCAATCGCTTCAACGACCCCGTAATAGGTTGATCCATTTACGAGCCCTTCGACTATAATTGTTCCGTTCGGTGTATTGCTAGTGATCTCGTTATCATATTGGCCCGATTGTGTACCATAACGAACCCGATATGCTGGGGTAGTTGCTTCAATTTCATAAACCGCTTTAAAGCCTCCGTCGGTACCCGTCGCAGTAACACCGGCCGGAGCCAATAGCGCCGGAGTTCCATACACACGTTTCGAAGGGGGGCCGAACCCAAGCTTATTTCCCGCACGAATCGTAACATAGTAGGATTTGCCGTTATCCAACCCTTGAAGGACAAACGAGTCATCGGACATTAAAGTAACAACCTGTTCTCGTTTGTCGTTCTGCGCTCCGTATCTCACTTCGTATTCATAGGCGCCTTTCGGTGAACTGAAAGAGATTTTCAAACCTTTATTTGTAGGCTCCGCTTTGACATTATCCGGTGCGGCAGGTTTTTTGTTTGCCTTGACTATGTCGCCATTCAGAGTTACGACTGAATGTGCAGGGATAACCGTTTCGAACATGCCATCCGCCATAATCGGCACATCCGTGCCCCGGGTAAGATCCTTGTCTGAAGAGGTTACGTATGATTTCATTGCAAAGATCGAGTCGTTCTTGTCCAGCCCGCTTAGAGAAATCTTAATGCGTTTATCGTCCTGGCTGTCGTTGACGAATACACTCGTTACGGTCTTCTCTCCGACATGTGTATAAGCGGATCCGAGTAGACCGCTCCGGGCTTGATCGTCTAATCCCGTAAGCGAAATGCGGTCTGCACCGGGACGGATAAATTTGCTATAGTTACCGAGTGCCCATAAGATTTTTGATGTCAGAATATTTTGCTTATCACCTTCATTATTGAAGTCGGTATAAATCAATCCATCCTTGTAGTCTTCTTTAGAGACCGCTGTCCACCACTGCCAAGCTGCAGCATTAGCCCTCGTCATATCGAAATGGATGGTACGGGCGACGTAAAGGGCCGGATCTATACCCAAATCCCTGCCCGGGCCGTAAGAGCCGAGGATGCAATATTCACTCATCCAGTATTTGGCCGATGCATCATATTTTTTGAGGTTAGCATTCAATAAATCCCGAAGTTCTCCAAGACGGTCGTCACCTGGGTTACTGTAATCGGACCAATAGGAGTGGGAAGCGATTTTATTGCCAACCGCTGCCTTTAGTTCCGGATCGCCCAGCAGGTCTTTGATGTATTCACGGTATTTTCCGACTCCCAGATTATTGGAGCCTCCTGTGTATTGTTCTTTGTTCGCGAACTGCTTATAGACTTCATCGTCGAGCAACGCTGTAATCTCTACACCATCGGGAGCGCTTATTTGTTCGGAGAGTCCTTTGGCCTGAATCTGTCGGTATAGTTCAAGAATGACCCTTTTTATGTCGTCGTTATTATAACGATTTCCTTCCTGTCCAGCTTTGTTCCAATCCCATGTAGGTTCGTTGATCGGGCTGATATATTGAAATCCTAGCCCTTCTTCCTTAAAATGCTCCAGTACATCTACCAAATAATTTGCAAATTCGTCTTCATACCCATCCTTCAAATTAGTGGAACCTACGGTCGAATCAGGCTGAGCGTGGCCGTTTTTCGTCATCCATACAGGAGGACTGTTGGCAAAGGCGATCAGCGTGTTGACGCCTCGCTCCTTAGCAGCTTTTAGGAACCATTGCTGCCCTGCTTGCTTGCTCCAATCGTACTCGCTTTCAGCTGAAGATTTGAATGCTTCCGAGCGTCGCCAAGGGTTCGTAATGATCGCTTGGTCAGTTTCGGTTGAACCTGCACCAATGTTGAAACGCCAAGCAGACAGTCCGATTCCTTTCTCACGTGAGAAAAGGAGATCTGCAACCTGCGCTTTATTCTCTTCCGTCCAATATTTGCCCAACTGTTCCATCGACCATGCATCAGACGCACCAAAGTTATCAATTTTCTGATATTTAACAGATGCATCAATGGAAATGACCGCATCGACAGGTTGATTCACCCCCTGTGCCATACTGGCATTTAAGCTGCCGAACGGACTAAGGCAACAAGTACTTACAAGAAGTGCCGAAGTTAATTTCTTCAAACGTGTATGTGTCAATCACCTTACCTCCTTCAAGTGGATTAGGTCTTACACAATGAGGATTGTTCTGCTTTTCCCAGGCTACATTAGCGTTTGGACTCGTTCTCAACCATCTTCAGTCTTTTAAGCGCTTTCCCCCCCTTATAGCGATACGATATGTGAAACCCATTACATGAAACCGATTACTATTTGGTTTAAAAAAAGGCGAGGTCTCTGCAACCTCACATGTAAGGGCTTTCATAACCTATATATTACGATGCCTCAAATAGAGTGTCAATCCTCCCCTATTCCTATTTCGCTTTAGCGTCCAATCCCGTTATTATCGAGCATAATCAACTTTGCACTCGAGTTTTTTGCTGTGATTTTGGTAGTATGTACTACTTGTATGATGTTTTTGTAAGTTTGTTTTGACCCAAATACTAATAAGGGTACACCGATAAAGTCTATTTTTAGCCAACGAGAAAGTAAGCCGCCTATGGTCATGGAAAAAGGCACTGTCGGGGAAGTGTTGGATAATATTATTTTTTCATGTAGAACATTTTCCTTATGAAGCATTTCGATTAAGTTATAAATTCCTGGAGCAAGAATTTTCGATTTGCCTCTACCCACTGTATAGACCTTATTTCCCTCTTCATCCATTCCGTGAAAAAACAACTTCCCAAAATCCTTGGAGGTTAACTTGT
This sequence comes from Paenibacillus sp., assembly GCA_023512345.1. Taxonomy (GTDB): domain Bacteria; phylum Bacillota; class Bacilli; order Paenibacillales; family Paenibacillaceae; genus Paenibacillus_AQ. The sequence continues at coordinate 101,797 of JAILZT010000016.1, forward strand.
TGAAATTGTGAGAATGTAGTATTTCATGCTTAGTGGGTTCGCGATTTTCATCTAATTTTTTAAGATGATACGCAGCAGCCAATACCGTAGTATGAGTCCCCCCGAAATCGTTATATATAAATATCATATTATATACCTTCCGTTTCATTAGTTTTGATTAATCTATTTAGTTATTCCCGATTCATAATTTGATATTCACCCCTATACAATTGAAAAAACAAAAAACCCGCAATGTTGTGCGGGTTAACTAGTATCTATGATTTCAACATCCAGAGTATTAACTATAGATTAGCTCTTTTTTTTCGCGTAAACCAAGCGTTTCCGCTGTTGAAGTATGAATTTGCTCCAGCAGCTCTAGATTTTCTATTAATGATAATCCATATGAAGGAATCATTTCTTTAATTTTCGGTTCCCATTCTTTCATGTGTTGCGGGAAGCATTTTTTAATGACTTCAAGCATAACGTGCACAGCAGTAGAAGCACCGGGAGAAGCACCTAGTAATGCGGCTATCGAACCATCAGCGGCACTGATTACTTCCGTACCGAATTGTAGTGTGCCTTTGCCGTCCGCAGTATCCTTGATCACTTGCACACGCTGGCCCGCTACTACTAAATCCCAATCCTCGCTTTTAGCGTTCGGGATGAACTCTCTTAACTCTTCCATCCGCTTTTCCTTGGATAACATAACTTGCTCAATGAGGTATTTTGTTAATGACATGTTTTTTGCGCCCGCCGACAACATAGTTACGAGATTATCCGGTTTAACAGAGGTTACCAAATCAAACATTGAACCGGTTTTTAAAAACTTTGGTGAAAAGCCGGCAAACGGTCCAAATAGTAATGATTTTTTGTTATCGATAAATCTGGTGTCCAGATGCGGGACAGACATTGGAGGAGCTCCAAGCTTAGCTTTACCATATACCTTTGCATGATGCTGTGCTACAACCTCAGGATTCTTACATACCATAAATATTCCACTTACAGGGAATCCTCCAATATGTTTTCCTTCAGGAATACCGGATTTCTGCAACAAATGCAGGCTTCCTCCTCCACCTCCAATAAAGACGAATTTTGCAGTATGGCGTTCGAAGTTACCGCTTTCATTTCGTACTTTCAATTCCCACGAGGCGTCGCTGGTACGCTTAAGATTATCAACACTATGATTGTATTTGATTTTGACGTTTTTAGTTTTTAAGTGGTTGAACAAAATGCGCGTTAAAGCCCCAAAGTTGACATCCGTACCAGAATCAATTTTAGTGGCCGCAATAGGCTCATTCGATGGACGATCTTGTATAATAAGCGGAATCCATTCCATCAGTTTTTCAGGGTCATCGGAAAATTCCATCCCTTGAAAAAGAGGATTATTTACCATCGCTTCGAACCTTTTCTTCAAAAAAGTTACATTTTGTTCGCCTAGCACCATACTCATATGAGGTAATGGCATGATAAAGTCTTGCGGATTGCGTATAAGTTTACTGTTAACAAGATAAGACCAAAATTGCATTGAAAGCTGAAACTGTTCATTAATTTTGATGGCTTTGCTAATATCTATGGATCCGTCTGGTTTTACGTCCGTGTAGTTAAGTTCGCATAGAGCCGCATGCCCTGTTCCTGCATTATTCCATTCGTTTGAGCTTTCTTCCCCTGCATTTCCGAGCTTCTCAAACACTGTAATTTCCCAATCCGGTACTAATTCTTTTAAAAGTGTTACTAAGGTTGCACTCATGATTCCGGCACCAATTATGATTACGTCTGTTTTAGCTTCCCTGTTGCTCATTTTCACCATCCCTATACCCTGAAATTTACAGAAAGGATGTAAGCGCTCATGCTTAGGCATCACACCAAACTAAGGCGCGAACTAGTCACACACCTTCTCTGTCTCAATTATAACTCTATCATGGTGTTTTACAATTACTTAAAGATTAAAATATATAACGTCTATGCAATAGCCTATGTTTTACTGCCGCCAAAAAGATGAACAGTCTGCCTTATCCAAAATATTATACTCGATCATTTTCTCAAGTAATGAGAAATCAACCGGTTTATTCCACTGGATACGTAACAACTGCTTGGTGTGATCATAGCCCGCCTTCACAATTTCATCAGAAAAATGAATAATCCCTACCTGTTCAGGAGCAACAGCCAAATGATTTTTGGCTACGCTAAAGCCAATAATAAATGTGCCATGATCGGTGAACATGGGCTGATTCCACGCAATTTTTGGAACTAAATTTGAAAATCTCTTAGTAACCCACTCCAAAACTTCTTCCGTTCGGGCCCGCTGTTCCGGGTTATCAATCTGCGCTAAATATTCTGCAAAAACATCCATGTTGTTCCCACCACCCCTGTAATGTTGTAAGTACTCACAAACAGCAAAGGATTAAAATATTACAAATTAAATATATCAATGAAATGCTCAACTTACCAGTACTGTAGAATTCTATGCTTTTGGAATTATTTACTGGATTTCGGGACATAGTAAGCTTTAGTTTTTATTGTGTATGTTAATTTTTTTCTTAGGGGGCTGCAACTTTGAACAACTCCAACATAGCCAATGATGATTTTGTCCATCAGATCACTTCGGCGTTAGGCAATCCTCCTGATTTGACGATTCAATACTTTCACTTCTCCTCCGATCTGATCGGATGCTGTATTTTCATCAAAACGATCACTGATAAAGAAAAGATTGAAAATTTTATTATTCGGCCGTTAATAGAGGCTCCTTCTCTGAAAACAGAGCATCCGGAACAGATTATTCAAGCCGTCAATCATGTCATTTCCGCGATACCTGTCGTAAAAGAATCAGATTTTGCAACATGCTTGCAATCGCTCTTGGGAGGCAACGTTATTCTTTTCGTACCTCCGAACAAAGAAGTACTACTCATCGACGTATACAAGTACTCAAACCGGGCCATTACAGAGTCCCAATCGGAACCTACTATTCGCGGGCCGCATGAAAGCTTTATTGAAAATATTGAATCCAACATCTCTTTAGTCCGCAAAAGATTGAAAACTCCACATCTGCGTTTGGAACAGATGACCCTTGGGGACAGCACCCAAACCCAAATCATCTCTGCATATTTAGAAAACGTTGCTCCTCCTGAAGTAGTAAATGAATTCCGCAGTCGTTTAGGTTCAATCAAGACGGATAGCATTCTGGAAAGCGCTTATGTTGAGGAATGGATACAAGACAAAACATTCTCCCCATTTCCAACAATCTATAACACGGATAGGCCCGATGTAGTGACTGCACATTTGCTGGAAGGCAGAGTTTGCGTGTTTTTTGAAGGAGCGCCTAATGTATTGATTGGTCCCTGTACTTTCTTTCAATTTTTTATTGCGGCGGAGGACTATTATCAGAGAGCCGATGTTGCCACAGTTATACGCTGGCTCCGTATTTTTTCTTTCTTATTATCTGTACTTCTTCCTTCCTTATTTGTAGGAATTGTGAGCTACCATCAGGAATTACTGCCCACACCTTTATTGATTAGCTTCGCCGCGCAGCGTGAAGGCGTTCCTTTCCCTGCCTTCGTTGAGGCGTTAGTATTGTTGATTACGTTAGAAATTCTACGTGAAGCGGGGCTTCGAATGCCGCGGATCGCTGGACAGGCGATATCATTTGTCGGGGCAATTGTATTGGGAGAAGCAGCAGTACAAGCTGGTCTTGTTTCTGGATCCATGGTAATTGTTGTTGCCATTACGGCGATTTCAAATTTTGTTATTCCAGCCTACAGCCTCGGAATTTCGCAAAGGTTAATTCAATTTTTCCTGTTGCTTCTATCGGGAATTATGGGCTTTTTTGGATTACTTTGTGGAACATTATTTATTATGACGCATCTCGTGACCCTAAAATCCTTTGGCATACCTTACTTGGCGCCTATAGCCCCCTCCATTCTGGCAGACTGGAAAGATACGCTTGTTCGTGTTCCAAGGCCTTTCAATACCCTACCGAAAATAATGAAGCCTAGACGAAAGGACAGGTGAACCTATGTACGCAGCAAAGTTCGGCAGAAAATCATTAAACATATTAATTCTCGGTTTATTCTGCAGCGTGTTGTCAGGTTGTTGGGATCAAGTTGAAATAAATCAACTAGCTATTGTCAACTTAGTAGGTATCGATAAAAACCCGGACAACGGTCGATATGAAGTGTTCTATCAAGTAATCAATCCATCGGGAATGTCTGGACAAGTGGGTACTCAGGTCAAATCACCCGTGTATGTTTATAAAGAAGAGGGGAAACATTTAGGAATAGCGGCCAACAAAACCTACATGTCTATCCCAAGACAATTGTTTCCTGATCATTATCAGGTCCTCGTCGTTTCCAAAAAACTTGCTATGGAAGGGTTGCGTGAATTTCTTAATTTTACTGAACAACAGACGAACCGTCGAGCTTCAGTACATGTGGTGATCACAGAAGGCCCTTTATCTGACATTATGAATACCTTTATTCCTCTAGAGAGATTGCCCGGTCGTTCCATAAAATCTTTAATACGTAATGGTTCAAAACAAACGGGGAAAGTCTCCGATTTATCAAGAGTGAAGGACATTCTGATACCTATGGAAAGCAGCAAACTCATGACACTTCCAATTATAGGGTTAAGAACAGAGAATCCGGAATCATCTTCTCATCGATTCGAGCAAATTAATGCAGATGAAGGAAACATCAAATTTAATGGGGCTGCAATAATCAAACATGGTCGAATGATTGGAGAAATCAGTTTGACGCAGGAAGTCTGGTACAACCTTCTTAATGATCAACTCTATTCTCTTTTTCAAGACGTGGAATTCCCAGATAAACAAGTGGTCGAAATTCAGGCCGATGGAGCTCCCAAAATCTCGAAAAAGTTATCATTTGCTTCGGGTCAACCAAGCCTGACAATAGATATTAGATTTAAGCTTAAGATCGCCTCCATTTATTTGGAGAAGATGCTTACTAAGGACTCAGTCCATAAAATTGAACATCAATTTAATAAACAAATTAACGAACAGGCTACAAAATTTTTACAATTTTCCAAACAGAAAAATTGGGACGTACTCGGCATAGAGGAGCAAGTGAATAAAAAAAAAGGAACCACATGGAACCAAGCTAAGGGAAATCCTGAATTTTGGAAAAAAGTAAAAGTAACTTTGAAGATACAATCGCAAGTGACAACAACGGGGACTTCGATTCATCCGTATAAAGGGGACTGACCATGGAACAAGTTCATATTTCCAGGCGGCAGCTTTTTATGCTTACATTTCTATTTATAGTAGGATCCGCTTTTATTCTTCTACCGGGAACGTTTATAGCCGCTGGCAAACAGGATGCCTGGCTAATTCCTTTATGGGGTGCGGTGTGGGGAATTATGATAGCAAGTATGTGGTTATATCTAATGAGACTACACCCGGGATTAAGTATCGTTCAAATATGCGTTAGTGTGGCAGGCAAAACGATCGGAAGTGTATTGGCTCTATTGTTTATTTGGTTTTTCCTCTATACCTCAGTCTGGATTACGCGAGACGTCAGTTATGTCCAGCTTACTCTAATGCCGCGAACACCCCTAACAGTTTTTCATGTCATGTTTCTCATGACTACTTATTATGCTGTCATCAAAGGATTTGAAGGGATTGCGAGAATGTCCGAGCTCATTATGCCGTTATTTTTGCTCTTCGTTATGCTCGTTGTTCTGCCCATGCTGAATGAATGGGATTGGGAGCAATTTCAGCCGATATTGGAGCTTGATGTGTGGAGAACCATGAAGAAAACAAACGCCTTTTTCACATTCCCGTTTCTCGAGTCTATCTGCTTAACTATGATCATTCCATTCGTCAGAAGGAAAGCCGCGTTACCTTTTCTTGCAGGAATCGCCTCAGGAAGTTTGTTTCTGAGTATACTGGTTTTTTTCATTATTGGAATTATGGGGGTATCCCGTCCATCCCATTTGCTGTTTCCGATTTATAATTTGGCTACGGAAGTGGAAATCGCCCTTTTCATTGAAAATATCGAAGTCGTTCTATTTATCGTATACCTCGGTGCTCTTTATATTCAGCTTAGTATTCTTTACTACTGCACAGTAGCCGGATTGTGCCAGCTCTTAAAGCTTAAGAATCGAGCTATTGTTGGATTTCCATTCATCTTGATTATATCTGGCCTAGCTGTTACCTATGCGGAGAATATCGTTAAAGACTTGGAATGGACGAACAAGTATTCGCTCATTCATAGTTCACTATATGGTATATTTCTGCCGATTTTGTTGATCTTACTCACCTGGTTGAAAGCCTTCAGGCGGAGGGTTAGCGGGGAATCCAAATCATGATATATTTTATTACCCTTTTTGTTGTTGTCATGTGTGTCTCTTATCCGCTAATCCTAAAAAAAAGCCGTAAGAAAGAAATTTATTTATTTTATCTCCTCTCGCTGATTGGGGCGACAATCTGGATCAGTATTTTTATTAGACATCCTATCAACCCTCTTACCTTGATTGGATGGGTCATAGATTGGTTTGTAGTCTAGAAAGGCGATCTTCCGATGTAGGAAGATCGCCTTTCATTTGTTCGCGTTCCTTCGACTTCATTCTTATTCAGAAGCCATAGCAGCAGCCTTGGTTTCGTGAACGGTGCCAAAAGGGTGTTCAGGTGGTGCATAGATAACGTAAACTTTAAGTGGTTTATTCCCTGTATTGGTTAAATTGTGCCACTTTCCAGCTGGTACCATAATTGCGTAATCTTCAAAAGCTTCTACCTTGAAATCTAATTTGTCTTTGCTATCCCCCATTTGAACAAGTCCTTGGCCATCTTCAATACGTATAAATTGATCCGTTGTCGGATGAACTTCCAAACCGATATCATCTCCAATGTTGATACTCATCACTGTCACTTGGAAGTAATCCCCTGTCCATAAAGCCGTACGGTAAGTATTGTTTTGCTTAGTAACTTTCTCGATATCCACTACATATGGTTTTGATCCAAAATCCATCAAGACTTCTTCATTTAATGAAGCAAAACGGACTGCATTTTCTTTTTCTCTAAAAGAAGCATGTAAAAATACATTTTGAATCAGTGGATATTGAGTTAGAGAACAGTTTTTTCTATATTCTTCAGAATCCGCTATTCCTGCTTCATAGGCTTTTTTTAGACCCTCTCTATAACTTTGAAAAGGAACTTTATCCATTTGGTACATAGGCAGTCTTCCCGTAAGTGTGGTATAAAGATTAGTCAATTGGTTTAGATGAATTTTCTTGTTTTCCAAAGCATAATGAATATTATTTTTATGATTAAAGTTTGGTGTTGCATTAGATAACCGACTATAGAACTCAATGGTTGAAGCTTCTCTTTTTATTCCAGCTAGTATAGCTTCTAAGGTTTGTTGAGAATATGTGTACGTTCCGGGCACATAATTCATTTTAATCTTTCCTCCCAAAGGTTAATAAAATCATCTTATGCCTATGTTGGAAAAAACGTACATCGCGTCAATGAATTAAACTTATATTTATCCCTTGTTTTTTACAGCACGTAATCGTATATTATATATGAATAGATGCTCATATGTTATTGTAAAGGGGAATAATTATGGTAAAAGATGCACATGCTCACCATCATCATGAACATAAACATAACCACAATAAAAAACACGCCACTCAGGATCATGATCATAATCACGGTCCGGGGCATCATCATGGTCCCAACAACAAGGCTGGACTATTGATCGCATTTATGATTACGACGGGCATCCTTCTTCTGGAGTTTTTTGGAGGTTTGATAACCGGAAGTTTGGCGTTGTTATCTGATTCGGGTCATATGTTAAGTGATTCAGCGGCCCTTGCTTTAAGCCTTGTGGCCATGGGGTTTGCAGCTAAACCCGCCACTCTCAAAAAATCATACGGATATCTACGGTTTGAAATTTTAGCTGCGCTTCTTAACGGTGTGACTCTGTTTGTTATTGCTGGTTTTATTATTTGGGAAGCCGGCCAACGTTTCTTTGAACCTCCAGTGGTGGACAGCGGATCGATGATGCTAATTGCTTTTATAGGATTGATTGCGAATTTGTTGAGCGCTTGGTTCTTAATGCGTAAAGGGAATGTGAAAGATAACATTAACATGCGCAGCGCTTACCTCCATGTCCTAAGCGATGCACTAGGCTCAGTGGGAGCCATTGTTGCCGGCCTTTTGATGTTGCTGTTTTCCTGGTACGTGGCCGACCCGATCATCAGTGTCATTGTTGCTCTTCTTATTCTTAAAAGTGCCTGGGGTGTAATTCGATGGGCTGTTCATATTTAATGGAAGGAACACCACTCACAATAGATACTGAGAAAGTAAAACAAACGCTGCTGCAAATCCAGGGGGTAAAAGAAGTTCATGATCTGCATATTTGGACGGTAACCTCAGGGCGTGATTCGCTCACTTGTCATTTAGTAATTGATGAGGATGCGGACAGTCAGGAGGTCCTACAGTCGGCTATTAAGACTATTGAAGCAACATATAAGATTTCACACTCGACTATTCAAATCGAAACCTCTAATTTCCAGCATACTTCATGCGATTAAGCTTAAATGGGCCAAAAAACCAAGGGGTGTGTTAAGATGAGCAAATTTTTGGATTGGTATTTGTATATTTATATTTTTAGTTTCATCTTTTTTGCTATCTTTCTTAAAACATGGATGCTATATAAGAAAACGGGGATTAATCCTGTTACTTTTCAGCGAAATACCGACTCGGTTCATGATTATGTCGGCGTTTGGTTCAAGGCCATCATGGGTCTCCTATTTGTATATGTTCTTGTCAAAGAGATACTGATTATGCCTACGATCGATATTTTCAATCATATCGGCTTTCAAGCTTTAGGCATCGTTCTTACACTTAGTTCATTGTTACTTATCATTTGGGCGCAGCATGTAATGGGCAATTCATGGCGAATCGGAATTGATAGGGAACATTCAACTGGTTTGGTGATCAAAGGACCCTTTCAATGGAGTCGCAATCCGATTTTTCTAGGCATGCTAATTTCAACGTTCGGGTTAGTGGTCTTAATCCCAACCTATCTCATGTGTTTTTTGTTTATTCTCTCGTGGTTGCTAATCAATATTCAGGTTCGTTTAGAGGAAAAATATTTAAATGAGATGCATGGGGAAACGTATTTAGTATATAAATCAACCGTGGGGCGATTTTTGCCTAAATTGAAACATTAACCTAATACTAGAACAGTGAGAAAATCAAGAAAACCCTATGTAAACGTACCTAGGGTTTCTTGATGATCTGTAGGTTGCACGAAGGACGAGTTGTCCCTTCCTTTATGTTGTTTTAAAAGCATTCACTTCAGTTATACGTGTATTCTGTACTTTTTCATTGATTGTATTGACCTCTTCCTCCTCTGTCTGCCCAACATCTTTTATGAAAAATGAAAGTAGCAGACCGACGATACCAATACCAATGATTAAAAGATATGCCTCATTTATCCCTTGAATTGTTGCTTGATTAATCAAGTTTTCCTGTGAAAAGTTCGCAGCTTCGCCAGTTGTTATCATATCCTTCATATGAGTTTTTGTACTGGACATCATGACGGTTACAAGTAAAGAAGTACCAATTGCACCCGCCACCTGTTTAATCGTATTGGAAATGGCTGTACCATGTGCATTCAGTCTAGCAGGAAGTTGATTTAACCCAGCAGTTGTAATTGGCATTAAGAACAAGGCCATTCCAAGACGGCGACCTGTAGACATCAGTAGCAAGTAAGTATACCCGGTGGAATCCGTTAGGTTGACGAAGCCGATTGTTGTTAAGATCGTTATAGACATTCCAATAATGGACAACCACTTTGCTCCAAACCTGTCAAAAAGTTTCCCTGCCACTGGCATCATAAAAGCCATCAACAGCGCTCCGGGCAGTAACAGCATTCCAGACTCTAGTGCGGTGTAACCTCTGGCATTTTGCAAATACAGCGGGAGCAGCATCATATCTGCATACATAACCATAGTTACTGCGATATTAATTACGGTCGTCAAGGAAAACATACTGTATTTAAAAGCCCTAAGATCAAGTAACGGGTTCTTTGAGCGAAGTTGCAGCACCGTGAATATAATTAGAGAAGTAACGCCTACAGAAAGGGAACTTATTACTTCCACGCTTGACCATCCTTGACTTCCCGCCCGACTAAACCCATACAGCAATGTACCGAATCCGATCGTTGAAAGAAGAACTCCGATCATATTAAGTTTAGGAAATGTTCGTTCAGTTACATTTTTCAGATAGAAATGAGCGGTGATGATAATTAATACGACAACAGGAATCATTCCTTCAAACATCGCACGCCAGCTATAATGTTCCATAACATAACCTGTGACCGTTGGACCGATGGCAGGAGCAAAAATAATAGCGAGGCCAACAATTCCCATCGCAACACCTCTCTTTTCACGAGGGAACACGGTCAAGATGACATTCATCAACAGTGGCATAATAATCCCACCGCCGACCGCTTGAACCATACGTCCAACCAGAAGAAATTCAAAGGAGTTTGTGAATGCGGAAAGCACAGTGCCTCCGAGGAATATGAACATTGAGGCTTGAAATAGCTCTCGGGTCGTAAAACGTTGCATTAGATAAGCGGTAATTGGAATGAGAACTCCGTTAACTAACATGTAGCCTGTAGTCAGCCATTGAGCTGTAGAAGCCTCGATCGAAAATTCGCCCATTAGGACTGGAAGCGCAACACTCATAATGGTTTGATTTAAAACCGCGATGAACGCTCCGAGTATCATGACAAACAGTAATGGACCTTTCTTAATGGAACTGATCTTGTAACCTGCATTTTCTTTCATTTTGCTTATTCCTTTCAGATTTAGATTGGCTAATATTCAACTTTCCTCTTACTTGCTGAAGCAATCATACGGTCGTAAGATAAACTGAACATTAACAAATTTATTTTCTGAAATATTTTCACAAAAAATAACCAAAGATAAACGTTGCCGTTTAACTTCGGTTATTTGCCATGCTATATCTGCTTTTGCCTTAACTGATCTTCTGATTCGGCAATACAACGGTTACAGTAGTACCCTTTCCTACACTACTTGTTACCTCAATTTCCCCATGGTGTAAGGATAATATTTTCTTTACTATAGTTAAGCCTAAGCCATTGCCTTCAGTTGCTCTTGATGTATCCTGTTGGTAAAACTTGTCGAACATTTTTCCCAGTGTCATCTCATCCATCCCAGGGCCATAATCTTGCACTTTGAAAATAACAGAAACGATAGAGTCATGTAGTTCGATGGATAGCTTAGCGCTTTGAGGCGAGAACTTTACAGCGTTATCCAGTATATTGACCCACACTTGGTGCAGCAATTCGGCATTTCCATAATAGTACAACTCCTCAATCTCCAACTCGAGGTCGAGTTCTTTTTCAGACCACTTTGATTCCATCATTAAGACACTTCGTCGAATGTCTTCACTAATATTGAATTTTTCTTTATCAGCAACAATAGTCTGCGTCTCAATTTTAGCAAGATTTAGTACATTGGTTGCAAGAGCAGCCAATCGGTCCGATTCACTGACGATAATGCTGAGGTATTCCTCTCTTTCTGCTTGAGAGAGACTTCCCTCCTTTAAAAGCCTTGCAAAACCACCCAAAGATACGATTGGCGTTTTGAATTCATGCGAGAAGTCATTTACAAAGTCCCTGCGCAGCATTTCAATACTGCTGAGCTCCTGCGCAGCTATATTGAAACTCTTGTAAAAATCGTTAAGCTCCCATGGGCGGAAAAAACCTCCGTAATATACACGTATATTAAAGTTGCCGTCCGCCAACTCCTTCATTGCGGTAACCATTTCGCGCAGCGGTTTCAAAAATACTTTATTAAGCATCAATATAGTAATGAGCCCGATGATCAGACTTGTTACGTACACAACGATCAAACCGGCGCTAGGATCTTTAAAGAAATCATCCTCCAAGTACCCCATAGCATGGCCTAAATAACCTGTAACAGCGATAATTCCAAGTATAATCATGATGATGACAAACAGGCCCAACGAAGATATAAACAACCAGCCAGATTTAGAAAAAAATCTTCTGATCCTCTCAAGCATCTACTTTCACCACCCTGTAGCCTAATCCACGCACCGTTTGAATTTCAAATTCTGTATACATCTCAAAACGATTTCGCAAACGGTTAATATGTACATTCACGGTATTGTCAGCACTTTCAGAATCTAAGCCCCAAATCTCGTCCAATAACTGCAACCGGGTGAATATCTGCCCTGGATACGCAAGCAATTTATAAAGAAGATAAAATTCTTTTGGGGGTAACGTTTGTCTGTCTTCACCACGGCTTACCGTTAGAGCATCGTAATCCAAAGTAACGTTTCCGATCACGATTTTATGATCGTTGACGATTTTCGAGCGACGCAGCAGAGCTTTGATACGTAACAACATTTCATCCTTGTCCACAGGTTTTGTCATGTAATCATCAGTGCCGACAATGAATCCCTGATGCTTGTCTTCCTGCAAATGTTTTGCTGTAACCATTAGGATGGGAAGTTGGCAGTTACTGTCACGCAGTTGCTTTGTGAATTCATACCCATCCATTTTAGGCATCATAATATCGACAATAATTAAATCCACATGGTATTTATCCAATATTTCAAGTGCTTCAATGCCATCTGCGGCCATTATGGTCTCATACCCATTAGATTTGAGTATGGCAGACATGAGCTTACTGGTATTTGTATCATCTTCTACTACTAATATTTTAAATATATCCTTCACATCCTAATTTAATAATGACTCCTTATAAAAGATAACTATACAACACAAATCCATCATAGACAGCATTGTTAATCATCCTATTATTTTTGAAACTGCTCAGGTTCTTGTCCAGGTTCGGTGAAAAATAAAAAATCCGCGCTGGGCGCGGATTCATATAGGGAACAGTTATGATTCTACGGTAGTTACTTTTTCTCCATTACCGCAAAGTAATTTCCTTCATTATCGGCAAAGTTAAATACTCTGCCTGTAGGCATACTTACAAGTTCACCGATTGTAATGTTTTTGTCCGAAAAGTCTTTATATAAGCGATCGAGGTCGTCTGAGAAAAACAATAAAGAAGGTGTATTAAGATTTATTTCAGGTTGCATTTGAGCAATCAGTTCCTTATTGTGGAGTACTATACTCGTTGCCGCTTCGTTGGTTGGGGCTATTTCAATCCATTTCATATGCTCGTTATTTTCTTCAGCAATCAAGCTAAAGCCAGCTTTTTCCGTCCAAAATTTCAAAGACTCCTCTTGATTGTTCACATACAACATAATCTGACCCACTTTATTGATCATTCCTAATCCCCCATTTCAGTCGTTTATTAAGATAAATATGTGATTTTGGACATAATCGGAGTTCTCGGCTTAGCGATTGATATTTCCTCAGCATAACCAATTCCAAATACACCTATAACATCATGATTTTGCGGCACGCCAAGAATCTCACGATTATGGGGCAACGCCCCCAAAGAAGACCAATATCCCCCTACCCCCGCTTCATGAGCAGCTAATAAGAAGTTTTGTGCAAAACAAGAGGCAGCCATGATATTCTCGTCACGTTCGAACGGTGTTGGGGCGGGTTTTGACAATATGGCAATTACGACTGGTGCACCCCCAAAGTCCGTTTTATGATTTAACTTTGCTCTAGTATCCGGTCCGATAAAAAGTAGCTCCCACGGCTCGTTCATACGATGGTTAGGAGCATAACTTGCAGCTTCTAACCAAGAAATTAACGTTTCTTCAGGAATAGGAACCGGTGTAAATTGCTTAATAGTCCTACGAGTTTTAATAACGTCTATCATATTCATTATTGGATTCATCCTCCTCCGAAATCTCTCAAGCTGAAAAGTATGTATAAACTCTTCGGTGATAGTTTATATTTTGCCACTATCCTCATTTTATTTCAAATGTTGATTAAAAAGAATTTCTCTATTCAAAAATTAAAGAACCCTTCCCTTCTGTCTTCTGACAAAAAGAATGGGTTCTCACTTCTTACACCAAACGAAAAGTCATTAAATCTCTACCGACTGTGATGGGGCCGCTGTAAATATCACGCATCCCATTTGTATAATTGTCTTCAGCTTCAACGGTTTCATAGGGTGCTGGGATATGGTGGGTAAGTACAAGATGTTTAACTTCGGCCTTCTTCGCTATTTCTGCGGCTTCCAGTGTGGTCGTATGATACTTGGCTGGGTTTGACAGCCCTACGGACTGATCAGGGAACTTGGCAATCAATGTATCCAGCCATTCTTTGTTATAAGCTTCATGAACAAGGAGATCAATATTACGGCTAAATGTGATCATATTCTCTACAGGAAGGGTATCACCTGAAATGACAACGGTTTTACCGTTATACTCCATTTTATAGGCAAGCGCAGGATAAACAGGCCGATGGTCCACTTCAAATGCAGTGATGGTAATCCCGTCTTGATTATAAATGATGCCTTCGTTTCGTTCATGATATACAATCTCGGCACCTGCATCGGATGACTTATTATAGTTGACCCTCAGCTTGGCGTCGAAATCGAAAGAGTCTCTCATTTTTCCGATAATCTCTTTTGTGCTTACCGGTCCATATACATTCATAGGCCCGTTTCTTCCTTCAAACACCTGTTCATATGTAACATGCGTCCGCCAACTGCTGATGAATACATCGAAGAATCCTGAGTTATGATCGCTGTGATGGTGCGTAAATAGAACATCAGAGACACGCTGCGGCATAATTCCAGCTGCCAATAAGCGATCGACGGTTCCCGCTCCACAGTCAATGAGAAAAGTCTTGTCTCCGGCCAGTACCGCGACACCTGGTTTGCCCCGGCCTATAACCGCTCGTGGAGAACCGGTACCGAGCAATATGACTGTTAGCGGGTTGTCTGTTTCCGGTATCAGTTTGGTTTGGGACTGTATATACATTGAATAGCACCTCACAGATTATTTGTTTGTAGTTGCTTGTTTTACTTCCTTCAATAAGGAAAGATCAAACATGCTGCTTAAATCGAGATCCTTTTTAGTCACGTTTTTGATATAACCCGCATCAATCGAAACGTCAGCTAGTTCCTTGAATGCATCAGTGTTAAGTTCATCTGTCAGCTTCAGATGTCCAAAGGTAGATTGAATTAATTTGAGATTTAAAGTGGATCCGCTCCATTCCTTCAACTGATCCGCAACGATTTGATAAGCTTCGTCGGGGGTTTCCTTGATAAACCGTATTCCTTCCGCATTTGCAGCTATCGCTCTTTTAGCTAAATCGCGGTGATCAGCTAGAAAAGAGTCGCTGGCGGCTAACACGGTCAGAGGGTAGTCACCATTATTCGGGGGGATTTTATCCCAGTCAACAAGCACACTCCCAATACCTTCCTCCACGATCTGTGAACCCCAAGGCTCATGAATAAGAGCTCCATCAATTTCACCCTGCCGTATAGCGGTAAGTACGTCAGCCGGACTTCTCGATAGTAATTGAACACCTGAGGTGTCGGAAGTTACCTTAAGTCCTTCTTGTTTCAGCAGCAAACGAAGCGACAGTTCAGGCGTACTTCCTTTAGTAGGTGTAGCGATTACCTTACTGTTCAAATCGGAAACGGATTGAATATTAGCGTCTTTGCGGACGACTAGAGTGGCTCCACCATTGTTGGACCCGGAAATGACTTTGAAATTTTCACTCTTCAAAAATTGATTGGTCAGAGGTCCTGGACCGGCATAACCCAAATCAATTTTATTGGTAGCTAGGGCTATAGCAAAATCGGAGCCGTTGTCAAAAGCAAGAACTTCTATCGTTACATTCTGTCCGAACTGTTCCTGGAAGTAACCTTTCTCCAAAGCGACAATGCCTGGAGCGTGGGTTACGTTTTTCAGAATACCCAGACGTACGGTTGTTGTGTCAACTGTTGTCGCTTTCCCTCCTGTTCCCTGCTTTCCGTTTCCGGTGTTTCCGCAAGCCGAGATAAACAGTAACAACAAAATAGTCGGGGTAAGCATCCATTTTTTCATCATCTTCACCAATCCTTCATAATATATTAGTTCTTAACTGTGGAACGGATGCCATAACGAACCATCAATCTATTCTCCATTTGCCTGAACACAAGATGGTCTATAACAGTACCGATGATGGCTATCAAAATCACGATAGAAAGCATAGAAGCTGTATCTCCCAAGCTTCGGCCATCTTGAAGCAGCTGGCCGAGGCCAACACCTCGCGCTATAAGCTCCGCGGAGACGAGCGCCCTCCACGCAAAAGCCCAGCCCGTTCTTAGTCCGGTTATCATTTGCGGAAAGGCTGCCGGCAGGATAACTTTGAAGAAAAGAGGGAAACCTCGGGTTCCCATCATCCGTGCAGCCTGCAAATACTGCTTCGGAATATTCAATATGCCGGTACGGCTTGCCATTGCCATGGTCCAAGTGGCCCCGATGGCCGTTATAAAGACAACAGAAATATCATTGAGGCCAAACCAGATAATCGCAAAGGGCAGCCAGGCAATACTCGGAATCGTTTGAAGTGCGACCACCATAAATCCAAATGTATCGTCAAGCATTCGGTATTGGGCGAACAGGATTCCGAGCAATGTGCCAATCGCTATTGCAATAGCAAATGCCGTTAGCAATCTGCGGAGACTGGTAAATGCCGCATTCAGTAAAGGGCCCTCGGTGACACCCGTATAAAAAGATTGATAGGTCTGTACAGGAGAAGGGAATTTCCAGCCCCACTGGAATACGTTATATGCCAGCTCCCAGATCGCTACCAGCAGCACCAAGAATACGATCCTTTTTAAAGTGGTATTCATCGCCCAGTTCCTCCCTCACTACTTTTTCAAGTTCATCTTGGAGAACGGTCATAATTTTACTCTCTACTTCATGAATTAGTGGATCGCTGCTATCATGTGGTCTGAGTGCGGGAACTCGGAATTCTTCTTTTATACGACCGGGGCGCGTCTCCATAACGAGCACTCTGTCGGAAAGCATAACAGCCTCCCTGATATTATGAGTGATAAACAAAATCGTCGTTCCCGTTTTCATCCAAATATCTTCCAATTCCATATGAAGAATTAAGCGGGTTTGCTCATCGAGGGCTGCAAACGGCTCATCCATAAGCAGAATATCGGGTTCCATTGCTAACGCTCTGGCTAATGCTGCACGCTGCTTCATTCCACCGGATAACTCATGCGGGTAGCGGTCTGCAAATCTGCTGAGATGAACTAACTTAATATATTCCATCGCTGTTTCCCGCTGTTTCTTTTTACTGATTCGCTTCGATCTTAATCCGAATGCTACATTATCCAGTACGTTGAGCCATGGAAACAGCGCATGATCCTGAAAAACGACAACTCGATCCGGTCCAGGTTGCGAAACTTTTAAGCCGTTAACCTCAATCTCGCCTTCGCTAGGCTTCTCAAAGCCAGCAATCATATTCAGCAAGGTGGATTTACCACACCCGGAAGGACCGAGAAGAGAAACGAATTCTCCCTTGTTTATAGTAAGCGTAACGTTATCAATAGCCTTAAATGGTTCTTCACCTTTACGCGCAGGAAATGTTTTGATGATGCCGGACAGCCAAATCATAAGAGGCCCCCTTTCTTTATAAATGGCCGAGAAATGAATCCGGCTCGAAAATAGTGATTTTTTTCTTCGTATAGTCAATCAGTCCACGATCACGCCATTTATTGAGCGTTTCCGTTACGGTCTGGCGGCTGCAGCCGATCATATATGACAGCTCTTCATGACTTAACTGAAGCGAAACATCTATTTGGTTCTGGCTGCGTCGTCCAGATTGAACGAGAAACCAAGCTAGTCTCCAAGTAACAGGGCGGGATATCAATGTCTCGACGAACCGCTGAGTAAGAAGCAGTCGGCGTGAGCTTATAGCAGCAATGGCATAAGAGAACACGGGATCCTTGGTTGCCATTTCCTGAAAAATTCCTCTGTCTAACTGAATTACTGTGCTGTTCTGGAGACATCGGGCATAGCGTTGGCGAGTAGTATTCGTTACGGCCTCTGCACTGCCGAACATTTCCTCCGGTTGACGGAGAAATAAAGTGATGCCCTGCCCTTCTTCGGTGGACTGCGAAATTTTGATTAGTCCTTCTACCACAAAATAAACGTAGTCAGGGCTTTCGCCTTCGCGGAAAATATAATTGTTTTTGCGATATACGGTTTCCGTGCCGCGGTTCTTAAACACCTGTATTAAATACTCGCCAGATTCATTGGTTCCATTTAAGTGGTATGATGTCATTTTAAAATCTCCCGCCCAATTAATGTCTAGTAATCTTATTGGTTTTATTATAATAACATAAAAGATGTTATAAAAATGTCGGCAAGACGACGTTTTTTTACCAAAATTGAAATACTGAACATTCATATTACCGAGTTCACTATAATGAATGATGTGATTACTCAAAACAAAAAGAGCCAATATCACAAAGATATGGCTCAATAAAGATGTATTATATAAATTGAACTTTAAAACTAAAGAAAAAGGAACGGAGTGACGGAGGGGAATTTTGGAACTGTAGGAGCGAAAGCGACCGC
>JAILZT010000017.1 GCA_023512345.1 Paenibacillus sp.
TCGCGAATCCGTCTGAACAGAGCATCGTGTCCGCCCGGCGGCAGATTGACTTCACCGTTGACAATGTTGTCGATGGCAGCCAGGATATGCTCGATTTTGCCGGTCTCGAACATGGTGTCTATAGCTTCGCCTTGACCAAATTGCTTGCCAAGCTTTTTGTAGAGACCAAGCTTCTTGCCGTTCCCATTCTCGAGTGCTTTCATCCAGCCTTTATCGCAGCTGCCTTCACTGCTTACACCGGATTCCTTGTCTTTTCCGTTGACTTTATCTTTATCGTTACCGTTAGTTTTATCTTTATCGTTTCCATTCCCGTTACCGTTACCAGAATTTCCGTTGCCATTTCCATTGCTGGCACCAGAATTCCCGTTCCCGTTACCGGAGTTTCCGTTCCCGTTTTCGTTTCCATTACTATTCCCGTTACTAGAATTCCCATTATCGCCGCTATTGCCATTACTGTTACCATTGTCGGTATCAGCCTTAGCGAATTGGAAAGATAATGCCGCGACCGTAACAGGAGCTTTGACCGGATGAACGGCTAACAATGCTACGGATTCCATGCTTTTACTGCCTTTGCCACTGTTACCTATATTACCTACAGCATTGCTGGAGTTTTTAATATTTCCATTGCCATTGCCATTGCTATTACCGTTGCCATTACTATTTCCATTTCCTCCACTGTTACCGTTAGACTTCCCATCGAGCGTGCAGGGCTCAATATCGTCTGGAACAGACGGATCTGCAGGAGCAGCCGGCTTCATGCCATAGGATGCTAGCACCTTCTGAACGAGTTCTTCCGTGGTAATAATCTGCCCGGAATCCTTTACAGTTCCCTGGATAACGGTTTTACGAACCGTTCGGTTACCAGCCCCGTCATACTCGTACTTCATTACATCTCCAGCCGTTGTCTCGATTCGATTCAACTGTTCTCGGTCGTTGTACGCATAGCTGGACTTTTTACCCTGTTCCAATATCCCGGTAATGAACTGTCGGGCATTGAAGCTATAAGTGGTGGATTGAAGCTCTTGGTCCGTACCGTTTGTCTTTTGCGTATCGATCAAATGACCTGGTAAATAATCGACAGAGGTTACCGTTCCGTTCGGGTATTCCACCGACTTCACATAACCGTCCGCATCATAGACATAATCGTACTCATATCCTTTGCTGTCGGTGTAGCCGATAGGGCGGCCATTCGCATCCAACCGATATTCCGTTCGAGTTCCGTTCACAATCTCGGCACTCTTATCCCCGTTCGCGTAGTACTCGTAGATAACGTGATCGCCGTTCGGGTACAACGTTTGCTTCAACTGGTTGTTGTCGTAGTAGCTATAAGTAATCGTCCCATCTGTACCAGAGCGGGTCAACATATTACCAGCATTATCGTAAGTGTAGGCATGCCAGGTATTATCGCTGAATTCCTCCCGCACTTTTCGGTTCATGAAGTCATACTTATAGTTCGTTATCAGACCGTCAGGCTTCTTCTCAAAAACGATATTACCATTCGCATCGTACCGATACTCAAATACATCCTGTCCCGCTTCAGGGCGGATCACCACTTTTTGCAATCGACGTCCGAGCTCATCATAGTCATACGTGGTCTTTTGCTCATTACCGTCCTGTTGGCTCTTTCTATTGAATTCGGCGTCATAGGTGTATTCCGTTTGCAATAGACTAGCATCGCTCTTCGTTTCGGTAATCGAGGTCAGGCTATCCCGCTCATCGTATTTGTATTTAATTGGACCGTATACAGGACGAACCTTTTCCAGCATGTTGCCAGCGGTATCATACCGATACGTGAATATCGTACCCCCTGGTTTCTCCTCACGTTTCACTCGACCGTCCTTATCGTAAGCGTACTGAGTCACTTCTCCGATCCGGTTCACTTCGGTCTCGGCCCGGCCATCTACATCGAGCTTGAAATGCTGAATTTGTCCGAGGGCGTCTTTCTCTTCCAGCGTGTTGCCCCGGTAGTCGTACACCCAATCTGTATCCTTGCCAAGCGGCCTGCGTTCCGCAGTCACAAATCCGGCTGGACTATACTCCAGCTTCGTCCATTGACCCACTGGATCTATAACCTTAGTCGGCCGTCCTTCGGCATTATAGAAGTACTGGGTCGTATGATTGTTACCGTCGGTTGAAGTAATCATCTTTCCACGCGGGTCGTAGCTGTAGCTGTCCACGATCTGTAAGCCGGTCATCGTTGAACTTTCGTAATGAATCTCTTTAGTCAAATTACTAGCTTCGTCAAAGACAGAACGAATTAGGTTTCCGTTGGGATCCTTCTCCAAAACCACATGACCCGCACCATCATAGACATAGCGAGTGAGAGCGGAAATGTTCGCCTCGTTCATATCGGAGACGCCTTGTTTATAGTTGACGATCTCCGTCGATAGACCGGCCAAATCGTACCGGTACTCAGTCATGTTATTTAGGCTGTCAAACCAAAGAATATTATTACCTGCCGTATCGAATACAAAAGTCTCACTGCTATCATCCGGTGCCGTCTTCTTCACGATATGACCCATGAAGTCATAGTCATAGAGGGTTCGCCGCTCTGAGACAAGTCCGTCAATAAGGTTACGTTCTATAGTTTCTCTCAATTGTCCGTGTTGGTCATACTCATTAATAGTGACTAACCCCGACGGGGAAATCTCCTGCTTCAACTGACCATCCGCAGTATAGAGGTAGCTCGTCTTCGCCCATTCGCTGCCGTTCAGCTGGCGCTGCTCCTCTCTTATATCCCCCCAGGCGTCTGTTGAGTACAGAAAGGTCTGAGTCACTCCTGATCGGTCAACATCCTCGATAACTTTCGATATACGTCCATACGCATCCGATTTCGTGACCATCTTTTGATCTTCTTCGTTAATCGATTGGACTTCATTACCAAATGCATCATATACCGTCGTGAATTCTTCGCTGGATTCGGAGACCGTACGTGTTAATCGACCGTCAGAATCAAACGATTGTTTGCTCACTACCACGACCGATTGGCCGTTCTCGTCAAGCGTCGGCACCTGAGTCTCTACCGTGCGACCTTCATATTTGTAATTCACTGTATTTCCTATGCCGTCGTCAACGCTTAGCGTACGCCCCAGTTTGTCATATGTCATATGCTGACGACTAAGCGTTTCATGACCGGGATACAGCGTATCCGGCGTACCCGCAGCTAAAGAAGTACTGTTCCACTGCGGAGTCAAACCCCCAACCGCCGTTTCAACGACTTGTCCTTCTCCATCATAGGTGTAACGCGTCCAAGAATCATTAGGCTGCTGTACTTCGATCAATCGTCCAGTGCTATCGTAACGATTTTTCGTTACCGCCGTTAATTCAGCCAATGAAGCAGCACTTGCTGAAATATTGCTTGGAAAAACCGGCTTGATGAACATTTTCTGTTCGATAACCCGATCCCATGCATCGTAGACAAATTCCGTCCGTCCACCGTCAGCTGCGATTAACGTCTTTTGGCGTCCAGCTCCGTCATATATAACCTCAGTAGTTATTTCATCCGGCTTCACAACGATTTTCGTTGGATTTCCAGCTTTGTCGTATTGCGTTTCCGTAGTTTCACCATTAACGTCCGCATGCTTCACAACTAGCCCACGGCTGTTATATACGAATTTCTCTTCAAGCTTACCCGGGGTTCCATCTCCAACAGGAACGGTCGTCTGCGATACAACATTACCCATACCATCAAGGGTATAGGTTGTCTTGGTTAATCCATCGGACTCCTCGAACAAATGCCCGCCGTCATCATAATGATAGGTGCGCACAATTTTTTTCGTGCTATCTTCATTGTCGATCTGCTGCAACTGGATCAATCTACCCCAATTGTCGTACTCAAAATCCTCGATCAGGCCGGTTGGATTTGTTCGGTGCATCAACCAACCGACACCGTTGAAGGTGGATATTGTCTCCGCCTCATCTTCCGTGCCCACATCGGTGATCACTTTTTCCCGATTACCAAGCAAATCGTTCACATAGGTATTCGGTGTACCCTCATTGGTGAGAAACCCGTTCTCATCATACGTGTAATCAAACACGTTGTTGGAACCGTCTGTCCGTTTGGTTAGCAGACCCTTCTGGTTGTACTCTTCTTTCGTGACAATCGTCTGCTCGGGATTCACCCCAACCGGATCAACGGCTGTCATCGTAGTCGACTTGCTGGTGATTTTCCTGTCATCTTTCATGTATTCATAGGATATATCATACCCGAGTGGACCCTTCTCACGGATCAGATCCTGCTGGTTATCATATTCATAATGAACGATGCGGCCCGAAGGACTTTGCTCCGCGATAACGGAATCCTTGTCGTTATACCTATAACGGTGTGAAGCATTAAGCGGATCGGTCTTCCTTACCAAATTATTTGCACTGTACTGATAAGAAGTAACGGCTTGTTCCTCTCCACCTGCTGTTTGGACGGTTTCCTTACGCTCTATTAAGCGATAAGCATCGTTCCACTTCAGGGAATATTCGCCGAGCGGATTCTTCACAATCGCTTCCTTCGTCCCGTATTCTACCCCGACGAATTCTTCCTGCCCATCCTGTCCGCGTGTCATTCCCATTCGAGTCACGCGGTTATGATCGTCGTATGTCCAGTTCGTTACTACTGCTTCCGCCGTTACACCGCTATCATCAGAGTCGCTATCGCCATTATCAATGACTTTGATGACACGCTTTAGATCATCATAGGTAAAACGGATAACTTTCTGGGACGGTTCACGGTATCCCACAAAATCACCCGCATCATTGTAAATGAAGAAGAACTTCTTTTTTTCTGCAGCAATAGTACTTCCAATACCAAGTAGCTCCGAAATGATCGTCGCCTTCAGTTCCCCGGTGTTGGCTTGATACTGGAACTCCACTAGATGTCCGTTAGTATCTTTAACGCTCTTAATACGGTTATCGTGTCCGTGATACGTCAGCCAACGATCCCAAGTAAAATTGATTTCGTTCAAGTTGCGGTCTTGAATAAGCCAGAAACGCCCGTCGTTCTTAAAGCGGTAACGGAGCTGATCCGGCCATTCCATCACGTAAGCATTCAGATCTTGAGGATCGTCTGCATTGGGATCCATTGTCAATTGCGGGTAGTTTTGACGCTGCCCATTCACATAGGTCGTATAGCCGCTACCTTCCGGTTTGAACCAGTACAATGTACCGTCAAAACCCTGCCAGGTAATATTATCGTTCTCCCACTTGTTCAGTCTGGAATCCAGGTTGAAGCTCCAGCCATAGCCAAGCGGGCCTTTCAACCGGTTCTGGTGATTGTAGGTGAAAAATACATCCAGATCGACACCCGGACCCGGCTGCGTTAACCCATCGAACTTCTGAGTTCCGTTACCGGTCGCCAGGTTAATCCGTACATCTTGTCCACCCACGGTTGCTTCCGTGTTCGGAACATAATCTTCCGAGCCTCCCCCCGGCATATACGGGTAGAGGGGAAGCGTCTCCTCTGTTATATTGCCCGCAATATCCTGAGCCTTAATCCGCAGTGTCTCGGCTTCGCCTGGTTGAACAGACAATGCGGTACGCAGTGGCGTTGTCGTCCACTCCTTGGTCTGAGTAACAGCGCCTTGAACTACCAGCTTCTTCAAACCGCCAACCAGATCACGCGTCTCCACTGCGACACTGTTATCGCCCAGCGGATGAACACCGATCACTTCCGGACCGGTGCGATCCAGTACAACCATCTGGTATTCGGTTGAATATTCGGGTGCTGCAAGCGGAGTAATAGTAGGTGCTCCACCGGGTATGCTCGACGGCGTACTGAATGAGACCTGAAGCGGACTGGCCGAGAGACGCCAGTAGTAGAAGCCATCCGGCAATAATTTACCGGTCGCATCTTTCCCGTACCAGGTAAACTGGTTCAAACCAGCTGAATCCACACGCCCATCTACTAATTTATGTATAGTTCCACTCTGAACTTCCTTAACATCCACTGTCACCGTATATCCCGATGGAGGATTTACTGGTGTTCCCGCTTGTGCATTTACCCAGGAGCGGAGGCTATCTGTCCAAGACAGAGTCATCTGTCCCAGGTTCGAAGGGAATATGGGCACACTATCTGACATCCGCAGTTGGGAGCCTCCGGCTCCGCCCTTTTCCTCTCCCATATCCGGACGCTCTTCTAGAATCTGATCACCATTAAACGTATAAAATTGCGGAGCTTGCGTCTTGTCCGCTCCATCCTGCCAGATTTCCTGAACAGCCGGAGCCGAGCTCGCAGTCCATGCATTCACCCCGTTGGCAAGCACGCCCCCAAGCTGACTCACGGCTTCTGCCCACACCTGTGTGGGTCCCGAACTCGCAATCATCGTTACAACTAATAACCCTGCAATCTTCTTTACTAAGCCTTTTCTAAACACTTTGCACCCCTGATTCTCTCCAGCACAAAAAACCGTAACGCCTAATAGCGTTCGGCTGCAGGGATGTCCCCTTACTGCTCAACACTTGGCGGTCTGGCGATCCTTCACAGGACCCATGACTTTGCGTCCCCACCTTACGATGGGTTTGCCTTTTTCACTTTGTCGATTGGAGTATATTTAAAAAATAGGTATTACGAATGATATTATATCTAATATGGGAATAAGTGTCTATGCTATTGTATCATTCTCTTTTAGGTATAATTAACTGCTTCTTGATATAAAAAGCAGCCTGTCCATTAGACAAGCTGCTGCTTGGATGTTTTTCAATTGGAGTTATTCAGGATGGATGTTCTGTAAAATTCATTGAAATCCTTAGCATTCAGAGGCTCAGAGAAGAGAAAGCCCTGGCCTTCCGTGCAGCCAAGCTGCAGCAGGGCTGTCTCTTGTTGTGAAGACTCTATTCCTTCTGCGATAATTTTCATCTCCATACTTTGAGCTAAATGAATAATGGTAGACAATACTTTATAGTCCTTGTGATTCTCATCGGTTTCACTGATAAAGGAACGGTCTATTTTCATCGTATCAATAGGGAGTTTCTTGAGATAGCTTAAGGAGGAGTAACCCGTCCCAAAATCATCTATGGAAATAATGAACCCTAATTCCTTGAGCTGGAACAGGATCAACAGACTTTCATCCGCTCTCTCCATAATACTCTCAGTGATCTCTAATTCCAGATAATGAGGCTTAACTCCCGTCTCCTCTAAAATCCGCATAATCGTAAATATTAAATTTTTATCATAGAATTGCCTGATGGAAAGATTAATGGATAGCGGCAGCAATGAATGAAATTGCAGTTCCCATTCTATAAGCTGTTTGCAAGCTTCACGAATGGCCCATTCACCAATGGAGACAATAAGGCCTGTTTCTTCCGCGATCGGGATGAATTCAGCAGGAGGAATAATTCCCAGTACTGGATGGTTCCAGCGGCTCAACGCTTCTACACCTGTAATTTTACTAGTGTTCAGATCATATTTAGGTTGGTAATAGAGCTCCAATTCATTACGTTCAATCGCATGACGCAACGCGTTTTCAATGATTCGTTTATGGTTGAGGATTTCATTCATATCCGATGTGAAGAATCGAAAGGTATTCAACCTTTTTTCTTTGGCAAAATACATGGCTGTATCTGCATTTTTAACTAAAGTTTCTAAATCTGCACCGTCGGTTGGGAACAGACTAACCCCAATACTCAGAGTGATTATGATCTCATACGCATTGTTAAGATGGGAGTAGGAGAAGACATCAACAATTTTCTGCGCTGCTGCTGCAGCTTCTTCTTTCGTGACATGCTCCAGTATAATCGTAAATTCATCACCGCCAATTCTTGAAACCATGCCAGAAGAACCGACAATACTGGAGAGAAGATCGGCTGTATTTTTGAGCAGTAAATCTCCAACATCATGCCCAAGTGTATCATTCACAAATTTAAAACGATCCAGATCAATAAACAGGACAGCAAGACTTTCTTTGAGACGATTTCCACGAAGGATAGCTTTTGTAAGATGGTCTCTGAAAAGTCTTCGATTAGGCAGCCCTGTCAGCATGTCATGTAAAGCATTATATTTCAATTGTTCTTCATAACGTTTGCGTTCGATCATATCACGGAATACGAGCACGACGCCGATGACTTGTCCATTCTGATCTATAATGGGTGCCGCGCTGTCATCTATGGGTATCTCTATGCCATCTTTATTAATAAGAAGGGTATTCATGTCTATCCCGACAATTTTGCCTTGACGAAGAGCGTTATACACAGGGTTTTCAACCTCTGCCCGGGTGTCTTCATGGATTAAAACGAACAACTCCGATATGTCGAGACCTTCTGCATCCTCAAAGCTCCAGCCTGTTATGGATTTAGCAATAGGATTTAAAAAGGTCACTTTTCCAAACTGATCGGTTGTTATAATGCCATCACCAATACTATTTAAGGTTGTGGACAGCAACTGCTCACGATCTCTATATAATTCTTCTTGACGCTTTTGTTCGGTAATATCCGTTCTTATAGCAATATATTGAATAGGAACTCCATCTTTAACAAATGGCACAATGGTCGTAGTTACCCAATAATAATGCCCATCTTTCGTTTTATTCTTAACGTCTCCCCGCCATATATTACCCCCGGTAATCGTCTGCCACATCTCGCGGAAAAAGGGCTTCGGGTGATGACCGGAGTTAATAATCCGATGGGTTTTACCAATCAGTTCTTCTCTCGAATACTTGGAAATCTCACAAAATCTATCATTCACATAAGTGATGATTCCACGTGAATCTGTTTTGGCTACGATGGTGGATTCGTCCAAAGCATACTGAATATCCGAAAGCTCTTTCAAGGTTTGCGTTAATTCTTCTTCCACTAGCTTACGTTCCGTAATGTCTGAGCGAATGGCGATATATTGAATCGGCTTTCCGTTCCTAAGAGAGGGCACAATCGTAGTTTCCACCCAATAATATTCGCCGTCCTTAGCCTTATTTTTCACTTCACCCCGCCATATGTTTCCCCGAGCAATGGTTCGCCACATTTCTTGGAAAAATTCCTTGGGATGGTGACCAGAGTTAATGATTCGATGCGTGTTACCGATCAATTCTTCTTTTGAATATTTAGAAATTGCGCAAAACTTGTCGTTCACATAGGTAATAACACCTCTTGCATCCGTCTTGGCAACAATCGAGGATTCGTCTAAGGCATACATGATGTCATCTAATTCAGTAAGAGAGCTTTCCAATTCACCTGCTAAATTGTGAGGGTCTGGATCAGAAAACATGTTCATATAATTAGCTCCTCATATAAATACATGGTTTCTAAATTTGATGTTACGGGCTGTGCGACTTCGTCCTTGAGTTTTATAGATTGTACTAAAGTATTACTTGTGGGATTTGGTAGTAACTACGGTGAATGTTGGACTTCCAGCCGCTGTTGTCTCCTGATTTCTTGATTTGTACCGCTGTCAGCGGATGAAATCCAGAGACAAAGGCGGTCGCTTACGCTCTTCCAGTTCCAAAATCCCCCTTCGTTACGATCATCCTGAGGTTATTATTTAGTTCAATCTATATAGTTTAAATTTTAACATATTTAAATGGATAAACCGAGAAATTAGTCGAAAAATCGGGCTCAGCACCAAACGGGTGTATAGCATTTAGCGGAACTCCCCATCCGAGGACGAATCTATTGCACTTTTACATCTCATTTAGCCGAATCCACTATCCGAGGGGTCATTCGACAGAATTCTTTGTTTTTAAATTAAATAGAATAGAATGTGCCTATGTACTTTAATTAATTAGAACTGGGCAGTTTGAATCACTGGAAACTTTGAGCCTATTTTCACTTGATGATTTTAGTTCCATTATTTAGAATATGAATTAGTGTTTCCCATACAAAAAGATAGAGAGAAGGATACTTGTGAGCGTCGGAAAGAAATTAATTAAAATGTTGTTCCCACTCCTGGCCCTGATGATGGTAGCTGGATGCGGAAGTGAAAAGGCAGTCGACAACAAGGTCGAAGACAAGGCAGAAGACAAACAAGAACACTCGACTGCGGCAAGCGTTCATAAAGCGCACTGGTCCTACGAAGGAGATACATCACCCGAACACTGGGCAGAGCTGGATCAGCTATTCACAACGTGCAAAGTCGGTAAGGCACAGTCGCCCATCAACATTTTGAAGGAAGAGGTACAAGATGACGAGAGCCTTTCCCCCATTAAAGTTGAGTACTCCCCATCTAAGGTAACTATTGTGAATAACGGCCACACGATCCAGGCTAACCTTGATAACAAGGACAATAAGATCACCCTCGAAGGAAAAACTTATACACTGCAGCAGTTCCACTTCCACTTGCCGAGTGAGCATGAAGTGAACGGAAGCCATGCGGATATGGAGCTTCACTTCGTACATAAAGACGCAGATGGGCAGCTTGCGGTTCTGAGCGTGTTAATCACCAAAGGCTCGAAAGAAAATGCCGAGTTGAACAAACTATGGTCCATGCTTCCTACCGAGGAGAACGAAGAAGGGATTCCAATCGAGGATGCTTTTGATATGAACGAATTGCTTCCGGAAGATCTTCACTCTTTCCGCTACCAAGGCTCGCTGACAACCCCTCCATGTACCGAAGGCGTGCAATGGATTGTCCTGGAAAATCCAGTTCAATGGTCGGAGGAGCAAATTAACAAGTTCAAAGCTATTTTCCCTCATGATAATCGTCCCGTACAACCGCTTGGTGAACGTGAAGTGGATACTGACAGCTAGAACAAACGAAAGAGCCGTGTAGTTAATCTACATGGCTCTTTTTACTACCTATTTTTCTTCTAATTCATCCGGTACATCGTATTTATTGATATGTGAGGTTACAGCTTCAACAGCTTCGTCGACACCTGGCGTGGCATTCACACTTCGGACTACATCATCAGTAATGTCGTGAAAGTTCAAAATGTCTGCTTCGAGGGCTTTTTGTTTAATTTCTTTTTCTTTCATTCTCAATATCTCTCCCTTCTTATTCCACTCCATGAATAGAGTTCGTCTTTACTATGCACGAGGTAATTGTCTGTTATGCATTCGCGAACTACCTAATATAATGATCCATCCCATCGGTAGTGATTCAATATCTGTTCATCTAATTCCATACCAATCCCCACACCTGTAGGAATCGACACCTTTCCAGCGGTTGCTTGAATAGGTGTGATGGAAGTGAACGGATTATCCATTACATCCCATTCAACGGGTTCAATGTCTTGTTTTTGCATTTTGCTCCAACGAGGCAAACAAGCCTGTGCAAATAAAGCATAAACCCTTGATAATGCACCATCAAAAGTATGGGGGGATGTACGTAGACCGAATTGACGGGAAATGAACAATGTATGTCTATACTCATCAATACCAACTACATGAGCCGGGTCCGGTTGAGTAATATCAACTGCTCCTTCACGTAACAAGGGGAGGAACTCTTCTGTATTTTTCAGATTTTCTCCCCCTGCGATAGGGACGGAAAGGCTTGAGCGAAGCATTTTGTAATCCCCTACCCGATTCATCGGCAACGGCTCTTCAAACCAAAGAATATTGTCCCATTTCGAAATAAACCGTCCCCACTTACAGGTCGTAGCGAAATCGTAGCTTTGGTTGGCATCCAAAATAACATCGCACGAACCAGCTAATAGATCTTGGATTCCATGAATATGTGTCTGATCTTCCTTACATGTTCTCCCGCCCACCTTAACCTTCACTTGGTCAAAGCCGGAATTCACCGCCTTTTTCACAAGATCCAGTGAATGCTGCACCCAGTCTTCTTGATCTGAATAGGACTGAAATGAAGCATATACAGGCACCGAATTTCTCCAGCTTCCTCCCCATAAATCACATATAGAAAGCCCTGCATAGGTTGCTGCAATTTCGGTAAGTGCCATACTGACTCCGGCTGCCGCTCGCTGATGCCATTGCTTAATATGGTTTACCAGTGGAAGCCGGTTCAATGCTTGTTTACCTATCAGAAAAGGAATAATCCTGTCTTCGAATCCCCTTGTCAAAGCAGGAAGCCAATCTGCACACTCTCCCCAGCCTATGATTCCTGATTGCGTTGTTATTCGAAATAAGAAGCAACTTCGGTAATGCTTATATCCGTTAGCATCACCATAAGGCTTCTTTAGAGGATAAAATAACGGGAAGGTATCGATTCTTGCTATTTTCACCGAGTTAGACTCCTTTTTACAAACAACGGTAGTTTGACCCTAGTATGGCAGTTGGGATAATTCGTTATTCGCTAATTCAAAAGGATGCAAAAACAACCTCCAGTCCTTAGGACTGGAGGTTGTTTTCCTCTATATTAATAGCTTGTTTTTAACCAGTTATTCTTCGACCAAGTGAGTTTGCCTGAGCCTGAGCCGTCAGCTGCCGTCAACCTAGTTTTCAATGATGAAGGATCATCGGGCGTGTAAGTATAAGGCAAGCTGCTGAAGCCATTCCAAGAAAATGAAATTACTGCAGCGGGCACAGGTGCGAGCGGACTGTTCGCCGTTTCACTACTTCCTCTAAAGGACGTGCCATTCAAGGAATAGATCGTATCTAATACACGAATTTTACCGGTATAGCTTGCGTTTGTAATATCAGCCTGATTATTGCGTACCGGATAGATAACTCCGATAATTTGCGATTTTTCTACCAATAAAGCTCCATTTTCAGTTGAAATTGCACCGTTGCTTGTAACACCAAAGCTGTAACCTTTGGCCTTGATAGCATTCTTCATCTCTGTGGTCAGCAGCTTACTTGCTTCATTCGCATTCTCGGAATCCATGACGATGTTGTACACATGGGCATTACCTCCCCGCAAACGAGGCATCCGATCTTGTATATCCTTGTAGTAGTTATGGTGCAGGGTAACCTGCAAAGCGGCGTTGTCAGAAGCGAACTCCGTCGCCCCAATCAGATGGCCTTTCTTCTGACCGGCGGCGATCTTCATAATGTCCGCTTGACTCAGCAGGGTACGAAGATAATTATACATAGGATAAGCGGAACGATTGGCTTCCATAGCATTAAATTGCTGGGTTGCAAAACTTGCAGAGCTAAGGTCATCCCCTTTAAAGGTGGACCATGAAATCGTGACGCCGTTACTGCCTTTTTTCACGTCGACTAGTCCATCATACGCTTTATTGAACGTACAGTGGTCAATCCAAACCTTGGTCGAAGCTCCTTCTACGGTAATGTAATCCCAGTCGTTCCGGTCATATTGTCCTTTCGTAGATTCATCCCACTCCCACATTTCATCGAATTCAAGATTTCGGATGATAATATTAGAACTGTATTTGATGACGAACGCAGCATGCTTAATTTTTGATCCGTTCGCCGAAAAGAGGGTCAATCCATTAAAAGAGTCGATATAAATCTTGCTCACGCCGGATTCAATCAGCTTCGGATGTGTTATTGCTGCATTATGTTCTGCAAACGGAAGTACCTTGGCTTCTGCTGAGATTTCATTCCAACCAAGGTCGAGGTCGTTCATGATCTCAATAACCTTAATGCCTGAGTTTTTCTTCAGTGCCAGGGCCAAATCAGTTGCATTATATACCTTTTTATACAATGCTGTATTCGTTTCAGCTACAGAGCCTCCACCGGTGTTGCCAGAAGAGAAACCTGTCAAGTTATACTGAGTAAGGGAACCATCCGGTATCGGCGTTGGGGTTGGGGTTGCTGTTGGCGTTGGTGTTACTATAGGTGTTGCTGTTGCTGTTGCTGTTGGTGTAGGCATTGGTGTTAGAGTTGCTGTTGGTGTTGCTGTGGGCTTTACTGTCGGTGTCGGTGTTGGTGTTACCGTTGGTGTTGCTGTTGGTGTTGGTGTAGCTGTGGGCGTTGTACTGTTCAAATCAGACGCCTGAATATTGTCGAATTTCACAATGGATTTCCACCCGATCAGACCAATGGCTCCACTGGTAATCGAAGTGTCAGTTGTTGAGAGTTCAAGTACACCGTTGACATACATTTTGATTGTCGTACCAGACATCTCGAGCTTAACTTGGTATGTTGTGTTCGTTGATATAGTTGTTGTCTTGCTGGCTAACACAGTCGTTGTTCCGTTTACTTTTTTCCGTAATTCAATCCCAGTCTCTTGGAGAGTAGCTCCGTAATAATTATTGCCATCCTTATAGCGTCCTGCCAAAATAACACGGTTACTATTAAAATCGCTTACATTAACCGACGCAGAAATGCTATAATCCGACCATGTCTGGGTACCTGCAGTTGCACGACCTTCAGAAGTGGTACTAGATTGCGTATAGACATAATTCCCGTTGTCTTGAATCACCGACCACAAACCATTGGTTGTAGTCCACCCCGCTGCATTTCCATCATTAAAATCCTCACTGAACAAAGTTGCAGCATTTGCGGTCTCTGGTCTAATCACAAACGCAAACATAGATACAACCATAACGTATGAAACAATTATTGAAATACCCTTTCTCCATTTTAAATCTATCATCTAATTACCTCCCTATAAGTTCATATTTTAATTACTTTTTATTGGATTGGTCATGAGGAACTGTTACCGTAGCGGTTGCTTCTGTCTTGTTGCCTGCGTGGTCCATCGCTGTGTACTTTACTGTATAGATAAGCCCCATTTTGCCCTTCCCTTTGTTCGCCTTCAAACTGAATGTAGTATCCAGAGTCCCATAATGTGCCTCTAGAATTTGTCCAACATCCTTCGATATGACGCTCGGAGTAATGGAAGTCAGAACGATGGAATCCATTCCAGATAAAAGATCACTCGAATTAAGGGTTGCTGTCACAGCGGCGAACTTATTATTAGCAGGCCAGAGGGTTGTTCTATCCAGGGTCACCTGAAGTGAGGGTGCTATTTTGTCTAAAAGAATGGAAATGCTTTTCTTCACTTCAGCATTACCAGCTTGATCCACACTCCAATACACAAGAGAATGAATCCCTTCAGTCGTGAAGGTTACTCTGTTTCCGCTTATTGGGGCACCTTCATTAATGGAATAATAGGTTGCAGCCACACCCGAACCCGTGTCAGTAGCAAGAAGATTCACCGTTATATCATGGTTTACCCAGCCTATTGGAGCATCATCATCGGTGAACGGTGCTGTTCTGTCTATGTTTTGAACGACAGCTGTCACACTTAGCCAATTCTCCTTAGCCCAAAATAACCTTCCAGCCCCTGAGCCGTCGGCAGCCAAAAGCCTGCTCTGAAGAGTGGCCGGATCATCGGTCACATACCCGTACGGTAATGTATCAAATCCATTCCATGAGAACGGCAGGGACAGCGCAGGAACAGGGGTTAATGGACTTCCCTCAGTGTCACTATTGCCCCTGAAAGTGACTCCGTCTAATGAATATATCGTGTCTAACGCATAAATCTTCCCCGTATATTGCGTCTTGTTGGGATCAGACTGATTGTTACGCATAGGATACAGCACATCCACAATCGTCGACTTTTCAACGAATACGGCGCCGTTTTCGGTAGAAATTGCACCATTGCTGGTGACTCCGAATTTATAACCCTTTGAAGAAATGGCAGCAGCTATTTCAGGAGTTATTCTTTTGCCTGCAGCCCGTGCATCCGCACTATCCATCACAATATTATATACATGAACATTTCCGCCCCTGAGTCGAGGCATACGATCCTGCATATCTTTGTAATAATTATGATGCAACGTCACCTCTAAGTTTGGATTATCACTGGCGAATTCGCTTGAACCCACTAGATGCCCTTTCTTTTGTGAGCTAGCCACAGCAATAATATCATCCGGGCTTAATCCCAAATTACGAAGAGTATTATACATGGCATAATTCGTTCTATTGCTCTCCAGTGCTTGGATCTGTTGGGATACCCAACTGCCAGAGCTTCTGTCATCACCTCTGAACATGGACCAGGAAATCGTTACGCCTTTACTGCCCTTTTTGACATCAACAACTCCGTCATATGCCTTATTAAAAGTACAATGGTCAATCCAAATTTGACTTGAGGCTCCTTCGATCGTGATATAATCCCAATCGTTTTTGTCGTAATCTCCTTTTGTAAGCTCATCCCACTCCCATAGCTCATCGAACTCCAAATTACGGATCAAGACGTTAGAGCTATATTTTACGTTAAATGCCGCATGCTTGATCTTTGCCCCATTGGCGGAGAAAATGGTAACATCCTTCAAGGTATCCAGATAAACCTTACTTACCCCTGTCTGCAGAAGCACCGGATGGATTTGGGGAGCATTATGCGAGACGATTAAGGATCCCGCTAGGGTCTTTGCTTCAGAGCCCAATTCATTCCAACCCAGATTCAAATCATTCATAATTTCAATAACCTTGTAACCCTTTTTACGATTGATGGCGTCTGCAAAATCCTCTGCATTGTATACCTTTTTATAACGAGGGTCTGACTCTGGTATACTTCCTCCACCTGTTGCACCAGAAGCAAAGCCAGTTAGTTGATATTCGCTGTTCGTACCTGAAGGAGGTACTGTCGGTATAGACGTTGGTGTTGGAGTTGGAGTTGCTGTTGGAGTTGCTGTTGGTGTAACTGTTGGTGTGGGGTTAGTCGTAGGTGTAGGAGTTGTTGCCGGTGTCGGCGTCGGGGTGGGGGTCGTTCCTGTAAAGCCAAAAACTGCTCCAATATCTGTTCCGCTCGGTGTACCAGCCCCTCTAAGATCACTGTTTCCTGCAAGCATGAGGAAAGATCCAAGATTAGGTGATCCATCAGCGTTACGGCTTACCGTCGGAGTCAAGCTTATAAAGTCCGTATCGTTAGCAAGCAACCCTTTGGCATTGGTGCTTTTGCTATTTTTCCACCAAACATTAGAGCTGTCCACATCCGTTCCACTCGTCTTATCGCTGGACGAACCTTTATAAGACAAGTTATTGGTGAACTGATGAGTTCCAAGATCAAACGCAAAGTTGCTTTGACCATTGCTGTACGATGTATTATTCGTTAGTTGGATGGAGCCTGGGTTGCTGTTATAAGTAAAACCATGCTTTTTATTCTGATAAGCTATCGATTGAATTACAATGTGGTCGACCGGGATTTTTTCGCCGCCAAGCTTAAAGCCGTTACCGTCACTTGACGTTGTCGAATTCCCTTCGGAAGTTTGTCCATTGTGATGGGCAATACTGTTGCGGATGGTAACCGGGCTAATCGGTCCCGTCTCAGTTTTACTATACAGATCCCATCCGTCATCCACGTTATATGCTGCAATACAACCATCAAATAGATTTCCTGAACCAGTGGTTAGTTTGGCTGCAAATCCATCTGCGTCCTCGCCGTTATCAGGATCAAAATTATCATGAGAATATACATTAACAATTTCATTGAAGCTTGGCCATTCACTTTTTAGGGCAGTTGAAGCATAACGACTTATCTGCAACCCTGTATCCCGATTGTGATGGACTTCAGAGTTTTCTATACGGTTGTAATGGCCCGCTACATAGATTCCGTTATCAGCTGAGCCTTTTACTTCAATACCTTTGATATACCAATAGCTCCCGTTGATTTGCAGCCCTCTGTAGTTATTGGAGACAACGGCTGCATCATAGGCTTGCGATGAGAAATCAAGCACAGGTTGCTCAGATCCATAAGCAAAAATATGTTTTTTGGCGTTGGAATTACCACTGTTATTAAGGTCGATGGTAATCTGCTTAGAGTAAGGGTAAGTTCCGCCACGTAAATAAATAATCCCGCCCGGTGTCACCTTCAATATGGCTGATTCCAATGTAGTCGGGCTGTCCAAGGTTCCAGGATTGCTATCCAATCCACCCGGAGCAGCGTAGATTACGCCACTAGTGCCTAATGAGCTTGAAGCAGACACATCCGGCAATGCAACCGCTGCGGCAGCTGTTTGTTGATTAACCAAGTTAGGTAATATTGCAACCATTAACACACATACCAAAAATGTACTCATCTGCTTCCTGAACGAATTCCTCTTCATTTAATCCCTCCATTGAATATCGTTAGAATTTGATAAGGATCGTATATTCTTTTCTTTTGGATCATCTCCTATTGAATGTTTGGACTCGACATGGTTACAACGAGACCCCATCCCCTTTTTGTAGATATATTTACAACATATAGGAGATGGGGGATAACCTGAATAATCTTCAGACAACTATGTAACCGTTTTCACGAAAAATCTGCATATTTCCCTTCTACCTGTGGAGATGATCATCCCTGTTACGCCTTGTTCAGCAACAAACACTCTGAAAACAATGCTAAGATGTATGTTCTATCTCAAAAATCAGGGGGTTATTAAAAGGCTTGTCGAACCTAAATGGGAGAACGCTTGCGTATACGGACAGAGAAGACCTTATGTGAGCAAAACCAACCGATTTGGAATTTATGCGGACACCAGGGACGCTATTGAGCCCTTTTCTTCACAAAAGAGGCCGTTATTCATAGAATAGTGTCCCCTGAGTCCGCATGGGATTCGCATGACTCTTTGAGACTTAAATAGCGGCTGTACAGTCCACATCGAGTGTTGGGTATTTTGTTAAGAGCCACCTACCGCCGTCGCAGTCATCCCTCTTTTTGCATTAAGGATCTTGGATTCCGACTCGACGCCGTTCTAAGTAAAAAGGCTGGCCTCGTGGCCAGCCCTTTCACTTGAATCATTCGCTATTTCACTCGTGAACTGTTTCTCCAAGCGTAATCCATCTCCTACTGGAGTGATTATCATAGATTAATTTCACTTTGGAAGGGTATCTACCCTCTTCATCAAACAACTCAATTACATTTAGATCTTTAAGCCAAGCCATAGGTAGCTTGTAATCCTCCTGTGGTCCAATGCCCCAGTAACGGCCGATGTCGATTCCGTTCAGCTTAATACAACCTTTACTCATCCCTGTCATGCGAAGCTTAAGCTTGGCATGGACGCCTTCCTGCAATTCAGGTTTAGTAAAGTGCAAGGTATGGCATACGGGTCCGCCGGCTAATCCCTGATCTTGAACAAAAGTACGTTCAAGTAAATCTGCATCTTGGATATACCAGCCCTCAAGTTTATTTGTGGAATGGTAAGTAATAAGCTCCAATCGTTCAATTGGTGATTTATTATAATTCATTTGGATTTCATTTATACCTTCATGAATATAGGCGGATATATCCAGGGTATGGAACATGAACCAATCTTTATAACCGCTAATCTCAATAGGCTTTCCGTTAATCACCAATCCCCCGCTTAACGCCCCTACCAGAATTGCTTGATCCTGATCTTGAACGGTAAAGGTTCGATGCAATACAGCACCAGTCTCTACGCTGCACACTTGTCCAAGATGAACAACTTGGTTCTCAACCTGCCATTCTTCACGCAGATCCACAACATTCCCATCCAGATACACAGGACCCTGAATCCCTTTAAATTCACCGAGAAAAGGTGAAAAGTTCAACCGACCCATGTTCTGCACAAGCAGCTGCAGCCGATTCGTCCGGCCAGGATTCAATTTAATATTTACGGCTGACGCTCCTACCTGACGTATCATCTTTTGCTCTTCACCATTAACGTAGACTCTGAAGCTATCTTGAACCTTGGGTATAACTAATGTTCTCTCTTCATCCTGACCTTGCTCAAATTCGCAAGTGTACAGAAGATAACCGTGCGGCTTTTCCATTTCAGAGAAATCCATGGGCTCTTCTGAGTATATATGGCCCTTTGATGGTGATAATGCAACTGACGATGAGCTAACCACACTTAATTGGGGTCTCTCCAGATGAATATACGGTGAGTCATCCTTTGTTTTAGGTGTAGTAGTCCAGTTACCCAAATGAAGAACTTCATTTCCGTTTGTACTTACCGCAGCTGTAATTACACCCTCTCCGGAGATGTCCATATCCGGATACCCCAAGGCCCAGCGGATACCTGTCTTATCCTTCATACGCCATGCAGCGTCTGCCATATCCCCGTTCACGATTACAACTTGGAATGGCTTCTCACCAATAGAAAAAGATAATACTTGTGGTTCTTGGAAATGAAAGCTGTCCAGAGTCAATTTCTTACCCTCATTACTCAGCTTCATAATCTGAAGTTGCTGTCCCGTTATGTGGACAGGCTGTTCGGCTTCGATTTCCACCCACGAGCGAGCTCCATTATCAGCGGCTATAATCAAAGTATGAATTCCTTCTATTTCCTCATTGCAGAGCAGATAGGAATTACATGTTAAAAGTATGTTGGGCGATATCTCAAATTTATCAAGAACCGGTGTGATGGCTCCTGGCTTCACCATGACCGGAATTGTATTTCCGCTGCTGAGTGTAAGATAAGCTGTCTCTTTCTCCTGCTTGCTGCTCTCCACAAACCAGATACGTTCACTTCCATGTTCTCTAACACGTGCTGTAAAGCCCTCACTTATGCTGGGAATGACACTCACATCTTCATCTGCATTCAATAGTAATCTTTTTATTGCTTCTATATAATAGGAAAGTTTTTTAGCTGTCGCATACTTCTCTGTTACTCTCCCATACTCATTCAAGGGGGCATCGTAATCATAGGAAGTGACCATAAAAATATCGCTCGCTCCTACGGTTCTTCCCCCATAACCTCCAAAATTAGTACCGCCATAGAACATATAATGGCTTATGCCGCTATATCCTGCTCGAAGCACCTCTAAGGTTCTTTTTTCATATAGGTCCGCTGTCTTCTGTGTTGCAGATGGCGCACCCCAATGCTCAAACCAACCCGTCCAGAACTCGGTAACAATTTTTGGCATATCCGGTTGTTTACGATGCAGTTCATTATAATGATGGTCCGCATTTGACCAGAAATTAGCACCTTCAATTGCACCTTCCGCACCACCGACACAAGTGATCAGCGGCACCTCAATCCCTCGCTGAATCAACCCATCTCTTAAATAATTCATGTAGCTTGATGCCGTCTCATCATCTTCTAGATATCCATATTCGTTCTCGATTTGCACAAGGATTACGGTGCCTCCTTGCGTAATTTGGCGATCCCGGATAATAGGAATCACCTTATCGAAGTATAGGTCCACATAATCCAGATACGGCTTAGTGTAGCTTCTGAATACAACCTCTTTTTTGTTATTAAGCCACCAAGGAAATCCTCCAAAGTCCCATTCTGCACAAATGAAAGGACCTGGACGGGCGATAACCCATAATCCCAGCTCAGCACATAAATCAATAAAAGCTCCACAATCCTGGTCTCCTTGGAAATTCCACTCCCCTTCTTGAGGCTCATGTACATTCCAGGCAAAATAGGTGTCAACACAGTTCATCCCTGCCAGCTTGGCCTTAACGAGAACTTCCCGCCATTCTTCTCTAGGCATGCGGAAATAGTGAATGGCCGCGCTATTTAGGAAAACCTGCTGTCCGTTTATTTTATAGCTTCTCTTGTCAACATCTACAGTCATTCTCTCCACAACCTTCTCTCTAGTCTTTAATTCGAATATTGGAAATTACTATGGTTGTAATCGACTGCTGTCCCACGGTCAGTTGTACTCCGTTTTTGTAAAGCGGCAGTTCCGATTCCTCCAGGTTTTTAGAAGCTGAGGTCTGATATATTTTAGCAATTGCGTTATCGAACTCAAATGGAGTTAAATCATAGGTTAGATCTTTATCCGACTGCTCATTTCTAGTCACAATAGTAAGTTGTTGTTTCGCTTCATTAAATGCTGCTACAGTACGTCCATCATCCGTCGGTATGATAAGGGAATCAGGAAGAATGAACTTGCTGAAGTTAGCCATTGCATAATACTGCTTCGTTAACTCGTAATTCTCACCCACGGAGAAATCCGAGTGGATGAAACCCCAATTGTTCTTAGCACTCTCATCCTCTACGGCCTGCCAATAGACCCATGCAGCGGGTTGAAGAACGCGCAAATCGAAGATAATACGCTCTCCCAATTCCATTACACTGCTCATATCCTCATGGTTATGCGACTCACTACCGCCAGTACCGTATTCTGACATCCATAAGTGTTTCCCTTTCTCCTGTGCGAAATCCCGGATTTCCATGAGCTTGCTTCCGTTATACGTATGAGTATTGATCTGGGCCAAGCTGTTAATCGTAGCTGCATCATACCCTTCAAGCATCTCAAGGGTTTCGTCAACGCTATTCTCATCAGGCCCGCTGATTACGGTATCGCTAAGGCCCTTGGATTGCAGAGATTCAGAGACTTTTTGAATAATTTCCATTTGTTTATCCATGCTGAAATGGGTACCTTCTTGAATATTGCCCTTTTTCCACCAAGCAGAAGCGGGTTCATTAAGCGGGTTCAACGTACGGAACGTCACTCCCCACTTTTCTTTATATTGTTTTACAACCTCCGTTAAATAATCGGCAAAGTGTTCATAGTATTCATCCTTCAAGTTATTCCCACCATCTACAGCCCCTGTGACGGACCCGCTTACGGTCATCCAATAGGGAGGAGAATTGGAGAATGCTTCCGCGATCGTTACTCCACGCTGCAAAGCTCCAAGCAGAACCTTGCGTTGACCCGGGTCCGCTTCCCAATCCCACTTTCCTTCTTCGGGTTGAAAGCCGGGAACATCTCCGCCTGGACGCAGTGTATTGTTGGCAATATGCGGATCCTCTCCACCCCCAATATTGTAGCGAACGATGTTCAACCCCAGGCCTTTTTCCGGGTCAAACACCAAGTCCATAACTTCATCCAGTTTCTTTTGATCAGACCATTGTCCCAGCACATGTCCCCACCAGGCGAGTGAAGTCCCCCAGCCCTCAAAACCATCATATCCAGCTTCCGGTTGAATGTGGATAGTAGACTCATCTAATGTCAGTAGTTCAGAAGCTTTTTTGTTACCAGATCGATTGATCATAGTTCCTCCCCATATCGCTGCAGTTAAGACTACTAGTATGCTTAATATTATTATTTTCCTTTTGCCTGCACTCATTTAATAACTTCCTCCTTCAAATAGGAGCCCTTAATTCAAATATCTTTATTATTTAATCCCGCTGCTTCCACCGCTAATGTTCGCTTCATACACAAACCTTTGACCCAGCATATAGACAATGATCATTGGAATGGTCAGGAACAATGAGGAGACCATTACCATATTCCAAGGTGGAATTTGTCCTCCTGACGCGGTACTTATTAACTGTACTCCAAGTGCCAGCGGAGTTTTATCCGGATCATTAATATAGATTAACGGCCCCATGAAATTGCCCCAGTTGTACGAGAAGGAGAAGATGGCAATGGCTGAAAGAATTGGATACGTCATCGGTAAAATGATTTTGGAGTAAATACCCATATGCCCCATTCCGTCAATCATAGCTGCTTCATCAAGCGATCTAGGGATAGCCATTACGAACTGACGAATTAAAAAGACATTGTAAGCCCCTGCAAAAAAACTAGGTACGATCAGCGGTAAGAACGTATTCACCCAGCCTAATTCCTTGTAAATAATAAATTGGGGAACCATCGTAACTTCACCCGGAATCATCATGGTACTTAGCAGAACAACAAACATAATGCCACTGCCTTTAGCTTTCAGACGGGCGAACCCGTAAGACACGAACGACGCTGAAGCGACGGAACCAATCACTGTCCAAAAGGTTATGACTATACTATTCTTCAAATAAGTTCCCAAATGATAATTCGAAAATACTTTAGTGAAGTTTCCAAAGGTGAACTCAAGGGGGATAAATGTAAAGGCAACTTTTACAGTTGTAGAATCACTGGCAAAAGCAATAGAGAGCATGTAAACAAACGGAGCGAACAGCAAGATACCTACTGTACATAAAATTAAATAGGAAATACTTTTTTCCATCAAAGATATTCTAGCCATTTTCTTTCCCCTCCTCGTAGTGCACCCATAAAGCAGATGAACGGAAAACGATTAGCGTCAGTACTAGGATAATGATAAATAATATCCAGGCAATGGCAGAAGCATATCCCATTTTATAGAATCGGAAAGCATTCTGAAATAGATACGGAACCACCATCTGACTTGAGTTATCCGGACCGCCTGCCGTCACAATAAAGACCTGAGCGAAGGTTTGAAGGGCTCCGATGATTCCCGTAATAAGATTGAAGAAAATTACAGGCGTGAGCATTGGAAACGTTATGGAAAAAAAGCTTTGTCCGCTTGACGCCCCATCTATTGAAGATGCTTCATAGAGCTCAGGTGGAATTCCTTTCATGCCGGCGAGCAGCAGTACAACCCCGCCTCCAACCCCCCATAGGGACATGAGAACCAATGCAAGTTTGACCCAACTCGCATCAAGCAGCCAGTTAGGCCCCTGAATGCCGAAGAGAGCAAGCGCTTCGTTGATCAAGCCTTCTGTTGGCGCGAACAATTGAACGAACAGCAATGAAGCGGCGACAACCGGAACAACCGAAGGTAAATAATATAACACCCGGAAGAATGTAATCCCCTTCAGTTTCTTGTTCAAATAGTAGGCAATCCAGAGCGAGATAGACATTCCTAAAGGAACGGCAATAAACGAATAGTAAAATGTATTCCCAATAGACTTCCAAAATATAGGATCATCCGTTAATAGATTCTTATAATTCTCCAACCCAATAAAATGGGGAGACTGAAATAAATCCCAATCTGTAAAACTCATATAAATGGAGAAAAGGATTGGCCCCAGTGTTAAACCCAAAAACCCTATTAACCATGGGGAGATAAAAAAGTAAAACCAGAGTCCATCTTTCTTCTTCATACGAACACCTCCACATTTACTCCTGCACCCAAACAATCTTGTATCTAAGTCCCCTAAAGAAAGATAGGGATCAGCTCAAGACAGCTAATCCCTTGATCCCTTTATTTGTATAATTTATCGAGTCCTTCTTGGATTTGCTTAACGGTATCGTCAAGTGTTGCTTTATCTGAGAAGTATACGGCCAACTTATCATCAATGATCTTCATCATTTCGTTCCGTTTTGGATTTAATGGCTGATTGTACAGCTTGGAATCACTGAAGGCATTCATATTGATTTTCTTACCGCCATATTCTGCGTTAACGAAAGCATCGCTTGATAATGCAGCCTTAGTAGCCGGAGCATCTTGGC
Source organism: Paenibacillus sp. (assembly GCA_023512345.1). Taxonomy (GTDB): domain Bacteria; phylum Bacillota; class Bacilli; order Paenibacillales; family Paenibacillaceae; genus Paenibacillus_AQ. The sequence goes on from JAILZT010000017.1 coordinate 24,880, forward strand.
CGCTTTCGATAATTGGCATTTGGGCTTCCAAAGTGGTCAGCGCATTAATTACTTTAAAAGCTGCCTCTTGATGCTTGGAGTCTTTGGTAATCGTAAGGCCATTGAAGAAAGCATTGGTTACGCCCCACACAGGTGCGATGTCCCAGTTGATGCCTTCCACCTTCGACAAGGAACCGATATTCCAGAAGCCTGTAGTTTCCATAGCGATTTTGCCTTGTGCAAATAATGGATCTGCGCCGATATTACCCATATCTGCGATTTCAACAGGTGTTGGAGAAGTGCCGTACTTGAAGCTCATATCATTCAGGAATTGAAGTGCGTCGCGAACTTCAGGTGTATCAAAGGTTGGTTTGTTATTCTCATCAAATAATGAACCGCCGTTCTGATAGACTAACTGCATCCACTGCGGCCACCAAGTGCCAGGATAATATCCCCATTGAACTGTCTTGTCTCCTTCTTTAACCGTTAACTTCTGAGCGGCCTCTAGCAAGTCTTTTTGTGTCCAATCCTTAGAAGGATAGGCAACACCCGCTTTATCGAACAGGTCTTTGTTATAAAAGAGAACCATCGCGCCTGCACGATCCGGCAACCCGTAGAACTTGCCTTCGTAGTTCATAATGTTGGCGATATCATCGCTGTATCTTTCTTTCATATCAAGATTATTAGAGGCAATCAAATCATCAAGCGGCATAATTTGATTTTTGCTAGCGTACACCTGATAGTTCTCGGCAAGCATCATAATATCTGGAGGAGTTCCGCCTGCGATCATGGTCTGAACTTTCTGATCATAGTCACCGGCAACAAGCAGCACATTGACATTTATATTTGGGTTGGTCTTCTTCATGATTTCAAGGCGTTTCTCCATAACTTGCTTGTCACTTTCCGAACCCCACATCGTTAATGTTAAATCCACTGGTTTGTCAGAAACTTCTTTTCCATTGCTGCTTTTTGAATTTGCTTCATTACCGGAATTATTATTTCCACCACCACAACCAGATAGAACACTAACTACAAGAAGCATGAATACCATTACTAGACCCAATTTCTGTTTCACTTTTCATAACCTCCCTTTTATGTTTACAACAGATTGCTATAGCCGCTAAGATTTATGAAACGCGTTTCATGTAATGGGTTTCATAAATGATAAAAAAGAATACCCGTTCTTGTACCGGGTGACTTTTATCTGAAACTCACATTAATGTAAGGGGTTTCATTGGCTGTGGGTTTATTATATTCCCTCATGTTTTGACTGTCAACCATTCTAATATATATTTTATACCAAGGTTCCCGAGCTACTTCTTACCACCAATTCCGGCTTCAATATGATTTGCTTCTTAGGATTGCTGCCATTAATAATCTGATGCAGCGTTTCAACGGCTAATTCGCCAAGCTTATTGGTATTTTGAGAAACTGTTGTCAACTCCGGAATTACTGCAGTAGATAATGGAGTATCATCGAAGCCGACGATAGAAATATCCCCTGGAATACTTAAGCCGTGCTCGAATGCTGCCTTAATAGCGCCTATTGCCGTAAAATCATTTACACACAATACAGCTGTTGGTCTATGTTCCTGATCCAGTATTTGATTCATTAGATTTCTGCCGCCTTGCACTGAAAAATCCCCAGTTCTTAGCCATTCTTTGCGAAGCCCCAAGCCATGTTCCTTCAACTTCATTTTTACTGCCTTGATCTTTACTTGCGTTGTAGTGGTTTCATCCATTCCCCCAATAAAACCAATCTCCTTGTGACCTAAATCAATCAGATGTTGTGTAGCCAACGCAGCACCTGCTGCTTCATCCGTATAGATCCGATGCAGACCACTCTTGGGTAAATTACCGTTCACCAGCACAATTGGAACATGCCTTGTAAGTTCAATAACCTCCTGTGACAAATCCGGAGGACAATTCGTCAGGTTAATTCTTCCGCCCAAAAAGATAATTCCGTCCACTCTTTTTTCCCGGAGAATACTTAAGTACTCGGACTCCCGGCTGTAATCCCCCGCCGTGTTACATAGGAAGAAGCTGTATCCTTTCTCTCTTGCCACATTCTCTGCCCCCCAGAACACCTCCGGAAAAAAAGGGTTGGTTATATCGGGAAGAATCATGGCAATGGTACCGGTTTCTTTTTTGAGCAGACTACGGGCCAATGCATTAGGTTGGAACTGATGTTTCTCGATAATCTTATTTATAGTCTCCCGGGTGCTTGCTTTCACAGGAGCAGTATCATTCAGTACCCGTGAAACCGTCGCTACCGAAACATTCGCTTCTCTTGCTATGTCGTATATCGTAATTGTTTTCATGAAATTTCCTTCCTTGACCTGATATTGAATTAATAATAACAGAAGATTTGTTTTTATGAAACGGATTACATGCAGCTGTTGTAAACCCTTTCTTGTCGTAGTCAAGTATCGAGGTATTCAGCAAACCTTCAGCTACCATTTCAGGTTCAGTTAAGCTATGCCGCCTATACTCAACCTTGTAATAAGGTCCCTATTGAAACAGAAAATGAAAGGCGGTTTCCTTATATGTCAAAACTATTCCCCACCAAACGAAGAATAGCAATCGTCGTCACACTCTGCTGTCTGCTGATCGGCGGTGTCTTATATCAACTTGCCGATCGTTATTTGATCGAACACGTCGAAGTAGTCGTAGCCGCTGAGACTGTATCTCCTCCTACAGATACTGCGAACGACCAGATCGCAGTAAGTACAACTTCTTCCGAAGCCGAAGCCCAATCTGACGACTGGAATTACAGCAGTGATGACATGACCGTCTCCATTAAGCAAGTCGTTACTAACTCTGACAGCGACCCCATCACTTATTATGTCGCTGATGTACAGGTCTCGGATGCTTCCCTTATCCAATCCGCTTTCGCCGATAATTCTTTTGGACGCAACATTACCGAGAATACTTCAGATATCGCTGCTGACCATGAAGCAATCTTCGCAATTAACGGGGATTATTATGGTTTCAGAAGTGACGGAGTGATTATCCGCAATGGTATATTGTACCGCAACGAACCCGCCCGGGAGGCAGTCGCTTTGTATGCGGACGGAACGATGGCTTCCTACAACGAAGAGGAGGTTTCCGCCGAGACCCTTTTAGCGAACAATGTACTCCAAACGTTGTCGTTCGGCCCGGCACTCATCAAGAATGGCGCAATCGTGCAAGATTTAGACAACATCAAAATCGACTCGAATTTCGGCAATCGCTCCATCTCGAATTCAAACCCGCGTACGGGGATTGGTATGATCTCACCGAACCACTACGTATTCGTTGTCGTCGATGGTCGATCTGACGAAAGCCGTGGTGTGACGCTCAATGAGTTTGCGCAATTGTTCGACGATCTTGGCGCCACGGAAGCTTACAATTTGGACGGCGGCGGCTCGTCAACAATGTATTTTATGGGCCGTGTTGTGAATAATCCGCAAGGCAAACAAGAGGAACGCGGCGTAAGCGACATCCTCTATTTAGGGGAGGGATAAGCCATGACTGTATTAATACCATCCTATGAACCTGATCATCGCCTGGTTGAGCTTATCAAAAGCCTCCGGGCGATGACAGAAGTACCGATCATCGTCGTGGACGACGGGAGCGGAGAACAGTTCCGAAGCATCTTCGATTCGGTAAAAGCCGCTGGCTGTACCGTACTGACCCATATCGTCAACCGCGGAAAAGGACGGGCGCTCAAAACCGGATTTCAATATATTTTGGATCATTCACCCGCCGCTGCGGTCGTCTGTGCGGACAGTGACGGACAGCATTCGCCGAAGGATATTGTCGCTGTCGGACGGGCCAGCGAATTGACTGAAGCCGATATGGTACTTGGAAGCCGATTGTTCACCGGCAAAGTACCCCTGCGCAGCCGGTTCGGTAACCGTCTCACCAGCAAGGTGTACAACGCTGCGACCGGCGTCAGCATCGAAGATACACAGACAGGACTTCGCGGGTATCCGAGGAGTATGCTCAGTTGGCTGTGCCAAGTGCCCGGGGAACGGTTCGAATACGAGATGAACCTGCTGCTTGAGGCACCTGCCTATGGATATAGCATTATGGAGCTGCCAATCGATACGATTTACTTGAACGATAATCAGTCTTCCCACTTCCGTCCCATTGCCGACTCCTTAAAGATATATATGCCTATATTAAAATTTAGCGCGTCATCCGTCATCTCGGGTATTTTTGATTTCGTTCTTCTGTTGCTGCTTCAGTCTGCGACCTCAAATCTATTATTATCAGTCATCGTTGCTAGAGCTGGGAGCTCGGTCGTAAATTATACTATGAATCGACGATTTGTCTTCAACCGTCAGACAACCGCATCCACTCGAAGATCTATGACTCGCTATTATGCGCTTGTCGCCTTAATCGCCGGGTTGAATTACGGATGTTTGTCCCTGCTTCATACGATCTTGGGCGTTCCTTTGGTTCCGGCGAAGATTGCTACAGAATGCCTGTTATTTCTATTTAGTTTTTGGGCTCAGCGGAGGTTTGTCTATTAAAATCTAGTGTGTACCAGCAGCCCTTCCCTGGAACTGAACCGGGGAGGGGCTTTTCAAATGAATAAAGGCCGTGCTATAATACTGAACGAACGTTCGGTATACATTATGAACTGGAGTGATTGCCATGAACCAGAAACAGCTGCAAAGTGAACAAACTAAGAAAAAAATTGCGGGAGCATCCCGAGCGCTGTTTGTCCAAAAGGGCTATAAAGCAACCTCGATCGAAGATATTGTAGGTGCGACTGGAAGCAGCAAGGGCAATATCTACTACCACTTCAAAAGCAAGGAAGGCCTGTTTCTTTATCTAATCGAAGAGTGGGATCGCGAATGGAGTCTTAACTGGGAGCAAACCGAGCACCTCTATAAGACATCTATCGAAAAGCTCTACGGAATGGCCGAGCACCTAGCCAACGACGATTTGAACCATCCGCTAACGAAGGCCGCCGACGAGTTTTTTCATCAAGAAGAGAAAACCTCTGAGGTAGAATCCAGAATGAACGAGATGATGACCGGACATCTGGAATTCAATCGAAAGCTGCTGCAAGAAGGAATGGATCGCGGAGAATTTGCACCGAATGATGCCGAACGACTTGCTTATATACTGGAAGCCCTCTTTTTCGGGGCGAATCAATTATCACGGAGAAGCCATACTCCAGAGAAGACACGCACACTTTATAAAGATGCAATTACAGTCTTTTTGAATGGTGTAGCTTTTAAGTAATTTTAAATAGAAGGCTGATTTTCGTTCTTATGAGTTAATACAAAACGAACGTTCAGTATTATTATCTAATGTGGAGGCTCAAAATATGTCATTACTTCTTAGAAATCGTGGGGCCTTAGCGCTTCTTATGCTTAATATCTTCATTATTTTCACTGGGATAGGGCTGATCATTCCGATTATGCCTAGTTATATGAATCTGCTTCATATTAATGGAAGCCTGCTCGGCGTCTTAGTTGCGGCTTTCTCGATTACACAACTGTTGTTCTCGGCGATTGCTGGACGTCTTTCCGACTCCATCGGCCGCAAAAAGATTATTTTAGCCGGCATGCTGCTCTTTGCCCTCTCGGAATGGATGTTCGGTGCCGTAAGTTCGATACCTCTCCTATTCATAGCTAGAATGCTGGGGGGTGTCAGCGCTGCACTTGTGATGCCCGCCGTCATGGCCTATACGGCCGATATCACAAGTGACGAAGAACGCGGCAAAGGGATGGGCTTCATTAATGCGGCTATTACCACCGGCTTCATTATCGGCCCAGGAATTGGCGGATATCTGGCGGAATTCGGCATTCGGGTTCCCTTCTACGCAGCCGCGGTGGGTGGATTACTTGCCATGTTGGTTACCGCTCTATTTCTACCCCAAGTTTCGAAGAGCGGGCATACCAAGGATATGATTAATGCAGAAGACAACCAAGAGCAATCTGGTCTGTTGCGGCAGCTTGCTAGTTCCTTTCATGCTCCCTATTTTATCAGCCTGATCGTAGTCTTCATCGCATCCTTCGGTCTAGCGAACTTTGAAACCGTATTTGGTCTCTTCGTCGATCATAAATTCGGCTTTACGCCAAAGGATATCGCCTTCATCATTACATTCGGCTCGATTTCCGGGGCCATCGTTCAGGTTACCATTTTTGGGTGGATCATTAATCGCTTCGGAGAGAAAAAAGTCATTACGGTCAGCCTCTTGATTTCCGCTCTCTTCATCGTCCTGGCGGTGTTCGTCCACACCTTCTGGTTAATTGTTACTGTCACATTCGTTCTATTTCTCTCGATTGATATTCTGCGCCCCGCTATCGGTACACAAATGTCCAAATTCGCCGATAATCAGCAGGGTTATGTAGCAGGGCTGAATTCAGCTTTTACCAGCTTGGGGAACATTGTGGGACCCTTGATAGCAGGAGTACTATTTGACTTCAATATCTCCTATCCTTATCTAGTAGCTGCAATTATTCTGATGTTTGGATTCCTGCTTTCCTTTAAATCGAAAGAGGTTCCTTACAAGCAATAGCAAGTAATGCCCAAAGCCGCGTGATATTCCGGCTGAGAACTCGTGCGCATACGGCAGAGCCAAATCCCCCATCCGTGGGCGATTCAATTGCACTTTTACATCACATTCAGTCCGCATAGAGGTGTGGTGTAGGGTATTTCGTCAATCACCCACTAATTTCGGTTTTGAGCCATATTTACAGCATAAAAATAAGGTAGGTACTGTTTGATCAGTACCTACCTTATTGTATTTAGTAATCCTATTTCAGAATCAAACTTTCACTTTTCTCCATCCATTGAAAGTGAAAGCTTCCCTCTTGATCTACTCGCTCAAAAGTGTGCGCTCCGAAGTAATCCCTTTGTGCTTGCAGCAAATTAGCCGGCAGTCTTTCTGAACGATAGCTGTCATAGTAAGATAATGCTGATGCAAAAGCAGGAACGGGAATCCCTCTAGTTACGGCAATGGAGATTACATTTCTCCAAGCTTCTTGATAGTCTTCAATGATTCCTTTGAAGTAATCGTCCAAAAAGAGGTTTTTCAGAGCCGGTTCTTGATCATAAGCATCCTTAATATTTTGCAGGAATCCTGCGCGAATAATACAGCCCCCGCGGAATATCATTGCAATACTGCCAAAGTTCAGATCCCACTTGTACTCGTCCGAAGCTACTCTCATTTGTGCAAACCCTTGAGCATACGAAGCTATTTTACTTGCATACAGCGCTTTTCGAACAGCCTCGATTAATTCCTTCGGATTACCGTCAAAACTTGAAGTCGCTGGACCCTTCAACCGCTTGCTTGCAGCCACACGTTCTTCTTTCATAGCAGAGATAAATCGCGCAAATACGGATTCTGTAATGATAGACAAAGGAACACCCAAGTCCAATGCATTCTGACTCGTCCACTTTCCTGTACCCTTTTGTCCTGCGGAATCGAGGATCACATCCACCATAGGTTTACCTGTGTCCGGATCTGTTTTGGCGAAAATATCTGCTGTGATCTCTATTAAGTAACTATTCAGTTCTCCGCGATTCCATTCCGAGAAAATGGTATGCAGTTCATTGGTATCCAGGTTCAATACATCCTTCAACAATTGGTAAGCCTCACCAATGAGCTGCATATCACCATACTCGATACCGTTGTGCACCATTTTTACATAATGTCCCGCACCATCTTCTCCGATATAGGTGGAGCAAGGCTCACCGTTCACTTTAGCCGATATAGCCGTCAAAATAGGCTCAACCAGCTCATACGCATCTTTTTGCCCGCCTGGCATAATGGCAGGACCCTTCAATGCTCCCTCTTCACCACCTGATACTCCTGCCCCGATAAACCGGAAGCCTTGGGCTTGAAGATCTCTATTCCTTCTTTGCGTGTCAGGGAAATAAGCATTTCCACCATCTATAAGAATATCTCCTTGGTCCAGATAGGGGAGCAGTTGGTTAATGGTGTCATCGGTCGCCGGCCCTGCTTTTACCATGATTAGTATTTTTCGAGGAGTCTCTAAGGCTTGCACAAACTCTTCGACACTGAAAGTACCCACGAAATTTTTTCCCTGTGCTTCCGCTAACAGTTCATTCGTTTTTTCCGGAGAACGATTAAATAATGCAACCGAGAAACCTTTACTTTCTATATTCAAGGCTAGGTTTTTACCCATGACGGCTAAGCCGACTACGCCAATTTGCTGTTTTCCCATCATTAACAACCTCCCTAATTATTGTGAATTAGAATAGATAAACCTATTATTGTTGTGGTGCCTTTTTCCAGTCTGCTGCGAATTTTTCTAGACCTTGATCTGTCAAAGGATGCTTAGAAATTTGCTCAATCACACTAAATGGAATCGTTGCAATATGTGCACCTGCCATCGCAACACGAGTCACGTGATCCGGATGACGAACAGAAGCGGCGATAATTTGTGCGTCCAAGTTATGGATTCGGAATAATTCTGCAATTTTCGCAACCAACAGCACACCATCTTCTGAAATATCATCCAAACGACCCAAGAATGGCGATACATAGGTGGCACCAGCACGGGCAGCCAAAAGCGCTTGGTTCACTGTGAAAATTAATGTAACATTTGTTTTGACGCCTTTTTTAGTGAGATACCGGCAAGCTTCTAATCCTGCAAGTGTCATTGGGAGCTTAATTGTTATGTTCTTGTCATGATTATTGATGGTTATCAGTTCGTTAGCCTGTGCGATCATTTCTTCAGCCGTTACTGCATCGGGAGTGACTTCAGCCGAAACGGATTCAACCTCAGGCACTTCACGTAAAATTTCTGCAATTCGATCTTCAAATTTCACGCCTTCTTTGGCTACTAGGGAGGGATTAGTTGTCACCCCAGACAGAACTCCAATTTGGTACGCTTTCTTAATGTCTTCTACGTTCGCAGTATCGATAAAAAATTTCATAGGATATACCTCCACGTTTTTTTTTGGATTGATGATCGATTAAAAATTTGAACTTATAGGCATAAGCCATTCGTTGTCTTCTTCAGCTGTGGAATCAAACCACCAGTGATACCCGTCTCTAGCCAATAATTGATCCGACTCTTCAGGTCCAAATGAACCCGCTGGATAAGGATGAAGTGGAACCAGATTCTTGTCAAAGGCATTTAAGATCGGTTGAACCCATTTCCAGGACAATTCAACTTCATCCCAATGTGCAAAGAAGGAAGGATTTCCATGCAAAGCGTCGTAAATCAAATTCTCGTAAGCCTCAGGCATATCTATGTGACTCGTTTGAAAGTCGATATGAATAGGTTTGAAGCCCCCTTTTTGCTGGCGATCCCTTGCTTTTAACTGCAAAGTAATCCCTTCGTTAGGACTGATTTCAAACACCAGAAGGTTAGGAATTGAATTGGCCTCATGGGTTTTCGTTGAGGAATGCTTCACTAGCGGATCTTTGAACTCTATAACGATTCTTGTAGATTTCTCTTTCAATCTTTTACCTGTTCGTATATAAAAAGGAACCCCGCGCCAAAATACATCATCGATCTGCAGTCTAGCGGCAATGAAGGTATCATTAATTGAGGTCACTGGAATCCCAGGTTCGGAAGTATAAGCGGGTACGGATTTTCCATTGATACTGCCTGCTGTGTACTGCCCCCGGATCACGTTGCTGCTAACCTCTTGTTCTTCCAGTGGCTCAAGTAATTCCATCACTTCTTTCTTTTTAAAACGCACCTCTTCGGCAGTACTGCCCTTCGGAACTCGAATCGCCAGCATCATTAGCAATTGCAGCATATGATTTTGGAACATGTCCCTTACAGCGCCTACATGATCGTAATACCCCGCTCTTTCTTCAACCCCGACGGTTTCATTAGCGGTAATCTGTACATTGGCAATGTAACGATTGGTCCATAAAGCGTGAAGGACTGGATTCGTCTGCTGCAAAACATCTAACTCCTGCACCATAGGTTTACCAAGATAATGATCGATCCGATAAATTTCTTCTTCAGCAAAAGCTTCGCTCAACTTTTTATTTAAGGCCTGTGCAGACTGCAAATCATGTCCAAAGGGCTTTTCTATCATCAGACGTTTCCAGCCTTTTGCAGCACCAAGCCCGCTTTCTTTAATATTCGAGGTAATCGTTTCAAAAAATTCAGGTCCAACGGATAAATAAAACATTCGGTTTGGAGAAACGCCCAACCCTTGTTCCCGCTGTTCAACTAAATGTAAAAGCTTTAAGTAATCCTCTTTGTGGCCTACATCCAAAACACTATAGCTGAAGGCACTTAGAAAACTTTTTACTAAGGCAGAATCAATAATATCCCGTCTGGAAAAGTCACGGAGAGATTGTTCGACGGTCGCCTGAAATGCCTCATCAGACACTTCTCTCCTGCCAAGGCCAATTACAGAAAAGGATTGCTGCAGCTTTTGGTCCACAAACAAATTGTACAACGCAGGATATATCTTTCTTCGAGCCAAATCCCCTGTTGCTCCAAACAAAACAAACGTTGTTGCTTCCATCTTCAATGCTCCTTCCAAAGGTAGATTCTCACCCATGTGATGTGATTATTGCAATTGACATTTACAAGTTCTGGTCTATATTGCTTTGTTACACTATAATACAAATACTAGCTATACAAGTAATCAGTATAATTGACAGGAGCTATAGACCATGTCTATGATCAACTTTGAGTTGTATAAGGTTTTTTATTGGGCTGCCAAGACAGGAAGCTTGACTCAAGCTGCTAAATCCTTGTATATCACTCAGCCTAGCGTCAGTCACGCCATCAAGCAGCTGGAAGATAGTCTTGGCATCACCTTGTTTTACCGAAATTCCAAAGGCGTTGCGCTGACCCCGGAAGGCTCCATACTCTACTCTTATATTGAACAGTCCCACATCTTAATTTCTCTTGCCGAAAAGAAGATGACCGAACTTAAAAATCTCGATAACGGAGAGCTGCGCATCGGCGGCAGTAGTTCGTTGTTCAAACATTATTTACTCTCGTATCTGGAAGTCTTTCATCAGCAGCATCCCGGGATCAAGCTTCAACTAATTCATGGAACTACCCCAGAAATTATCACTTTCCTAAAAGAAGGCCAAATTGACCTAGGCGTAGTTCGAATGCCTATCGTCGATCCTCAGCTAGAGATGAGACAGGGGATTGAGCTGCAGGATTGTTTTATAGCAGGGGGCCGTTATGAAGAGCTTAAGGATAAAGTGTTATCCATGGAACAGTTACTCCAATACCCCATCATTCTATTCTCACGGAATAGCCGGGCACGAATGGCCATCACCGACTTATTTCAAGACTACGGTCATGAACTCAAACCTGCCTTTGAGGTTGGAAGCGTGGATCTTCTAATTGAGTTTGCACGAAAGGGACTCGGTATCTCTTATGTGACTAGAGAGTTTGTGTCCAAGGAACTGGAAGAGGGCTCTCTCTTCGAAATTAAATTAGATGTGAATCTTCCCCCTTCTCAAGTGGGCCTTATGATTATGCGTAACATGCCGCTCTCCAGTGCAGCCTCTAAGTTTATAGAGAACATAGAATAGATTGAGAGAATTACCCTGTTTTTCAACACCTTCGTCGACCTTTATCCCATAAAAATACGGTAGATACTGTTATATCAGTACCTACCGTATGAGTGATGTTAAATATTTTTTTATATTTCTCAGGAAGAAATGAGTAGCCGTGAAGTGTCAGAGTCGCTTCATCTGCAAAAACCAGTGCTTGACAGGTGACGGGAAGGACAGAAAGCCGTTACGTTAATAGAGGGATTTTCTCCCCCTATTTCTGCACATAGCACCCCGTTTCGGCAATTAGAGGGAATTTCGCCCGCTAATTTTGAGGATATACCTCTTTTCGGGCGTTATGGGTAAGATTATAGGGATATTTTCCCTTTAATCTCGAAATCATAGCGTTTTGGCCGGTATTAGCGGGCACTTTTCCCTCTAATTCGCCAAAGGACTGGTCCACAACCCGGAATCGACTACCTGTCAGGCGTAGTTGCCCCAAACTCGGTGAAACATCAGGCGAAGTTAGATCGAAATCGTTCCCGGTGCATTAGCCCTTTACCGATAGCATGACGACCTTCCAGCTGGTAACTTTGTTTGGACTTTTCTTTAACAACCGGAATAAAGGAAAAGCTGCCTCTCCTAATTATTCGGAGGAGGCAGCTTTGTGCATGTTTACTAGTAATCGGACGTCGTCTTTCAGCAGCTCTTGCTACAGATTCCAGATGCGGTATATGATGACTGCCGCCTCAGCACGAGTGAGCGTATCGTTCGGGGCAATCTTGCCCATCTTACCGTTCACGATTCCAGCTTTGACTAGAAACAAAGCACTATCTTTCGCGTAGCCGGAAATACTAGCCGCGTCAGAATAAGCTTCCAAAGATCCGCTGGCTTCGACTTGTCTGCCGGCTGCCGCCAGCGCGCGTGTAGTCAGCACCATCATGTCTTGACGGGAAATATTGCTGTTTGGCTTGAACATAGGGTCTTCGAAATCAACGGCTTGCAGTTCAAGTGCTTTTACAAGGAGCGAAATGAAATCTTCTCTCTTGATGGTAGCCGTAGGAGAGAAATGTTTCTCACTCGTTCCGAGGATAATATCCCGGGCAGCCATTGCTTCAATGGCTTGTTTGGCCCATGTCACTTTCTGCAGGTCCCCGAAGGTCTTGGATACGTAAGTTACCGCAAAGGTGCTGAGGTGGGTTGTTTGAAATATAACCGTTCCGGTTGCCGCATCATATCGACCGTTCGGAATAGGTTTTGCGTGCCCTTTGCCATCGATGAACCAAATGACGATATGATCTGGATGGTTAAACTCCTCCGCTGTCGGCGTGTAAGGAATAGCTACCGTTATAGGCGCTGCAGCGTTGTTCCATTCAATGATCTTGTCACCTGCTATTACATTCAAATCAATAACCGGATGGTTTCCAATCCGTTCTAGGGTTACTGCATCCAAGCTTTCTGTGGATGCTTTGGCCACGCGGATGGATACATGTTCAACATTTTCAGTTAAGTTAGACAGCATGTTGCTTGGAATTCGAACCACCCCGTGTTCTGTCTTCAATAAGAGCACAAAGGGTTCTTGGCCTTTCAAGCTTTGAGTTGGTAATTGCACTTCATATGATTTCGCGTTGGCTTGCTTCGATAATTCGATTACAATTTCCTTTTTGCCATTGGCAGTTGGGGTAGCTTGCTCAAGTGCTTTCTTCAAGTTGTCGTTGGAAATCGTACCTTTCACACGTCCATTGGCGTTTTCCACTTCCGGCTTAATCGTAACAACGCCATCCTTGTTAGTAATCATCGGTGCCGTTGTAGGTACCGGTGTTGTTGTTGTCGGTGCTGGTGTTGGTGTTGGTGTCGCTGTCGGTGTCGGTGTTGGTTCCGAACCCGTAGGTTTACCTAAGAGAGTAAGCACGCCATATACGGATGTATCCATATATGCAGTGCCGGTTGTATCGTTCCAAGCAGCAACACTTTGACGGGCACTGTCTTTAGCGTCATTGATCGACACCTCAAGACCTAGCTTCGTGTTATTATCCGGCGTTACCGATTTCAACGGAATCTTCACTTCGACCGTGTAATTGGTTCCGGAAACCTTAGTTGCCGAAACGAACCCGGCTCCGATTCTTTCTGACGAGAATGAAGTTACGTTATCAAAGTTGACTCTGAACTGTCCATCATCATCTTGATAAAACGATGTCTTAGCATTGTTTTCGTCTAAGAATATTTCGACAGAATCTTGTTCCCATGCATTTGCGTTGCCCTTGTCAAGTTGTGCATCGCTAACCTGAACCAGAAGATATAAGTTTTGATTATCCCACACAGCTTTGGCTACGCCGCTTGCTCCTTGCCAAGCCATCTGATAACGGTTAATCGGTATTTCTGCTGCCTGGCTCCAGACAGAGTCCACAGTCCCGTCTACTATAGGCGTAGCAAATTTCGCTGTTGCCTGGTTTGCTTCTGCTAAATCAGGCGCATGCTCTTCCATATATTTATCCGGATCGATTACGCCGTAATAAGCCGGTTTGGCCTGCAGATTCTTATCAAACAACAACGGATTGGAAGTGGATCTCCAGCTCGTGCTGTCATCCAGTCCCCAAAAGGTTACTCGTTCGATATTTGAGGAGTGGGTTTTGAAAAGATCAAACAATTGTGCGTATAAATAGCCCTGAGCTTCCGCAAGTTTCTCGGAAAGCTGATAGTTGCTTCCGGCCGAAATATCAAGCTCAGTGATGCTTACTTCTACGCCTAAGGAAATGAACTTCTCCAGAGACAGCTTAACATTGTCAGGGTTCGTGTTTACACTGTAGTGCGCCTGCATACCAACACCGTCGATAAGGAGTTTGCCGGAATGTGTCTGCGCATACTTATCATTGATTGCTTTGACCATGCTGTAAATCGCCTGAGCTTTATTTTGATTATCTTCGTTATAATCATTGTAATACAGCTTGATATCCCATTCAGGATGCGCGTCCAGCACTTCTCTTGCCGCCAAGAACGCCTGCTCGACGTAATCTGGCCCGATGGCTTGGTACCATGGTGCTTGACGCAACGATGCTTCCCAATTCGTCGGGTTAGGCGGATTATCGTTCATCGCCTCGTTGACAACGTCCCAGGAAATCACCTTGTCCCCATAATGCTCCATGACCGTTTCGATATGGGTCCTCATATTTTCAAGGGCTTCTTCCCGTCCTAAGGGAATCGTGTTGTTTGAAGCATCTTTTGTTGTATTCATCCACTCAGGTGACTGCTGATGCCATACTAGTACATGCCCATGTAATTTCATTTCCTCAGACACAATTTTATCAACCATCTTATCTGTTTCGGTGAAGGTGAAGTTGCCCTTCGTAGGCTGCATCGCATCCGGTTTCATCGCGTTGCCCATTGTGAGGATATTATGATGCATTTTAATCAGTTCAAGACGAATACCTTCCAGATCCTCCGCCGAGATAGCGTTTCCTAATAGGAAGTCGCTTTGATACGCCTCTTTAATCGGAGTTAGATCTCTTTGTATATCGAGAGGGGTCGATCCTGTTTTTTCAAAGCTGATATCATCAATATAGAATGACCCCGTACTGTTATTGGAGCTCTCCACATAAAGGGTCAAAAAATCGCTGCTTGCATTGTTATAACGGAAGGTTCCCTCGAACTGAACCCAGTCGTCGCTAATGCTTATTGTTTTTGGTGCAAGTGAAATATAACTGGCGCCAGATCCATTGCCAACCTGCGTTGAGAGCTGAAGCTGCGAGCTCGCAGGCGCGATCAACTTGACCCACATCGACATTTTATATTCATAGCCCTCGTCCACGTATTTCTCTACATGTAATGACGGACCATGCCAAGTTGTCGTTCTGCCCTCTACTTTCATTGCGTAGGAACCGCCGTCTGTATGATTGGCTTCATCGGTGACAGTCAGTGTTTCCGATCCTCCCCTGCCTTCAAAGCCGTTTGACGTTTGATCCTCAAAGGTGATGGTGTTGAAATCTAGAGCTGGTGGTCTAGTAGAGGCTGCTTTTTCGGTAATTAATATATCCCCGATGTAGAACGGAACAGTGGCCCCTTCACCGTTGGATTGTACGCGCAGGGCTCTATCTTTACTGGTATCCACGGTAAATTCTTTTGTCAGCGTGAGCGGACTTCCGGCCACAAAATCCTTGCCGTCCAACCAGTCATAGCTGTCTACCGTTTGAAGAAAAGCTTTCGCACCTGTAGGCACATTTACATCAGCGTCAACATAAACGGAGAGAGTCACCGTGTAGGTTTTCCCGTTTACCAGACCGATGTTAGCGAAATTGAAATCAACCGCATCCCAGTCATTCGCTCTGTTGCTTACATATAAAGCGGCTCCGTCAGAATTGCCATCAAAAACTTTGCCACTCACAGGGGTCAGGTTAACACCGCCCGATTGCGTTGCAGCTCCTGCACTATTCTCAAAAGTTTCGTGATAAACCGGTACCGTACCTGATTGTTGTTCTATCGCTGCCGGTTCGCCTGCCGCCGCAGCTTCCGTAACCGAAGCAAGCAAACCTGTTGGAATAAATAAAGCCGCTGCGAGTAAGATTGAAATGACCTTTTTGAGATAACCACTCATTAGTTGCATTCCTCCTCCAATAATTTTTGAAACTAGTGAATTACCGTACAGTTACTCACCCCTTTGCAACCGCTTACATCTATGCTTACACCATTTTACCTCTCCATTGCTATCCGCTGACATACTGATATTAAAGGTGTTACCCCCCCAAATTATAGGAAAATGCAAATAAACACTTAATTCTCCGGTCAATAATAAAACCCTTAACAAAGGGCAATCTAAAAAGGATTAACTTACAGATAAGAATACGAACATAAGAAAAAGGAGTGGAGAATGTGAAAGTAGTGGTAACCGGTGCGGCAGGTAAAATCGGCCGTTGGGCCGTTAGAACAATCTTAGATGCCGGTCATGAAGTTATAGCTTCAGATAAAAAATTAAGAGAAGAATCTGCTTCGTTAAATTTCATTCAAGCTGAATTACGTGACTATGGTCAGGTCTGTCAGCTATTGATGGGATGCGATGCGGTTGTCCATCTTGGGAACATCCCTAGCGATGTAAGGAATACACCCCAGGCTATATTTGAAAATAATATGCTCGTAAATTTCAATATCCTTGAAGCATGCAAAGACTTTAAAATACCTAAGCTTGTATGGGCATCAAGTGAAACGGTATTGGGGTATCCTTTTGTACCGGAAGAGCTTAGTTATCTTCCTGTCGACGAAGAGCATCCCACTTTAGTTAAGTCATCCTATGCCATGGCCAAGTTGTTAACAGAACAACTGACAGGAATGTATCACAATCTTACTAAGCAACAGATCGTTACTCTCCGCTTTGCAAATATGTATGAGCCTGATGAATATGAAAAAATCCCCCCCATGCATTGGAATGATGAGGAAAGGGATATCCAAAAGAAAAATGCATGGGCTTATTGCGATGTCAGAGACGCTGCTAGGGCGTGTCTTCTTGCCATTGAGAAGAATGATCTAGGAAACTCAGTATTCCATATCACCGCTCCAGATACCATTATGCCTGATCTTAGTCAGGATTTAGTAAAGAGATTTTTTCCAAATGTTAACTTAAAGAGACCTGTACAAGAGCATGAGACTTTAATGGCAATAGATAAGGCCCGCAAAATCCTGGGTTATGAAGCACGTCATACATGGCGTTCTGTTCTGAATCATGACGGTACAAAGAAGGCACTTCCTGAAGATCAGCTTGCTTATACAAGCATATAAAAATACCTTTATAAAATAAATCAGCCCCTTTTTAGGGGCTGATTTATTTAGGTGTATACATTAGGCTGAGCCGCCATAGAAATATATGACGCGTATGCGGTGACGCCATTAATTGACATCCTCTGCGTCCTCTCCTCACCGCGTGTACCCAATCCCATTATTGAACTAACGATCTGTCGCTAAGGATACACGTATCACAATATCCTGATCATGATTACCAAATCCAGCGCCATAGAGCGTCAATCCACCTATGTTAACGGCCTGCTCGTCAACCGCGAAACGAAGCGTCCAGAACGGTTCCCGCAGCTTGATATCATCAACCGTCACATCCGACATCCACTCTCCATCCATAAAGGTACCCAAGGTGTCAATGCGGATCGTCTTCAATAATCCGTATTGATTCACATTTCGATGCCACCATTCCGGCGTATATCTACCCCGCGCAGCTCTTCCGAAGTCAGCCGGACTTGTCCAGGTTCCAAGGGAGATCCCATTAAACGTGAACTGTATATCCGAAGGCCAATGATCTCTCAAGCCGGGTGCTTCAGAAGCAATTTCCATCGAAATTTCAATGGATTCGGAGGTTTCATCGGGAAGCAAATAGTTCGGCGTTTTATACTCCACATAGCCCCTCCCAAACCACAGGATGGCGGCGTGAACCCGCTCGGGATCCAGAAAGTAGCGCGGGTCGTCCCAAACTCCGATTTCTTTTTCATGTGTGCCAAGCCCGCACGTGGGATGAATCTCAAAAGCGGTATAATGACCGATTGAAATCGTCTGCTCTCTGATCTGCGGAGTTCGACTGGCGGTTGGCAGCTCGATCTCGACATTTTTTTGTTTGAGAAAACACTTCTTATGTGTCCCTCCATTTAATCGTACTCTACGGCTCCCGGTAAGCCCGGCTTGTTCGAGTTTCCGAATGTGCATGGTGACGATGGAGGGGCTAAGTTCTAACTTTGCAGCAATCTCCTTAACATTCATTTCGTTATCGGCTATTAGACTCATAATTCTCCATCTGACTTCGCTAGCCAGCGCTTCGTATAACGGAATAAATTTGGGGTCCCCATTCGCTTTGATCACTATCAGCACAGCCTCCTGCTCACACCTATTGAAATCACATATATATTAATTTAATAGATATATCCTGAATCTTCAACCCTATTCTATTGAAAGAATTTCAGCATTGTTGTTTAATTTTGTTAGCAGCTAATCTTATTGAATTCTTATTTATGTAAATTTAAAAAAGAGGTGCATCAATGAAATATAATAATCCGGTTATTAAAGGTTTCTACCCCGACCCAAGCGTTTGCAAAGTGGAAGACACTTATTATCTAGTCTGCAGTTCGATGCAGTACTTCCCCGGTGTTCCGCTTTTTGAAAGCAAAGACCTGATCAACTGGAATCAAATCGGCCATTGTTTAACGAGAAAGAGTCAAATTCAACTTGATAAGGTGAACAGCTCCGGCGGAGTTTTCGCACCTACCCTTAGATACAACAACGGGCGATTCTACATGACCACCACCAACGACACTACTCATCAGAATTTCTATGTATGGACTGATGATATTTACAGTGAATGGTCTGAACCAGTCAATGTGGATCAGGGGGGAATCGATCCGGATTTATATTTTGAAGACGGGAAGACCTTCTTTATGAGCAATGGAACGGACGATTCTGGTATCGGTGGTATCATTCAATGTGAAATTGACATAGAAACAGGCAGTAAGCTGTCGCCAAGTCGTTCCATTTGGCAAGGCACGGGCGGACGTTATCTTGAGGCACCGCATATGTACAAAATTAACGGCAAGTATTATCTTGTAGCGGCAGAGGGCGGAACAGAATTCGGTCATATGGTCACCTATGCCTGCGGAGACTCGATCAGCGGTCCTTTCGAAGCGTATCCGCACAATCCAGTACTAACGAATCGCAATTTAGGTGGTTATGAGTTACAGGCCGTCGGTCATGGTGATCTTATTCAAGATAACAACCACAATTGGTGGATGCTTCATCTTGGTTTCCGTCAAAGCGGTCAATGGTCTACCTTTCATCACCTTGGCCGCGAAGTATTCCTTACACCGATTACCTTTGGCGAGGACGGCTGGTTTACGGCAGGACATAAGGGTACAACACTAACGTGTTTCGAAACGGATCGGATCCCTAGTGATGTTGTTCAGAAAGAGAAAAAAAGCTTTACCTTTGAAAACACGGAATGGGACAAGGAATGGTGCTATCTTCGTCAGCCTCATTCGCAAAATTATCTATTGGAGCAAAACAAGATAACACTTAAGGGAACTGAAATCACACTTGATCAAGTGGGTTCTCCGACATTCCTCGGCATACGCCAAAAAGACTTCAATGCGGTAATCTCTTGCGATGTAAGCCTTGCGAACGGAGAGGCCGGCATCACGCTCTATATGGATGAAAATCATCATTATGATTTAGCTATTCGAAAAGATGATAATGGTTGCAAGGTTATCGAGCGTCTTAATATCGGTGATATTAAATCCATCGAAAATGAAGTGGATTTAGATAGCGACCATCACGTCACTTTGGTTATCAAGGCAAGTAATGACCGCTATAGCTTCCTCATTCAGGCAGATGGCAAGGAAATACTTTTAGGGACTGCACAGACGAAATACCTTTCTTCCGAGGTTGCGGGAGGATTTACAGGCGTAATTATCGGTTTATATGCTTCTGGGAAAGATTCTTCAGCTGAGTTTTCAAAGTTTAAGTGCGATTATATTTGAAACTCATGAATGGCTTATAGTTATTCTTTTTCATGAAAAAGGGGAAGACCTTTCGGTCTTCCCCTTCTTGTGTGCTAATTCTGTAATCTGGCCTAAACTTCCATCGGAATGTAGTCAAACCATTTAAAAAAGGCCGGATTTTCACATTTTTCACCATTGCCCGTAGCGTAGAGCACAAAGAAATTCCCCGTAAACTTCCCCCCTACCTCCGTCGATAGATAATGAACTTCTCCTGAACCAATTTCTTTGAACTCCCCGTCTTCTTCCGCATAGCGAAACGAATAAAGGTTGGGTGTAGCACCGATCTCCAGAATAACGCTTTCCTGATCAAAGGCTACACAGTTTTCCACCTTCCAGAGCGTTCCGATTTTTCTGCGGAAGCTTATCGTGTTGTGTCCTTCATCCCGCTTTAAGGCAATGTCATAGTGGTGATCACAGTTTAAAAAAATACTAAGGCCCGCTTCCTCGTTATTATTAAGCGGTTTGAAGTTGAGCAGCGTACGGACAGTGCACTCCATATGCTGCTGTCTTCTGCCGATCCAAGCCGATGTGGCTTTATCGTCCAGATTGACAGGGCTTCCGTAAAGAGCCAATTCTCCTTTTCGTTCCTTCAGTGACCACAAATTCGGATCAGGATTATAGATAAAATTCCAGCTGTAATCAAGAGTCGGAGCATCAAAATTGTCTCTGACTGGCTTTTCTGCCCATACGCTTTGAGGAAGCAATTGACCTTCCATTTCCAGTTCAATGGAACCTTTATTTCCAACGATAGGCCACATCTCTTCATCCCAGCGTATAGGGGCCAGGAACGTCTCCCTGCCCAGATGATGGCGGTCGGGATAGGGAACAGGACGGATGCCAAGGCAAACGGCCCACCAGTATCCGTCATGGGCTTGCACCAGATCCGCATGTCCCGTCGCCTTAATAGGCAGAGAAAGGCTCCGGTTGCTCATCACAGGATTACGTGCACAAGGCTCATAAGGTCCTGTGATTGCCTTGCTTCTCGCAGCAGTCAGCATATGCCCTTGAGAAGTTCCACCCTCCGAAATAAACAAATAGTAGTATTCTCCGACTTGATACAAATGAGGCCCTTCCGGATCAGCGCCCCCCGTTCCATCCCATATAAAGAGAGGTTCGGTCAGCACTTTTCCCGTGGTCACATCGATTTCACACAGATAAATGCTTGTATCGGCACCTGTATAATAGGCTCTTCCATCCTTATCAAAATAGAGTGAGGGGTCAATCCCCGGCAGATCGATCCACATCGGATCCGACCATGCACCGTATGGATCATCTGTCCAAACCAGAAAATTCCCGCCGCCTCCGACATTGGTGCTGGTGACATAAAAGCGTCCTTTGTGATATCGGATTGTTGAAGCATAAATACCTACGCTGTTGGGAACAGCCGAAGATAATGTTACTTGGCTGTCTCTAGTCAGACAGTGTCCGATCTGTTCCCAATGAACAAGATCTTTGCTGTGAAAGAGAGGAATACCTGGAAAATACTCAAAAGAGCTCGTCACTAAGAAGTAATCTTCTCCTACCCGGCAAACGCTTGGATCCGGGTGAAATCCGGATATGATCGGATTCTGGAATTTCATTGCGATCTCTCCAGTCTTATATTGAATGATTACTCGTTCCACAGCTTAACGCGCTCTTTTACCAACTCTTCACGCAAATCCTCAGCCTTTTCTACACCAGCTTTTTCGAGATCGACCATAAAGTCGCCCCAGATCTTATCGAACTTTTCCGGTTTGGATAGGATTGCTTCTGGAATGCGTTTCCATGTGATATCCTTCAGTTTGCCGTCCAAGATGACGATTTCACTGTCGCCAGGAATCGTGATGTTCCAGGCAGCACCCCAAGGTCTAACTTTAAACTCTTCTTCTTTCGGAAACAGGTCTCTCCATGTCGTTGCGTTGTAAGCTGCCAGCGTCTCTTTCTCCACCTCGTTGAACTGTGAAGAAATTTGCTCAGGAAACTTGGTGGTGTAGAAGTTTCCACTTGGATCTTTGACACCATCGCCGTAGTGTACGCCCAGCAAGTTGTACAGTCCAACACCGGACTCTTTAGTAAAGTTGGCTGAATCGTTGACGATCCGGTCATTAACTTCTTGAGAAATAACCCGTTTGCCGTTCTCAATATTGTAATGCTTGCCTTCTACTCCCCAGTTCAGCAAGACTTGGCCTTCATCGGAAGCCAGATAGTCCATGAACTTGATGGCCCGTACCGGATCTTTACATTCGGTGCTGATACCTATGCCATAGCCACCCATAAAGCCTGTCGGCCAGAACGAGCTTTCTTTGATCCCTTCTTTTTGTACAACCGGATAGTGCCCATAACCTAGATCGTATTTGCCGGCGGCTTTCAATGCCTTTTCAGCATCGCCGTAACCCCAATCTTGGTCGATCAGGCCGATAACGCGGCCGGTGGCGATTTTAGCCTTGTATTGGTCGTATTTCTGAACAAAGCTTTCCGGATCAAGCAAACCGATATCGTTCATATGGTTCAGCCAACGGAAGTATTCCTTATCGCTTTCGCGACGGTAGTGGTAGGTCACTTCTTTGGTATCGATATCAATGCCGTACTCGCCGTCCTCGGGATAACCTGCTGTAAGGGTAGCAGGGTTAGTTACGGTAATGTACATATACCAGTCGTCAGCGTTCAACGTCAGACCGATGTTTTTATTGCCGTTCTCATCGGTTGGATGTTTATCTAAATACGCCTTGATGACGTTTTCATAATCTTGCAGCGTTTTGATTTCCGGATAGCCTGCTTCTTTAACCGCTCGATGCTGAAGTTCGAATCCGCCGCCGGCGTTAAAATACTGCTGACCTATCGCCGAGTATGTCGGAATGGCATATATAGCCTGATCTTCATTACTGTAACGAGAACGTTTTAATCCTTCTTCTCCAAGGACCTTTTTAATATTTGGAGCGTATTTATCAATAAGCTCAGTAAGGTCGATCATGGCACCAGCGTCAACCAGCTTGCTGATATCGTTTTTAGCACTGATGATGTCGGGATAATCACCGCTGGATGCGATCAGAGCCACTTTTTGAGCCGGGTCGCCGACTGCGAATTCCGCGTCAAGGGTAACACCTGTTTTCTCCGTCAGTATTTGGCCGATTTCATCCTGCATACCCGTCCAGTGCGGGCTCGGGTCTGCACTGAATAGCGAGAACTTGATCGGATTAGTATCCTCCACATTGGTATTTGCGCTGTTATCAGTGTTTTGTGTGTTGCCTGTGTTTCCGGTATTGTTGCCATTGCTGCTATTGTTGCCCCCTCCACAGCCACTCAGTACGCCGAGCAGCAATGTGGATGCAAGCATCCATGCGGAAGTTCTTGCTTTTATGTTTCTGTTGTCTGCCATCTCTAAACCCTCCTTTAAATGTGTAAATTATCGTACTACAGGGACTACCCTGACCCTTAAAGTATAGTGCGAATATAGTTCTTAAACCTTGATTAAAGAGTCTGTAAATAGCATAATTAGGACAACAAATTGTCATCATAATCTATGATTGTGAGAGGAGTCTAAATGAGGAGCGTTTACTTAAAATGGTTTACAACCGACGAAGAATTTAAGTTTTATGTTGAGTATGGCGGTCATGAGGAAGACATGTATCTTCATCATCATGTGGACTTCTCCGAACTTGTTATTGTTTTGCACGGAAACGCTACACATGTCGTCAATACAGAAGAATCTTTTATTAAGAAGGGGGACGTTTTTGTCATTGACGGCGCAACCTCTCATGCCTATAAAGATCCTCATGATTTTCGGATTTGTAACATAATGTATAAACCCGAATTGCTAAGATCAGCAGGTCCTGATTTGAGAAAGTCCAATGGTTATCAGGCACTTTTCATTTTGGAACCGTTTTATCGTAATATCCACCATTTAACAAGTAAACTGAGCTTACCGATTTCTAGTCTGGATTATATTTCTTCTCTAGTTGCCTTCCTAATCGAGGAATATACGAACAAACTTCAGGGCTACCAAACGATGCTGCGTTCACGTTTTATGGAACTCGTGGTGTATTTGTCTAGACAGTATGAGAAGCAGGAGCGACAAGGAATACACAGTAATCTTATGTATTTGGCAAATGCCATTTCTTTTATAGAAGATAACTATCTGGAGCCGCTTTCGCGTGAAGAAATTGCAGCCAAGTCGAATATTTCCGTCAGACAGTTGAACCGGATTTTTCAATCCTATTATCAAACGACGCCCTTCGCCTATCTCCAGCAGCTTCGCTTGGAACACGCCTGTACGTTGCTGAAGAAATCAAACCACCCCATTTCAGAAATTTCTGATAAAAGCGGATTTAACGACAGCAACTATTTTACTCGCCAGTTCACCAAAGTCTATGGCATGTCCCCAAAGGTATACCGGAAGAATCAATAAGCGGTTTCTACTCTTTTTACCAAAAGTCAAAGAGACGTACCTTCTGATGTAGAAAGTACGTCTCTTCACTATGGTTCGAATATTTTATTGACGTCATAGATTATGTTACCCATTCCGCCATCCAATCTTCCAAAGTTATTGTCTATTGCCTTAGCAATGCAACCTGTATACTCCATAAATTCGAAAGGAATATCATCGGACTGTCTACTCATTATCTCGTCACACAGATTAATTATCTCTTGCAAAATCTGATTAGATTCCTCACCTATATGATGACAAAGATACACTCGATCGAACTTTCCTTCTGACTTAAGTGCTAAACCTTTCATGGATTTCTGGTAGCTCTCCACGGAGGATGTATGTTTATCGAACAGGAATGTGGAATGGTTACAGGCATCTCCCAAAATCAATGCTCTCTCTTCAACAATCAAGACCGCCATTGTTCCAGGAGTATGACCGGCAGCTGCGTAAATCTCTAGGTTAACCCCACCTAGATCAAACCGGTCACCGTCCTTTAGCTCAAGAAAATTCGGAGATTCAGGCTGAACAAAATTAAGCTCCTTCAAGTCAGGTGTATCCGGACCCAGTGTCATCGAGATATATTCCTGTCTTACCTTCAGATCCTGATGTTCAATATAGATAGGGTTATCTATAGGATTCATATAGACTTTATCAAATTCTGGAGCCCCCATTGCATGATCCACATGTCCATGAGTTAGAATGACAGTAATCGGTTTGATAGTAATACTCTCAACAAATGCTCTCAAGCTCCCTACTCCCAGACAAGTGTCAACGAGTACTGCTTCATGCTCTCCTTCAATGAGATACATATATTCTTTTGTCAAACTTGTAATTCTGGTTACATGATGCGAAATTTTCTCGGATGAATAATAATTCATAGGCTCCTCCTATTCTTGGATTTTCAATATTTCTTCAGCAGCCAACTGAATGTCTTCGTCCTTGATACCGAAGAAGGCCATCTTACCCAATGTATTTAACGAATGAGATCGCCCGTCAATATCATCCATGGATAGGAAATGAAATATCGAAGGCAATCTTCGATTCAGAACATCCAATGCCCCCGGGTTCTTAACCAGTTCTTCCAAGCGGCTATTCATTGAGAATAAATTTCGGAAATCCCTCAATGGCTGATAAGTAAATTCATGGATTCCCGGCCCCAGAATGACCGTCCCCCCATCATACTCTGGAAGATATACCTCTGCAGCACAAGCAAACGGGACCTCAAAGATGACCCCAACACTTCCATCGTTGTTCACAGTCCATTCTGATCTATACGTTCCACGAATCGAATCATACTTAACCTTAAACGACTGAAATTTACGATTGATTTGAGGTGCGAAACGAACCTTTTTAAATCCAGGTTCCAGTGGTTCAATTCCACCCAGATTTCTGTACAGATATTCGACAACCGATCCATAGGCATAATGATTTAGTGAATTCATTAAAGTTCCGCTTATTCTGCCGTCTTCCAGAACTGAATTCCATCGTTCCCATAGGGTTGTTGCACCTAAGTTGACACAGTACAGCCAGCTTGGATACTCCTCCTGGAGCAAGAAATCTAAAGCCTCTTCTTCCATCCCGTTCTCTGCCAATACTCTGCACATGATTGGAGCACCAACAAATCCGCCAGTCAATTTGTAGCAATCCTTATAGAACCTTTCACGGAGACCTTCTACAAGCTTCTCTTTATCGGTGTAGATTCCAAAATTCAAAGCAACCAGATAACCGGTTTGTGTGTCTATACTTAAACGACCTGAAGAAGTAAAGTACTCCGATAGAATGGCTGATCTAACTTTTTCAGCTAAATCGTTATATTCTTTTGCAATGGATGCTTTATCCAACACTTCTGCGGCCTCAGCAACCAATCGAATGGATTCATAATAGTAACAGGAGCTAATAAAATAATCGTCTGTGCCACCTTTAAAGCTCTGAGGGGATCTGCCGTCTTGTGCAAGCCAATCTGCTATTTGAGGTCCGAAATCATACAGGTACGTTTGACCACGCTTAGTATCTTCCCGAGTAATATAATCCACCCAGTCTTTCATCATCGGAAAGTACTCAGACAGCATAGTTTTGTCCCCGTATTGTTTGTATAGCACCATAGGTAAAAACGTACCTATATCTCCCCATACACTGCAAGCAATGGGTGGTCCAAAGACTGGAATAAACGCTGAAATTATACCATCATGCTTTTGTTGCTCTGTTCGCAGGTCATGCATGAATTTGTGATAAAATGCCCGTGTATCCATGTTATAGGATGCAGTACCAGCGAATACTTGCGCATCCCCTGTCCATGCCAGCCGTTCATCCCGCTGTGGACAATCCGAAGGGAAATCAATAAAATTCGATTTTTGTCCCCACAATGCATTTTGGTAGAGCCGATTGACCTTTTCATTCGAAGTTTCAATATATCCGCTTTGTTCCAGGTCAGAATAGATCACTTTTCCAACAATATCTCTTTCGTTCAGCTGACCGACCCAGCCTGTAACACGAACATATCTGAATCCAAAAAAGGTAAAACGAGGTCTAACATATTCGGCATTCCCCGCGGAAATATAAACAAATTGTGACTTGGCGCTCCGGTAATTATCATTATAGAAGTTGCCATCTTGAAGAATTTCACCAAAATCAAAAACTAACTTTGTCCCTTTAGGAAACTTATTCTTAAACTCTATAAAGCCGGAAAAATTCTGCCCCATATCCAGGACCGTTTCTCCTGCTGGAGTGTGGATGATCTCCTGGGGATAGCGTTCCTCCTTAACTTTGACAGGGATGCTGTATCGGCTTACCAGCTTGTTTTTATCCAAATCCATTATTCGTACCGCTTTTTCAGGGTTTGCTGTTCCGTCCCACAATAAGCGATTAAGGATTTCGCCGTCATATATATCACTTAATGCTATATCAGAACCGATGTAACGCCAGCTGTCATCCGTCTTAATGACTTGTCTTTCACCATTGGAATAGGTGATGTGAAGCTCGGCAATGCAAGCAAACTCACTGCCGAAGTTTTCTTTCAGATCACCCAGACCAAAACGCCCCTTATACCACCCGTTACCGAGCATGATTTCAATGGAATTGGTTTCAGTCAGATAGCTGGTAACATCATAAGTCTGATACTGAATTTCAGTATGATAATCACTATACAGGGGAGCAAGATATTCATTGCCTGCCTTCTGTTCATTAATCAATGCTTCATACAATCCTAGACCCGTTATATATAGACGAGCACTTATTACTGGTTGTTCTATGCGGAACTCTTTGTGGAATAGAGGGTGGTACTGATCCTCCACTTGTGTACCGATCCAATCGGCTGTCCATTCCTCTTCCATTTTCCCTGTCTCAAATGAAGCGATCTCGCTGACAGCTACTTCACCTTCATCCGTTTCAACTTCAACTCTGTAAAAATACTTCGTCATGGGCAAGCAATCCAGTGTTAACTGCTCTCCAGTCGAGTCTAGAGAATCACCCTCTTGCACTAGGATAATAGAGTCGAAGCTCTCACTGGTGCTTACTTCAATTTTTGCTCTCTTTTGACTCTTTGCATAAGATTCTCTTACTTTCCAGGAGCATTTTAGTATGTTTAATGAAAACCCTACCGGATCTTTTATCCCATTTATTCTTAAATCCATGATCTTCATTGCAATTCTCCTCTTCGCTCCGCCAACTCGGATAATACGCGTTTCCGTTCCTGACCTTTATACTTATTCATTAGGAGTGGAATTGAGCCAAGAACCGAGCTGATTCCTACGCCAAAAGCATATATGAAAAACAATCCTTGCAACGTTGATGAAGACTGCGTTTCCACAGCAGTATTAAAACCAATAACCGTTAACAACACACCAGTTATAAACGAACCAAATGCGTTCATTATTTTTGCCGTCAAGGATTGTACTGCAAACATAGTTCCTTCGGCACGAATCCCCGTCTTCCACTCCGCATAGTCAATGGAATCAACGACATAGATTGTCGATAACGTCATGCTTACGGACATGCACATTCCAGAAAGAAGCGAAATAATAAACACAAAAACCAAATTATCGTAGCCTACAATAAAATATATAGCACCTACAATTAAAGAAGCGAATCCATTATAAAGAAATAATCTTGGCGTCTCTATTCTCTCTAAAAGCTTCGGAATAATAATAGGTGTCAACAAAAATCCAATCATAATCGGGATCATAATAAAGGACAGCATAGCGATACTACCAAGATTATAAATCGCATAATAGCCTGTGATCATTGTAATAACCATCGTTAACACCTGAAAAAACTGACTTACAATATAAGACTGCAACGGCTTGTTAACTTTTAGGATATGGAGGATACTCTTGAAGCTCGTTTTAGCAGAAGATGGCTTAACTCTCTCTTTCGATACTACAAACAGAACAATAAAGCTGATTGTGGCAATGGCTGAAAATAGCCAACCCAAGTAAGAAAATCCCTGGCCGCTATTCGGCATAGAAGCAAAATACGTAACCAGAACTCCACCAGTAAGTGACACAATAATTGAACCAAGAGTTGTAGCGGATTTAGTTAAACTGACCAGCGAATTTCGCTTCTGAGCATCCGGTGTCAAGATTGCCGACATACTCCAGTAGGGAACATCAAATAACGAAAACCCGATTCCCCAAAGTGTATAAATGGTTGCAACATAAGCAATTTTCATCGCCTCTGATGTGAAGCCTGGATTGAAAAATAACAAAAAGGTCATAGCCGCCCAGAAAAGTCCACCAAAAAGAATATAAGGACGTAACTTCCCATATTTTGTCCGTGTGTTATCAATCAGATATCCAACAACCGGATCACAGAATGCGTCAATAAACTTCGTGACTAGCAGGATCGTTCCTATGGTAATCGGTGAAATCTTTAAGACAGCGGTTGCAAAGATCATAAAAAAAGTATTTACAACTCCAGATATGGCGGAATCGCCAATGCCCCCGAACAAATAGCTGGCAAGCTCACTTTTTTTAAAGGGTGTCTTTGTGGTTTTTTCATAATATTGCTCAAATCCGTTGCTCATTTTATTCCCTCCATAAACTTTTTGGCTGCTGAATTATTTTCTTAACAAGCATTTGGGGTACCCACTACAGCTATGTTAACCGATGAAAGCCCTTTCACCAATGTCTATAGCTGTTGTTTCGACTGACCAAAACTGATATATTCACATTTGAGGAGGAAAGCAGATGAACTATGAGCAATTAGATTCCTTTTTATGTGAATTAACGGAGCTTGAGGAAAGATTGCAGCACACGGAGCTTACCGATGAAAGGATTAGAGATCTTATTCTTACCCCTGGATTGCCAGATGAATGGCACTCTGGCCACAGCAATTCCTCAGCCTCTCCTATGCAATTACCTGTAATCACTAACCCGCCTGCTTATAATTACACCTTAGAGGATAACACCCTGAAACTTAATGTGACGGGTGATGTATTTGTTATTTCTAGACATACTCGGTTTGTGAAGATGATTAACCATACGCATAATCTGTTTGAGATGAACTATATTTACAGCGGGACATTTTATCAGGAGATTCAGGGCGAAAAGTTTGAGTTAAAGGAAGGCGACCTTATTATTCTCAACAAAAATGTTGAGCATTCGATCAATAAAGTAGGGAAAGACGATATTCTAATTAACTTTTTGGCTAAAAATGAATTTTTCGATAACTCATTTATCTATAAAATTCTTGGAGATAATATCCTCGGCAAGACCATTGCCTCTATTCTTACCAATGCTACGCGAGAAAATAAATTTTTATTGTTTCACACGGCAGATCACTGGCAAATTAAGCAAACGATTCAAAATATTCTTTGTGAAACATTTAGTGATAAAAGCACCAATCGCGAAATTATAAAAGCTTACATGACCATTCTGTTCAGCAGACTATTAGAAAGCAGCAGCTATGAAATGTTCCTAAAGAGTGTTGTGAAGTCCCCTAATATTTCCATAGTAGAATTACTCGCCTATATCGATAAAAACTATCTAAATATGACATTGGAACAAACAGCGAATCACTTTGGTTACTCTCCAGAGCATTTAGGACGGATCTTAAAAAAAGTGACTGGAAAAACATTCTCTGCACTGCTGCAGGAACAGAAATTTAAACACGCAGCCATGCTGCTACAAACTACGGATAGAACCATTGAGAATATTTCCGAAGAAATCGGGTATAGCAATCTCACTTTTTTTTACAAAAAATTTCATAGTTTATACGGAGAAACTCCTAAGGAGTATCGGAATTCACATTAGCCTATTCTGAAGGACAATAGTCAAAAGCCCCCGTCATTAAGACGAGGGCTTTCTTATTGAACCTATGGGTCATTTATCTAACCATGTTCGCATCATAGATAACAAGTGCGCACTGTTGACCGGTTTTGTGATGTAATCCGAGCACCCTGCTTCAAGGCACAACTCCCGGTCCCCCTTCATGGCTTTCGCCGTGAGTGCAAGAATAGGAAGGTTCTCAAATTCTGCCTTCTGCCGGATCGCGCGGGTCGTTTCATAACCATCCATTCCTGGCATCATGATATCCATTAGCACGATTTCGATGTCCGGAGTCTGCTCCAGGAGGTTAATGGCATCCTGGCCGTTCTCCGCAGGAATGACTTTCATATGATGACGTTCCAAAATGGAGGTAAGTGCAAAAATGTTCCGTATATCATCATCCACAACAAGCACATTTTTATACTCGATCATTTCATCCGAATTATGCAGTTTAACTAGTTTATCCCATGTGCTAGGCGGCAGGTTCTCCGCCTTGAGGTGCAGGAAGATGGTAATTTCATCGATCAATTGGATGGACGACTTTACCTCTTTGAGAACCGCCATTTTGACCAGCTCATCCCACTCATTCTCCTCCTCAGGAGTCAACTTCTTACCCAAACGGGCTACGACGGGAACCCTTTTGTTCTTGGCGTTCTTATACATATCCCGGACGAACCGAATGAGATTTATATCCGGCAGGCTATTATCCAGTACTACACAATCAAAGTCTTTTGTATTGATCTGATTCAAAGCTTTGCGTCCCGTGTCCACTGTGGTGATCTTGATATCCTGATTATTTAGCAGGTCGACGATTTGCTTGCGCTCTTCCTCATCATGAACGGCCACCAACAGGGTTCGTACCTTCTTGTCCGCAAATTGGTTCAAACGATCGAGTGCATTCTCCAGCTCATCATTCGTCACTGGTTTCCGGAAGTAATCGTAAACTCCCTTCTGCAGCAAGAGTACCTCGTCTTCGTCGACTGTCATGACACAAATCGGAATCTGCCGCACATGGATATCGTTCTTCAACTGCTCGAGTACCAGCCAACCGTTGGTATCCCCACCAAGATGCAGATCCAATGTTATAGCAACCGGCTTGTACTTATGAGCAAGTTCTAAGACATCCCAACCGCTGTCCGTAATAATACCTTTGATTCCTTTTTTATGGAGGAGATCGAGAATAATCTCATTGAACTTCTGATCATCCTCAACAATCAGGAATACGCGATCTCCCGGATCGATGTTATCCCGGTCGTCAATCAATGCATCCTCCGCCGGTTTAGACAGGCTGCTTCTGCGTTTAGGCGGGGTGATATCAATCACCTCCGGCACATGTGTCTTTTGGTTCTCCGGTTCCGTGAATATGGCTTCTGTTGGAAGGTACAGATTAAATACGCTTCCTTTGTTCAATTCACTGTATAGGGTGATTTCGCCGCCTAGCATCTCGGCAATTTCGCGGGATATGGCTAATCCTAAGCCTGTTCCTCCATATTCCCGATTCGTGCTGCCGTCCGCCTGTTGGAAGGCTTCGAAAATGATCTGCTGTTTATCATTCGGGATGCCGATCCCCGTGTCGCTAACGGAGAAGCAAATGACTGTTTTGGCGCGATTCAGCGTTTCATTATCCGAGTGCCAGCCCTCGCTCGCTTTCCGGATCTGGAGCATGATCTGGCCTTGTTCCGTGAATTTAAAAGCGTTTGAAAGCAAGTTTTTCAAAATTTGCTGAAGCCGCTTAAGGTCCGTCACTATACTAGCCGGTACGCCAGGTTCAACTTTAATTCGGTAGTCGAGTTTCTTAGCGTCTACCATATGGCGGAAAGTACGGTCGAGTCCGTCTGTCAATTCGATCAAAGGTACTTCGCTGTAATCTGGTGTAATGGTACCCGATTCAATTTTGGACAGATCAAGAATGTCATTAATAAGGTTCAGTAATTCGAAACCGGAGTCCTGAATGGTCTTGGCGAACTTCACCTGCATCTCGTGAAGATTGTCATCCGGATTCTCAGCAAGCTGCTCTGCTAAGAGCAGCAAGGAATTCAGAGGGGTCCGAAGTTCATGCGACATGTTGGCCAAGAATTCGGATTTGTACTTGGATGTGAGAGCAAGTTGTTCTGCTTTCTCCTCCAGGTACCGCTTAGCCACCTCTACCTCATTGTTCTTGCTCTCCACTTCGGCCTTCTGGAGCACAAGCAGCTTCGCTTTATCCTCTAGTTCGTCGTTCGTATTCCGCAGCTCCATCTGCTGTTTTTGGAGTTCTTCGGTGAGGGACTGTGATTGGATCAGCAGCTCCTCCGTACGTTGATTCGCCTGCATCGTGTTAATCACGATTCCGATGGATTCCGTAAGCTGATCCAAGAATGCGATATCAATATCACTATATGGACGGAAGGTTGCGAG
Source organism: Paenibacillus sp. (assembly GCA_023512345.1). GTDB lineage: Bacteria > Bacillota > Bacilli > Paenibacillales > Paenibacillaceae > Paenibacillus_AQ. The sequence goes on from JAILZT010000017.1 coordinate 57,918, forward strand.
TTCCAGGATCGCTAGCACCTGATCTTCAAAAATGATCGGCAGCAAAATGATGTTGAGAGGTGTAGCTTCTCCCAAAGCGGATGATATCACAACATAATCACCTGGCACGTTGGTAAGCAGAATCCGCTGTTTCTCGATCAAGCACTGCCCGACCAACCCTTGCCCAGCTCGAAACTCGTTCGCCAAATGTTTGCGGCTTTGGTAAGCGTAGCTGGCAAACAGCTTCAGTACCGGTTCACCATTTACCGGTTCATTAATGTAGAAGACACCATGCTGCATGGATACGAGCGGTGCCAACTCGGACAAGATCATGCGGCTGACTGCATACAAATCTCTTTGTCCTTGCAACAGGCGTGAGAATTTGGCAAGGTTAGTTTTGAGCCAGTCCTGATCCGTATTGATGCGAGTCGTTTCCTTCAGGTTCCGGATCATTTCGTTGATGTTGTCTTTCAGCGTCGCGACTTCTCCAGATGCAGATACGTCGATTGCACGTGATAGATCGCCGTTCGTTACTGCGGTTGCAACGTTAGTGATGGCACGTACCTGAGTCGTCAGCGTACTCGCCATGTAGTTAACATTGTCGGTAAGATCGCGCCAAGTACCTGCTGCGCCAGGCACGTTCGCTTGCCCTCCCAATTTCCCTTCGGCACCTACCTCCCGAGCCACGGTGGTAACTTGGTCGGCAAAGGTGGCTAGCGTCTCAATCATATTGTTAATTGTATCCGTCAATTCGGCGATTTCGCCTTTGGCTTCCACAGTCAGCTTTTGCTTCAGGTTACCGTTCGCAACCGCGGTCACGACCTTGGCAATCCCGCGCACCTGATCCGTCAGGTTGGTCGCCATTATATTAACGTTGTCGGTGAGGTCTTTCCAGATTCCTCCGACGCCGCGTACCTGGGCTTGCCCGCCCAACTTACCGTCCGTACCCACCTCTCGCGCCACACGCGTTACCTCAGAGGCGAACGAATTTAGTTGGTCCACCATGGTGTTGATCGTGTTCTTAAGTTCTAATAGTTCGCCTTTTACATCAACCGTAATTTTCTTGGACAGGTCTCCGTTCGCTACCGCCGTCGTAACGCCAGCAATGTTACGCATCTGAATGGTCAAGTTACTGGCCATGTAGTTAACCGTATCGGTCAAATCTTTCCACGTACCGGACACATCTTTAACTTCCGCTTGTGCACCGAGTTTTCCATCCGTGCCCACCTCGCGCGCTACGCGAGTAACCTCGGACGCGAACGTCGAGAGCTGGTCCACCATTGTATTGATCGTATTCTTCAGTTCAAGAATTTCGCCTTTTACGTCGACGGTGATTTTCTTGGACAGGTCGCCTTTCGCTACCGCCGTCGTAACGTCCGCGATGTTCCGCACCTGATCTGTCAGATTCCGAGCCATGTTATTAACGCCTTCGGTCAAGTCTTTCCAAGTCCCGCCGACCCCTTTAACCTGAGCTTGTCCTCCCAGTTTACCCTCCGTACCAACCTCGCGAGCCACCCGTGTAACCTCGGAGGAGAACATCGAAAGTTGATCCACCATCGTGTTGATCGTATTTTTGAGCTCAAGGATTTCGCCTTGTACATCCGCGGTGATTTTCTTGGATAGATCACCGTTCGCTACCGCCGTCGTCACGACCGCGATATTACGCACTTGGTTGGTCAAGTTCGAAGCCATATAGTTTACGCTCTCAGTCAAATCGCGCCATGTACCCGCAACGCCTTTAACTTGGGCCTGCCCACCCAGCATGCCCTCGGTACCAACCTCCCGCGCCACCCGCGTTACCTCGGAAGCGAAGGTAGAGAGCTGCTCCACCATCGTATTTATGGTGTTCTTAAGCTCAAGAATTTCACCTTTTGCATTAACCGTGATCTGCTTGGATAGGTCTCCTTTGGCAACCGCCGTCGTAACTTCGGCGATATTCCGCACCTGATCGGTCAGTGTACCGGCCATAAAGTTAACGCTGTCCGTTAAGTCCTTCCATGTGCCGGATACCCCTTTAACGTCCGCTTGACCGCCCAGGATCCCTTCCGTTGAAACCTCCCGCGCCACCCGCGTTACCTCGGAGGCGAAGTTGCTGAGCTGATCCACCATGATGTTAATTGTGCTTTTCAATTGGAGGATTTCGCCTTTCGCATCAACAGTAATCGTCTTCGATAAATCGCCCTTGGCAACGGCAGTTGTTACTTCCGCAATGTTACGCACTTGGTTGGTCAAGTTGGACGCCATGTAGTTTACGCTTTCCGTCAAATCACGCCAGGTGCCGGATACGCCTTTAACATCCGCCTGCCCACCGAGTATCCCTTCCGTACCGACCTCACGTGCCATACGTGTAACCTCGGAAGCAAATGTCGACAATTGATCCACCATCGTGTTGATTGTATTCTTAAGTTCCAGAATCTCACCTTGTACATCAGCGGTAATCTTCTTCGATAGGTCACCATTAGCAACCGCAGTGGTAACAACCGCGATGTTACGCACTTGGTTGGTCAGGTTGGACGCCATGTAATTTACGCTTTCTGTTAAATCGCGCCAAGTACCAGATACGTCTTTAACGTCTGCCTGCCCGCCGAGTTTGCCCTCTGTGCCTACCTCACGCGCCACACGTGTAACCTCGGAAGAGAACATGGAGAGCTGGTCCACCATGGTGTTGATCGTATTTTTCAGCTCGAGGATCTCTCCTCGTGCATTTACTGTAATTTGCTTCGACAGATCACCGTTTGCAACAGCAGTTGTTACCGCCGCGATATTACGCACTTGATCCGTGAGGTTTGTCGCCATGTAATTCACGCTATCCGTAAGATCTTTCCACGTACCCGATACACCTTTGACATCTGCCTGGCCACCCAAGATACCTTCCGTACCAACCTCGCGCGCCACACGTGTAACTTCAGAGGCAAAAGTGCTGAGCTGATTAACCATCATGTTAATGTTGCTTGCCGTTCTCTGGAATTCACCGGTGAGCGCTCGTCCTTCGATTTCCAGCTCCACTTTCTGGGATAGATCACCTTTGGCCACGGCGTTAATAACCCGGACCATCTCGCTCGTCGGTTGAATCAAATCGATGACCAGACCGTTCAATGAATCGGTGACCGTTTCCCACGATCCACCCAAATTCTTTTGGACAAACCTTCTCGAAAGATTACCTTCTTTCCCGACAACCTTGGCTACGGTCTGAACTTCATGCACCAGACCTTCCTGAATATCCATAATCTCATTAAACGTATCCGCTACCTTGCCGGCTAACCCCGTACGGTCATAAGGCATTCTATGTGAAAAGTTTCCTTTCTTCATCGCCATTAAGGCATTGAGCAGTTCGCCGATGTCAATTTGATCGTCGGTTGTTTCGTTGATGTGGTTCTGATCCTTCATATTCTTAACCCTGCCCCTTTTCGATTACATATTTTTGAATAACCTGTTTCATATCGTCCATTCGAACCGGCTTTGCGATAAAATCATCCATCCCCGAGGTCAAACACTGCTGCATGATTTCCTTGGAAACGCTGGCCGTCATGGCAATGATCACAGTATGCTTATCCATAAGCTTCGTTTTGATTTCCTGTACAGTCTCCCAGCCTTCTTTAAAAGGTATTCTGAGATCTAGAAAAATCAAATCATAAGACGTCTGTTCCAGAGCTGCCAACACCTCCGTGCCGTTCTCAGCCCAATCAGCGGAAAAGCCGGTGGCTCCCAGCATATGTTTCATTAGCCTCCGACTTACGTTGTCACCTTCTCCAACCAAAATACGAATTGGACTCGGAATATGGCTGTCGTTTGTGATATCCGTTTTGAACGGCTTCCAATTCGACTCGTAAGGAGTCAGAGCGTGAGGATGTGGGTCCATGTAAGGCTTGACTACAATCGTAAAAATGAACGTTGCACCAGATTCATTCGACGGTTCCACCCGAATCGTGCCGCCCATTAATTCAACCAAGGATTTGCTAATCGATAATCCTAGACCCGTCCCTCCGAACTTACGTGTGGTTGAGGCATCCAACTGGGAGAATGGCTGAAACAACTCATTTATCTTATCCGTAGGGATCCCGATCCCGGTATCTTTAATCATAAATTCCAGCGTAAGCGAATTCGCCGTCTCCGCTAACTTGTTAACCATTATGTATACACTGCCTTCATGTGTGAACTTCACGGCATTGCCCACTAGATTATTTAATACCTGACAGAGACGATTCATATCTCCTATTACACACGAGGGCAGCGAAGGATCGACCATTACTACCATTTCCAGATTCCGTTCCCTAGTCTTGGCGGTAAACAAATCAATCGTTTCAAACAGGCAGTGCTGAAGGGAGAAAGGCTCCTCCTCCAATTCCATCTTCCCGGATTCGATTTTGGAAAAATCGAGGATATGGTTGATCACTGAGAGCAGTGCATTGCCGCTTTTGTGGATGATCCCTGCCATCTCAGCATATTCCTCCGGCAAATCGGAGCCACACAGCAGATCAGACATACCAATGATTCCGTTCAGTGGAGTCCGAATTTCATGGCTCATCATGGCCAGAAATTCCGATTTCACGCGGGATGCAATTTCCGCCGTTTCCTTAGCTTGGCTAAGCGCCTGATTGGTTTTCTCCATCTGCTTCGTTTGTTTCCTCAACATTTCGCTCTGGAGCTGAAGGGTCTTGTTAGCTTCATACATGCTGACGTAACCCTCAATTTTGGATTTAAAAATTTGCGGAACAAAGGGTTTGGTCATATAATCCATAGCGCCGACGGAATAGCCGGCGAAGATGTGCTCCATTGTATTGCTGGTCGCCGTCATAAATATAATGGGTACATATTTAGTTTTCTCCCGTGTCCGGATAATACTGGCAGTCTCAAATCCATCCATATCCGGCATTTGCACATCCATGACAATAACTGCAAACTCTTCTTCCAATAAACACCGCAAAGCTTCCATCCCGGAATATGCCCGAACCAGACGATAGGGTTCTCCGCTGAGAACCGCCTCAATGGCAATCAGGTTTTCTGGGTGATCATCTACGAGTAGGATGTTAACTGGAAAATCCATGGCGTCCCTCGCTCTCCAACATGTAAATAGCATTCGTTTTATTTCGAAAATATAGGATATATACCCTTTACTTTAAATGATGAAACTCTCGTTTGAGATTACGAATCGCAAGGTGTGAGATTTCCAAAATCCCTATTCCTTAATAGAAATTTATAGATAAAAAAAGCCACCCGTACGTATACAAGTCGCTTTTGTAAATGGTCTACTGTTACTTGCTGGTTATCCAATTCATGCATAACTTCTAACATAGAACAGCTATTCTATTATAGGAATAGAAGAGATACTAATATCCTCTCCATTAAGAACAATTTTTTCTAAAGTTTTATCTTTTACTGTTATACAAAACAACTTGTCATCATTAATTAGATCCGACGTTTTTAGCGTTGTATTTATCAATAGTGATTTTTTCCCACTAGAGTTTATTGAAACAGAATCAATAGAATTTTTATCTATAGGGTTTGTATTATTATTTACATAAAGATAGTAGATATATTCTTCATTAGATCCATCGATCTTCCCAAGATATATTCCATTCGCTTTATCGCTATTCTCAAGCCACATCTTAACATTTACGTCTGCAGAACTTACATCCAGATACTTCACTGAATAATTCACAGTATTCGAGCACCCTGCAGCTATAACTAAAATCATAATAAATAAAAATAGTAATTTCTTCAAATTGAACCCTCTTTCTCAACAATTGAACGGTGCGAAATCACTAGTTAAATTCCTTCATAATATGGGGTAACACTAGAGAAATGACTCTAAGTGGTTCTGTTGCTTTTTGTGTTAAGCAGGGCATCATACCTCCTTCAATAGAAGCCGTCATCATTAGCGGGAGCTTAAAGACTCGATCAATGTTCGGACGATAGTCTTTATGTTCAAACTAGCATGGGAAGTTTTATTATAAAAGGTAAATATCAGTTATAACTAAATTATGCTGTCCGTTAGTTTAATGAAGTGAAGGTAGTCTAAGACTTTATTTTCTTTAGACATATGCGGACACAGCAGCCGTTATTTGGCGGAAAATGCCCCCATCTCGTAGATACGGACTCAGATGCCTCTATTGTGTGGAAATAGGGTTAATAAGCCGCTGCATCCACCCAATAGTGCATCCTCTGTCTGCATGTTGACTCCAGATCTTAATCCGCTGCTATTCCATAAACTTTGCAGTAACAGACCGCGTACATTTCACCAGCTCCGACGGAGTCCCTTCAAACAATATTTCTCCGCCTCGTGTTCCTCCGTCTGGACCTAAATCTACGATCCAATCTGCATTTTTGATCACATCAAGGTTATGTTCGATAACGATTACCGTATTTCCCTTGTTTACCAGCTTGTCTATAATCGCAAGTATACTTTTTATATCTGACATATGGAGGCCCGTCGTTGGCTCGTCCAAAATATAGATATTGCCTTTTTTATTAAACTCCTTCGCGAGCTTTAGACGCTGGCATTCTCCACCGGAAAGCGTGTTTAAGGGTTGTCCAAGGGTCATGTAGTGCAGTCCGACATCATTGATGCTTCTCAGCTTGCTTTGAATTTCTTTTGAATCAAAAAAGTTAACAGCTTCCGCAATCGTCATTTCCATAATATCGACTATGCTTTTACCCTTGTACGTATACTGTAAAACTTCCTGCTTGAATCGTTTGCCCCCGCATTCCTCACACGGAACATCGATCGTATCCATAAAGGACAGATTAATTTCGATGTTTCCGGTTCCTTTGCATGACTCGCAGCCACCTTCGGAATTGTAACTGAACAACCCTGCACTGACATTATTTTCAAGCGCAAAACATTGGCGGATGTAATCCATCACTCCTGTAAATGTAGCAGGATTCGAGCGGCTATTGGCGCTTACGGCGCTTTGGTCTATTCTGATGGCTTCGCTGAATTCTTTGGCAAAAACCTCATTGACCAATGTACTTTTCCCCGAACCCGCAACGCCTGTTACGACGGTAAGCAATGCTTTAGGTATACGTAAGCTGACATCCTTAAGGTTATGAAGATTGCTTCTTGAGCTTTCCAAAAAATCCTTAGGTTCCCGGACACTATTTTTGATAGGAACGCTTTTGCCGATGTATTGTCCAGTTAATGTGCCTGAGTCCAGCAGACCTTTATAAGCTCCCGAATAGACGATTTGTCCTCCGTTTGCGCCTGCATTGGGACCGACATCAACGATACAATCTGCTATCTTTATGACATCCGGATCATGCTCGACAACAATTACCGTATTTCCCTTGTCACGAAGCTTAATCAACAACTCATTGAGTCTGTGAACATCTCTTGGATGCAGACCAATGCTCGGTTCATCAAAAATATACATCACATCGGTCAGGCTGCTGGTAAGGTTCTTGACCATTTTCACCCGTTGCGATTCCCCACCGGAAAGTGTTGCGGTTTCGCGCGTGAGATTCACATAATCAAGTCCGATGTCAACCAGGTTTTGCAGCCGTTCTACCACACTTTTTACGATCGGAGCTGCGGCTTTCTCCTCGAAACCTTGAAGGACCCCAATCAGCTCGTCAACCTGCATTTCGGTAAGGTCGTAAATGGAATATCCCATTATTGTGGACGAGAGCGCTTCCTCGTTATATCGTTTCCCTTCACAAGCGGGGCAAGTGCAGTTAGTCGTAAACTTTTCATTTTTTTTCTGATTGGCTTCCGATTTTTCTCTATCGGTCTTAATATTCTGCCTTATAAATCGCTCGATCAGACCTTCATAGGTGGAATTCATTTCTCCGTCTAGAAAGTTTAGCGTAACCTTTTCTGGTTTGGCGTAGACAAGTTTGTAATACTCGTCTTCTGAAAAATCTTTAATTTTCTTGTCATTATCAAAATACCCTTGGTTGGCATATATTTTCCACATCCATGTACCCACTTTAAAGCCTGGAAGAAGAATAGCACCTTCATTCAAGGATTTCTCTTTGTCGATCGCAGCGTCAATGTTCAGTGTAACGATTTTGCCGATACCTTCACATTCCATACACATGCCACTCGGGTCGTTAAAAGAAAAATGGTTCGCATGTCCGATATAGGGCTTCCCAAAACGGGAAAACAGCAAACGAAGCAACGAGTTGATGTCCGTTATCGTTCCAAGCGTTGAGCGGGAATTACCGCCAAGTCTTTTTTGATCAACAACGATAGCTGTCGACAAATTTTTGATAGAATCCACATTAGGCTGACTGTATTTGGGCAAAAACTGCCGGACAAAGTTGCTGAACGTCTCGTTTAACTGCCTTCCCGCCTCCTGTGCCATGGTCTCAAAAACAAGGGAGGACTTACCCGATCCCGATACCCCTGTAAATATAGTTATCTTTCTTTTTGGAATCTTCAAACTAACATTTTTGAGGTTATTTTCCCTTGCCCCAACGATTTCAATATAATCCTGCTCCATTGTCCACCGCTCCTTTCAAAATCCCAATTATTATAGCATATATGGACAATATTTCACTCAGGCCTTCCGGTCAGTAGATTCAGCACTAAACTCCCGAAATAATGGTACTTCACCTAAAATTCCAAACCTTTCCTTACCTCTTTGGAAGCGGATACAATTGGATGACACAGATCATTCCTGTGCTATACAAAAATATCAGGTAGCAGCAAACGCTGAACCATAAGGGGGCCAACAAACAACTAACAGTATTCTCTGTTCCAGAAGCCTCGATGATTAAACCTAAATAGCTTGTAATCCCTTTCCATGAGAAGGAGGAAACCCGTGTTGAAAAGAATGATCTCATTAATCGTAGTGTGTTGTATGACTTTGTCACTACTTATAAGCATAAGCCAGCCTACCTTGGTGCACGCTGCATCAGAAGCCGATGAAATTAACGTAAGCACTTCTCCCGGGGCAGAATATGAAGAAATCGTAAGCGTTACCGCTGATGTCTACTACGGGGACTTTGTCTGGGGCCAGTGGTACTTTGATTGGAACGAAGACTTAGCCCGAACATTGACTGGCGGCAAGCTGCAAGCAGATGGCGTTGACGCCCCACTTACGACCGGGGAAGTATATACCCATGGAGATCTTATCATGATGGGTATGTCTCAGGAGGTTACCTTTAAGAAGATCGAGTTGAAGTCGGCTGCGGCCGGAGAACTCCCCTATAAGTTCAGACTGGAGTACTCCGATGCTGCTCTTACATCACCCCCAGGTGTTCCCCAGTCCGTAACTACGATTGGAGAGTATACAGGCTACAGCGTCTCAGGCGATACCCTTACCATTGAATTGGAGGAAGCCGTTACCGCCCGCAGCATCTGGCTGCAAGCATTGACGAACGGCGCGGATCAAGAACCGGGTTCCACGGAATGGTCTGTTTCCGAAATCCATTTTTATAAGGAGAATTTCAATACAGTTCCCCAGGTACCGATTAATTTAACACCGGCAAAGATAGAAGAACACTCGCTATCATTCTCTTGGTCAGCCCAGAACAATAACTTTACAGGGTTTGATGTGTATCGCTCTGATACCGAAGATGGTGCTTATGTGAAGATAGGGACTACCGTGGACTCCCACTACACCGACACCGGACTAACCCAGGATATTACCTACTATTATAAGGTGAAATCAATTAACCCTATCGGTGAATCGGAGTTCAGTGAGGTGTTATCTATGAAGACGAGGCTAGCTGTCAAAGGCTTATTGATCACCGAAGCGAGTAATAACCTTACGCTCACATGGGCCAAGGCAGAAGGTGCTGCAGGCTATGAAATTTACCGGGCGACAGGGAAATACAGCGATTATACACTGTATGCCCATTCGGCAACTGCCACCTTCACTGAGCCTATCCAGGGAGATAAATATCGTTACTATTACAAGATTCGTTTCATAAAAGAAAACGGGGAAACATCGGATCTCTCCGATGATGTTTCGTTAGAGGGTCAACTGTTCGGCGAGACGATGACCATTTACAGCCCTAGCGATGACCCTTCCATGATTAATAAGATGACCGCTGACACAGCTGCGACAATGAAACCGATGGCTACCGCAGAGTTCAGTACTGACCGGTATGCTTTCATGTTCAAGCCGGGAACCTACAGCATTAATACCATCGATGTAGGATATTACACTTCAGTATACGGCTTGGGTGCTACTCCCTTAGACACTCTCGTGCCGAAGGTTCAAGTCTCCGCATCGGAGTATAATTCACTGACTAACTTTTGGCGCTCCGTAGAGAACATCGGAATTGACGCCGGCGATCCTGCGAATGAAGTCATGTGGGCGGCATCACAGGCAGCGCCTGCCAGAAGGCTTTATGTTAACGGTAAATTACAATTCGATGATAACCAGAAATATGCGAGCGGCGGTTACTTGGCGGACAGCTTCGTTACCGGACAGACAGGTTCCTATTCTCAGCAGCAATATTTTCTAAGGAATAACGTCTTCACCGGAGGATGGTATGGCGGCGTATGGAATATGCTTTTTGTCGGTGTGGATAATGCTCCACCTGAAACAGTCGACTGGGATAAGGCATCCTATGCTTCTTATACTGTTGAGAAAGAGACCCCGGTAATTAGAGAGAAGCCTTTTCTTTATACCGACAGCAACAGTGGCGATTATGCTGTATTCGTTCCAGCCATTCGTGAAAACCAAGTGGGTGTATCTTGGTCTGAAGGCGACCCCGGTAAGGGCCAATCGATATCTATAGACGACTTCTATGTTGCAAAGGATTCCGTAGATACGGCTGATACGATTAACGCTGCCTTGGTACAGGGTAAACACTTGCTCCTGACGCCGGGAATTTACAAGCTGGATAAGCCCCTTAAAATCGATAATGCGAATACGATCGTTCTGGGAATTGGGCTGGCTACGCTCATTCCTACAAATGGCAACGATGCCATTCAGATCGCCGACGTTGGAGGTGTGACCGTAGCCGGGATATTGATCGATGCGGGTGAGGCAGGTTCGAAGCATCTTTTGCAGGTAGGGCCTGAAGGTTCATCGGCTGACCACACTGCGAATCCGACTCTATTGTCGGACGTATACACCCGTATCGGAGGAGCTGTGGAAGGTAGGGCGGAAGTATCGGTAGAGATTAACAGCAGCAATGTTATCGGTGATCACTTCTGGCTATGGCGGGCCGATCATGGAATGACAGCGGACAGTACGGGATGGACCAAGAACATTGCCAAGAATGGCGTTATCGTTAACGGAGACGACGTTACCATTTACGGACTATTTGTAGAACACTTTCAGGAGTATCAGACCTTATGGAACGGTGAGAATGGAAGAACCTACTTCTACCAAAGTGAGATTCCCTATGATCCGCCTTATCAAGCGGATTTTATGAGCCATACCGGAACCGTAAAAGGATATTCATCTTACAAAGTCTCTGACCATGTGAAATCTCATTATGCTGTAGCGCTTGGAATCTATGATGTGTTTGTAAAAAATACAGAATGGGTTGAACTGGAGAACGCCATGGAAGTACCTGACGGCACATCAGTGAAACATGCGGTTATTGTTTCACTGGGAGCTAACGGCGGAACCAACCATATTATCAATGGAATAGGCACAGGCGTTAAAGGCGGACAGGCGCAGAAATCAGGCATTAAGTATTATTATGTGGAGCGTCTACCGGTTACCAACAACGTGTCTTATGACGGTACTACAGGCACGCTGACGCTTTCCGGTAAAAACTACGATGCTACGAACCTTAAGTGGAATAAAATTTCCATCCGAGGAAAGGAGGGTAAACTTCTGCTCAATTCCTCCATAGTAGAGGATGTAAGTATGGCTTGGAATACAATTACGATTAAATTGGATGCCAAAGCGATAAAGAAAATATCTCGCCTTATTAACTATACAGATGGAATTAAAGAAAATGCCGTTAGCTTGTCTACAGGCTATATTGAAGGGGGTACGGAACAAACCATTGCACTGAACGTAAGTGGAATAGGTTCAAACTAACCAACTAACAAGACCCAATACCTCTACAGGTATTGGGTCTGATCATTTCTCCTCTGCCCCGATACTCTTCATTTCCGGTACGTCATCCATACTTTTTTCTGATTGCGGTATTCTACAGGGCTTACGCCCTCACTTTCCTTGAAGACACGGTTGAAATTTTTGGTATTCTCAAACCCGACCTTTTGGGCGATCTCAAAAATTTTCCCCTCTGTAGTCTCTAGAAGCTCCTTAGCTTTTCCGAGCCGGTATTTCTTAAGGTAATTGACAAAGTTCTCTCCCGTATACTCACGGAAAGCTTGACTGAAATAGGAATAATTGAATGAAACCTCATTAGATATTATGGTCATATTAATGTTTTTGGTATAGTTCTCATGAATATACTTCAGGGCTGCCTTCATTTCCTTATTATCAATTTGGGCCGATTTTAATGTCTTAATATAATCGTTCAGGAGCATTAACAGACCCTCCACCTCCCGGAAATACTCCTGAAAGTAAGTGAAATTATAGGGATCTCCCACTGCCTTATACCTTTTCAATAAATCTACAGATTCTTTCCCATACATTTGAAACACATGATCGAACACCAGCTCATTAAATGTTCTGCTAAGTGATTCCAGATAACCGATGTCATATCTGCTGATTTCATTAAAATCCATGATTTCATACAAGTTTTTCTGCATTTCCTTTTCCCGTCCAGACCCCAGCATATTAGCAACCATTCGGATTTTATCAGCAGGAATAGTATACTGGGCATTCTTATCCCTGATATCATCGAACAGAACCATGCTAGGAGTTGAACGCAAAAAAGAATATTTTAAAGCTTGAACCGCTTCTTCATATCCCGCACGAAGTTTTTCCATTCCGAAGTTCGGGCCGCTTACTGCAAGAATGAGATTGTGCTCAGGGTTTAACACCATATTAGCTAGAGAATCGAAGGAATACACACCCTCTATTAATATAACCGCGTGATGGATACGATTAAAAAAACGGACTATCCTGGAATTCAGTGACAACTCTGCAGTATCTAAAACCCCTTTTACCCGGGCTCTAAACAAATCTGTGCCGATTGTCTGTAAATCACCCGCATATTTGACCACTAAGACGCGGAATCCGTTATCTAGCCATTGAAGTTCAAGCTGAGTGAGCTTTCCTCTTACTTCTTCCGGTTCAGCCAATGGATGGGTGGAGTAAAAGTTCAACTGGGTTTCTTTATATTCCTCCTGTTGGTAAGCTGAGGATGCCAGTTTGTCCTTCACTTCTTCTCTTCTCATCAATTCTTCTTCAATACGTTCAATCGTTCTAGACAGTTCTTCACGAATTACAGGCTTTAAGAGATAATCTTTCACTTCATAACGGATAGCCGCCTTGGCGTAGGAGAAATCGTCATATCCGCTTACAATCACAACGGTAGGTTTTTTGTCGAAAGCTTGAATGGACTTTATTAATTCAATTCCATCCACTTCCGGCATAGAAATATCGGTGAACATCATATCGATATCCATGGATTGGATCAAATCCAGCGCCTCAAAAGCATCGGATGCCAAATGTATTTCATACTGATTCTTGTATTCTCTCTCGATCATGGACTTCAGTCCGATCCGAATGTTTTTTTCATCATCCACAATCAGAATTTTTCTCATATTATTCTTCCCCCCCTCTTTTCAATGTATAAGAAGGCAGCTTTACGACAACCTTGGTATAACTCCCACGCTGACTTTCTATATGAATTCCATTGTCATACCCGTAATACATTTGGAGCCGCTGATCCACATTCCGGAGTCCTATGCCGCTTCCCTTTCTTTTCATTCTCTCATGATCCTCAATAATCGCCTTAAATTGCTCGTCACCCATCATTAATCTCTCATTGATCTCGCGCAGCTTGTCCTCCGTCATTCCAATCCCATTATCGGTCACTTCAATAAAAAACGAGTCTTCTTTGACGTATGCGCGCACATTTACCAACAACCCCTCATTTTTCATTAGGGCCGAATAGATCCCATGCTTTAACGCATTTTCTACAATAGGCTGTAAGGACATTTTTAATAGTTCCTGATTCCAATACCCATCCGGTATATCCAGGTCTAAGTGCAGCTTGTTATCGTAACGAATATTCATAATAGAGATATAATGCCGAATGTGATTGATTTCATCTCTTAGCTGGACCCGATCATCCGTCCATTTAAGGTTGTAACGCATAATGCTTCCAAGTGAAGTCAGGGCATCAGAAAGGATATACTGGCCCTCAACCTCAGATAACATTTTTAAATTTTCCAGCGTATTATACAAAAAGTGGGCGTCAATTTGGTTTCTTAAAGATTGTAGTTCGGCTTCTTTAGTCGCTGCGCTTCGGTTTACCGCTTCCACAATCAGTTCATTTATCTTTTTAAGCATCTGGCGAAAATGGTGAGCAAGCTCCCCTATCTCATCCCCGCCCTGAACATTAATGTCTACATTGAAATCGCCTTTCCGCACCATTTTCATAGAATCCCGTAGAATATGCAGCTTTTTCAATACCATAGACTGCATTAGAAATGTAATAGTCGCCAGTAAAGCCAATAGTCCAATAATGACTAAAATCATCCGGTTTCTGGTTTCATCTATCTTGGAATATGTAGATTGTAAGGAAATCACTCTAACTATGTCCGCATCCAGCTTATCGATATGTTCCATAATATATAGAAAATCAAAACCTTGATCCGAAATGACGAATGAGGTTTTATCTGCCTGTCTTTTTTCTTCTACTATTTGCTTAATGCGGCTGACTTTCACCCCTGGAAGTGCAGAGGTGTTGTTTCTATGAACATTCCCATGCCGATCCAGAATAAAAAGTTGTGAATCCTTGTCACCCGTCAGTTTATAGGCCTTGCTAAATACATCTTCAATCTTCATATCCACTTCAATCATTCCTAAATATTGATTTCCGGGATAATATATTTTTCGGATAATAGAGACGTACGAACTGGTTCTTTTACTCGGATTATTGTCCAGTATTTCTTCTTCATCCTTAAGAATCTCCCATAATACATCTCCATGTTCTTTCAGTGCGTTTTGATATGCAGCCCTGTCCTTAACACGCTTTTCATGATAAATAATGGGCCAGATCTCACTGATCTGCGTATTGGGCACAAAGAAATAAATATTTGCAATATCTGGGTTATTAAATAACAAGCGCTGAATGTAATTAAAAGAGGAGGATTCAAATTTCATGACCTCAAGTACGGAAGGTTCTGAATCCGCACTGGCATAATTTAAAAGTTGCTCATCAGAAACGACCAACTGAGCCGATCGTTCCATAATCTCGATTTTGTTCATGATTCCATGTTTTTCGTTCTCCATGACACTTTGGTTTTCTTTAATAATGTCCTGGATGGTATTCTCATAAAAATTTGTAAACAGGTAATTGGAAATGACGATAACAGGCACGAGAATAATCAGGATATAAGCCCCAATGAGTTTGATTTGAATAGATAAATGATCAAACCATCGCTTTATCTTTTCCACGAATGTTCGCAGCCTGTTCATTTTTCCTGACCTCTTTTCAATAGATTAAGCCTTATCATAAAACGGGACCTCAATAACAGCAAGATTCAGGATAGCAGATAAACCATGAAGCAGCCGGAAACCTAATGGTTTCCGGCCTTTTGAATAAGATTTATTGCTGAATAGCAGCGAGTTTTTCCCGATTTTTCGCAAGCTTCTCGTTCTGATAGCCGACGATTTTGTCATAACCGGATTCTTCTCTGAACTTCAGATATTTGGAGAATATGTCGTCAAATTCAGTATCGGATTTAGCAAACATAAGATTAGGAAGCACCTTGCCCCACTCCTGGTTAATCTTATTGGATAGAATACCCTCCTCGGAAGTACCTGTAGGATTAATACCATCATAAAGACTGAAATCTACCGTTTTCCCTTTAGTCCAGTCTTCCAATTGCTTACCTGGTTCCACGCTCGCGGGATCCCATTGCATCCTCATATTCGTATCCATGAGCATCCAGTATTGGTAGCTCACACCGTACTTTTTACCTGAGGCAGCGCCATCTTTATTCATCAAATCAATAACTTCAGGCAATAACTGATCTTTCCCATCAACTGTATCATAGGTGACACCTTTTTCGCCTAAAGAGGCGTCCTTTTGCCCTTCTTCACTGATCATATAGGTTAAAAATTGAATGGCTCTTGCTTTGTCCTTCACATTTTTGGAGATCAAGGTCAATGTCCAGCCGCCTATTCCAGGACCGGAGAGCGTTGGCTGATCCATATTGGAGTTGGTAGGTCCATCAACAGCAATATAGACACTTTTAGGATCCTGCTGATACAACGTCGCGTTTTGGGCTGACATATCGGTCCGTTGATACATCATTGCGAAATAGCGTCCCTGTGCAATTTTCTCTTCCATTTGCGGTCGTTTGTCGATGAAAATATCCTTGGACAGTAAGCCGAGTTTATTAGCCTCCGTGAAGGTTTTTAACCATTCGATATAGTCAGGATCTGTTGTGCGGTCATAGACCTTACCGTCTTTTTCCCGAGGGAGTGCAAGGAAGTTCATCAGTTGATCACCCAACGCGTTGTTGCCTGTATCCGTGAACTCCTGCAGTCCAACCGGAATGAGCGGCTGTCCATTAACTTCAGGGAATTTCTCCTTAGCTGCCTTAAGTGCATTCAGGAAACCTTCCGGTGTTCTCATATCCGGGCTCCCGATGGCCTCATACATATCCTTCCGAACCAGGAACGTTTGGGCAGAGGTGAAATTCTCACCATACTTCTTGAAGTCTTCCGAGGATGAAGAAGCATTCGGATACCCATAGACCTTTCCGTCATCCTGCTTCATCCAGGCCAGCTTGGCCGGATCGGCGGTCTTGTAGAAGTAAGGATCATATTGGTCTGCCAGCTCATTAAGAGGAAGGACAAGTTCACCTTCAATCATCTTCTTAACAGCATCGTTAGACACATCAATCGTAATGAAGTCAGGCAGATCTCCAGAAGCAATCAAAGTATTTAATTTCTCATTTTCATTTCCCGGAGGGACGATAAAATTCACATTCACACCAGTCTTCTTCGTAATGTACTGGCTTGTTAGATCCTCTCCCCACTTCGCTCCAAACCAGGAAAAGTTAATGTACCAATCAAAAGTAATCGGTTCAATGTTGCTTTTCCACCCGGCTGCATTTGGATCCACGGCGGATGCCGTGTTTTGTTCGGATGCCGTATTGCCTTCGTTCCCATTGTTAGAAGAACATGCAGCTGCGCTGAAGCAGAGGGCGAGGGCGAGTACGGCAAGCATGAACTTACCTGGTTTTTTCATCTGTTTTTCCCCTTTATTTCATTTTTTAATTCATATCACAACCTTGTCTGATGACAAGACTTGTAAACGTTAACCTTTCACCGATCCAATCATCATACCTTGGACAAAATACTTTTGCAGAAAAGGATATACAACTACTATAGGCAGCGTCGTGATAACCATGGTCGCCAGCTTGATCGATTGGGAGGTAACCGTTTTGTTAATTACACCTGCATCAGCCGCCATTTGGTTGGAGCTCGACTGCGCAATGATCTTGTATAGATAGGTTTGTATCGGCTGTAAATCAGGATTGTTGATGTAGATCATACCTGTGAAGTAATCATTCCACTGCAAAACACCTTGAAATAGAGCGATTGTTGCCAGTACTGGCATCGATACCGGAAGAACGATTCTTATGAAAATCAGAAGATCATTAGCACCGTCGATCTTGGCGGCTTCTTCTAGCGCATCAGGTATTTCCCGGAAGAAGGTCATAAAGATAATTAAGTTAAAAAAGCTGAACATGGCAGGTATTATGTAAACCCAAAAGCTGTCCAGGAGTCCAAGTTGACGAATCAACAGGAAGGATGGAATCAACCCTCCACTGAAGAACATGGTGAACGTTCCTATCAGCAGATATATCCTCCCTCCAATCAGATCTTTTCGGGATAAACCATAAGCCACCATTGCCGTAAATAACACATGAGTAATAGTTCCTATCAAGGTTTTGCAAACGGTTACGAACATAGCCGTCATGATACCGGAATTCGCAAATACAGCTGTATAATTACTTAGACTGAGTATACGCGGCCACCAGTAAATCCCTCCGCGCATCGCGTCAGCGCCCTCATTAAGCGAATTGATCAGCACATACCATATCGGATAAATCGTCACGAAGCATACAAGAAGCATTAGCAAGTTATTCGTCCAATCGAATAACTGCTCCCTGATTGTTTTTCGTTTTAAAGCGAACATGATACAACTCACCCCTAATTCTATGTTTTATCCGCCCTGATTGCCTTCTAAAATAGAGAGGTATTATTCAGGCGTTTGGAGACGGAATTCGCAATTAATAACAGGAGCAAGGCGATAATTGATTTAATCAAGCCGACGGCCGTGGAATACGAATAACGACCTTGTTGAAGACCCACCTGATAAATATACACATCGATTACGCTGCTGGCCGGTTCGTTTAACTGGTTTTTCAGTACTAGAATCTGGTCAAAGTTGGAGTTCAGCACACCGCTGACTGCTAAGATGAACAGGATCGATATAGTTCCTTTAATGGAGGGAAGCGTAACATAAAACATTTTTTGAAACCGCCCTGCCCCATCAATTGTGGCCGCTTCATACATTTCGGGTGATATTCCCGAGATTGCAGCCAGATAAATGATGGCCGACCAGCCGAGTTCTTTCCATATATCCGAGGTTATGGCGATGCCCCAGAAATAATTAGGTTCAGCCAAAAATACTATCGGCTCTTTAATTAATCTTAGTCCCATTAGGAGATCGTTGATAATTCCCACATCAGCCAGCCAAGTAGTGAGAATTCCACCCAAGATAACCCAGGATAAAAAATGGGGCAGATAAGAAATGGTCTGGATGGTCCTTTTGAATCTGATAGAACGAACTTCATTCAGAAACAGCGCAAACAGAATGGGCAGAGGAAAACCGATAGCCAATTTGAAAAAGCTCATGCCCAGCGTGTTCTTGATGACATAACCTAAGTTCCTGTCCTGAAAAAAAGCTTGGAAATGCTCCAGTCCCACCCATGGGGCATCTGAGATAGATTTGATAATATTGAACTCTTTGAAAGCGATAATGATTCCATACATGGGGATATAGTTGAAAATCACCATCCAAGCTATCCCAAGCAGAACCATAACCTGCAGATATCTCTGGTTATACAGGTTCCTCCATAATCTCTTTCTCTTCGTCTGAGGAAGAGAATCGGCCATCTGAACACTAGCGTTCGAACTCAAACGTGCTGCACCTCCGTCGTAATTAACATGACCATTCTCCCGGTGAATGACTCTATTGTATTTCAACCCTTATGAAAGCATAAGGAGGTAAATTTTAGCCTTAGTTGCAGAATTTTAGATACGCTCTTCCTGCTCGGGCAGTGTCAAAAAATAAAATAGAGGCTCACAGCGTTAGCTGCAAGCCTCTTGTTATCCATCACTTTATCTTCCGGAGCCTCCAAAGCTTACTTCTAAAATCTCCGTTTAAGTTGAACGGAACACGTAAGCCGTTGTACATCAACTCGTCGCCGCCATAAACTTGCTCACCGCCATCTATGGTGTACTCCGTATCAGAATCAAGCCCTTGCAGATGCAACGTTCGAAATCCTGGGTTCGGCTCCGCCAATACACGGTAAAAGAATACCAGCGCTTCTGAACGGTCTTCTGACACGATCATCCAAGCGGTCTCATTGCCTTCGAACGGATTCAGAAGTCGATACAAATCACCGTGCAGCACGAGTTCCCTAACCTCTTTGTAAAACTGTACCTGCTCTTTAACCAATTGCTGCTCGGCATCTGTGAATTTCGTCAAATCCAGCTCGTACCCGAAGACGCCTGCGAAAGCAACATGTCCTCTTGTTTCCAAAGGTGTGACACGCCCGACCTGATGGTTCGGTACATCGGAGATATGTGCACCCATCGTACTAAGGGGATACACGATGCTCGTTCCGTACTGAATCTTCAGCCTGCTAATCGCATCGGAGTTATCACTGGTCCAAGTCTGTGGCATGTAAAACAGGATACCGGGATCGAAGCGACCTCCGCCGCTTGAGCAGCTCTCAAACAGGATGTCTGGAAAAACGGACGTCAGCTTCTCCATTACACTGTACAACCCCAAAATATAACGATGTGCAGTTTCGCGTTGACGCTCGGCCGGCAGTCCAGCTGAACCCACTTCTGTCATGTGACGGTTCATGTCCCATTTCACATATGTAATGGGGGCACTTTGTAATATTCTGGAGAGTTGTCCGACAATAGCTTCGCATACCTCGGTACGTGAGAAATCCAGAATGAGTTGGCTGCGGCTTGTCGTACGGGAGCGGCCTTGCACATGTATGCACCAATCCGGATGGGTTCGGTACAGCTCGCTGTCCACCGAGACCATCTCAGGCTCAAACCAAAGACCGAACTGCATATTCTGTTTATTCACCCGTTCTACTAAGTCTTGCAGGCCATTGGGCAGCTTATCACGGTTGACGAACCAATCCCCAAGTGAACTTTTGTCGTCATTGCGCTTACCGAACCAGCCGTCGTCCAACACGAACAATTCCATGCCAAGTTCCCTACCCTTGGTTGCAATCTGCTCTAATTTCTCCACATTGAAATCGAAATAGGTCGCTTCCCAGTTATTGACCAAGATTGGACGTATCTCATCTCGGAATTTCCCCCGACATAAACGAGAACGATACAATCGATGATAAATTCTCGACATCCCACCAAGCCCATCTGCAGAGAATACCATGATGGCCTCTGGGCTCTGGAACCCTTCCCCGGGCTCAAGCAGCCAAGCGAAATCGAAGGGATTAATGCCTATCGATACACGTGCTGTATCATAGGGATCGACCTCGACATTCGCCAGGAAATTACCGCTGTACACCAAATTGAAGCCATACACCTCCCCTTTCGACTCGTCAGCACCTTTACGCATGAGAGCAATGAACGGGTTATGATGCGGACTGCTGGCTCCCCTGCGGCTGTCAACGGATTGGTTACCCTGGAATAGCAGCCTTGTAACCATGGTCCGCTCCTTGGCCCATGCCCCTGAAAGATGAAGCAGATCATAATCTGCATCGCCAAAATCAACACTCATGCTAGCGGCACGCAATAAGCGGATATTCTCATTAGATCTGTTGATAAATCTGACAGATCGCGCAATGGCATTCCATGGAACAATCACAGTGTAGGAAAGAATAACATAAAACTCCAACAATTCGTCCTTTAGTGTAATCTCAAGTGTCTCGGCTTCGTCATCACTTTCTATATATACAGCTGGTAATTTCTCAAGCGTCGGCTTACCCTTCACAATACAGTGGGAAACATAACGAAGATCACTAGTCGTAGAACCGTTAACTTGCTCAATCTGGTAAGCAGGTGTCCGCAGATCACTCCTACCAAATCCGGGATATTCCTGCGGCAACTCGTCCAAGGAGAAGGACCCATCGTTCGGATCAGGATTAGGCGATAGCGGTCGGTGTACATGAAGAAGTGTATTGGAATCCCGGAATCGCTTAATGCGTTTCCCCCAATATCGATGCGCCAAATAACCATCTCTCACGATCTGGAGTACATAGCTGGTATCTAGAGTAGATAGATGAAAGCTGCGGTTTTGTTCGTTATATACAATAGGCATTTACAATAATCCTCCCATACATTCGCGCGCAGAGCGCTATTTCTTTCACCCTCCAAACTTATAATTTATACCCGAATAAGACAATACACCCGGCTTGCACTTTCTTTACCTGTTACAATGATTTTTTTTACCACTTCAATATTAAAGTAAAGAATGTACCAGAATCCTGTCAATTTCTTTTATATCACATCACTTCCTGCTCGTTTACAATAAATTCAGCAAGTCATCCTAAATAAGAGCAAATGGGGGTTACGGTATGGCAAAGAAGAAAACCTTGGCTTTAATTCTTTCTTTATGTATGACGACCATCATATTGGGGGCATGCAACAACTCCGGGAACAGCAGTAACGCGGGGAATGGTACGGGTTCTAATACTAATGAAACTGTGTCTACCAATGAAGTGGATACATCCAATCCAGCATTCAGCGCTTACAACGAACCAGTAACCATTCATACAGTGACTTCTGAATACGCTTCCGCAAAATATCCGGAAGGCGATGACATTACCAACAATGTGTGGATCAAGCGTTATAAAGAAAAATTCAATATTGATGTTGTAACGGACTGGGTCAGTGACGAGTACGATACAAAGCTCAACTTGGCTATTTCGTCAAATGAACTTCCAGACGTTTTCAGAGTCAACGCCTCCCAATTGCAGCAGCTCATTGAGGCAGATATGGTTATGAATCTTGCGGAAGTCTTCGATAAATATGCATCACCCCGTCTGAAAGGTTATATGGAGGCCGATGCAGATAGCTACGAATCCGGTACAAAGGAAGGTAAGCTATTCGGAATCCCACAGTTACACTGGGGATTGATTGACCAACCAGACTTTATCTGGATTCGGAACGATTGGAAAGAGGAGCTTAAGTTAGGAGATCCGAAATCCTTAGCAGACCTCAAGAACATCGCACTCAAATTTATGGAAAAACACGGCGGTTATGGCATCGCGGTCGACCAAACCTTGGATTACCTGAACTTGCTCGCCATTTCATGGAATGCACATCCGGACATGTGGATTGAGGATAGCAGCGGCAAGCTAGTATATGGCTCTGTTCAGCCTGAAATGAAAGATGCACTTGCCGAATGGGCGGAGTGGTATAAACTCGGTATCATTGATCCGGAGTTCGCAATTAAAGACTTCAGCGCAATGAACGCTGATATCGTAGCAGGCAAGGTTGGTCTGCAGCCTTACTACCAGTGGTGGGGTTATAACCCAGGAGTTGATACAGTGTCGAATCTGGGCAAGGATGCTGTGTTCTATCCTTACCAGATCCCAACAGTCAGTGGCGAGAAAGCGAAACAATCGGTTTTCTTTGCAAATGGTAACTACATTGTCGTTAAGAAGGGGTTCAAAAACCCGGAAGCTGTTATCAAATTACTTAATGACTATGCCTACATCGTCGACGAAGGCGTTGGCAAAGAGTCTGAAGAAACGTTATCTGCCTTACTGGACAACGATATGGGGCATGTCGTAGGCGCCTTCCGTGTGCTTAATCCAAACTCCGACTACGAGCAATTTGAAGCAGTATCTAAAGCCCTGCAATCTAAAAGCACCAGCGGCCTGACGACTGCAGGTATGTGGCAGAAGTATAACAACAGTGTCGATTTCATCGAAAAGGCAACCCCAGGGGCCACTGGTGATTATTTGCAGCAAGGTTCCCCAAAACCAGCTTACGGCCTTGCAAAGGAAGTTCTTGATAGCGGAAACTACATTAAGACTGCATTGTGGGGAGCTACTCCCGAGGTACTAGCCAGCTTTGGTACAACCTTGGACGATATCCTGACGGAGGGCTTCACGAAGATCATTATGGGCACAGAGAACGTCGATTATTTCGATACGGTCGTACAGAACTGGCGAACAGCTGGGGGCGATTCGGCCACCGAAGCAGTGAATGGAGAATACGGTAAGTAATATTTTCTTATGCGAGGGGACGAGGGCATTCTCGCCCCCTTTCTATTATGAAGAAACTACTATGAAACGGAGGATTACAAATGCTACTAAAATTGAAGCAGCAGAGAGCTTACCACCTCATGTTACTTCCTAGCATTATCTTGGTCTTCATCTTTAGCTATATTCCTTTTTACGGACTAGTTATTGCATTTCAGAAATACAACCCCGGGCTTGGCTTCAATTCGCCTTGGGTCGGGTGGGATAATTTCACTCACGTATTCAATCAACCTAACTTCGTTAGGACAATCTGGAATACGCTGTACATGTCCGCCTTCAAAATCATCGGCGGTATCATCGTTCCTGTTATTTTCGCGTTGCTGCTGAATGAAATTGCGCACAGTAGTGTCAAACGAACGTTTCAAACACTTGTGTATCTCCCCAACTTTCTATCCTGGGTTATCATGGCGGGCATCCTGCTTGATATACTCAGCACCGGCGGCATAGTCAACTCTTTCCTGGGAATCTTCGGGATCGACCCCATTTCATTTCTTGGCAGCCAGTCCATTTTTCCATGGACTATGATCTTGAGCGATATCTGGAAGGGCTTTGGCTTCGGCACCGTTGTCTACTTAGCCGCCTTAACCAGTATCGATCCTGGACTTTACGAGGCAGCGGTCATCGACGGAGCCAAACGATGGAAGCAAACGATCTATATCACATTACCGCTTCTCATGCCGACGATTGTCTTAATGTCGATCTTGTCACTCGGTAATGTGCTTAATGCAGGATTCGACCAAATCTATAACCTATACTCTCCCGTGGTGTACCAGACCGGTGATATCATCGATACTTATGTTTATCGTCTGGGGATTCAACAGGCGCAATATTCGATCGGCGCCGCCGTCGGATTGTTCAAGTCCGTCATCTCCTGCATAATGGTCGCCTCGTCCTATATCTTGGCCTATAAAGTGGCCGGCTACCGTATCTTTTAAGGAGGTATACTCATGATCCACGATAAAAGTATGGGAAGACGCTTATTCCAAATCGCCAACTACACATTTCTGATTCTGATTTCTTTGCTCTGCATTCTGCCTTTTATTAACATGCTGGCCGTTTCCTTCAGTAGCGGCGCGGCTGTATCAGCTGGTAATGTAACATTCTGGCCTGTAGATTTCACGACGAAACCTTATGAATTTGCTTTGTCGGGAGGAGAGTTTTTCACCTCTCTTTGGGTATCTGTGAAGCGGGTCGTGCTTGGTACGATTTTAAATCTCGTCTTAATGGTTCTCGCTGCCTACCCCCTTTCCAAGTCGAAGCAAAAGCTAATGGGACGTAATTTTTACATGGGGTTCTTCTTTGTGACCATGCTATTTAATGGAGGGTTGATTCCAAACTACCTTGTAGTAGTTAAAATGGGACTCATTGATTCCATCTGGTCGCTAATCCTGCCTGGGGCGCTTCCCGTATTCAGTATGATTATTCTCATGAATTTCATTCGTGGCTTACCAGAGGAAATCGAGGAATCGGCGATTATCGACGGAGCGGGTCCCCTGCAAATTCTGGTTCGGATCCTGCTCCCGCTCCTGAAACCAGCACTCGCAACGGTCGGGTTGTTTAGTATCGTGGGTCATTGGAACTCGTGGTTCGATGGTATTATCTATATGAACAATCCGACGAATTATCCGTTACAAAGCTATTTGCAGACACTACTGCAAAGCTTTGAGCAAATCATGCTTAAATCGGGAACCGACTATACCAAATTGCTGTCAATGATGAATGCCAGAACCGGGCGTGCTGCCCAGATGTTCTTGGGGGCCATTCCAATCTTGCTGGTCTATCCGTTCTTACAGAAGTACTTTACCAAGGGTTTGGTGCTCGGCAGTGTAAAAGGATGAAGTTGTCCCATAAGCCATAAAATTACATCAAAAATAAACCTCTCTTTGGAAAATGGAAGTGCGAGCGACCATTTCAAAGGAGAGGTTTTTTTACATCTTACCGAAGCCACATTAACTAACTTCATTCTCTGGTAGTCTCGCTACCTGGGGTAACATGATGGTAAAGGTTGTGCCTTCACCCAGCTTGCTGTCCACCCCTATGCCATAAGAACGACCGAAATGAAGCTGGATACGCCGCTGTACATTATGCAGACCAATTCCTTGGGTTCCGCCGTATGCATCAGACCAACTTTTCATCAAACTTTGAATCGTTTCCTCGTCCATTCCGACGCCGTTATCACTAATTTCGATGGTAATGTCGCTGCCTTTGGATTGAACACGAATTATAATACAACCTTCTTCTTCAATCTCCGCAAGACCATGGAAAATGGCATTCTCGATAATTGGCTGCAGAATCATCTTGGGCATAAGGTAATCCAGAAGTTTGTCCTCTATCTCATATCTTACCTGAAGGGAATCATAATACCTGACTTTCTGAATCGCAATATAATTAATAACATTATTCATTTCCTCGCGTATGGATACCAGGTCTCCGTCAGATCTTGTTGCGTATCGGAGCATCAAGATCAACGCTTCCGTCATGTCAACAATCTTGTCGGCCTTTTGCATAGAAGCCATCCATTTAACCGAACCGAGCGTATTGTACAGGAAATGAGGATTGATCTGGGAATGGAGCGCACGCATTTCAACAGCGGCTTTCTCGATTTCCTCCTGTTGGACTCTCTCAACCAGCCTCTTCAATTCGTGCGACATCTTGTTAAAGCGAGTGGACAAATGCCCGATCTCGTCTCGCGAGTGAATATCTTCTACTTGCTCAAATTGCCCCTTCTCTACCAAACGGATATTGTTCATGAGCTTCTTAATAGGCCTAGTAATAACATTTGACAAAAAAATCGAAATTATAGCGGCAAATACGGACATTACAAACGCCAGGGTGAAGAGGTTGCGGCCCAGTATTTTACCTTCGGCAGTCAACTCGTCCAAAGGCATATATAAGTATGTCGTCCACTCCTGCTGGCTAAGCGGGTTGGTCACGACGATATTCGCCGATTCGTCAGGGCGGACGTTATCCCGAAACAACGTGCCAATCAACCGATCGTCCACGTTATATACAATTTTATCATTCTCATCGACGATCATAAACCTCGAACGAAGCGCTTCCTGCAAGTTGCTGTTCACGATCTCGATAAATTTAATGTCTATGCTGACGACTATGACACCTAATAGTCGTCCGGATGCCATGTCGTAAATTTTCCGAGCGTGCGAGACAGCCAGTACATTATTCTTAAGCTGCTTGTCTATTCGGGTCGTTAGCGTGATGGTTCTATCACTCGTGTGCATAAACTTTTTGAACCACAATTCACTAGTCGCTTTATGTTCATTATTAATGGGTTGATTGGGGCTGACGAATAGATCGGGCCCACCGTTCAAGTTGTAGAGGTAGATGGAGAATACGCGATCCTTCATCATAATATAGTTCATTAAGATATTGTAGGCAGCATTCTCATTCTGTCTACCACCGTCTCTAAGAAGATCTTGGATTGGATAGCTGCCTTCCTGTGTCGCGGATAAGCTGCCGCTGAGTCCATTGCTGGCAAGCAGCGTTATTTTCTCGATCTCCTTCAAGAATTCATCGATGCGGATATTGGTTTGCTTAGAAAGATCGTTCAGCAGTTTTGTATAGTTGTATTCCAACAACCGCTCAGAAGAGTAATGGGAGTTGATAGTCATCACGAACGCCGGAAGAATGATCACCGTCAGGCAAATAATCATAATTTTCGTCTTTATACGAACGTTTTGGATACGTCGCCACATGATACACCTCTTTCCTTATATCCACTTCGGACTTCGCTGTTACTCTCGATATTCCTCGGGAGTAACGCCTACGATTTTTTTGAAGATTTTGCTGAAATACGTGTAATTATGGTAGCCTACCTTGTCAGCGACCTCGTACACTCTTAGCTTCCCACCCTTTAAGTACGCCTTAGCCCGTTCAATACGGACGCGGGTTAAGTAAGAGGTAAAGTTCTCCCCTTTCTCAAGCTTGAAGGTTCTACTGAGATAGGATGGATTGACATTGATCTGGCTTGCCACACTTTGTAATGAAATATCTTCAGCATAATACTTGTTGATTATTTCAACCGCACTGTCGGTGTATGTGCGTTCATGCTTAGACCGGGATTCAATCTCGAAATAATACTTTATGTACGCTAGCATACTCCGGTTAATATCCTCCCAGCTCTCCCCTTTCAGTACGGTTTCGTAGGGCGACTTCTCTGTGAAAGTTGGACGTGGTCTCTTCGTAGCCATAGATAAATGTCCATGCATCATTTCCATTAACAAGATATATTTATCGCGAATGCTGTCTTCATCTACCCACAACGCTTCTAGTTCAGAACGAATCTCGGCCAGAAATGTCTCCGCCTTCTTCTCATCCTTACTAACCCACACAGTGACAAAATCATCTTCTTGTCTAGGGGTCAGCAACATGTTGACAGCTTGCCGAGGAGGCTCCTTAGCCACATCTTCGTAAAAGAATACCTTTTCAGCGCTTGTAAAGAAACGATTCCGCAGGGCAATATCCGCCTCTTGATATGCAGCTTTGATGAACTTGAAGCCTGGCATGATCGTACTTACCCCAGCTGTGAGGGGCAAATTCATGAAATCTTTCATCGCTGTAAAAATTTTACCGCATAACTTTTCGATATCAGTACGTACAGAACTACTATCCTTAAGAGTGTTAATGATGATCAAATATTCCGATGAACTTTCAATGACGACTTCTTTATCCCACTTGGACGGAATAACTTCCTCCAAGATATTCAAGATCGAGAATCGGAGCAACTTTTCATCTTTCTCCAAGTATTTCTTCTTCACTTCTTCAAAATGATTCACTTTAAATTTTATAACGGCCAGTTCAGCCGATTTTACGCGAATATGCAGCTTGTCTACCTTCGCACTCGCATCTTGTTCATTTATAAAACCGCTGATGAGGTCTTTAAAAAAGCTTTCCTTGAGATGACTCCAGCTAAGCGAATAGTCGTCCGGTATTATGGGGAGGTTCCCGCGGCTTTCGCGCTCTGCCTGCAGCTTCTCCCGAATGGAGGTTAGCAGCTCGATAAGCGAAGGGGGCGTGATCTCACTCTTAATCAAGTAATCTGCCGCACCAAGCTTCAGCGCCTCCTTCACATATTGGAATTCGTCAAAGTTGCTCAGGATAACATACTTGCAGGATTTCAGTGAGCTGGATATCTCGCGTATGAATTGCAAGCCGTCCATGACAGGCATTTTGATATCCGTAATGATCAAATCAGGTGAGGTGTCGAGTGCGACTTCTAGTCCTTCTTTTCCGTTTCCAGCTTCCCCAACAACCTGGAAGCCATGTTCCTCCCAATCGAGCATGGAACGAATCCCTACCCGCATCAACAATTCGTCATCCACGATCATCATTTTATACATGTTCATCCCTCTTTTTTTGAAAACGGATACATTTCAAATCAACAAAAGATCGATTGTTTAGCTTTGATTATTTTACCGTACAAATAGAAATAAGTCTCTCCAAAAAGCCAAACGGATTCACAAAAAAAGATACCTGTCACCTGACAAGTATCTTTTCGTTCCTACCCTCTCACGATATGTCCAATCAAAGCAACTAGTGCTACTGCAGCATAAAACCTATGATGAAATATCCATAGTTTCGGAATTTTAAGTCCCCATTATAAATTTTTATGATTTTGGAATCATTGGTTTGCTTTTTCAAAAAAGTAGATATAGTTCTCATGAAAATTCATAAGCCTGCCGCAATTATATTAATAGTTTCCGGAACACTCCATGGTACTCATCCGCAGATATTACAATAACAGTAGGAACAAAAAAACTAATAAAACTCGATAATCAAGTCTTATTCCGCCTTTTTTATTATTATGTTTATCCTATATTGCTTTCCATTTGTTGCATTAATTGTCTTAATATCTGCCGATCTTCCGTAGAAATGGAATGCAGTAATTTCCCCTGCTGCTCTCTCCATTTGATATCAACCGGTTTCTCTAATTCTTTGCCTTTGTCTGTTAAAAAAATTCGCATAACTCTCGCATCTTGTTCATCACGTTTACGGTATATAAATCCGTTTTGCTCCAGTGATTTAACCATATTCGTTACGGTAGGTGGTTCGCATTTTAAATGTTCACATAGTTGCATTTGTGTTACCCCATCACCTAACCACAAACGATACAGTAAATTATCTTGGCCTACATAAAGGTTAAGTTCTCTTAGAGATTCGCTATAATTTCGACGCATTTGGGAGGAGATTCGATCTAACGACTGACGAATATCACAATCCACTTGATCTGCCATTAATTTTTCATCCCTCAAATATTATTTAGTAGGCAAAACATATCACCGCAAAAAAGATGTGTCAATTTATTTAGTTATCCATTTTGATTACCGGCTTCATCCTATTAATTCAACGATTTCTTCTATCACTTCTTGACACGTTAGAATTTGTTGAATGCCACCGGCTGATTCAGATACACTTATAGTCCCATTGATCAGATCACCATCTAACATTCCTATTTTGAACCCTTCTCCATAATATTTGTATGCCTCTGCATGCTTTCCTTCATTAATTAGTTCTAAGGCTTTTTTTCCTGCTTCTGTAGGAATGGTTCTTAAATGCCCTATACCTGATTTGAATTCAATAAACTCTTCACTTTTTACCTTAATGATGGCTTTTTTTGTTTCCATGCTAGCCGGGTTTTCCTTGGTCACTATGAACCTTGTCCCCATATATACACCTTCCGCCCCCATTGATAGTGCTGCTTTCGCTCCCAGACCATCTATAATCCCTCCGGCTGCAATAACAGGTATTTTTACAAGTGAAGTTATTTGTGGAACAAGAGAAAGAGTACTAATTTTATAATCACTCATATGGCCGCCAGCCTCATAACCCGTAACGATAAGTGCATCCACTCCTGTTTTCTCAGCTTCTACAAGCTTTTCTACTGTCGGACTTAAGTCTCTGTAAACTACCTTAATATCATGTTCTTTAAGTCGTTTTAGTTCACGATCGACCACATTTTGTCCAATGGCAATAACGGTTTTCACATTTTCTTTAACCAAAACATCAAAAACTGCATTAGTAAATGGGTCCTCTGAAGCCCCTCCCATAGGGAAAATGTAATTTACTGCAAATGGTTTATTGGTTAATGCTTTAACCTTGCGAATTTCTTTGGTTAGTCGTTCTGCCATATCTTCTGCACTCGTAGCTTTTTCTGTCTGGCCAGCATTTGGCCCCAATACGCCCATTCCACCTGCATTTGATACTGCTGCAACAAATTCCGCAGATGTTACCCATGTCATTGCAGCTGAAATAATGGGGTACTCTATTCCCAGTAGTTGTGTAATTCGGTTTTTCATAAATAAATTCTCCTCTGGTTTAATTGTTTTACTTTGTCAGTAATTGATGCCCTTTCTTCCGGCTTTCTTGATTAGGATATTCTGTGATATTTCAATTAGCCTGCTAAATATATTCGAGTGAATTGTCCCGTACATCCGAAAATCCATCACATGCACCAGCCAAAAACCATTCTTCTAAGAAGTCAGCAACTTGAACGGGTGTACCTGCAACTACTGGATGATAGTTAATGACCCCTTGGGCTTTTTAGGCTTAGAGTTGGATCCCTCTATTGTGGTACAATAATAATTAGCTTGCTAAATAAATATTTAATAATGTAGTTCTGTTCAGTGGCATTGACACAATCATAAATTCATTTGTTTAATCTGCAAAGAGGGCAATATATATGGACATAGTACATCTTTTTGTACTTAGATTAGGAGCGATATTTATGAGGGTATGTAATGAAGGGTTTGATAAAGAGTTTATGGATGAAAAAAGGGATATGTACGCGATAGCCTTTACCCAGAATGTTCTTTCAGGACGTTGGAAATATTTTATATTATGGTATCTCAAAGCAGAAACACGCCGTTATTCCGAAATTAAAAAATTTCTTGGTGGTTTATCACAAGGCTCTCTCACAAAGCAGCTTAAAGAGCTGGAAAATAACGGAGTTATTAAACGTGAGGTTTATCCGCAGGTTCCTCCGCGAGTAGAGTATTCGTTAACAGACAAGGGAATCAAATTACTGCCGATCCTTGAGAAGATGGAGGATTTCGGTAAAGAATATGGCGAAAACCCCGGTGAAGGTTAGATAAAAAAAGCTGTCCCATAAGCAGATTTCTCTGCAAATGAGACAGCGCCTCCTCAAACTACTCATAATTTAAAGGCTTATTGCCCTGACTGACGAACATGGCAATAGAAAAATTCTCTCATTCTGCAATCCTCCTTCACCGCCGTTATTTATTGATCTTATCAATTAATAGTGAAATGATTTGCGCACTTTCGGCGCGGTTCACTTTCTCATGCGGCATGAATAGTTCGTTGCCACGACCGCTAATTAGTCCAAGCTCCTTCGCAGAGGAGACCGCATCTGCAGCCCAGCGGCTAATGAAACTGGCATCTTTGAAGTTATTCATTCCATTTGCTATAATCTTTTGCCCTGTCTGGAATCGATAAGCTTTGAGAATCATAACCGCCATCTCTTCCCGGCTTATCGCTTCCTCTGGCGCGAAAGTATCCGCGCTTTTTCCGGTTACAATTCCCGCTTCAAATGTGGCTGTAATCGAAGAAGCATACCACTTTGTGGATTCTACATCCTTGAACACGCTTGGTTTTGAGGATTCAATCCGGAGTGCCCGAGTGATCAAGGAGGCGAATTCCGCTCTGGTCACGAGTTGTTTCGGTGCAAATAAATCTTCGCTTACACCCGCAACTATTTGTTTGGCAGCCAACTTTTTTATCACATTATGAGCCCAGTATGACGCCTGGACATCTTCAAATGATTTGTCATAGTTGAGAACGCCGTACGTACTGAAATGGCTTACTTCCGCAGTCATCTTATCTTCTGCACTCGCTCCGCCAACATATTCCAAGCTGCCGTCTTCGACGATCCAATAGACGCCGCTCAGTGCCTGAGGGGAAGTTTCCTTTACTTTCAACCTGATTGTGACCGGCTTGGAGAATTTATCAAGCTGCTGGATGGTTCCATCGGCTTTTACAATAGACAATTTGAGGTCATAAACATCTCCTGAAGCGGATATTTCCGCTTTATTCTTGCGTTTGGCACGCTCAAGCCGTTCAGTGACTTGAGTTGCAGATAAGGTATCCAATTCAAAAGAGATTTGCGCATGTTCAAGTTCATCTTTGGTAACCAGCCCCTGTAAATCCTTCAATACCTCTGCGGGAACTTCCACCTCTGCTCCACTATGTGTAATCTTCAAGGCGTTCTTTCCGTTATTTGCCACCGCTGTAACCGGGAAGAGCACCTGCCGCTGCCCCTTTGCCATTTCAAAAGATAAGCTGTTTTGACTGTCCGGTTTACGGGTGATGATCACAGGGCTATCCGGATTGACAGGGCTTGTCGGATCGGTCGGTTCACTCGGATTAGTCGGATTCTGCACCTTAACCGGTACATTGAAGTCATCAGCGTTAATGTGTCCAAAGCCACCTGTGGATTGGTCCACTACCTTCAGGTAAAGCTCCTCACCGATATACTGCGATGCATCCCAAGTCTTCCGTTGATACTCCTCATAATTCGTGGCGGTCTCTTTGAACAGCTCTTTGCCATCCGATGCCCGAACTAGCGCAACATACAGCTTATCTATATCTCGCCCTCCGCTGACAAGGAAGTTGATCTTACCGTTCCCGCCAAGGACGAAGTTCTGTGATTTTAACGTTCCAGTTAAGCGGTCACCTCCGGCCTCTTCGTTGAAGCCCCACAAATGATAGCCGCCCGGAATTTTATGCGACGGATTAAAGTAGATCGTGTCCCAGAAAAACTGGGCATCGGTCACATGGACATCTTGGAAAGCGTCTCCTTCTTTAATCCAGCCTGTTAAGTCGCCTGTGGCAAAATCATGGTTAGGCAGATCTATAATATCGGTGTACACGGTGTTATCCCAGTTGTCAGGCACATCGACCGGAGCAGCCGGTTCACCCGTCAGGGCATTCATATTCCATACTTCCATCGACTTGACTGTAATATCGTTGTTGGCCCAGACCTGCAAGCCCAAGGAATCGTATCTTCCTACGTATACGCGTGTGGT
Source organism: Paenibacillus sp. (assembly GCA_023512345.1). GTDB lineage: Bacteria > Bacillota > Bacilli > Paenibacillales > Paenibacillaceae > Paenibacillus_AQ. The sequence continues at coordinate 91,515 of JAILZT010000017.1, forward strand.
CAGCTTTTTCTTGTTATTGGCAAAGGCTTCAACAACCGAGCGGTCCAGGAAAATATGCAGCTTCAGGTTCTCTCCATCCAGGTCCACATATCCGCCTTGGATGCCATCCACGCGAACATCCGGATCAACGCTGCTCTTGGTCCGGTCCACATTGAAGGTCCCGTCCGTCTTGTCATAGTAAATCAGTGTTTCCTCTTGGCCGTTATCAGAGCGCCGTACCTTAAGACCAAATTTCTGGGCTTCGCCCGGTTCGATCTCCATCACAATCTCCAGCAAGTCGCCTTTGACTTTCTGGATCAATTGATTGGCAGCCTGCAAGTTTTTGTCTGCAAAATCAACCAATTTAGCACCTCGTAGACTCTGCAATTCTTGAATCGGCTCAATACGCAATTCATCATGCTCATCCAAGCTTAGTGAAACTGGAAGTGCTAAATTATGAGCCCATCCAGCTTGATATTCAGCCTGCGGCGTTCTTATATTCTGTACCATGGAATAAACGACCGTTCTTCCGTCGGGGGTGACCATACCGCTTTCTGCGGTTAAATAACCATCGCCCACATCCAATTTGGAAGGCGTATCCTGATCAGGTATAAACTTGAAGTTATCCCGGTCCCAGGTTCCAATCCAGTAAAACACCTCAACATCTCTTTGCACATCGTTCGCCGGCGGTACTTGCTCTGGCTTTTCATGTGGATTGATCATAAAGATATACTTTTGTTTGCCCATGCTATCCTTGCCTAACGGCAACAGTACCGGCAATTCCCATACCGTTCCTAGCTCCGGGTACAAGCTTCTGTCACTAACGTATAAAGGCCCCTTATACTCCCAGTTGTACATATCGTCGGATACGTATACCAATGCTGTACCGCTGCTGAAGTCTTTAAGACCGGATGTTACTAGCTGATACCACTTATCCGTCTCTTTGTCATACCATACAAACGGGTCCCTGAACTCGTTATGAATACCGATACCATTCTGCTCTGTAACCGGTTCAGGATGTTTATCCCATTTCTCCAAGCTAGGGTCCAATAAATCAGCCGGTGTTGCCAGCCCTGTTCTTTGGTTCGGCGACAGAGAATCATTGCCGGCGGTATAGAACAGAACGGGGTTTCCGTCACGGTCATATGCTGCACTGCCTGACCAAGCGCCATCTGGATCAAGGGTGCCCGCTTCGGGGGCAAGAGCGGGTCTTACATTTTTCCAGTGCACCATATCGTCACTCACCCAGTGTCCCCAGTGGATTTGATGCCAGTATGGCCCTTGAGGATTATGTTGATAGAATAGATGGTATTTGCCGTTATAATAGATCGGTGCATGAGCTTCATTCATCCAGTTTTGCGGAGGTATCGCATGATACTGGGGACGGTGCTGATCTCCGTCAAGCACACTCGGGTCCTCATCAATATCCCCATTAGGAATTTCCGGAATCGCGCCGCCGTGAAGTGTCTTTACACTCTCATATTCAGCAAGGATCTCTTGACCTGTGAGCGCTTTATTCTGCAGTTTCACTTCATCGATGAGTCCACTGAACATATTGAAAGAGAACAGGCCTGCCAGTTCTACGGGTTTATTATTTTTCCCGATAACCAGGCTTGCTGTAGATGATGTGATTGGAACATTGAGGGGGGTTGCTTGGGAAGCCACTTCCTCTCCATTCAGGTACAGCTTAATCATTCCAGCCCCCTTGTCGAAGGTGGCAGTTATATAATTCCATTTGTATTTCTCTAGCGGGTGATCCTTAACCCATACCTGAATCCATTGGCCGCCAATCCCTACCTGCATGGACCATGATCCGTGCCGGTACATCCCTAGGGTGAAGCCTTCAGCCTTATCCTGATCGGACTGATTCACAATTCCAGACAGCTTATTGCCATCGCCCCATTCATAACTACGCGGAGCAACCCACGCTTCGATCGTTAGCGCGTCGCTTACTGGAATGGTATCCTTTGCGTTGACCTCTATATAATTTGAGTATCCATCAAATAATAGAGCCCCGCCTTTTACTCCGCGCGGAGTCCATCGCGGATCCTTGGAGGCCATATATCTTGCGTTGTTAAACGCATAATTCACGTCATGTTGAAGATTTTGCGTTTCCTCAAGCGCTTTCTTTCCTGCGCCTTCATCAAATTTCATATAAAAAATGTTACCCGTACCATTGGCTTGAAAAGCATCAACGGCGATACTGGCCTGATCGGACAGATCGACAACCTTGATATAAAGCCTCTTATTGAAATATTTTTGAATGTTCCACGAAATATTCTCATTGGAACCGACAACCCCGGTTTTTCCAAGCAGATCGTTAGTGACAGCATCATATAAAGCGACATAGGCATCCTCTGGATGAACGATGTCTATTATGCTGAAGGTAATCGTACCGTTTCCATGAAGTGTGAAGGCACTGGAAGTTATTGAGCCCTTCCCTTCCTTGCTGGACATAGCATAGAAGTTCCCTTCTTTGCCGATTTGAGCTTCATCGGTCACTTGAAAAGCATTACCTTCAACCGTCCAACCCTCGTAGTTTCCCGTCTCAAAACTGCGATTCGTAATTTCGGTCGGGATAATGTTGTCTGTCATAACTCCTTCTTCCGGCACAATTTCATTGAAGGTGTTGAAGGCATCCGCAAAAAGCACCCCCCAATCCGAGGTTGCATGATCGACGATCTCCAGATATAGTTTCTTGCCGATATACTTGGACAGGTCGGCCTTATACTGTTCCATATTCGCGAGTCTCAAACCCTGTGCCGGATCCGGAAACCCGGTCTCGTTAAATTCACTGTTGCCATATCTGGCAATCAAGTTTCCCGTATCCGCATCAATGACGCTCAAGTAGGCTTGATCCGGATGTTTACCTCCACCTAGTCTGAAGGTAATCCAGCCCGTTCCTCCTAACTCGAAAGTACTGGAACGCAGCACTCCTGTCGCAGATTCAGCGTACTTCCAACCATTTAAATGATAGGCGGCTTCCTGGTTGTAAGGAATATGTTCCGCCCACCAGGTGGTTTCATCCGATACGCTGTTTGGACCAAATGCTTCACCTTCCACAACGGTCCATCCGGTTAGATCCCCGGTTTCAAAACTTGGATTTTCTATCTGATAGCGCTTGAAGTCTGGCTTGATATCCGTGGCAATGATGCCCTCGGCAGGCTCGGATTCATGATACATAAAGAATGCGTCTGCAAAAATCAATCCCCAATCTGAGGTTGCATTATCTACGATCTCCACATACAGCTTCTTGCCCAAATAATCGGATAGATTTGCCTTGTACTGCTCCATATTGGCAAGCCGCATGCCCTGAGCAGGATTCGGAAAGCTTACGTCTGCGAATGCGCTATTGCCGTATCTGGCGATCACTTGCCCCGTATCAGATTCCACGATATTTGCAAATACCTTGTCAGGGTTTTTCGCACCGCCGAGCTTGAAGCTGATCCAGCCGCTTCCGCCGAGCTCGAAGGTGCTGGATCGAAGCACTCCTGTCGCAGCCTCATCATATTTCCAGCCGTTTAAATGATAAGTACCTTCCTGGTTATACGGAATTTGTTCCGCCCACCAGGTGGTTTCCTCTGATACGCCATTTGAACCAAAGGCGTTCCCTTTAACAACGGTCCACCCTGTCAGGTCTCCTGTTTCAAATCCCGGATTCACAAGTTGATACACCGCATCCGTCACGGACAATCCCATGTTTGCCTCTGGAATGGTCGTTTCTCCAACATTAGAACCTGGCTCAGCTGCAGCCGAGATTCCTGGAGCAACAAGCTGTAGAACCATAACCCATATCACCATTCTGGATATCCAAGGTTTTCTAGTTTTAACTTTTCTCATTCAAGAGCCTCCTTCATACCTAATTTCAAGATGCTCTCCTTGTACAAGGACGGATAGTTAAGAATTATGAAAGGAGAGAAATTTAATAAAGCGCTTCCAATCAGAGGGTTGCAAATCTTCTTGATCATTTATTTCCTGAGCCAAGTGGCAAGAAGCGCCTAAGCGCTTCTTACTGCCAAATGGACTGCATATTCCATACATCTATAGATTTAATAAGTAGTTCTCCATCTCCCCAAATCTCTAGCCCCAAGGCATCCTTACGGCTCGGATATACCCGGGTCGTCAGGCTTTTCAATCCGTTGGCATAGGCTTCGACCATGGAGCGATCCATATAGATGTGAAGCTTCAGATTCTCACCTAGCAACTCCAGCTTACCGCCTTGAACCCCTTTACACTTTTCACCCGGATGGAGTGTCGTTTTCGTTCGATCTACCAAGAGCTTAGCTTCGTTAAAATCATAATACAGCAGCGTTTCTTCTTCTCCATCCGGTGTACACCGGACTTTGATTCCAAGTTGTGCCGCATTGCGGGGCTCCAGCTCCATTTGAATCTCAAGCATGTCACCTTGAACATCCCTTAGCGATAGATTAGCCTCAGCCAAGGAAGTGTCGCGAAGCGATAGCAGTTTAGTGCCACGCAAGGACTGAAGTTCCTCAATCGGCTCGATTCCCAACCGTCCGTCATCCCTCAGATATACACTTAGCGGCAAACCGCCATTATGGGCCCAGCCCGCTTGGTATTCAAGCTCAGATGTCCGGTCGCCTTGAGCTATTGTAAATATGATCTTTCTGCCAGTCTTCGGATCCACCATTCCGCTCGGCCCGGTAAAATGGAAATCACCAACGTCAATCAGTTCCGGCTCCTCTTGATCTGGAATAAAGGAAAGATTGTGTTTATCAAACTGTCCAATCCAATAAAATACCTCGACATCGGCTCCATTTCCCACTGGACTGACCAATAGGAGATGTTTATTTTCACCCTGTTTGTCAGTACCAAGAGGAAGAAGCACTGGAAGCTCCCAAATAGGTCCAAGATAGGGAAACTTCTGAATATCCGCTTGATAAAATGGCCCTTTGTACGTCCAGTTCAGCATATCGGGTGAGGTAAACCCAAGCGCTGCTCCACCTTCGCCTTCGATCCCCGACCCGACCAGTGCATACCAACCGTCATCATCCTTCCAGACAAAAGGATCACGAAAATCTCCAAATGCGCCCATTCCCTGCTCCTGTACGATGAGCGGCTCTGGATGTTTGACCCACTGAACCAAATCCGGGTCTTCATCCTGGGAATAAGTGCTCCTGGCAAGTGCAACACTCTGATTCGGCGAAGCACTGTCATTTCCTGCTGTAAAGAACAAGACAGGCAAGCCGTCTGCATCATAAGTCGCGCTTCCCGACCATATTCCGTCCGGTGCCAGCTGATCCTTTTCAGGTGCCAGGGCTACGGAAAGATCACGCCAATGTACCAGATCTTTACTTACCCAATGTCCCCAATGGATATGATAAAAGAACGGCCCTAATGGGTTATGCTGATAGAACAAATGATATTGCCCGTCAAAATAGATCGGTGCATGAGGTTCATTCATCCAATGAGCAGGTGGGCTCACATGGTACTGGGGTCTGTGTCGATCCGTCAGCAGAGGTGTGCGGTCCAGCTTGATCTCATCATATTGCACTTGCGGATGGACACCCCCATGTGCAGAATCGAGCACATGCTGATAAGAAGCGGCCACTTCCTCTGCACTTAAGGCCCGGTTATAAATCTTCAGTTCATCGATGATACCACTGAACATCTGAAGGCTGAATACTTCTGCCAGCAGGCTGCTGTGATTATTCTTGCCAATGAGCAGATTCATGTCCACTGCCTCAATGAGTCGGGAACCGCGAGGCATGGCACTAGAAGCTATTTCACTGCCGTTCAAATACAGCTTGATTTCTCCTTGATTTCCATCAAATACAGCGTTCACATAAGACCATTCATTCTTTGGGAGTTCATGGCCTTCCGGAGACCAGAGCTCCTTCCAGTTTCCTCCTTCCAGCCCAACCTGAAAGGACCAAGACCCGTGCCGAAACATGCCTAGCAGATAACCTTGCTTGCCCTCCATATTGTGGCGGTCCACAATAGCAGTCAACTTCCCTTGATGACCTAAGTCATAGGAACGTGGTGCCACCCATACTCCGATACTTAGCGCTGACAGGGATTTCTGCTCGCCTTTCGTGTCTTCTTCATTGACCGAATGGGCAATAGAAGTGGAGTAACCGTCGAACAGAAGTCCGCTTCCCGTTACGCCCTGTCTCCACTGCGGACCAGAACATGCGGTAAACTCCTCATGATTAAAGATGGACTGAATATCATCCTGGACTTGGGATACGCTTTCCAAAGCGCTTGCTCCGGTGCCTTCATCGAAGGCCCAGTACATCATCAGTCCTTGATCGCCATTTATGCGGCTCATGTATCATTCCTCCCTTAGTTCTATTCTGAAACACCATCCTGAATATGGATGGATTTAAGAGTATGGATCTGAAGCGAATTCAATACAACTTGCCCTGATTGCGTGCTTACTTCAACTATTTCAATTGGTGCATCAGGGAAAATTTGATCCGTCAATGTAACCAAGCCATTATCTGCGTACACTTCAACCGCATTACGGTCTAACCAGATCTGCAGCTTGATCTTTCCATTCTTCGAAACCATTCTGGCACCGTGCTTGCATGCGAACGAAGGGTGGAAATCAGTCATACCCGAGTTGGAGCGGTCGATGAAAAGCCATTGATTTTTAGGATCATATCCAATAACAATCTCACTCAGCCCAGAGGATTTCAGTCCAATATGAACCTCTTCACCGGACCGGATATCAATATCTGCTTCAATTTCCAGCAGATCTTCATTCATGTTCTGCATAAAAGGGGATGCTTGAGTAACGGTGATTCCATTCCAGCCCATTGACTCTTTGCGCAGCTTCTCTATGTCCCGGACAGGCAATTGGGTCAAAGTCACATCCTCACCCTGCTTCGTCAGTGACAAGACGCGGGGTAGAGTCATGGCTCCTCTCCAGGAATCGGTAGGTGTCTCGTTAGCATACTTCCAGTTGCTCATCCATCCTATGATCACACGGCGTCCGTCTTGCTCAGGTATATCCGACCAGGTAACTCCCGCATAGTTGTCTCGGCCATGATCCAGCCACATGATATGATCGGCCGGATTGTCATTAATGAACGTATTCCCGTCGAACTCTCCAATGAAATATTGCGTGCGCGATCCCTCCGGACAATTAGGATTATCTCCGATGCTTATGATAAGCACCCATTTGGAAAGGCCGGTGTCATCAATCGGCAATTCAAACAGATCAGGGCATTCCCAAACCCCATCATGCGAGCCCTCGCCCTTGCCAAATTCTCCAGTCAAAGACCATTCGCGCAAATTTTCAGAACTATAAAATCTGGCCCGGTCTCCGGCAACAAGTACCATAACCCACCGTTTACTTTGGGGATGCCAGAACACCTTTGGGTCACGGAAGTCAATTAGTTCATCCTCGGCGAGTACAGGATTTCCGTCATACTTGTGCCAGGTCTGGCCTTTATCGCTGCTGTAAGCCAAGCTCTGACGCTGGCGCGGCTGTCCTGTCTCCGGATTTGTATCTGCATGGGTAAAGATGGCTATCAAACCATGGGAATCTTCGAACAATCCACTGCTATTATTCCAATCTACTACACAGCAACCTGAAAAAATGGCTCCATGCTCATCCGGGAACATAGCGATAGGTGCATGCTTCCAGTGAACCAGATCTTCACTTATTGCATGACCCCAGTGCATAGGACCCCATTTACTGCTATAAGGGTGGTATTGATAAAAGAGATGATAACTTCCCTCATAATAGACTAATCCGTTCGGATCATTCGCCCAGTTGGAGGGAGGTGAAAAGTGAAATCCCGGTCTGAACCGCTCATCATTATATTGTTTATTGGACTCTATCATCTGGTTAATCTCATCTGTCGTCGGCATAGACCCAAGTGCCCCCTTCCGTGTTGTGACTAACGCTCCGCCGGCGTTGGCAAAAGTCAGCATACTAATGATTTGCTGGTTGGTTAGATCATTCAAAGAACTTCCGGTTTCCAATATCTTAAATAACAAGCATCCCAGAAAGGCATCACCGGCTCCTGTCGTGTCAGTGGCCTTTACTTGAAACCCCGACACATACCCTTCCTGACCAGCTAACCGATAATAGCAGCCTTTTTCCGCTAAAGTGACGACGATCAACAGGGTATCAAATTGTTGTTGGAGTTCTAGTGAGCCTTTTTCAACATCGCTAGTACCCGTTATAAAAAGGAGCTCTTCTTCTGATATTTTCAAAATATCGGCATAATTCATGCCCCAAAGAATATTCTGCTTTGCTTCCTCCTTGCTATCCCATAACGCAAACCGGATATTAGGATCGAGTGAGAGTAACACTCCTGATTCCTTGGCCTTAAGAACTGCCGCCTTTGTTGCCGTACGAGCAGGTTCATGGGTCATGGACAACGAGCCAAAATGTAGAGCCTTACATTTTTCAATGCGATCGAGCGGGACATCCTTCGAGTGTAAGAAGGTATCTGCTCCTGGCTTCCGGAAGAAGCTGAAGGACCTGTCTCCTTTGTCATCCAGATGGACAAAAGCCAGTGTTGTACTTGCTTCATTCGTAAAAGAAACATCAGATACATCAACACCGCTGCTTAACAGGGTATTGTGTAGTAAGGAACCGAATTGATCCTCTCCGACCTTGCTAATGAGTGCTGATTTGGCTCCTAACCGGGATAGTGCAACGGCTACATTAGCCGGAGCTCCTCCTGGATTGCATTCAAATTGCTCGTTACCCCCAGTTGTACGACCTGCTGGAGTAAAGTCTATTAGTACTTCTCCGATAGCGATAACATCAAGCACAGTTTCTCCCCACCTATCCTCTATTTATTTCTTTAGATTTGCGTTATAGCGATCCAGCCCGTTTTGATAAATTTCCATCAATTCGTTCAGACCCATCTTTTCCAGTGTCTTCAGGTAGCTGTCCCACTCTTTATCCGCACCGCCATCCACAATAAATCTTCCTCTTTGGGTATTTACATATTTAATCAATTCCGGCTCAATCTTATTGATTTTGTCCAATTCCTCTGGTTCAAAGAAAATACTTGGATAGTTTTCCTTTTCCATGTATGGATCGTAATATTGCTCTAGATCTTTTGCACGTTGCTGAGCGCGTGGCTCGAGATCCACAACTTTCCCAAGGTCTTCTATAGTGATCACGCCGGGTCCGCCCGCGCCTGGAGCAACCTTTTGACGGAATTCACCTGCTGAGGCTCCCTCAGGAAGGGGTAGATTCACCAATTTTCCATTTTCGTCTTTCTTGAATACGACATCCAGCGGACCCCAGTGAATTTGAGCTGCCATATAAGGTTCGTACTGCTGGTCGATCCAACGCATAGTGATTTCTGGATTGCTGTTCTCTTTTGTAACCACAAAAGTACCGCGGCCCGGACCACCGCCATTTGCACGTCCAATCTTTTGATCCCCATTCGGTCCTTTCAGCGGGGATAGCAGAACATAATCCTTACTGCGTTCAGTTCCGACAACTTCCTCTACTTCCCACCAGATATAAGATCCAAGCGTTTCATCTGTTGTTTTACCTTTTGCTAGATACTGTGCTGCGTCCTGCGTAAAGGATTCAGGATCAATCAAGCCCTGCTTATACCATTTTTCATGGAAATAATTAAGAGCTTCTTTATATTCAGGCTGAGTAGCGGTGAAAATAACTTTCCCGTCGCGGACGACCCGGTGCTCTAGATTATCAGGAAGTCCGAACGCTCCAAAAATTCCGGCAATATCCATACACCACTGCATATGCATAAAGCTTAAAGGGATTTCATCCTGCTTACCGTTGCCGTTCGGATCCTGCGTTTTAAAGGCAATCAGAGCTTCCGTATATTCATCCAGTGTTTGCGGAACTTTCAAACCTAGCTTATCTAACCATGTTTTATTTATAACGTGAAAGAAGGGATTGCTTCCGAGATTATTTTCTTCCCATGATGGCAGCCCGTAAATGTGCCCATCTGGCGCCGTAATTGATGATTTGATATCAGCCCGGCGTTCTAGAAGCGCTTTCAAATTAGGTGCATATTGATTAATTAAATCCTCCAGCGGAATAATGGTACCGTCTTTACCGTAATTGATTAGTTCGTAGTCGGTAAATCCAGCTCCGTAAAAAGCATCAGGCAGATCTCCGCTCGCAAGTAACAAGTTTTTCTTCTCTGTTAAATCGGTATCCGGAATGTTCTCCCACTCGATCTTTACATTTGTTTCCTTTTCCAGACGTTTGAAAATTTCCATTTCCGAGTACTCTGGTGCCAGCGCAGCTTTCGGGGACACCATTCTTAATGACACAGCTTCTTTAACAATCGGAAGACCTGTCTTGTTGAAGTTCGCTTCTTGATCCGTATTTTTCGCCTGATTTTTTGATTCGTTTCCGTTTCCTGAACATCCACTTAACGCAAATGCACCGGCCAGTACTACAATCCCCGCACCCTTGAATAAAGATTTCATTGTAAATAACCTCCCTTGAGTTTTCCCACAAGATAATTACACATTGCTCTCTCTTTGCATTTGTCCGAATGCTGCTGTACATCCCCCCCTTCAAGAACCCTGCCAACATCAGCCCTTGATTGAGCCAATCATCACGCCTTTAACAAAATACTTTTGCAGGAAAGGATACAATATCAACAGTGGCAGACTGGATACCATGATGACACCGTATTTGATCAGTTCTGTAACGCGCATCTTCGCTGCATAGGATTCCACATCCAGCATCATGCCGGAGTTGACCTGATTCTGAACAAGAATGTTACGAAGCACCAACTGCAGCGGATATTTGTTCTCATCATTCAGGTAGATCAAGGCGTCGAAGAATCCATTCCAGAAGCCGACAACATGATACAGCACCATTACAGCCAAGATGGACTTGGACAAAGGCAGGACGATACTCCAAAAGAATCTGGTGTTGGAACACCCGTCGATGGATGCCGCTTCCCACATTTCATCCGGTATAGACGATTGAAAAAATGTTCTGACGATAATCACATTGAATACACCGCCTGCTCCGGGAATAACAAGTGCCCAGACCGTATTCAGCATGTGAAGATCCTTGATCAGCAAGTAGGTTGGGATCAACCCTCCACTAAAAAACATGGTAATAAGCAAAAACCACATAATCACAGATTTCCCTGCCAGATCTTTACGAGCTAACGGGTAGGCCGCAAATACAGTCACGGCAACTCCAATTAATGTTCCCAGAGTCGCGTATAAAATTGAATTGGCATAACCTATCCAAATGGATGAATCACTGAAAATCCGCTCATATCCATCCAGCGTGAAGCCTTTAGGGAACAACCAAACTTCACCAGAGTAGATATAATTAGGGTCACTAAATGATGCAATCAGTACAAAGTACAACGGGAATAATACGAGCAGCATAATTACGGTCAACAAGATGTAGTTGATAATGTCAAACCATGCGTCCCCTCTGCTTTTTCTCTTCATCAATTGATTCAAAATGAACTCCTCCTTACCACAGGCTGGTTTCTGTCATCTTTTTGGCGATCCGGTTGACTGTAAAAATTAAGATAATATTGATAAGTGAATTAAATAGGCCAACTGCCGTGGAAAAGCTATATTGAGCCTTCTGAATCCCCATTTCATACACATAGGTTGGAATAATATTGGAGGTGGCATAATTCAAATCACTCTGCATAAGGAACGCCTTTTCAAAGCCGATGCTCATAATATTACCGAGTGCTAGAATCAGCAAGATAACGATTGTCGGCAAAATGCTTGGAATATCCACAAACCATACACGCTTCCATTTACTCGCTCCATCCATAATTGCAGCTTCATGAAGTTCAGGATTGACTCCAGCCAGAGCAGCAAGATAAATGATGGTGGCAAAGCCTGTTTCTTGCCACATCCCTGACAATATATACAGAGGTCTGAACCAACCTGCATCGGCCATAAACAGAATGGGATCTCCTCCGAAAAGGGTGATGATGTGATTCACGATTCCGCTGTTTGGAGACAAAAAAACATTAAGCATGCCGATGAGTACAACGGTAGAGATAAAGTGCGGTGCATAGATCACTGTTTGTACAAATTTCTTGTAGGTCTTACCCAGCATTTGATTCAGCATAATTGCGATGATGATTGGAGCCGGGAAGCCAAACAACAACGAAAGAAAACTAAGTGAGAGCGTGTTACTGATGATTGTCCAGAAGTTATAGGAATCAAAAAAATCTACAAAGTGCTGAAATCCTACCCATTCACTTCCCCAGATCCCCTGACTCGGTGAGAAGTCCTTAAAAGCAATTTGCACACCGTACATTGGATAATACTTAAATACTAGATATAGAATAATGATCGGCAGCAAAAACAGATACAGTTCATAGTCACGTTTGAGTCGACTCCATCTTTTACGATTTGGTTTGATCATGGAATGATCCGCCCCGCTGGTTGTTGAATTCACGCTTAAACTCCCTTTCATGTAAAAGTAATCAGTAATTTTGAAACGTTTCCAATTTTGTATAAGAAAACGCCATTTGGTAGATTTGTATCATGAATCAACTGAAATGAGCACATAACGAAGAGTCGTTTTTTTCCTAATACATCGTCATATGAAACGTTTCCAATTTTAGAAAAGAAAAACGTCAGTTGGTAAATCCATATCGACTTAGCTGATGTTTTTCCGATGTAACAGAAATTATGAAGTTTCACCTTGCTTGAAAATAATGGGGATACGATACACTTGCTTATCTAAAGTTATACCTTCAATCTTGTTAAAGAGTAGTCTAATTGTCATGCGTGCCATCTCTTCAACTGGCTGCCTGATCGTTGATAATATAGGATGAAAATAAGGATTATCCTGAATGCCATCGTAACCGATAACCTTTACATCCTCTGGAACACGAATACCCTTCCTGCGTGCTCTTTCAATATAGTTGGCGGCCAACATATCGGTTATAGCGAAAATACCATCCACATCGTCATATTCATTGAGAAACTCGTTAAAATAAGCATCGTCGTCCACAATGGGATCCGGCTTCTCGTAGATCACATAATCGACACCCAAAGTCTTCGCCTCATCAATGAATCCCTTTCTCCGGTTCATGGTTTCACTGAAAACGGAAGTGACACTTCCCATAAAAGCCGGTTTCCTAGCTCCTGCTTTAACAAGTTCTCTTAAAGCCAGGCGCCCTCCCTCATAATTATCTGAAGTCACACAAGTAATACTCTTGTTAAAGTGTCTGTCGATACTTACAATCGGAATGTCGTTGCTCACACTATTCTCGATATCGTTGTAAGTTATGCCCACAATACCAGCCACTTTATTTTGCCGGAGCATATCCAAATAATACAGTTCCTTTTCGGGTTTGCCTCCGCTGTTACACAGCATAAGCTTATAGCCTTCCCGATCCAATTCATCCTCAATGTAGTAGGCCAATTCAGAAAAAAATGGATTCCAGATACTAGGAAGCAACAGAGCTACCATCTTGGATTTCTGCATTTTGAAATTTCGAGCGACTTCATTAGGGAAATAATTCAGTTCTTGTATGGCTTCCTCAACTTTCTTGCGTGTCTTTGGTTTTACAGCACCCGAGTTGTTAATGACTCTGGACACGGTTCCCACAGCGACGCCAGCGAGGTTTGCTACATCTTTAATGCTTGTCATCTAACACCCCCGAACTCTCTTATGAAACCTATAATAGCACCAAAGTGGAAACGTTTCAATAATTATTTTGGAAACGTTTCAATATCTAAATTCGAAAGTATTATCGAAGCTATATTGCATGGCATGCCATAATAATTCTTCCGTTTTCTCTAGTATCTTTGCTGAAAAACAAAAGAAAGCCAGCACGAATATGTGCGGCTTTCTTTACCTGTTATATAGATTGAACTTAAAACTTTTAGAATGAAGGATAAGTCGTACTGTGGTGAATGTTTGGACTTCCGCCCGCTCTTTCGCGGCAGAAATCCATAGACATCCAGCCTATGCTTTCAGGCGGTCGCTTTCGCTCCTCCAGTTCCAAAATTCACCTTAGTTACTCCGTTCCCTTTTCTCTAATTATAAAGTTCGATTTATATAGTAATATGTTTTTTCTGGATGAATGAACGGGCGTAGATATCTGCTTCGCATGAATAGCCACTCACTCCGAGTCTCCCCACTAATCAACTGTTTTACATCGACCTCGACTGATGACAAACATCGAAGATTCAAACCGGACTCCTATAAAACCACCTTTGAGTAAGCATTAACCATTGTCAATATCCGCGGATATTCTTTTGCGAATTCTACTCAGAGAAACCGGCGTGATTCCTAAATACGACGCAATATAATGGTTTGGAACGCGCTTTAGAATATGAGATTTTTGTGAGCACAGTTCAACGTATCTTTCTTGTGGAGAATTTTTTATGCGAGAAAGAAACAATTTAGTATAATGCACGAACCTTTCCGCCATTAGTTCTGTTGAATATTCCTTTAGATCAGGGAACCTATTTAGTATTTTTTGATAATCATCCTTTTTAATCATGGTAAGCTGTGAAGACTCAATGGTTTCTAAATTAAATAAACTTGGCTCATTGTGGAAAAAGCTTTCAAAGGAAGACACCTCTTGTTGTTCGAAAAAAAAATTGGAATGTAATATCTCTTCCGTCATCATTAAACCATAATCTTAAGCATCCTTGATTTATAAAGTATAAGTAATTCGCTATTTCTCCTTAGCATAGTCCAACTCCTTTGCACTAACATTACTCTCCTATTAAGCTAGCCTTCCTCTAGTCACCACTTTAATAATCTCCTGATTTGAGCAGTCAATTTTTGTGCTGCCTTTCTTTGAGTAACTTGAGACGGGTGGAAGTCGGCTGCGTATCCGTCTGCTGCCAGCTGCACATCAAACTTCATTGAGGTAATATTACTATCGCCTGTTTCCTGTGAATAGTGCTTTACTGCTTGCTCGACAAAAGGATACAGTCTATCCCCCATGATCCCCAGTGTACATAGAATTGGAGTATTGGGATTGTTGAGTCTAACCATTTTCAGAAATGCAACATATTCTTGGGTATATTCCGTTTGCTTGTCGATATCATCTTTAGTGTATGAATCATCGTTCGTTCCGAGGTTAATAACAATCAGATCAGGCACAAACTTATTGAAATCCCAGCGTATTTCTTGCGGCAGCAGTATATCGTCAAATTCCCCCTCAGACTTACCCACTTTTTCATAGTAATCCGGGATAAGATGAGTGGTAAGCTTTTGATCGTTTTCCGTGTAACCTGTTATGATGCCGTATCCGCTGTACGAAACCATGCTGTAGTCAGCTTGAAGCTGCTCTGCTGTTAAGTACGCATAGCCTTTTGTGACATCTTCCGTAGCCGTAGAAAAAGAATGAAGCTCATACTCATCATCAATGCCATAGCCGCAAGTAATGGAGTCTCCGATAAATTCAATGGTATGTAATTTGGGAGGAATTGGCTTAATACCATCCGCAGCGTCGACAGCAATTTCTTGTATTCCAACCGTTGACATCGCTGCCTCTGATAGTTTTATAACACTTATCGTAACGTTCTGCTCACTATCACTTTCAAATACAGTATACGATTTCAACGGTTTATCTATTTGATCGTCTATAACCCGTTTTCCGTTTACGCTGATACCGATTCGGGCTAAATTATTACCCGTTGATGCAATAGCATCACCCTTTACGGTTATTACTGCTTTTCTTCCGTAGAATGAAAATTCCACGCCCCCGCCTGACAGAGCCAGCCACAGCACATCGTTGTAGTAATGGGTCCTTCCGATGATTTTCACATGTTTTTCCGTCGCTTTAAATACTTGAGTTTTTGTGGACATAATGAACCCTTCCTTCGCAGCTTGTATATTTGTAACAGTAACAAAGGTGCTTTCTGTTTTCAATAAGTCTATCATTTGTATGCTTGCTTGTATTATCTCGTGGAGTGGGTTGTATGATAAAATACAGGCTGAAGTATCTTCACTTCATACAAGGAGGAAAGGACATCGATGGACATTCCCAAAGGCACCTACGGCTTTCGGTTCGCGGAAGATAAGGAGCTCGAGTTGTGCGTTTTATTCGCAGCAGGCTGTGACTCTATCACCGATCCTTCTTACCATTGGGATGGTCTGGAGCGCAACGATGGGCCACTCCTATTGTTCCAATACACCCTCTCCGGTGAAGGTGTATTTGAATCGGGCAACCGGATTCACCATGTTACTGCCGGACAGGCCTTTCTCGCTGAAATCCCCGGACCTCACCGCTATTATTATCATCCGCAATCCAAAGCGCCTTGGGAATTTATATTCCTGTTATTCCGGCCTAATCTGATCCTTCCCCATTGGCGCAAATTCCTCCGTGAAGCAGGTGAAATCCCTCATCTTCCCGCAGACTGTGCGCCAGTCCGACTGTTAAGGATGATTGTGAACGATGCAGCAGCAGGCAGAATCTCCGACCCTCTTATTGCCTCGTCGTGTATCTACCAGTTCATGACAGAGCTCTCCAGACTGCAAGTAACTACGCTGCGGAACAGGGACAACTGGTCAGAGAATGTAAGGCGTGCAGCCGAGTTTATAGAGCATAACTATGCTCAGATGATCAGCATCGATCAGCTTTCCGAGCATGTCTCCCTATCCAAATACCACCTGATCCGCCGCTTTGCAGCCTGCACGGGTCTGACACCCGGCGCTTATCTGACCCGTGTCCGTACCGAGAAGGCCATGGAGCTGCTTCGGGGAACCCCCCTAAGTATTGAAGCCATTGCCAATCAGATTGGTTACTCCAGCGGGAGTTATTTCATTAAAGCGTTTCGCAGCCTAACCGGACTTACACCGGGAGATTTCCGCAGCGGGGGCGAAAGTCTTACTTACCGCAGATTGTTCTTCGATTAACCGCAATATTGTGCTATTCAACTAGTAAGATTACTATAGATATTGCTAATTACCTTTATTATGATGAATACGACAAGAGCAATAATCCATCAGTAAAGGAGATTTATAATGAATCATAAGCTTGCAGCACCTACTCCGCCGCTTGGCTGGAACAGCTGGGATTGCTACGGCGCGGCCGTAACGGAAGAAGAAATACGCGGGAATGCGCAGTATATGGCAGAACACCTCAAAGCCTTCGGCTGGAGCTATATTACCGTGGATATTCAGTGGTACGAGCCTTATGCGAACTCTTCACAGTACCGGCCGTTCGTACCGCTGGTAATGGATGAGTACTCCAGGCTTATGCCTGCCGAGAACCGCTTCCCTTCTGCAGCGGGTAGCCTTGGCTTCAAGCCCTTAGCTGATTATGTGCATAGTCTTGGACTGCAATTCGGCATTCATATTATGCGTGGCATTCCGCGGCAGGCTGCCCATGCTGCCACCCCAATCTTGGGTACAACTGCGACGGCACGTGACATTGCACATACAAACTCTATCTGTCCATGGAATACAGATATGTACGGTGTTGATGCCTCGAAAGAAGGGGCACAGGCCTATTATGATTCTCTCTTTGAACTTTACGCACAGTGGGGCGTCGATCTGGTGAAGGTGGACGACATCGCAGCTTCTAGACTGTACGATAGCCATCAGCCTGAGATCGCCCTAATCTCCAAGGCCATTGAGCGCAGCGGCCGGCCCATGGTACTGAGCCTCTCGCCTGGCCCTGCTCCGGTGGAATACGCGTCGTTCTTCACTGAGCATGCCAACATGTGGCGGGTCACGGACGATTTCTGGGACCTGTGGCCGCTGCTGCTGGATATGTTCGACCGCTGCCGGAAATGGCAAGGTGTACCCCAGGCCGGCTGCTGGCCGGACTGCGACATGCTGCCGCTCGGGCACATCGGTATCCGCTCTGTGGATGGCGGGGGAGCCGACCGCTGGACCCGGTTCACACGTGATGAGCAATTGACGATGATGTCGCTCTGGAGCATCTTCCGCTCTCCGCTTATCTTTGGCGGTGAATTGCGGGATAACGATGACTGGACACTGTCGCTGCTTACCAACCGTGAGGTACTGCGCATGCACCGGGAAAGCCATGGAGCCAAAGAAGCGCTCTGTAAGGATGATCTTATCGTTTGGACAGCCGAGCATTCTGATGGCACCCGCTATGCTGCCGTATTCAACGTCGGGGAAAGCCCACTGCAACTGGAGTTGGCCCTTGAAGAGATCGGCCTGAACGCCTCCGCCGGAACTGACCTTTGGAGCGGAGCGCCTGCCGAGCTTGCCTCAGGAGTGCTGCGTTCCACTGTGCCGCCGCACGGCGTGCGGCTCTATAGCTTCATGTAAGTAAAAGCCGGTTCTCCAGAATATCTGGAAACCGGCTTTCTTTTTTTATCTATAAGAGAAGACCATTTGGACAGGGACGCTACATCACTTTAGCGCTGGGCGTTTGGATTCAGTTTCTTGAAGACTTCATAACTCCGAGATGCACATTTAGAAAGCGGAATCGGATGAAACCCATTGACTTCTGCATACAGCATATCATTCAGAGGTGCAGTCCAAGAGCTTGGCATCGCTTCGGCTCCCAAGATAGCTCCCATAATAGAGCCTACTGTAGCTCCGTTGCAATCCGTATCCCATCCGCCGAGGACGGATGTTGTGACTGCTTTTTCGAAATCACCTTGACCGAAAATTAGCGAAGCCGCGACCAAAGCCGCATTGTTGTTGGTATGAACCGGATTATAGTGCTTAAAAGCTTCCCATATCCGATCAACCAGCTCCACTTGATCCTTCGTGCTGCGCGCAAGCGCTACTGCTTCCCTTACATCCTTAGCCAATCTACTATTCGCAGGAATCTCGCTTAAGCCAATTTCTACGATACGCTCCGGATCACTTACCGAGAATGCTGCAGCGATCATGGCCGCTACAAACATTTCTCCGTATATACCATTCTTAACATGGGAGAAGGAGGCATCTCGCCAAGCCAGTTCAGCAGCCAGCTCAGGGTTTCCTGCCGCGCCATATGCGAATCCATCTGCACGAATTTGAGCTCCGATCCATTCCCGATAAGGGTTCAAATAGGTACGCACCCAATCCTTCTGCTCTTGCCAATCTAAATTCGGTTTCTTCCGATTGAAATTTTGTTCATGTGATGTTATTTGTGCGAAGTTTAAGTAGGCCTGTGTCTCCGCTGTACAAACCTGATAATAAGTTAAAACCCTATGCCATAACATCCCAATATCCCATGAATCCCATTCTAGTCCCTTTTCCTCCAGCATAATAAGACCAAGGACCGTATACCGAATATCATCGTCGCTTTCCATAAAGCTAATATTTTCACGAAAACTTTTTGGGGACCCATTCCCAATTTTCAAGCCAACTTCCTCTTCAGCACGGGATTGTGCAGGCACGTAAGTCGTAATAGGCCATGCATCTGCACCTTGGAACCAAAGCTGAACATTTCTCCAGCCTGGATTACCGAAGTTACCCGCCATATATTCGAACTGCTCAAGAGGTTTGCCAAGAGCACACCCAACACTGCGTCCAAGCCATGCTCCATAGAATTTGTCCCGCCAAGCGGCCTCGGAATGTTTAGTATGCAGCACTCTTGGACCTTCAGGACGCTCCTTCCGAATGTCCTCCAACTCTGAAGGCTCCGAAAACGGGAAATCCGATCTAATCGGCAGTTGCATCAATTCCTCATATAATGTCATCAATTTCAGACGATCATTGCCTGCCGCCTCAATCTTTTCTACGAAGCCCTCCGTATTGCAACCTTCTTCATTTCGCTGAATAACTTCTTGTTTAAGTAAATTATACAAACTGTCCCATCCTGCCATGATCTGCACCTCAAACCTTGTTTTTTATAATTATTATAGAACTAAGGTTGGTTGCAGGCTTCTCAAACCCTTTTGAATATTCTCAAATATTGCGAAATATTTGATATTGCTGACGGTATTCAATGGGAGTCACCCTAATGACAGTCCTGAATAAACGGTAGAAAGACGATACGCTTTGAAACCCACTTGAAAAACAAACTTCTGTGATATCCAGGTTGGTATCATGGAGTAACCGCTTCGACTCATTCAATCGGAGCTGCAGGAGGCAATCCTTAAAATGGCGCCCTGTTGCTTCTAGAAAAACATGGCTTGCACGTGAGGAGCTTACTCCCAGATATTTGGCGACATCCTGAAGGGTTAAGGGTTCCATATAATGTTCCTTGATGTAATCCATCAGTTTTCGATAATCTCTTATGGTACGTGTCAGCTTTTGCCAATCCTTCTGCTGCAACTGAATCGAACGATTCCGAAGCAAAAGGGTACAAATCTGCAGCATTGTGGCTTTTACCATGCTGGAGTAACCCTCCTGCTTATCGACAAGCTCGGATTGAACCCGTTCGATAAGCTGTCTCAGTTCTGTGGCTAAGGGCTCACTGGATGGAATTCGGTTCTGATAAAGTCCGTTAGAATAACAAAAGGGAATTAAGAGCCTTTCGTCTTCCGTAAGCAGCAATCCTGAATCGAAATTCAGAAAGATGTAAGTACTAGGGTCGTCTTCATCCGACGAGGCAATATGCATCTCTGAATGGTTAACTATGAATACATCCCCAACCTGAACCGGGTACGTTTTTTCTCCGAAATGAAACCATCCCTTTCCAGAAATGCAGCAGCCTATCTCTAGACTGGAATGATAATGCAATGGCCCTATGAATGTGTGAGGTGACCAAATAAAAGCATTCACGGGTATTTCATGCTCATACTGTATCTTTAATTGCTCTCCTTCACTCATGCACTGCTCCTCCTATAACCGTAAATCTTTATCGCTATTCGCTTTTGGACTTTTTTTGATTAAAAAATTGGCATATGCGATACCGCTGGAGTCTGCAAGTGCCATCACCATGCCGCTGAAGGGATCATTCCCTTGCCCAGAAATACATTGCCGTGAAGGATAATGATCAAACGTTTTGGATCAACTTTATACATATACCCCTTCATATAGCCCATATTTTCATATTATATTTCTGTTCCTAACAAACAACGACGATTTTATTGCGATGCAACCCCGTACTCATCTTTTGAAGCAAATTTTTCTACAATTAGTATAGCAATGAATTGGCGACATGGGGATATACTTTATATTTTTTGGGCTTCCGTGGAAGTCCAAACCTTAACTTTCAAGTCAAAAATAAAGCTTTCATAAAGACATAAAGCAGCCCGCCGCGGGTTGTCCGCGCCTACAGGCTGCCTTCATGAATAAGGATATACATTTAGTTGTTCAGATCGTCGTACATTGTTCCTTTGACGCTCACCCGTATTTCATCCAAAGGCTTGACCCCTAGCAGCTTGCCAAGTGTTCGGTAAGCGTTCGTGCTGGAGGATAGCTCAACATCGGAGATCCAGGCTTTGACATAATAGTTGCCGTCCGACATGCGGGCATCCGTGTAGATCGGAGTATTATTAGGGTTAACAATAATGCTGACAGTCGTTTTCTCCGTGATTTTGTACATGTGCTGACCGCCCTTAACAAACTCCCGGTACTTGAAACTGTCATTGCTTCCCTTGGTGCTCGACTGTGAATAGCCCTCCAGAATGTTCTTCCAGAAGATATGCGTCGCATCCAGATTGCTCTGATCCTGAGAGTGATAGATTTCCTCCACATTCTTGGAATAGCGGGAGCTGTCGGTGGACCGATCTTCCACGGAGATGAGCGGAAGCGCATTGACTCCTTTGAAATCCTTTACGCTCAAGGCGGCAGGCTTGCGAACAATGGTATTGCCTGTCCGGGCAAGCGGCTCATTCAGGAGATTAACCGCGGCCTTATTGTTGTTGATATAGACCAGGTCGCTTTCGTAACGGAACGAGTCAACGACGGCATCCACCAGATCTTTGTGGTCTTTCGTATCGCCCTCGGTGGGCTTATACGTAATGGTCTCCAGTGTGAAGTTATAAACGCCGGCAGGGTTAAAATAATACCCCGACTTGATCGGATAATCGAAATTCTGAAGCTCGCTGTCCGTAGCGAATACAGCTCTGTCGTAATCCGATTTGTTGTTAGTCATTTGTCTGGCCGCTTCTCTGCCCTTACTGTAAGCATTCTCCATCGTCTGCCCGGTCTTCCAGACCAGATTGCCGATGGCTTGCTGCGTGAACGTCCGCTCGTACTGGCCGGTTACATCGGTCCAGTTACTAAGAGCGCCGTTACCATCCGCATGCGCCATCCACCGGATGGTATCGATCTTGTAAGGCTCAGTGGTCCACAGCAGTCTCTTGCTCAAGGAATCCCTAGCATTATCTTCAATCTTGTCCTGGTATTCCTTATCAGGGACATCTTTGCGCCCGTTATAGATAAAGGTATTCACGGTAATCGAATCCTGCCCTGGACTGAACGGAGCGGAGGTGCTGCCGGACTCTTCACGTGTCTCGCATTCCTTTTTCGGTTTGCCATCTGCACCGCTCACCGTTTTGCAGGTCTCATAAGTGCGGATATAATTTCTGGTTACGTCCCCGCTGTAATTGACGGTTCCGGTCTTCGTGCGCGGTGCGTAGGCATTGCCCAGATTCAGCCAATTGCCACCCAGAGGATTGTCTTCAAAATCCGTCCGTTGCAGCTTCGCAGCTATAATCGGTGTTCGTGTAATGGTTGTTGCAGCCTCGTTCACTGCCGGGTTATTGTTCGACTGGAAATTCCGGAGCAGGCTAGGAGTACCGTTAATGATGTTCAGCGCGCCCTTCGCGTTACCGTTCCACCGGGAACTGCCCGGGAGAGTAAGCACGGCTGTAATTGCTTTACCTCCTGCCAGAGGGAAACTGATGTCTCTGGATAGTACATTATAATCCAGATCGTATTTCCGCTTGGCGACAGGCATCGGCTGCACGAGCTTCAGCGTGGAACTGACAGTATTATTGGTGTAGACTACCTCTTCGGGAGACTCCCCGTAGTTCACCTGCAGCTTCACACTGACGTTCGTCTCCGGCATAATGAAGGAGGCGTATAACATCCGTTCACTATTGCCCGGAATCGTAATAGGACCTGAGGCACTTGGTTCCTGGCCCTTGTAATTTGTAGGCACTGTATTGCCGCTGCCATCTTTGATCTCCCAAGCGAAGTCCGTCGTTCGATCACCGTCGAACGTAGAGTTGATCCGAACGCCGACCGTCACCGAATCCCCCTCTATGGCACCCGAAGGGAAATTCTCGAAATGTGCGGACAAATCATCCACCTGCAGAACGAACGGAGCAATCGGAATCCCGAGGTATGTAAGTCTTCCGTCAGGATGGTCGATATAAATCCGTCCCGAACCCCAGGACAAGAAGGTTGGCGGCTGGATGACCTGCACATAGTCCACCCATTTTCCTCCCTTGGAAGGTGTGGCATTAAAATTATATACAACGCGGTCTTTATATCCCGAATTCATGTTATTGTATATGAACTCGCTGTATGTCTTGCCGCCGTATTCCAGATTGAGTCCGGCCAGGATCGCCTGCTCGAAGTTGCCATTCGAGTTCATGAGATATTTATTGCTTGAATCGGTGTATTGGTTAAATTTATTTATGTTCACTTCATATTTCTTCTTGACCTTGGAATCATTCCACGGCTCCTTTACCATGTCGAAATCCTGAATTTGGGTGCCGCTCCATCCAGCATACCAAGGTACCCCTTCAGCCGATACAGAATCACCGTCACGGTTATATCCTGAATACGGGTACATATTATTTTTGTGCACAAGCCGTTCTCCGTGACTTGTCCCGTATACCATTTCAAACGTATATTCCCTGCTATCAATCCGTTTCTGTAGCAGGTCCCCCCGCAGTTTCCCTATGCTCGTTTCCGGCGGATAATAATTTGAATTATTGTACAACTCTTTCATATCTTTGTTAATATATTCCCGGGCTTCGGCCGGTGTCTGCGGAAAGTCCTCCGGGACGCCAAGATTTCCTGTACCCACTGAAAATATCGAACCCGACAGCAGCTGCAACGCCACCACGGTGGACAGCATGATAACCGGGAATCGTATCCATCTTTTTCTGCTCACTTTCGTTCCAGTTCTCCTTCCCTTTGCCTTATTTAGGTTCAACTGTAATAGCCACATCATTGTATTCTCTGGAATTGACAAGGATTGTATAATTCTGAGCGGAAAATTCCTTCATCTTCAGAATATCGTTGATCTTCGTTTTTGTTCTTGCATACTTCATAACTGCATCGACAACGCTATCTTCAACCTTCTGACGCAAAATGCTTTCAGCATCTATTGCACCCTGGACAGGATCAGAGCCATCATCACTGAAAACAATGGTGAGCTGGAACAAAATTTGTCCTGCTGTCGGATTTTCATTCTCATATACCGTCATCCCGGATGCGGTGACATAAGCCGGTTCAAGATTTGGACCCATCTTCACATAATTGACCTTGAACCCGTGAACATCAGCCGTCTTCGTTCCAGTGGACGGCGGTGTAGTAGGCGTTGCTCCGCTTTCTCCGGTCGTAATGTATACGGTCTTCACTGAATCGTCCCAATTCACATTGAGTGCAAGTCCCTCATAGAGAAACCGCAGCGGCACGAATGTTCTAGACTCCTTGAACAGCGCAGCGGTATCCATCTGCTTGGTTTTCCCATCTACGGTGTAGCTGCTCTTGCCGATATAGACAACCATCGTCTTGCCGTTTAGCATAATCGTTGCCTTTTTGGTCGGTCCGTCCCACAGGACCTTCGCTCCCAAAGCTTCCGTGACGAAGCGTACCGGCAACTGAACGCGTTGCTGTTCATCAATGAACGGCTGGGCGTCAGGGAAACTTACCTTCTGTCCATCCACCACCACTCTAAGCGGCAAGCTGGCGGCGGTCGCCTGGAAAGAGGATGAGAACAGGGTGATGATCAAAAAAACAGCAAGCAGGCTTGTCAATCGCTTCATAATTATTTCTCCCTTCGATTTACGTGTATGTGAATACTGGATTGTGATGCCGGCACATGGCTGGCAGTTATCCTTGTAACTGGGATCAGACGCGGGCCAGAGCGGACAGTCTGGCTTCGGTGCTGCGGTAAGTATTCACGGAATACTTGACCGCCTCCGACTGCTGCTTCAGCGTTTCTGACACGCGGCGTTCCTGGGTTCTGACTTCCTCGCTGACCCTCTGCAGCTCTCTCAGCTGAGAGCGGACATAGCTTTCCGGGTAAGCGCCGGAGACGCTAGAATTGACATCGGAAGCAATTCTCAGAATCCGGGATATGATTTCCGAGATCTGCTCTTCCTTCTGCTTCAGATTGAGGTGCAGAGCCTCAATCCGGTTAACATTGGCCGTGATTTGAGCCATTCGTGCCGCACTCGCAGCTGCAACTGCAAATTTGGCTACCGTCTTAATCTTCGACTTGATCTCGCCGATCAGCTTATCCGTAAAGGAACGGACACCGGACACGATTTCATCCTTCTTGCGGGTGATTGCAGATTTGACGGAATTAAAGATATCGCCTAGCTTCTTGACAGCCTGATCCTTTATCTTGATGAAACGCTCTTTCTGGGCTTCCACAAATTTGATCGTATCTGCTACAAAGCGGTTAAATCCGTCTTTCAGATCCTTGAAGAATTGCGTGACAGCACCTTTAACCTGTTGCGTAAACTCCGCAACTTTACTGCCGATCAGCTTGGCGGCATCGACCGCCTGAAATACAAGGTTGGTGATAAATTCGGCAGCTTCATCGAAGAACGTCTCCACCATCTCCGTGATGTTGGCGATCCCTTCCTTGATCCAAGGAATGACTTTATCGATAATGAAGCCGATGACATACAGCGCCAGCACGACTTTTAGCGCACCAACCAGTATCAGCAGCGGACCGGCGATCGGGCCTACCGTGATCATGGTTGCCACAACTCCAGCCAGAACGGCTGCCCCGATTAGAATATGCTGAATCTCAATATCACCATCCCAGATTTTGAACACCTCTTGGACAAGTGTTTCCTTGAGGAAATTCGGCACGATCTCAAGCCCCACCGTAACATGGTGTACGATGTTTGGAATGACGGCACGCATCTGGGAGTCCGACCGGTGGAAGGTAGATTCGTCATCCTGATCGAATGAGAACAGTGAATGGTGCGAGAAGCCCGTTAACTCCTCGGACTTGGTATCGATATATATACCGTCTGAAGGATTCGTGAAGAGCGCCGGGACGAGATCATGCTTGTTGCGGAATTCCCG
This sequence comes from Paenibacillus sp., assembly GCA_023512345.1. Lineage (GTDB taxonomy): Bacteria > Bacillota > Bacilli > Paenibacillales > Paenibacillaceae > Paenibacillus_AQ. The sequence continues at coordinate 117,529 of JAILZT010000017.1, forward strand.
GATCTGCCCGTTCTCGTTCATCTCGTCAATCTGGCTCTGATACTTGTCCAGCAAGGCTTTGTTGAAGCCGGGTGCGTTGAAGGTGGTCGCGCTGACGAGCCTGCTCCGCTGTTCATCGGTAAGCACAAAAGAAGAGTAGAGCGTCAGATTTCCGCCTAGGGAATGGCCGGTAAGATAAAGGTCATCACTGCCTTGCCCGAAACGTCTTACGTACTCCGCAGCATCCTTCTGCTGTACCGATTCGAGCTCATAGGCGGTCGTCCCGTTGTTCTTCCAGTCATTCCGGTAATAGGGATTATCAAGCGGTTCGCTACCGCGGAAGGCGGCCACTTGTGCCCCGTTCTTTGTATCCACTGTAAAAGCAACAAATCCTGATTGTTCCTGCCTGTTCTTGGTCACGACATTATTGATTTCCCAATTCCGGTACTTGGAGCTATCTATGGACTTAAGCAGTTGGATCCACTGTTCGGACTCTTTGGTTCCGTTGAGCGTACCGGAATACCGCTCTTCCAGATTCTTAAGCCCTTCACCAGCAGTATAGTAATCAATTAGATCGCCTACGGTAATCTTTTTGCCATTGTTGATATAAAGTCTTTGAAGATATGTGTTATTGCCTCGGGAATCAATGACATCCAAGTAGACAAGCTGGGAAATTTGCTTCAATTCCACTTCAGTGAGTTTTTCGTCAGCCACTACGACCCACCTCGTTGCTTCAAACCGTTAAGCCGTGTTTCCTTCCATGTATCAAAATAAGAATTGAACTTGTTTTTGGTTTCTTCCAGTTTTCCTTCAGCGTCGATGGAAAACCCTATTCTGGTCAAGGCTAAAGGAACTTCGGTTTCGTACTCTATGTCAAGAAGGTGATTATCCACACTGGTTGCCGACTGTCTGAATTCATCAAACTTTCCATAAGCCTCAGGTGTAAGGTACACCATGGATACACCGCTGCTAATATATTGGTGATCAGATAACACTTCTGCAAACTTAAGATATTTATCGACTTCAGCCTGCTGATCCATGCCTCCCAGGCCGTCAATATATTGGCTGGCATCCAGATACACACTAATAACCTG
>JAILZT010000018.1 GCA_023512345.1 Paenibacillus sp.
CATTCGTACAGCCTGTAACGGATGCCGGGCTGCATCCAGAGGATTACCATCCGTATCCCATAGTTCGCCTACTGTTTGCTTAAAGAAAGTATTGTCAGGACCAAAAAATTCAACTTCTTGGCCTGGTTTAAAGTGATTCCGTTGTTGAATCAACGCGGTTCCACTTTGGGCATCATACTCAATTACCAAACCGGCGAAATCATAAGGAGCAGCTTTTTCTTCTGGCTCATAGATATGATCCTCGTGATCTGGTGTGTCATAGAAAAAGCCAGTGTTAAGCGGACGATTGGCTGCTTTATTGAGCTCTTCAAGCCATTCGGGATTCAGCACATAATTCTCCGGATCTGCCATATAAGCGTCTATAGCCTTACGGTAGGCATTTACCACTGTAGCTACATAGTGGATAGACTTCATTCGTCCTTCGATCTTAAAGCTGTCGATCCCTGACTCGATGAGATCAGGAATGCTCTCCAGCATACATAAGTCTTTGGACCCCATAGAAAATGGATTGTCCTCCGGCTGATGGAGGGGCAGCTGAGTAACACCCGGTTGCAACAGCTCAGGAGATACCTGATTCTCTGCTTCTTCTTCAGATACCCAGTTACCCTCTGGACGATCATCTTGGAATAGGTCATACTTCCAGCGGCAGGATTGACAGCAACCTCCACGGTTAGAATCCCGGTCTGTGAAATGATTTGATAATACACAGCGTCCTGAGTAAGACGAACACATTGCGCCATGGATGAAAGTCTCAATTTCGATGTCGACATGATTTTTAATCTCGGCAATCTCTTCAAGACTGGTCTCCCGTCCCAACACAACACGCGGCAGCCCTTCTTCCTTCCAAAAGGATACTGCTTGCCAGTTCAATGTAGATTGTTGAGTGCTCAGATGAACCTCTAGTCCAGGTACAGTACGTCGTGCAGTGTCCACGATAGCAGGATCAGCTACGATTATAGCGGAGATACCTGCTTCATATAAATTACGTAGGTACTCTTCAATACCGGCGATATCTTCGTTGTGAGCATATATATTGGCAGCGACAAACACCTTGGCGCCATATTTCTTAGCGAATTCTACACCTTCACGCATTTCTTCGAAGCTGAAATTATCTGCTCCAGAACGCAGGCCATATTTCTGCCCGCCAATATATACTGCATCCGCACCATAATGCACGGCGAATTTCAATTTTTCCAAATTGCCTGCCGGAGCGAGGAGCTCCGGTTTGTCCAGGCGGTAACGTTTGCCCTTGTACTGCGGCTTTGCCATGGTTTCCAATCCAATTCTCCCCTTCAAACACTACCCCATAAAATGAAGTAGCAGCTTTAATTTAGCTTTAATTTAGCTTTAATTTTTATATACCTTTAAATCCTAAAATACTTGCTCTTTATAGAAAAATCCGAAGGAAAGCTCCCGTTCCGGGTCCTGCAGATGTTTGATCGGGTTCATCCACTCTTCATGAAAAGTATAAGCTTCAGGATCAGCCATATACAAATCAATGGCATGACGATAGGCTTTAACAACCGCTACATTATAGGCAATGGACTTGAGTAAACCCTCTATCTTGAAGCTGCCTACACCAGCCTGCATCAGGACATGCAGATCCTCCAATATACAAATATCATTAGAGCTCATAATGTGGGTACCATTCTCATCCTCATAAATCGGAAACTTTTCATTCTGGCGTTCTGCCTCAATTAAGAATAGACCGCGTTCCTTGCCAAGACTGCCACCCTCACTTGGACGGCCTTGATGAGACATATAGCTTTCCACCAGCTTACGCTTAGAATGATAAATATTGGTCATTCCATGGACCTGAACCTGTGCCTCTACTTCCAGTAGTGGGACCATCTCCGTCATTTCATCCATGTTCAGTTCACGGGCAAGAACAACTCGTGATGCTCCCTTGCTTCCCCAATAATTAGCTGTTGCGTAATTGGTTGAAGTCATTTCAGCGTTCCAATGCAGGTTCATACCGGGAGCTTCCCGCTTGACGGTCATAAGTACAGCTGGATCTCCGAACTCAATTCCATCTACTCCGGCTTCAGCAATGGCTTTTACATAGGCTGGAAGCTCCTCCAACAGATGATTGGGCATTAAACCACCTAAGCCAGCATATATTTTGCAGCCTCTCGTATGGGCCATGGCTACAACTGCAACCGTATCCTCCAAGGAAAAATGTCCGGCCAGTCTCATGCCAAAACGGTCATCTCCGATCAGCAAAGCATCTGCCCCGGCATCCAGCAGCGCAGCCGCTTCTTCCAAGGAAGCTGCCGTCGCCAGTAGCTCCGGTTTCTTATTCATGGTTTATCCTCCTATGATGCTTTTAAGCTCTATACAAGCCTGCACCACTTTTATTTTAATGGTTTATTGATCAGATTGATTGCTTTTTTTGATATTGGCTAAATGTTCCTTGTACGTCTTGGCAAATAAATGCGCTTGACTGCCATCTTTTTTCGTCACATAAAAGAAATAGTCTGAGTCCTCCGGCGAAAGGGCTGCCTCGATAGCAGCAAGTCCAGGGTTACAAATCGGCCCCGGCGGCAATCCGACATTCCTGTAAGTATTATAAGGACTATCTACTTCCAAATCCTTATAAATAAGTCTTTCCTTTTGTTTGTCCAGTAAATATTGAACCGTAGCATCAATTTCCAGCTTCTGTCCTTTTTCCAGCCGGTTATAAATGATACCCGCCACAAGCGGTCGTTCACTATCTACTACTACCTCACGCTCTACGAGAGATGCTACGGTCAATAGTTCATGTAAAGACATTCCACGATCTTTCAGCTTTTGCTGCCAGTTCGGAATAGTATCCAGCTTACTCTGCAACTGATCCAGCATGGCACTTACAATTTCTTGCGCGGTACTGTCTTTAAGAATTTCATAGGTTTCCGGGAACAAATAACCTTCGAGCCGGTGACGAATCTCTTTATCGTTAGGAATACCCAGGATCTCAATTTCTTTAAGATCTGTACCCAAGTTCACTAAATCTAGAAAAACTGCAGCATCTATCTTCCACGCACCTTCAAGCTTGTCCACAACCTGTTTGGCGGTGAATCCTTCAGGAATTGTAAAGGCAACCGTTTCTTTCTTAACCACGTCCCCCGCATTTAAGCGTGTGATAAGATTGTCATAGGTATCTCCTGGTTTAGCGATATAAGTCCCAGCCTTAAACCCGGAACCTTCCTTGGTCCACTTCAAATACCCTTTAAAAAATAGACTTTTACGAATGATTCCATTCTTCTCCAGCAGATCAGCAATTTCCGAGCTACCCATACCTTTTTCAATCGTGAATGTTACGGCCGGTCCTGCAGTACTGACTGGCTGCATTCCATTCCAAATGTACCATGCCCCTCCACCAGCTACTGCAAGAAGCAGTACCAACAAGATTAGCACAGTCCGGATTGCGGATTTCAATGTGACTCCTCACTTTCCGACTATAAATATAAAATTGTATTGTCTTAAATTCAACATTTATTTTTCTAAAATTCATTTCAACAAGAAGAAACGGCTTCACTATCCTTATTAGGACAGCTCCCGTTTCTTAACCGAGCAATATAAATGATATTATAGTCATTACTACTGTTTGTGTGCATTTGAAGCAAAAAGAGCGCGGAATTCTCCGCCCTCCTTCTGCATTCTGTACATGTAAGCTATACAACCCCAAGTCTATTCAAGATCTTCGCCAGAAAGGGTCATCTCATCATACAGCTCTGAAATATCTTCCCATTCTTCATCATCTACAATGCTTTCAAGTTCAGGCAAGCCATCTGGGGAAACGATAATACGCAATATTTCATGTTCCTCAGCTCCTGGACTTCTTAGCACTGCATATCCACGATCGTCGATCTCAAACTCGGCAATAATATCATAAACGGAAGATTTGCCTTGCTCATCCTCCAATTCTACTGCTTCTCCATAGGCTTCTTTAAGCTTCGATGTCCATACCGCTTTATCAGCGGAAAAATCAGTCATTCTCGGCTCCTCCATCCAGTTCGTCGACCAGAGTATTGAAAGTCTCTTCGACAATCGCCCACTCCTCGTCGTCCTCGATCATGAACAGCTGCAGGTCGTCGCCTTCTTCCTCATAGCGGAACGCGTATACCTCATCGGTTTCCTCGTCCTCGGAATCAAGCGGAACTACCATCATATATTTGGCATCCGATCCATCTACCTCGAATTTCATGATGACCTCGAATTCCTCTTCATTGCCTTCCTCATCGGGAATATAAATAATTTCCGGTTCTTCATCTTGGCCAATTTGCTCGTTTGTCATATGTTGCACCCCTCACCTTTTACTGTTAGCATCCAAAAAATTTTGCAAGATCAGGGCTGCGGCCATTTTATCCACAATCCCTTTGCGCTTCTTCCGGCTGACGTCCCCTTCAATCAGCACCCGCTCGGCGGATACTGTCGTCAGACGCTCATCCCAAAGGTGTACGGGTAATTCCAATTGCTCCCGCAGCTTGTCGGCGAATTCAATGCAAATTTCACCACGGGGACCTACTGAACCATTCATATTCTTCGGGAGGCCAACGATTACCTCTCCAATTTCGTACTCTTTAACGAGTTGACGGATACGTTCGAACTCATTCCCGTTACCACGGCGTTCAATGGTCTCCAATGCTTGCGCAGTCCAACCAAAGATATCACTTGTGGCTACACCGATTCTGCGGTCGCCGTAATCCAATCCAAGCTTCTTCATCATTTAATGTCGTCCACCCTATTATTGGCTAGATAGAAGCGAACCAATTCTTCAATCAACTCATCACGTTCTTTCCTCCGGACCAAACTTCTTGCATTGTTATGGCGTGGAATGTAAGCCGGATCTCCAGAAATCAGATACCCTACGATCTGGTTGATTGGATTATAATCTTTCTCCACCAGCGCGTCGTGTACAGAGAGCAGTATTTCCCGGGGAGAGGCTTCTTTTTCGTCGCCCTTCACATTGAATTTAACCGTTTTGTCCATGGAGTCCATTTGTGACACCTTCCTTCTGCAAAATCATCCGTAACGATGGCTTCGCAAAGTTGCTACTATACAGCTTACTTACTGTCCCATCATAACATATTCACGGCCAATCAAGGAAATCCTGCCAATGTAATAACGCTTTTTTTGGCATTTTATCTACAAAAATCGTGTGAATTCGGTTTTTTGGGCTGATCTTTCGTTAGTTATTACAAATTTTGGGGCTGATTATGCTTGCTCAGCAATAAGTTTTTCTGCCTTTTGCAGAGCCTCATCCAGCTTGGAAGCATCCTTGCCGCCAGCTTGCGCCATATCTGGACGTCCGCCGCCGCCGCCGCCGCATACTGCTGCAATTTCCTTCACCAGTTTCCCAGCATGGAAGCCTTTCTTGACCAGTTCCTGCGGAACAGCTACGACAAAGTTCACTTTGTCATCCATGGCTGCGCCCAGCACAAGCACCGCATCAGGAAGCTTCGTTTTCAGTTCATCTGCAGTAGATCGCAGAGCATCAATATTTCCAGCTTGAACTGAAACAGCCAATAGTTGTATACCATTACCTACAGTCTTGACCTGACTTGTAAGCTCCGCTGCGAATGTAGCACTAAGCTTCGATTGCAGTGATTCATTTTCGCGTGAAATTTCGCGAACTTGAGCATGCAGGGCTTCAATACGTTTTGGAACATCGTTTATAGACGATTTGAGCAATCCTGCAGATTGTTTCAGCAAATCGAGCTGACTCTCGGTAAACTGGTACGCATAACGCCCAGTTACAGCCTCAATCCGACGCACACCGGAGCCGATGCCGCTCTCGCCAAGAAGCTTGAATACTCCAATCTGTGACGTATTGGAGACATGACAGCCGCCGCATAATTCCAGACTGTAATCCCCTACCTGTACCACTCGAACTACATTGCCGTATTTCTCACCGAAGAGGGCCATAGCTCCCATAGCTTTAGCTTCATCAATAGCTTTGTTCTCAATAACTACATCAACACCACGCCAGATTTGTTCATTGACACGGTGCTCGATCTCACTTAGCTCTTCCGGTGTAATGGCTCCGAAATGGGAGAAGTCAAACCGTAAACGTCCGCCCTCAACAAGGGATCCCGCCTGATTTACATGTCCGCCAAGAACTTCCTTTAATGCTTTATGCAGCAAGTGAGTTGCTGTATGATTCTTCACGATATCCTCACGTTGCGCTCGATCAACCTCTGCTCGAACCGTATTGCCTACCTTCAATTCCCCTGCTTCAACAGTTACAAGGTGTACATGCTGTCCATGCGGAGCCTTGAATAATCCATGAACCTTTGCGGATACGGAACCCCCAGCAAGGATGCCGGTATCACTTACTTGTCCGCCGCTTTCAGCATAGAACGGTGTTGTTTCCAAAATAACTTGACACTCTTTGCCCTCGCCAACCATTTCAACTAGCTCGCCGTCAAGCACAATTGCAGCGATTTTGGACTCTTTTATGGTGTCATTATAACCAACAAATTCACTTTTAACCGTTAATTCTGATAAGGCACCACCCTGAATTTTCATGCTGCCGCTATCCTGACGGGCCGCTCTTGCACGATCACGCTGTTCTTGCATTGCGGCATCAAATCCTGCACGATCAACAGTCAGTCCTTGCTCAGATGCGAAGTCTTCGGTCAAGTCAAACGGGAAACCATACGTATCATACAGCTTGAAGGCATCAGCCCCAGCGATTGCAGAAAGACCCTCAGCCTTTGCTTTAGCGCTGATCTCGCCCAAGATGGCCAACCCATCTGAAAGCGTCTCATGGAAACGTTCTTCCTCTGTACGAATAATCTTGGCAATGTATTCCTGGTTATCAACTACGGATGGATAATATACTCCCATAACTTCTCCAACAGTAGCAGTCAACTCATGCAAGAACGGACGATCTAAGCCCAAGGTCTTCCCGTAACGAACTGCACGGCGAAGCAGACGGCGGATAATGTAACCGCGGCCTTCATTGGAAGGAAGTACTCCATCGCCAACTGCGAAGGTCACCGTACGGATGTGGTCGGCAATAACTTTAAGTGCGATATCCTGCTCCAGACTGTCTTTATACTTCACACCAGCAAGCTGTGCCGTCTTTTGGATAATCGGTTGGAATAAATCAGTGTCAAAGTTGGAATCTACATCTTGCAAGATGGAAGCAAACCGTTCAAGACCCGCACCTGTATCAATATTCTTATTCGGAAGCGGTGTGTAGCTGCCGTCTTTATTGTGATTGAATTGCGAGAAGACAAGGTTCCAGACTTCCAAGAAACGCTCGTTCTCTCCAGCTGGATTCACTTCTGGGTCAGACAAATCACCATATGCATCACCGCGGTCATAGAAAATTTCTGAGCACGGACCGCATGGGCCTTCGCCAATATCCCAAAAATTATCTTTATCCAGCTTATAGATACGCTCTGCTGGCACGCCGATTTTTTCATTCCATAACTTGAACGCTTCCTCGTCCTCATGATATACCGTTACTGACAGGCGCTCCGGATCAAAGCCGATCCATTCTTTTCCCGTAAGGAATTCCCATGCCCAGGTAATGGCTTCCTCCTTGAAGTAATCTCCGATAGAGAAGTTCCCAAGCATTTCAAAAAAAGTATGGTGCCGGCGTGTTTTGCCTACGTTCTCGATATCATTGGTACGAATACATTTTTGCGAGTTGGTCAGGCGTGGATTCTCAGGAATCTCCCGGCCGTCAAAGTAAGCCTTCAGCGGTGCCATACCTGCGTTAATCCACAGCAGCGAAGGGTCATTGTGGGGAACTAGGGATGCACTAGGTTCAATCTTGTGACCTTTACTTTCAAAAAATTCAAGCCATTTGGAACGGATTTCACTTGCTTTCATAATGTACAGCTCCCGTCTCATAGTTAATGCGGCACTTATGCCGGAATACAATTTTTCTCCGAAAATATTTAAAGAAAAATACAAAAAAACGCCCCTGAATAGATCAGGGACGATTATTATCGCGGTACCACCCTGGTTATCGCCTTGCCCAATATGCTGGGCACTTGCAGACGATCGCCTTGTCGCGGCTGTTAACGGGAACCCCCGGTGAGCTTGTTCTCACACTCCGAAATTAGCTTTCTGCCGTTTTGTCTTCAAGGTTCTCACAGCCAATACAGTCAAACCGTAAAGGAACCTATTCTCTGATCAAGACATACCCCGGCGTACTTCATTTCATCAACGCTTTTTTTGCTTTGTAATTTAACATTTCAAGTATAGCCAGTGCCTTTATTTCTGTCAATCACAGCTGTGAGTGGAATTTATATAAATCTAATATTTTTAATGTCACTTTAAGAAAAAGAGCGTATACTGTTCGTTTAGGAAACGATTGGAGAGGATATAGGTGCATTATTTTTTACCTACTAAAAGGTTAAGGTATTTATTGCTTTCACTACTACTTAGCGGCTTTTTTTTAAATTTCATAATGCAGGCTGCTTCTTTTAATATGAATATAATGAGCGCATTGGGATGGATTTCGGAATTTTACTGGCTTTATTTGTTTGGCAGCCTGTTCTTTTTCTTTGTTCTGCTTGCAGCTGCAGCTATCTTCCCTAATATATATGCGGGTATGCTGGTTGCTTTTGTCGGGTGTATTTTTCTTGCCATCGCCGATTATAAAAAGCTGAACACAACAGGAGAACCTTTGTTTCCTTGGGATTTAATGCTGATCAAGAATGCTGGGGAAATGAGCCGGATCACAAAAGGAATGGTCTCTCCTTTCGCCGTTATATTGGCAGTTATCCTAATGGCTGGCTTAGTTTGGCTCATTATCAAACTGCCTAAGCTAAAAATCCAACTGTGGCTGCGTTTTACTTATCTTGTCCTTTCACTCGGAATAATATGGGGCTTTGGATTGATGGTTGCAGGACAGCATACCTTCGCTTCTGCCATCCGTTACCAAAATATTTTTTGGAACCAAAAGGTGAACTATACTCAGAATGGATTTTTATTTGCTTTTACAGGCAATCTTAGACAGAATCTCATCGAAAAGCCGGAGAATTACAGCCGGGAGACTATGATGGAAATCGCCAAAAAGTATAGTACACTTCCGGATAAAGCATCAGTTACAGCACCTGTGGAGCAACCTAATATTGTGTATATGATGGATGAAGCATTCTTTGATCCAACACGTCTGCCTACCTATACATTCAGTGAGGACCCTTTGAAGTATGTCCATGCGGAGGAGAAAATAAGCCCGTCAGGCTTCTTACTATCACCCGAATTTGGGGGGAATACCGCTAACATTGAATTTGAAGCTTTAACGGGAATGTCGATGTATTTCTTGAAGGACGGTTCGATCCCATACCAGCAAAAAATCGTGAAAATGTCCTCTATGCCGTCGATAGTAAGCATTCTTAAAGATAGAGGCTATCGAGCGCTTGCGGTCCACCCTTTTGATGATACCTTCTACAACCGGAATCGGGTCTATCCGATCCTTGGATTTGACAAGTTCACCAGCGAAACAGAAATGCAAAATGATGAGCGAATTACCCCAGAAGGTTACATTTCCGATAAGGCCGCCGTTAAAGAGGCCATAGATGAACTAAAGGCATCCGACAAACCGACCTTTTTGCATTTAGTTACGATGCAGAACCATTTCCCTTATGTAAAAGGGCCAAATGGACCCAACACGATCACTGCACAGGGTGTGGATCCGGAGTATAAAGATGAGCTTGAAACCTATGTACAAGACAGCAAGCTGACAGATGAGGCTCTCTCTTATTTAGATCAGGAACTAAAGACCATCCAACGTCCAACCATTGTTGTATTCTGGGGAGATCACCTGCCGGCATTGACTGCGGGAATCTACGAACAAGCTGGCTGGGACAATAATCCAAGAATGAAGCATGAAACGAAACTTCTATATATGGCAAACTTTGATATTGGCAAACAACCCATGGGTACGCTAAGTCCTGCCTTTATTGGACCGTCTGTTTTTAGCCTTACGGGACAGAGCTTGCCAGGATTCTACAAGCTGTTAGAGAAAGTAAGAGCTGAGATCCCCGGGTTAAACAAAAATGTGCTTATTGGCACATCAGGTGCCATCACTAACTTAAGTGCTTCACAGCAAGCCTTGCTTAATGATTACAGGCTGGTGGAGTATGATATGCTTGAGGGAGAAAAATACTCTCAGAGCCTGCTTTTTTAAGCAAGGCTCTTTTTTTATGTGTGTAAGACTCATCTTCCAATCTACGTGTAAGACTGAATTGTTTCCTTTTTGTTATCCAAACTTAATTATTGTTATATATCTCCGAGATCGTATTAAGTATGATTATTCCGTAATGAAAACCCTTACAAGGAGGAATAAAAATAATGAAACGCATGAAAAAATTAGGGCTCAGCAGCTTGGCTATGGTTATAATGAGCTGTGGTTTCCTGACGTCATCGGTGTTCGGAGCTTGGGAATTTTGGGAGCCGCATACTTATTTCAATTCAACCAATTGGGCCAAAGCTGACGGATATTCCAACGGTGGCATGTTCAATTGCACATGGAGAGCCAACAATGTATCCTTTACTGCCGACGGCAAACTGCGGCTTGCACTAACCAGCCCGTCCTATGATAAATTTGACGGTGGGGAATTACGTTCAGTGAATAAATATGGATACGGCAAATATGAAGTGAGTATGAAACCGGCTAAGAATACAGGGATCGTCTCCTCTTTCTTCACCTATACCGGCCCGTCTGACGGAACACCTTGGGATGAGATTGATATCGAGTTTCTAGGCAAGGATACTACGAAGGTACAATTCAATTATTTCACTAATGGTGTCGGCGGGCATGAGAAGATTATCAATCTCGGATTCGATGCCTCGCAAGGCTATCACACGTATGCTTTTAACTGGCAGGCAGGTTCTATCAAGTGGTATGTAGACGGTGTGCTTAAGCATACGGCAACCAGCAATATCCCTACACATGCCGGTAAAATGATGATGAATATCTGGAACGGCACCGGTGTTGACTCCTGGCTCGGGGCTTACAATGGAGCTAATCCACTGTATGCCTACTACGACTGGACGAAATACACTAGCAATTAAGGGATTGCCGTAACACTACAAGAAACCGTATGCAGTGAACAGGCAGCTTTCTGTTCGAACTGACATACGGTTTCTTAATTTGCGATAGCTTCCTCTATCCATTATTGCTTGGGATATTGGGAGAGATGCCAGTTGTTCACTTCCTGTGAAATCTGTTCTCCGCCGTATTGCGACCATTTTTGTACAAAAGAATCAAAGTTCTCCACCGGTAAATCGGAGAAGATTATTTTTTGAAAGGTCTTCTGCTCCAGTTTCCGCAACAGCTCCCAGTTGGTTCTCATCGTCTTAGTAGGCGGTCCCGTGAACTGCTCCTTCTGAGAGGACTCTTTCTGGGAAAAGAGCACTGGAATAATGGAATTAGGAATAGCTTTCATAACTTTGGAAGGAATCCGTGCTCCATCAAAGGTTAACGTGTAGGACGCTACCCGAATGCCTCCTTGCGGGAGATATTCAGGATCAACGGTTGGGCTGCCATTAATGTCGGTCCAGTCATACCCCTTGGCAAGTCCATTCTTGAACTCACCGGTTGATGTAGCATAATAATCAAATAGATAATTCTGATAGATGAAAAAAATCTCTGGATGCTCCATCTTCTTGTTAATAAGTATTGCGCCGTTGACCGGCAGCGTTCCTCGTCTCTTAACGACCCCTGTCGGTCCTGCCGGAATGGGAACCGCTTGAACAACAGCCTCTGGAGCAATGTTCTTTACGTTTGACAAAGGCCACCCATCCATCCAATAAGGACCAGCAATTATACCGGCCTTGCCATTCGTGAATAAGGACGCCGCATGCTCTTCATCGAACCATTCACTGTTAGGAGAGAGATATCCTTTGGACACCCAATTCTTTAACAGACTTAATGCCTGTTTAGTCCCCGGAGACGTGGATCCATATTGCAATTGGCCATCCGCCTGCAGATTCCATTGCTCGGGAACTGCTCCGAAAGCGCCAAAGATCCAACTGCTGTCTCCCATCCAAGTATTGGGGCCGTTTCTGAACCCCAATGACAGACCGTACGAATCTTTTACACCGTTGCCGTCCGGATCTTTATTCGTAAAGGCATCCATAACAGCTTCAAGTTCAACAAAGGTCTGAGGAACAGGAAGGTTTAGGCGCTTGAGCCAGTCCTCACGAATCCACAGAATGGGATCGGCCGAATATTCAAAATCCAGAATTGGAATGGCATATTTTTTATCGTCGCGAATGTAAGAATCCCATACGGAAGATTCTTCATTCATGGCGCTTTTCCAAACCGGTGAGGCATATTGGTCAAATAAGTCTCCTACTTCTATAAATTGGCCCGAATCTATTAATTCATGAATTAATTCATGATCACGAGTAGTCACAATATCCGGCATATTCCCCTTAACCAGTTCCAAACGCAGTTTATTGGCGTAGGCTTCATTAGAATCAGGAATGGTCCATAAATATCGTATTCGGATGCCAAGTCTTTCTTCCGTCCAGCGTGTGTGAATATTATTTTCTAAGTTCTCTCCTTCTTTAAAATTAATATCAGGATTGACGGAACCAACCGTATATAGATCTACTGGCGGTACGAACTTTCCCAGTTCTTGATCGTAATGAACCGTATCTTCTTTGCCGTCCAGGGTTGAATTTGCCCCGGAACTACCAATGTTTCCGTTTGTGCAACCAGCGGTAAAGGTGAGTATAAATGTAATCCATAATAGTAACCGCATAATCTGCCTCCCGATTGAGTGCTACCCTAGTATCCATTATTTTTTTCAGTAGTATATCATAAAAAAAATGGTATAAATATGATATACTCTCTAAATTGTATCCGCTTTAATAAAGGATGATTCTCTTGCGTATCCGCTTTAATTTATTCATAAAAATGGTTGCCATTTTGTTTTCTATTATTTCCATCACTTTATTTTTTTACGGATTTTCCTACCAGAAAGACATTCGGGTCATTACGAATCAGATCAAAACTAGCGATTTAAATCATTTGGACTTTTTGACAGAGCAAATGGATAACAATATCAATCAGCTGGCAGGAAGCATATATACGTTGCAACACGACCCAACTATACGAGACTATGCGCAAATTCAGAAGCTCGGTCACTTGATCGACCCTAGTCAAACGATACTGACCGTACTGGAGAAATTATCGCTCCAAACCGGCTCCAGCACTTGGGAGAACCGAATCTTGATCTACAATCTCCAGAATAAAGAGACGCTATCCTCGGATTCAGCACTTGCCTTCGACGCCTCACTTTTGCAGCACGTTTTGCCTGAAGGCTGGGTATATGTTCCTCCCGGGTCCGCAACCGGTCAAGGTGGTGAATTCCGCTTACTTCTTTCCGATCCCTCCGACTACAGGGAAATACCCGAGTTGGCAAATATGATACTTGAGGTACGATTTCCGGCTGCTAACATCGAGAAGATGTTCAATAGCTATCAGTCGCAAAATACCGGCAACACCTTTCTCTATCATGAGAGACTTGGGTTCATTTACTCCCCGAACTCATCAAATGAACAGCTTGCCCGGAGCATTGCGCAATCTATTCCAACCACCTCATTGGACTCCGCAGAACTATCCACAGTGGTTACTCTGAGCAATGACCGATATCTGGTCAGTGCTGTGAAGTCATCAACACTCGGATGGTATGTAATCCACTATTCATCAATTGAACAGATTCTTCAACCAATTCAAAGCAACCGTTACTCTTTCCTGATCGCTTCGGCGGTATTGCTGGTCTTGAGCCTGCTGTTCTCGCTGCTCTTGTTCCGCCAGGTGCAGCAGCCGATCAGTCTGTTGCTGCGAGCGTTAAACCGGATGAAGGAAGGACAGTGGTCTACACGCATTCATATGAAGACCAATAATGAATTCTCCATGTTGAATGAGGAGTTTAATGAGATGGCTGCCACAATTCAATCTCTGATTGAACGTGTGTATCTGGAGCAGCTGAGCACAAAGGATGCTTATCTCAAACAGTTACAATCCCAGATTAATCCACACTTTTTATACAACTGCCTCTTTTTCATGAAGAGCAAGGCCAGCATTGGTGATACGGAATCGGTAGAAGCCATGGCACTTAATCTTGGCGAATATTACCGCTATATCACCAAGATGGATCATTCCTTGACCACGATCGATGAAGAGATGAAGCTGCTTGAGAACTACTTGGCCATTCAGAATCTTCGAAAGCAGCGGATTCAATATGAGATTCTTATGCCCGCTGAAATATTGGAAGAACCGATCCCCCGTCTGCTCATTCAGCCGCTTGTTGAGAACAGCATTATCCATGGAGTCGAGAAGAAAAACGGACTTGGCCTTATCCGTATCATCGGTGTACGAAACCCTTCGGCCATGATTATCTCCGTGGAAGACAACGGACCCCACATGGACGAAGGCAGGATCGCAGATATGTATGCCCAGCTAACCGCCACTGAGCGAGAAGATCGCGGTTGTGGACTGTGGAATGTACAGCAGCGCCTGAAGCTTCAGTTTGGAGAGCTGTCCAATATTCACTTATCGGCATCTGAACTTGGCGGACTCAAAATAAGTCTTTATATACAACAGAAAGAGGCAGAACATGCAGCAAATATTACTCGTTGACGATGAGCCCTATGTGGTAGATGATTTATCGATTTCTATTCCATGGTCAGATCTGCAGTTTGAGCAAGTGCATATAGCTTACTCTGGAAAGGAAGCTCTGGAAATTCTCCAGCAGTACCCGATTGACATCGTAATTACCGATATCAATATGCCCGAGATGTCTGGGCTTCAATTAATTGAAACCATTCGCAGACGCTGGAAGCATATCAAGATCGTGCTGCTTACAGGCTATGCTGAATTTGAATATGCCAAGATGGCTATTGATCACCAAACCAGCGCTTATTTGCTTAAACCCATCAGCAACACACAGCTTGTAGAGGTCATCGAGCAACTCCAAAAGGAGATTAACCGGGAATGGGAAAGTTGGTCCTCGTATCACCGAACTCTTCAAACCTTTCGAGAACACCTCCCCTTGCTTCGAGACCGGCTGTTGAATGACTTGCTGCAAGGGCGTCGAATCTCATCTTCCCAACTGGCTGAACAAATGGATAAATTCAGCCTTCCGTTCACTTTGGAGGCTCCGGGCGCTATTCTTGTCGTGCGGCTGGAAGATTTCTTTCAGCAACATGATTTGAACAGCATGATGTTATTTGAATATGCCATTGTAAATATTGCGGACGAACTGTTCCAAATGCAATTTTCCATCTGGTCCTGCAAAGATGTGCATGAATATCTGGTGTTCATCCTTCAGCCCAAAGTGCCGCTCTCCGCTGGTGAATCCCATGATGTTCATAAGCAGTTGGTTCAAACCGCCTATCAGTTGCAAAAAAATGTAGGCACAGTAATTGGAGGCGGCATATCTGTGGTAACGACGGGTTGGGGAATATTCCCGGAAAGTGTTCACGGGCTGTACCAATCCGCAGTCTCGATGATTCGTCAGCACATTGGAGATGAAACCGGACTGTTCTTGGACGGCAGTGAATCAACTGTTTTCCCGGAAATACAAACTCTTCAGTCGCTCTACGAACCGCCCACATTATTTCATTTGTTTGATACGAACCATTGGAAGGGCATAGAAGAGAAGATACTAACGATCACCACCGAGTTAAAAAAACGCAACGAGCATTCTCCCGAGCATATCCAGGAGGCGAAACATTATCTGGAAAGTGCCTTCTATTATTTTGCCCATAAAAACAACAAGCTGCTGGGTGATATTGTCGGTAATCCGCTGCTGGAGGGAAAGCTGCTCCATACGCCGGATATGCTGCAGGAGTGGGCTTTGGATGTACTGCATCGGTTACAGGACCACTTCGATACTGAACGCAAGGATATCCGCTCCGTTCTAATTCGGAGTATCCACGATTATATCGACCGCAATCTGAATTACGTCTCACTGCAAGCTATAGCTGACCATGTTAAACTGCATCCAGTCTATCTATCAAAAATCTACAAGCTGGAGACCGGGAAACGCATAAGTGATCATATCAGCGGCGTCAAAATGGAGAAAGCTTCTTACCTTCTGATGCATACCTCATTAAAGATCTATGAGATTTCTTCTGCATTGGGCTACTCTAACGCGCATTATTTCATCAAGCTATTCAAAGACTACAGCCATATGACACCACAGGAATTCAGGGACCGATCCAATTAATGGACGGTCCCTGTTTTTATTTGTCATATATGTTGTATTTCTTACTCATTTATAAACAACTCTAATCTCATGTCGTTTGCGATCAGCCATTTTCGGAATTAAGCGGCTCTCCAGTCCCTGACCGTCCAGACTCACTTGAACCTGGTTATCCAGGGATCGATAAAAACCTTCCGGCTTGCTGATATTCACATGATACGTCGTTTCATTTAGATTTAATACGAACTCCAGTGAACACTCTTCTTCTCGCAGAACAGGATCGATTATGATTCCCTCTGGTGTGTGCTCTACCCCAAGCGCCTCTAACAAAGATAGCGTCAGCCAAGTAGAGGTACCACTTAGCATCGGACCGATGTTCTCCCCCGTTTCACTGTTGTTATATTGTGTGCAGAATCGGGGATTCCCGCAGAGGCTGAACGGATCTTCCAGCGTACGGTATGGGACCGTAATATCCAGGAGCCAATAGCCGAGACGTCCGAGTTTTGCAGCGAGTTCCGCGTCATTGACAGACCGTGCTGCCTTGAACATGGCTGTTGTCGCCATCATACAAGCATGCTTGAACACCCCGCCGTTCTCCCGATCACCGGGGAAGTATTCATCGGAAGCTGTATGGGATGACACCTTGCCCAGTGCAGCAGGCGTGACCAGCTTAAGGCCAAAGGGAGTTTTAAGGCGTTGTTCGATCACGTCCAGCATGGTTTCGATTTGCTGCTCGCTTGCGCAACCGGCCAGAATACTCCAGCTGAATGAATTCAAGAAATACGAGCCGTCTATTTCCGGATCGGCGGACAATCCGTCTCCACCCGCCCCCAAATAAGTAAACGTTCCATCCTCATACCGGTTAAACAGCACCCTCGCAAAAAAATCACCTTTCCAAGCATGCTCCTGCAAACGCATAAACAGCTGGCTGCTGCGCTCGTCCAATTGCCTCGCGTAATCACAATCTCCCTTACGTTCCGCCAAATCTATCATTTGATCCATGGCCATTTTGAGCAGGAATGCGTTCATAACGCTTTCGGAATAATTATTTTCCAGCGGATCACCATACGTCCCGGAGTTCTTGATCTGCTCACGGTACCGTTCTTCCTTTACTATTCCATTTATACAGGTCTCATCGAGCTTGAGACAGTCATTCCAATCCGCATAATCCAGCAGGGGAAGTCCGTGTTTGCCTACTGAAATTAAGCCGGAATATACAAGAATGGACTGCAGGGTCTTATAAACCGGGCGTCTTTCGGACGGTGCGGTACCTGCAACCACACATTCTTCGTCCAGAAAACCGATATCCCCAGTTAAGTTAACATAACGGGAGACGGCTTGAACCAACCATAAAGCATCATCTGACCACTTACCCGGTTCTTTACCGGTCCAGAAGAAATTGTGGTAGGCGAAGCCAAATTCAAATACCATGCTGGTCCATTCCTTAAGGAGTTGCTTGACCAGTTCTCCTTGACCCATTCCTGTAAAATAATACATGGAGGCATATAAATCCTGAATTTCCCGAAAGCCGATTTCCCGGTATCCTTTCTGCGTTTGGCAAAAGGAACGGGAAACAAACGACTGGTACAGAACCTGAAAGGGCAAGTTCCGATTTACATACGTATTAAAGTTTTCATTTTGAGTATTCACTTGCAGGTAGTTGCTGTACTTATGCACAAACTCTATATTTTGTTCCAATGCCTTATCTACCTCTGACGGGTCCGAGAATCGTGCCGTTAGCCGCTCTACTTCCTCCGCCAGTGAATGATCCCCCCAGTGAGGGTTCGCTTTGTCTGAAACAAGGCCTGTGAAATGGTCGGCCATCACCGTCTCACCCGCATTGATTTCCATCTGAGCCGCTATGGCAAAAAAGCCTGGTCCCTTACGATAAAGTGAGTTACTTAGCTTTAAAGCGCCTTGAGGCCGCTGCAGTGTGCCATTTCCCACAAATTCGTTGTAATTCAGGCAAAACTCCCGTGGAAACTGCGGTTGGCTTCCATTATGGACCATGAGGGTGTGAAATCTGCGGTCGATTCTCCCTGCTTCAGGGTAATAATCGGGGCTGACCGCCACTAAGGATCCGTTCTCATCCTTTAGAATGCCTCCCTGCATAATAATATTGCTGTATAATACATCCTCGAACAACGCGCCAGGAGCTGCTGAACCGAACATTCCTGTGTATACTAAACGAAGATTTCTTACCGCATTTCCGCTATGTCTTATGGTGATCCGCTGTACCTCAGTGGCTAGTGGCAGACCATCCATCTGCGGAAGAATAAAAATCGTACGTAAGATTGTAAGTCCGCAGGCGGTAACGTATGTAAGGGTTGTGTAATTCTGTGAATGGCAGCACACAGCGGAAATGATATTTGGATCCCCAGGTTCAGCAGAATAAAAAATCTGTCGGCTATCTTCATACAGATAAAACTGCCGGTTCGCGGGAAAGCCGTTCTCCTCCTGTCGCATATCCCAACGGGTGGCAAGTACCTGCGTTGCGGCATGTGAACGGAAGCTGCCTCCACCCAAACGGTCGACTACGCTTTTGGGTGTTGTCTGCAGAGGATGGGCATAACCGATCCTGTTACCGAGCAGTAGATTAACATGGAAATGCGGTCCGGGCGACGGAGCCAACAAATCAACTTCGTGTCCCCCCTCGCCATTCAACGAACCTGCCCAGCCTTCCACGTTCAGCAGAATCTGCTGAATTTCCCGAGTGGCTGCTTCTGGAATCTCAGCCTTCTGCACCCTTGAAGGGCAGACAAACAGATCGATTTTCTGATCGCTCCATCTAATCAAAGCAGAGGTTTCCTCTGTGGTCAGACCAAGCAGAAATGAAGCAATGGCTGAGTGCTTCATTATCTCCAAAACTGCCGGTGCTTTGTGTGGTAAACCCGAAACACCGATAACCGCCTGCTGCTCTGCATCAGTATAAATGGCATCCACCATGTCCTCTGGTGAAATCTGGCTTGGGAACAGCTCACGAAGCCGAGCCTCGGGACTTCCTAGATGCTGTCTTGCTATATGATGTACTAACATGAATTTCCTCCTTATATCCAATACAGGTACAGGCAAACCGGTACCCGAGTATCAGGGACTGCCCTGCTTGCCTGCATCTGATTGAATCTTGAATTTTGTGTTTTTGCTATATAGATTGAACTTAAGGTTTTTAGAATAAGGGATTAGTCGCACTGCGGTGAATGTTTGGACTTCCGGCCGCTGTTGTCTACAGATTTCTTTGAATAATACCGCTCTTCGCGGTAGAAATCCGTAGACAAAGGCGGTCGCCTTCGCTCCTCCAGTTCCAAAATTCCCCTCCGTCACTCCGTTCCTTTTTCTTTAGTTTTAAAGTTCAATCTATATAGATTAGCAATTAGATACTTTTGATCTTAATTCTGTGGTGAAGGACCATTATTGACCAAGCTAATATCATCAATATTTACACTTAAATCTCCAATAGCTGCATCCATGATCTTTCCTAATTCGAAGGATATTCGTCCGATTGTTGTACTGTCGGGAGCAACATCAAACACAATCGTATAGGTCTGATATTCAGTCCCAAGCTCAATGATTTTGCCACCATACGCGTGCCATAAATAGTTATTTGCCGCATCAAGCCAGCCTAGGCTGATATTCATTGGTCTTGCCGTCGTGGCTTTAGCCTTGAACGTGAGCGTATAGCGGTTGCCGTTATTGTAAGCCGCACCTTCATAAAACACCTGTCTATCCCAAGGATTGTCACCTACGGAGCCAACATTGATTTGCAGGGATTGATCTACATTCTCTATGGAGAGCTGATCACTGACCGTCGAGTAGCTGCTCCAGCCTTGAAGCGCAGTTGCAAAATCACCATTATTCAGCATATTGCTTCCTGCTGGCAGTTCCACTGTGACCGGAGTCAAACGTACATTATCCAGTTCAACAGAACCGCTTACTCCACCCATTAGAAATAAGAGATCCGCACTTTGGCTCACAGAATCGTTCACTATAATCTCTACGCTGTAGTCAGTTGTCGTAGTTGTCAGTTGGACCACCTGGCCGTCGGTGTAGGTAACGTCTTGGGGATTCCCTGTATCCAATTTAATTTCCATCGGACGGTTTTGATCTGATTTCGCTTGGAACGTTAGGTTATATGTTGTTCCTGGTGTTAGTTCCAGATCGCCTTGCGACAGCATTACAGCATCTGTTGATTCTGTGCTGCCTGTAATATTTACATTCAGTTTGCGTTCCATGAAGGGGAATGACAAAACATTGCTAACCTGGGCTGTTGAAGCAGCATCGGTTTCGGCTGCGAAAGACCAGAACGCCATGCGGTCCGCCCCTTGATCAAAACCTCCATTATAAATCAGGTTGCCATCCGCTAAAGGTACTCGAACCTGCGGCAGCGGTTCTGTCTCTACCACTCTCACATTGGCAAAATAAGCGTCGATATCACTCAAACCTAGGTTGAATTCGAACCGGACATTGTTATCTGTCGCTTTATTCATAGTGAAACTGTATTCATAAGACTGCCATTCATTGCTAAGCTGGTAGTTTTTCTCCCCTGAATAAGCGGTCCAACTCCCGCCGAATTGCGTCAGCTTCGTCATAAATGACCGTGCCCCATCCGCTTTGGCGTCAAAGGTAACCTTGTAGGATTTTCCCTTCTCCAACAGCAGCGGCATCTGCGTGAGCTGGAGGGAGTAATTCTGCGTGCCTGCCTGATTAACAACAACCTTCGCGACCATGTCCTTGTAAGTGTCCTCAACGACACTTACAGCACCCTCTCCAGTGCCATTCAAAAGGAACTGCCAATCCTCCGGAACCCCGTTCATGGTATTTCCCGTGAAATCACCGTTATAGATTTGATTGCCATCAGCAAGTGGACTACGCTGCGGAACGCCCATCGAGGGGTCCATAGGACGTGTGCCTGGCACATCCGGCAGCAGCTCCAAATCTTTGTATTCGTACACCCGGACATAATCCACATACATTTGATCACTTTGGAAATCATCCTTTGGATTTCCGGGCCAATCTCCGCCAACGGCGAGATTCAGAATCATATAGAACGGACGGTCAAACGGCGCCGGATAAGTGTAATATTCACTCTGCCCTTCCGCTTTCGTGCCCCAATCTTTAGTCTCAAAATACTTGTTGCCGTCTACATAATAACGGATGACTCCCGGCAGCCATTCCATCGTAAATTCGTGATAATCATCGGCAAAGGTCATTCCTTCCGGGAGCACATATTCCGCAGTTTGCGAATCATGCGGAACATCATAATGCAGCGAACCATGGACCGTTCTTGGATATTTGCCGGCATGTTCCGTATCACCTTCTACAGGACCGGTTAATTCCATAATGTCCATCTCACCAGATCCCGGCCAAGGTCCATACTGCTGCATCTCATCCGTCGGCATCATCCAGATCGCCGGCCACATTCCCTGCTGTACGGGCAGCTTGGCACGAACTGTGAACTTTCCATAGGTCCAATCCCCCTTCATTTTGGAGGTCAGCTTCGCGGAAGTGTAGTTTCTGTTCTGATAATCCTCACTCTTGGCTTCGAGAGCCAGAACACTGTTGCCACTCTCTTGACGAATACTCGCGTTATCAGGTTTGTAATATTCCAATTCGTTATTGTAGACCGTTCCAGTATCTTGAACGTTCCATTTACTGGCATCTATAGAACTGCCATTGAATTCGTCATTCCAGATCAGCTCCCAGGGATCTGCGGGTGAAGGAGACGGAGCTGGCGTACTTGTCGGTGTACTTGCAGACGTATTTACTGGCGTACTTGCTGGCGTACTTACCGGCGTACTTCCAGAAGTGCCTGCCGGTGTACTGGTGGGCTGGGGCGTTCCTTGAAGAAGTTCAAGCCGCGCTCCCCGATCAAGTATTTTACCATTTAGTTGAATGCCATCCGTGAAGACCTCCAACAGAGCAATAGTGCCGTTATTCCTGATGCTTGACCCGGCTGCTTGCAAATCAATGGTTACAGCTTCCACCCTTGAACCCGTGGACAACTCCAAATTTGCTTTCTGCGTGATATAAATATATTGAGCCGAAGAATTGCCGGTCAACGCTACACGGACAGACCCACTTTTCTTCCCGACGGCTAGATCAGATAATTTGGAGTCGTTGAACACAACTGAGTTTGCACCGCCACCCAGAATATACGTTTTACCAGTGACTGATACATGATCGAATGTTGCTTCTCCATCTCCGACCCCTTCCGACACATATAAATCACCTTGAATTTCTGTATTCTTCAAGATAACACCCGGACGATTAATGATTACATTGCCTTCAATCTTCTTAAGCGTGTATTCACCTTCCACTCTGCTTATCCAACCAATCATTTGATTTAATAGAAAGGCCGCCTCGGCGCGGGTTATCGACTGCTTTGGGTTCAAATTCCCTAAGGAATCGCCTTGCAGATACCCTTCTGCCAGCATGGACTCCACTGCCGGTTTGGCATAATCGGAAATGGTATTTCCATCTGTGAACTTTTCCATAGTGGCAGCAGATGACTGCTTCAGTTGAAAGGTTCTTGCAAGGACCAGCATGCTGTCCTGACGCAAAATGAATGAACCCGGATCAAAACGCCCATCACTATAACCGCTGATGAGTCCTGCCTGTTGTGCCTTCAGGACAGAGTCTGCATACCATGATGAAGTCTTGACATCGGAAAAGGTGGCATCTCCCTTGTCCACATACTGAAATACTCGGTTCAACATCGAGACAAATTCGGCCCGGGTGACGAAGTCATTCGGATGAAACCGTCCATCCGTGTAACCGGAAACGATCTCGGCCTCTTGAAGCTTGG
Organism: Paenibacillus sp.; assembly: GCA_023512345.1. Taxonomy (GTDB): domain Bacteria; phylum Bacillota; class Bacilli; order Paenibacillales; family Paenibacillaceae; genus Paenibacillus_AQ. The sequence goes on from JAILZT010000018.1 coordinate 22,972, forward strand.
CTACTGCTTCCCCGGCCCAGTGGCCTTTCATATCTTCAAAGTACACCTTGCTTGAAGGGTTCCCCCCGTCTAAAGAACCTGCTGCTCCTATGGATGCGGCAGAAGAAACAAGCGATACAATAATACTGAAGATCAGAAGTATGGAAATCTTCCTGTGATGCAAATAAACTCCCCCTCATGTAATCTACCTCGGTCATTTTCTAACCGTTCTGTATTTAGTATAAATTTGACCCGGAACGGCTTATATACCAATTCATTAGCTTAGATAACAAAAATACAACCTTAAGTGGTTTGCATGATCTTCTGGATTTTTCTCCTATTGAGAATTGTGGATTTACCTCGCTCTAAATCAGCTTATTGAAATGTTGACGTTCAGTATTAAGGGATTCACTTACTGTTGTGTTTTTGAGGGGGATGGCACTTCTGTGATTGCGGCGCGGTGTTTGTACTCTTTCTTAAAGAGATGACGCTGCGTTCCTGCGAGGTTAAAGGTGGTCAAGCTCGTTGAAAAAAATCCATTCGTAATTTGGGCTTCTGGTATATAATTCGAGAGGGGCAGCCTTAGGAGCCAAACCAGAAGGGGGTATTTGATCTTTATGTCTTTCTCTTTTCACACTTATGATGCAATAGACCTTGCGAAGCTTGTCAAATCACGTGAAGTTTCGCCTCGTGAGCTTGTAGAAGCTGCCTTCGCCCGCATTGATGAAGTGAATCCACTCTTAAATGCAGTTGTACGTACCCGACGTCAGGCTGCCTTAAAGGAAGCAGACGAAATCAATGTGGACGACTCTACCCAGCCGTTTGCTGGTGTTCCTTTTTTGCTAAAAGATATCTCTCAGGCCATTGGTGGAGAACCTCTCACCTCAGGTGCACTGATGATGAAGAACCATATAGCCAAGCGAGATTCCAACTTCGTTGCCCAAATAAGAAACGGGGGGTTTATTCCCCTTGGACATACAAATACACCTGAATTTGGACTTAAAAATATAACCGAGCCCGCTCTTTACGGCCCTACCCGGAATCCATGGAATACCGAGTATTCTCCTGGCGGTTCCAGTGGAGGAGCTGCCGCAGCAGTTGCTTCTGGTATTGTACCTGTGGCGGGCGCCAGTGACGGCGGGGGTTCTATCCGCATCCCCGCTTCTTTCACCGGCTTGTTCGGACTGAAACCCACACGGGGACGCACGCCAGTAGGACCGGGAGTCGGGCGTCAGTGGCAAGGGGCATCGATTGATTTTGCGCTAAGCCGTTCAGTCCGAGACAGTGCTGCTATGCTTGACCTGTTGCAAACCGTACAGCCCGAGGCTGCTTTTCAGACACCGCTCTATCCGGGATCGTATTTCGATGATCTATTGAAGCCCATTGGCAGAAAGCTGCGAATTGCCTACACGACTGCATCCCCAGTCGGGACTCCTGTGAGTGAGGAAGCTACAAAGGCAGTATTACGAACCGTGAAATTTCTCGAAGGGGAAGGACATGACGTAGAAGAAAGGCTTAGTCCGGTTAATGGTGTAAGGCTGATGGAAAACTACTACACCATGAATGCCGGAGAAGTTGCTGCAATGTTCACTACGCTGGAAGGTATGCTGGGGCGCGCCATTAGAGCAGATGACGTAGACATCGTTACTTGGGTCCTCGGCGAAGCCGGAAAAAAAGTCATGGCCTCCGAATTTGTACACAGTCTTAATGAATGGGATATAGCAGCCGCTCAAATGTCTTCACTGTTTAAGCGTTATGATCTATATGTCACTCCTACCAACGCAGACTCCGCTCCAAAAATCGGTGAGCTTACCCAGAGGGCCGATGAAATCGAAAAGTTGCTGCATATAAGCGAGATGTCTAAGGAAGATCAACGGCGAATGATTTACACCATGTTTGAGCCTAGCCTTACCTATACACCTTTCACCCAACTGGCAAATCTAACTGGGCAGCCCGCGATGAGCATCCCTGTGCACCTGACACCGGCAGCACTTCCTGTTGGCGTTCAAGTAATGTCTTCTAAAGGCCGCGAAGATCTGCTGCTTCAGGTAGCAGCACAGTTGGAATCGTCCGAGCTATGGGTAGGCATGAAGGGGAATCCTTACTTTTCGTGAGGAAAGTGCGTTGTGGTTACCTATTGGACACCAAAGTTGCTGTTCGAGTTTCTTAGTTGATGTAGGATCATGAAGAGGACACCTGAGACGCTATTGACTGAAAACCATCCCGCTTCTGGATGGAAAACCTATCAATAGCGCACCTGGTGTCCGTATAACTCGCTAATCACCTGAATTTGAACTTATGGCTTTATTACACCTTTTTTGAGAATAACATTCCCGTACAAAGCTTCTTCACCCGTCACAACTATTGCGAAGCTTTGTCTGGACCGGTTGTAAAAGTCAAAACGCTCCTCATAACCGATTGTTGCTGCAATATCATGCTTGGCGATAATCGTCTTATATTCGGACCAGATAACCGGAACTGTTGGGTCTCCTTCAACGACAGACATAAATGCCGCCTGATGCTCCGCATAATAATCCAAAGGAAGCAGCTCCAATATGCCATCCAGCAGCTCGGAGATACCCATCCCATCATATCTTAATACTCTAGAGTGCAGAGAGTGTCCCGGAAAATTGGCATCCGCGAGCACAAGCTCATCTCCATGCCCCATTTCCATTAAGATACGAACCAGCTCCGGTGATAAAATCTTAGGGATTTTTTTCAGCATCTGTATAATCTCCTCCTACATTCCATAGAACGATCGCAAGGCAATAAGCTCATTAATGCGATGCTGCGGAAGCTCCCTCTCCCCGGCTATCATTCGGGTAATGAACGTAAGCTTCGCGGTGTATTCGAGCCTTTCCATGTTCATATAAGCAGTCATCACATCTTTCCCCCAAGTCAATGCCCCGTGGCTCTCTAGAAGAACAGCTGTTTTTTTGCCGAGGAACGGTGTTAAGGAATCTGGTATCTCCTCAGTAGAAGGTGTCCCGTAAACTGCCAAAGGAATATCACCCATCGCAATAACGGATTCGGGCATCATCATTTTATCCAGTGCCTCCCCTTTAATAGCAAACGCTGTAGCATAAGGTGGATGAGCATGAACAACACCGTTTATTTCTGGAAGTTCATTGTAAATCTTGAGATGCATTTTCACTTCAGTTGAGGGTCTGAACCCTTCTTCGGCTTCTAATATTTCTCCCTGCAGGTTAACCTTTACTAACATATGCGGCTCCAGATAACCCTTGCTAACCCCTGTTGGAGAAGTCAAAATCTCATTCTCTGACAAGCGTGCCGATATATTTCCGTCGTTAGCTGCAATAAAATCCTTATTGAAAAGGTTTTTACCGATATCACAAATCTGTCGACGTAACTTTTGCTCAAAAGTTTCCATGATAACTCTCCCCTATCCTATCTTTATTTAGTTTCAACATACGTAGTTGGATGATAGTACTTAAATTCAAATGACCGCTGTACAGTATCTTGTACCTTCGCTGCTTCCAATTCCCCTAGCGCTACCAATTGAACAAGTATATTACCAATGGCACTTGCCTCTATAGGCCCCGCAACAACCTTTTTACCGGTCTTATTCGCCGTAAGCTGACAGAGAAGTTCATTCTGAATCCCTCCACCCACCATATGAATCGTGCTGACCGTCTGTCCTGTTAACTCTTCCAGCTGTTCAATGGATTGGCTATATGACAAGGCTAAGCTGTCCTGTATGATTCGTATAATTTCAGCTTTCGTATGGGGCACTGGCTGCCCGGTTCGAGTACAATATTCGATAATGCGCTGCGGCATATCTCCTGGCGTACTGAATATAGGGTCATTAGGATCTATAAGCGCAACAGCCTGATCCAGCGACCCAGCAAGTTCAACCATTTCATTAAAACTTACCGGCTCTCCAGCTTCCGCCCAAATCCGCCCCGTTTCCTGCAGAATCCATAGCCCTGTTATATTCTTCAGCAAACGGTTGGCACCGCCAAAACAGTGTTCATTGGTAAACCCGTACTTATAGCTTTGTTTATTCGTAATCGGTTCCTTCGTTTCCATCCCCACTAAAGACCATGTACCACAGCTGATAAAAGCGGCCTTGCTCTTGTCTGCATAGGGAATCGAGGCAACAGCAGAAGCAGTATCGTGGGAAGCACCTGCTATAACTTTCATAGGCCCTATCCCAAGCTCCTCTTGAATCCGCGGAAGAATCTGTCCAATGATCGTACCAGACGATACTATTCCCGGAATTAATCTCAGCGGAATACCCAGCTTGTTAAACACTTCTGAAGAGGGTTCTCCTGTAACAGCATCACACAGGCCGCTCGTGCTTAATATACTCTTCTCGCCAACCGCAGCACCCGAGAACAGATAGTGAAACAGATCGGGCATCATAAGTATTTTGGCTGCAATCTCCACAAGCGAAGGATTAGCCTGGAGATCCGAGTAGAGCTGATAGACGGTATTAATTACACTCGGTTGGTTACCTGATATTGAAAATTGCTCTTCAGGCGGAAGGAGCGCCTCTAGATCAGATCGATACGCAGCCATCCTCTGATCCCTGTAATGATGCGGAGAATAGAGCAGTTGTCCCTCTTTGTCTATAAAACCATAATCGACTCCCCATGTATCAACACTAAGAGACATCAGCTGTCCATGTACTCTGGAGGCCTTCCTGATACCCTGCTTCATCTCATGGAACAGCCTCAGCACATCCCAGTATAAATGTCCGCCGATCTGGACTGGCGAATTAGCGAACCTATGAATTTCTTCAATGCGGAGAATCTCACCGTCATACAGCCCGAGCATGACTCTACCGGAACTGGCTCCAAGATCCATGGCCAGCAGCTTAAGGGTATCACCCATTTCATTGCACCTGCTTCATCAGAAATTTAATAGAGCGGTCCAAAGTTGCGGCAAGCTCGGTAATCTGCACCCTCTAGATCCTCAGTACCAAATAACGACCATACCCGAGGTCTGAAAATACGTGACTCTTCAACATTATGCATACTGACTGGAATGCGCAAAATAGATGCCAGCGTAATCAAATCGGCTCCAATGTGTCCATAGCTTATAGCCCCGTGATTGGCTCCCCAGTTGTTCATGACATCATATACCGATTGGAATGAGCCATGGTTGGTGAGCTTGGGAGCAAACCAAGTCGTCGGCCAAGTCGGGTCTGTTCTTTGATCCAACGCATGATGGACCTCCGCTGGCAGCTCTACAGTAAAGCCTTCTGCAAGCTGAAGGACAGGTCCCAACCCTTTTACCAAATTCAAACGTGCCATGGTGACTGGCATCCCGCCCTTGGTTAAATAATCAGTAGAGAAGCCTCCCCCGCGAAAATACTCCTGAGAAGCAGCACGGAACTGTGTTTGTGCCAGACAAGCCTCCACTTCATCATCTGAAATCTCCCAAAAAGGCTTTATTGCCGGACTACCATCTATGCTCTGCTCACCCGTTCCATCAAGTGCAGCCGATCCCGAATTAATTAGATGCAGCAATCCGCCTGCCGCTACACCTTGTAACTTGTAGCCGGTAACTCGTTCAACTGCTGCCGGACTCCAAAAGGTGCGGACATCGGCAAAAATTTGTGCCGTATTCGTAAGCAAATAATTGAACAGCATCGTCACGCCATTTAAGCTGTCATTCTCTGTCGCCAGAATATATGGGGCACGGGTACCATTCCAGTCAAACGAGGAATTTAGTATCGTCTCCATAAAATCACCATTTGGAAAATGGTCTGTCCAATGACGCTGTCCTTGAAAACCGCCTGCTATCGCATTATGGCCGTTAGCTTCCTCCTCAAATCCAAGTGCAGCCAGCTCAGGATTACCAACCATCAAATCACGTGCGATAAGCGTCATTTTCACACTGGTCTCCCACTGCCGTTCCTTCTCTTCACTGCTGATTTGCAAATGCTCCGGATTATTATCCGCCCCGACACGACAGTTCTCCTTGACCCATGCCAGTGCCCGCTCAAATTCTTTTGGATCATATATCCCCTCTTCAAAACGGCGGACATATTCAGACATGTCTACATATTCATTACGCATCCCCAGATAATCCTGGAAAAACGCTTCATTAACAATTGAACCCGCGATCCCCATCGAAACAGAGCCCATAGATAAATAAGATTTCCCCTTCATAAGAGCAACCGCTAATGCAGATTTGGCAAACTGGAGTAGCTTGGATTGCACATCCGATGGAATTTCTTCGCTGCTGGACTCCTGAACATCTTCACCGTAAATGCCAAATGCAGGAATTCCTTTTTGGGCATAGGCAGACAGAACAGCTGCAAGGTATACCGCGCCGGGACGTTCCGTTCCATTAAATCCCCACACAGCATGAGGTATAGTCGCGTCCATATCCATCGTCTCAGAGCCGTAACACCAGCAAGGAGTCACCGTTATGGAGACGCCTACATTATTCGCAGAGAACTTCTGCCCGGAGGCAGCGGCCTCCTGAACCCCACCAATCGTGGAATCCGCGATAATACATTGAACAGGTGTTCCGTCCGGATAAAATAAGTTCTCTTCTAAGAATTTGGCTACCCGTACAGCCATCCCCATAGTCTGGGTCTCCAGTGATTCACGTACTCCACGTCTTCTGCCATCAATGGTAGGACGTATGCCTATCTTAGGATAAATAACTGCCACTGCGGTTCCTCCTCAAGATCAAGTTAAACATCAAATAAAGATGCAATAATCCCTTCTCTTTCTCGAAATCAATGCTTGATTTCCATTTACACCACTGTACCGGGAACGATTTCGAACGAATTAGATCTAACTTCCTCCGAAGTTTCATCGGGTTGGGGCAGCTACGCCTTACAGATAACCGTTCGGGGTTACGGAGCAGTCCTTGGGCGAATTAGAGGGAAAAACGCCCGCTAATAACGACCGAAACGCCTTTATTTTGTGATTAAAGGGAAAACCTCCCTCTAAACTTAGCCATATCGCCCCCAAAGCGGTATATCCTCAAAATTAGTGGGCGAAATTCCCTCTAATTGCCTAAAAAGCGTGTAGGCCGCAGAAATAGAGGGAGAAATTCCCTCTATAGAGGCGTAACGGCTTTATGTCCTTCCCGCCACCTGCCAAGCACTAATTTTGGTGTTGAGCCTTAATCCCTTGTGAAATTACGCCAATCCTGTTTACATCATAGGTTCTGAAAGCGCTTTAGTCAACACTATTCCACACTAAATACAATTATTTATGTGGTATTTTGTGATTTAGTGACCATTTATTGTGGGTTTCAGTGTATGTTCGCCTTGTATTTATTAAGCGATGTAGTAAACTAATGTATAGATCATTTTGATAGAGGTGAGCGAGACGATGAAAGCATTTGAACGGCGGGATTTAGTTATTAATGAACTCTATAGACATAAAAAAGTTCATGTGGCCGACTTGGCTCAGAAATTTAACGTTTCGGAAGAAACGATACGGCGGGATCTAGATAAACTGGATAAAGAAGGCCTAGCCAAAAAAAATTATGGCGGTGCTATTTTAAACGCCCACACGAACGAAGATCCCTCCTATGCAAGCAGGCATCAGATTAACATTGAAGCCAAGCGGAATATCGCGAACAACGTTCTGGGGCTGATAAATGATGGAGACAGCTTGATGACCGATACCAGCACTACAGCATTTGAAGCCTTACGTGTAATTTTTGAGAAGAAACATAATCTGACGGTCATCACCAATTCTTTGGTCGTGTTATCCGAATTCCAACATTCCGGTCAAAAGCTAATTTCAACCGGTGGAACCCTAGGACCGGAGACCAGCTCGTTTGTCGGACCTACGGCCTCCCATACCATCCAGAAATATAATGTGGATGTGACTATATTCAGTTGCAAAGCCCTGTCCATGACTGGAGGGCTAAGTGATTCTAACGAAGCTGAGAGTGAATTAAAAATCCTGATGCAGCAGCAGGCAAACAAAGTTGTACTGCTTGTAGACCACTCCAAGTTTGACCGAATTGCCTTCATCAAACTATTCAGCTTTGATAAGGTCGATTATATTGTTACCGATCAGAAGCCATCCGACGAATGGATTGACTTTTTGAACAAAGCTCAGATATCCCTGATCTACAGCACGGAGTAAACCTGCGGATAATAAAAGGGGTTCAAGCTTTTCATAACAAAAAAGCAGAGCAGCGATTCTCCATTAACGGGGAACCACTGCTCTGCTTTCATTTTACAGTTTTAAAAAAAGCATCAAAGGGTTTTCAGTATTATTCTTGTATGTCTAATAGTCCACTCTTCTCTACGATTTTCAGCCATTCTCTTGCAATTAGATCATGTCCTGCAGCAGTAGGATGAACGCCATCCCACAGCCAATAAGCAGCATCTGTCCGCAAAGCCGCTGCATCGAAGGCCCCTTGCAAGGGAATGTGAACCGCATGAAATTCTTCTGCAAGCTGGCGGACAATAGTCTGATAGTAAGTAACCCGTTCATTCCAAGTATCCCACTGTTCTGCAGGAGCTCCAGTATTGAGGATAAATGGCTCACACAGGATCAGTTTGGCTTGCGGGAGTACTTCTCTAGTCTCTTCAAGTACGTGTCGGTAGGCCCGCTCAAAACGGTCCGTTACCCCACTCGGCTCGCCATTCATCCATCTCCATATATCGTTTACTCCAATTAAAATACTTATAACATCTGGCTGAAGACTGATGGCATCTTCATTCCAACGTGCATATAAATCAGAGATTCGGTCTCCGCTTATTCCGCGGTTATAGAAAACTGGACGCTGCTCAGCTAGATCATTTCCCAGTTTGCCGCCTATGATGTAAGCATAACTATGTCCCAATATATGATTGGGGTCATTATCGCGGCCACGGTTCCCGTCTGTAATAGAGTCTCCCTGAAATAAAATGATCTTATTCTTTTTAGAAGTTGAGTTAGACATACGAATATTCCTTCCCTTAACTATAGTTTAATAGATTCGATTGCATGAACTACTCATCTTTAGAATTCGAATTATTTATAATAGAAAGTAATGCATTTAACAAGTGCAGCTTACGGATCGGTTTTATAATAATGGAATCGAACAATGACTTCGACTCCTCGTCCAGATTGGTTCCCATCGGCGCGAGGAGTACCAGCGAAAACTTCTTGCCAGTATTTAGCTGTCTAAGTTGACTGGCCATTTCAATGGCATCTAATCCTCCAATATCCTTATCAATTAGGACCAAGTCGACGTCCAAATCATCTTCAATCCATTGAACTATTTGCTGTGGATTCTGAGTAGAACCAACAGTAACACCCCAATCCTCCAGCATGGAAGAAATAACTTGGAGACTGGTCTGGTTATCATCTACCACAAGGATATTCGTTCCCTCTAACACATCACTCTCAAAGGGGATCGCTGGTAAGCTCGAATACTTCTTAAGGAATAAAGTGATCTCAAACGTTGTTCCCACTTCTTTTTTGCTCTGAGCCTCAATATGTCCGCCCATTAGCTCCACCAAATACTTGCAGATAGCAAGCCCCAAACCAGTTCCACCATAATGATGGACGGATTTTTTATCATGTACCTGTGTATATTTGTTAAATAAGAGATCTAGCTTATCAGGTGCAATTCCTATTCCCGTATCCTGAATGGCAATTTTGATGCAGGCTTCCTCTTCCTCACGGGCCGGCAACAATTTAAGTTCCACAAAAATCTCACCATGGTGCGTGAACTTAAGAGCATTACTTAATAGATTCATAAAGATCTGGCGTACCTTTGGCGCATCTCCCAATACATAAAGCGGGATTTCAGAATCTGTATTGAGAACCATCTCCAAATTTTTCTCTAATGCTTTCGTCGAGAACAAGTAGACGGTTTCCTCCAAAGTAGCAATAATATCAAAAGGCTCTTCTTCGGCGGTCAGCTGGCCATTCTCCATCTTACTAAACTCTAGAATATCATTTAAAAATTCCAGCAATCTCGTGTTACTTTCATTAATTATTTCCATATAATACTTCTGTTGCTCATTCATTTCAGTCGTCATCATTAAGTCCGTCATACCCACAATACCGTTCATCGGAGTGCGTATCTCATGTGAGAGCATCGAGAACAAATCTGTTTTGCTCTGAATGCGACGTTCTGCCGAATCGGACTTCTGTTCCAACTGGATTAAATAAGTGAAAAATATCGCTAATGCATACAACACCTTCACATCATCATCACTATACTCGCTGGCTGTCTGATCCATCACACATATCGTTCCATAGGATCTTCCGTCCTCAAAAATTAAGGGGATTCCTATAAAAGAGTGCACTCCTGAATTACGTATATATTCAAGTTCTTCAGATTGCGGAGAGTCACTAGTATCAGCAATACGAATAGATTTATTGTCATTTAAATTAACTAAAGAGCAAATATTCTCGTATAGTGCGAACAATTCCGTTTCTTTTACAAAATCATTATCTTGGTTATGAAATCTAAAAATGGACTCAGGAGTCCCTGCATTTATCGAAATTACAATCGTATCCGCTCTCAGCATATGCGTCAGAAGAAAAAGCATATGTTCTACTACATCCTCAATATTGCGGAGGGCATTGCTGTTATTCTCCATCCCATTTGTCCCTTTCCATTCCTATATCTTTTTTATATATAATAGCTTTAATAGAATAACAACGCTACAACAACTTCCCTAAAATCAGGATGGTAATTATCTCTTTAACCCGCTTGAAGATTTCTATTAATAAAAGTAAAGTTATCTTAAACAACTTATAGAAGGGAAGATACACATGAAATATAGAAGATTAGGAAATACTGGGCTGAAAGTCAGCGAAATTGGCCTGGGAAGTTGGCTTACATACGGTACGGCTGCAGAACAGAAAGCGGCGGATGCCTGCATCAGCAAAGCTTTTGAATGCGGTATCAATTTCTTTGATACAGCCAATGCCTACAATCGGGGTGAAGGTGAAAAGGCAATAGGAGCAGCTCTCCGTTCTTACCAAAGATCGGATTATGTCCTCAGCACGAAATTGTATTTCCCGATGGGAGAGGGTCCGAATGATCGTGGTCTCTCGCGTAAACACATTATGGAGCAATGTGAGGCCAGCTTACGCCGATTGGGAACTGATTATATCGATGTCTATTTCTGCCACCGTTTCGACAACGAGACACCTGTAGAAGAGACATTGCGAGCACTTGATGACTTAACTGCACAAGGGAAAATTCTTTACTCCGCTGTTAGTGAATGGACAGCCGCACAAATTGTGAACGCTTGTGGCCTGTCCCGTCAATATAACCTGCGTCCACTAGCTTCCAATCAGCCGATTTACAATATGTTCGAACGCTATATAGAAGATGAAGTGCTTGAAGTCTCACAGCGTGAAGGACTCGGTCAAGTTGTTTTCTCTCCATTGGCACAGGGGATTCTGACCGGAAAATATAAACCGGGGCAACAGCCTCCAGCAGGGACTCGCGGAGCCGACGATTCGGTGAACGGAGTAATAAACAGTTATCTGCGAGATGATGTGCTGGACGTAGTTGGCCAGTTGGATCAGTTGGCCAATAGTCTGGACTTGAAGCTGTCGCAGCTTGCTTTAGCTTGGGTCCTGAGACAGCCAGGGGTAAGCTCAGCCATTATTGGCGCCAGCAAGCCAGAGCAGGTCGAGGAGAATGTTAAAGCAGTGGACGTCGTTCTGGAGCCTGAAACATTGAAGCAAATAGAGGATATTCTGAAGCAGGTAGCAGATTTCGCACCGGCAAGATAACGAAAAAATAAGTCTCCCTTAACTAAAAAAAACGTTTTGCAACTTTTTCTTTCTGCATAACGTTATAGTAGTGAAAAGCGAGTTTGAGAAATACCCCATAGGGTAATTAATCTTATAATGTGCTTTTCAATTGCCAAGGGGGAGAATGACTTATGATTAAGAAAAAATCCGTTTATGTTATGCCTTTTGCTGTGTTGCTGTTTCTTTCCCTAATAACAACGGCAAGCACAATTGGAACACGGGTCGATGCAGAGAGCAGCGTCAACACGCAATCCATCACAGTGTATATTGATAACATCCAATCCGACAACGGCAGCCTTTCCATCACAATTGATGAGATAGACTGGTATCAGGGATCTAGTGCAAATCAAATTTTTGCAGAGAGGGAACCTGAAGCTTATGCAGAAATTGGCGGAGTGCCGGATGATTATTATATTGTAAACGACAGTGATATTTTAACGAATTATAAAGTGGCAGATAACGCTTCTGTTAAAATGCAGATTTATGACCATACCGGCAACATTGAAGATTTGGACATTATTTGGAATGAAGAAATTACTTTGCAGCAATTCATTGCACAATTCAACAAAACTGAACTCTTGGATTTAAGCCAATTCCCTTATCATGTTACCATTCAGGATGGTGTAATAACCTCCATAGTGCAACAATACATTCCTTAAAAACTCAATTTTATAGTAAGCAAATCTAATGCACTCCTTAGAATAACATGGTGTTGACCCTCCTTGGATCAACCCTCGTATATTCTCAGGGGTGTATTTTTTATGGAATTATCCGTATATTTCCCATTGAATAGGTAAACGTTATAGCTTAATCATGGATAATCAGGGGGTGAATTCCGTGCCAAAGAAATGGATCAAGGATGTTCTAAAACCTGCAAATAACCATAAAAAAGATAGCGTTAACTTAGAACAAGAGAAGTCTAAACCTATAACCTCATCCTTAACTGACACCCTTTCCATGCTTCAATCAAACCTAGGGCAAAGCGCCGATTTTATCATTCGTGACTTTAAGGATAAACCTTCATCAGACAATGTTCTGGCTGTTAGTTACATTGAAGGGTTAATCGATGCAAACCTACTTTCAGATCTTATGGAAGGTGTAATCCTTGAGCTAAGCTCAGAGGCTTCTTTCACTTCTGACTTTCAATCTTCAGCTGCTAGGTTAAAGAAAAAGCTCCCCTTAGGGAATATCCAGAAAATAACCTCTGAGAGGGAGCTGCTTCAAGCAATCCTTACCGGAAGTGCTGTTATTGTGATCGAGGGTGTTGAATACGCCCTGGATATCTCCATTTCCGGTGGGAACAGACGGTCTGTGCAGGAACCTACCTCCCAAACTGTGATTAGAGGTCCTAAAGAGGGATTTACTGAAAGTATTTCAACCAATGTTGCACTGATCAGACGAAAATTGCCCACACCTGAGCTAAAGTTTGAGACTCACTCTATTGGAAGTTATACCAAAACAAAAGTTATATTGGCTTACCTTGAAGGGATTGCCCCCCTTGAAGTGATTCTCGAAGTAAATAAGCGACTAAAAGCCATTGATACGGATAGCATACTAGAAAGTGGTTACATTGAAGAGTTCATCCAGGATGAACCGATTAGTCCATTTCCGACCATGTTAAACACAGAGCGTCCTGACACCGTCGCCGGAAGTCTCTTAGATGGACAAGTAGCCATTTTGGTAGATGGAACACCTTTTGTTCTGATCGCACCCGTTACCTTTTTTAACTTCTTTCAGTCCAGTGAAGATTACTATCAACGTTATGATATTTCAACTTTTTTAAGAATTGTGCGGATAGTGTCCTTTCTAGTCGCCATGCTGCTTCCCTCCCTCTATATAGCTGTTACAACCTTCCAGCAGGAAATGCTGCCTACGACACTTTTAATATCTCTCGCCGCTCAAAGGGAGGGAATACCTTTTCCAGCATTAATGGAGGCACTAGTTATGGAGTTAATTTTCGAGGTCATTCGCGAAGCGGGGGTTCGTATGCCCCGGGTCATCGGCCCGGCCATCTCCATCGTAGGTGCTTTGGTTATTGGTCAAGCAGCGGTGCAGGCCGGCCTAGTCTCGGGTGCTATGGTTATTGTGGTATCCTTTACAGCGATATCTAACTTTGTAATTCCATACTTTAATATGGCCTCCTCCGTCCGACTGATCCGATTTGCACTTATGATTTTGGCTGGAACACTCGGTTTATTCGGAATTCTGGCAGGACTTATTCCGATAATGGTTCATCTAGTCTCGCTTGAATCTTTTGGTGTGAGCTATTTCATGCCCTATGCTCCCTTCTATAAATCCAATATGAAGGATTTGCTCATTAGAGCTCCTTGGTGGGCAATGAAGACACGGCCCAACCAAAAATCAGGTAAAAATAAATGGAGACAAGCCGCGAATCAATATCCTGCCAGCACAGCCGAGAAAGAACGCCAGGATAAGTCCGATAATCAGAAATAAGGAGAGATAACCATGCGCCGATTATGGATCATTTCTATACTGTTAGTTATAAATTTATTACTCTCCGGTTGCGGAAATCGAACCGAATTGAACGAATTGGGGATCACATCGGCAACGGGTATGGATAAAAAAGGCGGCAAGTGGATCGTCACTTATCAGGTTATTATACCGTCGGCCATGACCTTCGGTGCAGGTGGATCCAGCGGCGGGGGCGGCTCTCAATCTGCTGTGCACACCTTTTCTACGGAAGGAAGCACAATAAGAGAGGCCGTAGATGTCAGTAATTTGGAGAATCCGCGCAAGCTGTATTTTGCCCATAACAATATAGTCTTCATAGGAAAACAAGCTGCAGAAGAAGGAATAGCGGATATTTTGGATACCTACTTCGCGATCTCCGAAGCACGAGAAACGGTTAAAATTATAATTGCTGATGGGGAAGCGCGTGATCTATTAGAAATGCTTGTACCGCCTGAAAAGATTCCCGGTCACGCGTTAACGCAAATTTTGGTAAAGGATGATCAATTGGGATCATTTTTTCCTTCCGTATCGATGTTTGAAGTAGCGATGAATATTACTTCAGAGAGTGGTGCTGTAGGAATACCGGAAATTTCTGTGGTGGGTACTGACGGTGAGAAGCTAAAATCCAATGACATTTTCACACAAACTTCAACGAAATCTAAATTAAAATTGTCAGGTTTAAGTGTCTTTAAAGGCGATAAAAGAGTTAGCTCATTAAACCGGAAGGAGAGCTTGGGGGTAACTTGGCTAAACAATAAAATGGAAAAAAGCACGATTTCATTTAAAGATGAACCATCAGCAAAGGGTCTAGAAGCATATACGGCTTTTAGAATCCTTCACTCCAAAGTTAAATCTACCCCCGTTAAGGGTTCCTCACATTACACCTTAAAAGTAAAGGCTGAGGTATCCGGTGAGATGGTGGAAGCCTCTAACAAGAAGAATCTTACTAATTCTAAGGGAATAGACAAATTGGAATACCAGATAGAAAAGATTATAGAGTCACAAATACTGGACGGCTGGAATTCCGTACAGAAAGAAAAAACGGATTTGATCAACATCGGAAATAAAATCCACCGAATATATCCGAAAGATTGGAAAAAAATAAAGAATACTTGGCCTGATGATATGGCCAAAATGGATATCATTGTAGAGGTCAAAGCTGAAATTAAACGCCCAGGACTATTTCAAAACTCTTACAAAAAGCTGTTAGGGCCTTAACCAAATCAGCCATTTAAATATGTAATATATGCAAAAGGGGGTGAATTGCATCTGATGATCCAGAATAAAATAAGGGTGTCCGAATTGATCATATGTCTAACATTGTTTGAAGTTGGAAGCACTACCTTGTTTTTGATGGGTGCTGAAGCGAAGCAGGATGCTTGGATAGCTATGCTTATAGGGGCTTTCCTCGGCCTGTTCCTTCTCTTTCTACATTTGGCACTTCATAGGCAGGATCCCACTCTGGATTTATTTCGATTATTTCGCCGTTACATGGGTAAATATTTAGGTACTCTTATGAACCTTTTATTTATTGGATATTTTACTTATGAGAGTTCAAGAAATTTACGCGATTTTGGTGAACTAACGGTAATGACTTTGCTAAATCAAACTTCAATCTGGATTATAATGCTAATCACACTGCTGGTAATAGCTAATACAACCCGCTATGAGCCAAGAGTATTTTTCTTAACATGCATGCTTCTTTTTCCCGTAGTCGTAACGGGCTATCTTGTGATCGCTATATTTATTCCGGCTACGGGTCTTATTCATTTCCAATTCATGCTTCCTATGTTGGAGAATGGGATAAAACCCGCTTTAAATGCAGCTATACCGGAAATTGTCACCTTTCCTTTTGGACAAACCGTGTTATTTCTTGTTTTTTACCCTATGACTACAAAGGGACGCAACCTTCCCAGGGCGGTAATTATTGCCTACATTTCGGTCGCCCTCTTTTTGACTGGATTCAATCAGATGAGTATTTATGTTTTGGGACCTGTACTTGCAGCTAATCTCACATTGCCGCTTCTTGAAACCGTACAATTGATTCAATTACCAGAGGTATTTGAGAGAATGGATGCTCTTTTTATCTTAGTCCTCTTTTTGGGGTTAGGCATCAAATTGAATGCCTTTTATATTGGTGCTGTGATAGGTCTGGAAAGGATTACAGGAATAAGCCATAAAAAATGGGTGCTTCCTATAGGAGGTGTGATCTTCGCACTAGCCTTTCTATCTCCCACTTATACTCATCATATCGAAGTCGGTCGAGGCGACGCGGTTAAGTATTGGTGGCCTTTCTTTCAATTTGTCCTCCCTTTGTTGCTTTTCATTGTCGTCCTCATTCGGAAGCGTAAGAAGAAAGCCTAGTTTCTGGCGATCAACTCAAAAAAACCGCACATCGGTTAGTCGCCGATGTACGGTCTTCTTTAATTTATATCGTAATCCTTCTATTCTTCTACGCCTTCATCCGGTACTGGAAAGCCAAAATTCGGTGTACCGTTCAAATTCCAAGTAAATACCTGAGCCCGTGTATGACGATTTGGATCGTATAGAGGATCTCCCACGATTTCCGTATAATTTCTTGCATGATAAATAATAATGTCCTCACTATCATCTTCAGAACGTGTGAAGCTATTATGACCAGGTCCAAATTGGCCAGTTGTCACATTGCTCTGAAATACCGGCACACTGGATTTGGACCAGGAAGCTGGATCCAGCAAATCACTATCTGCGGGTGCTGATAACAGCCCCATGCAGTAGTTATGATCTGTGGCACTAGCGGAGTAGCTAATAAAAACAGTTCCGTTGCGTACCAATACAGCAGCGCCTTCATTCACCTTAAATCCGATGATCTCCCATTCCAGATCCGGCATGGAAATCATCACTTGCGGCCCCTTTATCGTCCAGGGATTCTCAAGTTCGGCAATGTACAGATTAGAATTACCGTCAATTGACGGGTCTTTCTGTGCCCATACCAAGTAAGATACTCCATTATGATCAAACCTTGTGGCATCTAGAGAAAAGGACTCCCAATCCGTATGAATTTGACCCTTTTCTACCCATGTGCCTTCAAGAGGATTGTCGGCTTCGTTCTCCAGGACGAACATACGATGGTCAAATATGCCCTCTATCGTCTCTGAAGTGTGTGCTGCAGCAAAATAGATATACCATTTGCCGCCACTGAAATGAATCTCCGGTGCCCATATGTTAGCGCTCATAAGTCCGCTATCATATTTCTTCCAGATGGTGAGGGGTTCTGCCTTGCTTAAATCATTGATGGTCTTTGACCTTCTAAGTTCTAACCGGTCATATTCCGGTACAGATGCAGTGAAATAGTACCAGCCATCTGTATGTTTATACACCCATGGATCAGCCCGTTGCTCCACCAACGGGTTAAGATACTCTTTATTAGTATTCATATTGTTTCTCCTTTAATCTAGTCTCTGACTTACCTTCTTTGGTAATGTCCTGGACTTTATTCCTATCCAAATTAAACGGAACTGTTAAATGAGTCACTCCAACAACTCACTTTTTACCCCAAATGGAAACTCCGATTTCATTGAGGCCGGTAAATACAAGAGTCTGCTTGTTCTTTTCCCAATCCCATGAAGGAATCAATTGTACCTTTTCTGTACGTCCATCTCCTTCGAGAATGTCGCTCCAAATCAAGGTTAAGGTTCTTTTCCCATCAAAGCTCCACTGCCCGACTCCATATTCGCCTTCTAGGCTGCCGTTATCTCTAATCGTAATTGACGATGATTGAACCTGACCATCCACTGACGGTTTCATTACGATCCGCTCCCACGACCCCGAAATAAGGGAAGCCGGAATATCCTGTTCGATTTCTCCTGCATAACGTTCCGGTGAAACCACAGGCCATCCATCTTCTGTCCATACTATTTTGCGGACATGGAGATAGGACCAGTGCTTATCGAGCTCGCCCCGTGCATGATGGACCATATAATACGTACCGTCATCATTTAACACAGAGTTATGTCCTGGAGCAATCCATCCTGGATCTTCACCAAATCGATAACCACCGAGAATCTTTGTACCGACGTCATACTGTGGCAAATACTCTATATCGCTTAGATCCCGCCCATTATAATCCACATAAGGTCCGCTGATTGAGTCTGAACGGGCTACCCGAACGTTATAATCCTCGAACAATGAATCATAGGATACGAAAAGGTAGTACTTCTTGAATTGTTCGTTGTATACAATATACGGGCCTTCAACAGCACCGTCTTCCGTAACCATGTCACGCTTAGCAATTAGCTTTCCGAAGCCTTCAACCTTTGGTTTGCCAGATTCAATATCCAGTTCAATAAGATGGATACCTCCAAAAAAAGAGCCATACACCATCCAAAGTCGTCCTTCTACATCCGTTAACACATTGGCATCAATTGCATTTAAGTGATCTTCTGCCCGAGTCTTGATCACAACGCCTTCATCAGTCCAAGGTCCTTCAATAGAAGTCGCAGTTTGCAAACCAATCAGAGATTGTCTGCTGCCAAATGTAGAGGCTGAATAATACATTCGGTACTGATTACCATGCTTAACCACATCCGGAGCCCATAGATTAATGGATTCTGCCCAATCTTTAGCTACCTGTGGAATTCCCGGCAGAGCATAATGAACCCATTCCCAATGAATCAGATCTTGAGATTTACGGACCATGACTCCGGGGGTAAGCTCCCCACCGACCTTCACATCCGTAGAAAATACATAATAACCTTGATCCGTTTTTATAATCCCGGGATCATGCGCGTTATTAAGGGTCCAATCTGCTTCAATATGAAGAGCGGCCTCATCATACATAGTGAATTCTCCAGGAGAATCCGGATAGATTGGTAACATAACCATTCGAGTCCCTCCAATAGTTGAAATAACGTCCCTGAAGACTCTACAACACTTGCCTTTTTACCCTTTAACTCCAGAGATCGCTACGGATTCAATGATTTGTTTCTGGAAGACCAAGAAGGTAATAAGCATCGGCAGCAATGCAATAATTGAAGCAGCCATGATAAGCGGATAATCCGTCTGGATCGCATAAGTTGCATTAAAGTTAGCAATTACTAGTTGCAGTGTCTGTTTTTCAGGTGAATTCAGGTAAATAATCGGTCCGAGGTAATCATTCCAGATTCCCATAAACCACAGAATCAATTGTGCGGCAACCGCAGGCTTGATAAGCGGGAAGGTAATCGAACTATACAGCCTGAAGTAAGAACTGCCATCAATTTTGGCGGCTTCTATAATTGCATTAGGAACACTGCTCAAGTACTGACGAAGGAAGAATATCATAACGATATTTCCGAACAGCCCCGGTACAATCAACGGCAGCAAGGTGTCTATCCAACCCATTTGGGAGAACATGAAGAATTGTGGAATCATAACCGCAGGGTAAGGAATCATCAAGGATGATAGCATAAGCAGGAAAATCTTATTTTTACCTGGGAATCTGAGCTTTGCAAAAGCAAATGCCGCTAAACTGGATGTAAAAGTACCCACTACAGTTACAGATAATGCGATAATCAAGCTGTTCTTAACCCCGCTAAGCAAAGGACCTGCTTCCCAGATTTCTTTGTATTTGGCGAAATTAAAAGGACTAGGAATCCATACAGGTGGTAAAGCAAATACATCCTGTTTATCTTTAAGCGATGTAGATAGCATCCATAACAAGGGTCCTATCATAAACACAGCACCAATTAGCAGCACAATGAATATGATTGTATTTGTGATATTTCTTCTACTCGAATGGGACATATTATTCATCTTCGCTCCTCCCTCATATCAATCGACATCGAACGACGATTTCTCATTCATTCTGAATTGGATAAGAGTCACGACAAATATGAAACCGCCGAGTACTACTGCCATAGCAGAAGCGTAACCCATTTGGAAATTGGCGAAAGCCTTCTGCCAAATGTAGAACACCACGGAAGCTGAAGCATATTCCGGACCACCTGTTGGGGTCATAATGTTCATCTCGGTAAAAATTTGCGATCCTCCGATAATATTGGTAACCACAATAAAGAAGGTAACAGGTCTAACCATCGGCCAGGTGATATGCCAGAATGATTTAAAGGCATTAGCCCCATCAAGCTCTGCTGCTTCATAGTAGGATCTTGAAACACTTTGAAGTGCAGCCAAGTACAAGAGCATTGTATAGCCTAGACCCTTCCAAATTGCCATAATAATAAGAGCCGGTTTAACCGTATACTTATTAGCCATCCAGTTAGGACCCTCAATACCGAATAGATCTAAAAACTGGTTAACCAGTCCGTAGTCGCCGTTGTATGCCCAGTTCCACATAATCGAAACAGCAGCAAGGGAAGAAATTACTGGGACATAGTAAATTACTCGAAAGGTTGTTGTACCCGGAATTTTCCGGTTTAAACCGAGTGCCAGCAGAAGCGCCAGCGTGATCCCGATTGGAATACCCAGCATCATGAACAACGTGTTAAAGGTTGCTTTGTGGAATAATTCATCCGTAAATAGATCCTTGTAATTATCAAGACCTATGAAATTCATCTGCCCTAAACCGTCCCAGTCCGTAAACGAACCATAGATGGAATAAAACATAGGGTACAGTGTAAAGATCAGTAGACCTAATAAAGGAGCAAGAATAAACAAAAATCCGTATATTCTCTCTTTACGATAGAGGTTGGACTTGGTCATTATTTCATTCACCTCAGATTCTGATATCAGAATGAAAATGATGTTAGGCTGATGTAATCAGCAGCTAACATCATTTCACCCTGGTTTAGAGAAAAACTCTTAGCTTATTGTTTGGATTTTGCTTCTTGCTCAACAGCTTTATCCAAGAGTTTTTGCATTTTAGGTTGTTCTGATTTCAAATAATCAGCCGCAGTTACCTTACCATCGATTACAGGTTGAATATCTGTGAAGAATAGGTTGTACCATTCTGCATTGTAAGTGTAGTGACCTGGAAGAACTCTTCCGTATTCATTAACAACTTGCAGGAACTCTTCTTTGTTGGCTGGCTTAGTAGTTGTATCAGCAGCCCACTCTGTTGCCATATCAATCAAGTTAGGAATTTGAACTTTTGCTTTTACAAGTGCATCCATACCTTCTTTGGAAGCTGTCAGGTAATTGATCAATTCTACAGCCTCTTCAGGATGCTTAGATTTAGCAGATGCTCCGATACCAAGTGAACCTGTCCATGTAGCTGATTTGCCAGTAGATCCAGCAGGGTAAGGAATTAGATCATAATCGAAAGGCAAAGTTTCATAAGTACTCATATCCCAAGGACCTACTGGGAAGAATGCCATTTCGCCTTTCATCCAACGTTGGTAAGTATCCAATGTTTGTGCTTGCTCTGTAGAAGGTGTGATTTTGTATTTGTTTTGCATATCTGCGAAGAATTGAAGAGCTTCAGCAAATTTAGGATCGTCAATAGTTACTTTTGTTTTTGTAGAGTCAAGCCAGTCAGCACCATTACTCCATACGAAAGACTGCAAAGTCCAGTTTACGTTAAAGCCAGCACCGAACTGATCCAATTTACCATCGCCATCTTTATCAATAGTTAGTTGCTGAGCAACCTTAATGAATTCATCCCATGTATATGGCTTGTCTTTGTCTGGAAGTGGAATGCCTGCTTTTTCGAACATAGTTTTGTTGTAACCTAGTGCGAAAGGTCCAACGTCTTTAGGCATACCGTACATATTGCCTTGGCCAGCCATTGTGCCGTCATAACGGTACAGATCTACACCATATTTCCAGATATTATCAAGTTTAATATTTTCATTTTTTTCAACATAGCTAGTAAGATCTAGTAAAACTCCGCTATTTACATAAGCTTTAAGGTCGCCGGATTCAAAATAGAATACGTCTGGCACGCTTTTGCCTGTGATTGCTGCTTTTAACTTAGTAGCATATTGGTCAGCTGCAGTTACAACAACTTTAACCTTAACATTTGGATGATCAGCTTCGAACTTTTTAACTACATTTTTGTATGCAGTTTGCTCGTCTGGTCCACCTCTGAACATGAATGTTAACTCTTTTGTTTCTTTGGAGTCGTTGGCGGAATTTGCAGGTTTTGCGTTTCCTCCTGTATTACTGTTTGCGGCGTTATTATTCCCACCACAACCTGCAAGTACAACCGAAAGCATCAGAACCATCGAAAGCAGTGTAAACCAACCTTTTTTCTTTAACAATGTAACCCCTCCTAAGTGTCTGTATAAACTGTAACTCTTAAAAATGAACTACTTTATAGTAAGAACTAAAATAAAAGTCAGTTTTTGACGTTTTTTTAGTTCAGGCTACCAATGATTCATTGAATTTAACCAAATCTAATGATAATCTTAAGTAAATACCTTTTAGGTTATCTTGAACTGTTTTTGATAACCTTGAATGTATTCGCTTACAAATATAAAATAACACATTAAAAACACCTTGTAAACACAAAAATATAAAACTATTCACTATTCTATAAATCAAAGCACAATAATGACGTGTAAACGAAATAAATGCGCTTTTTTTCTGAAAATGCCAGCCCTTTATATCAACATAAATCTAAATTAAAGGAGCCCATTCTTGAAATGTTACATAAAAATTAAGTACATTCTACAAATATAGGAAGAAAGCTTTATTAAATGGCCTTATTAGTTTATAATTTTATAAAATAATAAAAATATCTAAACACCATCCGGAAGAAGGTATACTTATATGATTTATATTAAAGATCTCATGAGTGGAATCGACATCTTCAAAGCACTCAGCTCCGAGATCAGGATTCAGATTCTGGAACTGCTCGCGAGCAATCAGGCATTGAATCTAAATGAAATCGCCAAAAAGCTGAGTTTAAGCAATGGCGCAATCACTATGCATATTAAAAAGTTAGAGGAAAGTGGACTAATTGAGATTAATACCTCCGTTGGAAAACATGGCATCCAGAAGGTTTGTTACCTAAATAAAGATAAGCTTATGGTCGACCTTCGCAGTAAAGATGTAGATAACTTATACGCTGTAGAAATTCAGGTCGGGCATTATAGTAACTATCAGGCAGTTCCGACCTGCGGATTGGCAACAAAGGATAGTATCATTGGTGACTTTGATGAGCCCCGCTACTTTGCGGATCCTCAACGAATCGATGCGGAGATTATTTGGCTGGCGGAGGGTTTTTTAGAATATAGAATCCCTAATTATCTAAAACCCAACCAAACTTTCCGGGAAATTCAATTCTCGATGGAGATCGGCTCTGAAGCTCCAGGGTTCTGTGATAATTATCCTTCAGACCTATACTTCTATGTAAATGGCATGGAAATCGGCACATGGACCAGCCCCGGTGATTTCGGTGTTTCCCCTGGAACACTTAATCCGGATTGGTGGCCTCCTCACTTGAATCAATACGGTATGCTCAAGCTAATCAGAATTAACAATGAAGGAAGTTTCATTGATGGCTGTCGAATCTCGGACGTGACTCTGGATGATATTCAACTGGATTATAAAAGTGAATTAACCTTCCGAATTGCTGTTACTGAAAAACCAGTTAATAAACGAGGGCTTACGATTTACGGAAAACATTTTGGCAACTACAGCCAGGACTTGATGGCACGTGTACTCTATAATGTGCATGAAGTAGAAGAAATATCCAGACGTGTAAGTATGGATAAAGTCCATACTGAATAAAGCATATAAAGCTTCGACTTAAGCATCCTCTTGGTCTTTTGGACTGATGGGATGCTTTTTTTCTTGAAATTCGGCGAAGCCTTTTCCAAATACTGAACATGACCTCCTAAGTATATTTAATGTTAAAAAACCCAAACTAAATCATGTCTCCAAAACCACCGAGAAGGAGTGTTACAAATGCGAGAAGGTCTAATTCCCACCGTTCTTGGAACCGTAGTATGTGCTTCAAGCGCCGCTTTTCTTGGAAGCAGGAAATATAAAATGGCCGCTACCGGCATACTAGGGTTTGGTCTGGCCCATGTAGTATTGGGTACAATTGACTTGTTTGAGCACAGGTAAAGGCTAGGAGGTTGCTGGGAGGTACAATTCTGTGCCTCTTAGCTTTTTTATAAAATAAAAGCGACCCTACCCTGTATTCGGGTGGACCGCTTTACTAATCATGTTATTTCACAGCAACATAAAAGAGACGTTCTGCTCCTTGATCCGCCTCGACCCATTTGAAGTCAGCGTAGGTCTTCACATCTGAGAACCCAGCCTTGAGTAACTCCTCTGTGAGCCATTTAGGATCATAAGCACGCTGAACATGTGTCTCCTCGAACCGACGATACACATTATCTTGTCCGCCTTCCCGAGAGAAAATAACTAGATGATGCTCAATCTCGCGGCGAGGAACATCCAGTTCACAGGTCCATATATAAGATATAGTATCTTCATCCAATATGAACGGCTGCTCTTCCTCATACCTAATGAGTGTATTCGGATGATGCACATCAAATAGAAAAGTGCCCCCGGGCTTAAGTCCTGCAAAGGTACGGGCAAACGTAGATTTAATGTCTTTCTCATCAAGCAAATAATTAAGGCAATCGCAAAACGAAATGACTGAATCCACCGTCTCCGGAAGCTCCCATTCCGTCATGTTCTGCCTGATCCAGCGTACACTTCCCTCGCGTAAAAAGCGGCGTCCCTGCGGATGCTCCTCCATCTTCTGCCTTGCAACCGCAAGCATATCTGAGGATAAATCAATACCACTAATATGATATCCCGCACCCGCCAGGGGGATGGTTATACTGCCTGTTCCGCAGCCAAGTTCTGCTACTGTTGCCGGCTTCCCATGTTTTTTCCACGCGGTTTCAGCAAAGGTTAGCCAGTCCGGATAGGGCATATCCGCCATAAGCTCGTCGTATACGTATGCAAATTTCCCATAGGATGACACCAAGGTACACCGCGCTTTCTATTAAAAAATAACAACTGTTACTCAGCAGACTCATTACCTTCAACCTGGGCATCTTCTTCCTTAGGCGCAAGATACGTCCAGTTCTCTTTTTGTGTAATGAGACCTTCCTTCATCAGCCTGCCAAGCGCTCTCTTAAAGGCTGACTTACTGATTCCAAAGCGCTGTTTGATAATATCAGCAGGAGTAGCATCGGAGTAAGGCATCGCTCCACCCGGACGGGCATTCAGAAATTCCAATAGATTAGCAGAATCTAAATCCATACCCACTTCTTTACGAGGGGCCATAGAAAGATTGACTCGTCCATCCTCCCGAATGTGCGTTACACGTGCCTCAACCTGTTCACCAAGCCGCAGCAATCGGCTGCGATCGGAGGCATGAATCATTCCGATGACACCAAAGCCTAGTACCCCAGCATCCACCAGCACAAAAGTACCCATCTGCAGCGGTCTGTACACTCTAGCCGTAACAGCTTGACCCATCCACGATTCAGGTGCATCCAATGCTTGCTCTGCAAGTTCATACTCTCCGGCCAATTTAGCGCGAAGACGGCCTTGTTTATCATGCTCCATCAGTACATATACACAATCGCCTATCTGTGGACGCAGCTCCTGAAGTTCTGGAAGTTCACTGATTGGAAGCAGTAATTGCCGTCCAAGCCCCATTTCCAGAAAGCAGCCCAGTCGCGGATGTACATCAGCCACTTCGAGCAATGCCATTTCTCCTAGAGTGAGAAAGGGTTTTTTCATAGTAGCCGCAAAACGGTCTTCCGTATCAAAGAACAAAAACACCTCAACGGAATCACCCGTCTTGACTTTTTGTGTAAGCTCCGTATAATGCAGCATTACATCTTGGTCTCCCGCAGTTAGAAAGAAACCATAAGGCGACACTTCACGCGCTACCTTCAAGGTAACAATAGTTCCAGCTATCAAGCTCATACAGACGTTACTACCTTGGCATCAGACCACAGGCGCTCGATATTGTAATATTCGCGTTCATCCCGGTGGAAAATATGAACCACAACGTCTCCTAGATCCATAAGTACCCAGCGTGCTGAATCTACGCCCTCAATACCACGAATAACTCCACCCGCTTCATGCACTACTTTACGAACCTCAGTTGCAATGGCTTGTACCTGTGTGTCAGAATTACCATGGCAAATTACAAAGTAATCACTGATCGGTGAAATATTCCGCAGGTCCAGAGCAACAACGTTCATTGCCTTCTTGTCCTCAACGGCTGCAACTGTTAACTGTAATAATTTCTCTGAATGTAAACTCATCCTTTTTCCTCCAATACTCTAACTAGATCATTTCTTGCCAACACGGTCAGTGGAAATACAATTCGCCGCTTCTCCAGAAGAACACGGATTGTAGAATCAAATCCTGCTACAAGCCCTTCCTCCAGACTAACCTTGGCCAACTTGCGTATTTGATCCACTCCCGGGAAATCCCGGCCAGGTTCAATATAATCCGCTAGACATACAATTTTTTCGAGAATGCTCATGCCTTCTCGGCCTGATGTGTGATACCGTATGGCATCCAGAACTTCAGGGTCTGTAATTCCGTACTCTTTCTCGGCAACGAACGCGCCTACCTCTGCATGCCATAGCTGCTTATCGTGAGACAGCAACACCTCTGACAGTGCATGATCTTCGATGATCTTCCTCATTCGGTCAACGGGCCAATACTTAGCCACATCATGCAGGATAGCAGCTGTCTCTGCGCGCTCGGGATCAGCTCCATAGCGGATGGCTAATTTAACTGCTGAGTCCATTACACCAAGTGTATGCTTCCAGCGCTTGTCGGGCATTTGTGCAGAGACTGCTTCAATCAGTGCTTCGCGGCTGTACTCCATACAATCCACTCCTATGAACATAATTGAAAACGGTCTCAGGCACCATATAACGGATCGACTTTCCCTCTGCAGCCCGTTTCCGAAGCATAGTAGATGAAATATCAACTAAGGGCATATCTGCGAGTATAACTTTATCCGAAATATCAGAAGGCAGTGCTTCAAGGTCAAGGTTTGTTCCAGGACGGCCCACTCCAATAAAAGTAAGCCGCTGTACAAGCTCTTCAATTCCTTCCCATTTGGGCAAGTATTGAACCATATCCGCTCCAATAATAAAATATAGATCGAGCTTAGGATACTCCTGTTGCAGCTTTCTTACCGTCTCAATCGTGTAAGAAACGCCGCCTCGGGTAATTTCCCAGTCCAGTGTTCGAAAGCTTTCATGCTCTTGAACGGCTTCCTGAACCATAGCCAATCTGTCCTCACTTGATACTCCGGCCTCATGCTTATGCGGGGGAATATGCGACGGCATAAACCATACCTCATCCAAGTTATAGGTATCTCTAGCAGCTTCCGCTGCCAGCATATGACCCATATGCAAAGGATCGAAGGTACCTCCCATGATTCCAACTTTCAAGAGGCCACCTCCTTAAAGAGAATACAAGATAATAACCGACTCATCTCTATTGTCTAACGCGGCAGCTCAATAGTCTTATTATCGCGTGATTCCTTGTACAGGACAATGGTCTTGCCAATGACCTGAACGAGCTCAGAGCCTGATTGTTCAGCCAATGTGCTGCCGATGACTTTAGGATCCTCAACGTTATTGTTGAGCACACTGATCTTCATAAGCTCGCGTTTTTCAATAGCTTCCTCAATATGGCGGATAAGATGCTCATTTACGCCACCTTTTCCGACTTGAAATACCGGGTCAAGATGGTGTGCCAAAGAGCGTAAGTAGCGTGTTTGTTTTCCAGTTAACATAAATGAACAAAACTCCTTAATTAATATATATTATTACCCAAATTTCCTAAAACCATTTCCTATTCAGTGCCACCCAGGCAATCTAGGATGGTCTGCCGCATAACTTCGATCGGCGCAGGCTGTCCAGTCCAATACTCCAACGCATAGGCACCCTGATAAACGAACATCCCAAGTCCTCCGTGAATGCGGCAACCACGTGCTAAACTATCCTGAAGCAGGCGGGTACGGAGTGGATTGTAAATTAGATCACTTACAACCATCCCCTCGTGAAATAGAGAGGCATCTATTGGCGTTTCATTCATATGAGGATACATACCCACAGAGGTAGTATTAATTATGACATCTATATCAGTCAGCACATCTGGGATTTGATCCAGGCTTATTCCGGTGATATTCCCCTTCTTACTCCATTCCGCAGCCAGTTCCAAGGCTTTGTCGGCTGTACGGTTAGCTACAATAATAGTTTCTGGAGCTTCCCGAAGCAGCGCAGCAGCTATCCCTCTTGCAGCGCCCCCCGCTCCAATCACCAATATTCTAGCTCCAGTTAAATCGGAGAAAGCCTCGGCCTTGAGCGAACGTACGTAACCTATGCCATCCGTATTATATCCAGTCAAGAAACCATTAGAATTCACAATGGTATTGACTGCACCGATGTCCTTCGCACTTTCATCCAGAGCATCCAGATAAGGCATAACAGCTACTTTGTGCGGTATGGTCACATTAACCCCGCGAAAGCCAAGTGTCCTAATCGCCTCTACAGCATTTCCCAATTTGTCTGGAATGATATGCAAAGGAACATAGGCCCCTGATATCCCCATGGATCGCAACGCAGCTGTGTGCATGATTGGTGATCTCGATTGCGCGATAGGATCACCCATTACTCCAAGAAGAATATCCCCTGTATTGGCGGACGACCCGTTCACTGTTGTCTCAGACACACGTGTAACCTCCCTCGTTGTTAAATCAGCGAAGGTCGGGTAAGCACCTTCACACCGCGCGGAACGTGTATAGCAATTACAGCACCTTCGGTACTGTTAAGTTTGATCCATCCCAGGCCTGATACATATATATCGGTATTACTGCCCCGGTTGATGCGGAATTCGTGACGCTGCCATTGTGGAAGCTTGTCCATCCGATCCTTGCCAGGAGGCGATAAGAGCTCACCGCGGTGCTCTTGGTATAGAGAATCAGCACGATCAAGCTTCGTCCGATGAATCTTGAGCGTGCCGCTAATAAAGCAGGTGAAGGACTGACGCTCTCCTTGAACAAAATCAAATCTTCCCAAACCTCCAAAAAAGAGGCTTTGTCCTTCATTTAATTGATATACCGCAGGCTTCAAGGTTTGTGACGGCATAACCGCATCCAAAT
Organism: Paenibacillus sp.; assembly: GCA_023512345.1. Lineage (GTDB taxonomy): Bacteria > Bacillota > Bacilli > Paenibacillales > Paenibacillaceae > Paenibacillus_AQ. The sequence goes on from JAILZT010000018.1 coordinate 52,171, forward strand.
CCTGACGTTCTACAAGCTCACTGTAACGCCAAGGATACACAATTCCAGGAGTATCAATAATGTAGTGACCATCATCGAGGGGAATTTTGACCGTATCCAAAGTCGTTCCTGGATATTGTGAAGTTGTAAGTTCCTGCTCTAGATCACTATAATCTGAAATCAGACGGTTAATCAGTGTTGATTTGCCTACATTGGTCGCTCCAACTACATAGACATCACGTTGTCCCCGAAGTTCAGATACCGACTCCAGCAGGCGGTCGAATCCCTGATTGCGTTTGGCACTGCACAGGATAATTTCTTCAGTCTTCATCCCATGCTCCTTACAACGCTGCTGTACCCAGTTACGCAGTTTATTCCAATTTGTAACTTTAGGAAGCAAGTCACATTTGTTCACGGCAAGAATAACCTTGTTGTTACCCACGAACCGCTGCAAGCCAGAAATCAAGCTTCCTTCAAAGTCGAACAAATCGACAATGTGAATAACAAGCGCGTTTTTCTCGCCGATACCGCTAAGCAAACGAAGAAACTCATCCTGATTTACCGAAACGGATGAAGCTTCATTATAGTTTTTAATACGGAAACAGCGCTGACAAATGACAGGATCCCGTTCAAAGGCGACCGCGGGAATAAACCCTGGAACATCCTTATGCTCGGTTTGCAGCTTGATGCCGCAGCCGCTGCATTTTACAGGAAGCTGTGTTTCATGCTCTTGACTCATTTAAATTTTTCCTCCTCGTGCTCATGCCACAATCCTTGTTTGCGCAGTCTGGTCAGAGCGATCTGCTCTATTCTGCGATTAATGCGGGTACCCACTCCCTCGTCATTCACCGAAATGGGCAGCACTAATACGGTATATAGACCCAACCGATTTCCGCCATAGACATCCGTAAGCATCTGGTCACCGACAACAATGGTTTGCTCCGGTGATAGTTCCATCTGCTTGATTGCCTTACGGAAAGGTGCATTACTTGGCTTCCGTGCCTGATGAACAAATTCAATATTAAGCGGGGTGGCAAAACGCGACACCCGTTGCATGTTATTATTTGATACAATGATCAGCTTAAAGCCGAACTGTTTCACCTTCTCAAACCACAACAGCAGTTCCGGCGTAGCCAAAGGCGCCTTGGCACCTACAAGCGTGTTATCCAGATCTGTTATAATGCCGCGATAACCCTTGATATACAACTCTTCCAGCGGAATATCAAATACTGTATTCACGCGGAGTTTGGGGACAAGCATCTCAAACAATACGTTCACCTCGATTTCATACAAAAAACTATATCATACTCTCTGCACTTATCAAATGACCGAGAGCTGGGCTATTGTCAACACCCAAAGTTTCAATTCCCGGACTTTAGGCTTTTACGTAGCCGCAAAGCTTCAGTATACACGTTATGCCAATCTTTGTCTTCTATAACCTCTGGGCTATATTGCGCTTTTTCAAAAATTCCTAACAAAATGTTCAAATCTTCGGAAATAACAGGACGTTTAAGGCTCCAACCTTCCACAGATTCACGCAATGTTTCATATTCTTCCTTTTTAAAACCTTTTCTCCGCAAGTATCTTATCCATCGTTCAGTCTCGACCGTCACTTTTTGAGCAGGAGTTAAAGGACGTCCGCTGCGCAGCTGCTGAAAGAGAAAACGCAGATCAAACCGCCGCGTCCACAGCAGAAATCCTGCCCAAGCGAGCAATACTGCACCTGAGGCTATTGCAGCCCAAGCCCCTAATTGTAACCCACCCTGTTCAGCTTTAGTATTTGCAGTCTTGTCCTCTGACTGGACATCTTCCTCTTCTGTATCCAGCAGATCTTCCACAGGATCAGTTTCATTCTGAGTCAGCAAAGGAACATTAAATCCTGGAGTCGCTTCAATCGGAACCCATCCATACTCCCCAAAGTATACTTCAGCCCAAGAATGAGCATCCGCGTTCGTAATCGTATAGATGTTACTAAACGCACTGCCTTGCTGCATAGCGATATTGTCAGGAAGCTCCGCCTGTTCTCCCGGTGCATAGCCTTTAACCCATCGAGCAGGGATATCCAGAGATCTCGCCATAGTCACTAATGCAGTTGAGTAATAATCGCAGTAACCCTCTCTGATCTCGAACAAAAAACTCTCTACAAAATCAGAACTGACACCGCGTGAAACATTGGGCTCATTGGTATACGGAAAGGTTTGTTGTAAGTATTGTTGCAAAAGCACCGTTTTTTCATACGGAGTTTGTGCTCCTGCCGTAATCTCCACAGCTAGATCCTTTACACGAGCTGGAAAGTCATCCGTCAGTTGCAAAAATTGCTTATCTACATCATTCCCGCTATAAAGATCGGTATAAGTCTTCGTACTCAGTTCTTTAAGAGGAACAATGGGAATTTCCGCGGTAAGCTCGTAGGTCTGCGGATAAGTCAACTTTCTATTATTGATATCCCATAGCAGTTCGCTATCCCTGCTTCTCCAGAATAATCCATTGATTTCTTGCTCACCATTGACCTTATCTAGAGTAGTAATAGAATACGGCCCGAAAATTGCTGGATAACTGTTATTCCCCAGCAGCCGAACCGTTTGCTGAAGTTTTTGGGTCTTAAGCTTTGAAGAATTGTTATTAGGCAGAAGCTGGCCCACATCAACTCCTTCATAAGGTCCCCGGGCAGGCCGATCATTATCGGTCCAGCCGTTACCGGAATAGACACTGCGAGTCTCTCCCCGCATATAGGTTCGCATATCAGAAGTTACTGTCATTACGGGAGTATAATCAAAAGCAAAACCCCCGCCCAACTTATCATCATTTAGGCTATATCCTGATGATGTATTTTTCACAGCAGCACCAGTACCTGTTCCTGTACCTGATTTGGTGGTTCCAGTGCCAGAAGAACCGCCGTTTCCACGCCAATCTATCCAAGCCGTGTAGGGATCGGTCAATCGCGGTTTTACTTCAGGCATATTTATACCGGTAATGATTATTAGAGAGAAAATGATTGCAATATTCACAATAATTTTTAAGGGATAATCTAGTAAATATGACCAGCCTCGCGGATAACGAAGTTGAAAACTCCTTAAGTGCTGAGTCACTAGCCAGCACATACCGGCGAATACCGTCCACGCGACTTCCTGCCATAATTCTGTAGAAGTAAAAGAATCGAGTGCAGCAAAGGCTACTAAATTCGTACCTATAATTAATAGAATCCGAGCCTTCGTTGAAACCCACCAAGATAACAAGACCAACAAACCCCAAGCTCCCAGCGCAAACCATATATATGGCATTAACTGAACGGCGATATCAGGCAGCTTTTCACGGAAATTCAAGAAAGGGTCTGGGACATAATCTCCATAGTACTTAATGGTCCTAAAGACTATATAAATGACTGCAACGGCTTCAACAAAGTAACGATACAGAGTACGTACAGGGAATAGAATCTCAATAATAGCTACAGCAGTCAGTGTAAGGAGAACGGATGTAGTCGTCTCCCGATACCAAAGAGGTTCCGTATAATAAAGCCACTGAAGTGCTATTATCATGATCCAGAGAAGTCTTAAGGACAGATGCCAAGACGATTTCTGCAGAACCCACCAATTTCTCATATTATTTTTCCCCTCCCAATACAGCAGGAAGCTCTTGAAGAGATCTTACGCTGCATCCTGTCAACCCACGTGATGCCAGTACACTCATCCAGTCATCGTTGCGATTTACTGCTGCCGGATCCATCACGTGGATATGAGACGGAGTCATACCATGGTTATCTGCCCATAGCAAAGCATCCAATACAGGAATGCCTCTCTGAGGACTGATAAGGACGAAATAGGAGCCCTTAGGGAACATGCGGTATCCCATTTCCAATCTGGAGACGAGAGTGCCTTTTCCCTCCCCATTAATATCTATTAAATATTGAATCATTTTCTGACGCTCTGCTCCCGACTCTGCAGGAGAGAACATTTTTGTATTCTTATCTAGACAGCATAGGCCTATGCCGATTCTTTCCCTTATACCGAATCCCAGTAATGAAGCTGCTGTAGAAACCGCCAATTCAAAGGTACTGGAAGAACTATACGCCTTCGAACTGCCGTCCAGGACAATCATAGTCTTGGGGATAGATTCATGTTCAAATTCCTTAGATTTCCAAGAACCTGTCTTGGCCGTTGCATTCCAATGAATACGCGTTAATCTGTCACCGTATACATAGTCACGTACTCCATTGATCTGGGTAGTCTCACGCCTGGATTGAACCCGGGAGACTTGCGGACCAGCGACCCTTGAATTCCGTTCATACAACTGCCATCGCGGGATAAATACAGCACGGGGCATTACCCGAAACTGACCTTTAGCTAAAAAGCTGCCTTTGTGTTGAGTCAACCCAAATATATCCTCGCAAATAACATCTGTTTCTGCGAAACTATAGCTTCCACGCTCTAAAGCCGGTGTCTGAAACCGCAGCTCCCCATCTCCTTTAAAGCTGGGGATAAGACTCTCTTCAAACACCCAAGATTCCCCGTTATGACGTTTCAACATTTCTCTTACTACGATATAAGGCAACGGCAAGTAACCAGGGATAGTGATGTTAAGCTTAACTCGAAGAGAGCCTCCAGCATACAGAAGATCTGGCTTTTCTTGTTCAGCATACAGACTTCGAGTGCCCTTGGATCGCCTTACACCACCCAAACTTGCAGCTATTAAATAAAGGATAAGCAGTGAAACCATAATAAAGAGCATGAACGAGGTTTTCCCGCCTTGAAATAGAACATACAGCAAAGTAATACCCCATACTGCGAGTATACCCGCCAGCTTGGCCGGCTGTATGACCGCTGCCGCGGCAGACAAGTAGCGTCCCATCTTATTGCCTCATCGTAACTGGCACATGAATGTTCTGCAGCAGTTTTTGCAATAAAGATTCCACACTGACATTATCCAACCGTGATTCCGGACGAAGCAGAATACGATGGCTTAGTGCATAAGGGGTTAGAACCTTCACATCATCAGGCAGCACATAGTCTCTATCCTGCAAGAAAGCATAGGCTTTGCATGCCATCATAAAGGATAACGAAGCCCGCGGGCTCGCACCCAATAAGACGAGAGGATGCTCTCTTGTCGTACGAACAATCTCCAAAAGGTAATTCAATACGGGGTCGCTTATATATACCTCTCGTATTTCCTTCTGGATCGCCGAGATCTGTTCCATATCTGTAACCGGGAGAAGTCTGTCCACCGGCTGCCCCTCCTGATGCTTCAGCAGCAGGCTTTTTTCCGTACTCAAATCAGGGTATCCAAGGGTAATTCTTAACATAAAACGGTCCAGCTGGGCTTCAGGCAGTGTGTAGGTTCCCTCGAAATCAATGGGATTCTGGGTAGCGCACAACATAAAAGGATGAGGAAGAGGATAGGTCTCACCGTCAACAGTAACATTCCGTTCCTCCATGACTTCGAGGAGAGCAGACTGCGTCTTGGTTGTTGCTCTGTTAATCTCGTCGGCTAGCAAAATATTAGTCATTACTGGACCTGGCCGAAAGTGAAACATCTCATCACGCGGGTGATACACAGACACTCCAGTAATATCACTCGGAAGAATGTCCGGATTACACTGTATCCGCCGGTATTCGCCTGACATAGATCTAGAGAGCGCCCGAATTAGTTGGGTTTTACCGGTTCCGGGTACATCCTCTATGAGGACATGTCCGCCCGCAAGCAGCGCTGTTAACAGCAGTTGTATTTCAAAGGATTTTCCAAGGATGCAGGATTCTAGGTTCGTACGAACAGCATTAATAATATTCATGGATTCTTGACTAACGGGCATATATAGTAAACCTCCTATGGCAGAATAAAACAGTATACATATATTTTACATGATGAAGGGACCCAAAGTACATTAGCAGGCCTTAGGAAAGTGAAATGTTATAGAGTTGTAATAGAAGGGCCGTTGTTACCGCATAAAAAATAACCAAGTCATCCAAAGAATTCTGGTCGACATGGTTATGTGTATGTCCTATTATCCTCTAGGCCGAACAATTAAAGCTGCCAAAAATGAAAAAACTATAGCTGAGGAAATCCCGGCACTAGTAATACTAAAAATACCAGTGACCACACCGACCCAGCCATCCCGTTCCAGCTCCGTAAGTGCTCCATGCACCAGTGAATTACCAAAGCTAGTTATAGGAACTGAAGCCCCTGCCCCGGCGAACTTGATCAGGGGATCATAAATCCCAACGGCATCTGCTACCGCTCCCAAAACAACCAGAGTACTCATGGTATGAGCCGGTGTCAGCTTCATCACATCCATCATCAGCTGGCCGATTACACAAATGGCTCCACCAATTAGAAACGCCCATAGGTATATCATGCTTCTTCACCTCCGCTCTCCAGCGCAACAGCATGGGCTACACACGGAATGCTCTCTCCCTGCTGATATGATAATGGAGATAGCAGCGCTCCCGTTGCCACAATTAGCACCCGCTTCAATTCCCCCTTCTTCATACGCTTCAGAATATGTCCATAAGTAACAACCGCCGAACATCCACACCCGCTTCCTCCGGCGATAGTATATTTCTGCTTGTCCAAATTATAAATAAGCAGGCCGCAGTCATAGAACGTCGTCTCCTCCATTGGAATGCCTTCATCAGCCAATAACTTCTTAGCTATAGGCAGGCCGACAGAGGCGAGATCACCGGTAACAATTAAATCATAATGACCGGGAGAGAGACCCGTATCCCGAAAATGTGCAGTTATCGTGTCCACTGCAGCTGGCGCCATGGCTGCGCCCATATTATAAGGATCCTTTAGGCCGAGATCCATAATGCGTCCGAGCGTGGCAGAGACCACATAAGGGCCTGATCCGGTGCCGTCATTATGACCGACAATCGCGCAGCCGGAACCAGTGACTGTGTACTGTGCCGTAGGAGGTTTTTGAGAACCGTATTCAGTGGGATAACGAAACTGTTTTTCTACCGTGCAGTTGTGGCTTGACGTTCCTGCAAGTACGTATTTACTGCCCCCAGAATCTACAATCATTGATGCAATAGCCAAACTTTCCATTGAAGTCGAACAAGCACCGAATACCCCTAGATAAGGTACTCCGAGCTCTCTTGCGGCAAATGAACTGCTGATAATCTGGTTCATGAGGTCCCCGCCGACGAAAAACTCCAACTGTTCCTTTTCTATACCTGCATGGATTAAAGCCAGCTTTGAAGCCTTTTCAAAAAGGGCTCGTTCCGCTTTTTCCCAAGTCTTTTCCCCCATCTCTAGAGAGTCATAAATGAAATCAAAATCGGAAGATAGCGGCCCCTCCCCTTCTTCCGGACCTACAACAGCAGATGAACCAAGAATACGGGGCCGGGTTGTAAATTGCCAGGTCTGACTGCCCAGTTGCTTCATAACTTAATGTGAGCCTCCTCCCAAGCCCATAAGGGCATAGACTATACCAACTATAAAAGCAGCAACAGTACCAAACACAATAACTGAACCCGCCAGCTTAAACATATTACCGCCAACACCGAGTACAAGACCCTCAGACCGGTGCTCGAGAGCAGCAGAACACATACTGTTGGCAAATCCCGTAACAGGCACCGCAGTGCCTGCACCCGCCCATTGAGCGATCTTGTCGTATATTCCGAAGCTAGTCAGGATAACAGATATCAGTATTAACAAGGCGACTGTAGGACTGGCCGCTTCCTTCGAGGTCATTCCGAAGATTGCCATAAAGGCTTCCTGAATACCTTGTCCAATCACACAGATCAATCCACCGGTTAAGAAAGCACGAACACAGTTTTTCCCTACAGGTCGTGAGGGTACATAGGGCTTGGACAATTTTTCGTAATCCTTCGGAGTCATACTGGCAATTCGCTGCTTGGCCCCGGATCGTTTAGATTTTGCCGGCAAAAGAGCACACCTCCTCTTGAGTTTAGCGAAGAGAGCCTGCCTCAATAGGCAATATCCTTCTGATGGTTCAGGCTCCTCCTAATCCTTTCTTCGCTTAAATGTTTTCCTTATTGTTCGCTATCTGCATCCCCGTTATGTCCTTCCCATTCAGGAAAAATAAAGCAGAAATATGATCAGCAGCATGAACAGTACCAATATAAGTACAGTATCCCTATCGCGTGCATGGCGGTATTCAATGTTCTTGTATTTCGATTTCAAAGAGACTGCACTTGACGGCATTGATCCTCTTGCTTTGCGCATAGCTCCTGTTGAGCTCATCTTCTCGCTTCCTTTCCGGGCTCTTGAAAAAAGAGACCTACAACAATATATTCCAGGTAACTCTACCGGGTGTATAGCCGAACTTTGCAGGTTAACCTACCTTTTACTGCTGGCTGGCTTTATCCTTTGTCAGGGTCCAAAATATGGACATTTGGAAAGACAATGTTCATACTAGACAATAGTAAAGGAGCGATTAATATATGAACCAGGAAACAATGGATCTGTTCAAAACACTAACTGAATTCCCATCAGCTCCCGGGTTTGAACGCGAACTGAGGGCTCATGTGAAAGAGGCAATGGCACCCTATACAGATGAATTCGTTCATGACCGATTAGGAAGCCTATTCGGCGTTCTGCGTGGAGAAGAGAATGGCCCAAAAATTATGGTAGCCGGACATTTTGACGAGGTCGGCTTCATGGTTACGGGTATTACAGACAGCGGTATGATCCGTTTCACTCCACTCGGAGGCTGGCTGTCTTCAGCTGTCTCTTCACAGCGGCTTCATATCATTACACCAAATGGAACACTGACCGGAGTTGTTGGCAGTACCCCTATACACCTGCTTAGTGATGAAGAACGGAAAAAGTCTGTGGATATCTCCAAAATGTTCATCGACATCGGCGCCGACAGCCGCGAAGAGGCACAAAGCTTCGGTGTAGCCCCGGGCCAACAGATTGTTCCGATCTGTCCCTTCACACCGCTGGCCAATCCAAAGAAAATCATGGCAAAAGCCTGGGATAACCGGTATGGTGTAGGCCTTGCCATTGAACTGGTAAAAGCATTACATGGCAAAAAACATCCTAATACCGTGTATGCTGGAGCTACGGTTCAAGAGGAAGTTGGTTTGCGGGGAGCACGAACAGCGGCAAATTTACTTTCACCGGATATTTTCTTCGGGCTGGATGCAAGTGCTGCAGCTGATATGACAGGTGACCGACAAGCTTTTGGACAGCTAGGTCAAGGCGCTTTGCTCCGCATATATGATCCAACCATGATCACTCATCGAGGTCTGCTTGAATATGTGCAGGATACAGCGGATACGAATCGGATTAAATATCAGTACTTTGTCTCTCAGGGGGGAACCGATGCCGGACAGGTCCATGTAAGCGGTATTGGTGTTCCTTCAGCAGTAATCGGAATCTGCTCACGATATATCCATACCCCCGCGTCAATCATACATAGCGATGATTATGAAGCCGCAAAAGAGCTTCTAATTAAGCTGGTTGAAGGATTGGATCGGACGACGCTGCAAACCATTATTGAGCGGAGCTAAAAACGTTATATAAGTATACAAAGTGCAACTAAACATAATGAAAAACAGCGATATGCATGTAACTATATAAAAAGCCGCAAGGGCATCAATCGCCCCTGCGGCTTTTTATAACTCTATGGAAGGTACTATTTCAGCTTGTTATACTCTACCATAACAGACTTATGAACATCATGGTCTGCGGCAAGTCCTGTATACTTCGTTACGGTTGCTTCCACTCCGATATCGGCTATGGATGCTTGAAGTTCAACCGCCTCTGGATCATCCTGCGCAATGAACAGCAGTGCACCCGCCATTGAACGTGTCAAGGCAGTATAGCTCAGACCTCTATCATAAGCCTGAAGTGCTGGCGATACCAGACGATCGTTCGGAGAAAGCTTGCGAAGGGGTGAACGACCTACACGTGAGACTTCATCTGTCAGGGACGGATTCCGGAAACGTTCCAGGTTCTTGTCGATATACTTGGTGTGCTCGGCTTGATCGAAGCCATGCTTGTTCACAAGAACTGCACCTGTCTCCAGCAATACTTCTCTTACCAAAGAAGTAAGTTCCTCATCAGCCATAGCTTGTTGGATGGTCTCATACCCACGTAAAAACCCAAGGTAAGCAGCGGAACAGTGACCTGTGTTCACAGTGAATAACTTACGTTCAATATAAGGATCAAGGTTCTCCACGTAATGTACTCCACCCACAGGCGTATATCCAGGAATCATCTGGGACGAATCAATTACCCACTCATAGAAAGGCTCTACTACAACCTTAAGTATATCTTCATGCTGCTGCAACGGAACAATACGGTCTACTGCGGCATTAGGGAAAGCTATAGAAGCATCTGCTTTAACCCGGGACTCCTCATCCAATTGGGCATAGACAAGCTCTTTGAGCTGAGCACTACCCCCAATAGCGTTCTCACAAGCGATAACATGCAACGGAGCGGAAGATACAGCCAGACGTTCAGTGATTCCTTTCGCAATAGAACCAGCGATATGCTTCAATATGGATACTCCAACAGCCGTCGTAACTATATCAGCTTCAGCAATTGCAGTGATGACCTCGTCGGACTGAGTAACACTGCTAAGAGCAGTTACATTAGTAACCGTAACGGTTTCCTGACCTTCACTAGCCAAGGTAACCGGATACTCTCCACGTTGCTTAAGCTGAGTAACAAAATTCTCATTCACATCCACGAAACATACTTCATAACCGGCCTGTGACAAAAGAAGACCGATAAAGCCTCTACCGATATTACCTGCACCAAAATGTACAGCCTTCATTATTCAACGCCTCCTTCAAAGATCTCTATGATCGCAGCCGGAGTAGGAGCGTTCATTACGCGTTCAATCGCATCATCTTCAGTAAAGATCATCGCTACGTTCGTTAGAACCTCCATATGGGAGTCTCCTGCGGCAGCAATGCCAATTACAATAAATGCCGGCTCATCTCCACCGAAATCAACACCATTAGGGAAACGGACAACCGACATCCCCGTTGATTTGATGAATTGTTTTCCTTCTTTTGTCCCATGGGGAATGGCCAGACCTCCGCCCATATAGGTAGATACAACCTCTTCCCGCTCCAACATTTTAGGAATATATTCTTCGGTTACATGACCTGCTTCAACAAGCAATTTCCCTGCTATTGCGATCGCTTCATATTTATCTTTAGCGTCTGCATTCATTATAATTTTATTTTCTGACAGTATACTCATATGGTTCCTCTCACTTTCACATTTTATTTTCAAAAAAGCGCAGAAGCTCAGAAGATAAATATTGTCTGATCTCCGCTTCATTTCTCTCCTCAAGCAGCCTTACCAGTTCCGAATTCAATAATAGTGCACTAATTTCACTCAATACTTCCAAGCTTTCCTTCGATAGCTTGCGGGGGGCAAGCATCAGCAGGATTACTTTCACCTCTGTATTGCCTTCTAGCAGAACGGGCTGACGAAGTCGGTATAAAGACAAAGAAGACATATGAATATGACTGCTCCGTGTGTGAAACAAGGCTAGTCTTGTATCTGGAATCACCTGACTCGCCATTTTTTCCCGTTCCAGCAATCGTTCCAACAGAATATCTGAATCACCTATGACACCACTGCCGTTCAGTGTATCCAGCATTTCCGATAGTGTTGCCGGGAGATTCATTCCCTCATTATCCAAGGGATAGAACCGAAAACGCTCAATCAAGCTGACCATCTCATCCAGAATGCCTTTATAGCTTTTCATTCGGTCAAAAGCCGCTTCATCACGAACTTCTTTTCCAGTCTCAAGGAAAGATGCGGGAGATGCGTTTTCCTTAAACGTTGTATTTTGGATATAATTGAGCAGCTTCTCAATCTCTTCTCTTGTGAGCAAAGGGCTGATTTTGATATAACGGTCCTTGGCCAGCGGCAGGTCAATAGTAGAGATAATTAAATCATACTCTTCTTCACGCATCCGTGCAGCCTCGTACCATGATATATTGCCGAGCACCTCGATTTGCGGCATTTCCTTCATAAGTCTTGTGGCTAAAAGCCGGGAAGAACTGAGACCACTCGCACAGACAAGAATCGCACGAACATTACGCCTCAGTTGGTTCAGCCTTTCTATGGACGCTCCAAAATGCATGACCAAAAATCCAATTTCTTCATCGGGAATTTCTAAATCTAATTCCATATCCTCTACAGCGGAACGAACAATGTGGAATAGGAATTCATAGTCCTTCCGAATAGGTCCTAGGAGAGGATTGCGAATACGGGTTCCTTCACGGATCCGCTTCAAGGCTGGATCAATATGCTCTAGCAGCCCTTCACGAAGCGAACGATCACTCTGAAAAGGCAACCCTGTACGTTTAATTACATTTTCAGTTAACCTGTACACGATTTCCATCAAACCGATATCCCCATATGCAAAATCCGCAGTAGAAAAGGAATCTTGCACCCGATCAAATAACCCTGCAATATACAAAATTTCTATTTTGGGAAACTCCAAGCCCAATTGCTCACCCAGCTTGTGCACGAATTGTTCGGTGCCAGCGATATTCCGGTGATCAGACATACGGGAGTATCCTGCTTCTTCAGCACTATCGATTCTTCTGCCAATCTCGACTCGCCTTACGGTAACGGCAAGACCCAGCAGCAGCTCCATATAGACGATTTCTGGAAGTTCTACCGTCCAAGACCATTCCATGTCCCACAGGGTATTTTCCACATTCATAAGATTGTTTTTGCCCACCATAGCCAAGAGCATGCTGAATACCAGATTGCCTTCCATTTGCGGGGCATGCCCTACAAGATCCGATTGATCGAGATGCTCTGCAGCCAAACGGCAGATCGCTCTTCGCTTATCGATCTCACTTCCAGTGATCTCAACGCCATAGCCTCTTCTGCGAACCAATTGCAATCCAAACTTTTGTACCCAAGGTTCCAACTCATCCAAGTCATAACTAATGGAAGCTACGGTTACCTTTAAAGAATGTGCCAGAGAGAATAGTTTCACTGGCTCTTCCGCCTCAAGCAGCAAGCATAGCTCATACACTTTACGGTCTTCGCCGGAGTACTCCGCCGTCTTTTCTTCCTGCAAAAATTTCCGCAGCTCCGCAAGACCAGCCTCAAGTCCGGTCAATTGGATGCCTTTTCCCGATTTTCGACTCAGATCCAGCCCGAAATCTCGCAGTATTTGTTCGATATCTTCCATTTCCCGGTGAACGGTTCTCACGCTCACTCCGGTGCTCCCAGCGATTTCGGCGGCTGTAATCTCTTCGTTTACTCCCAGGAGAAGAAATATGATCTGTCTTTGCCTGGCGGTAATTTTCCTCATCTCAGGATACCTCGCCTTAAATGGAGACAACGCTGGCTTTGCGGCCAGCGTCTCCTTTTATTTACATGTTCAATAAATTCCATTGTGCCTAGTGATTGTTAAATTATTACATACGGCCTTTGTTATTTCAAACGCTCCACAAGCTCATCATATTTCGGGCTCTTCAGGAAGTTGTCGATTGAAATATGCTCTGCAGTCGGATTGCTTGCAATTGCACGATCAGTTAACGTCTTTTGTGTTACTACGATATCGGCATCTGCCGGAATTTCACTGACAGGTGAGTTTATGACTGTAATATTTACACCTGCTGTTTGTAGTTTTTTTCTGAGTACGGAAGCACCCATTGCACTGGAGCCCATACCTGCATCACAAGCAAAGACGATTTTATTAACATTAGCTTTGTTACGAACATTAGTGGATACAGAAGCTGTTGCAGCTGTTTGAGCTGCAGTACCTGCAGTCTTCATGTCTTTCATTTTTGCAGCTGCTTCTTCCAGATCCATTTCCTCTTCGTCATTCTTGCGAGAAGTCTTCAGGAGAACAGAAGCGATCAGGAACGATACCACAGTTGCTACAATTACACCAGCAAGCATTGCAAAGTATCCGCCTTTAGGTGTAAAGGTAAAGTAAGCAAGGATACTGCCCGGTGAAGGAGCACCTGTCAGACCTGCGTTTAACAATTGGAACATAAATGTACCGGAAACACCACCACCGATAACAGCCAAGATCAGACGAGGATTCATCAAGATGTACGGGAAGTAAATTTCGTGAATACCGCCAAAGAAGTGAATGACGATCGCGCCGGGAGCGGATGATTTAGCAGCTCCACGTCCAACGAACCAATAAGCAAGAAGGATACCAAGACCTGGACCCGGATTCGATTCGAGCATGTATAAAATAGACTTGCCTAATCTTAATGATTCTTCTGAAGCGATAGGAGTCAAGATACCATGATTGATTGCATTGTTGAGGAACAATACCTTGGCTGGCTCGATAATGACATTGACAAGCGGCAGCAAGTGGTTATCTACAAGGAATTGAACACCATCTGAAAGCACATTAGTAATTCCTGTGATAATAGGACCAATAACTTTATAAGCTCCCAGTGATAAAAGACCACCGATAATACCCAACGAGAAGTTGTTCACAAGCATTTCGAAGCCAGCTTTTATTTTACCGTCTACTGCACGGTCAAATTGTTTCAGGATCCATGCCGCCAAAGGACCTACCAGCATTGCACCTAGAAACATCGGTAACGTTGATCCAACGATAACACCCATTGTCACAATTGCCCCGATTACACCGCCGCGTTTACCATGAACCATGTTACCGCCTGTGTAACCGATTAACAGCGGTAACAAATAAGTAATCATCGGACCTACAAGTTTAGCTAGGTCTTCATTTGGCGCCCACCCTGTTGGAATGAATAATGCCGTGATTAATCCCCAAGCGATAAAAGCGCCGATATTCGGCATAACCATACCGCTCAGCATACGGCCGAATTGTTGTACTTGTACCCGTGCACCACCGGATGTATTTTGCTTAGTTGGCGTTGTGGCCATTTGTAAATGCCCCCTTATATGATGGAATGGGATAACTCCGTAATGAGCTTGTTTTTGAAGTCATCCTCTATGTACACATCGTAAATCAAAGCGCTTTCTTTGTCATCAAATTGAAAACACGGTTTCGTCATGAACGTTGTTGACAACATTTAAGAGTTCTTGCCAAGAGACTTTTTTACTATTTCCAAAAACAAACGGAAGCCTGCATTAAATGCAAAACTTCCGCCAATCCAAGTGTATTAATACATCTGATTTCCTCCAAATCGGCCTCGTGTGCCAATGGGCACTCCTTTATTGTGCTCAGATCCTAAGAAGACTGTAAATCAAATAAAAGCTGCCCCCACAATCGGGCAGCTTCTCAAATATAAAAGATTAAATCATATCAAGAGGAACCTTCCAAGAAGGCATCTGAAAGGCATCATCAAGTCTCCAATGCTCGTCCGCTGTCAGCTGAATTAATCTAGCAGATGCATTTTCGAGGACATGCTCACGTGATGAAGCTTTCGGTATCGCCATAACATCACCCTCACGAGTCGTCCAGGCCAGCATAATTTGCAGCGGTGAAGCATTATGCTCCTTAGCTATCTCTTGAACAATCGTATTTTCTACTAAGCCTTTACGTAACGATCCGGCCTGAGCCAAAGGCGAGTAAGCCATAATAGGCATTTTGCGGCTTCGCTGCCAGGGAAGCAGGTCATATTCTATACCACGCGACCCCAGATGGTACAACACCTGATTAGTGACACAACGGGTTCCTCCCGAAATTCGGGTTAGCTCCTTCATATCCTCTGTATCAAGGTTGGATACGCCCCATCTTGCTATTTTCCCTTGAGTAACTAATTGCTCCATACCCTCTACCGTTTCCTCGAGGGGGATATTCCCGCGCCAATGCAGCAGGTAGAGATCCAGATAATCAGTGCCAAGCCGTTTCAGGCTTTCCTCGCAGCTATTGACAATTTTCCCTTGACCCGCATTATGCGGATACACCTTAGAAACTAGGAACACATCCTCACGCATTCCTTTTATAGCTTCGCCAACCAGTAATTCAGTCTTGCCATCCCCATACATCTCGGCTGTATCAATAAGATCCATTCCCAGCTCTATACCAAGTCTTAGAGCGGAAATCTCAGCTTCCCTAGCCGAGGCCGAATTCCCCATGTTCCAGGTCCCCTGTCCAATTCTCGGTACTGTTGCACCATCAGCAAGTGTAATTCTTGACTTACGGTTTACTTCTGCGATCTCAGCTAAGTCTGGTTTTGTAGTCTTGTACATGTTCATATTTGAGGTCCCCTTGCCCGATAGATTGTATACTTAATATACTTACCACCTTCGTGCATCCGAAACATAGTATCCTTGTCCAAATATCAAACTTTTAACCCACCAGCTTTAGCCCTACTGCCGATCCCAGAATCATTACGATAAAAAACACCCGCCGAAAGTCTCTGGATTCACCATACAGGAGCATGCCCAAAATAGCCCCACCGGAAGCCCCTATTCCCGTCCACACTGCATAAGCTGTACTCATCGGCAATGATTTCATCGCCAACGATAGAAAAAGAAAACTGCCGCCAAAGCCTAAACAGAGCTGAGAAATCGCTTGCCAGCTGCGCTCTCTATTCAGCTTATTCATCATCGCTACCCCAAACATTTCGAATACTCCAGCCACAATCAGAGATAACCATGCCACTTTAAGTCCCCCCTCATTCATGCTAAAAGGTGAATAATATCCTTTAAAAGCCTATCGCTCGCGAGCCGAATTGTTGCACATAATGCAGGATTTCGGCTGCTATCTGGGGATCGGGAGCCGAATTCTTGCATAAAGTGCAGGATTCGAGCCACTTTCGCAGGCTCGCGAGCCGAATTGCTGCATAAAGTACAGGATTCCCGCCACTTTCAGCGCTCGCGAGCTGAAATCTTGCATAAAGTGCAGGATTCTAGCCACTTTCGCAGGCTCGCCGTCCCTCAACTAACCGATTTTTCCTTGGTAACTTGTTTTAATCCTACAACCCCAGCAAGCAGAACGAGCACCAAAGCAAGCTTAGCCAAACTGAGCTCCTCGCCGAAAATAATAACTTCCGCTATGATGGTCCCAGCTGTACCTAGACCTACAAAAACGGAATACACAGTCCCGACAGGCAGTTTCCTCCCAGCCGATATCAGAACATAAAAGCTTATCAATACTGCTATAAGGGTTACGAACCACTCCAATACTGTGGAAGCATGCTTCAGCCCAATCACCCACACGACCTCAAATAAAGCGGCGCCAAATACCATTGCCCAATTCCTATTATGGGTCATATTATCCCCTCCTCCGTAATGTTGAGTTACGATAAATCAAATAAACCCGGAAGGCCATCGTCAGTTGACGATACCTCCCGGGCTTTTATCCCTCCGTGTAGACACGAACGCTCTTCTGTTCGTGCGTTTTCCCTCGGACCAGACCAGCCGACAATCAGCTGCGGAACCCTAGAAAACAAAACAATCTTTTATTAAGTTACATCGTATGTTAGCAAATTCAGCAATTAAAAGCAACCCTACCAGCCTTTCAGCCTAACACACTAGAGCAGAACTCTTAAATCATTATTGTTTCTCCAGCAGGATCAAAAATCCCCAAGGCTCCAAGCTTAACTTCTCATCCTTATAGGCCTCACGTCCGCTCAAAAGCTCCGTTGCCTCAGCATGTGTATTCGTAAATGAAACCGCAGAACTCGAATAGTTGAAGTAATAGCGCACGGTTTGTTGAGCCTGATTCGTCCCTTTTTTGACGATAATCGGGAATGACAGTTCTTGATCGCTGCTCCATAATCCAGCCTCTTTTACAGCAGACTTCAGCACACTTCCCACCATAGCAGAGCTTGCCATACAACCCATATAAGTAGCTGTTCCTAGGCCATAACGGTTGCGGGTAACCGCAGCATATTCACCCCACTCTGAATGTTCATAGCTAAGCAGTACCTCAGCAGTAGTCGGTGTAATCAACTCCATCCACGTGGCTACGCTGTTATCCTCAGCCCCGATGTCCGCATGCTCACTCTTCAAGCGAACTTCATGCGGGGTAACGAACAGACTATACCCAATACCACAAGCTTCACTTATGATGCCTGGCTGCTGGACCGTCCGAACTTTAATGGCCTCGTCTGCGAACCCGCTTTTGAAGGAATACACTACATGTCCGCCCTGCTTAACATAAGCATTCAACCGTTCTAGATCAGCGTCTGGAGCAGCATACAACGCCGGAACAACGATCATACTGTACTGGTCTAATTCCTTATAGGAGGGTTGAATAAAATCGCACTCGATGTTCATCCGATACAGTTCATCATACAGCCAGCGCACTACATCATTATATGTCTTTCCGTCCGGCAGCTTGAACCATTCCATCGCAGTTAACGCCTCATTACTGACCATAACCGCGACCTTATTATCTTTTCGCAGACCTGCTAACTTGTCGCTTAATACCTGAAAATCCCTGCCTATGGTCTTCGCCTCGTTGTATACCGGGTTCGGCTTGAAGTCATGACTGAGCAGTCCCTTCCAATAGGTCTCGAACGAATTATGAATAGAATGCCAGTGCCAGTAAGCTACCATATCTGCACCAGAAGCGAGATGGCTAAAGGCCTGAAGCCTTAATTGACCCGGATAAGGTGTCCACTGAGGAAAAGCTTGGGCCTGTGTTTCCAGTACAAGATAATTGCTGCGCTTCAGCGAACGTGTTATATCTCCGCCAAATGAGATCTCTATTCCCGTCAGCTCGTGCTGGGAAGGGTGATAAATATCGACACCTGCAATATCAAAGGGCTCCGCTGCGGCAAAATGATCCACGGATGGTTGTACGCCAAATGAATATCCGCGCCATTCGAAGTCAAAGTTCTGCGTCACAAATTGTCCCGGTTGTTTATATTCATTCACTAATGATACCTGCCATGCTAAAAAGTTCGTAACCAGTCCCCGCTGGAATCTGGCAAACTCTGCTCCTAGACTTCCGTTAATGGTACCCACTACCGAGGGGAAGTCCTCCCAGCTGTTGATCCGGTTGCTCCAGTAATCCAGCCCGAAACGGGAATTGATAATTTCCAATGTTCCGTATTTTTCGCGCATATATTTAACGAATTGAAGTTGTACATTATCTCCAGCTGTATCATAATGCTTCGTCTCGTTATCGGTCTGGTAGCCAATCACTGCAGGATGCATGCAGACCCGGCTGATCAATTTGCGAATGATTCGCTCCGCATGAAATAAGTACACTGGGTTGGTGATATCCATGATCTGCCGGGCACCATAACGTCCAGGCCCTTTAGCTGTAACCGCCAGAACATCTGGATGTTCTTTCACTAGCCAAGTCGGAACCGCATACGTAGGAGTCCCTACAATAACTTCAATTCCAGCTGCATGCATAGCGTCCAGCACTCGGTCTACTGAAGTGAAGTCAAACACACCATTTTGCGGTTCATGAGTGCTCCATGTTGATTCGGCGATACGGACCACATTAATGCCCGCTTCCTTCATCATAGCGATATCTTCATCCAGCCTCTCATAAGGCATATATTCATCGTAATAGGCAACACCGTACCGTAATTTAGACATAATTCATTTCCATTCCTTTCTGCTTAACCTTTGATTGCACCTTCAGCAATACCCTGCATAATAAACTTTTGGAAGAAGGAATAGATGAGGATAACGGGAAGTGCAGTTAAGACCAGGGCTGCCAGAATGAGTGACCATTCCTTGTTATACTCTCCAAACAGCGTATTCGTTGACAAGATCAGTGTATATTTATTCGAATCCGTAAGCATCAGAAGCGGCAGTAAAAAGTCATTCCAGATCCACAAAAAGTCAAGAATAGCGATGGTTACGGTAATTGGTAGCAACAGCGGGAAAATAATACGGAAGAAAGTCTGAAACTCCCCACACCCGTCAATTCGGGCCGCTTCCTCCAGCTCGCGAGGGATTGATTTCACAAATCCATGATACAGGAAGATCGCCATATTTACACCAAGACCAATATAGATAATGGCCAACCCATAAGTGCTGCCGCTGACATGCAGGTTCTTAGCCATCCGAGTTAACGGAATCATGATGGAGTGAAAAGGTACAAGCATAGAAGCGATAAACAGGAAGAAGATCAGGCCGCTCAGCTTGCCGCCCGTCCGAGACAGCTTGTAGCCAGCCAAGGCTGCGCAAAAAACAATACCGCCAATACCAATCAAAGAGACAATGACAGAGTTCAACGTGCTGTTTAACAGATTGATTTTATCAAAAGCCTGACTGTAGTTCTCAAAATGCAGCTTCGTTGGCAGCGCCATAAATGAAGTGAACATTTCACCTTGCGTCTTCACCGAATTAATGATGGCCAGATAGATGGGGAAAAAGGAGATAACAGCGCCGACGCATAGAAACAATGTAATAAATAAAGATGACGATTTTTTCAGTCTCATGCCTCTACCTCTTTTCTCTTCATCACAGTGATTTGAATAAAGGTGAAGATTAAGATAATCACGAACAGAATCACTGACTTCGAGCTGGCATAACCATACCGGAAGTTGTTAGAGAAAGCTTCTTCATAAATATTCATAGTGATTACCTGCGTGCTGCGACCCGGACCCCCGCCAGTTAGACCATAGACTACCTCGAACACTTTGAAGGCTCCATTTAGCGTAAGGAAGAAACAAATCGTAATCGCATGAGTAATCATCGGCATAGTCACACTGCGGAAAGTTTGAAAAGGTGTTGCACCGTCAATAACGGCTGCTTCCTTCAAGCTTTGCGGCACACCCTGCAGGGCGGCCAAATATATAATCATCATGTACCCGACGCCATTCCACAGCGACACGATAATAATCGAATAAAAGGAAACCTGCGGATCGCCAATCCATAACTGGTCTAGAAAGGTGAATGCCGTTTTCTCAGCGATTTGAGGCAGGACCTGTGAGAATACGAACGTCCACATAAAGGCACTAATAATGGTACTGATCATATTTGGCATAAAGAAGATGGTGCGGAAAAAACCTTTAGTTCTTACTTTAGATTCAATAAATACAGCTAGCACAAGGGCGAATACATTTTGTAAAACGACCATAAACAATACATATTTGAGTGTGAACAGCAGGGAATTCACGAAATCAGGGTCTTCGCGCAAAGCTTCAATAAAATTCCCGAGTCCGATAAAAGAGTAGTCTCTATTTAGTCCGTTCCAGTCTGTAAAGCTATAAAACATACCGCCAATCGTAGGAATTAGCAGAAATAAGGTGTAAAAAATAAATGCAGGCGCGACGAAAGCAAGCAGTGAAAAATACTTTTTGTAGCTAGTGACCGGCACAGTATCCGCCCCTCTCCTATATGTGTATACAGCAACCGGGATGGAGGAAGAAGGGAACCCCCCTCACCTTCCATCCCGGCCCTCTTATTTGTTGACTTTGTTAAAGGATTTCCAAGCTTTATCCAGCGCCTTCAGCACATCATCCTGTGACATTTGTCCGGCATAGTAAGCCTGCAAGCCTTTTCCAACTTCATCCTTAACGGATTGCGGAATGGCAGGGTCCTGAACCGATTTGCCTTCCTTCACATAAACCATAGCGTCATCAATCCAAGGGTAGCTCTCATACGTGTGAATCGTTGATACCGGATTGAACTTCAGGGCCTGGAAGAATGCATTAGAGGCTTTATCATCAAGTACATAGTTCATGAAGTCGAGTGCTACTTCCTTGTTCTTGCTCGTTGGTGATACGGCCAGGGAAGTAGAAGCACTTAGATTAATTAAGGTTGCATTCGGATCATCATTAATAGGGAGAGGTGCTACTCCAAAATCCAGATCCGGATTTGATTTCAGGATCGTCTCCGCATACCATGGACCTTGCAGCCACATAGCCCCTTTGCCTGCGGCAAAGGCTGCTGCGCCGTCATCTCCACCTACCTCGGTTGCCTTAGCAGTACCGTTGGCATTGATCAGATCAAAGATATCGAAAATTGCTGATTTCATATCCGTAAATGAGCCTTCATCTTTACTCATCTTGTCCACGAAGTCTGCATCCTTGGTCTTCACCATTCCGCCAACAGCCAACGGCAGTACCAGTTGAGGAATCCATGACTCTTTATAGGAAAGTACAAAAGGTGTAATGTTGCTTGCTTTCAGTTTTTCTACAACAGCCTTCATTTCGGTCAGTGTTGTTGGGGGTGTCAGGCCGAGATCCGTGAATATTTTTTTGTTGTAAAGATAGCCCCATGACAAGGTTTCCAGTGGAAGGGCTACAATTTTACCGTCCGTTGTGGTAACGGAAGGCTTCACGCTGTCCAACAGCTTGCCGGCGAAAGGCTGGTTCGATAAGTCTTCTAGATATCCGGCTTTATAGTAAGATGGAATCTCGTTAACGGCATGAATGGCAAAAATATCAGGTGCATCATTGGAAGCTAAACGTGTCTTAAGGATTTGTGAAGCGTTATCCGCTGTTGGCATTTCTAGCTGGACAGACACATCAATATTTTTATCCGCTTTTTCCTTGGCCACAAAGTCCGCAATGTATTTGTCATAATGCTCTTTGAAACGCGGCTGTGCGATGAACATTTTGAGGGTTACACTTTTAGCCTCTACGCTATCCGTCTTGTTGCCTGCTGCAGAGTCGGCGTTGCCTGTATTGCCTCCGTTATTACCTCCGCAACCTGCCAGAAGTGTTGCTGCGAGAAGGCTGCATAGTACACCTTTTGTAGTCCTTTTCATATCGTAAGACCTCCCAATGTCTGTGTTTTGTTTACGCTTTCATTGTATCTTTTTTATGAAAGCGTTTAATTGGACGGAACTGCCCTCCTGAATTGGACATTTTTAAACCTGCCCATGCTTTCTCATTTCACCCGGTGCAATCCCATAATGCTTTTTGAAAACTCTATAGAAATAACCTATATCCTCGTATCCGATAAGCTCTGCCACCGTCTTAATGGGGATGCTGTCATCCGCCAACCAGGCCTTCGCTTTTTCCATCCGCAGGTTCAGAATATAATCCGTAACATTGAGGCCATACTCCAGCTTAAAGACCTTACTTAAATATTCCTTGCTTACGAAAAAAGCTCTAGCCATAGCATCCAAAGTCACAGCTTCCGCGAAATGATGATCTATATACTGCCTAACCTCTTCAAGATTTAACTTGTTTTTGAACTTGCGTTGCCCAATAAGCAGCTCAAGGTTCTCAGAGTAATGCTGAATCAGGAAGGACGTTGTATTCTCACATGAGGACAACACCTCAGGATTGATCTCGACTTGCAAGGTGTCCGCTTCTATTGCATTCGCCTTCATTAACTCCTTAAGGAGCAGCAACATTTCTTGGGCCACCTGCCACAGCAAGCCCGGCTTCTCTATACCACTTTTCTCCAGTTCAAATCTCATCCCCCGCAAAACAGTGGTTACACCCTCTACATTTAATTCATTGAAGTGAACTCTCAGTAACTGCTTGTAGGAAGACAAGGAAGTAGACACATCAAAATCAAACGCAAGTGAACCCTGCTCCCGGGAGGAAACTTCAAGCTCTTGCTTACATCTAAGCAGAACAGCGTTCAGCTCCTTCGGATCGATGGGCTTCAGTAAATAATCTACAGCCCTAAATCTCATGGCATTCTGAGCATATTTAAAGTCGTCGTAACCACTCACTACTACAATCTTAACTTTAGGAAAAAGATCATACAGACTATTCATAAGCCTGACTCCATCCACTCCAGGCATTCGCATATCTGTAATGACAATTTGCGGTGATAATTGTTCGGTAAGGCGAAGCGCTTCTATTCCGTCCTCTGCTTCACCAATAATCTCCATGCCCAATGCCTCCCATGATCCGAACGTTCTCACAATGTCACGGTTCCAGCTTTCATCATCCACCAATAGTACTTTAATCATTGGAATCGCCCTCCTTTTTCAACGGAATGGTTGCAATAACGGTTGTTCCAAGCCCTGCTTGGCTATCTACACGAATTCCGTAATTATTGCCAAAATGCATGTAAATCCGTGAAGCCACATTATGCAGACCGATCCGGTCACCGTTCGCCATTAATCCTCCGGATAGCTGGCGCAGCCGCCCGCGAATTTCTTCCAGCTTACTCTCCTCTATTCCTATTCCATTGTCACGAATGCTGATGATCACATCGGTATCCTCCAGGGCAACAGTGACCTCTAGCTCCCATGGCCCTGATTTCAGTTCCAGCCCGTGAAAAAAAGCATTTTCGACGATAGGCTGAAGAGTAAGCTTCGGAATCAAGCTTTTAAGTGCATCCTCATCTATCAGGGTTGTATAAGTGAGACGAGATGAGAAGCGCTGATTTTGAATTTGCATGTAATTATTTAGATGAACCAGCTCCGCCTGCAGCGGCGCCAAATCATCCGGCTCCCGAATAATGTAGCGGAACATATCGCTAAGTGATCTTATAACCTCGTAGCTCTCCGACGGATTGCTCTTAAACAGCATACTTCCGATCATTTGCAGTGTGTTTTGTAGAAAATGGGGGTTAATCTGCGCCTGCAGCGCTTTAAGTTCGGCACTCTTTTTCTCGAGGCTAATTATATATTCGGTCTTGATATGTTCTCTGATACGATGGGACATCTGATAAAGCTTTGTTTCCAGAAAACCGATTTCATCCACACGAGTACTGAGCTGTACTTCCCTATCCTTCATAAGTCCAAACCCTTGAATGGAACGGGCCAATCTAACAATAGGTGTCGCCAACCTCAAGGCCATAATTACAGCCATTAGAATGGCAACAAGGACTGAAATTGCACCCACGATTAAGCCGAATTTCATGGTAGACAAAGCACTTTGATTAATAAAGCTATTCGGAATTACTGTGATTAGCTTCAAGCCGACCGGATCAATGGTATTGTAGAACACATACTCGTGGTCCCCTCGGAAATATCCCTGTTCTTCACCGGTATCAGCAACCTTTGCAAGTATCTCAGGTGTTGGAGCTTCTCCCCATGGCTGATAGAGAACTTCTCCACTTGGCCCAGCAATAAATACCGTATGTTCATTTCCACGTCCCAGCAAATTTAGAGTCTGATCCAATACTCCCCAGCGGATTTCCAAAGAGATACCGCCCAGCTTCTCCTGATTCTCAAAACGGTTGATGCTGCGTATGAGTTGGAATTTGCTATCATCACTGCCGTCTGAACGAATGACGAAGTCTTTATTTTGCTCAAATAGCATTTTGTAGAGGGCAGGAATTTCTGAAGGTGATTCAATATCACTCTGCGAAGCATTAATCGTAAATAGCTTGTTGGATTCCTTTAAATAGAGCTCAACCCCGATGACATGATTACCTGCCGAATAATAGAGATTCATCAGGGTATCTATAATATTTTTCTGCGCGGCGAATTGGCTGGAGAGACTTGCTTCCTCGTCACTTGCGAGATAGTCGCTTAAATGAGGGCTTATCAGAACGGTGTAAATCAGATTATTGAGCTGAGCGAACTGGTCCCCTAGATAAATGCCTGTCCATTTCATATTGGAGAGATTGGTGGTTATCACTTCAGCTTCCATAGATCTGCGGTTATTCTCAGCGGCCAAGGCCGTAATTGTCACAATCGGAACGACAGCCAATAGGATCATAGATAAAATGAGTTTATTGCGCATACTGCGCCGGAAGGGTGCTGTGAGCTTTACCATCCATTTCGCTACCATAGCTATTTCAACTCCCTGCTTCGACTTGCTGTAGTGTATCCAAAGTTAAACTGGATTAAGAGTAGCAAAAAACTAACGTCCCTAATCGAGACGTTAGCCTTTAGATTATGCCATAGATTTACGATGATCAATGGTAAAGTTATAAACTTAATCGTGCAATACGATGGTATGAAAGGAGTTAGGATCCAGCTCAAAGGAGTACATGGACGAACCACTATTCAAATTCAGCACCCTCTGCTCATTAAATGGATTGGCGATTACTAGTGTAACGGTGCCATCTATTGCCTTAAAAGCAACGGCGTTGCCGCTCCACGGCCCTTTAAGTCCCACTCTTACCGAGCCTGGTACTGAAAACCGAGAGAAATGCTTCATTACATAATACTCTGGATTAGTAACGACTTTTTGTTGCTCAGGATATACCGTCAGCATGGAGTTTTGCTCCCACCCCCAAGTGCTGCGTCCCTTCGGTTCCAGTAGCATATTCCAGTAAATATAAGCATTTACACCATTCATAAAATAATGCTGGTACAGATTAAATACGTATTTGGCATAGAACCACGTATTCTCACCATCGCCGCATTCATTCTCCGTCTGCATATAACGCAGCTCTGGATAACTCTGCACCGTACGCTGAATGGCATGCTTACCCGCCCATTGGTAGCCTACACCTTTGACGTATTTGTACGCTTCGGGATCACTCAGCACTACACTTGCATAGGCATCGAAATCTGTAGCTTTTTTCTTCAGCCATTCATCCCATGCCTCCGGCGCATTGATTGTTCCCAGCCAAATTTCCGTATCCAGCCCGTTGCGCTCGAACGCCGGACCCAAGTAGTCCCGAATAAAAACCCGCAGCTGTTCTCCGGTCCATACACAGGAAGGAAACTTCTGATCTGCAACCACTTCGTTCTGTACATGTACCTGATGAATCGTAATTCCCTCTTCACGATAAGCCTCTATGAATTTAACAAAGTATAAGGCATACGCTTCCAAAATCTCCAGCTCCCAGCGTAATGTGCCGTAATTATAGGACTTCGGAAACTTCATCCAGGTTGGAGGACTCCAAGGTGAAGCGAATAACTTAAGCTCCGGATTCAGTGCCAGTGCTTCTTTGATATATGGAATCAGCATTTGCCGATCACGTTCAATCGAGAAATGCTCCATGGCGTAGTCACCATCATTCTCGTTCAGACTGTACCATTCCAAGGCATAATCACTGGCACCAATCGGAAGCCGGCAAATGCTGAATCGCTGCTCTCCATCTGGATGAAAGAGCGAGTGCATCACTTCCGCACGCTCTTGATCCGGCAGCTTGGAAAGCGCCACAAACCCCAGCTCGTTGAAACAACCCCCGAAGCCTTCCAACGTCTGAAAAGTCTCCTCGGTGATGGTTAAGTTAGGTACTGGTGGAGCTTCTTGTGGTGCAATTCCACCACTCGCCACCTTGTTCGTTTTCTCTGCCCATGGCAGAAGCTCTGTGCTGGTAAACCATTGCAAATCCTTCTTATACATAATCGTGACCTCCGTATAGACAATTAGTAGAATAATGGTTTAATAGATGATTAAATCTATTCTAATCGTGCTCACACCAATCTTGTTTGCGCTTTCATTATATCTCACTCACAGCACTGTTCCATTGGACAGAATTGTGATTAGCAGTTGCACTTTTTTAACCTAGCACTCGGATAACAGTAACTTGGCTATTCAACAGCAACTTCGCTCCCGAACACAGTAACTTTGCTACTCAAACTGCAACTTCGCTCCTCGGGCGGACTATCTCTGCTAGATAATTGCACTTTCTACAACTATTTAGCACTTTTTAGCTGCCAGAATGGATTTAATTGCACTTTATACAACTAAAATCCTGAAATAATAGGAATTTAGGAAAATACTGACTAAATAGTTGCAGAAACTACAACTAACTCATTTTTTGACTATAGTAGATGATTTTAAGTGTATAAAGTACAACTAAAATCTCCCCCAGCTCGCTAAACCCAGAAATCAACTCCAACCTCCAACTAACCTAGATGAAAAAGAAAGCAGCCCAAAAAGCGGACTGCTGCAAGGATCACTCAACAACAACAACTCAATACCACCGGTATTTCCTAAAGACCCGCCGCCAGCAGTTAACTACTCCCCTGCAACCAGCGCATTCAACTCCAGCAAATCCGCGGCCAAGTCCTCTTCGGTATATTTACCCTGTCCGAAACTGATCATCGCCCGCAGCGGCATATACTTCATCATAGCCATGAACATTTCCGGGTTATCCCCCATCGCTTCTTCAAACCCAAAGATAGAGATGTACTTCTTAGCCTTCACCGCAGTATGCGGATTCTCTAGTAGGTCACCGACGGTAGTGTTACGGTGGAAATGGACCGCAAGCGGAGTTGTTGATTCCACATCGATAGTGGCAGATAAGCGGATATCCCGCGAAGAAGAACCCACATCAATCATGAAGTTACCACTCTCTACATGCCAATCTCCAATATTAACGTTGTAATAGGCAAAGGAACGTTTATTCAGCTCAAAAGTAACTTCCTTCTGTTCTCCTGGCTGAAGTTCCAGCTTCGTAAAACCCTTCAGCTCCTGCAGAGGACGAATCATACTGCTCTCAACATCGCTGACATAGAGCTGAACGATCTCTTTGCCGGGATAGTTACCGGTATTTGTGACGGTTACGCTCACTTGAACGGTTTCAGTATCCTTAATGCTACTTCTAGACAGCTTCAAGTCACTATACTTGAAATCCGTGTAGCTGAGTCCGAATCCGAATGGGAACAACGGCTCGATTTCTTTTTTATCATAATAGCGGTATCCTACGAACAGGCCCTCTCTATACTCTACCTTATCGCCTTCACCAGGAAAGTTCAGGAAGGACGGGTTGTCGCTCAACTTCACCGGGAACGTCTCTGCCAATTTACCACTCGGACTAACCTCTCCGAACAACAAATCCGCAATCGCGCCACCAAAAGCCTGCCCCCCCAGATACGCTTCCAGGATCCCCTTCGTTTTATGGAGCCAAGGCATTTCAATGGGAGATCCATTGCTGAGTACGATAACAATATTACTTTGAACCTCAGCCACCGCCTCGATTAACGCGATATGGCTTTCAGGAAGGGACAGATGGGTGCGATCATATCCCTCTGACTCATAACTATCCGGAAGTCCAAGGAACAACACGGCTTTATCTGCTTTTGCCGCCGTAGTGCGCGCCTCTTGAAGCAATTCACCATTAATATTTTTGCTGTCGAGCTCATAACCTTGTGCGTATAGAAGTTCAACAGTAGCACCGGCAACAGCCTTCATCTCTGTAAAAGCATCATCCAACTTCGTCGGATTCACATGGGAGCTGCCCCCGCCTTGATAACGCGGATTTTTGGCGAATTCACCTATGATTGCTATAGTGCCTTCTTTGGATAGCGGCAGAATACCTTCCTCATTTCTCAACAGCACCATGCTCTCACGCGCCACTTCACGCGCCAGCCGATGGTGATCATCCGCATTAAACACAGCATTTTCTTTTTGATTGTCCACGGTCTTCAGAATAAAAGTGATCATCCGCTCCACTGCGAGATCTAGCGTTTCAATAGCCAGTTCGCCACTCTTCACCGCAGCAACAATCTTCGCATCTCCGATACCTGCAGAGGATGGCATTTCCAGCTCAAGCCCAGCCTGCAACGCTTTTACGCGCTCGTTAACTGCACCCCAATCGGAGACCACAAAGCCTTCAAAACCCCATTCATCCCTAAGAATCCGTGTAAGCAAATACTCACTTTCGGAGGCGTATTCACCGTTAACCCGATTATACGAGCACATTACACTCCAAGGCTGACTGTTCTTCACGGCTCCTTCAAAGCTGGCCAGATAAATCTCACGTAGTGTTCTCTCATCAATTACAGCATCCGTGGACATTCTACGGTGTTCCTGATTATTAGCGGCAAAATGCTTCAACGAAGTGCCCACGCCTTGACTTTGCACACCTCTGATATGGTTGGCCCCCATTTCCGAAGAAAGGTAAGGGTCCTCTGAAAAATATTCAAAATTCCGCCCATTCAGCGGAGAACGCTTAATATTGGTTCCTGGACCCAGCAAGACAGCGACATTCTCTGCCTGGCACTCTGCACCAAGGGCTTCGCCCACTTGTCCGATTAATTCCCGATTCCAGGAGGAAGCCATGCCGGCGGCAGAAGGAAAACAGGTTGCCGGTACACTGTTATGGAGTCCAAGGTGATCGGCGCTTTCTTTTTGCTTGCGCAAGCCGTGTGGTCCGTCCGTAACCATTAACGCTGGAATTCCCAGACGTTCGATGCCTTTGGTATGCCAGAAATCCAACCCCGAGCACAACCCTGCTTTCTCTTCGAGTGTCATTTGGGATATAAGGTCCTGCACTTTGTTTTTCATGATTAGCCTCCTATGAATGCGTTTACTAACATCATCTTAATATACTTCTTTCGAATTTTATGGCATTATGATTGTATTATTGGTATTTTCTTTGGATGAAAGGAGAAGTTGTGGCATGCTGGATGATACTTTAGAGGATACTGAACGGATTCATTATATTTGTAAATTGATGTTTGAGGCGTTTCAGATTCCGGTGTTTGTTCTGGACGCAAGCCAGACCAAAGAGCATCAGCTCCCGATGTCTTTTGAATCTCGCCCATTAACGAAAGATACAAGCAGAATGCTTGCTGAAATTATAAACACTGCGGATGACGGGGGAATTAGCGATAATCCTTCTTCTCTACCGATCATTCGAACTACCCAATTCCTGGAGAATTATATTATTCTCCGTCTGCCCAATGAGCATCTAGAAGCTACAACCTTAGTCATCGGCCCTTCTCTATATGCTCCCCTTACTGAGGACAACGCAGCAAGCCTGATGCGCGACAATAATATTCCCCTCAAACTGCAGGACCAATGGCTTCAGTATTACAGCAGCCTGACCGTTCTGAACCGGATGAGATTGTACCATGCCGCCATGCTGCTATACTCGCTGGTCACCGGTAAAGCCTTATCCATTAGCGATCTTTTACTTGACACCCGTCCTCTAGAGCCAACACCACATACCAGTGACAGCCTCGATTTGAATGTCTCCTACCGGCGCGAGAATACGTGGCTGCACCACGATCCAATGTTGGAGAAAGATATGTTTCGCCATATCAAAAATGGTAATAAAGCTGAGCTGCTGAGGGTACAAGCTACCTTTACCGAGGAACAGTTCGGTCTGCTCTCGAAGAAAAGTCATTTACGCAGTAAAAAAAACTTGGCGATCGCCTCGATTACTTTAGCAACACGCGCAGCTATTGATGGAGGGCTTTTCTGGGAGGTGGCCTATACGCTCAGCGATTTCCATATTCAACATATTGAAGAACTAAAGGATATTCCTTCGGTAGATAGGGCTCAACTGGCTGCCCTTTGCGATTTCGCCGACCATGTCAAAGATAACCGAAAAACCAAGCTATCCCGTACTGCTTCCCTTTGCCAAAACTATATCTTTAACCATCTGTATGAGGAGCTATCTTTAGACAAGATGGCTGAAGTGGCAGGACTGAACGGAAGCTATCTCTCACAGCTCTTTAAAAAAGAGACCGGAATTGCGATCAGTGATTATATTCAGCGTGAACGGATTGAGGAGGCCAAAAGGCTGATGGAGGTTCATGGAATTCCCTTGTCCGACATCGCTACTCGGCTCCATTTTAATGACCAGAGCTATTTTACGAAAGTATTTAAAAAATACACCGGCACGACACCAAAGGAATTCAGAAATAACCGGGGAAATACACTTTAGAGCGAATCAAATCATAGCTTTATTAGGAAAATAATGGCATAATATATGCAATCTAACATTAATCTAAAGGGGCGAAAGTTATGATCATTGGCATTATATTTGTCGTTGTATTTGGTTATATAATAGTCAGAACCTTATTCAATGACAACTCGCAGGGTGGCAGACCCAAAAAATCAAGGCATGAGGATTTATCAGACAGTTCCTTTATAGCCACCTCCCATCTGAACTTATTTAACGATAATTCGAATAACGATAATCATCATAAACATCACGATCATCATAAACATCACAATCATCATAATAACGATACGCATCATCATTCTGGACACGACAGCGGCGGTCACGGCTGGGGCGGAGATGGCGGTCATGGCGGTGGCGGTGGTGGCTTTGACGGCGGTGGCGGCGGAGGCGGCGGTGGTGGTGGTGGCGGAGATTGATGAGAGTCTCTTTTTCGGAAAATGGTCGTATACAAAAAACTGCTCCGATTTCCTGGTTAACTCTCAGGATATACGGAGCAGTTTTTTTATAACTACTAGTTCAACTCAAATTTACTTAACAGAACTTCACCTCTGAAAACCAAATACAGGCGGGATAATTCTCCCTCAAAAGCTACAGGTGATATCACTTCGCTCCATTGCTGTGGTTCCGCATGTCCAGACACCTCAACCGTTCCCGCTAATGTTCCTTCTGGCTCATTGACTCTAAGTTCGATACTTCCACCCTTAGTGGATGAGACCAACGC
This sequence comes from Paenibacillus sp., assembly GCA_023512345.1. Lineage (GTDB taxonomy): Bacteria > Bacillota > Bacilli > Paenibacillales > Paenibacillaceae > Paenibacillus_AQ. Next base: position 84,155 of record JAILZT010000018.1, read on the forward strand.
CTTGATTTGCGTAATTCCACCACTTAGTTGCACATCCTCGAAGGAAATCCAGGCGCCTTCTTCTTTAGGTCTAACGCTAGCACCACCGGCTTTACACTCGTCTAAATACACGCCTGAATAATCATCGTAATTCTCCGCTTTGGTGCTAGCTTCAAGGTTACGTGGAGGAATCGTCTCCCCTTGGACCGTGATTTGTTCAGACACAACGATATCTGACGAGGAGCGGCCGATCATAATGGTATATTGACCACTTTCGACACAGAAACGCTCACGCGTAACATCCCAGAATGCCAACTCCGATACAGGCAGCGAGAACTCCACTGTTTGGGATTGACCTGCCGCAGTATGGATTTTTTGGAAGCCTTTTAACTGTTTGAGTGGGCGTTTCACTCGTGATGATAAAGATTGCACATACAACTGTACGACCTCGTCTCCATCTACGGAACCCGTGTTATCCACCTGAACAGACACTTTAATCATGCCATCCTGATCCAATTCCTTGGCGCCCAACTTAAGATTGCTGTAAGAGACTTGCGCATAACCAAGACCATGACCGAACGGATACAGAGGCTCTCCGTCAAAGTACATGTAAGTTCTTTTACCTTTGATAATATCGTAATCCATCAGATCAGGCAGCTGCTCCACAGAACGGAACCAGGTCATATTCAGCTTACCGGAAGGACTGTAATCCCCGAACAGAACCTCAGAAATCGCATTTCCCAGCTCTTGTCCGCTATGTGAGGTATACAGCACCGCCGGAATGTGCTCATCGATCCATGGTGAAGAAATGGGGTAGCTTCCGACAATAACGACTACAGTGTTCGGGTTAGCTTCATACACTGCTTTGACCAAGCGTTCCTGCTCCTCGGGCAATACAATATCCGGTCTGTCGATCTCTTCTTTACCATTGATCAAAGGATGATTCCCCACAAACACAACTGCAACTTCAGCAGCCTTAGCCGCATTCACTGCCGCATCTATACCGCTTTTAAGGATATGTTTGGTGAAAGGTTCGGAACCCGCTGTACTTGTATTGTCGTCAGTTGCCAGCAGCGTACCTGTATCGGAATTTACGGAAATGGATTTATCTCTCCAAGCCTTCAAGGTAACCGTATCGTCTTCGCCCGGCAACAGACTGAACGCTTCCTTCACATACCAGCCATAAACTTCATCAGCGGATACAGTAAGGGTGTCATTATCAGTGAGTGTAACGTACTTATTCAGACTTGTTGACTTCAAAGTATGGTTGTTCCAGCCCCATGCGGTGTGCTCAAACAGTTCTCCGTGCTCCATTTGTTCCTGCAGAAGTGCTAACCGTCCGTCTTCACCAGTAATCCCTACCGCTTTTCCATTACTAACCGAGGTCAGAACCATTAGGTCGGAGCCGCTTTCAAAAGCAACCTGCTTACCCGCAAGCTTCTTGGTAATCCCCTGCAGCGGAGTGACGCCATAAGGCAGTGTTCCTGAATACCAGTCTCTGAACGCTTCATCCCCAAGTGGACCGATAACGGCAACTTTAGAGAGGTTGTTTTTATTAAGTGGTAAAGTATCGTTTTCATTTTTCAGTAATACGATTGACTGTTTTGCAGCCTCTAAGGATAACGCAGCATGTTCCTTGCTCAGAATAACTGAATCGTCAATACCAGCGTATGGATTCAATTCAGCAGGATCAAATTCACCCAAACGGAAGCGCACTCTGAAAGTGTTGGATAAAGCGCGATCCAAATCTTCTTCGGTAAGAAGACCTTGAGCCAGTGCTTCATGAATGACTTTGATCGTCTCTTCGGTCTCTTCAGTCACACTGTCGATCCCGTTCTTAATAGACTCGGCCATGGACTGGGCAAAAGATTCATAATAATGATGGTCCTTCACGATTCCGAACAAATCTCCAGCATCACTAACGATAAAACCGTCCATTTCCCATTCGCCTTTGACAACGTCCATAACACTTGGATGAAGAATAACCGGCACACCGTTCACCGAATTATAGGCAGTCATCATCGACTGTGCCCCGCCTTCTCGGAAGGCAGCTTTAAAGGCATCCAGATAGTACTCTCTCATATTTCTAGGGTCAATGCTGGCTGAGCAGTTTCCACGTTCGATTTCATTGTTATTGCCCAGGAAATGCTTCAGTGTTGCCACTGCTTTTAGATAAAAAGGGTGGTCGCCTTGAATCCCTTGCACTATCGCTGTACTGAGTTGACCGGTCAATTCCGGATCTTCCCCATAAGCTTCTTCCGTTCTGCCCCAGCGTGGATCACGTTCCATATCAACCGTTGGCGCCCAAAGCGTTAGTCCATTGATCGTCGGATTTTTTTTATAAAAGGCTCTGGCTTCGTCCCCAATAGCGGATCCAATTTTTTTCATAAGCTCAGGATTCCATGTGCAGGCTAATCCGCTTGGCTGTGGAAACGAAGTGGCTTTACCCAACCAGGATATGCCGTGTGCAGCTTCCGTTCCGTGCTTGTAGGCTTGTACTTCCAACCGTTCAATAGCGGCTTGGTACTGAGGGATTAAGCTCACCTTCTCATCCAGCGTAAATCGGGAGATCAGATCTTTCACACGTACATCTAAAGGCAGTTCCGTTTTTTTATAAGCATATATTTCCGTTTCTGTTGGCATTGCGTTCGCTCCTTTTATCTGAGTGTTAGCGGTTTCATTTTATACCGAGGACTACATCAGCTACCTGTAAAAGACACCAACCGTGCGCTGCATGCAAGCCCTATCCTAACCATCATAAAATAAAAGCGCTTACGGCGACACCTGAACAATTTGCCTAAAAATCAGGTAATAATTAGACTTTTATCTCGCGCTTGGGCTGATCGTGCTCGTGGGGGCGGGATGGTATTGCACTTTTACATCTCAATCGCTCATTTGGTGCTCCCGGGGGTGATCCTAGTGTATTTTTACATCTCATTCGCTCATTTGGTGCTCCCGAGGGTGATCCTAGTGTATTTTTACATCTCATTTGCTCATTTGGTGCTCCCGGGGGTGATCCTAGTGTATTTTTACATCTCATTCGCTCATTTGGTGCTTCCGGGGGTGATCCTAGTGTATTTTTACATCTCATTCGCTCATTTGGTGCTCCTGGGGGTGATCCAAGTGTATTTTTACATCTCATTCGCTCGATTGGTGCTCCCGAGGGTGATCCTAGTGTATTTTTACATCTCATTCGCTCATTTGGTGCTCCCGAGATACCCGTTACTGACTATTTACCATAGCTGATTATCCTTGAACGAATGGACATACTCATATCTGCAAACTTTACTGCTTTTGCCGGCATATATAGGTTTAAGTTTTCCTTTCTCACAGAGGGACTTCACATGTCGTATCACCGTACGATAATTTACTCCAAGTTCATGCACTAAATCAGTCGGACGAATGAACCCATCGGAGCGGATGGCCACTAGCATAATTTCACGCTCAAGCCGAGCAAAGGACTCCCCCTCGGAATTCATCACAAGACACGGAGTTAGTAGGGATCTCAGCAGTGAGATCGTAAGTTCTGGATTCGCCTCCAGATCATCATAAGGTACGGCAACCACCCGAAAACCTGCGATTTGCAGAAAAGTTTCCCGGTTCAGCTCCTGCCGATAACGAGTGCGATCCATATTTTGTACATGAGGGCCGTATCCCTTCACTTCAATCGCAAACTTAATCTGTCCCGGTTTCCATACAAAATCAATAAAGTACGGCCTTCCGCGCCAATCCGCGACTTCATATTCAGGGTGCAAATGTTGCATTTGACCAAACATCGGCCACCATACCTGCTCCAAAAACATCCGCTCCCCATGACCATGTCCACGCTCCAGTCGACTCTTCCGTTCCCCTTTTCTACGATTTAAATGATGCTCTAACCACCTGTCATGCTCTTCAGTGAATCCCATAAGTAACCTCCTTTTTTTTGAGCACAAAAAAATCCCGCACCCCTAGATAGAAAGGGTACGGGACGTGCTTCGTCCTATTTTTCAAAAGTATAGTACTCTTGCTCCACTACTGTCAACCACGACTCTTTTGGATTCATATGGATGCAAATGGATGCAAATGGAAAACTTAGCAAACCAATTAGAGGAGTCCTTTCACAATCTCAAGAATTGGAGAAGTTACTATTCTACTAGTTAAGAAAATCCGCCTTTCTAGTCACTTCATATTCAAAATGTTATTCAAAAGCGTCTAAAATTTCTTGATTTTCTTTTTTTATTTTCATAAAACATTCTTCTATTCTGTTCATGTCTATGAATTCTCTATCAACACCTGCAACAAACAATAGTTTTAACCAAAATGCGTCCCCTGCAGCAAAATTTTCAACAGCTAGCTCAATATTCTCTTTGGTTAAAGATTTCACAATAATATCGGGCTGAGACGCAGGAATAAAATTAATGTTTTCTTTGTTCATATAGCTAAGTAAATTTAACGGTGTACTAACAACAACAGTAATATGCGTTCCATCTTCAAGTTCAATAAATACATCGATGTTATCGTCATCAATATCTACTATTTTAGAAAGTTGAGTTGGATATTCAATAGCTTTAACTTTCATTCTGCCCTCTCCTATCTACCATAGACTAGCATACGACTTATACAAGATATTAATGACGAAACTTATGTTAAACCCTTAAGGTCGAAACGTAACTTATATTACTTCTCGTACTCCCAGTAAAAGTAAAAGGGAAACCACAAGGAATATATACTCGCATGTGGCTCGCTCAGCAATTAAATAAAACTAACCTCAATACTACTTCTAGCCGTTCATTTCCTCATATCTAAAGACTTTCAGATGGCTACTTTACAACATCAATTAGTCATCTCTCAAGCATTTTCAATATTACAACTAACATTACCATTAGTACCATTAATAACATAGACAAAGAAGTTATAACTACTACCTTTTTTTTCAATGGATTGGTTTTTACTTTAAGATAACTTCCAACACAGATAAATGGAAAGCCTAATAAACCAGGTAAAGGTAAGACTTTTACAATTTCAAGAGTTGGGGAAGTTACTATCCCAAAAGCTAAACTAATTCGTACCAAGCCTGCCGAGAATGACGCATATAACAATAGAAATATTCCAAATAAAAATGTCTTAGGGTAATTATGAGAATTCTTTAAAAAATACACAGAGAGAGCGGTAGATACGCCTAACGTAATTATTAAATAAATAGGCAACGGTAAGCCCTCATAAATTGTAACCACAGATTATTCACTTCTCTCTTCTAAAATAATTCTTCTTTAATCTCACTACCACAAGTACAGGAGCTCCTAGAGCTAATAAATGGCGTTAGTCCTAGGTTTCATACGGCCCTGGGTAGCCCCCTCCAAAAAGAAAAACCTTGAAAGGCACAAAGCCAATCAAGGTTCACATATCTTTATTGAAATCATTTTACTTTAATAAACATAGGTGGAACAGTATCTGCCAACCATACAGAATTATTGCCTTGGTAAAATTTCACTCCCTCATTTGAAGCCTTTTCAGCCAGGATCTTGAGCAGTACTGGGTGTTTATCTTTTCGCTTTCCTACTAAGTTCGCAGTTTCAATATCAGCCGACAAATGAACGTACTGTCTTGCCATTGGTTGTAGTCCCTCAGATAAAATCTGCTCAACTAAATGCCTCGCAGTTCCATGATACAGTAACGAAGGGGGAGTACTGACCTCCTTACTTATCTTTTGAGGAACAGAATGACCGTATAATGCTCTTATCTTACCTTTGTAAATCTCATGCCTTTTTTTATCTGACACCTCAATCATCTTTCCCAAATCATTTTCAGTTATTGCTTTCCATTGCTTATCATTTCGTAGCGATGAAATTAACTGTTCAATGTCTACCCATCCCTCACTATCCAACTCTAATTCATATTCCCAAGGCGCATGCCGTAACGCAAAAGAAACCTCTTTGCTAAGTTTTGAGAAATCCATATCAAAGCCCCTCACTTAAGACACCTTCCTTGATGTCTAAAATACAAAACTCTTGTGCGACAAATTCGAATAACCCATAACTATCCAAATATAGTGCAAAATGATTCAAACCATTTTTCGCCCACTCTGGACTCATCTCCTGTAACTCATCAACCCAATTGGATTCTTCTATTTTTACAAGTTTATCGTACGTACCACTTACATATTTAGTGAACTTCTCAGAAGAATGTCGATGGGCTATGGTCGAAATAAATTTAATGCCACCGTTGAATACTTTATCGTTTTTTTCTTCATCATAAAAATCAAATAATAACACTGCATCCCCTTGTTTGTATGTGAGTGTCACACTTGTACTTATACAATTTGATGGCACAGGAAAAACCCACTGCTCTTCTAATTTCATAGCACTCACTCCTAAAATTACTTTTGACCACTAGGTCTTACTGTCGGTGTTCCCGACGAATCTAGTTTATTTCTTGATAATTGATCGGTTAACATTTTCTCGTACATCTCATTTCCAGTTCTATTTACTGCATTCCACTGCTTTCTTGGAATACCCGCTTGAGTAAGAGCCTGTGAAGACCTTGTATTAAGTATAAGTGTATTACCATCTCTGACAACATAATCATTTGGTACTTGAGAAGGTTTGATTTCACCACTTTTTAAAGCACCAACAAGGTTATCAACATTCTTAATAGGTCTTCCTGCAACAGATGAGTAGTATTTATGCCCTCATCACTAAGGCTCCCATCATGTACCAATCGACAATTTTGTAGGCGCCGTCTCCGACTTTTACCCAGTTCGATTTATTAGCGACTCCAGTCGCCACATCACAACTGTATGCACCCTTCATACGAATCCTCAGATATAAACCGGGCCGGACGCGGATCATAGTAACGCGCCTGCAAGTAGTAATACTGCGTCTTCCGGTCAAAATAGTACCCTGCGTAGCGGAACGGGTTCTCTTTGACCAGATCGGTGGTGATGTCTTCGGTATTTCGTATGATAACAAGCATAATAAAAAACAGGTCCAATTAGGTGCTATCTGCACAAAAAGTGAGCTGTTTTTTGTTTAACGGTATTACTTATTACTTAACACGTATACCTGATTTCAGAAATATTAGGTGTAGAAATTCCATGGCTTATGTGTGTTATTGGTTGAATAATCGGTTCATTTCCCACTGGGTAGCCCTACAAAATAATAGCTACAATGTAGGAATCTCCTCCTCATTACCAGGAGATTTATTTATTAATAAATCTGGAATACTTATATTACTCTTTTTTAATTTAAAAATTTGAATCTTAGTTACTGGTGGAGTAAAAGAAATACTCCGAGTTGAGAAGTCCACATCTAAGAGTTTTTTGTACAAGTTTATAAGGAACTCCTTCCAGTCTTCTAAGGGGGAATTCAAAACAATATCTTGCGATTCTAGCAATCGATAACCATCAGCAATATAAAACAGTAATAACCCTGTTCCAAAATCACAATATGGGTTATCTAATATAGCTTGTGGAACATCCAACCCATTATTCCAGTTGTAATTGGCTGAAATAATATGAAGAAACAATGGGTTCGTTATATTTTCGATTTCTCTGATAAAATGATCGTTATCTTCACTGTACAATAAATTTTTGAGGAACTTGGTATCTTCATTATTCATAAAAACAAATCATCCTTTGCTAATAAAAAACTTATTCATCAATTGATTCAATTTTCTTTCCCAAAGCTCAACTGTTGCACCTTGGCTAGGATAAAGTGGCAAACCCTTCTCCTGAATATATCTTAAATTCTTTTGCAAATTAAAAAACTTGCTTCTGTTACGCATACTTCTTCCCGATGACCGTATATCCTTTTCAGACTTCGCGAGATGCGTTAAGAACTGCCAATGGCTTTTAGTTGTCGCAGCAAACTATCTTCCTTTGTTTAAGGAAACGTTCGGCACTAGATAGCCTACTAAAAAAGGAAACCTTGAAAGGACGAAGCCAATCAAGGTTGAAATAATGATCTCGATACATATTAAATTATTTACGGACTCTGTCTTTTTGTATTAGATCAATTTTATTGTGAAGAATATTATTTAAACTTTTCTAAGCCATGATAGGGATTTGAAATATTTTCGCCAACTTCATCAATCGTTTCTATTATTTCATTAAGTATTATTTCATTTATATTCTTATTTTGTTGTATTGAATCTTTTATTTTTTGAAAACAATTCTTAAGCCCAAGGTTTACAACAATTGAAAGAATGATATCTACATCTTCATAAGATTCGGTATTCCATAACTTGCAAAGCACCTCATCTATATTATTTCTTATTTCACTTTCCAATAACTCGTAGGTCATAACTTGTCTGTCTGTTAATTGACTAAGGATTAACAAGAACTCTCTTTTATCAATTTTTATAATCTCAAGCTCATTTAATACATTTTGGAACAACAATGCTAACGTTTCTATTGGTAATACATCAGATAATTTCTCGATCTCTTCGATACTCATACTTATTCCCCCCTAATCTACTACATAAAAAACCATATTCGAATAGTTTCGTATTATGGTGATAATGGATTTTTATTCAACTAGTGGCTCATTCAAGACCTAAAACCAATGGATTCCCCAGCAAGAACCAATTATTAACCTCATCATAACCTATGATCTCAGCTTTAATAATTAAACCCGCATGCATATTGTGTTTCTGTGAATTTGCGGCGCACTCTGCATAATCAGCTATCCCTAAAGCATCGAAATCAGGAATACTAACTATAACTCCCTGAAGATAAAGAACTTCTATGTATCCTTCTATTTTTGTACCAAGAGGAAGAGAATCTTTAAGTTTTAACCATACGTCCCGTTGACTTTTATTAATACTATCCCACACTTGTTCAAATTCTTCCTGAGGGATTCTTTTTAATTTTGGATCTTCTAAAGGCAAATCCGTCTCTGAAAGGAAAAATTCAAACTTCTTCTGATTGGAAATCTTGCTTTCTTTACCATCTTCCATTAAATCTGTCTGAATGCTGTTCCTTCCTCATCCACTTCAAAATACCATGTTTTGCTACCACCACTATATTGTATTAAATAAATCATAAAATCCTTTCACTCCTTAGGATGGCTTCTTTCACTCAACTTTTATCAGCATTAATGCTTTGAATCCGCTAGATAATATTCCGTCCATTTATGTTTAACCGTGTGCTAGTTAGAGTAGCAATGAATGTTTCCGTCCCTTGGGATAAGTCCGGTTAGGACATTGTATTTGGAGTAATATCCGTAAAATATACACCATCACCTACTCGGGCATTGAATGGAGCTATTAAAAATCAAACTATGATTATCAGTACTTCTATAGAAAATCTATTTTAATAGAACAAAATATATGTACCCTTGATCCTTTCAACTAATCCATATAAGATTCAGCGGTCTCTATAATATTAGTTAGATTTAGATCAGGATATTGTTTGTCACATTCTTTGAGAGTAATAATGTAATCCTGGCTTTGAAGATTGTATGCAATTTCTTCAAAAACTTCACTAATCCAAAGGATTTCATCTTTACTACAACTTTTTAGAAAATGAATAGTCTCATCTTTATTTCTGCTCAAAAGTTCTATTAACTTTTCTCGATATTGTCCAATGACTGGATCGTTTAAATGAAGCATTGCTCTTTCTTGAATAACTTTTCTCGCTTTGTGAATCATTTTAAACCCCTTCTCATTTTAACCTTACTCGATTGAATTCACTTAACATAACAACAACATATTAACAGATTTGCTTTTAGATAAGTTTGCAACATATTCTCCTGCTTTTGCTATTATTGAATTTGATCACTTTGAGGAAACCAAGCTTGATTATTCCCTACATTTTGTGTTTCTCTAAAAATCCATAGATATACTATATGTAATTTTCGTAGCCGATCAGGTCTTCCCGGTGCGTAAGCTGGTTCCACTTCTATAATTTTTCAATGAATCTAAAAAGTAGCCATCACCAAGATTGGAATAATATAACTTCATCATTTCCTTTTCCTTGTTTTTTTAGGTTTCTCCGAAAAAATAGACGGTGACTGTTTCCAATCTCCGTCCATCAAATTTTCATTCAACCTTATTATTTATCAAAAATAAGCATTGCTACTCAAGCCTAAAGGAATTACTTGTAATCTCCACATCAGGATTTAGTTCCTTCAGTTGCATTCCATAGTCTTTTTTCATCTGTGAGATATGCAGTGATTCTATTTTAGGAAAGTACTCCTTCAGATAAATTAGATCAACCTGCACTTGGCATAAAATAAAATCAATGTGCTTAACATTTTTTAGCCCACCAATCTCAGTTAGATTCATTTCATATGTACAGCTGTTTACAATTAATGTCTCAATTCCCTCGAAAGTCTTTAACGTACGTAAATCCAGCTTTTTGCTGCCATCCAGAACCAAGCGTTTAATGTTGCTGTTATCTCCTGTGAAACGTTCCAGGTTGCGGCAACCCAATACACTGATATAACCTAAGCCTGAATTCGCAGCTGTATTTCCTAATTCTTTGAATTTGCAGCTTTTAAATGATAGATTTTCAAATCGGACATCTTTCCATTCCTCAAAATCAGGTTCCATTGGCGAATGATAAATATCCAAGATTTTAATATCCTTAAACCCAGCAATAGCAGTTAAATCTTCCTTTTTTTCTACAAAGAGATCAATGTTGTTCACACCTGCATTCGAAAGCTGAGAGATATCTCTACGTCTATTGCAGTGGGTCTGAATTTTAATAAATCTACCTTTACTAAACGATTCAATTCCATCCAATGATTGAATATAATGTCCATAGACAAACAAAAACTTTAGATTAGGAAATACGCTTACTATACTTAGATTTTTTAAAGAAGAATTATAGTCGATTATCAGTTCTTCAAACTTATCTATGCCTTTTATCCGTTTCAAATGCGCAATCAAAGCCTCGGCATCTACTTGTATTTCCGACGGATTACTTATTCTCAAACTGTCATATTGCGGTTCTATGGTTGTGAGTTGTGTGAATTTAGACTCATCTACGATTAGCTCTTCTGACAATATGTTCATCCTTTCTGATCAGAGTTATTTGGTAGTCCAAGGGAAACCACAAAAACGCTCGCTCCCACATCATATTTAGCTCAACAATTAATTCTTCAATAAATCCTTTTAGCTCCTTGTTATATATCGTCTTATCTTTATTCCCCAACAGTATTTCTTCAGGACTGTAGTAAGTATATGGGAAAACTTCAGTATGATAAGGGCCTTCATCAAAACTTAACTTTTCGTAACGACTTCTAGTATGTAGCAACTCCTCTAATAACTCAGTTGAATCATTAGCATCTAAAAACATACTATATCGATCCATTATATAATGATCTCTTTTCTCATTATTGATATTATATGCCTCTAGTCCCCACTCTTTAAGTACTGGGTATCACTAACAAAAAAGAAATCTTCACAACACGAAAGCCAATCAAGGCCAGTCTAGACTATGCTTTTTCAATTACTAATTCCCAACATACAATTTCAACTATTATATCCTGAAAAGGAAATACATAGTGATGAGATTTTTCAAGAAAGTCAGCTGTTGTGTCTATTTCAGATAAGGTCTTTTTTAATTGTTTTACCCATTCTGAGTCGAATACTTCTAAAATATGAAAAGATCTTTTTCCATTAATCATAAATTCCTCTGTATCAATACAGTCAATCGTTGTAATCTTTATAGCCTGATAAGGGCAAATTCTAACTTTCCATCTCACTTCTTCAGAATCATCAAAGTAAATTTTTATGTTAGTTGTGTTCATTTGTACTTCTTCTAATGGTGTCACATTTATAACTAATTTTTCATCAACAATACCTACCATATTCCATCATCCTATCTTACTTTAATTGAAGTGCCATCATTTTTTGTCGTCATTTTTCTACCAATCTCTTTAGCAACCTCTTGTTGAGAAGCCATTCTGTATCTTACCTTAAGACCTGCTTGTTGAGTGGCATACAAACGAAGATTATCAAGTGTATATAGTTTACCATCCTGTTTAAAAAGTCATATTTCAGGTAAATCATTCGGCTTAATCGTTCCATTCTTCAGTCACTGCCGTTTCCGCTTCCGAGATCGCCGATCCAGCCCGTGCCTTCACGTACTCCGGATGTCAATTGCTTTTCTACAAAAAAAACCACATGAAGCATTCGCTCAGATGTGGTAAGTAGGATATCAGTATAAGAACTGTACGAATTGGTTTATCCCTTTTCTTAATTTGTATAAATTTTGTCATCGTAGAAAATATACTAATTTTTTTTAAATACCCACTGATTTCTGGAAAACTGTTCTTCAATCATGTTATTATATTTTTCTTCTGTTAAAACTTTAACTCCCTGTTCCAAAAAAATTTTCAATCTATTATCAAGTAATTCCTTAAAATCTCCTTGTCTGATTTCTGTAACCTTCAATTCAATAGACTCTGGAGCTTCAACAATGCTAAGTTTGAATTTACATGAATCCATCTCTTTGTCTCTTGTCAATACAACACAATTTATAACAAAATCCATGTCCATTTTTCTAGCTTCATCTTGATCTCTTGGACGATACCATAAGCTATTAGTATGGTCTATAAATGTTTCAACCCCTTCTTTAAAGGGTTCTGTATAATAATACCCATGTTCAAAATATAAGAAATCACCACTTTGTGGAAAGCTAAAAACAAGCTCCAACAGAAAATCTAAATGATCACCATCGTCCTGAAAGATATTTTCCAAATAATATACTGTCATACTCATTCTCCTCACCAAGGGTACTCTTCATCATCACCATCATCATATAGATGCATTCGAGTGTTTGTTACGGGATGGAAATGGTCCCGATAATAATAGTTTCCTTTTATATTTTTGAATGGTTGTCCTATGTGAAGGTTTCCAACCACATTACCACTTCGATTAAACACCTTAACCTTGAACATATCTGTTAACTCAACACCTCCAAATGTATAACCATTTGAGTCATATACGCTCTTAGATCCCCCATATTCTTCCACATAGGGTGTTTTTAGTCGTATCTATATATTTCAGTGAAGCAGTAAAATTAGGACTATCAAATACTATTCTTAGTAAAGCGTCTCTCCCACTTAATATACCCTTTTTCTGATCTAAAATCAGAAGAGAGTTTGAGCCTTCTTCTGAAGTATAATCGATAGCTAAAAAGCCATCTCCACTATATACAAACTTTGCACTTCCTCCCATACATCCATCAGAAAGATAGTTACATGCATTATTTCTTACCTCACTTCCTCCAGCTGCCATAGATTCTTTGGATTTTCCAGTACCTTTAACATATTTATTGTACTGTTTTGAACTCATATCATCCAAGAGTTTCCAGCCTACTTGATAGCCGTAAAGGTCTTGTTTAGCAACTGGATTTAAGAAAGTATCATAACCGTATGATTGCTTAAGTTTATGACCACTTGGATCACTATAAATCAACGGATTATTACTCACATACGTAAACAAATTCAAACTCAGCGGATTATCAATCTGCCCTTCATACGTATCCTCAGATATACACCGTGCCGGCCTAGGATCATAATAAAACGCCTGTAGGTAGTAATACAGAAAGACCTTGAAGGAATTACTCCCCCAAGGTCAGACAGACTATTCTTTAATATCTGCCAAAGTATTCATCTGAGAATTCACCATCAATATTATAATCAACATGATAGTAGAAAAGTTGAATCCCCGTCTTTGGATGAACCAAGTCAAAACAAACTCTAAAATAAGGAAACTCCCTATCAAAGCTATTTACAAATATACTTACACATCTATACTGTATTCTTAAATCTGAATAACTTAAGCCTTTTGGCAAACTCCTTTCCTCATCTTTTAGAAAATTGGTTGAGCATTTACTTACAAGTTCTTCAAGTATTTCTTGGGTAGAATCCTTCACTTTTTCGAAGTCATAAATGAGATTAAAAGTCTGTTCTATTGACTTCAAATCCATTCTTCTCACCACTCTCCATTTGCTATTTCCCACTGGTCATGTAATCAAATACCATAGCGCCATTCTTATCTATTTTCCCATAGACCCTTACATGGTTTGGTGCTCCTGCAACTTTTATTTTGTAATTGTAGGTGTATCCCTTATATTTAACAATTTCTTTGTCGGTCAGACTGATTATCCCATCTGCCCCTTCACGTGCTTTTGCATAGCCCATATCTTTTGCCTTTACGAACTTTTTGTCCAATTGTAATCTCTTTAACTCATTAAAGACATCATGATTAATCCATCGCACACTTGGCAGATTTATCAGTGCACAGTTATGCACCCAAACACCGAGATTCGATACGAAGTAAGAATTAAAATCCTCAACCTCAAAGTTATAAACCGTTGCTTCTCGTGGTTCTTTTTCAATCTTGTCTATTGCCAGTTTAGTACCGTCACTTGAAACAAGCAAGTCGCCAACTTTCAGGTCTTTAACAAACGTCCATCCCTTACCATCCAACCAAAACGGATGCTCACCCGTAACCTCGATGATTTCATTCCCGATGTGGACATAGTAGATTTCGTCAGCTTGTTTTTGGAACAGCCCCACGACCTCTTTATACGCCACTTCTCCAGTCTCATCAGACTTGGCGAGAACCTTATCCCCTACCTCGATTTCCTCGATAGGTTTCTCCCCTTCGTTAGTTAGAACTTTGATTCAGGGAAGAGAGAAGGTGGCAACTATTCAGCTACCACCATTGTATCATTAGCTTGCCGCCCGTTCAGGTAAAGCGTCAAGTCGGTATTCGGTTTTGTTCTTCATCATGCTGAATAGAATGGTGACAAGCCTTCTCATGATACAGATGATTGCCTGTTTCTTCTTTTTACCTTCACTCAATCGCTTCTCGTAATATTCACGGAACAAGGGATTGAGTGGCTTACTGGAAGTTCTTGCGGTATGCACTTGTCTCACAGCTAGCCCCCACAGAATCTTATTCAACGCTCGATTCCCCTGACGTTGATTACGGTCTTTACCTCTGCCGCCGCTGCTCATTTGGCTTGGTGTAAGCCCTGCATACTTAGCTAGCTTGTCAGCACTTGCAAAACGGCTTATGTCTCCGATTTCAGCCACGATAGCCGAAGCGGTAACGTCATCAATGCCAGTGAACGTATTCAACTTGAAGTCTAGCTTCTGCATGATGTGACGGATATTGTCTTCAACATCGCTCATCTCCCGTTGAACGTCACGAATTTGGTTAACATGACTACGGACGAGGAAATCCCGATACTCCTGCCCGTTCCGCTTTGTATTCCCGTCAGCTTGAACACTCTCAAGGATTAGAGCAGCTTTTTTAGTCGAACACACATTACGGCTGTTCTTCCGTAAGAACTCTGCCAACACTTCGACTGTCACGCCCTCCAACAGATACGGTGAAGGGTACTCATGCCATACAGCTAATGCCGTTTGTCCATCCACTTCACAGAAAAACTTGCTGTAACTCGGATAGTTGTAGCTTAACTGCGTATGAAGCTGATTCTTGAGCATAACAAGCGTATCCCGTAAGCTGTACCGCCGCATGACTAGTTGTTTCAGAATCCAGTAATCGTCTTGTGGGTGGGCATTCGGCAACCTATCCAGTTCATCCAGTAACAGCTTGGCAATATTCTCTGCATCCCAACTGTCGTGCTTTTCCGTCATGGCATAGCTTTTACGCTTCCAGTTGGATAGAGCGGCATTGACCTCTTTGACAAGCAAATGGTTCTCGACAAGGTGAACAGCTAATGACCTTCCATAGCCGCCCACGTCCTCAAGTCCGAATACAACTGTCATGCCTTCCTGCACATGCTTCTTGACCTTGTTAATCACCGCAGGAAAAGCCGATGGCTTGTTCTCAAATTCAATGACTTCTAGCTTATCATTCCAACAGTTGATGACTACAGCGGTATGCGTTCGCTTATGCAAATCAACGCCTACATAGATAAACTGCTCTTTACGATGTCTCATTTTGAGTATCCCCCTTAGCCTTTATAGCGTTTAGGGAAAAAGAATAGCCGCATCGTCTGTTTAGTATTCGCCCGAAGGCGTACATTGAAGGGTAAGCGTGTCTATTCTTCCTCTATAAACGCTATAAGATGGCTTGATGTAGTCCTGTTGCTGTAATGCCACCATAGTAATACTGACCTTCGTAAAACTCCCTGCGGTCGAGTATCCGTTTGACCTGTACTTTCGTGAACTGCTTGACTTGCTGTGTCGTAAAGCCTTCTCGATTCAATTGAAAGGCAATTTCTGATAACGTCCAATTCGGGTTCTGTTTCCGTATGTCAAAGAGCCGTTTTACTGCTTGGGCTTGCTTGTCATTCACTTCAATTGCCTTGTGTCCTTTACGGGCTTTGTAACCAAATGCCGCCCGTCCTCCTGCGTAACCGCCCTGTTGGGCTTTCTTGTTACGTCCCCTGCCTAGCTTGAGGGCAATTTCTAGCCGCTGATACTGGTCGAGCAGTTCCATAAGACCGTTGATAAGGAAATCGCTTGGGTCTTTCTTATGGATGGAATAGGTCGGCTGTTCGATGCTTTTAACGTCCACACCGTACTTCTTGAACTCCCGATGAACCAATACCTTCACGATGTCAGACCGCCACAAACGGCTTGTATTGAGGACTACAACAGCGTCATAGGTTCGGGTGGATAGGGCGGATAACATGCTCTGAAAGCCGATTCTATCGACCTCAAGAGCATCCTCATCCACCTTCGCCCCACTGATTCCTTCATCCGTAAAGATGTCCTGCAAGTTCCATCCTTGCTCCTGACAATAGGAGCGGATTTCGTCCTGTTGGTACGCTAGACTGTAACCGTCTTTAGCTTGTCCACTTGTCGATACCCTGACGTAACCGATGACATTCATGCTGTTTCCTCCCCCTCCGTTACGATAATTGAGATTAACGTAACGCTTAACCGAATCATCGACTTGATTATATACCGCTTAACCGAAACACACAATGACTTTCTATAAATGCGGTGATATAATTGCTTCATCATTCAGTACGGTTAAGCGTTACTCGTCAGGAGGGTAAGCATGGCAATTCGAGTAAAGTTACGCCAGTTGTTAGAGCTGAGAGGATTATCTCAACGGGAACTGGCTCGATTAACAGGATTACGACCGAGCACAATCAACCATCTTTGTTCTGACAATGTAGACAGGGTTTACTTAGAGACACTAGAACTTGTTTGTAAAACACTGAATGTCAGGATTGAAGAATTAATAGAGATTGATTGAGTGGTCATACCACCCACGGCGGCAACTGCGGAATATCTCTCCATTCATGTAAAGAGAAGTTCGCTCTCTTTACCCTCCAAGAAACAAGCACCTCCCCAAAAATCGCAGACCGCCCACGGCGTGTCTGCTGATTCTTCTTTAATTGATTCTTTCCTTGATTCTTCTTTATTGAATGTTATTTATGATTATTATTAGTGAGACTATCTGACGGTTGCCAACAGACTTTACGTCCAACATACAGACTATCTGTCCTGCATAACCGACTCTAAGTCGAAACCGTGGACACATTGTCTACAGTCCCCATATTGTAGCCTTCAACAGACTGTATGACGGTTATCAGGACAGAAAGTCTGCTGAAATAACAGACTCATCATTTTTGCCCGTTCACATCGAGGGGAAAGCGTTTGTCTAACTCCGTTCTCAGGAACTGAGCATAGCTGTCCAGTATTTCTTTCTCGGCAAACTTGTCCATTGGCAACCGCCTTTCGTTAAGTCTTTGAATTTTGGCGGTAAACGCCCGATACTCTTCACGCTTGACGATTCCCTGAGCCCACAGAGTCAGTTCCCTTTCGTGTACTTGCTTCCGCACGCTACCGATAAACTCATGTGTTTTCTCACTCATAAGCAAATACGGGTGGCAATGAAGATAATTCAGCAAGTAATACGTGTTGTTCTTGCCTTGACTGACTAGAATCAGCTTCTTATCCGCCAAGTCCTTGATGTGACGTTCTATTGTCTTTGAACTACTCCCGACATTTCGGGCAATCATTTCATGTGTCGGGTAACACTGTGCCTTGTCACTCATATAAGCGATAAGGTCAATGAGAATTAGCTTCTCGTATTGACTCAGCCCGTAGCACCGATGGATTTTATGCGGCACTTTAGTAAAACCCTTGTGATGAGCCGTAAACTCGCTCTCTTGACTTACCTTGTCCATGTACTCATTTGCTGCTTGACGATTTTGAATCAGCCAAAAGTCATTCGTCCTCGTTGTCATTCTAAATCCCTGCCTTCTTTAGTCGTTAGTTGCTCCGCCACAAGGCGGCTATGAAGTCAGGAAGGCGGCTAGCCTTGACACGCATCCTTACCTGCTTATATAAACTGCTCGTCAGCAGAGTTCTTTCTTACGCTGTAACAATCGCTGTAAAGGACAGTTCAGTTGTGGACTTAATCAAAATGCTTTAAGTTTGCCGCCCCTACTAAGAATAGTCGTTCCATCCATCCAAAAAGATGCGACTTCTGACCTTCTCACCCTTTCTATCGGGACAGGGTATTCTACAGTTGCGAGACATATTGAAAAAAACGTGAGAAAGCGAAGATAACAAAAAACAGGTCAATCATGGTGGTATCTGACCATAATCGACCTGAATCGAGTAACTGCTTTGCATTATTTAGGTATACTTTCTCAAGCATGGATGTGAGTACAAGGAATTAAAGAAGTTCTTATACTGGTATTACATGGGTTACGCATGTTTGGACTCAGCCGCACAATTCATTCGGCACTGGGTGGGGGAAAGAAAGACCTTGAGGATTTGTGTCCCCAAGGTCAAAAGGTTACAGTCTCGTCTTAACATTATATACAGCTTCTTCAACATACTCTCTTAGTTCTATAAGTGTCCGACACGTTTTTTGAAATACTGGACTTTCCCAGTCAAAATCCTCGATAGCCACAACTCGAAAATGTCCATCTTTGGAGAACGAAGGAAACCATCCTACGTCAACGATAAACTTGTTATCATAATTGACTTGAAATAAATCCTCTTTCAAATTGTCGACTTGGCTTTCTAATGATTTATTGGGGTCGATTTGCATATCGTCATAGACGATTTTCCCTGGTTCAAACTGAATTTTTTCAAACATACGCATCCTCCTATTTCAATAGTTTCTTATACTCGGCTACAGTAATAGGATGACCATGGATAGTCCCACCACTATACTCAACCCGAACATATCGCGTTTCAACACCTTCACTTGCTCCAATTACTTTATCAAATTTCATTACCTTCCATGTCTTTCCGTTTGTTACGTCTAACCCATTTTTCCAAACATTCCGTTCAAATGCTTCAACATTCGTTCCATGCAAGTATTTCGCAGGACCACTCTTTGTTGATTTCACAACATCATTCCACGACATATTTTTGTTAGCAATATGCTTATATCCGTGGGGTGTCCAACCACACTCTGTATTATGCACCCAAATCCCAATATCAGTTACATAATACGTATGGTAGTCCGCAACCGTAAAGTTGTAAACCGTAACTTTTTCATCAAGTTTTACAAACTCTACTTTGTCAATCGTCAGATTGCTTCCGTCAGCCTTTTGGAGTTTATCTCCTACCTGAAGTTCATCTGCGAAGACCCACCCTTTACCTTCAACCCAGAACGGGTGATTATCTGTCGTCTCGATGATTTGTTCCCCAACATGTAGTTTAATAATATCATCACGTTGGTTGCGGTAAAGGTTAGTGACTTCCTTGTAAGCTAACTCTCCATCAGGGTTATTCTCATCCTTGGCAAGAACCTTATCTCCGACCTCAATGTCTTCGATATTCTTCTCCCCTTCGTCTGTTTGAACCTTAGTCCCTGCGGTGAAGCAATTACATCCTTTAGATTTCTCCTTGGACTTACTTCCCAGCTTCTTAAGCGTTTTTGCTAACTTTGGTGCCACTTTGGCAATGGTCTTAATAGCAGCACCGCTGCCTCCGATCGACATCAGGACTTCGCCTAGATTTTCTCCGTAAGTTCGAACCTGCCTGTCCGTTGGTTTGCCCCCGAATACGCGAACACTATTCATCGTCACATATTGGGCGGGTGCAACGGCTGATTTGGCGGATTGAATGACTATCGTAGATAGCGATATTTCCCTATTGTATAGCGCCTTCCCCAGATCATACATGCCTACATAGGTGCTCCAAGAGAAGGCGGATTTAAACAGTTCTCCCGCTGAATCCATCAGACCTTAACCCAAGTCATCAATCTGGGACCATTTCATATGCCCTGTTGGGTCGATGAAACTCAGCGGATTATTCTCCACATACGTATACAAATTCAACGTCAGCGGACTATCAATCTCTCCCTCATACGAATCCTCAGATATAAACCGGGCCGGCCTTGGATCATAGTAACGCGCCTGCAGATAGTAATACTGCGTCTTCCGGTCAAAATAGTACCCGGCGTAGCGGAACGGGTTTTCTTTGACCAGATC
>JAILZT010000019.1 GCA_023512345.1 Paenibacillus sp.
AAGGGTTGGGCTGTTCGCCCATTAAAGCGGTACGCGAGCTGGGTTCAGAACGTCGTGAGACAGTTCGGTCCCTATCTGTCGTGGGCGCAGGAAATTTGAGAGGAGCTGTCCTTAGTACGAGAGGACCGGGATGGACGTACCGCTGGTGCATCAGTTGTTCCGCCAGGAGCATGGCTGAGTAGCTACGTACGGACGGGATAAGCGCTGAAAGCATCTAAGCGTGAAGCCCCCCTCAAGATGAGATTTCCCAATTAGTAAGACCCCTTGAAGACGACGAGGTAGATAGGTTGGAGGTGGAAGTGCAGTAATGCATGGAGCTGACCAATACTAATCGGTCGAGGGCTTATCCAAATATCTAGACGCAAATTTGTTTCGGATCCAGTTTTCAGGCATCAAGCCTGATATGTGTTATGTAATCCGTTTGGTGGCGATAGCGGAGGGGTTCCACGCGTACCCATCCCGAACACGACCGTTAAGACCTCCAGCGCCGATGGTACTTGGACCGAAGGGTCCTGGGAGAGTAGGACGCCGCCAAGCACATGAAGCCACTGTTGATTCATTCAACAGTGGCTTTTTTGTGTCTCAGATAAGTTGAATGTAGTTGTGGATAAGTCGAGATTGATGCAAATTCTTAAGAACTTACTAACATGTGGATAAGAAATAAAATTTTATATTAATCCCCAATTTATGTGGACAGTGTAGATATATATGTGGATAGCATGAGTAATGGAAAATAAATAAACTTTAGGAGGCTTATTTAATGAACAATAAAATCAATTATGTATGGAAAGAACAATATGCAATTCATGCGAGTGATACAGACTACCGATCAAAAAGTAAGCTGTCTTTTATTCTAGATATAATGCAACGTGCAGCTGACTCAGCTGTAGGAGGCCTGGGGATAAGTCTAGAAAAACTGCTGGAAGATAGAATGGGTTGGATGTTGATTACTCTCGATCTAGAGTTTCAACGCATCCCCAAGCAGAATGATCTTCTTACTATTCATACATGGAACAAAGGAACAAAAGGAGCTCTATGGCAACGTGACTATAGAATATTTGATGAACTGGGTACCGAGGTTGCAACTGCACGTTCCATTTGGGCGCTTGTGGATATCGATAAACGCAAAATTCTTCGACCTACTGCCCTTCCCATACATGTGGAACCCTACAATGGTGATTCGGTCGGAGCTGTTCCCAATAAAGTGACAATTCCTGTGGATGTTCCTTTGGAGGAAGCTTATCAACACCTAGTGAGGTACAGCGGGCTCGACAATAATGGTCATTTGAATAATGCTCGTTATGGTGATATATGTTGCGATGTACTTTCTCTAGCGGAGTGGGAAGGACATGAACTAAAGAGTTTCCAAATTACCTATATTCAGGAGGCCAAGTTTGGGGATAACTTAACTATTTTGCGATCTCCTATAAATGAAGATAGAGTACTGGTACGTGGTCAAGACGGAGATAAGGTCTTCTTTGAAGCCAGTCTAAATTTTAGAAAAAGATGATCAATTATATTTAATGATATAATAAATTCGAAATGGAAAGGGGAGTATTATGAAAGTTTTGGTACTGGCAGAAAAGCCATCCGTGGCGCGGGAGATCGCGCGGGTAATGGGATGCAAGGATAAACAAAAAAGCTATTTTGAAGGTCCGAAATATGTCGTTACTTGGGCCTTGGGCCACTTAGTGGGACTTGCGGAGCCCGAGGATTATAATCATAAATTTGCAACGTGGACATTGGAAGATCTACCTATTCTTCCGGAACAGATGAAGCTAAAAGTATTACGGGAGACGGGACAACAGTATAAGGCGGTACAGCATCTTATGAAACGGCAGGACATCGAGGAACTGATCGTCGCAACGGATGCCGCACGTGAAGGTGAATTGCTTGCACGTTGGATTATGAATATGGCGGGTTGGAAAAAGCCATTTCGACGGTTGTGGATATCGTCGCAAACGGATAAGGCGATAACGGAAGGATTCGCAGCATTAAGACCCGGACGAGACTTTGACCGTTTATATGAATCTGCCCGTTGTCGTGCGGAAGCTGATTGGATGATTGGGCTTAACGTAACACGAGCTCTAACCTGTAAGTTTGGCTCACCACTTTCGGCAGGCCGGGTTCAGACACCCACACTGGGGATGATAATGGATCGTGAGGGAGAAATCACGGGCTTCCGTTCTCAGGATTTTGATACGATCATTGCAGATTTTGGACATTTTCAAGCGGGATGGCGGGGCAGTAACGGAGACGGGCGTATTTTCGAGAAAGAAAAGACGTTGGTCTTGAGTGATAAGCTCGCCGAACAAAGCGGCCGTATAATGAAGGTTCAAAAAAGTGAGAAGAACGAACCTCATCCGCTCGCCTATGATTTGACTGAGCTTCAGCGGGATGCTAACAGGAAGTTCGGCTTCTCAGCCAAGCAGACCTCAAGTGTTCTTCAACGTCTATATGAGCAGCATAAGCTGGTTACATACCCTCGTACGGATAGCCGTTATCTGACATCAGATATGACAGGCACCCTTAAAGAACGACTGGATAGTGTCGCGGTGGGTCCTTATGCTGTGCTAGCACGCCCGTTGTTGCGTAAACCTTTGCCCATTACAAAGCGGATTGTAGATGACAGCAAGGTGAGCGATCACCATGCGATTATTCCTACGGAACAGACGTTAATTTTGAATAGTCTGAGCACGGAGGAGCGGAAATTATATGACCTGATCGTACGGCGTTTCATAAGTCTGTTCTATCCGCCAGCCAGGTATGATGCAGTATCCGTGACTGTTAACGTGGAAGGAGAAAGCTTTCATGTGAAAGGAACAACGGTAAAGGATGCAGGTTGGCGTGAGGTATACGGCGGAGATTTGAGCAATGATGAAGAAGAGGATCGTGCGGATGATGAAACTGCATCCAGCAACGCAAAATTGCCGGAGCTGCATGAGGGAGATACAGTTACGATTAAGCGCTGTATAGTACGTGCAGGACGTACTCAGCCGCCGAAGCGCTACAATGAAGCTGGGCTTCTTACACAAATGGAGAAGCATGGGCTAGGGACGCCTGCAACTCGAGCAGATATTATCGAGAAGCTGGTAAGCTCTGATACCATTGAACGTCAAGGTACTCTGCTGCATCCGACCGGAAAAGGCAAGCAATTGATAGGACTTGTGTCGACACAGCTGAGGACTCCTGAATTAACAGCGCAATGGGAAGCAGATTTGGAAAAAATCGCTCGTGGTCAAGGGAAGCCGGAGTCTTTTTTACAAGGTATCCGCAGTATGGCGCAGGAGTTAGTCTCTGGTGTCAAAATTAGTGAAATAGAATATAAACCACATAATGTATCCAGCAGTCACTGTCCTGAATGTGGAACTCGCCTGCTGGAGAAGAAGAGCAAACGAGGGAAGCTATTGATATGCCCTGCGGATAATTGTGGTTATACCCGTGCTGGGGAGAAAAGGTTATCGAACCGACGTTGCCCGCAATGCCATAAGAAGATGGAACTGAAAGAGGGCAAAGCAGGCCAGTTTGTGCAATGTCTTGGGTGTGGGATTACAGAAACTATGGATAAGGATCATAAACACATTAATAAGCGCGAGCAGCAGAAGCTGGTGCAACAATACAGCAAGCCGGAGAGTATCGGTTCGAACTTAGGAGATCTGCTGAAAGCTGCTCTGGAAGGGAAAAAGGAATAATATATGAAGACGAAAGATGTAGGGGCAATGCGGGAAACTAGGGGAAACAGCCGGTATTTCTTTCTAGTTATTGTGTTTCTGTTCTGGTTCTCCTCCTACATATATGTTCCGGTGCTGTCCCCTTATGTGGAGCACTTGGGGGCCTCGTATATTATGGTAGGTATGGTGCTCGGTGTCTATGGACTCATGCAAATCTTATTTCGATTACCGATCGGAATCGGCTCGGATTATCTGAACCGTCGTCGGCCATTTATTTATCTTGGGTTGATTGCCAGCGGGGTTAGCTGCCTCCTTTTTATGTGGGGTGCGCAGCCGGGGTGGGCGTTGGTGGCTCGTGCGGTTTCCGGTATTGCTGCATCTGCATGGGTCGTGTACTCCGTAATGTTCGCAGGCTATTTTCCAAAAGAGGAAGCAGGAAAAGCGATGGGCATGCTACAGTTTACAACTGTAATTGCCCAACTTACAAGCATGATGATCAGTGGTTACATGGTAGAGCATTGGGGATGGAATGCACCATTTTTAATAGGAGGTATCGTAGCCTTCGGTGCCCTTTTGCTAGCTCTACGGTTGCCTGAACAGAGACCGGAGAAGCGCGAGAGTGCGGTCAAGATCAAGGATCTTACCGCCGTTATGAAAGAACCTTTACTGGTTCGTGTATCGCTGTTGTCCGTGCTTGCGCACTGTGTGCTGTTCATTACGATGTTCGGATATACCCCAATTCAGGCGCTGAATATTGGTGCGAGCAAAGAAAGCTTAGGGATACTGACGCTGGCATTTATGGTTCCCCATGCGGTTGCGACCCTTTATGGATCACGTTTTTTTGGGAAGCTGTTGGGGGATAGAGGGACCTTAATATTGGGTTTTACAGGGAGTGCAGTGTTCACATTTCTTATTCCATCAATGCCGTCCTTAGCTGCCTTGTGCGTAACACAAATTGGAAATGGATTTATGCAAGGCCTTATTTTCCCGCTGCTGCTCGGTAAATCTGTATCTGGCGTAGCTCCTTATAAACGTGCAACAGCTATGGGCTTTTATCAGGCAGTATACGCGATAGGTATGTCGGGCGGACCGTTTGTAGCAGGTTGGATAAGCGGTGTATATGGATTGGAAGGCGGCTTCTGGCTAGGGGCTGTCGCGGCTGCGTTTGCTGCGGTATTGTCATGGTTTTGGATGCGAGATAGGATTGAATGAAATAGGGAAAATAGCGTAAATGCTTGTCATCTAATGTAAGGATTATTGGTCTTTTGGCCAAAAGGGTATTATAATATGAAGTAGATAGGGTATAAGGAGGAGCCGGGGGGAATGGTCGAGCTTGTGATGTTGTGGTTTGTGGTTATTAACAGTATAGGCTATGTGGTCATGTCTGAAGACAAGAACAAGGCCCGTAAAAGGCGCCAGCGCGTACCTGAGAGAACGTTATTTTTATTAGCGGGTATGGGTGGGGCATTAGGAGTGCTAATTGCCATGTACCGTAAGCGCCACAAGACGCGACATATGTCCTTTAGAATCGGAATTCCTTTGCTGCTGCTGCTGAATGTCCTACTCTACAGTTACTTTTTAGGTTAATGGAATCATGAATCTCTTAATGGCTAGATAATACAGAAAATGAGGTGGCGTACATGTTATTCTCTAAAATCCTACTCGCCTACGATGGTTCTAAGGCTTCCAATCAGGCATTGGAACGCGCAATAGAACTGGCTAAGGTAACGCCCGATTCAGCCCTTCATGTCGTTCACGCATTTGATTTCCCACGATTTTTTATTGGGGAAGCGCTAGCGCCATTGCCGGCTTCAGTGAACAAAGATTATTATGATTTGGCAGTGCAAACAACGGAAGAAGTGAAGAGTCGCCTGGAGGCCGAGGGGCTTAATGCTATAGTTGAGCTTATTCAGGGTTCTCCTGCTGAGATTATTTTGAAATATGCCAAGCAGCATGATGTAGACGTAATCGTGATCGGTAGTCGCGGTTTAGGTGGAATTCGTGAATTTGTTCTGGGCAGCGTTAGTCATAACGTAGTGCAGAGTGCTCGTATTCCTGTGCTGGTGGTAAAATAATATAGAGTTACTGAAGGGGGAGCTGACAACAGTTCCCTCTTTTTCTGTAGAAGCTCGTTTAAAAGAAGAAGTAGCTGATCGAACTTTGTTTCGAAAAAATAAGTCATTATTAAGAATTTGAATCGTCTAAAAGCGAACGATTTATAGAGAGTATTTGACAATGTTCGTGTTTAAGTTGACATGGAGTGTAGGGCATTGTTAAACTAAAGTTATGAACAGCTCGTATAAAACCGGGGATATGGCCCGGAAGTTTCTACCCGGGAACCTTAAATTACCGGACTACGAGGAAATAGGTTGATAGATTCAATACTTACCGCCCGAGAACCGGGTGTTGGTACTGTACGCTTTCCCACGGTTGATGCTGCATAATGAACGGCAACCGGGATAGCTATCACCTAGTTCCTACAGTAGTCCGATCCTCCCGCATCAGAATGCGCCTGGAAATCGGGCTTTTTTTATCGAATTATGGGAATAGATATCCATTAAGTGAACGGAAGGTAGGTCGAATCATGTCGGTGCAAGTAGCTGTCATTATGGGGAGTAAGTCCGATTGGGAAACGATGGAGCATGCATGTAAGGTGCTTGAGGAGCTAGAGATTGCTTACGAGAAGAAGGTAATATCCGCACACCGAACTCCAGACCTGATGTTCACCTACGCTGAGGAAGCGGTGGGCCGTGGGATCCGAGTCATTATTGCCGGAGCGGGCGGAGCAGCACATCTACCAGGTATGGTGGCAGCGAAGACCATTCTGCCTGTTATCGGAGTACCGGTTCAGTCGAAGGCACTGAATGGTCTGGACTCGCTGCTCTCGATCGTACAGATGCCTGGTGGAATTCCCGTGGCAACCGTTGCGATCGGTCGAGCAGGTGCCGTCAATGCAGGCCTTTTGGCAGCGCAGATCATCGGAGCTTTCGACCCTGAGGTGCAGAGTCGAGTGCAATCACGACGTGATGCGACACGCGATGAAGTACTGGAAGGCAGCGATAGTCTATGAGACTAGAAGAGCTTAACGTGAACGGAGCGGACATGCCCCGGACGCTGCCACCCGGGGCGACGATTGGCGTGCTGGGCGGCGGCCAGCTCGGACGCATGATGGCGCATGCGGGCAGCGCCATGGGCTACCGCTTCGTGGCGCTCGATCCTGCGCCGGATGCGCCCTGCGGGCAGGTAACGCCGCAGATTATCGCGGCGTATGACGACCAGGACGCTGCGCGGGAGCTGGCGCAGCGTTCGGACGTGATCACGTACGAATTTGAGAACGTCGACGCAGGCGTGGCCGCGCTGCTGACGGAGGAATCGTACGTGCCCCAGGGCAGCGCGCTGCTGTATACGACGCAGCATCGGCTGCGCGAAAAAGCCGCCATCGAGGTGGCGGGCGTCCCGGTCGCCCCGTACCGGAAGGTCGGCAGCCTTGCGGAGCTTACAGCCGCGGCTGCCGAGCTAGGGCTGCCCTGTGTGCTCAAGACAGCCACAGGAGGCTATGACGGCAAGGGACAAGCCGTCATCCGAGGCCATGAAGAGCTAGAAGCAGCTTTTCTACAGCTGGTACCGGAGACTTCAGCAGTGAGTTTACCAGAGTTGGTGCTTGAGAAATTCATTTCTTTTCAATGTGAAATTTCTGTAATTGCTGCACGGAGCGCATCCGGGGAAGTTAAAAGCTTTCCACCTGCCGAGAACATTCATGTAAATAACATTTTGCATCTCTCTATTGTACCTGCAAGGGTCTCTGAAGAAATTCAGCAAAGGGCCTGCCGGTTAGCCGAGACACTAATAGATGGACTGAACGCTGTTGGACTGCTGGCTGTCGAAATGTTCGTCACTGAAGACGGAGAACTGTTCGTCAATGAGTTGGCTCCCCGCCCGCATAACTCGGGGCATTATACAATGGATGCCTGTGTGACTTCACAATTCGAGCAGCATGTACGGGCAATATGCAACTTACCGCTTGGCGATACAACGCTGTTGACTCCAGTGGTAATGGTGAATCTGTTGGGTCAGCATTTGGATGGTGCAGTAGAACGTCTCTGTAAAGTGGATGAAGAAGCAAACAAGCTGGGTATTGCACCTAAGCTTCATATATATGGCAAGACTGAGAGTAAGACGGGCCGCAAAATGGGCCACATCAACCTGCTCTGCAAGGATACCGGAGACGGCTTATCCTGGGTAGAGCAAACTAACCTTTGGAGGAAATAACAAACATGATCGAACGCTATAGTAGACCTGAGATGCGGGCCATTTGGACCGAAGAAAATAAATTTAACGCTTGGCTCGAAGTTGAGCTTTGTGCATGTGAAGCGTGGGCGGAGCTGGGAGTGATCCCGCATGAAGATGCAGCTAAGCTTCGTAAAGATGCTAAATTCGATATCGCTCGTATTGATGAGATTGAACAAGAAACACGCCATGACGTTATTGCCTTTACCCGTGCGGTATCCGAGAGCCTTGGAGCGGAACGGAAATGGGTACATTACGGACTTACTTCTACGGATGTAGTAGATACGGCTGTCGGTTACCTGCTGCGACAGGCGAATGAGATTTTGGAGAAGGACATCATTAATTTCATCGAGATTTTAAAAGATAAAGCAATAGCCTACAAGGATACTCCTATGATGGGTAGAACACATGGTGTGCATGCCGAGCCGACGACTTTTGGGCTGAAAATGGCACTTTGGTACGAAGAAATGAAACGGAACTTGGAGCGTTTCCGTCATGCAGCGAACGGTGTGCAATTCGGTAAAATCTCCGGTGCGGTTGGCACCTACGCTAATATTGATCCGTTTGTTGAAGAGTTTGTCTGCCGCAAGTTGGGTACAAGCCCGGCTCCAATCTCCACACAGACGCTGCAACGTGACCGTCACGCTGAATATATGGCGACACTGGCGTTGGTTGCCACATCGCTGGACAAGTTCGCAACAGAAATTCGCGCCTTGCAAAAGAGTGAAATCCGCGAGGTGGAAGAAGCTTTTGCCAAAGGACAAAAAGGTTCGTCAGCGATGCCGCATAAACGCAATCCAATCGGTTGCGAGAACATTTCCGGCTTGTCCCGCGTTATTCGCGGACACATGGTAACGGCTTATGAGAACGTACCGCTGTGGCATGAACGCGACATTTCGCACTCTTCGGTAGAACGTATTATCCTGCCGGATGCTACAATGCTGCTTAACTATATGTTGAATCGTTTCGGGAACATTGTGAAGAACCTGACTGTATTCCCTGAAAATATGAAGCGTAACATGAACGCCACCTACGGCGTCCCATTCTCCGGTCGGATCTTGACCAAGCTGATCGATAAAGGCCTTAGCCGTGAGCAAGCTTACGATACCGTACAACCACGAGCCATGCAGGCTTGGGAGGATCAAATCCAGTTCCGTGACATCGTGGAAGCTACACCTGAAATCACGAATGTACTCAGCCCTGAAGAAATCGAGGATGCATTCAATCCTACTTGGCATCTCAAGCATGTGGACACCATCTTCCGCAAGCTGGAGCTTATCTAAAAAAGGTAAGTTAGTGGTGAAGTAAGGATCTGCATTAAATAGACAGGCGGAGAGTAGCGGAAAGAGCGGAATTGTTCTGGAGAAGCGTCTATAAGAAGGTTGAAATAGGGATTCGAAAAAAAGAGAAACGAAGAGGAAATTTGGAACTGTAGAAGCGTAGCGTTCGCCCGAAAGCTTTCCTAAGGAAAGCTCGCATCGAAAGCATAAGCTATGGTTAAATTTCTACCGCAGCTTGTGGTTAAATCAAAGAAATATAACCATAACAGCGATCGAAAGTCCAAATATTTCTCGTAGTGCTCCCTTTAAACAGATTCGCTATTACAATCTTTCCAATCGATCGTAAGAATAATCCGCACTTGGAGCGGCTGATACGCACGAATTAGGAAGATCATTAGTTCAAGGGAGGAAAGGTCATGACATCACCGGCCGTATCTACAGCCGTGGAACTCATCAATGCGCCGCTGCTCTATAAAGGAAAGGTTCGTGAACTCTACGATTTGGGGGATGAAGTACTGATCGTTGTCACGGATCGGATATCCGCGTTCGACTATGTACTGGATCCAGCGGTACCGGAGAAGGGCAATGTGCTTAACCGATTAAGTGCTTATTGGTTCGGACAGACGAAAGAGCTGATAGACAACCACGTCGTGCATATTGATGTGGATCAGCTCGGGGACGTAATTAAGGACAGAGAAGCTCTTAAGAATCGGGTTATGGTTGTACGCAAAGCTGAACGTATTGATATTGAATGCGTCGTACGCGGCTGTATCACCGGTGGAGGATGGCGGCAGTACGAGGAAACAGGCAGGGTAAATGGCATTGAGCTTCCTGTAGGCTTGCGCAAAAACGCGTTGCTGGCACAGCCGATTTTCACACCTGCAGCCAAGAATGATGTCGGCCACGATGAGGACATTCCTTTTGAGAAAATGCAAGAGTTGATTGGAGCGGAGCTGGCGGAAGAGTTGAAGGAGAAAAGCCTGAAGCTGTTCGCTTTTGCCAGAGAATACTGCGCGGAGCGAGGAATTATTCTTGCGGATTGCAAATTCGAATTCGGTCTGCTGGACGGTAAGGTGATCTTGATCGATGAGATATTTACACCGGATGCTTCACGCTTCTGGGCTAAGGATAAATACGCACTTGATATTGAGATTGACAGCATGGATAAGGAACCGGTTCGAACCTATCTTTCCGGATCTTCTTGGGATAAAAACAGCACACCTGACCCCCTTCCTCTTGAGGTAGTGGAGGAGACCACCCGGCGTTACCTGGATATTTATCATCGTCTTACTGGGAAGTCTTTAATTTAGTTGCATATTTTACAGTTATTTCGGCCGACAAGGTCTGTGTTTTGACTTATTTATCGGGGAAAAGAGTTTTCACCTCAGGTAGGGTCTCCAGAAGATGACGTGGATTAAGCATATGTTCTCATTGAGGGTAAGGCTGTCGTTGATTTCCACATAACCAAAGTGTGCTAATTAAATTTTAGGAGGAACTACAAACGTATGTTAAAAGCAACGGTGTATGTAACCATTAAAAAAAGCGTGCTTGATCCACAAGGTGTAGCGGTTCAAGGGGCACTGCAATCGGTAGGATTTCAGGAAGTTGAAAGCTTGCGTATTGGTAAGTATATGGAGATGACTCTTGATACGGATGACCGCGCTGTAGCCGAAGGACGACTTAAGGAAATGTGCGAAAAACTGCTTGCCAACACGGTGATCGAGGATTACCGATACGAATTGGAGGACTAAAAGTCATGAAATTTGCTGTACTTGTCTTTCCGGGCTCCAATTGTGATATTGATTGCTACAAGGCGGTAGAGGATACTCTCGGCGAACCTGTTGATTATGTTTGGCACACGGCCACAGACTTGTCTGCGTATGATTGCATTCTAGTACCCGGTGGATTTTCCTATGGTGATTACCTCCGTTGTGGAGCGATTTCCCAGTTTGCTCCAGTGATGGCTGAGGTTGCTAAAGCAGTGGAACAAGGGAAGTACGTACTTGGGATTTGTAATGGATTCCAAATTCTAACTGAAGCAGGATTGTTGCCAGGTGCGCTGCGTCGCAACATGTCTATGAAGTTCCGTTGCCATGACTCTGTGCTTAAGGTAGTTAATAATACAACCCCATTTACAATTGACTATGCTAAGGATGAAGAGATTGTCATTCCTATCGCCCACGGCGAAGGCAACTACTATTGTGATGAAGAGACTTTGGAACAACTAAAAGCTAACAATCAGATCGTGTTCACATACAGCGACAACCCTAACGGCTCTGTAGCCGATATAGCGGGTGTCAGCAACATTCAAGGTAACGTGGTCGGCATGATGCCTCACCCGGAACGTGCGGCTAACGCACTTCTCGGTTCAGAAGATGGCAAACGGATGTTCACATCCATACTGAAGACTTGGAGGGATCGTCATGGCGCAGCAAGTATCCGTTAAGGAACCGACCGCAGAACAAATTGCGGAGCAGAAAATCTACAGTCAATTCGGTGTGTCGGACAGCGAATATGAGCTAATCAAGTCCTTCATGGGACGTCTTCCGAACTATACAGAAATTGGTGTATTCAGTGTAATGTGGTCCGAGCATTGTGCCTACAAGAATTCGAAACCGCTGCTTCGCCGCTTTCCGGTAACAGGACCTCGCGTCCTGATGGGACCGGGTGAAGGGGCAGGGATTGTAGATATCGGAGACAACCAGGCGGTTGTATTCAAAATCGAGAGCCATAATCACCCGTCGGCTGTAGAACCTTTTCAAGGAGCGGCTACAGGTGTGGGCGGTATCATTCGTGATATCTTTTCCATGGGAGCTAGACCTGTAGCATTGTTAAATTCCCTGCGTTTCGGGAAGCTTGAGAGTGATCGGGTAAAATATTTGTTCGAACACGTCGTGTCCGGTATCGCAGGTTATGGTAACTGTATCGGGATTCCGACCGTGGGCGGCGAAATCATGTTCGATGACAGCTATGATGGCAACCCACTCGTTAACGCGATGTGTATTGGCCTGATTGATCACGATAAAATTCAGCGCGGTGTCGCTAAAGGTGTAGGGAATCCAGTGTTTTATGTAGGACCTCCTACAGGACGTGATGGTATTCACGGCGCAACCTTTGCTTCAGTCGAACTGAGTGAAGAAACCGAAGCGAAACGTTCCGCTGTTCAGGTGGGCGATCCCTTCATGGAGAAGCTCGTTATGGAATCCTGTCTGGAACTGATCAATAGCGGGATTGTTATTGGTATTCAGGATATGGGCGCAGCGGGTCTGACTTGCTCAAGCGCTGAGATGGCTAGTAAAGCGGGTAATGGTCTGGAATTGTATCTGGATCAAGTGCCGCAGCGTGAAGAAGGCATGACGCCTTACGAAATGATGCTCTCGGAATCTCAGGAGCGTATGTTGTTTGTAGTAGAGCCAAAAGATGAGGCGCAAGCTCAGGAGATTTTTGACCGTTGGGGCGTTATTTGCTGCAAAGTCGGTAAAGTAACGGATGACGGACGCTTGAAGCTGATCCATCATGGTGAGGTTGTCGGCGATATGTCAGTAACAGCGCTGGTAGATGAGTGCCCAGTATATGATAAACCCTCTTCGATTCCCGCTTATTATGTGGCGAACGAGACAGTGGATACGTTGAACTATGAAGAAGTAACCGATTTGGGCGGTGCACTACGTACTGTGCTTGGATCACCAACTGTTGCGAGCAAAGCGTGGGTATATAACCAATATGACTACATGGTTCGGACCAGCACAGCGGTTCGTCCCGGCTCCGATGCGGCGGTAATTACGATCCAGGGTACACGTAAAGGTCTGGCTATGACAACGGACTGTAACGGACGTTATGTCTATCTGGATCCAGAAGTAGGCGGCCGTATTGCAGTTAGTGAAGCAGCGCGCAACATTGTTTGCTCCGGTGCCCAACCATTGGCGATTACAGACAACCTTAACTTTGGCAACCCTGAGAAACCGGAGATTTTCTGGCAAATGGAAAAAGCAGTAGATGGTATGGCGGAAGCCTGCCGCGTGCTGGACACTCCGGTAATCGGCGGAAACGTCAGTCTTTATAATGAAAATGCATCTGGTTCTATTTACCCGACCCCTGTTGTCGGCATGGTAGGACTGGTGGAAGATACGGACCATATTACGACCCAAGCCTTCAAGCAAGAGGGCGATGCTATCCTTCTGCTCGGAGTAACTCAAGCAGAGCTTGGCGGTAGTGAATTCCAATATGCTGTTCATGGTGTAACGGAAGGACGTCCTCCAGCTTTGGATTTGGAAACCGAGAAGAAGCTGCTGAATGCGGTTCTTGGTGCGATTCGTGCAGGATTGGTTCGTTCCGCGCATGACTTGTCCGAAGGTGGACTGTCTGTTGCGCTGGCTGAAAGCTGTATTAGCGGTGGTATTGGTGCAAACGTTGAGTGGTCTGCTAACGGACTTCGGTCTGATGTGGCATTGTTCAGCGAAACTCAATCCCGTATTGTGCTGACATCAGCACCTGATCGTGCGGAAGAGTTGAAGGCAGCCATTGCAGCTGCTGGTGTACCGGTGGAAATCATCGGAACCGTAGGTGGAGACAGACTGCGGGTGAACTTGGATGGTACATCCGTATTAGACGAACCAGTAGCAGAATTGAAATTCATTTGGGAGGATGCTATTCCATGTCTTATGAAATAAAGACCGGGAAAGAGCAGGCGGATCCTATCCTGTGGACCGGTGACTATTACAATCAAGGAACGGGCTCAGGAGATATTTTTGATACATTAAAAGAGGAATGCGGCGTTTTCGGGGTCTTCGGACACCCGGAAGCGGCTTCCATGTCCTATTATGGTTTGCATGCCCTGCAGCACCGCGGGGAAGAGAGCGCGGGTATCTGTGTAGCAGACGGTCGTGATTTCAATTACCATCGCGGTATGGGACTCGTTAAGGAAGTCTTTGATAAAGATAAAATCGCTTCGCTGATTGGGGATATGTCCATCGGGCATGTGCGTTACTCTACCAGTGGCGATAGTCGGTTAACTAATGCGCAGCCGCTAGTATTCAAGTACCGTGATGGAGATTTGGCCATCGCTACCAATGGTAACATTGTCAACGAACCGTTGATTCGCAAGCAATTAGAGCAAAACGGCTCGATCTTTCAAACGACAAGTGATACAGAAGTGCTCGCACATCTGATTGCGCGTTCGCAAAAAGATTTTGTCGAAGCGACGAAGGATGCATTGCAGCAATTGGTTGGCGGTTTTGCCTTTCTGCTAATGACGAACGATAAGCTCGTTGTTGCCACGGATTCGCATGGTTTACGGCCGCTTGTCATGGGGCGTGTAGGTGATGCTTATGTATTCGCCTCAGAGTCCTGTGCGATGGAGGTAATCGGTGCGAAGCTTATCCGTGATATTGAGCCTGGAGAAGTACTGGTGCTTGATAAAAATGGCTTGCTGGAGGACCGATTTACAGAGCCGAAGCGTAAAGCGTTATGTGCGATGGAGTATATCTACTTCTCCCGTCCCGATAGTGATATGAATGGATCCAACCTTCACTCTGCACGTAAGCGGATGGGAAGCCGTATGGCGATTGAAGCCTTCGTGGATGCAGATCTAGTAACAGGTGTACCAGATTCGAGTATTTCAGCAGCTATTGGCTATGCTGAGCAGACAGGTATCCCTTATGAGCTTGGTCTAATTAAGAATAAATACACCGGCCGGACATTTATCCAGCCAAGCCAGGAGCTGCGTGAGCAGGGCGTGAAGATGAAGTTGAGTGCGGTACGCAGTGTCGTTGAAGGTAAGCGTGTGGTTATGATTGATGATTCCATCGTGCGCGGCACCA
This sequence comes from Paenibacillus sp., assembly GCA_023512345.1. Classification (GTDB taxonomy): domain Bacteria; phylum Bacillota; class Bacilli; order Paenibacillales; family Paenibacillaceae; genus Paenibacillus_AQ. Next base: position 15,058 of record JAILZT010000019.1, read on the forward strand.
CTTCTCGTCGTATCGTGAATCTGCTGCGTGAGGCTGGAGCTGCAGAAGTACACGTACGAATTACTTCTCCACCTTTCAAAAATCCATGTTTCTACGGGATTGATACCCCCGATCGTCGTGAGCTTATCGCTTCCTATCAAACGATTGAGGAAATGTGTCTTGAGATTAACGCCGATTCATTGGCATTCCTATCACCAGAAGGACTAATCACATCCATCGGCGGTCACAATAGCGGTGATTACAAAGGCGGTCTGTGCTTGTCATGCTTCGATAATGACTACCCGACACAGGTTGATTTTGGCGGAGCGGAAAAAGACGGCTGCGGTTGTTAAAGAATCTTCTATCACCTAGTTCTTGGTCCTTCCCTGTATGTTTTCTTTGTGAAGGGTGATCCCGGAGGGCGCAGCGTTCCGGCCACCCGAGCTTGGGGTTTTAGGTTATGTGGTTTTAGGTTTTATGGTTTTGTGGTTTTATGGTTTTGTGGTTTTGTGTTTTTATGGTTTTAATCCTTATTAGCTGGGAAATACACAGCTAGTGTTTGTTCCCTTCCCTAGGGAGGCTGCTTGGGTAAACCAAGCGCTGAGAATTTCTGCTCGGACAAGGCGTGAATTGCGGCTTGCAGCAGGTTTGAATCCGGTGGTTAGGGGAGTCATGGAGAGGAATTTTGGAACTGGAGAAGCGTAGCGTTCGCCTTTATGGTTGGATTTCTACCGCCGATGGCGGTTCAAATCAGGAAATCCAACCATAACAGCCGATCGGAAGTCCAATATTCATCGTAATGACGCCCTAATAACCACCTATTCAGAGGTTTCTGCCGCCCCCACAAACACGCTCTAAATAAAAACAAATGAGGTGTCCAATAGTGTCGGAAGCTTATAAAAATGCCGGAGTGGATATTGCGGCTGGCAACGAAGCGGTAGAACGCATGAAGAAGCACGTGAAACGCACTTACCGTCCTGAGGTGATGACGGAGCTGGGTGGATTCGGTGCACTGTTCGGCCTCAATAAGGACAAGTATGATGAGCCGGTATTAGTGTCAGGAACCGACGGCGTAGGCACGAAGCTGAAAATCGCGTTCGCGGCAGACCGCCACGACACGATTGGCATTGATGCGGTAGCTATGTGCGTGAACGACATTGTTGTACAAGGTGCGGAGCCGTTATTCTTCCTAGACTATCTAGCTTGCGACAAAGTGATACCTGAGAAAATCGAGGCTATCGTAGCTGGAATTGCTGAAGGTTGTCACCAAGCCGGATGTGCTTTGATCGGCGGCGAAACAGCGGAAATGCCGGGTATGTATTCAGCGGGTGAGTATGACATCGCTGGGTTCACAGTTGGCATAGCAGATAAAGCCAAGCTCGTAACAGGTGCGAACATAGAGCCTGGTGATACTGTAATTGGTCTTGCTTCAAGCGGAGTGCACAGCAATGGCTTCTCGTTGGTGCGTAAGCTTTTGTTGGAAGAAGACGGTTATGAATTAAATGAAGTGGTAGCTGAACTTGGAGCTCCGCTGGTCGATGTTCTATTAGCACCTACAAAAATTTATGTTAAACCCTTACTATCGCTATTGGAGCAGCTTACTGTAAAAGGCATGGCTCATATTACTGGTGGCGGGTTCATCGAGAATATTCCACGGGTACTGCCTGAAGGTGTGAATGTAGAGATTAATTACGGCTCGTGGCCGATTCTTCCTATCTTTGATTTGCTGCAAAATAAAGGCGAAGTAAGCAACCGCGATATGTTCACCACCTTTAATATGGGCATTGGTCTGGTATTGGTGGTTGATGCTGCAGATGGAGAGCGTGCATTGGAGCTGCTTAAAGCCAGCGGTGAAGAAGCATATCTGATTGGGACAGTAACGGAAGGGGAACGCAAAGTTACCTTTACGGGAGCTGAGGTCTGATGCTGCAGAGTCGAATCGCTGTTTTTGCCTCCGGGCAGGGCAGTAATTTTGCTGCACTGATTGATGCACAGAGAAGAGGACAGCTTGGCGGGGGTAATATCGAGCTGCTGGTATCTGATAAGCCCGAGGCGCCAGTGGCACAACGTGCGGAGGAAGCGGGAATTTCGACCCTCCTGCTGCGGCCGAAGGACTTCGCCAGCCGTGAGCTTTATGAAGCAGAGATTGTGGCGGAGCTTCAGCGCCGGGAGATTGGGCTGATTGTGCTGGCCGGTTACATGAGGCTTATTACACCTGTATTGCTAACACCTTACGCTGGACGAATTATCAATATTCATCCCTCGCTGCTGCCAGCTTTTGCAGGTAAAGATGCGATAGGTCAAGCGTTGAACTATGGTGTGAAGCTGACTGGAGTAACTGTGCATTTTGTGGATGGAGGCATGGATACCGGACCTGTAATTGCACAACGCAGCGTTGTGGTGAAGGATGACGATTCTCCTGATTCGCTCGCAGAACGCATCCATAAAGTTGAGTATGAACTGTATCCCGAAGTAGTCGGTGCTTTTGCCGCAGGGAGAATTGTATTGGATGGAAGAAAGACGCTTGTTCACGAAAAGTGAGGTATTTTGTACTAACGGCATCCGTTCTATTGGTAATTATCGACAGGGGTAACACAACTCTGGCTAATTCTGATATTTCTCGGGAAATATCGCACTAGTGTCGATGGGTGTCATTCTATTAAAGCAACAGATGAAAGTTAGAGGGAAAATACCCCACTAATTCGAGCCATTTCCTTGAATTCGGGAAATTAAAGGGAAAATCCCCCTATAATTCCGCTATTTTGTTGAAATTTCAACTGATTTGAGTAATTTAGGGGGAGGGTTTCCCCTTAATTACCGCTGAACCGCTTTTAATGAAATATTAGATGGAGAAATTCCCTCTATATTGGCGGACAGTCCAGTTAATCAAATATTCCGTCTACATTATTACCGTAAGATGGGGATGTTCAATTTCTTTTTGTATTGCTCAACATCCCACTAAATTGCTCGTAAACCGGAGGAGGACTATTCAAAGTGAGTATCAAAAGAGCGCTAGTCAGCGTATCGGATAAACAAGGCATCGTGGATTTTTGCCGCGAGCTGTCTGCATTGGGCGTAGAAATCATCTCCACAGGCGGAACAAGCACACTTCTAGCTAAAGAAGGCGTGCCAGTCATCGGGATTTCCGATGTAACAGGCTTTCCTGAAATCATGGACGGACGAGTTAAAACGTTGCATCCTGCAGTACACAGTGGATTGCTGGCGGTTCGTGACAATGAGGAACACACACGACAAATGACTGAACTGGGCTTGGATTACATCGACCTGGTTGTGGTTAATTTATATCCATTTGCAGAGACCATCGCTAAGCCGGATGTGTCGTATGAGGAAGCCATCGAGAACATCGATATCGGCGGACCGACGATGCTGCGTTCTGCAGCGAAGAATCATGCGTTCGTCAGTGTGGTAGTAGATGCTGCTGATTACAGTACAGTTCTTGAGGAAGTCCGAGCAGGCGGGGATACAACCCTAACCACTCGCAAACGGCTTGCAGCAAAAGTGTTCCGTCACACGGCAGCTTATGATGCCTTAATTTCCGATTATATGGCTAACGTTACCGGTGAACCTCTGCCGGAGCGCTACACGGTTACTTACGAGAAAATTCAAGACCTTCGTTATGGCGAGAATCCACATCAAAAGGCTGCTTTCTATCGCAAGCCATTGGCAGCACAGGATACCCTGACGGCTGCTGAACAATTGCACGGCAAAGAGCTGTCCTACAACAACATCAATGATGCAAACGCGGCACTGCAAATCGTCAAGGAATTTGAAGAGCCGGCAGTGGTGGCAGTTAAGCATATGAATCCTTGCGGAGTAGGCGTTGGAGCTAGTGTATATGAAGCTTACCAAAAAGCCTATAATGCGGATCCAACCTCTATCTTCGGCGGAATTGTAGCCGCCAATCGCATCGTGGATGCCGATACGGCTAATCTGCTGAAGGATATTTTCCTCGAAATCGTTCTTGCACCAGGCTTCACTGAGGAAGCAATGGAAATTCTGACGAAAAAGAAGAATATCCGTCTCCTCAAAATCGGTAATCTTAGCGCGGCTTCGGCTCGCCAAACTAGCTTTGTTGTGACTTCCATAGAAGGCGGTATGGTTGTTCAAGAGAGCGATGTACATTCCGTAAATCCTGAGGAACTTCAGGTGGTTACAGATCGTCAGCCGACGGAAGATGAAATGAAACAACTATTGTTCGGCTGGAAGGTAGTTAAGCATGTGAAGTCTAATGCTATCGTATTGGCGGCAGACGATATGACGGTTGGTGTTGGAGCAGGCCAAATGAACCGGGTCGGCGCAGCCAAAATCGCTATTGAACAAGCTGGAGATAAATCCAAGGGAGCTATTCTTGCATCAGATGCATTTTTCCCAATGGGTGATACGCTAGAAATGGCTGCAAAAGCTGGTATTACGGCTGTTATTCAGCCAGGCGGTTCCATCAAGGATGAGGAATCCATCAAGGTCGCTAATGAGTATGGTATTGCTATGGTCTTTACCGGCGTCCGTCATTTTAAACACTAGAACGCTGGGGAGGTTCCTATGGATATTTTAGTAGTTGGCGGCGGCGGCCGGGAGCATGCAATCATTTGGAGTCTAACAAAGAGCCCTAATGCGGGGAAAATATATTGTGCGCCCGGCAATGCCGGGATTGCACAGCTTGCTGAATGCGTGCCTATCGGCGTATTTGAATTCGATCGTTTGACCGCTTTTGCGAAGGAAAAGGCAGTGGGTCTAGTCGTGATAGGGCCGGACGATCCGCTCGCAGCTGGGATTGTTGATGCTTTTGAAGCTCAGGATATCCCAGTCTTTGGACCTCGCCGTAATGCGGCGGAGATTGAGGGCAGCAAAACCTTCATGAAGGATCTGCTCCATAAGTACAACATCCCGACAGCAGCTTATCAGAAGTTCAGTGATTATGAATCCGCGCTTGCCTATTTGCGCGTGCAGGAGCTGCCCATCGTTATCAAAGCGGATGGACTGGCAGCCGGCAAAGGGGTTACTGTAGCCTATTCACGTGAAGAGGCGGAGCAGGCCTTACTTGATATCATGGTGACTAAAGTATTCGGTGAGGCTGGTACACAGGTTGTCATTGAGGAGTTCCTTGCAGGGCAGGAAATGTCCATTCTTGCCTTTGTGGATGGGGAGACGGTGCGCCCGATGGCCGCTGCCCAGGATCATAAACCGGTATTTGATGGAGATAAAGGTCCCAACACAGGCGGAATGGGTACATATTCCCCTCTGCCGCATATTGATGATGCTATTATACAGGAAGCTGTGGAAACGATTATTATCCCGACTGCCAAAGCTATGGTGGCCGAAGGTCGATCTTTCAGTGGCGTATTATTCGCTGGACTGATGATTTCTCCAGATGGGAAGCCAAAGACCATTGAATTCAATGCCCGTTTTGGAGATCCTGAGACACAGGTAGTACTGCCGCGGCTGCGAAGCGATCTGCTGGATATTTTCCTAGCAGTGGTCGAAGGTAGATTGGCAGATATCGATATTCAGTGGAGTGACGAGGCTGCGGTATGCGTAGTCCTAGCTTCTGGAGGTTATCCCGGTCCTTATCCCAAAGGTGTCCCTATTTCCGGACTTGAAAACCGTCAAGGGGAACTCATTTTCCATGCAGGTACAGCTCGTGATGCGGATGGAAATTGGATTACGAACGGTGGACGTGTGCTGGGCATAGTAGGAATGGGCTCAAATATCGCAGAAGCTCGATCCGCTGCCTACGAGAGCGCGGAGGGTATTACTTTTGTAGGAAAACAGAACCGTACAGACATTGCTGCGAAAGCTCTTGTATGAGGATAAAGAACTGGACAATGAAAATTTTTACGTATTAAGCACTAAAAAGGGACTGACAAGTAGTATAAGAAGTGGTATACTACAAAACGTACGGGGGAAAATGTGCGGATATATACAGATAAAAGACCTTTCCGATCATGGAAAGGTCTTTTTTAAAGATTTGAGAGAGTGCAGATATTCGTAGACCCTACAAAGGTACTAGAATAAGCTTAGGATTCATGTAGCTCCACTTTGTGGGGCTTTTTACATACGACTTGATGTGGGATATAATCATAATTGCGGATAGCGATGCGATTAGAAGCGTATGGCTAGTCACAGATTTAAGGGGGAATAAGTTTTGATAAAGGTTGGAAGAAATGAATTATGCCCATGCGGTAGCGGGAAAAAATATAAAAGGTGCTGCATTGACAAGGAATCCTCTGTGATGGAATCTTTGCTGCGGCTTGTGACCACTGAAGAAGCGGCGGCCCATGAGACAGAAGTCTATGAACCAGCTAATTCTGGAGACACGGTATACACTGCAGGTACTTCCGAAGGTAAACTTACAATGGCTAAGCTCAAAAAAATGGTGTCCAAGGATCTGAAATGGGACAGCCCTTCTCATGAGCAACTGGCATTGCATCTTATAGAGAATATGAAAAACGATTACGAGAACGATCTCATCTCAGAAGCATTGCTACTCTGGAATGGGTACTCCCTTCATACCAAACCAGCGGTGAAAAAAATGGGCTCCTACTGTGCAGCCATTGAGTATTTGCTGTCGGCGGAATATGGCTTCCTTGTTACACAGACCGATTTGGCTAAAAAGTATGAAGTCACTTCAGCAACAGTCTCACGTAATTTCAAAGAACTTTCTGCTTATGTGGAGGAGTTCGGAATAGGCGGAGGACAAGATGAGCTTCTTTCCATAACTACTGGTACTGGGACTCCTAAAGAGAAAGCACAACGCCTTCTACAGAAAGCGGCTGAGGCTACTTCACCTAAAAAGCGTATCCAAATGGCTGAAGCAGCACTTGAAATTGATCCTAACAGCTCCGATGCCTACATGATTCTGGCAGAGGAAGCAGAGAACGAGCATGAAGCACGGGCTTTCTTGAAGGATGGTATGGAGGCCGGCAGACGAGAACTCGGAGATCTCTTTTTTGAAAAAAACAAAGGGTATTTCTGGGGACTTCACGAGACTAGATCCTATATCACAATTTGTAAAAGCTATGCGGAGTCCTGTTGGTTTGGCGGAAATGGTGATGAAGCGGCTAAGACTCTGGAGAACATCATGGAGCTTAACACTGAGGATAATACAGGTGCACGGTACTTGCTGCTAGCCGTATATTTATACACAAACCGCCTGGATGATGCTGAGCGCTTGCTGAATAATTACGGCAATGATGACGCTGCTGCTGCCTTTGCCTACGATCGAATTGTGCTGGAATATAAGCGGAACGGAATTACCTCACAGTTGAAAATGCTGTATCGTATTGCCCGTAATGTAAATAAGCATGTACCTGACTATCTTCTTGGCGGAAAAAGACTGCCGCATAGCCTGCCTGATTTCATAGGCATGGGAGATGCTAACGAAGCTGTTGAGTATGTAATTATGCATTCCCGTCTGTGGGCAAGTTTGCCGGACCTTTTGAAGTGGATGCTGAAACAATAGAATCTATTAAGAACGAGATCACAGCCTGTTTGATGGGCTGTGATTTTTTTGATTTGACTACTTCTCTTATGAAAATAACGATTGACCCAAGTGTATATTTTGATTATATTTGTAATATTATAGGAGACCATTTCACATGCTTAACTACATTAAAGTTTGGCATGTTCTCGTTAGTCAATTAGGAAGATTAGCGGGAATGTTGATTGAAGTAGATGATATTCTTCAGCATTTTGGTATAAGAAGGGGTTTGAATATTTAATAGATAGTTTGGAAAAATATGCTATAATCAAAAACGAAGTATGTATTCTAAAATGTGTAAGATTGTAATCCAAGACCAGTCTCTAAAAACTGGTCTTTTTTTACATACTAATACAAAAAACAAACTATATTATCTAAAAAAGTTTATCTGAAAAGTAGACATAAAGACCTAGAATAACTATAAACAGGAGGGTTACAGGTGAAAAGGGAAAGTTTAGAACTACATATAGAAATTGCACGACAGAGACTTAATGATATGGAGAAACAGTATGGAATAGAACATATAAGCATTCTTGAACAATCAAAGCTGCTGGATGAGTTAATTAATGAATACAATCGGACCTATTTTCCAAAACAAAAAAATTCGATATCAAATCTCTAGCATAACTATTGCTGCAACTAATTAAGTAGAGTTAGTCGAAAAATGACTTTTTAAGTCAGATCATCCGCGTTATATAACCTCACATACTATACATAAATCATCCCGTATATCCGATATAATAGTAAATAAGCCTCTCTTTATCATAGAAAAATCATAATTTGTATTATTTTCGTTGGATAAAACTAACATAGACACATTATGCTCACAATTTGGTTTAAAACGTTAAAGGGTTAAAGGGTTATTTTGTAGAATTAAGTCGAAATTAGTAGAAAAATATTCAAGTTAGTGCTACTATGGCACTATTTTATTTGAAAGGTGGGGAAATCCTAATTGACAACACAAAAAAAATTAACTTCGCAAATTCAAAAGATCGTACACTCTATTTCCAATATGGGTATCAGGGGAAAACTGTTTTTATCCGTAATTTTGTCCGTCGTTTTAATTTTTGCTGTGGTATCCGTAGTCATCTATACCAATGCCAAGAAAGTCATTATAGATGATCTTAATAGTTCTTTGACTTACGAGAAGGGACAGATTGGTGAAAAGATCAATCAATTGCTGCAGCCTGCCGCCGATAGTGTGGAGCTGTTGAATGCCAATGCTTATGTCCGCGATTTTATTACCGAGGTAGGATCTGTGGAGTCGATTAAGACTAGTTCCGGGTATAGTGAATTGATCCGCACACTAAATTTGATTAAAAAGAATAATGAAAATCTGCTGAATGTATATGTAGGCCTCGATTCTGTGAATAAGCTTATAACACATGACGAGTTCAATCCTCCGGCAGACTATAATTTGAAAGAACGCGGCTGGTACAAAAGCACAGTCCAAAACAAAAGTCTTATCGTAACCGATCCTTATACAGATGCAATATCGGGCAAGATGGTTGTTACCCTCAGCACACCCATCTTGGATGACAGCGGCAAATTAATAGGTGTAGCAGGAGTGGACATTTCTATAGAACAAATTACGTTAGCTCTTGGTGCTTTTAATTATAAGGGTAGTGGATTTGCTACCTTAATCGATACAACGGGTACATTCATTTATCATCCAAAAAGTGATTACGTTCTATTCAAAAAGATGAGTGATCTCGGTGAAGATTGGAAGGTTATCGGCGACAAAATGGCGAAAAGGGAAAGCGACGTCATAAAGACAGATATTGACGGTCATCCCAATTATGTATCCTATGCTCCTGCGGTGGACAATCTGTGGGCAGTAGCGTTGGTTGTACCGGCTGGAGATGCTGAAAGTGCGCTTAAGCTGTTCAAGAATATATTCATATTGTCAGCATTGTCAGCGATTGTCCTTATGGGAATCCTTTTGTACTTTGTATCCAACAGCATCTTGAAGCAAATCCCGATCCTTACAGCTTCCTTCCGCACGGCAATGACAGGAGATCTATCGGTTAGGGCTAAGGTGACGGCTAAGGGCGAAATCGCGGTATTGGCCGAAGGATTTAACGACATGATTTCTTCTCAGCAAGGTCTTATCAGAGAGATTATGAAAAATTCGCACAATATCTCAGGAGCGGTAGATAACACTGAGAAAAATGTGTTCGATTTGGATGAAAGTATAGCTGACGTATCAGCAACCACTGAAGAATTATCAGCAGGTATGGAGCAGACCGCGGCTACTATGCAAGAAATGAACGCCAGCACGATCGAAATTGAAAATGCTATCGAAAGTATCGCTAAGAAAGCGCAAGATGGAGCCCATTCAGCTAAGGAAATTAATGAGCGGGCTGAGCGCCTAAAAGAAGGAGCTTTTCAATCCAGACAGCAAGCAGATGAAATGTATGGGCAGAGTGAAATTCAGCTGCGTAATGCGATTGAACAATCCAGGTCTATTTCACAGATTAGTGCATTGTCAGGCGCGATTCTCGATATTGCTACCCAGACGAACCTATTATCATTGAATGCTTCGATTGAAGCGGCCCGAGCGGGAGAAGCCGGAAGAGGTTTTGCGGTTGTAGCTAACGAAATTCGTAAATTAGCTGAGAATTCACGCGAAACGGTATCCGAAATCCAGGAGGTAACCCAATCGGTAGTCGGCGCGGTCTCAAATCTGGTGGAGGGTGCGGAGAATATGCTGCGTTTCGTAGACCAACAAGTTCTTAAGGATTACGATGCAATGCAAGAGACCGGGCGTCAGTATAGTGAGGATGCTAAATATGTAGAAGATTTGGTCACGGATTTCAGTGCTACTTCTGAGGAATTGCTGGCTTCCATTCAAAATATGCTTAGTGCGATTGGGGAAACTACTATTGCAACGAGTGAGGGCGCAGATGGGGCAAGTACTATAGCTGTTAAGGCAGAGCACATCATCAATAAATCAGGCAGCATCGTTTCTGAGATGGAAGAAATAAAGAGCAGTACAACTAAGCTGCTGGAGACAGTATCCAGATTCAAAGCCTAAGTGTCCATAAGTAACAAAATAACTGTCCTAATAATTGTAAAAGCCGGTCGTGGTAGTTAGGATACCTAGGCCGGCTTTTCGCTGTAAAAGCATGACAATGCTTGAAAAAAAGCCTGCGGAAGAGTATGTTACAAGAAGCTAAAATAAACACAAGTAGAGGCGAGGATTTCATGAGAGAAGGCGAAGACCGGATCGTAGGAATGGAAGATATTGTACGTGCTCATCATATGCTGCGGGAGGTTATAGTCCGAACTCCACTCCAGCGTGATGCGGTGCTGTCGGCCAAGTACAATTGCAATGTATATTTGAAGCGAGAAGATCTGCAGATCGTGCGTTCGTTCAAAATTCGCGGCGCTTATCATATGATTCGCAGCCTATCGGCGGAGGAAAGGGAAAAAGGAATTGTCTGTGCAAGTGCAGGAAATCATGCGCAGGGTGTTGCTTTTTCATGCAAGGCACTAGGAATTAACGGTAAGGTGTATATGCCTAGTACAACGCCTAACCAAAAGGTGAAGCAAGTAAGACGGTTTGGCGGAAAGAATGTTGAAGTCATTTTAAAGGGAGATACCTTCGATGATGCCTACGATGAAGCGCTGCAGGCTTGTATAGATCATGGTATGACTCTGATTCATCCCTTTGACGAGCCTAAGATTATCGCTGGTAATGGTACGATTGCCATGGAGGTCATGGAAAGTCTCGACCATCCAGCCGATTATGTATTTGTAACCATTGGCGGTGGCGGCCTGGCAGCAGGCATATCTACTTACATGAATGCCGTTAGTCCTTCTACCAAAATTATAGGTGTGGAGCCTTTAGGGGCAGCATCCATGAGTGAAGCGCTGCTTCGTGGAGAAGTAGTAACGCTTGAGGAAATCAATAAATTTGTGGATGGTGCTGCCGTTAAGCGTGTGGGCGGATTAACCTTTGATATTTGCTCGCGTTATTTGGATGACGTAGTTAAAGTACCGGAGGGCAAAGCCTGCACAACCATTCTTGAACTGTATAACGAGAATGCAATCGTAGTAGAGCCTGCGGGAGCATTGCCAATAGCGGCATTGGATCTGTACAAGGAGAAAATTGTTGGCAAAACAGTGGTCTGCATCGTAAGCGGCGGGAATAACGATATTGATAGAATGCAGGAAATTAAGGAGCGCTCACTCATTTATGAAGGACTGAAGCATTACTTCATGATTAATTTCCCTCAGCGGGCAGGTGCTTTACGTGAGTTCCTCTCAGAAGTGCTGGGTCCAGACGACGATATTACACGTTTTGAATATACGAAAAAGAATGACAAAGAGAATGGACCTGCTCTTGTAGGAATCGAACTTTTGTCCAAGGAAGCATATGCTCCCCTCATTGAACGAATGGAGCAAAAGGGCGTAAGTTATTTAGAGATTAACAAAGATATGAACTTGTTCAACATGCTTATCTAACTCTCGGCGACTATAAAGTTAGTAGAAGAATAGAGAAAGGGGCTGCTTGGGACAGCCCCGCTGTTTTTGAGTCGGATTGACTTGTGTACGTGGTATGGTCGCTCCGCGAACGGACCGTTGCTCCAATCGCTGTGGTCTCCAGATTTTATTTATTTCCCTTAGCGGTAAAAATCCGGAGACCAAGGCGACCGCTACCGCTTTTCCGCAATCAGTCCGTCCTCTCCGCTGCTTTGAGCAGAAAAGGTTTCTACAATCTTCTTTAAAATCACAAAAAGAAATCGCCCTTTTGTAAAATGGAGGTACCACCCAACCATTCAAAAGTAGCGATTTCTTTGTACATTCAATATACCATGAACCAACTTTGCTTGCCGATGGATCTGGAAGAAGACAGATTTCTGCTTCGCGGAATGGATAAGGTGACGCTTGAGGTCGGGTGACATTCGCTTGCCCATAATCTGCTGAAGCAAGCAGCCAATGACCAAAAACGCAGAGCAGCAATTCTCCACTAACAGGAGAATTGCTGCTCTGCTGTCGTTTTACGGTTAATAAAAACAAAAGAACTGTCCCATTCGTAGAAAATTCTACTTATGGGACACCCCCCTTCTTTGGTATCTAAGGGGACGAGTATCCTCGGAGAATGTCCATCCCTAGAATGAACTATAGATATTGAACTTGAAAAACAAGAGAAAAAGGAAAGGCGCGACGGAGGGGGATTTTGGAACTGGAAGAGCGAGAGCGTCCGCCTACAAGCTTTCCGTAGGAAAGCTCACTCCGGAAGCATAAGCAGTCTACGGATTTCTACCGCTAAGAGCGGTATTAACCGAGAAATCTGTAGACAACAGCGGCTGGAGGTCCAAACATTCACCGTAGTTGCGACTGGCCCTTACTCTAATAACCTTAAGTTCAATCTATTTAGTCTCGTGGAATTTCCTTGCTCCGGTACTGCTCTGCCAAATCATCCAAGATATAACCGTTCTCTTTTAATAGTTTCATGAACCCATCCAGTTTATCCAGATACGGAGTTCGTTCTTCATCATGTTTTGTGAGAAGTGCGGCATAGGATTTTTGAGCTTCCAGATCCATTTCCAGGTTATCGTAATGAAAGAGTGGAGTGTTATCCAGACCATAGAAAGTATCCACCAAATACATATTGTATAACGATTTCACAGTTGATATACGGTTGGAGCGAGGATAGGATTTTATGAAGCTCTCCTGAGACAGTGCGCGGGAGGCTACCTCGTTCCAAGCAATAAGAAGACCGCTATCCTTCGCCGAAGGCAGGTCGGATTCGGCTGCCATAATCGAGATATAATCCCGGATGTCATTAGTGACGTATAGTTTATATTTGCGGTAGGCCCCATAATCGATGACCGGAAAAAAATAACCCTCAGCACTTTCCATCTTATAGCCGCTTTTTCCAGCCATTTTTAGAAGCGTTCGTAACTGGATGTCCTGTATCTCTTCAGCTATAGAGGTTATGCTAGCCCCCGGCTTGTATACATTGTTCAGCTTCCGCTGGATATCACTGCTGGAAAACTTGTCTTCCCATGTACCCAGTGCCGCCTTTTGGGCATTCTCCAGCTTTAACACCATGGTCGTTGCTTGATAAGAGCTAACAGCGTAAATGTTGTTGTTCATATACGTAATAGCCTCAGGTAACGGATCCCCTGAATACAGGAGAGGCAAGAAAGCATTGTACACGGCTTCAGCGTGAGTGCTCTTCGTAGTTATTGTAGATAATGCTGCGCTTTCCTTAGACTGTACGGAAGCAAAGGCCTGTCCGGCTTCTATTTGCATCGTCAAAGCTGCGATTACAGCCACAGTTAGAATGGATAGCTTCTTGTTCATAATTAGACTTCCTCCCTACCGGAATGGAATGCCAAAAGCGATGACTACTTCTTCATGAATATGAATTTTAGACCCACCAAGCCGGTGATGAATATAATCAGACTAACCCAAGGGGAAAGAGAAATTACCGGAAACAGTCGGCTTACATATAAACCTACAAATACGACAACTACAGATATGCCTATATATACACCTGTAGACTTAAGGTCGAATTTACCGACTTGGGGAGCGTCGGTATCCGACAAGGACGACATCCATTTCATAATCATTTCGATCAATACGATAGAGCCTAGGCCTACAGCGATAATTGTGAATAGGCTAATCTCACCGAACATACCTGTGGATCCAGTACTCCATTTGGATATTAATCCGACAAGGGCCATGACACCGAACAAAAAGGTAAGAGATGTCCATGAGATCATTATATAGTAATTCATTTTACTGCGAACGGGACGGGAGGGGGCGCTATCCATTACTTCTCTGAAATAGGCTTCCGGGTCTTCGCCAAAAATCTGGTTCGCACTTTTCCCTTTTTTCTGTGCCTGAAGCATTTGTTGAGCAGCCTCCAGCAGCAGTTCCTCTGTTCGATGGGGATCGACTCTGCTTGCTCGCAGGACTATAATCATATCTTCAAGATAAGAGCGATTAAACGGTGTCATTTGTTCCCGCAAGCGGTTGTTTTCCTTAATCATTTCTTTTACTTTCATAGTGTATAGGTAAACCTCCAATTTCAATAAGAATCGCGGGTGCCTTTAAACATGAGTATACGTTTGCTTAGCAGGCCAGTGCAAGGACAAGCTCTATTAATGCATAATCCTCTTCGAAAAGTGAACACTGATAGGAGTCTTATGGAATATAAGCACAGTGATTAGGAAGGCGGGATAGTTATGGAGCAGAATGAGTTTGAAGTGAACGGAACGGACGTTGGTGTTACTCCGGATATGATTACTGGTGATCAAGTGGAGGAATCCGATGCGGGTACAACTATGAATGACTCCGAGTTATGGGAGTGCACACCTGGAAGTCCGGAAGAATGGCTAAAGTCATGGGATGGCAGACAGAAGACACATGACATGTTCCATAGAAGCTACGAGTAAATACCATATGGAAGATCAGGGCCTCTTTTGTTCATGATGAACGAAAGGGGTCTTTATTAAGATACAAGAATAGTTTCTTCTGATTTCTTATAATGTTTTTCTTGTTGACAGCATTGCTGCAAAAAATATAAAATATAATTATAAATCATACTAAGTTAATCGGAATAATTATAATTTAAAATATTGAAGCTAAAAAGGGAGGAACCAGCATGGAACGGTCGATAGTCATCCGGCATAACCACCAAGAGCTGACGGCAAGCATTCACTATCCTACCAAAGAAAAAGGATCATCCGGGCGCTGCAAGGATCGGATGCCTATGGCTGTAATATGCCACGGGTTCGTGGGCAGCCGGATCGGTGTGGACCGTATCTTTGTTAAAACAGCTCGTGAACTGGCACAAGAAGGATATTTAGTTATCCGCTTTGACTATATCGGCTGCGGGGAGAGCAGTGGTAATTACGGCAGTGAGGATATGGAGTCCATGATCGCCCAAACTAAGGCTGTTCTAGATTATGGTCTTAGCGCAGGGGATGTGGATCCTACCCGGGTGACGCTGATTGGGCATAGTCTTGGCGGTGCCGTTGCCTTGCTGACAGGGGTTCGAGATCGACGTGTTAAGAACCTCGTACTCTGGTCAGCCGTAGGCTATCCATTTAATGATATTGTCAAAATTGTGGGACGGGAAGCTTATGACACAGCTGTAAAAAGCGGCTCAGCTGATTATGCGGGGTACACCTTTACCCCTTCTTACTTTAATTCACTGGCTGCCTTCCAGCCCTTTCAGGAAACGGGCAAGTTCAGCGGTGATGTTCTTGTTATCCACGGAACCTCTGATGATGTTATTCCTGTTGATTATGCCTTTCTGTACCAAAAGTTATTTTGGACCCGCCCGGAGGGACGGTGTGATAAAGAGATTGTATTTCAAGCCGATCATACCTTCTCTTCAGGGCCAGCACAGGAGCAAGTTATTAAGCGGTCGATTGATTGGATGAACCAACAGGAGCACCTCCAGCAGGAGTGGCAAAATTGGATGATTTAGTGGCTTGTCCTCCACTCGCATTCATGGAACAGAAGCGGTAATATAGAGGTGCAGGCCTAAACTGGGTTATGGAGGTTGGCACCCTATGAAATTACCGGCATTTTTTATCGCGCATGGTTCTCCGTTGCTTGCCCTAGAGGATAACGATTATACACGTTTCCTAACAAGACTTGGGCAGGATCTTCCATTGCCCCGCGGCATCGTTGTATTCTCAGCACATTGGGACAGCCCCGAGCAGATGGTTACGGTGGATGGACAGCATGAGACACAGCATGATTTCTACGGATTTCCTGATGAAATGTATGAACTAACTTATCCAGCACCCGGTGATCCTCATCTTAGCCGCCGAATCAGCGAGTTGTTTAAAAAGCATAATTTAGCCCACCAACCTGTTCTTGGACGGGGGTTGGATCATGGCGTATGGGTGATTTTGCAGAAAATGTTTCCTAAAGCAGATATACCGGTAGTGGCTTTATCTGTGGATTCACTCCGTTCTCCCAGTGAGCAATATGAGATCGGACGAATGTTATCCCCGCTCCGGGACGAAGGGATTTTGTTCATAGGCAGCGGCGGATTGATTCACAATCTGAGGCTGCTCAGTGAAAAAGAACAGCCCGAAGACTGGGCTCTAAGCTTCGACGAATGGATTGCCAAGGCCTTGGAGGCTTGGGATTTACCTTCGCTGTTTGCCTACGAGAAGAAAGCACCGCATGTCCGTGACGCGGTCCCCTCTTACGGAAGAGAGCATTTCGTTCCGCTCTTTTATGCCATGGGAACAGCAGATAAAGGGAAAAAGGCACAGCGCCTTATTCAAGCCTATCAATATGGAACACTGAGCCTAAACTGCTGGCAACTTGATTAAATACAAACGATACAGGGTATGGCCGAGTACATCGGCTATACCCTGTTTTAATATATAAGAATTTATATGTTCCACTATATAATTTGTCAGTTGATTCATATTCAAGACAAAAGGGGCAGGCTATGATTAAATGGAGAGAGGTGTAAGACACCCCTTAAAGGAGGAAGAATACGTTCATGAAAGAGAATCGCTCTATTCACCGCCTTTTTACTGGCATTATTCTTACTACGATGCTGCTCTCCGCTTGCGGATCTGAGTCTGCTAGCAATAACATTGCCCCAACGGTTGAGCCTTCCGCAGCCCCGCTGCCTGTAGTTTCTCCACAATCATCGCCTACAGCAGAGCCTTCTGCAATCGCGGTATCCGGCTTGACGGGAATGCCTGTTACAGAACCGATACTCCCAAGACCTTTATCTATCATGATTAATAATGCTCCTGCCGCTCGTCCTCAGTCTGGGTTAAGTGAAGCAGATATTCTATATGAGGTGCTTGCTGAAGGCGGGGTAACACGGCTCATCGGGATATTTCAAAGTCATACAGGGGTAGTCAAAATAGGACCCATACGAAGTATCCGTCCCTACCTGATTGACCTCGGAGAAAGCTATGGCGGTGTGACCGTTCATGCGGGCGGCAGTCAGGCAGCTTATGCCATTCTGCAGAAAGAAAAGAAAGACGATATGGATGAGATTGGTCGAGCCTCAGCGTATTTCTGGCGGGACAAGAACCGAAAAGCACCCCATAATCTTTACAGTAATGCTGATAAACTTAGGGAAGGTGCGGACAAGCTGGGTTACTCCAAAGATACCAAGGTTCCGGTGTACGTGTTCAATAATCCGGATTACATACCTATCGGTGGTGAATCTGCTTCTGAATTCAACGTTTATTTTCTGCAAAAAAACTACATGCTCGACTATAAATATGATTCGGAACGCCGTACGTACCTAAGATCGGTGAATGGAAAGCCGCATATGGATCTGAATAACAACAATCCAGTGGAAGCCTCAAACGTAATTGTTATGGGCGCTGACCATAAGGTGCTGGATGATGTAGGACGACTCCAGATTGATGTAGAACTAGGAGGAGAGGCAGTGCTTTTCCAACGTGGGCAGGTCATTAAGGGACGTTGGGCCCGCAAGCCCAATGATGTGATCCGGTTTGTTAAAGATGGGGAGGAAGCAACGTTATACCCTGGAGTGACACACTTTCTAATCGTTCCGAATACCCCAACCTTTAACAGCCACATAACATTAGGACCGTCTAAAGTACAAATTAAAGAATAAGTGTGCGATGAAGAGTAAACAGTATTAATATTAGGAAAACAAATTGCCCATAAAGTCCCAGTAATCCCTAAGATTGCGGATACTTATTGTGGATACCTCTAAATGTTAAGACAGTGTCAAAAAGTTCATTTCTTATGCTTCTATCCCTTTAACGGATATGATAAGATAACAAGGGTTGTCATTCATTAATCTGTTTACATATGAATGATGCTAGGAGTTTGAGGTAACTTTACGTAAAGGGGTTTAAATTAGATGAAGTTGAGAAAAAAGGACATTTTCTTTGAAACGCTTGAAAATATGGCGGATACAATTGTCCAAGCTGCGGATTACTTTGCTCAAAATATTTCTACTCTCAAAGACAATGTGGAGAGTTTTGCCGGTGAGATGAAGAAATATGAGTCCCAATGTGATACTTACACGCACACCATTATTAAGGAATTGAACAAGACGTTTATTACGCCACTTGAACGTGACGACATAATGGATCTCACCACAAGTATGGATGATGTTATCGACGGCCTAGAGGCTTCTGCCTCGCGCTTCTATATGTATAACCTGCTCGACCCAGACGAGTATATTGTACAGTTCGCAGAAATTCTGCGTCAATCTGCTTATGAAATTCAGAAAGCTATTCACCTGCTGTCCCAGAAGAAATTGCTGGCGATTCGGGAGTATACTATTCGTCTGAATGATCTGGAGAACCAAGGTGACGAAGTTCTACGGATTTGTACGAAAGAATTGTTCGAAAAAGTGAAAGACCCTATTGAGCTGATTAAGCGCAAAGAGCTTTACGAACGGTTGGAGACGACCACCGATAAATGCGAAGATGTAGCCAACATGTTGGAATCTATCATCATGCGTAACTCATAAGGGGCTCTAAAATATGGATACATCAATATACGTGCTAGGATTAGTTATATTTCTCGCGCTTGCGTTTGACTTCATCAACGGCTTTCATGACACAGCTAACGCAATCGCTACCTCTGTCTCCACGCGGGCATTAACCCCGCGGACAGCAATTATTATGGCAGCATCCATGAACTTTATTGGAGCTTTGCTGTTTACAGGAGTTGCTAAGAAAATTGGTGGAAGTATCACCGACCCCGCCATGCTGGATAACGGTATTGAGATCGTAATTGCGACATTGATCGCAGCGATTATCTGGAACCTGGTTACTTGGTGGTTCGGTATTCCTTCCTCTTCATCCCATGCACTAATTGGGTCTTTGGCTGGTGCTGTATACGTTGGAGCGGGTTCTGATTATATTAAATGGGGCGGCTTCAAGGATATTGTTCTAGGACTGGTTCTCTCCCCGCTTATTGCATTCGCTATTGGTTATGTGGTTATGACAATATTGAAGTGGATCTTCGCCAAACGGAGTCCACATACAGTGAATAAAGGTTTCCGTTCCATGCAGATCATTACTGCAGCATTTCAAGCTTTTACTCATGGTACTAATGATGCGCAAAAGGCTATGGGTATCATTACCTTCGCGCTGGTGACTTCAGGTAAGCTGGACACTATGGAAGTTCCGCTGTGGGTTAAGATTTCCGCTGCTACAGCAATGGCACTGGGTACATCCGTTGGTGGTTGGAAGATTATCAAGACGATGGGTACGAAGATTTTCAAAATCGAACCAATTAACGGCTTCGCGGCAGATATTTCGGCAGCTTCAGTTATTTTTTCGGCCACATTGCTGCATTTGCCTGTAAGTACAACGCATGCTATTACCTCCGCGATTTTAGGGGTAGGTTCAGCTAAACGTTTCTCCGCAGTGAAATGGGGAGTTGCAGGACGTATCATTGTAACTTGGTTTATTACCATTCCGATCAGCGCAGTGTTGGCAGGATTGATCTTTAAGATCTTTTTCTAAAAACCTCAATAATGGGCCTGTCCTAGGCATAGATTATTCTATGAATGGACATGCTCTTTTTTTTATCTTCAATTATCATTTAGAAAACAGCAAGAGAGGAATGTCACAAAAAGTTACAAGATCTGATAAAAAACATTAATCGCCCAGAAAAGAAAATGAAATATCTCACGTTTTTAAAAGAAAATAATCCGTGAAAACAAATTAAGTCATAGTTTCGTGTAGGATAGTGTAGTCTTTAAGGTATGGTGTGTTTTAAGTGTTACCTTAGTTAACAGAGCCGAAGCAACAAGAAATTTTGGCTCATTAAATTTTGTGAGTGAAGGAGGCCTGGCGATGATCGACTTTCATCAGGTAGAAAAGCATTATGGACATTTCCACGTACTCAAGAGCATAGACTTGCACGTTGAGGAAGGGGAAGTAGTTGTTGTAGTAGGTCCTTCCGGATCTGGTAAAAGTACAATGCTACGCTGCATTAACCGCCTGGAGACGATTACTAGCGGTGGACTGACAGTTAACGATATAACTGTTAATGACCGCAATACGGATATAAATAAGCTGCGTAAAGATATCGGCATGGTATTTCAGCATTTTAATCTATACCCACATAAAAGAGTAATCGACAATATTACACTGGCACCGATTAAAGTGCTGGGCTTAACCAAAGCTGAAGCTGAGAAGACAGCGATGTACTACTTGGAGAAAGTGGGTATTGCGGATAAGGCACAAGCCTATCCATCCCAATTGTCCGGTGGACAGCAGCAACGGGTAGCTATTGCGAGAGGCCTCGCCATGAAACCAAAGATTATGCTGTTCGATGAGCCAACATCGGCACTTGATCCAGAAATGGTTGGGGAAGTACTGGATGTAATGCGTGCATTGGCCCGCGAGGGAATGACAATGGTTGTAGTTACTCATGAAATGGGCTTCGCTCGTGAGGTAGCTGACCGCGTAATATTCATGGACCAAGGACAGATCGTGGAAGAGGCTGAGCCGGAGCAATTTTTCGCCAGCCCGCGTGAAGAGCGTACACAGACTTTTCTTAGTCGTGTATTAAGCCACTAAAAAATATATAGGATCAGGGAGGAACAAAAAATGAAAATGTCCAAATTAGGTAAGCTGCTCAGTGTTATGATGGTTGTTTCATTACTAATTCTTGCTGGTTGTGGGAACAGTAACAATGCAAGCTCGGATCCCATCGCTAAAATTAAAGAACATGGAAAATTGGTTGTTGGGGTTAAGTTCGACACGAAACTCTTCGGATTAAAGGATCCTTCTTCCGGTAATGTAGAAGGCTTTGATGTCGATATTTCGAAAGCCATTGCCAAGCATATTTTGGGCGACGAGAATGCGATTGAACTCAAAGAAGTAACCTCTAAGACACGAATCCCCATGTTGAATAATGGTGAAATTGATATGATTGTGGCTACAATGACTATTACGGAAGATCGCAAGAAGGAAGTTGATTTCTCCGATGTGTACTTCCAAGCTGGACAATCGCTGCTGGTGAAAAAGGGCAGCCCGATTACAGGGATTCAGGATGCAACCAAAGATACAACCATCCTAGGCTCTAAGGGTTCGACTTCGATTAAGAATATCAAAGAAAAAGTAGAAGGCATTAAAGTGCTTGAGTTTGATAACTACCAGGATGCATTTAGTGCACTCAAAGCCGGCAAAGGCGATGCACTAACCACTGACGATGCTATTCTTTACGGTATGGCTGCACAAGATCCTGGTTATGAAGTTGTAGGTGAACCGTTTACCGATGAGCCATACGGTATTGCAATCCAAAAAGGCAACGTTGATGTAGTTAAAGCAGTTAATGATACACTGACTGAACTTAAAGCTAACGGCGAATATGATAAGATTTACGAAAAATGGATTGGTAAAGCTCCAACTAAATAATTGATCTCTAACGTAATGAATGCTAATCATATGGGTTCAGCGAAAGGATGGAACGGGTTATACCGCCGGCCATCCTTTCGTGTTTGTCTGTAAGGGTATGTACAGATGAGTAGGCTTTTTATTTATAAGTAAAGGTAGGTGACATCTATGGATTTCTCGATATTGACCGGTAATTTCGACATCTATATGGAAGGTTTTTATAACACGATCCTTTCCAGTGTAATTGCCTTGGTTGGCAGTTTCCTGCTGGGAGCTCTGATCGCTGTATTCCGGATTTCTTCCGTGAGAGGACTCCGTTGGTTCGGGGCAGGCTTCGTTGAGTTTGTTCGTAACATTCCGCTGCTGCTCGTAGTCTTTGTTTTTTATTATGGTTCTTCTGCACTAGGTCTTTCAATTGAAGGGTTCGCGGCGGGGACGATCGGTCTTGCTGTGTACACCTCTGCATTCATCGCAGAAGCTATTCGTGCAGGTATTATGGCCGTTCCAAAGGGTCAAACGGAGGCTGCGCGCTCATCCGGGTTGAACTATATTCAGACGATGGTTCATATTATTTTACCTCAGGCGATTAAGTTGGTTATTCCACCGCTAGGCAATCAGTTCATTAATCTAATTAAGAACTCGTCGGTACTGACACTTGTAGCCGGCATGGATCTTATGTATTTTGCGGATATTATCTCCACGGATACCTACCGGACATTTGATACTTATATTTTTGTAGCAATATTCTACCTGGTACTTACAGTGCCGCTTAGCTATGGAATTCGAGTATGGGAGCGCAGATTGCAGCGCAAATATTAAACATAAAGTGAAAGGAGGGGCAATATGGATTTCGCTGGTGCATACTCCCCCGAGAATCTGAAATTCTTGTTGGATGGACTTTATATAACTCTAATTGTGGCTTTTGCAGCTATTGTGCTTAGCTTTATACTGGGTTGCGTGATCGGTGTGATTCGGTATACGAAGGTACCTGTGCTGTCACCCATCATGTTTGTGTTCGTTGAGTTAATTCGGAATTTGCCACTTTTGCTGCTTATATTCTTTATTCGCTTCGCACTTCCGGAAGTCGGGATAAAAATGGGACTGATTACAGCAGCCATTGTCGCACTTACGATCTTTGAAGCCGCGATGATTGCGGAAATTGTGCGTGGAGGATTAGCCTCTGTAGATAAAGGTCAGATTGAAGCTGCACGTTCATCCGGTCTAAGCAGTTTCCAGACACTCTGGCATATCGTTCTACCGCAAGGGCTGCGTCGTATGGTTCCCCCTTTGGTAAGCCAGTTCATTTCTCTTCTAAAGGATACCTCACTGGCGGTTGTGATTTCGTTGCCAGAGTTGATGCATAATGCTCAAATCGTAATTGGTCACGGATATACGTATACAATTCCTACGTTGCTGCTTGTTGCGGTTATCTATTTTACGGTCAATTTTATGTTGTCGGTTGTATCCAGACGCCTCGAGAGCAAAAGTGTCTAACCCCCAGTATACTTATTCGTTTGAAATCCCCAGGTATTATGGTAGTATAATTGTCAACATCTCTAGGCAGGAGTAGTTGATGATGGGATCTACTTTAATGAAACATAAATATATACAGATTCTGATCGTCTGCGCGGGTACAGCTGTAGCCGGGGAGTTCAAAATCAATCCGTTCAACGGTGACATTTTCAGAATCGGCCTAGGCAGCAGTGCATTTCTGCTGTTTTTGCTTTTAATGAGACATCTTCCGTATGTGACCACAGGAGTAGCTACAGGAATATTTGTGCTGCTGTTTCGTACCAGCTTAGATCTATTTGCGGGGGACGGGATGGCGATTGCTCAAATTATGGGCAGGCATTGCTCAGCTATGGTTTATTATATGGTTTTTGCACTGGGTATGAGACTTATAAAGACGCGACTAGACACTTTTCATCCTCTCGTACTTGGCGGTGTAGCAGCGTTAATTGATCTGGTCTCGAATGAGATGGAGCTGTTGACGCGGTTGGTTGTGCTGGGAACGACCTCGTTTCATCTGAATGAATGGACCTATTTAATGATGATTGCTATGCTTCGAACTTATTTCACTACAGGGATATACAGCAGTATTTCAGTCAACCAGATGAGAGTGGTCCAGAATGAACAGAAACAGCGGATTGAACAAATGCTCGGATTTGGTTCGGGGTTGTATGGAGAAGTATTTTATTTGAAAAAGTCCATTGATACGTTGGAGAATGTAACCTTAAACAGCTATGACTTGTATCGCAGTCTTAAGGATGAGGGGCTTCAGCCGCAGAGTCGTCAGGTACTCGATATCACACAACAAATTCATGAGGTGAAAAAGGATTCGCAGCGTATTTTGGCGGGGCTGGTGAAGCTGGTGGACCGTGAGGTTACGGGCGATATCGCGCTGTCCGGAATTCTTCTTTTTACAATCAAAAGCAATAAAAAGTATGCAGAAATGCTGGGTAAAACCATCGCATTCACTCATCAGATTACCTCCGATTATAACACTGCCAGTTACATTCCCCTGCTGACCCTGCTGAATAATCTAACCGCCAATGCGGTAGAAGTTATTAAGGAGCAAGGAACCGTCGCTATAGATGTCTATGAAAAAGGTGAATTTACCGTATTCTCTGTTACCGATAGTGGGTGTGGGGTGAAGGAACGCGATCGTGAGCTGTTGTTCGAGCCGGGCTTTACCACCAAATTCGATGAAGAGGGTGTAGCTGCGACAGGCATTGGTCTCTCTCATGTGCGTGATATCGTCGAGGTTTTTCAGGGGAAGATTAGTGTCGCCAACGCTCCCTTTTCGGGAGGAGCCTTGTTTCAGATCACCATTCCTACAATAAAGCTGCGAAAGGAGGAATAGAGCATGCCGCTTTCTTTCTGTATAGTGGATGACGATGGAAGTGCCAGAAGAATGCTGCAATATATTATCGAGGACAGCGGCTTAGGTGAAGTCGTGGGCCTAGCGGAAAATGGTCAGGACGGTGTACGTTTAATTTTAAATGAACGCCCGGATGTTGTGCTGATGGATTTGCTTATGCCGGATCAGGATGGGATTGAGACCATTAATTCGCTTCAGGCTCAGGGTTGCAGGTCGAAGTTCGTGATGATCTCCCAGATTGAGAATGGGGACATGGTAGGACGGGCCTATCGGAGCGGGATTGAGTTTTTCATCCGAAAGCCGATTAACCGTATCGAAGTGGAAACGGTGCTGCACAAAGTAAATGAACGTTATGCCATCAATCGTTACCTTGAAGAGATCAAATCCAGTCTGGAAAAGCTGGAGGGATTGCAGTTTGGTTCACCGCCGCTGCCTATTGTCAAAAGAACGGTTCGGGAGATTTTGCAGCCTATTTTAATGAATCTTGGGATGATTGGTGAAAGTGGCAGCCGTGATCTTATCGCGATTATGGAAGCCGTCTCGAATCAAGAGGACACCGGAAGTCTGCCGCCGCTCAAAGAAATGTACGAGATGGTAGCTAGAACCTATAAAGAAAGCCCGAGTGATATTGCTAAGGAAAGCAAAGCCATTGAACAAAGACTTCGCCGTGCTCTATCCGCAGGATTAACCAATCTTGCCTCCATTGGACTGACGGATTACGGGAATCCTAAGTTTGAGCATTATGCTCCGCTTTATTTTGACTTCGAGGATGTTCGCCTGAAAATGAAGGAGATTGAGCAGGGTAAGGAAACGGGGAAAGTTAAGGTTAATATTAAGAAGTTTCTTCAGGTGCTGTTTTTAGAGCTGCAGGAAGGAATGGGCAGGTAAAATGAAACCCCCGGAGCCGCTGCCAGCGGGCTGGTGGTTATTTTTTTGTGGAGATAAGTTGTACAATAGACGAAGGTGGATTAGAACAGGGCGGAGGAACTTATATGATACGTACTCTTGCAGTAACTCATGAGGGAGAGGTGCGGACGGGACTGCCGCTGCAGTCCATTAGAATACAGGATTACGCCTGGATCTGGGCAGACTTTGTGATGCCAACCCCCGAAGAAACGCTGCTATTAGAACACTATTTTCACTTTCATCCTCTGGCCATAGAGGATTGTATGCATCTGCTGCAGCGGCCGAAGTTGGATTACTATGAGGATGTTCAGTTTTTTGTTCTGCATGCTCTTAATGCGGACACACTGGATGCCGAAGAGGTAGATCTATTCCTGAACAAAAACTATCTGGTATCCTACCACCATCAGGAGAAGTCGGAGATGGATGAAGCGTGGGAGCAGGTGAAGAGTGAAATTCATAACCGTAAAGGCTGGTCAGGCGGGCCGATGGCTGCTGCTTACAGGATCATGGACAAGCTGGTGGATAAATATTTCCCCACTTTGTACGGTATTGAGGACGAGCTAGCCGATTTAGAAAGCCGGGGCAGCAGTGAATCGGTAGAGGAACTGATGAGTCAGGTGTTCGACGTGCGTGGGCGCTTGCTGAAGCTGCGGCGAACGATTGTACCTATGCGTGATCTTATGTACCGTATCGTTAACTCCCAGCATGTCCAGAGTAACGGGGAGGAACGGATCTATTTCGGGGATATTTATGATCATCTGCTGAAGCTGACCGATATGATTGAGGCGGACCGAGAGATGACAGCTGATCTTCGGGACAGTTACATCTCTCTTAATTCCAACCGAATGAACTCCATCATGAAAACACTAACCGTGATCACCACGGTGTTCATGCCGCTGACTCTGATCGCTGGGATCTATGGCATGAACTTCCGAGTAATGCCGGAGCTAGACTGGGAATATGGATACTTCCTAATCCTGCTGCTGATGCTGATGCTGGGTGGAGGCATGTTTCGGTGGTTCCGCCGGAGTGGCTGGTTTAAGTAGAAGACTTAAGAAAGGCGCCGCTTATTTGCGGCGCCGTTTAGACGTGGCCGGTGCTGAGCGCCGGCGATTGGGTGAAGAAGATTTGCGGCGCTGCGTAGAGCGTCTTTTTTTACGTCGGGGGATATACTGAGCGGCATCTTCTTCAGCTGACAGCGCTCCATTCGTTGAACCCTTATTTTTGCCAAAGCTGCTCATCACGAGTTTAACCATAGGAGCCATCTGCTGAAAGCTTTGCATCACCTTCTGCACCTTGCCCATAGAGTTGACGATGCCGTCGATACCGCCCATCCGATCAATGAAGCCTTTAATCTGGTCCATATTAGCCATGTTTCCAAGTCCGCCGAGCGAGCCTAGACTTCCAAGCAGTCCGCCTGATTTCGCAGCCGAAGCATCAACAGGGGCCGCCAGAGCAGTCTCAGTAACTTCAGCAGCTCCATAGGAAGAGAACAAGCCGCTGGCTCCCGGAGGTGGAACTTGCACGTATGGATTGATGCCGGGATAAGGTGATGTATTGTACGGTTGGGCCAGCGAACGCTGGTTACGGCGGGAATGATTATAGTAATGATCAGACATAATATCACATTCCTTCGTTAGTGGTTTACAATACTGTATGTCATAGGCGAACATAACGTATAGACGAATGCCCGGGTCATTAGGGATAGGAGCGGAAAAGGGCGGATGCCCATGAGAAGTGACGGAAGTGAATAAACCGTGTCCAGGCTTGATTTTCGGCTCTTTTGTAGTACTATAGTTAAGGCGGTTGATGTTGAAAGAGAGAGGAAGGTCTATTTAATAGTAGGATTTTTGTGTGCGTCTGGGGTGGACGTTTGTCCGCTATTTTCGGACTTTACAGCGTGAAACCGTTAATGCTTGAAAAAAGCGCTCCAGTACAATATAGTAGAGGCAATAGTCACATTCCGTTTATGCTTCCTGAAAGCCCCATTTGAACGAAGCTTAACCAGAGATGCTAATGCTGACAGAACTTTTAGGGGATGATTACTTATGCAGCTTAAGAAGCTGAATGATAAAAGTATCGATCAATTATTTGAAGCCATTTTAACTTTAAAAGACATGGAAGAATGTTATGTATTCTTTGATGATCTGTGCACGGTGAATGAGATTCAGTCACTCTCACAGCGTCTTGAAGTTGCACGTATGCTGGGTAAAGGTTCCACCTATAACCAGATTGAAGCTGAAACAGGAGCAAGTACGGCTACAATTTCACGCGTGAAGCGTTGCCTGAACTATGGCAATGATGGTTACAAGCTAACACTTGAACGGTTGGGACGATAGAATGAAGCCGGGCATACTCATTATTAGTCATGGATCCAGGGATAAGGCTTGGGTAATGATTGTGGAGGAAGCCGTAACCGGATTATCGCTGCGGGAAGAAATTCCCGTGGCTATTTCTTTTTTAGAGCTTGTGGAAGGTCGTTTGATTCAGGATGGCATTGATGAACTGGAGCGGGCCGGGGTCACAGATATACTGGTGATTCCTTTGTTTGTATCTTCTGGCAGCACGCATGTCGATGAGATAGAGTATGCTCTAGGGGCTAAGCCGGAACCGGAGCGGGAGACGGATTTGGAGCTTTTTACAGTAAAAGCCCGAGTTCATTATGGCTACCCGGTGGACGATGATCCAGATATCGCGGTTATGGTATGGGACAAGCTTCGTGAAGTGTCCAAGGACCTTTCGAAGGAGACCATTCTATTGATCGGGCACGGAAGTGTACATGATGGATTCCGTCAGCGCTGGGAGAAGGGCATTACATCGCTTGCGAAGCGTGTGCGTGAAGTAAGTGGTGCTGCGGCTACGGATTATGCACTGCTGAATCCAGACAATGTGCGAGGCAAGGTGGAGTATTGGCACGAGCAGGGACATGAAGTGTTGATTGCACCGCTATTTTTGAGTGAAGGGTATTTCACTAAGGTTGTTATTCCTGAGAAGCTTGAAGGTCTGACATACCGCTATTCCGGCCAAACCCTGTTGCCGCATCCGCTCCTTCCGCATTGGATAGAGAGACAGGTAGAGATATTGCTGGAACGGATACGAGGTGTTACGGACAAGCGTAGTGTTTGATATGAAAAGATAGCTATTCGCTGTGTTATAATGAAGGCTTCTGCATACACATATATATATTGCTTTGCACTCTTTTTCCAGCAACATTGATTGTAGGGTCTGGAATTGGTTATAATCAGTTAGGTTATCAATAATAAAAAACAGGTGGCGTTCCGGTAATGAAAACTGCGAGATTGATTTATAATCCCACTTCTGGACGGGAAGAAATGAAGAAGCGGCTCGCCGATATTTTGGACCGGCTGGATACAGGAGGCATTGAAGCCTCTTGCCATGCAACAAGTGGAGAGGGCGATGCTACGGAAGCCGCTGCTGATGCAGTAGAACGTGGATACGATCTTATCATTGCAGCTGGTGGCGACGGTACGTTGAACGAGGTTATCAACGGGATGGCGGAGAAGCCAAATCTCCCACCACTCGGCGTTTTACCGCTGGGAACTACTAATGATTTTGCACGGGCTATGGGTATTCCGAAGAACTGGGAGGATTCTTGTGATCTGATTCTTCGCCAGGAATCCCGACTGATTGATCTGGGCAAAGCCAACGATCGTTATTTCATCAATATCGCCGGAGGCGGAAGCCTGACCGACCTAACATACGAAGTACCCAGCAGGCAGAAGACCATGTTGGGCCAGCTTGCCTATTACTTAAAAGGCATCGAGAAAATGGCCAGTCTTTCCCCGACAGAACTCGTCATCCGAGCGAATGGACAGGAGCTTATCCATGATGAGTTCATGCTGTTCCTAATCGCCAATACGAACTCTGTAGGCGGCTTCGAAAAGCTTGCACCAGATGCCCGCATCGACGACGGCTTGTTCGACGTGATCGCGGTTAAGAAATGCAACCTGGCTGAGTTTATCCGCCTAGTGCGCTTAACCATCAGCGGAGCACATTTGAAGGATAAGAAGGTCGTGTATTTCCGCACCGATGCCATGGAGGTCACCTCCCCGGGTCATGTCCAATTGAATCTGGACGGTGAGCTTGGCGGCACCCTGCCGGGTCAGTTCCGGATTCTGCCGCAGCATTTACGGATATTTGCTCAGAATTCGTGAGTGAATTCGAGTTAAAAATTCGAGTGAAAACACTTAAGTGGAAAAACTAATGGGAGTAAATGTCCTTCCCATACTCGTTAATACTTGCGTGTGTATGAAGAGGCTATAGCTGCTGCTTAAGGCTGGTTATATACGTGGTAACTGGAGTAATTTATTATCTATGGATTCCATGAGAGTTACTTATGTACGGTCACCAGCGGATGAGCTACAGCACCACTGCACCTCTGAGATTGGCAATGTAGGGAAAAGATAGTACCGAAGGGCAGTGGGGAAGCGAAGCCACTTACATAGCCGATTTAGAGGGGAAACTTCCTACTAATTAGCTCAAATATCTGCTTTTTATCGATATACAGGGAATACTTCTCTCTAAATCCCCCTTTCCTCTACTTTTTGCTCTCCAAACCTAACAATAGATGGATTTTTTCCCGTTAAATTCTCCAGAAGCAGCGAATAGATGAAATTAACTGGAGAAAATCCATCTAAATTTTGTGCCTCCAAATGTAACGATTTGCATGATTTACAATGAGATAATGAAAGAAGTGAATACTAACTAATGACTAGACACCGCAGCGGCCGCAACACAAGTCGCCGAGACAGCACGGCACCCATCGCCGGACTGCCTGTGAACAAAAATGACGAGGTTGTGCTCGATATCATCGGCATGACTCATGAAGGTGAAGGGGTAGGCCGTGTAGAGGGCTTTACCCTTTTTGTACAGGGAGCGCTTCCCGGAGAGAAGGTCCAGGCTAAAGTTCTAAAGACCAAGAAGCAATATGGCTACGCTAAGCTGCTGAAGATCGTAAAAGCCAGCAGCGACCGTATTGGGCCGCCCTGTCCGATATATGATCAATGCGGCGGCTGCCAGCTGCAGCATATGGACTATACCGCGCAGCTGGCGTGGAAGCGTCAGCTAGTGGTGGACAACTTGGAGCGGATTGGGAAGCTGACGGTGGCTGGGAAAGATGGTGGGGACGGAGTTATTGTCCGTCCTACCC
Source organism: Paenibacillus sp. (assembly GCA_023512345.1). Classification (GTDB taxonomy): domain Bacteria; phylum Bacillota; class Bacilli; order Paenibacillales; family Paenibacillaceae; genus Paenibacillus_AQ. The sequence goes on from JAILZT010000019.1 coordinate 45,843, forward strand.
TCGGAATGGACGAGCCTTGGCGCTACCGCAACAAGGCCCAAGTGCCAATTGGTGTAACGGATGGCGGTCTGGTCGGCGGCTTTTACGCACGTGGCAGCCATCGGATAGTGGACATGGAAACCTGCCTGATCCAGCATGAGCATAATGATGCAGTCGTAGCAGCTGTAAAAAGCATCGGCAGTCACCTCGGTATCTCCGCATATAATGAAGAAACTGGTCGCGGACTGCTGCGTCACGTCGTAGTAAAGAAAGCCTTCCGCACAGGCGAAATGATGTTGGTGCTAGTAACCAACGGCAAAGATATTCCGCATCAGGACGCCTGGATCGGCAGCATCCGTGAGCAACTACCACATGTAGCTAGCATCTGCCAGAACATCAATACGAAGCAAACTAATGTCATCTTTGGCGACGAAACCCGTGTGCTCTGGGGCAGAGATGTAATCTATGACTACATCGGTGATGTGCAATTCGCCATCTCGGCGCGTTCTTTCTATCAAGTGAATCCAGCTCAAACTGAGGTTCTGTATGGCAAAACAGTGGAGTATGCAGGCCTTACAGGTAAAGAGACAGTTATAGATGCCTATTGTGGTATAGGAACCATTTCACTGTTTCTAGCACAACATGCCGATAAGGTATATGGGGTCGAGATCGTTCCTGAAGCGATTGAGGATGCGCGAGCTAATGCGGTGCTTAATGACATGAAGAATGTGGTGTTCGAGGTCGGTGCATCGGAGGATGTAATTCCTAAGTGGAAAGAGCAGGGTATTACTGCGGATGTGATCGTGGTTGACCCACCACGCAAGGGCTGCGATCCACGGTTGCTGGAGACGATCCTCGCGATGACGCCTGAGCGTGTGGTGTATGTGTCGTGCAATCCTTCGACACTGGCGAGGGATTTGAGAGTGCTCGAGGATGGCGGGTATTCCACCGTCGAGGTGACTCCGGTGGATATGTTCCCGCATACGACACATGTGGAGTGCTGTTCACTATTAGTTTGGAACGGAAATAACGAATGAGAAGTTAATGTGGGATTGCCCTCTCTTCATTGAGAGGGTATTTTTTTTGTCTTCTAAATGGAGCGTGAGTTAGATGCTATGGACACTCGGGGGGGGGGTTTACAGCTAAATGCATGTCTCTGTTCTCAATGTTGGGCAGTACACATCTTCTCAGCAACCAGACGAAAAATTTTAACGATACGAAAGGTGAAATGCCAACATATGGTACAATAGGTTTAGGTCATTGTTCTGATGAAAGCTGTTTGGGGGTTAAATAAATGGAGCGAGAGGTATTATGGAAGTCGTTGATGATGAACGGTTCTATCATTATATTTTGGAGACAAAGCATACTAGAGAAGTATGTTGAAAATATAAGAGAAGAAGGATTTGACGTATATCTCTTTGATTGTGAGTCATGGGATAAGAACACTTGTCTTTTGGAATTAGGTAATACTCTTGAGTTCCCAAATTACTATGGTAAAAACCTAGATGCATTTAATGATTGCCTTTCCGATATTGTTCCTAGTAATGAAGGCTTTGTATTAGCCTTCAAGAACTTCGACAAATTCAATGAACGAGATAAAGACACTGCGTTCCATGTGCTAGACATTATCCAAAATAATTCTTGGCGATTACTTGTCGAGAATCAAAAAAAGTTGATGGCTTTTGTGCATTCTGACGACCCTCGGTTAGAAATACAACCTGTGGGCGCACTGCCTGTACTTTGGAACAATGAAGAATGGCTTAATAAGATCAGAGGGATTTAGTCTTAAACCTTATAATCGGAAATCGAGGTGACGGTATGTCCCTAATACCACTTAGAATACCTATGGGGTTTGCTGTATGTTTTAACAAATTTTCAGATGTTGACCCCATACCTTGTAAGACTGGGGATGGCTTTATTGAGAACTGGGAGTATTTCACCGAAGATATTTTGCAAATATCAATGATGGAAATAGTAGATGGAAATTGGGCGTTACCGAAGTGCGATAAGCTTATTATTGACTTAGGATGGTATCCAGACAGTCAGATCACTGGACAATACAGACTGGTACAAGTTAATGAGTCTTGGGAAGTAATAAGAGAGAAGTATTCCAAAGATCGACATGAAATAAAGGATACCATCGAAGATTGGATGAACAATCCCATTGTTTCATAGACAACCTATCGAATAATCTGGTGGTGAAGAGCGTTGAAAGTATGGAAATACTCAACGACTGATGAATACTTTGATTTCTTAGATTTACATGATGCTGTAGTTGAGAAAATTCAAGTATTAGAGAACCAAATTGTTATAGAAATAGAATCGGTAAACATACTGGCAGGTCATCCGCTCAACCCTTGTACGGTAGCTAAGAATACAGATAGTTGCAGATTGATTTTCGTACATCCAATGTCTAGCGAAGCAACTCTTTTCCTAGAAGATAAGACCCCACAGCATATTGAATGTACTGATTTTAAGGAACTAGAGATTCTTAAATTTGATCGTAATGAACAAAATGATGGTTTCTTGTACGAAATATTCGGTTCAGATAACTTATTCTGCGAATGGAGGGTAAAGGCAAAAGGTCTGATTCTTTGTTGGAATGAATTTGTTGGAGATGCTTGGTTCGTAGGATGGGACAAAGACAAATAATTAGGGAGCATGATGATTTATGTCGGACAAAACAGTGAAACCACCCAAAATCTTTATTTCATATAGCTGGACTTCTCAAGCCCACGAGGATTGGGTGCTGGAGTTGGCTAGTAGGCTACGTGATAACTATGTAGATGTGGTACTGGACAAATGGGACTTGAAAGAAGGGCATGACATTTATGCCTTTATGGAGAGCATGGTTCGTTCGGAAGAAATAGAAAAAGTTCTAGTTATCTGCGATAAAGGATACAAAACAAAGGCGGAGGGACGTAGCGGTGGAGTCGGTACAGAAACACAAATCATATCAAAGCAAGTTTATTCAGATGTAAACCAAGAGAAGTTCATCCCAATAGTTGCAGAACGTGATATTGAGACTGGCGAACCAGCCATCCCAATCTATATGCAGTCAAGGAAATACATCGACTTATCCTCTCCCGACCAATTTGAAAAAGGATATGAAGAATTACTTAGAAATGTATTCAACCGACCAGTTTATAGAAAACCTGCATTGGGTGCATTACCAACATGGTTGTTTGAGGATGCACCCGCACATTACAGGACTGCTAACATAAACAAAGCAATTAAGGACTCCATTACTCGAAACCCGCAAAGATTATCCTCTTTGACGCAAGAATTTCTGGAAGTTTTTCTGGACAGCCTTGGTCAATTTGAATTTGAGTATAAACATGGGGAAGTTGAATTAGACGAGTTAGTATTCGAGAAAATCCAAGAAATGCTTACCTTAAGGAATGATTACTTGGAGTTTGTTGAGTTGCAATGTTCAAGCCAGTCACAGGTGGTAGTCGAACCTTTTATTCGATTTTTTGAACAATTACAACAAAAGACTATGAGACCAGAAGGTTTTAGTGGGACATTTTATGAAGAACAGTGGGATCATTTCAAATTTCTAGTAAGAGAAGTGTTCTTGTTTACTGTTGTTATCTTCATTGACAAAATGCAATACCAAGCACTGAGTGACTTATTGCAATCTACGTATTTCATACCAGATAGAGACTACAGTGGGACTCAAGCAAGAACATATGATTACTTCGATCGGTATTGCAGGTCATTAGACGAGATACGAAATAAACGATTAGAACTAAGGAAAGTAAGTGTTACGGCTGATATACTTATGAATAGGGTTACGGAAAGATACACTAGAAAGAAATTGGTACAAGCTGATCTTTTACTTTACTACCTAAGTGTTCTTAGCGATACTGAGAGAAGTTGGGTATGGTATCCAAGAAGCCATGTGTATGAAGAATACTATAAATTGGATTTTTTACAAAGGCTGAGATCAAAACGGTACATTGAAACAGTTAAAATGCTATTCGAAGTACAAAATATTGATACGTTAAAGAGAAAAATAGAATCCTTCAAACATGCACATAGAAGTAATTCAGTTTTTGGAGGTATTCCGAGTATTACCGATCACATTTCACTTGAAGAGATCGGGTTATATCCCTAAGTATTCATCAAATCATCAAATTAAGCCATGTGTGGGCATTTCTACATGTGGCTTAAATTTTTTTTATTAAACGCTTGACATACCGAGTATGCAAGTGTATTCTAGGGAATATAAGACATACTAAGTATGGCGGTGATGAGAGTGATTGGTTTACAGTATATTGCTGATACGTTTCACATGGAGTACAAGACAGTCGCTGAGAAAATAGGTGTCTCTAAGCAGACATTTCAAGATTGGATTAAAGAACGCAGGAAAATACCGCACCAACGATTAGAACGACTTTCAGAGTTGTTTAGCATCAAGGAAGTAGGACTTTTCCAAAAGGAACTTACGGATGCAGAGAAAAGAGACATTCAAATTCTATACTTCCATATCTCAGATGAGTTGGTTGAAGTTGAGTATCCTCATGTAGATGATGAAGGTAAAGAAGTAATCATTAAGCAGAAAATATCACAGAATGAAGAAATCATTCGTTTTCTTCATGATCGTGATGAAGAAGCAAGGTTCATTGAAAATATTCAGCAAGTTGTAAGCGATGATCTTGTCGAGGGTAGCGAGAATAAACGCCTTATCGAACAACTGCTACGAGTCCTTAATAAAGAACCTCATCGTAAGTCCGTAGAACTTGTTCTGCATTACTTGACGGATTACCAGAGCGACAAGGATTTGGGAGGGATTCACCCCTCTGTAAGCAAGTACGAGCATAATGGCTTCTTCGAAAAACTAGGTAATTTACTCAAAGAAAATGGTTTGTCCATCGAATAGGAGGTGATAGTGATGCCATACAACATCCCGTTCTTATAACATGTCTAATCTCGTCCAAGATTGTAGGTTACATCATCATTTACTAATAACAAAAAGGGGTTTGATAAGAAAAGATGTTTGATACAGTCCAACTTAGAGCAAGGTTTGTTAATATTGATTCACATTACTTGAATCAACAGAATCCAAAGTCATTTACCTCCTATAACAGCGATACAGGAGAACTTCGTACAACATATAAGATTTATGACGAAGTTTTGCCCTATATCACTTATTATGATGGTAGTCATATGCTAGATGTTCAAGTCTCATTTCCTAAGTTGTTGTTTGGAAACAATGTTCAACAAGTTTCAGAAAAGGATATTCCAGTATTCTTTGATCGACTTCAAGAACGGCTAGAACAATTATTCGCTGTAAAGATTCCACACTCTAGTTGGACAGTCATCCGATGTGATGTAAGTTGGAACTTTCAAGTGGGTAATGAAGTTTCCAAGTATGTCAGATTGCTAAGTAAACAGAAATTTGCCTTTAAGAGTACCATAACTTACAACCAAGATCAGACAGTCGAATATAGAAACAAAAGTAGCAGAATCATCTTCTATGACAAAGAAGTACAGCTAACCAAGATGAAAGAGCCAGATTATATCATTGAACAGTCAAGAGGTATACTTCGCTTAGAAATCAAGCCAAGTACCAATGATATGAAGAAGTTTTCTCCAACCAGATTAGCAGTTGAGCTAATTGGGAAGCCATTCTTTGAATACATGACGGGGAAAGTGCTTGGGGAAATTGAATACCCGACAGAGTTTGATGGGCTGGATTTATCGTGGCTACTAGAGAACAGAGTAAACATAGCCCAGATCGAACGAATACTAGGGTTTCAACGATTACAAGAAATATTTGATGAACAAACGCTAAGAAAAATATATACTTCTTCAACATATGCCAATCGAAAAACTGAGGCGAAAAAAATGACAATTCCCACAGGGAACTGTCTCAGTCCATTGACGATTAGCCAATAGATAACACCTCCGCCGATAAGGACACGTTATTTTGCCGATAACGATAAAAAGTCTAAAATCGTGGAATAGATTAAAAAACCTAGTTCTTATTTTACTTGATAATAAAGATAAAGCAACTGCCTTACATTGAATACTATTAACCCAACGATAACAACATATCGATAAACATAAGAAATTACTAAACAAAACATAAAATGCAAGGGGTGTGCTTCGAGAGAGGGAATATTTTGATGAATGTTATTCGTGTGTATAATCCTAATGCAACTGCTTCATTCATGAGGTTGTTCATGCCAATTGTAGACGATAAAATTGGCGAAATTGTAGATGCAATTACTAGACAAGAGAATGTATATGTACCCACATTAACTTCTCATAACCAAGATAATTAAGGGAGAACATGGTTATGAGATGCGCAATATATTTAAGGGTTTCCACTAATAAGGAAGAACAAAAATCATCCTTGGAGAATCAAAGGGATTTATTCTATCGTTACATTGGGGATAAAGGTTGGGATGTGCATGAGTTTTACGTTGATGTTGAGACAGGTACTACTGACAAGAGAGCAAGTTTACAACGCCTCATAAGCGATGCGAAACAGCGTAATTTTGATGTTATTCTTGCAAAGGAATTATCCCGCCTTGCACGTAACGGTAAATTGTCTTATGAAATACGAGATATTGCTTTAACAAACGGTATTCATATCATTACGTTGGACAATGCAGTTAATACTATGGAAGGTCGCTCAGAAAACTTCGGTTTATATGCTTGGCTTTATGAACAAGAATCGCAGAGAACTTCTGAGCGTATTAAGTCATCTTTTGCATCAAAGCACGTAGGGGGGAGTTTAAGGGTTCTATTCCTCCTTACGGATATGATGTTACTGATGGAGTTCTAAGGGTTAGGGATGACGATTCACCTAGCATCGTGAAACGTATCTTCGTGATGTATTTGCAAGGAACTGGATTTGATGCCATAGCAAGAACACTCACTCGTGAAGGATACCCAACCCCCGCTCAAATAGTTGGGAAGAGTAATGCGGGTAAGTATTGGCATGGTTCAACAATTAAGCTTATTTTGACCAACCCACATTACACAGGTGATCTTGTCCAATGCAGGGAAAAGACACGTAGTGTTACTATTAAGGCAAGAGAGAGTGTTCCTATTGACCAGCAAATAGTTATACCTCACACGCATCAAGCTTTAATCAGTCGAGAGCAGTTTGAGTTAGTACAGGAAATGATGACTGGTCGCAAAAAGAAACGCCCAAAAGCAAAAAAACACCTTTTCACAAATGTTGCTTATTGTGCGGATTGTGGTCAAAGTTTGTGGTACATTCAGTACAGACGAGGTTATGTGTGTGGTACTTATGTAAAGCATGGAAAACATGCCTGTGGTCAGCATACAATCAAAGAAGCTATTCTAAAAAGCATCATTTTAGAGGATATTAGAGAACTATCTAGGACGTTAGATCAAGATAATGTCTTGGGTAAAATCAAAGCGTCGGCTGACAGAGAAAAAAGGTCAAAAGAAAAGCATATCCTCGATTTAGAGAAACAAATCATCAAACTAAAAGACAACAAGAATGCTTTGATTAAAAAGCTTGCGTCAGGTACGATTTCAGATGAAGATTACCAAGAGTTTGTTGATGATACGAATCAAGAAATGCAACAATTACAGGTCAAGGTTCAACAGCTTAAATTCTCCGCTCAGAGTAACGTCCAGCTTAATTTAGAGCGAGTAAAGCAAGAGTTACACACTTTCTTGAAGTTGGATGAATTGACACCAGAAATGCTACATCAGTTGGTTGAAAAAGTTGAAGTGAAATCAGACGGAACACCAATAATTCATTATAGGTTTACTTCACCTGTCTAATTACAGTGTTATGAAATAGACCAAGGAGAGATGAACATTAGTAAAGAAAAAACGTCACACAAGAAACGAAGACCATTACAACATATAATGGAATCCGATTCGCTGGGTCTAATAAAAGAATCTCTCCCAGCAGAGTGGGTTATTCGAGATTATAAACCCGACTATGGTCTTGATCTGGCTGTTGAATGTTTTGAGTATGTTAATGGTCAACCAAACATGGCTGAGACACTGGGAGAACATTTCTTTGCTCAAGTAAAAGCCATACATTCAACAGAAATTAAGACTATAAAAGTGTATGCTCGGTATAATGTTGAGAAGTCAGCATTAAGAAACAACGAGGAAGAAATGCTTGAGATTGAAGTGATCAAGTTCCCTATTGACACAAGCTTACTTCTAACGGTTCAATCGATGGGGTCAGGAATACCTGTGATACTGTTTGTTGTTTCTCTTGATCTGAAGAAAGTGTTCTTTGTATGTTTGAATGACTTGATAGATAAGGTTATTGTTCCCGAAGACCCCAATTTTTACGAGAAAGAAAGTAAAGTCATAAACGTCCCCGTAAAGAATGAGGTTTCCAGATTACACGAACATTTAGTAGGAATAAAATTCTACGCTAAAAGGATAAAGTTCTACTCTGCTTTCATGAAGTTTATCTATCAGGAAAAGGAGTTGCACTATCTTGATTGGAATGATCGAGATAGTGTTCTTATGACTCTAAGACACTTCATAGCTGTAATTAGCAGATTTGATATTTGGGATACAGAGCAATGGCGAATCATGCAAATGTACTATTATAGGATTTTAGAATTAGAGCAAGGTTTGGAGACTGAAGACTTTGAACTGTTGTATCATAAAGTTATACCACTTTGGGAAGGATTGACTGTACTTTCGAGAAATTATGAAGAGATGTGTCGAGAATGGTTTCTTCCAACATACTTAGCGCAACTAACATCCTATCCAGAGTAGTACAAGGTCTTTTTCTATTCTAGTGACCAACACACAACACATGTGGAGTGCTGTGTGTAGCTGGTTAGGGAGCAGTAGCGCAAAGCCGCATTTACCTGGAACTTATTCCTATCCTGATGACGACCAAACCGGGGGCCCGGAGTCGACAACGACCTCGCTTGCAAAAATCACACTAATAGAAACGAAGAGACGTGCGGGATTCCCCACGTCTCTTTATTTTCCCTACTACGCAGCTTATGATGATTATCAGAATATTTTTTATTACAGTTCCAATCTTTTGACAACGCTGTTCAGACCGTTCATAAAGGAACTTCCGGAAGCGACGGCCTCACGATATAATGCGAGCACTTTCTCCTTATCATGCTGAGACGCTAGAGGGTAGAACACCTAATTCATCTTTCAAGTAGTTGGCTATCGCTTGAACCCCCATACCTTTGTTTAGGTATAGGTCGAATATTAACTGAACTGAGGGAGCCTTAACGGGGTTCGGAACCAATTTTCCCGACTTTACTTTGTCGTAGCCAAAGGGCGGCGTACTGTGAAATATTCCTTCCCGTGACTTTACCGAAATCCCCCAACTAATGTTATAAGACGTATCTTCGCTTTGCCGCTGATTAACCGCTGAAATGACTGACAAAATCATTTCATCATCAAGCACAGGATTGCCATGAAATAGGTTATCTTCGTTCTCCCTGCGTCTAATAGAATCGAAAGTGTCGCACAATTCAAAAAGTAACGGGAAATAACGTAAATTAGTCAGTTTTGCAATACTTTGTTAAGAACAACAACCCCTGTCCTTATATTGTTACTGGAACGCTTGACGTTTCCAAAACAATTAAGGAAGGGGTTGTTGTTTTTATGGAGCAACTGCATGTGCACACAATCAAAGACGTTATGCAAATCCTGCAATTATCCTACACAACCGTTTATGCCCTATGTAATAATGGCACGTTACCAAGCGTGAATTCCGGCTGAAAAATGAAATGGAGGTAATATTAAATGTCAATGTCCCTTTTTGTGTGCAATTCACTAAAGGTATATTTTTCAAGTGAAAAACAAAAAAAATTTGCAAGGATTCTTATTGGTGAATCGTATCTAGTATAGAAAGGAGAAAAAATGGCCCAATTACCGATTGATATCAACGATAATATTTCAGCTATACTCACCAAATATTCTGACCTTGTACGTCGAATATGCTTTCTATATCTACATAATAGTGCAGATGTGGATGATGTTTTTCAAGAAGTATTTCTAAAGTTGTTACAAAATAACTCCCGCTTTGAAAGTGCTGAACATGAAAAAGCATGGCTAATAAGAGTTACAATCAATAAATGTAAAGACATATTAAAAAGCTTTTGGCGAAAGAAAATGGTTTCAATTGAAAGTATAGAATTGCCATTTGAAGATCAAACAGAAAATGAACTCTTGCAGGTCGTTTTATCACTTCCGGACAAGTACAAGGATGTTATCTATCTATTTTACTACGAGGGGTATACCGTACCTGAAATGGCTCAGTTACTAAATAAAAAAGCAAATACCATTTATTCTCACTTACACAGAGCAAGGGAACTTATTAAACAAAAGTTAGGAGGTAAAGAACATGATTACACGCTTTAAATCTGCGATAAATCAAATTAAAGCCGAAGAGGCCTTAATAAGCAGAACTGAAGTATTTCTAAAAGACGCATTAATTAATGAGAATACTAAAAACATAAAATTCAGTCATTGGAGGACAATCTTTATGAAGAAAAAGTTAGTAGCAGCTGCATGCATGGCAACCTTAATCGTTGGTGGAAGCGGTGCGGCATACGCCTATTATCAAAAACCGGTATCATACCTTAGCCTGGACATTAACCCCAGCGTAGAAATAGGAGTTAACGCATTTGATAAAGTTGTAAAAGTTGAAGGAATCAATGACGACGGCAACAAGATATTGGCTAAAATAAACATAAAAGGTTCTAATGTTACTGTAGCTATCAGTATGCTGGTTTCATCTGCCGTTGATAATGGTTTTGTAGCTGATAACGGTTCATCTGTTGTTTCTCTTACATCTGAAACAGATAATTCAAATACCGCAGCCAAACTTGAAAACGATGCTGAAACCGGAGTAAATCAGGCTTTACAGGAAACTGACAAAACAGCAACTGTTATCAAAGATAATGTTGCCCTTGCTCGCAGGGACCAGGCGAGAGCTTTAGGTATCAGCCCTGGAAAACTTAATCTTATAAATAAGCTTCAAAAAGTTGATCCAACCGCTACTGTAGATGAGTATAAAGATGCAAGTGTCAAAGATATTATGAAAACTATAAATGATAGTAAAGACAAGCTTAAAAATAACGCTGATAATAAGGATAAAAATAAAGATCAAACAAATAATACAGCCGACAATAATACCAATACTAGCACCACTACCACCGGCACTGCCGCAGACTCAAGTAATGCAAATAATACAAATGCAGCTAAAATAAATAATGCGTCTAAAGCTAATGAAATAGAAGATAAGATAAGCGATGAGGACAAGGATAGCAATGATAATCATACCGCCAGTGTGACCAGCAAATCTAAAAAAGATGATGATGAAGATAATGATAAAAATGAAGTAGAAAACAAAAACCAGGGCGAAACCAAAGGTAATGCTGCAGCTCATGCAAATAAGAATAGTGATGCAAATAAGAGTAGTGATGCAAATAAGAGTAGTGATGAAAAAGATAAGAATGAAGATAATTAACTAAAGCAAAATCCTACCTAGAGAAGAAGTATGGGCTATGTTTTTCTGAAAACGAAAAGCATAGCCTTTTTTTATTTCCTTGAAATATTGGTAACACAAAATACAAAATGGATCAGCAATGATATCTGCAGCTCATCTGAAGTAACCCTACCCAAATAAAATAAAAACCGCCAAGACCCACTCGACAGTTAAATATTATGCTTTTCACTCCATTGGAGCGTACCAAACTTACTGAGTCTTGATAATCTACGTTTTAGATCCATTTTTTTGCCGACTTTCCGTCTGGATCGGAAATCCAAACCTCATTTTTTTCCCAATTCGATCGTGTCCAAATTAATTTTTGATTTAGATACAGAAATTCAGGGTTAAAATCACCATACCCGATAGGAGGGAAACCTATTTGCTTTTGACCTTTGTTTTGAATATCAATTCTAAATAAAATCGGCAGTGCCCTCTTGGAGGGTTTATTTGACCATTCTATTCCAGGTGACCTGGAAACAATTACATTCTTGTCGCTCTGCCATGTAAAACTTAGATCAACAAAATTTTCGGGTGTCAAAATAAGAGATTGCAAAGCAGGGAGTTCTTTTACATTCAAATTTTTGTTCTTGAATCCAAAGATCATTCTACCGCCACCTTGAATGTATCCCAATAAATTGCTGGTAGGTGCCCAATTAAATTCAAACCCCAAAGCCATCTCATCGAGAGGTTCAAACTTCTTTCCATCCGAAGATAACACGCAAAGCATATTGCTATCCATAGACCATGAAGCAGTTGGATGGACAATATGTACTTTTTGCATGAGCAATGAGTGATCCCTGCAAGGGTCAATTGGACGAGCTTTCTGCATAGATTGAGCATCCATCCGAGCTTGAGCGCTTTTTTGAAGGAAAAAGTAAGGCTATTAAGGCTTTGCCCGCCTTTATGAACATTTCCCACATGCCAGAGTTCTTAGATTGAGAGGATAAGTTTCAATCCAAACAAGCCGTTCTGTATGAACGCCTTCATTTGCAGTGAATTAAGGATGGGATGCAGCTTGCCAATACTTTCACTGTCCCTTCAATTCTGCCGGACAAAGATATGCCCTGTAATGCCAGTCAAAAGCATATAGGTTCCGTAACTAACGCGGGACTAAGAGGAATCACCTCATATTTTATTTTTGGACTTTCCATGCGACAGTCCTTTTTTTTGGTGTATACTCCGGTTAAAGGAATACATTCCCATTTTGTCGAATAACCTTACATATTGTAAATCTAGATGATACGAGGTTTTGCTATGTTTAAAGCACTATTGTCTCTCTTTAAGAAATCCGACACTATGCCGCCCCAGTCTGTGCGTAAGCCACCAACTCCCAAATCGAAACCGAAGGTTGCTCCCACGCGAATTGGAGAGTTAGGCGAGCATAAAATTAATATCCAACTTGACCAGCTACCTAAGGAGTGTAAGTCGTTAAGCGATTTGTTGCTCCCTAGCCCCAAGTCTCGAACAGGTTATGCCCAAATTGACCATATCGTTATTTCCCCGTATTGCTTATTTGTCATTGAGACGAAAAACTACAATGGTGAAATTAAAGGTGGACGAACGGATCAACAATGGTCAGTGAGCAACCGTTACAAGATGTATAATCCGCTGAAGCAAAACTATGGACATATTAAAGCTATTGAGAGTTTGATACAAGGTGTAGCTGCTGTAAAATTTATCTCTATGGTTTCATTCACGATGAGATGTCGGTTTAGTATTGACCCAGAGCTGCGGAAAATCTACTCGGACGAACTGGTTGTCTATGATGTAGAACTAAGTGAGTTTATCTCTAGGAAGCTGCTCAGCTTGAAAACGGGAACTTCAGAACCTCCTATTTCTGCGGCGCAGGCCCAAACCATATATGATCATTTGGTTCAGGCTAATATCACCGATGCCGAGATTCGAAAGCTTCATGTACAGAGAATAAAGCAAAAGACCGAGAAGCACCTGTAAGTTACCTATCATTGGACTAAGGGAGTTAATAGAAATGATCAAACAACTACGTAGCTGGTGGAAGGATACTGAGATTCCTAACCTAATCGGCCGCAAAAAAGTGGACTTTTCCATCTTTCGTGACGGTACTCATATTCCAGTTGAGTTTCATCCGGACTTTTTGGAAGCTAATCAAGGTCAACAGCCTAATTTGGGTGAAGGAATAATGGTTAAGCTCATCTATGAAGATCGAAACTATGAAGCCACCTTATTTAAAATTGATCAAGTATCTGCTAGTCGGGAAGCTCTTCAACTCCGGTATAATGGAAATCAAACGTTGAAGGATTTTTTAATTGAAACCTTCTCGCACTCCTATTCCTACATTATGCAAGAGAGAACGAATCAACTAGCAGATGATTCGAAGAAACCTCAGGTTGTCGTTCCTGAAGATCAAGCTGAATACATAGATTTCTTTGCCACAGGAGTTCCTTTTGAATACCGTTTAGAGTTTATAACGTATAAGTCGAAGCCTAATGTATGGTGGGTGAATCAGGGAACCACTATTCAAGCGGAGAAGGAAGAGGGAATTCTGTGGGCCCCCCTACTGAATACTCAAGGCCGAAAGCTATATCATTGGGAGACGATGAATGAAGTTAAACAAGGAGATATCATCCTCCATTACTCAAATAAAGCTATTCGTTATGTAAGCCAGGTAACAGATGCTGCGGTGGAAGCACCTAAACCAGGCTCTATGGCCAATACGAGCTGGCAAGAGGATGGTCGTTTGGTTAGAACTGAATATGTGGAGCTCATTCCGCCTATTATGCTGCAACAGTTTAATCAGCAAATTATGCAACTGAACATAACTCAAGGACCGCTTCATTCTGGAGGCGGAGTTAATCAAGGGTATTTGTTCCGCTTTTCAAGACAAGGACTTCAAGTGATTCAGTCGCTCACGTCAGAAGTGAATTGGCCTGATTTTACCATTATTGATCAAGATGAGGCTGCCTCCAATATGGGGAGCTCGCATAAGGTGATTCCTATTTTACCGCCGTCAGATTCAACGATTACAACATTACTCCACCAAATCCAATCCCACATCCGCCGCCAAGGCTTCTTCTTCCCTGAGCACCTTATCGAGAACTTTTACCTCTCGCTAAAGACGAAGCCTTTTGTCATTCTGTCGGGCATATCGGGCACAGGGAAGACTCGGTTGGTTAAGCTCTTTGCGGAAGCACTTGGAGCAACGGGCGAGAATGGTCAGTTTGCCTTGATTCCAGTGCGGCCGGATTGGAGCGATCCTGCGGATCTGCTGGGGTACAGGGACTTATCGGGCAGCTTCCAACCCGGTCCAATTACGAAGGTATTAGTGGAGGCGCGGAAGCTGGAGAATCAGAAAAAGCCTTATTTTATCTGCCTGGATGAGATGAATTTGGCACGGGTGGAGCATTATTTCAGTGATATGTTAAGTGTGCTGGAAACGCAGGAGTGGCGAGAGGGAAAGATTAAGACTCAGGACCTTATCTCCCCTACCTTGCTGGATACGCCTGAGGATCAAGGGGAGTATGGCAGTCTTGGCATCCCGGAGAATTTATTCTTTATTGGGACAGTGAACATGGACGAGACAACACATCCTTTTAGCAAAAAAGTACTCGACCGCGCCAACACGCTAGAGTTCAATTACATCAATCTACAACAGTATCCGGATTTCATTGAGCAGGTAGAGACTAGTGGTAGCCCTGACGCTACCGAGCGGAATCATCTTTTTCTGCGCTCCGATTATTTGCAGCTAGTGGATGCCTATGATGTCAACAAAGAGCTCGTTGTCCGGACGACAGAAAGATTGGTTAAGATCAACGCCTTGCTTGAGGATATTCACGCTCATGTGGGCTTTCGGGTGCGGGATGCCATTTGCTTCTATATGATCTATAACGATCGGTACAATCTGATGAGTGAGGAAGAAGCCTTTGACTGGCAACTGCTGCAAAAGATACTACCACGAATCCAAGGGAGCCACTCCTCGGTTCGCCGAGTCCTGTTGAACTTGATTAAGGGTGCTATTGGTAGTGGTGTTGGCGTAACGTTAAATATTCAAGAGCTCATGGAGGATGCTTCTCCGCTCTATATGAAATGGTCTGCTGGCCAAACTCCGCCTACGGCCAAACATCCGCAAAGTGCTCGTAAATTGGCTTTTATGCTCAGGAGGCTGGAGGAAGATGGATTCACCTCATTCTGGCTCTCTTAATCAGACGGCCGAGTTGCTCCGTGTAGAAACGGAGCTTTTTACGCTTTTTCTCCAAGGACGGCCTTATCATCCTACTGTAGAGACATTGCAGCTTCATCGTTCCTCTACTCAGGAGTGGGTAAATGCACAGCTTGGGCTTGATTGCTCCGAACGCCTGGGTAATGTGCAGATTAAAGTCTTTTCACCTGAAATAGGCGGGATGGTAGATTGGAAGCCAGGGGAGTCTGTTTTTCCATGTTTTTATGAGACACAATCGTATGAACTGGTTATCCAGAAGAAGAGCGAGGATAGCCTTTCTTTTTATCATGAAAATGTGCTGCTTCGGCAGGCGGTTAAGCCCCTTGGGGAATCTATTCTTGCGGGTGTTCTGAACTTTGGGAATGAGGTTGGTTTGACGGAGTGGGAGGTCCGCAGCACGGGACAGACTTTATTGCGGGTAGAGATGGAGATTTTCCCTTCTAAGATGGATTACAAGCTGGATTACCAGAATATTTTGAATGAAGTGAATGCGCAGATTTATAATTTGGCCTTTGATTTTTTGCGCAAAACCTACCAGCTAACAGGCCTGCGGGAGACGCAGCATCAGAGCTTAACGGAGTTCTTCACCATACTACAGCATGTCTTTAGACAGCTCTTGGATGCGGTTGAGCGGATTAACAAGAATCCTAATTACGCGCTGCTCCAGGATCACCGACTGGTGGATGCCAATCGGGTCAAAAAGGCAGGCAGAGAGAATATCCGCGAGCTCACGAAGCATCCCGAACGGTTGAGAGAAGATACGAACCACGGGTTCTTGAAAATTGGCAGCCGAAATTATACAGCCACACATTTAATAGAGACACGTAAACGCCTTTCCTATGATACGAATGAGAACCGGTTCATCCGCTGGATGCTGGAACGTATTCATGGGAAGCTGAAAGAGCTCAAGGGTCGTTGGAAGATGAACAGCCGAACCCCAGATCCATTACTTATCAAAAGGTTAGACGCCATGCTCACCCAGCTAGAGCGAGTACTTAAGATGGATTTCTTGCGTGAGGCTGGAGTGCTGAAGCAAATGTCTGTTACGCTTGTGCTCCAGATGGCCCCCGGATACCGCGAAGTCTATCGCTGTTATCTGATGCTGCTTAAAGGCCTGTCTATCCAAGGTGACCTGTTCCGCTTATCTATGAAGGATGTTGCTCAGCTCTATGAGTATTGGTGCTTCTTGAAGCTGAATCAGCTCCTGGGACAGAAATATAAGCTGGTAAAGCAGGATATTATTAAGGTGAATCGGAACGGTATCTTTGTTACACTGGATCGATCGCAGAGCGCTAAGATGGTCTACCAGAATCCAGTCAACGGGGAGCAGTTCATCCTATATTATAATGCGATTCCTGGCTCGGATAAGACCCCGACGCTCAGTCAGCGTCCGGATAATGTACTAACACTGAAGAAGAAAGATGCTGGCACAATCAAAGAGTATAAGTATGTATTTGATGCGAAATATCGTTTAAACCCGGCCTATGAGGGCACTACCTATCATCAAATATATGGACAGCCTGGGCCTGAAGAAGATGATATCAACACTATGCACCGGTATCGGGACGCAATAGTATATCAGGAGACAGGCTCGGGAGAATATGAGCGAAGTATGTTTGGCGCCTATGTATTATTTCCCTATCCGGATGAGGAGCGATACAAGGCCCATCGATTCTACAAAAGCATTGAGCTATTGAATATTGGCGCGTTACCGTTCCTGCCGAATTCTACAAGCTTGGTAGAGCAGTTCTTAGATGAGATTATTCAGGATAGTCCGGAAAAAGCTTTTGAGCGCTCGACTCGTCCACGCGGTACGAAAGAATACTATGCCAATAAGCTTACGGGTAAAAATGTGCTTGTCGGTTCAGTTCGCGGGCCGGGCCAGGTGGAGGTGGCTTTGGAGCATTCTTTTTACCATGTGCCATTAAAGAACCTTTCAGATGTAAAGATACTCACTCAGATCGAATATGTGGCAATGTGCCAATCCAGAAAAAAGTTTACCGATCCTGCACAGACGGGGATTCATTGGGTAGGGAAAGTAGCGGATTGGAAGGTACTGCGGCGTAAGGAAATTAAGGAAGTCCCTTGTCGCCCAGGTACAGAGGAAGAGTTGTATGTGCGATTTACGGTTGAGGAATGGAAGCGGTTGGCTGCTCCTATTACATTAGGAGGACAAGGGATCTACACGGTGCTTTATACGAGCAAGTATATCCTGGACCGGGCCTTGGAGATTGCAGAGCTCCGTTTAGAAACGGGGGAAGCGCTTCGTGAATGGCGTGAAAAGCGTCGAAAGGGCAGAGTGAAGGTGAAGTTGGATCATGAGCAGTATGTGGATTTAGGGAAGGTTTTGGAGGTGCGGAATATTTAAAGTGAAAATGTAAACTTAACAAGAGTTTTTAACCAGTAGAGAGCATCGTTTGTTTGCGGGTTCAAGGTTGGAGCAGCCCTGGTGATTGAAGGTTTATCTGACTCCAAATAGGGTGTCTCCATCCACCAAGAGTTTCCCAAAATAGCATATTTCCATATATCATCTCTAAAGACACCAACCGCGGTGTCTTTTTTCTCTTCTATAAGAACACAACCCAATGACATTATCCCTAGGCAGGAATATCCTTACAATACACCGAATTTCCTACATATTAATTTCAAATACTTTTACGCAGAAGGAATAGCCATGGACGAAGAAAGATATCTCATTTTAATTAAAAGCAAAGATCGCACATCAGATATCGCATCATATGAACAGATGGGCCTCAATATACAGGTGACTTATAAGAGTTCCCCTAAAGTGTACAATTACTTTGCAACTGATGTGGTCATCCTAAACAACCCTGATATTAAGGAAATAACAAAGGATCTAGCTATATTCAACAGGGATAACCCTTTGATTAATGTTACTCGGCTGCTGGATTTCGGTCTGAGAGTGCGTGTGTTTTTTAGAAATGGAACAAATAAAGTGTACGAAACAGAGCATGTCCGAGTAGAAAGTAGCGGGGTGAAGACTTCTGACGCTAGGATGATCATGGATTATTGGCGAGCTATTTCCGGTCATATCAAGAACGGGGAAGAACAGCCGGACATGGAGGCTTTTGTAAAGCGGGAATTCGCTAAGCTCACCTTTGTGGATTCTGACTGTGTATTAAGTCATTATGTGAATGCACAGCCAGTGAAAGCGGACAACCTTGTCGATTTTAAACCTATTTTTCCGTTCAGATATAACCTGAGCCAGAAGACGGCTCTTGAACATGCTATGAGTAGTAAGATCAGTATTATCGAAGGTCCACCGGGTACAGGCAAAACCCAGACCATTCTTAATATATTGGCGAATTTGGCTGTTATGCAGCAGAAGACGGTGGCTGTGGTGTCAGGCAACAATGCTGCTGTTCAGAATGTGCGTGACAAGCTGGAGGCTGAAGGCTATCCTTTTTTGGTTGCAGCACTTGGAAATAAAGAAAACAAGAAAAGCTTCTTTGAAAACTTGTCTGTTGGGGACGTCTCCGGCTGGAAGAGTGATCGGCCTGAATCAGAGATGCTGTCCAAAGTGCAGGAGTTGGATGGCCGAATTACCCGGCTAATGGATTTGGACGTTGAGAAGGCGCGCCTGAAGCAACAGTTCTCGGCGTATGTGTTGGAGCAAAAGCATTTTGAGAACTATTACACCAAGCAGGATGTCCAGCATATGGAGAAGTTGTCTTTCTATCGTGAGACACCTGAGCGGATTTTAGAGTTTATGAAAGACAGCCACCTTGCGGTGCGGAAGGGAAAAGAGAATGGCCTCTTTTACAAGTTCAAGCTTTTTGTCAAACATGGGTTTACCGAGCTTAAGTACTTGAAGGAACAGGGCGCAGATGTAATTCTGAATTTTCAACGGAAGTTCTATGCTCTGCGTATTGAAGAGCTATCGGGCCGTATTGACCAGATTGATCAAGAATTACACTCTCAATCTTATCAGTCTTTATTGGAACAGCATCAGCAAAATTCAGCTCAGCTTTTTCGGCATAGGTTGTATGAGAAGTATCGAGACTTACCCAAGGTGGAATGTAATGCGAAAAATTATATCGAGAACACAAACTTTAAATCCTTTATGAATTATTATCCGATTGTGCTGAGTACTACTCATTCTTTGCGTAACTGTGTTCCCGCTAATTATCTGTTTGACTATGTCATTATTGATGAGTCTTCACAAGTGGACCTTGTGACAGGAGCACTTGCGCTTTCCTGCTGCAAACGGGCTATCATTGTTGGAGATACAAATCAGTTACCGCAAATTGTTGACATGGAGATTGAGCAGATTGTTGGAGACGCTGCATCCGTTGGAATAGACCAAGCTTATAGTTATTTTCAGCATAATCTACTGTCGTCAATGATTGCCCTTTACGGTGATGATATTCCCAAGGTGATGCTTAAAGAGCATTACCGATGTCATCCTAAAATCATTCAATTCTGTAATCTGAAGTACTATAACGGTGATCTGATAACATTTACAGCCGAAGAGGATACAGATGTTCCTTTGCTTATTTATAGAACGGCACCGGGTAATCACATGCGGGAAGTGACACAAGGGAAAAAGGGGAAGTTCAATCAGAGGGAACTGGACGTTATTGAAGGAGAAGTTCTAGCGGGTTTGCAGGAAGTGGCTGCCAGTCATTCAGATATTGGTTTCGTCACTCCATACCGGAAGCAGGTTGAGAAAGCATCGGTACAGTTTGAGGAAGATATCGAGAGCGATACTATACATAAATATCAAGGCCGAGAGAAGCCAATAATGGTGATGTCCACGGTGTTAGATAGGACCCGTTCTGGGAAAATAGGTATAAAATTTGTAAATGATCCTTGCAAGATCAATGTGGCGGTCTCCCGGGCGCAGAAGCAGTTCATTTTGGTGACCGACCATACGTTATTTCGGAAATATGGTAATGAAATTGGCGATCTCACTCGGTACATGGAGTACAGCACACTGGATGACAATGTGGTGGAAAGTGAGGTCGTATCCATATTTGATTTGTTGTACCAAGAGTATTCGGACAAGCTCCGGGAATTTAGAGAAAGGGCTAAGGGGATTAACGTGTCCAAATATAAATCGGAGAATCTTATGCAGGCGCTGCTTAAGGATATATTGCAGGAACCGGCTTATAACGGGTTTATACTGGGGAATCAGATCCTTCTTAAGAACCTTTTTTTGAATGTAGATAGGTTGGAGGAACATGAGCGGCGTTATGTTCGGAATAGGTCATCTGTTGATTTTGTGATCTATCATAAGTTGGATAAAACAGCGGCACTTGCCATTGAGGTGGATGGCTTTTCTTTTCATGAGGATAAACCAGAACAACTTAAGCGTGATGAGATGAAAGATAGCATTTTTAAAAAATATGGAATTAGGTTAAAGAGGTTCGCAACCAACGAAAGTTCGGAAGAGCAAGAGATTAGGGAACTACTGGATGCTATTGTACAATCAAGCTGATGCTTGGCCCTTGTGTGGAAGATATTCAATGGATTAAAAGTTAAGACCAACCCCCCCCAAACAAAAGGAAGTGAACCAATGAACTTCAAAACAGTTATGCAGGAGCTTGAAGCTCTAGGCAAGGAACGAACTAAGAAAATTTATCTATCCAATGGCGCACATGAGCCGCTTTTTGGTGTGGCTACTGGCGTTATGAAGCCTATTTTTAAGAAAACTAAAATCAATCAACCTTTGGCTGAGCAGCTTTACGAGACAGGGAACTACGACGCAATGTATTTTGCGGGTATCATTGCAGACCCCAACGCAATGACTGCAGAGGATTTTGATCGTTGGATGGATGGGGCTTATTTTTATATGTTGTCCGATTTTGTGGTGGCCGTAACCTTGGCGGAAGCAGATATTGCACAAGAGGTTGCCGATAAATGGATCGCAAGCGGTGAAGAGCTAAGGATGTCAGCGGGCTGGAGTTGTTACTGCTGGCTGTTGGGTAATCGCCCAGACCATGAGTTTTCCGAGAGCAAACTTGCCAATATGCTTGAAATGGTGAAAAATACGATACACGACGCTCCCGAACGAGCCAAATATTCTATGAGTAATTTTATTTCCACGGTGGGGGTATCCTATATGCCGCTTCACGATAAGGCGGTCGAGACCGCAAAGGCAATATGCCCAGTAGAAGTCCAACGGGACAACAAACCAAGCAGTATCCTGAATCCTTCCGAAAATATTCAAAAGGCCGTAGATAAAGGGAGAATTGGTTTCAAACGAAAACATGTAAGGTGTTAAACTAAAGACGCTGGGTGTTGATAAAAGACCAGATGTGAACGGCGGGCAGAGTACTGACAGCTCCACAGACAGCAAGTAAATAGTTAATACCCATAACCTGAGACACATCCAACACCTTCAAGGGAATGAATCCATTTTGTAAGAAATGGAGATAACCTTGGAGGTGTTTTGCTTTGGTAACCAGAATAAGTAATCCAGTAGCAATAAAAATGATTATAAAATACGGAATTGAGATGAACCCATATGAAACAGAAAATCGGTATTATAAAATTTGGTGGAATTACATTGATTATTTCGGGTATTCTCTTTTTTGCCCAATATCTATTTGTTTTACCCATGCCCAGTCCCCCACTCTCGGATGCACATCTGATGACATGGCTACAGGAATGGCGCTTTAATATCTCAATGGTGGACGAATTGTTGTTCTTTGCCACCTTATTGTTGATACCTTCAATTGTTGCATTGTACCGAATATTGGTGAAGGTGGATAAAATCAAAACATGGCTCGGATGTGGTCTTGTAGCTGTCATCATACCTATCCATTTATTCTTGGTCATCATCTTGGGGCGATTGGTCTATCCAGTGTATGATATTGAACTTTCACCTGACATCTACAAGCTGGTACTCAGCCTATACTATGGAGGCATGCACGCTGTATCCCTCATACTGGGAGTGGCTACCATCCTATTGTGTTTTGTAATAAGAAGAAGTTCGATAGGCAAGTCTGTAGCCTATTTTGGTTTTGTGGTAGGGACATTGGACTTGATCGGCGCCTATCCCTGGTTGATTGGAACCGCTATGGTTTTTGTATCTCAGCTGTTTTTCCCCGCTTGGTTTGTCATTCTTGGTGTGAAGATACTGGGCAGATCAGAGGAAGAAGAAGGATAGGTACGTAGTAATTGACTACTATTACCTGTGACGACATGTCGCGGGTAATTTGTTGTCTCCTGATTGGCTACAATTGGCCATTGCAAAAGAGGGTGCTAACCAAATGCAGTCCCTATCGTTTATACTAATAAGGTCATATCAATTCTAAGGAGCTACGGAACCTATTATGAATAAAAAAGAAGTCGCGCACATACGCAAACAATTTAAGCTGGACCATGATATGCTCAAGATTTTTGATATTCTTAACGTATATATCATGAAGGAAAGCAGTGAAATCTATCATTACGAGTGTATGCCATTTGAGCTGGTGGATCGAGAGAAGCAGGAGCTGTATATCGGCAATTTCAAAAAACTGCTGACCGGTGAGTTGGATCAGAAGATGTTCGAGTTAAAGTTTCATGAGGAAGCGGAGGAGCCTACGAAGGTGCTTCTTCATCAAGGGATGGTGACTGGAGATTCTGAAGTCTGGCAGGACCTAATGCTCCTGCTCGTGGACAGAATGATCAAGGATACTAAGCTTGAACGGGATACGGTGGTGACTTTTGTGCGCGGGCAGTACTTCCGTCCGACCAAGAGTCGAAATGATGAAGCTGAGGAGAGCGAGAAGAATGAGATGTTTGGGCATCCGTTCATCCTATGCAGTGTCAACACCACGGAACCGCAGCGGAAATCGCTATTGTTCGATTATGCCGAGCGGGAGTTCAAGTACAATATCATCGTAGATCCTATCATCAAATTGAGTACGCCGGAACAGGGTTTCTTCTATCCAAGTGTTACGGACAATGCATCCGACATAAACCGCGTTCTATATTGCTCTGGCAAAGCCAATGAACCCAATCATCATTTCATCGATCATGTCCTGAACGCCGAGAAGACGGTAACGGCGAAGGAAGAGAGAGTTATTTTTGAAGAAATCGTGAAAGAAGTAGCGGGCGATCAATTCGACGTGTTAACACTGGCTCATGTATACGAGGAGATCCACCAGGTCATTGAATCCAACGAGGAGGAAGAAGCGCCTAAGCTGGATTTCAGAGATATTGAACGCGTGCTGACGGTAAGCGGTGTGGAGAATTTGACGGCGGAAAAGGTGGAGCGTGCCTTCGAGACGATCGTCGATGACCGGAACTATGAACTCAAAGCCAGCAGTGTGATTCCGAAGTTCACCACAAAGTCGATCAAGATCGAGACGAAGGTTGCGACCATTGCGGTCAGCCCGCAGGATTTAAGATATGTGAAACAGGTGAATTATCAGGGCAAACGCTGCATCATGATCGAAATTGACGAGGATGTCGTGATTGAAGGCTTTACGCTGAATACGGAAATTTTGTAGAGCGGAACACGGGAATTGCTGTCAGCCACAGGATATTTTGTGATTTAACATCTACTTAACATGCCTCATATGATTACGTGATATAACAGTAACAACTAGTTATAGATTGAACTTGAAAGATTGAGGAAAGGGAAAGGAGCGACGGAGGGGGATTTTGGAACTGTAGGAGCGTCAGCGTTCGCCCGAAAGCTTTCAGAAGGAAAGCTCGCATCGGAAGCATAAGCTGTCTCCTGATTTCAACTGCGAAAAGCGTTTTAAATCAAGAAATCGGGAGACAACAGCGGCCGGAAGTCCAAACATTCACCGCAGTTGCGACGGCCCTTTCCTCAAGGACTAAAGTTCAATCCTTTAAAAGGTGGGTGTTATATGAAGTTAACCAAAGAGGAGAAATCATGGATTCTGTATGACTGCGGCAATTCAGCCTATTCGCTGGCCGTTACCACGGCGCTTTTGCCCATTGTATTTGGCATGTTCACGAATGTGAACAGCAGTATGGATTTGGGGTATTTTAATTCCATAGCTAGTATTCTGGTTGCTATCCTTAGCCCGATTTTGGGGACGATCGCAGATTATAAGGATACGAAAAAGCGCTTCTTTGTATTCTTTGCCTTGATTGGTGTAATAGCTACAGCTTCACTGGCATTCGTTGCACCTTCGAGCGGGCAGTGGCAGTTATTGATTGTTTTTTACATCCTATCAGCCATAGGTTTTGCCGGAGCGAATATTTTCTATGACTCCTTTTTGGTAGATGTTACGAATGATGAACGGATGGATAAGGTATCCACGAGAGGCTTTGCTTTTGGATATATCTCCAGTGTCATTCCATTTGGGATCAGCCTTGTGTTGATTCTGATAATGGGTATGGATAAGTCCATCGGATACCAGATTGGATTTATTATTACTGCTCTATGGTGGGGGCTGTTGACCGTACCAATGATCAGGGACGTGAAGCAGAGACACTATATTGAGCCTGAACCCAGACCGGTTGTGAGCAGCTTCCGAAGACTCGCAGACACCTTTAAAAATATCCGGCAGCACAAAGGTGTATTTGTGTTCTTAATTGCTTACTTTTTCTATATTGATGGGGTAGATACCATTATTAAAATGGTGGTGCCCTATGCCACGTCAGTTCTAGGTGCGGATGCCTTCGACACTTTCACCTTACTTGGGATTTTACTAGTCATACAGATCATTGCATTCCCGTGTGCCATTCTCTACGGTAATCTAGCCAAGAAATACTCCGCCCGGACGATGATTATTGTTGGGATTTTCACCTATATCATCTCCTGTATCGCGGCTTTCTCTATAACATCAGTATGGCATATTTTTATTCTAGGTGCGTTGATCGGTTCGGCCCAGGGTGGAATCCAGGCGCTCAGCCGGTCCTATTATGCGAAGATTATTCCGAAGGAAAATTCCAATGAGTTCTTTGGTTTTTACAATATATTTGGCAAGTTTGCTGCGATTATCGGTCCTGCGGTGATGTCTTTAACAACCACCTTAACTGGAAATGCAAACGTTAGTATTTTAGCGATTATCCCGCTATTTTTGATTGGACTGGGCATATTTATAACTTTACCTAAGCAGCCGTCTGCATGATGGAATGATTCAAAATCATTTCAACCATACATAACCTGATTCCTTCCTGCATTCTTAGTGTGGAGGGATCAGGTTTTTTATTCATGAATGTTAATCTTGGCACATAAAAAAATCCGGCTTAAGCAAATATTCTAACGGATAGATGTCTTCACGGGAAGACAGTAATCCTTTGAACACCGCGATGGGCTGCAAGTCCGAGTTATTTGAATAGCGGATTCCGAGATCTTCAGCCTTACTGAGTTGAACAATTATAAAAGCATCTTCTTTGTCGGTCAATTTGTAAAGGATATTCTCAGGATGGAGAACATTGTCTAAATGGTCCAAAGTAATCAAATGGAACTCCTGACCTCTCCATTCCGTACGAATTGCTTTGAAGGCTTGGTTGCTTACAAGATCAACAAATCTATTTTTGCGTAAGGATAATTCTATTCCCGTTATGTATCCAAGGTTATTCATATCGTTACCATACTCCGTATCATAACCTTTTCCAGAGTCCTCTCTGAAGGTATTCTCGCTAATAGGCATTTGAATAAGTGCTGGCGTTATATCTAAATCCGTTACATAGGGTATGTATATTTTTTCTTCGCTGACAGATTGGGTTAATTCGTTCAGATGTGCGTCATTGTACTCCGTTTTTGGCGGGGTAAGATAAATATATCCCATACTAGAGTAGTCCCCGTGGTAGCAAGTAATTCTCATGTTTTTCAGCTCCTTTTAACTTGATGGTTATTAGACGCAATAGTTATTAAAACGTTTCTATATATTGGATGAGAAAAAATAGGACTATTAACAAACGTACGTCCCCTAACAAGTGGAAGTGTTAATGATTGGGTATAATGAACCTATGAAGAAGCATATTCACGTAGTTGGAGCTGTCATTATCGAGAATGAAAAAATTCTTTGTGCGCAGCGAGGGGCAGCTAAAGCGATGGCCTACAAGTGGGAATTTCCGGGCGGGAAGGTTGAGGAAGGAGAAACACCTCAGGCTGCACTAAAACGTGAGATTAATGAAGAAATGAACTGCATGATTGAGATTGGCGAGGCGATTGAAACTACTGTGTACGAATACGACTTTGGCTTTGTACATCTGTCTACTTTCTATTGTCACCTGATAAGCGGTAAGCCTGCCTTGACTGAACATGTTGCCATCCGTTGGCTGCCCGCCCATGAACTGATGTCTCTGGATTGGGCCCCTGCTGACATTCCTGCTGTAGAAAAAATCCAGGAGATGCTGGCGAAATAAACGAGCTTAAACAAACGACAGCTACGCTATAACCCACTGCCCTAATCAAAAAAAGCAGGAGACCAAGGTCTCCTGCTTTTTCATGAACATTTCGTCTAGGTAGTAATTACAACTTCCTTGCCTTCTTTACGCTTTTTCGCATATTCAGCGGTAGCTGTAAATAGTAAGTCAGAGGATGAATTAAGTGCTGTTTCAAAGGAGTCTTGCAAGACACCGATAATGAAGCCTACCCCAACGACCTGAATCGCAACGTCATTCGAAATGCCGAACAAGCTGCACGCTAGAGGAATTAGTAATAGCGACCCGCCGGCAACACCTGAGGCACCCGCAGCGGCTACAGCGGATAAAACGCTTAGCATAAGCGCCATTCCGAAATCTACTTCAATGCCAACCGTGTTAACCGCAGCGAGAGTCAATACTGAGATCGTTACCGCTGCACCCGCCATATTAATCGTAGCACCTAATGGAATGGATACTGAATACGTATCTGTATCTAACTCCATTTCTTCACATAATCTCATGTTAATTGGAATGTTTGCAGCAGAGCTGCGGGTGAAGAATGCGGTAATCCCACTTTCCTTTAGGCAATGAAAGACAAGGGGATAAGGATTTCTGCGAATATTCACATATACAATCAATGGATTAACAACAAGCGCCATAAATAGCATACATCCAATAAGAACAAGAAGCAGTTTACCGTAATCGAGCAAGGATTCAAGTCCATTTGCTGTAATGGAATCAAATACTAGTCCCATTATCCCTAGCGGTGCCAAGCTGATGACCCATCTAACAATATGTGAAACGGCATCTGAGAAATTAGAAAGTGCATCTTTTGTACTATCGTTAGCATTTCTTAAAGCAATTCCAAGAACGATGGCCCAAGTGAGAATACCGATATAGTTGGCTTTCATTAGGGCGTTTACTGGGTTGTCGACAACCTGAAATAGCAAAGTCTTGAGAACATCTACAATCCCATCGGGTGGAGTCAGATCGCTGGCACCTGTTACAAGTGACAAGCTTACCGGAAATATAAAACTTGCAATAACAGCGATTAGTCCAGCCAAAAATGTACTTAAACCGTACAGAACAAGAATTGATTTCATATTCGTTTGTTGGCCTTGTCTATGTTTGGATATGGCCGACATTACGATGAGCAATACCAATACGGGAGCAACCGCTTTTAATGCGGATACAAACAAGGAACCGAAAATGGTGATCCCTGATGCATTAGGAATCGTTAAAGCTAAAATTATACCCACTATAATCCCCACAAATATTCGTTGTACCAGGCTCACTTTGTTCCACTTGAGCATTAATGATTTCATTTATTCTCCCCCGATATCAATATGACAATATAACTTTAGCCCAGCGCTTTAACCTGTTGAGGCATAAACGCTTTACTATGATGGCAAGTTATATTTACGTTAGTTTAGCACGAAAATTGTCGGTTGTGTACGAGTGGGAAAATATGTGCATAAGTATTCACTTTTACTATTGTCCAATAATCCCTAATTCCGGCACTCTACGACAACCCTAACAAGGTGGAAATTACGAGAAAGTTCATTTTGCATTTCCTCTCTATAAAAGAAAGTATATAATACAGTAAAATCGTCCTACATACGGGCTGTGAGCGAACCTGCTTATTGGAGTAATACTAAATATCTTTTTTGAATAACTGGATAGTGTTTTAGGAGGATAAACCATGGTAATAACGATGAAAGAAGTTGCAGAACGTGCAGGGGTGTCCAAAAGTACGGTCTCGCAGTTTTTGAATAAAAGATACAACTATATGGGAGTAGACACCAAGAAGAAAATCGAGCAGGCTATTGAGGAACTCAACTATATTCCCAATCAGGTGGCTCGTAGTCTTAAACAGAAGAAGACATTCGTTGTGGGTGTTGTTTCTTCAACCATTTTATCAAGATTCACAACTGAAGTTATAAGGGCGATAGAAGATGAATGTCAGCTCAAAGGTATTCAGGTAATCGTCTGCAATACCGATGATGATTCGCTCAAAGAAAAAAAGTACGTCCAATCGATGATTGCGCGCCAAGTGGATGGCCTTATCATTTTCCCAACGGAAGAAAATAAAAAACTGTATACTTCCCTAGTTAAAAGTGGTTATCCTTTCATTTTTGTCGACAGAAAAATCGATGAAATCAACGTAGACACTGTTCTATTGAATAATGAAAAAGCCAGTGAATTGGCGGTCGAAACATTTATTGAGCATGGTCATAAAAATATTGGGATTATTACGTTCCCCTTAGGCAAAAAGGCGATCACCACACGGAGTGAACGGTTGTCCGGTTATAGAAAAACCCTACAAAAACATGGTATTGAGTCTAATGAAGGCTATATCAAAAGCGGCAAGCTGGATGAAATGCCTGACCTTATTGGAGAACTCTTCCGTATGGAAAATCCCCCTACTGCAATTGCCGCTACAAATGACATGATTTTGGAGCAGGTGCTGATCTATGCAAAAAATAATAACTTAACCATACCCAATGACTTTTCCTTGATCGGCATAGATGATGTATCGTTTGCAGCTTTCTATAACCCGCCTATCACCACCATTTCCCAGCCAAGTTTTAATATGGGGAAGAAATGTGCCCGGCTGCTGCTTGAAAAAATTGATCAGAAAGAACAGGAGGAACCTTCTGAAATATTTCGGTTAAATCCGACTATTAACCACAGAGATTCTGTAAAAAGGCTGAACTGACTTTATTGTAAATTTAGGGCTTACTTTCCTTTTTATATATGACGAAAGTAAGTCTTTTTTTGGTTTCAATTTTGAAAACGCTCTATTTTTTTAATAATTCCTCTTGCAAAAGGAAAAAAAAGAGCTATAATTTTCCTATAAATCGATTTATGAATCCCCTTACAATGGGCGCGTTCCTGATACGAAAAATGATAGTGGTTTAATCATCAGTGAGAAAGAAGGGGGTTAGATTATTCAAAGCTAAACATTCAGCATGCATTATAGTGATTTATTTCACATTGTAGTTGTGGTCCGATTTTAACGTTTCTGTAAGGAATATTTTTTTTGTAATGTTCATAAACCGGTTTAGTAAATCGATTTATAATGAATTAAAAAAATAAAACATAAGAAAGAAGATGAAAAACACAATGCAAATGTTTATGAGTATTATTAGGGAGCCATCCATTATCATTGCTATCGTGACACTTCTTGGCCTCATTTTTCAGAGAAAGAAAGTATCCGAGATTATTACGGGGACTACCCTATCCTTTATGGGCTTCACCATGATTAAAGTCGGTGGTGGAATCTTAGGCGGCGTTCTCACTAAATTCAGCCAAATTTTTTCCCACGCTTTCAACCTGAAAGGTGTGGTACCGAGCAATGAAGCTATCATGTCACTGACCATTGATCAGATCGGTGCGGATGCTGCACTTATTCTTCTCTTTTCCATGATCCTCAACATTGTGCTGGCTCGTGTGACTAAGTTCAAATACATATATCTATCCCTACACTTAGTTCTTTTCATGAGCTTTGCTGCAACAGCTGTTATGAAAGGCCTCGGCTTTAGTTCAGTCGTTACAATCATCGTCGGTTCTTTGGCAATCGGAAGCTATATGGCGGTTTTCCCTTACTTGCTCAGAAACGCCAGCAGAAATATCATCAAGTCCGATGAATATACGATTGCTCATGCTTCCATGACTTCCTACATTATCGGGACTTACTTAGGAAAAGTGTTCGGCAACCGCGAGCATGATACCGAAAATGTAAAAATCAATGACCGTATCAGTTTTTTACGGGATCCGAATGTTGCTACTACCTTAACGATGCTCGTTCTGTTGCTGGTGTCCGGTCTGGTTGCTGGTCCTGCATATGTTAACGAATTGTCTGAAGGTAAAGAATATATTGTCTTCATTCTTGAACAGGCAGCTATCTTTGCAGCTGGTTTGTATATCGCTAAAGCAGGCGTAAAACTGTTCACAACAGAAATCGTACCCGCTTTCAAAGGATTCTCCCAAGTGTTTGCGCCTGGAGCCATCCCTGGGGTGGATGTTCTGGTTCTTTTCGACAAATCACCTAACTCCGCTTTGGTAGGATTCTTGGTCAGCTTCTTCACTGGTGTGGCTTGCGTCTTCCTCTTCCCGCTTGTTGGATTGCCTGTTATTGTCCCAGGGATTATGGCCTGCTTCTTGGCCGGAGGCGCAGCTGCAATATTCGGTAATTCCAGTGGTGGATTCAGAGGTGCCGTCATTTCCAGCTGTCTTAATGGATTCCTGCTCTGTCTGCTGCCAGCCCTTACCTTACCGCTCTTTTCTTTCTTAGGAGTAGAAGGCGTAACATTTGCCGACCCGGATTTCACTTCACTTTCAATCATTTTATGGGGAATTTTTCGTTGGTTTTAACTAAATCGGTTTATTAAAATGTTCTATACAATTTGCATTTAATTAGGAGGAATTATTCATGTTTTTTAAAGATCAAGATATTCAATTCACTACAGTCGATAGTAATACAACACGGAAGGTGCTGGCTCACAGTGATCAGATTATGTATGCTAAAGTGTTTTTTGCTAAAGCTGGGGAAGGGGAAATTCCGTTACATTGTCATGTCCATGAACAGGTCACTTATGTATTGAAGGGAAGCTTTCAGTTCATGATCTATGATGGCGTAACAAAAGATGTACAAATCGTCAAAGAAGGCGACAGTATCCATTTCCCGTCCAATGTGCTTCATGGCTGTATCCCGCTGGAGGATGATGGCATCCTGCTTGATGCCTTTACGCCAGCACGTGCAGATTTTCTATAAAATTCAATATATATAGGAAAAAGGCTCTCGCTAATTAGCGAGAGCCTTTTGTGCGTATGTGATCAGGTCAATCTTCCAAACGTCTAACTCTCTGCTCCAGCCGGTTGATGCGTTGTATTTGACGATCCAATTCAGCCTCGATTACGGTATATTGGCGCTCCAACCTTGTTACACGCTGAGCCAAACCAGCACCGGGCTGCGGTTGCGGTTGTGGTGTCGGTAACGGAAATGGATATCCGCCTGATGTAGGAATGATTAAGTTTTGACCCAAATAAATATAATTCGGATTGGTCAAATTGTTTGCTCGCAATATCGCATCCACCGTTACGCCGTAACGGGCGGCAATGGACCACATCGTATCCCCAGGTTGAACTACATGATTCATATGAGCATCTCCCTCAAAATTAATTTCCTACCCCATATATATGCCTAGAATAGGCGGATCGACAGGTACAGGTGCCCATTTCTAAACGTTGGTGCAGCGTCGAATAAAACAAGGTATAATTTGGGTTAACCATCATGGAAGCGTAACCAACACTGGGGAGAAAAGTTAGACTTCACCTAATTTACTCAACGAAAGAGAGGCCCGATCATGATAAGAGCATCTGAAGATAATGAATATTATGAACTATCAAGTCCTACGATTCTTCCAAAGGCTTCGGGGTTTTTATGGAATGAAAAGATGATGATTCATATGAACTGTCGTGGCTATGCTGTGGCCCAATTTATGCAGCCGGAACCGGGGAAATACGCCTACGCGCCGAATTTGGAAGCAAAGACGTTTATGCAGCCAGAGCAGCCTTACTATGCGCATCATCCGGGTCGTTTTGTGTATGTGAAGGATGAGGTGAATGGTGAGATTTTTTCTGCGCCTTATGAGCCTGTTCGCGTGCTGCCGGATAACTATACCTTTGCTGTCGGCAAACATAATATTGTATGGCGAATTGAAAGCAATGATATTTTAATAGAAATGAGTCTGAGTTTACCTAAAAATGATCCTATGGAGCTTTGGAGAGTGAAGGTAACCAACCTTTCGCAAAAGAAGCGGAAGTTGAGTATCTATCCCTATTTCACTGTAGGTTACATGTCATGGATGAATCAATCCGGTGAGTACAATGAGAATCTGCAAGGGATTGTATGCTCTGCTATTACGCCTTATCAGAAGTATCAGGATTATGCCAAGATCAAGAATCTTAAAGATAAAACCTTTTTATTAGCAGATCAAGAGCCTTCCGCATGGGAAGTGAACCAGGAGGCTTTTGAGGGAGAAGGCGGGATACACTCACCGTCAGCGCTCCAAGGCGAATTGCTGCAAAAAGGGGAGTCCCGGTATGAATCGCCGATTGCTGTCCTGCAATATAGAATGGATGTCGACCCAGGTACGGAGAAGACTTATCGGTTTATATTTGGACCGGCGCAACACGAGGAAGAGATTGAACAAATCCGCCGTGAATATTTCATAGATACGAATACCAGTGGTGAGGATGGTTTTGCTCTAGCTGAACTAGAATATGCTGAGTACGTTAGTGAAGGCAGAGGGTGTATTGAGATTCAGACACCGGATGCGGATCTCGATAATTTCGTAAATCATTGGCTGCCGCGGCAAATGTATTATCATGGGCAGACCAATCGTCTTACGACAGATCCTCAGACCCGGAACTACCTTCAGGATAATATGGGGATGAGTTATATTAAACCCGAGATGGCGAGAGGTGCTTTTCTCACTGCATTAAGCCAGCAAGAGACAAACGGCGCCATGCCGGATGGGATTATTTTGCATAAGGATGCGGAGTTAAAATATATTAATCAAGTTCCTCATACGGATCATTGCGTGTGGCTGCCTATTTGCCTAAGTACCTATTTAGATGAGACGAATGATTTTACAATATTGGATGAAAAGGTTCCTTTTGCGGATAGTGAGGAAATAGCGTCGGTGTTTGAACATATCAATCGGGCGATGCACTGGCTTATTGGAGATAGGGACGAGCGGGGGTTAAATTACATCAATCAAGGCGATTGGTGTGACCCCATGAATATGGTTGGCTACAAGGGAAAAGGTGTTTCCGGATGGCTGACGATAGCTACGGCCTATGCTTTTATAATCTGGGCGGATATCTGTGAGAAAAGTGACCGACTGAATATCGCCAAGGAATTCCGATTGGCAGCGGATGAAACGAATGGTGTAATTAATAAATTCTTATGGGACGGCGAATGGTATGCACGGGGAATAACGGATGATAACGTGATGTTCGGCATCAGTGAGGATAAGGAAGGTCGGATATTTATCAACCCCCAAGGGTGGGCGCTGCTCAGCGGGGCTGCTGATGATGAGAAACAACAGAAACTGATCCGAGCAGTCGAGGAACAATTAGAAACCCCTTACGGTGTTGAAAAGCTGGCGCCATCGTTCACATCCATGCGGGAAGACGTGGGCAGGGTCACACAGAAACATCCGGGAACTGCTGAGAATGGGGCCGTGTACAATCATGCTGCTGCCTTTTATATCTATGGGTTGTACGCTGTGGGAGAGAAAGAGAATGCGTATCGGTTACTGCGAAAAATGATTCCGGGACCAGACCCTGAGGATATTGTTAGACGGGGGCAATTGCCTGTCTTTATACCGAACTATTATCGTGGTGCCTATAGACAAATTCCTCATACCGCTGGACGCTCCAGTCATCTATTCAATACAGGAACGGTTCCGTGGGTCTATCGCTGTCTGATTGATGGTCTGTTCGGAGTACAAGGGACTAAAGAGGGGCTACAGATCAAGCCACAGCTTCCTTCTGATTGGCCGGAGGTTACGGTTAAGCGGACTTTTAGGGGAGCAGAACTGCATGTTCATATGAAGCGGGATTCAGACGTTACAGCAACGGAAGTGTACGTAAACGGCAATTATATTGAAGACGGCATCCTGAGGGATTTGAAACCAGGTGTCGAATATGAGGTGCTGGTGAAAATTCCATCCGTTACAGAGTGATAAGGCTGATTTAGTATAAAAGAAAAACAAGCTGGCACCGATGAATTTCGGAGTCAGCTTGATTGTTGCGGTTGACCTTCTGTATTAAACAATCTGCTACGGAGGGGTTGGGATTAAGATAGATCCCTATCTTTATAGGGAAATACTCCCTCTAATTTATCGAATAACACGATATTATTATACTTAGCGGGAAATTATCCCTCTAAATTCAATGAATCTGACCATTTTGGCCCATTTCTATGGAATTAGAGGGAGGAAATCCCCTTATATCATTCGCTGCGAGTCCAGGAACAAAATTAGTGGGATTATTTCCCTCTAACACCTTTGGATCAACACAAAATCAGCAGTTGACAAGACTTATTTTCAAGATTTATTTTCAAGATTTATTTATAGTAGGAGGTCGTCAACGGGATGAAGATGCTTCCGCCTTCTTCTAGATCGGAATAGACAAAGAGTGATTCTGCGCCGCTAATATCAATCTCGAACGTTTTCAGTCCTTCTGCCACAGTAATGGAGTCGATTTTGAGTTTAACATCATCCTGATCCTGAACGAAGAAACGCTCAATATCTTTTCCGACAGCAGCTACTTGAATGTAAAGTTTTTGATATTTCCCTTTAGGATAAAGCATGAATCCGCTGGAACGGCTGCCGCTAGCGTTGTTGAAGAATACATCTTTATAGTCTTTGCCTGCATAGCTGGTTAATTGAGGATCCTTGGTACGGAAGTTGCTGTCAAAGCCGTCCGCGATAGCGACCCCTTCACCTTTTTCGCCCAGGTATATAGTATTGGTTTGGCTATTAAAATCAATAGCTACACCGAGTGCCTTAGATACAGCCCGTACCGGGAGATAGGTGCTTCCGTTGTATGATATGGGTGCCATAACCGCACCTTTGTCATTTTGCAATTGGAACGGCTGTCCATTGACCTGAAACTTCATGGAGTGATTGAGAAACGCTTTGATGGGCTGCAGGTTTGCACCCGCATACACGCCTGCACTGGTACTCAATAGAAAAATAGCTGCTGCTCCGGTTACAATCCACTTTTTCTTCATTTGAACACTCCTTTTAATGGTGAATATATCCAGCATACCTTACTATCCATTACAGCGGTATGGTACTAAAGGATACTTGTTCTTAAAAAAGAATCTCACTCTGAACATGAAATATAAGTTAGTGACTCTTCGAAACCGATAATAATAGAGAATAGAGAGCAAGATAAAAACCCTCGAAGGGAATTAAATGAACTTGAAGACTACGCTCAAAACTATTTTTTCGTTAATAGTACCCTTTATTCTAATAGCTTTGGCCTATCTATTTTTTACAAAGACTACCACCCTGTCACAGCCGCAACTAGATATTGTTGAATTTTCTCCTTATGCGATATTTTCTATTGGGGTCGCTATTTCGTGGAAGTTTAACCGTAGTAGAGAATTTTTTATTCTGAGTATTCTTGGTTTATGCTTAGCTTCAATTACATATTTGCCGGGGATGCTTGGTGAAACGGATCAAATTACTAATATTTATGCCATTATTAGTTTGGTGATACCTATAAACATTGCGCTTTTTTCTTTTTTAAAGGAGCGGGGATTCTTAAGTTTATGGGGGCTTATTCGGATCGGGTTCATTCTATCTCAATTCTTATTGTCCTTTTGGTTCATCCAAACGGAACGCACCCAGATTCTCAATTTAATCCACAAAGATCTGATACCTGTAAGTCTTCATTTAATTTCATCAATACCTCAGGTGTCAATTGCAGCGTTTTTGGTAACGTTAGTCTTACTTATCTTTAGGCAGATTACATACAGATCTTCGCAGGATATTTCTTTTATTGGTGTACTCCTGGCATTGTTTTATGTACTACATAACCCTGGTAATCCCATTTTATATGCTGTATTTTTCGCGGTTTCAGGAATTATCCTGATTACGTCAATCATTCAAGATTCATATTCCATGGCTTTTTCGGATGAACTTACAGGCCTGCCATCGCGGCGGGCGCTCAAGCAAGATATGATGAAACTCGGCATGAATTATTGTATTGCTATGCTGGACATCGATTTTTTCAAAAAATTTAATGATACATATGGTCATGATACAGGGGATGAAGTCCTGAAGTTAGTTGCATCTACGATAAAGGAGGTTACGGGTGGAGGGAAAGCCTTCCGTTATGGCGGAGAGGAGTTCACTATTCTTTTCCCAGGCAAAAGCATAAATGATGTTATTCCCCACCTTGAAGAACTACGGGAGAAGATATCCAAAAGAGGATTTACCTTGCGTGGAAAGGGACGATCTAAAAACAAGTCAAAAAGCAGATCGCAAAGCTCGAAACCTGCCAAACAAATTTACATAACCGTAAGTATGGGTGTCTCCCAAAAAAGTGAAAAATACAAAAATCCAGATGCTGTGATGAAATCCGCCGACGCCGCTTTATACCGTGCCAAGAAAAAAGGAAGAAATTGTGTTAGTAAATAAAAGGGTTAGAGTCAGGGCTGTAGATGCCTTGGCTTTTTTTTATGGATATAGCCGAGAACACCCCTACCTCTATGTAGGTGGTTAGCTGAAAACCTGCTGACTTCCGAACTATCTTACTATTATGTATGTGGAACTAGGCGAATTTTTGCATTGTGAAATTGACTCCTCTTTGTGGAGGATTTCGAGCGCAGAGGGTGACTCGAGAGAGAGATTGTTGTAGTTTATGCAGGATTTCGGGCGCAGATGGTAACTCCGGAACAGTATTGTTGTAGTTTATGCAGGATTTCGAGCGCAGATGGTGACTCCGGAGCAGTATTGTTGTAGTTTATGCAGAATTTCGAGCGTAGAGGGTGCTTTAGGAGCGATATTGTTGTACTTAGTGCAGGATTTCGAGCGTAGAGGGTGCTTAGGAGCGATATTGTTGTATTTAATGCAGGATTTCGAGCGTGGAGGGTGATAGGGTTTTACTAAACATCTGTGTTAGTGGGTGGGTAGCTGAAAACCTGCTGATTTCTGGACCTTATCCGGTGTTGATAACTATTTTGATGTGGAATTATATTAATTTTCGCATTATGTAATTATCTCAGATAAGCGGGATTTGCTTCGGCATAGAAAGTATCCATATATTACTTAAAATTTAAAGGAATTTGCGATTTTTTGTCGAAACTTAATGCTAATCCAAAATCTATGACGAAAGGGCGGATTTATATTCATACTTCAATTAGATCTTTCAAGAAAGTATTAAGGATAATGTTATGCGTGCTCCTTTTATCAGGTGGACTTCTCAATATTCAACAAGTGGAGGTTGTATCCGCAGCTTCATCGACCGTGACTTTTAATGCGACTGAAATTAGTCCTGGGGTATGGGACGACGGGATTGCTGAGGATGGCGAGGGAGGTTCGCTTAATATTCCTAACCTAACTTTGCAAGTTTATAATATCAGCGATACTAGCGGTTCATTGATTCCGAAAAGATTGGTACATGGACATTCATATTCAAATCAAATGGATTTTTTCAATGCCCTTACAACTTATGATGAGAGCTTCAACTTCACTGGCTGGAAAGGTATGGGTCTAAAATCAGCGGATCAATCCGAGTTTCAAATTAATGGTTTCTTCTATTCAAATTATGGCGCAGAGGTACCCATTCCAATTACCGTAGATGGCTACCGCGACGGTGTCAAAGTTGCAACTGCTTCATTTCTATCAGACGAAATGCCAGGTTTTTATTACTCGAAAAACGTAATGTTAAATGCAGACTTCGATAATGTGGATAGGGTTCTCTTTTATTCAGGCGGTACGAGTTGGCATGGAATTAATAACATTGTAATTGACAGTGCGGTAGTCCCGGTGCCAATCACCGATTTCGCGAACACAGCGAAGACGAGCAACAGCGCAACGTTTGGCTGGACAGCAGCAAGCGGAGCCACAGATGTGAAGATCGAGCAGTCGCCAGTTGGAGCGAACAGCTGGACAACGGCAACGACGGGTGCGATTGCAGTGAATGCGACAAACGCAACGGTAACGGGACTGAGTGCGGCAACGAGCTATGACTTCCGGTTGGTGGTCACAGGCGGGGCAAATGCAGGGAACTCGAATAGGGTAAGTGTGACGACCGAAGTGGCGCCGATTACTAACTTTGCGAACAACGCAAAGTCGAGCACAAGCGCATCCTTTAGCTGGACAGCGGCAAGCGGAGCGACAGATGTAAAGATCGAGCAGTCCCCTGTGTCGACTAATACCTTCTTCCTTCCTGAAGTTGCGCCAGGCTAAGCACGCATAGAGTTCGTCAAATATCTTTTCATGTGTTGGTGCACAGAGAAACCGGTTGATGGAGTCGAGCGCAAAGTTAATGAGTGTTTCTGAGTTAGGGTGTCCCATTAAACGAGCTATGAGTTCCATGGGCATGCCTGAAGGTCCAAAGGGATCAATGAAGGCGAAGCACGGTGCCATCCGTATGCCTCGCCCTTGGAGATAATCTAGTATTTTTCTCAATGTGGCCTCGAACTCGTCTCTAATGATTTGAAACTTGATCCTACCACTTTCAAGTTCATAAGGTGAGTCTTCTATTCTTACTGGGGAGTAACGTTGGAGCAGAAGACTTTCGAGATAATCAGCACGCGCGTTATCCTTTTCGATGAAAAGCAAAACCACTTCGCGCATCCGATCTTTCAATTTATGGTTGATGATGGTATCCAAAATTATCAATGGAGATCCAGGTTCTCCTCTCTTATATTCGCCAGGTCCAGCAAAACCGTCAATTATAATAAGTCGATTGCTCCAACTACTTATGATTGGAAGCCAGGCTGCAAGATAACGCCGAAGGATTTCATGTTTCATCTCTGTGTGAGGAGCTTTTTCCCAAAGAATTTCGTTATTCATTATTGAATTTACCTCCTTATCACTTTAACTTACTGTATAAATCCAACAACTGATAAGCTATGATTGTTATATTGCTGCAAGTAATGTACATATTCCACCGAAATAATAGACCCGCTTTGAGTTTGATTGCTCATTTTATGACATCACCTTGCTATCCAAAAATAATTTATTAGTTTACTTGTCATTCAAAGCCCTCGTATATTACAAGCTGGTCGTATAACTATAACTAGGAGCCTGTGTTTATAAAAACCCGTATAAAACGCAAAATTATATGGTGTAAATAATGGAAAGACGATCTCAGATTTCACTACTATCTTTGCTGATATGAATGTTTTGTATTTCTTTCTTGCCACAAATGTATAGATTGTTCCTGTTTCCACGAATATCTGTCCTTTACGATAAAGTATATGGATCTATCTTCTCCGCCATCTGACTCAAACACCTCAACCACACCCGCATCGCTTGCCACGCTTCCTCTGGGTCCTTCAACGGGCTTTCCACGTGGGCGATGCGGGTATTCCGGAAACGGTTGACCTCCTCAAGGGTCTTATAGAGCTCCGCCATCTCCGGAGTGGCAAAAGCTGCCGCCACTTCCTTCCAAATGCCGCGCGCCCCCCGGCCTCCCTGCTGGGCGTATTCCAGGCAGAAGAGCAACGTGCCCAGGCGTTGCATGGCCCGGCCATATACCAGATTATCGCGCAGGTATCTCTGATACCTCTCCAATAGGATCCTTTCGCGCGGGGGCTGACCGTCCAAAGACGGATTGAAGAAGATATA
>JAILZT010000002.1 GCA_023512345.1 Paenibacillus sp.
TGCCGCCAGCGTTCGTCCTGAGCCAGGATCAAACTCTCCAATTTTGTATTGAAAAGAGCGATTGCTCATTTTGAAACTGACGATTCATTAAATGAATCTATTAAAAATTAACGCGTTCCATTTGTTCAGTTTTCAAAGAACTTGTTCCTGCATCAGAATTAATATCTCATGCACAGGAATCATATTATATCATATTTCATTATTTCTTGTCAACTTATTTCTTCATCGTGTTTGTTTGTCTTCAACGACGCCTCATAAGCACAAGAAATAATATACCATGGCTATTCAATGTTTGCAACCCTTTTTTTAAAACTAATTAATACCGTCTCAGTGCCCAGCAATAACAATAGATTTATATTTCAATATCGAATCAATTACGGCTAAAATAGAGTAATTGAAAACTCAATCATTCATAGACTCATTATATAGTACGTAAAGGAGCTAAGATGAAAAACAATCCAGTATCAGATGCATCCCCTAAGGTAATTGAAGCTGCGCAGTCACATAATACGCAACAAGCAACAATATACCGCATTTTGCTAGCCATCAGCTTTGTCCATTTATTCAATGATTCTATTCAGGCCGTCATCCCGGCTATCTTCCCGATCCTCAAAGAAAATATGAGGCTTTCCTTCGCCCAAATAGGCTGGATATCCTTTGCTCTAAATATGACCTCCTCTGTTATTCAGCCCGTGATCGGGTATGCAGCTGATCGTAAACCGCGGCCTTTTCTACTTCCACTAGGTATGTGCTCAACATTTGCTGGAGTTATGCTCCTCGCCTATGCCAACAATTACGTACTTGTCCTCATCTCCGTTATGCTTGTTGGTTTTGGTTCAGCCACCTTTCACCCAGAAGGTATGCGTGTTGCCCATATGGCAGCAGGACTCCGCAAAGGTCTGTCCCAGTCTATTTTTCAGGTAGGCGGCAATGCTGGGCAATCGCTCGGTCCTATGTTAACCCGATGGATCTTTATCCCTTTTGGACAAATTGGAGCACTTAGTTTCACTATAGTAGCAGCCGCAGGAATCGCTGTTCAAACCTATGTTGCTCGCTGGTATGCAGATATGCTTAAGAATGGGTACACGTTCCGCAAAAAATCTGCCGTTCGTAAAATTGACCCCGCGCGGAGTAAAAGTATTTTACAGGCAACTATTATTCTAGTATTTCTGGTCTTCGTTCGTTCTTGGTACGGGGCATCTATCGGCAGTTACTATTCTTTCTACTTGATGGATAAATACCATATGTCCCTTGACGATGCACAGATATATATTTTTATGTATTTAGCAGCAGGAGCGGTGGGCACCTTCTTTGGCGGTCCACTCGCAGATCGATTTGGACGACGTAACTTGATCTTGTTATCAATGGTAGGTAC
Source organism: Paenibacillus sp. (assembly GCA_023512345.1). Classification (GTDB taxonomy): domain Bacteria; phylum Bacillota; class Bacilli; order Paenibacillales; family Paenibacillaceae; genus Paenibacillus_AQ. The sequence goes on from JAILZT010000002.1 coordinate 1,376, forward strand.
TGTTCCGTTTGCACTGGCTTTACCCTTTGTCAGCCAATTTTGGGCCGGAGCTTTGCTTCTTCTAGGGGGCTTCATACTGCTGTCCAGCTTCTCGGTTACGGTTATTTATGCGCAGATGCTATATCCAGGTAATATCGGGACTGTCTCCGGGCTTATTACCGGACTCGCTTTTGGACTAGGGGGAATTGGTTCTCTTGTGATCGGTAATCTTATTGACCACGTAGGAATCTCCCAAGTATTTGTTGCTTGCGGCTTCCTTCCCCTGCTAGGATTGTTGGCTTTACTGCTGCCGGGGGATGACAAGCTAGAGGAATGGGCTGCTGATTAATAACAATAAAAAAGACTCATCACTCTCAAGCAAGAGAAGGATGAGTCTTTCTTATTAGAAATCTTTAGCTAAGACTACCTGGTACCGATTTGGAGACACGGCCCGTTGTAATCGCAGTCGGTTGTACCGCTGGACGAATAACTTTCATAACATTCACCTCCTTAAAAAGCTCAAGCGTAATCTTCTTTAGGAGCTTAATTTGTAGTTTTTATAAAGTTGATGCTTGCTCCTCAGCCTTCGCCTGAAGCCAAATCGTCCGCAGTGTTTGCTTAATCTGACGTTTCTCATAAGAACATGGACGGTTTCCCGTACGCATCCGGTACAGCGGGCAATGGTTTCCTTGACAGGAAGGTCGGAAGAAGCAGGATTGACAGTTGCTGTCAGTCTCCTCACCGGAGGTAGTCCATAACGCCATTTTGTCCAGATCAAGATCCAGGGTCCCATCTTCATGAATAGCTCCAAGCTGATTGTTCTCCTGATCAATAGCCACGGAGCATTTGTACAGCTGACCGTCAGAGCCCACTATAAGAGAATTCGGTTTAGCCGCATAACACACCGCTCCGGTTGGAAGCAGAATATCAGAAATAAAAGAGCTTACAGTGAGCCCCTGGGCAATGGCTTGTTCGTTGAACTCCCAGATTTTCTTGTCTTTTGTAATATCATCACATACCGGAAGATTCAAGTCATTCTCGCCCCCCATACAGCCTACAGGACGGAAATAAACTTTAAAGCGTGGGTCATCTCCGAATAGCTCTTTAAGAACGGGAATAAACTCGGTAACGGCATCTAGGTTACTATTATCGAAATTAACACGCAAATTGATTTCAAATGGACGGTCTACCGCTTTTAATGACATCAAATTGTTGACAATTCGTGCAAATGTCCCGCCCCCGGCAGTCAATCCGCGCCGTTTGTCGTGGACCTCAGCATTACCGTCGAGTGTGACCATGAAGCGCTCCACCCGCCAATCCAAAAGCTTATCAAACATTTCACGATCCAGAAAATATCCGTTAGTGGATATTTCGGCACCGTAAACTACTCCATTGCTATCGCAGGATTCTATAAATGAACGGGAAAGCCGCTCAATGATTTGCGGAGCCAAAAGGGGTTCACCCCCGTGCCAGCTAATGGTCAACCGATTCAATGTCGATACCTGTTGAGCTATATATTTTTCAAGTCCCGAAGCCACATCATTCTTCATCGTTCCTCTTGGGAAATACTCATAGCAATAGTTGCAGCGGAAATTACAAGCCTCTGTCGCGAGCAGCACCAAGTGCATACTGTCCTGACGATGCATCGACTGATGTAAAAATTGCGCCCGGCGCATTTCATCCGTATCTTGCTTAACCAAAAAACCATGCTGGAGAAGATGCTCGTGTAAAGTGAGGTCGCCGTCAGGAACAGGGTCGTCCGGTCCGGAAAGCAAAGCATTAACCCTGCTGCTCTCCTCTGGCGAAAACGCCGCGATGGCACCCGTATAGCTGTTGAACAGCATGAGTCCCCCGTCATCTACTGTTGTCCGCGCGTTAAAACGCGAAGGCTTCCATTGCACTTCCTGTTTCATCAATTGTCCCCATCCTTGCTTTTTCAGATTAAATGCTTCTATACAACTTTCTAATGATGACGTTCTATTCATGTAATTTCAATGACAGTAATCACGTCGGGAGCAAGATTATTCTTTCGGTTGTTTTTGCGGTACAATTAGTTAAAAGTTGAACAATATTATCAATCTGAATAAGGGAGGACATCCCGGTGAAAAAAGGGTTAGCCCGAATCCGCAGAGGTTATGGAAAGAAATTGGTCTCCATTCATGCTTGGAATGCATGGCTCGTGTTATTTTTGGCTCTAAGCGGACTTATGCTGCTTGGGGGATATTGGCGTGAAGCTTTGGGAGAAGGTCGAGTCTGGCTGAAATGGGGCCATATTCTATTCGGACTAGTTCTATTGATTCCTGTAATCTATTACCTCTTCCTTGCAGCCAAGCATTGGAAAAGACTAGAGGGTCGTCCCTCGCAAAAAGCAAATGTAATAGGTGTGCTTACTCTGTTGATAGGTTGGATTGTCTCCGGGATTGTACTCTGGCAATTCAAGTTGGCGGGACCCCGCGCGGCTAATACAGCACTCTTCATTCACGACCTACTGACCTGGGTTGGGCTTCCGATTATCATTTACCACTCCATCACAAGAACAAAATGGCTTAAAGAACCGCAAAAAAGAACGATTGTTCCAGAAATAGATAGAACACAACCCCTTTATTCACGCCGTGGTTTCATTAAAGTTGCCGTAGGTGCGGGGATGGCACTAACATTAGGTCCTACCTTTGCAGGTTGGCTGGGGAAAGCTTTTAAACCCCCAAGCATGGAGGATTATGCGGCGGACAATGCAAATGCGCTGCTGCCCAACCCCATTCCCTTGCCTGAGTCCGTACCTCCAATCGGCGGGGGTGCTGAGGGACATTTTCGCGTATATACAGTAACAGACATCCCTTCCTTTAATAATGCTAACTGGTCCTTTACGATTGACGGTCTGGTTGATAAGAAGTTTAGCTGGAATTGGGAAGAATTCGTGCAGTTGCAGCGCGAGGTGCAGGTCAGTGATTTTCACTGTGTCACTGGGTGGTCTGTCTACAAAAATACATGGGAAGGCATCCCTTTAACCAAACTTCTGGATATGGCCGGTGTTCAGAGTAATGCCGCAACCGTTAAGCTATATTCCGGAGATAATGTCTACACAGACTCCCTAACCATGGAGCAAGCGCGTATGGAGGATATAATCGTAGCGGTGATGCATGACGGTATGCCGATTTCGAATCAGCTCGGGGGGCCTGTTCGTCTGGTTGTCCCACAAATGTATGCTTACAAGTCCGTGAAGTGGTTGAACCGGATTGAGTTGATTGAGGGCGAACATATCGGATACTGGGAACAGCGGGGATATGATATTGACGCTTGGCTTCCGGGTTCGAAGAAAGTATAAAAGGCTGACATACACAAAAAGCTCCCGTCTGCGAAAAGGCAGCGGGAGCTTTTTAATAGATTACTTTTACTATTGGATTTCCTCGAAGGATGCATCATAGAGACGAAACATGGTTTTATAGCCGGAATCATCTATTTTAATGCCTACGTCCAAGCGTCCGGTAATTTGCAAAGGAGCCGATTTGTATCTCAGTTTAACGTCATCGGGGACAAATACGATCATTATTTTGTTCCAATACGTCTCGTCACCATTGTCGAAGGGACATTCCGCACCCGGTTCAGGAATAAGCAAGAACCAGTTTTTCTCAAAGGAGAGCACCTCACCCATGAAGCCCTTAATGGTAACCTGGCTGCCATGGAGATCCCAAAATTGTTCTGAGGGACGGGTCTGATCCTCGCCATCGAAGAAATCCGACCACCCAATCCCCGTGACTCCAACTAAATCTGGCTTCGCGGTATTTAAAGTGTTTAATGCCGGACTGGGCTTCGATGTTGGCTTTGCAGATGGCGAAGCGGTCGGTTGTTTAGGTGTCACTGCAGCTGTCATTGTCGCTGTAGCTGTTTTGGTTGCCGTTGCAGTAGCGGGCACTGTCGCAGTCGCTGCTGGAGTAGATTCTGAAGTAATTGCTGTTGTAGCTTCTGTTGTAGCTTCTGTTGTGGCTTCTGTTAGGATCGACGGCTCAGTTGAGGGCGACTCAGGAGGCTTCGTCGGCTTACCTGCCGACCCCGAAACAGTTGAGTAGTCAGTCTCCTCTGGTGGTGCTGAAGTCGCCGCTGGAACTAGAGAAGATTGAGCAGAAATGACGGGGGTATCAACTGCCGCATCGCCAAAGGAATCCCCTCCGCTTACAGTCTGTTTATTTTGTCCGCAGCCCTGAAGAAGAAGTGACATTAAGATTATCGCTCCCGCTAAGATCAGACTTGGCCTAAATCTCCTTAAGTTCAAAAGAGCATACCTCCCTATGATTTAAAAAGAGCTAACGGGCTAAGCCGATACATTCTGAATGCAGGTCCCACTGAAGATAACAGTCCAATGAATAAGGTTCCCGCTCCTATCATCCAATGGCTATTCGTCCAATGAAATGGATCGATTTGAATCCCCGCTTGATCGAATAACGCATCCTTCAATATATAGGCTCCCAGATGTCCTATCAACAGACCCGCTACAAGTCCGGTTGCCGTAATGAGCAGACCCTCGCTCGTCAAAGTCATCCATATGTACCCTTTAGACTTACCTAAAAGGCGTAATAAACCCGCATCCTTAGTTCGCTCGCCTACTGCAGCAATTAGGGACAGCAAAATAGCTATCGCAGCCAACACTATACACAAAGACGTTAGTACATTGATAAGACGAGAACCCTGATCGACAGCATTAACTACATCGGACACAGCCTTGCTCGTATATGCAGCTTGAACTCCGTTAGTTCCATCTAATGTTTCCTTTAATCCATGAGCCCCCAGCAGACTGGCAGGCTTCACTAATATGGCCGTAATTTCTTTATGGTTATCTTCCGAACCATGTACTGCCCAAGCATAGTCAACGGTTGTAAAAATAGCTCGGTCATCAGGTGTATTCAAATCCGGCAGAACGCCAACGATTGTATAATCGAAGCTTGCATGGCCATCCTCTTCCTCATGACCCTCATTCCCAGCAGTGTGTTCATCTTCATGTTCCTCCTGCTGTACAAGACCATGCGCTCCAGAGAAGGTATCCCCAACTTGAAGATTTAACGTACTGGCTACATAAGAACCGACAATAGCTTCACCCGTGCTGCGAAAAATAGTGCCCCGCTCAAGATTACGATCTCCGTAACGAGTTAAGAAGTACTCTGGTTCAATCCCAACCACTGGAAATCCATTGTAATTATCGCCTGTTGTCATAGCATAGGCCTTATCCACCCCGGTATCCATCTTGGCTTGCTCCAAAACTGTTAGCGGAATGTTACCCGTGGGAGCTCCGATATGATAGAACGCATTCAGTACCAGCTGTGTTTCACTGCCTTCGGCACCAATGACGAGATCGAACGGACCGTAACCCTTTTTCGCTCCCTGCTCCACGCTGTCTTGAGCCAATGATACCAATAGGATAAAAGCAACCGTAACCGCGACTGCGCTAATGGTCAGCAGAGATAAAAAACGCCGGTGCACAACATTACGGAACGTAAATTTCAAAAGACTCATGCCATGCTCACCTCCTGCTGATCTCTAGCTCCCAGCGGCCTGAGGTTGGACCCCCGGTTATGGTTCACATCGTAAATATCGAGGCAGTTGGGAAAACGCCGCGCCATATTCAAGTCATGGGTTACGACAATTAAGGTCTGTTTTTCATTCGCACTTAAATTCAATAAAAGCTCTGAAATTTCATCAGCCGTTTCCCAGTCCAAACTCCCGGTGGGCTCGTCTGCCAATACAAGGGGCGGTTCATTAACAAGAGCGCGTATAATAGCTACGCGCTGCTGCTGTCCACGGGACAATTGGGAGGGCAGATGACGGTTGCGATCCTGCAGACCCACCTTTTCCAGCCAATCCCCGATCAGATTATTCTTTTGTTTTGCTGACAAACGTACATTCAGGGCAATCTCTACATTTTGTTCCACAGTAAGCGAAGGGATGAGATGAAAATCCTGAAGTACATAACCTATTCGTCCCGCCCGGAGTTTATCCAGTTCCCCTTCCTTAAGCACATGCAGAGGAATTCCATCCATAACAATCTCCCCGCTGTCCGGCCGCAGAATTCCACTGATTAAATGGAGAAGGGTACTTTTACCGGACCCACTGGGTCCGGTAATCGCTACCTTTTCACCTTTTGCGACGTTCCATTCAGGAATATTCAAGATCGGGACTGTTCGCCCATCCACTCTAAATTGTTTCTCCAGACCGCGAATTTGCAGCAATCCACTCACTCCTATCGCAGTATAATCCGCTCGGACAGGGTATCCCAACTCAGTGTTTTCCCCGTTAATTGACTAAAAGCTTCAAGAGGCAAATACAATTTTCCATTATCAATATCTACGGTGTAAGAAGTAGCATTACCATTAAGTGTTGCGGTCTGAGCCGTTAAATTTACAATGACCGTATTCTTTCCTAAGACGAGATTCGCTGTTGCGGTGTCTCCCTTGTAGGTACCGCCGAGTGCTTTTACCAGCGCCTCTGCAGGATACAGCACTTTATTCTCGCGATTAATTTTAAACTTAGGATACAGGTATTTCGATTGCAGCTCTGTAGACTGTTTGTTAAGGTCAACTCCAATAATACTTGCGCCGGCAGTGGCGATTTGTGTGTTGTCCACTTGGCCCTTAACTTTATCGGCTATTGGACCATACGCCCATATCCCTACATCCACAGCGGAGTGACCATGACCGGACCAGCCCACCAGCAAACGTTTTGACACTACTGCGTTGTAGGCTCCCTCACGCTTATAAGAGGAACCATCTCCCGCCATAATCTGCTGAACCTCTTCATCAGACAGATCTGTGATCCAGGTATTAGTCGTTACGATTGCCCGTATTTCCTCAGCTGTTTTTGCTGCTTCAAGAGAAGCTGCTAGACTTTCGGAGGAGTGCTTTTGCTTATCCCAAAGATCAATATTAATTTCATAAATGTTATCTCTGGACAGAGAGAGTCCACCAGTTTCATGATCAGCTGTAACTACGACTGATGTATTACCATCTTTTTTTGCAAAATCCATAGCGGCCTTAAAAGCTGCGTCGAAGTCAAGCACCTCTTGAACAGTTGTTGGCAAATCGTTGGCATGTCCGGCATGGTCTATCCGACCACCCTCAACCATCATTACGAATCCTTCTTTATCCTTAGACAGGATGTTTAACGCTTTGGAGGTCATCGCCGCCAGATTGGGGATTTCCGCAGTACGGTCAGGGACATAGGCAACATGTGAGCTGCCGAACAAGCCCAGTACTTTGGTGGTATTGGCAGGAAGAGCGTTCAGACTGGAGGTGTTCTCAACCACGGTGTAACCCTTGGCTTGAAAGTCAGGCAAGAGGTTCTTATCCGTGCGTTTGCCCTTCTCGTCTTTGGTTACGAAGAACTGTTTGCCTCCCCCTAGCAGAACGTCTACACCGCTCTCCAAATATTGTGAGGCGATAGCATTTTCATTATCACGACTGCGGACATGAGAGGCATATACAGCAGGCGTTGCGTGAGTAATCCGGGCCGTTGTAACAAGTCCAGTCGCCTTGCCGGTAATCTCAGCCGCTTCAATTATAGAAGCAAAGGGTCTCGCTATATCTTCATTAGACACGCTGATACCCGCGTTATATGTTTTATGACCTGTTGCAAATGCTGTTCCCGCTGAGGCTGAATCCGTAACGATCCCTGATACAATTTTGCCTCCATCCTCACCACGATCTGCATATGTAGTGGCTTGGCCAACATAGTACGGGTCAATGTTAAGGTGGCTGATTCCCTTGGTATATTGCTGATAATAACGTGCGGCGGAGACTTGAGCAGGTCCCATTCCATCTCCAATCAGGACGATAAGGTTTTTGGATTGGGCTTTAGCTGGAGTTGCTGGCTTTTTTGCATTCTGCTCAGCACCGACAAGGGTAGTACCTGATACAACAGCTACAGCCATTCCGCCAATTACCATGCTTTTCATAAATTTATTCAATTTCATTCCCCTTCCTTATTATCGATCTAATCAAGCTTACCTCCGGAAGGTTAACGAATTGTCAAAACAAGCTACAGTTTGTATTAAATTATCATTCATTCATATGTTCAGAACAAAAAAAAGTCCCGATCCCTTTCGTACAAGACGAAATGAAACCGAGACTCTGTTGATGTTATACAGTTTACACAGCTTAATTAACTAACTCTCCAGAAGTCGGAGCAACTCATCCTCATCCTCAATAACTTGAATGCCTAGCTGCTGAGCTTTGGTAAGCTTGCTGCCCGCTTTTTCTCCAGCAATCACTAGATCTGTTTTCTTGGAGACACTGCCGCTTACTTTAGCACCCAGCGCTTCGAGACGCTCTGCAGCTTCTTCACGTGTAAGCTTTTGTAATGAACCCGTTAGCACTACAGTTTTCCCACTAAAGAAGGAATTGGTGCTAACTGGACGCGGTGCTTCAGGCGCCTTCGCCTCCACACCGAGCGACAGCATACGATTGATACTCGTGATTACAAAAGGATCACTGAAATAACTCACGATACTTTCTGCAACAATACCTCCGATATCCGGTAATCCAGCAAGTTCTTCTGCACTTGCCTTCATTACAGCCGTTAGATCACGGAAATGCTCAGCCAGCATCTTAGTTGTCGCTTTCCCGGTATTCGGAATACCCAGCGCATAAAGGAATGAAGCCAAATCACGCCCTTTGCTGTCCTGCAGTGCCTGCACTAGGTTACTTGCCTTCTTTTCCCCGAAGCGATCCAGCTTAACCAATTGCTCAAAGGTCAGCTCGTACAAATCAGCCGGTTCACGCACATTTAGTTCTTCATGAAGTTGTCCAGCAGTCTTCTCGCTGAAGGTCTCAATATCCATGGCATCCCGTGAGGCAAAATGCGTTATTCGACTAATAATTTGCGGCTTGCAATCCAGCTTATTATTGCAGAACAGGTGCGCACCACGCATCTCCAGCGGAAATCCACAGGAAGGACAGTTATCAGGAAAAACAATCTCCCCGCCGTCACTCTCTTCGGTTACCTTGCCTAGAATCTCAGGAATTACATCATTGGAACGGCGAATGAAAACACGAGTACCTAGGGCATGTTTTAAATTCTTGCGCTCGATATCCCCAACGTTATTCAATGTACAGTTCTGTACAGTCACTCCAGCAAGTTCAACCGCTTCTACACGTGCTAACGGAGTGACCTTACCAGTACGGCCAACATTCCAGCTAACGGACTCCAATATGGTCGTTGTTTCTTCGGCCTCGAATTTATACGCGACAGCCCAGCGAGGGAACTTATCTGTGTAACCCAAAGCTTCCCGAGTACGGAAATCCGTAATTTTGATAACAGCACCATCTATAAGGTAATCCAAACCGGAGCGACTTTCTTCAATCTCCGCAAGCTGCTCGGTTACATCGTCAAAATTACTGAAGTACGTAAGATAAGGATTCACCTTAAAGCGATTGTTCCGCAAAAAATCCATCATCTCCTGATGATCAGCGAACTGCACGCCTTCCGCGTACCCAATATTATAGAAAAAAGCATTCAGCCGACGGCTAGCTGTCGTCTTTGGATTAAGGTTGCGAAGTGCACCCGCTGCTCCATTACGTGCATTCTTAAGTGGCTCAGCTGCCCGGGTATTATAATCTGCCAAGACAGACAGGTTCATAATCCCTTCACCCTGCACCTCTATTACACCGTCCTGAAACGGTATGGTTAGAGGAACCGATTTGATCGTTTTGACTTGGGCAAGAATCCCTTCACCCGTTGCTCCGTTACCGCGAGTAGCTGCTTGAACTAGAACACCGTCCCGGTAAGTCAAATTCAGGGTTAAGCCATCAAACTTCAGCTCTACCGCATAACAAGGAACTGGCAGAGGATTCTGAGGATTTCTACTGTTATATTCATTAACCAGTCGGTGTACACGCACGTTCCAGCTGCGAAGCTGTTCGATATTCTGAGCTTTATCCAGACTCCATAGCGGGGCTAAATGGCGGTGGGGTGTGAAGCCTTTGAGCAGCTCTCCCCCCACCCGCTGAGTTGGTGAATCATCCAATATTGTACCCGTCTCTGCCTCTAGAGCGACAAGCTTGTCATATAAAGCATCGTATTCTTTATCACTAACCAGCGGTGTATCCAGCGTGTAATAATGATAATTATATTTATTTAATTCAGCTACCCATTCAGCCATTTTGTGCATCAAGTCCATTTGGGAACATCCCTCCGTCCATATATTCCTATCGTTAACGTGATCTAAAGGTGGGGCGGCTAACCCAACTACCCCATTATTCCACTTTGGTAATCGGTGCAAAGCCTGCTAACAGACGTTTGATACCCACTGGTGCCGGGAAAGCAATCTGCAGCTCTGTATCGTTGCCGCTGCCTTTGACGGACACAACGGTGCCGACACCCCATTTTCCATGAGATACCTTATCTCCCGCAATAAAATCACCGGATCCGGCAGCTGCTCCTCCAGTACGCTTTGGTCCTCCAGAAGTGACAACCACACTGTTATTTCCTGCAGCCAGTGGACCCGTACCTCCGGATGAACCTGCGGTTGCTCCGCCTCGAGCGGCAGTGGAAGTATTTCCTCCGCCAAAATTACCACGGCTTCCGCCTCCAAATCCACGGCCACCGTAAGCACCGCCCACTTCAGCACCCCCACGCCGGAAGCGATCGGAGTTCATCGCCGTATCTTCTTTCAGTTCCTCCGGAATCTCTTCCAAGAAACGGGACGGGGCATTAGCCGTTGTCCGCCCGAAAAGGGTTCGCATCCGTGCACATGATAGGAACAGCTGCTTCTCAGCACGTGTAATCCCTACATAAGCCAGACGGCGTTCCTCTTCCAACTCCTCATTGTCTTGGAAGGCACGGCTATGAGGGAAGACTCCCTCCTCCATCCCAACAATAAATACCGTCGGAAATTCCAGACCCTTGGCGCTATGCATCGTCATAAGCACAACAGCATCACTGCGTTCCTCTTCATCGTCGTTCACGCTATCAATATCTGCAATAAGGGCTAGATCGGTAAGGAAGGAAACGAGAGACTTATCTTCATTATTTTTCTCAAACTCCATAGTTACCGACAGGAACTCATCGATATTCTCCAACCGTGAGCGGGATTCGAGAGTATTCTCATTTTGCAGCTCCAAGCGATACTGGGACATTTCTAGAATTTTTTCGGTAAGTTCAGTAACGGACAGAAACTCTACCATCCGATGCAGAGCTTCAATCATGTCGTAGAATTCAACCAGCATGTTCCGGGTGCGTCCCGCAAACCCTAGATCATCCACGGTTTGTAATACGCGGAAGATAGAGATCCCGCGCTCTCCCGCAGCTGCTGCCAGCTTACCCACAGTTGTGTCGCCAAGTCCACGCTTAGGTACATTAATAATACGCGTTAAGCTGATATCATCATCAGGGTTGGACAGCAAGCGTAAGTACGCCAGTAAATCTTTAATTTCTTTGCGGTCGTAGAACTTGATGCCGCCTACAATCTGATAAGGGATATCCGATTTTATTAGTATTTCCTCTATAACCCGTGACTGTGCATTGGTTCTATAGAGAATGGCATGATTTTGGTATGCACTGCCCGTCTTCACATTTTTACTGATTTCTCCGGTTACAAAATACCCCTCATCATGCTCGGAATCTGCACGGTACACCTTGATCTTCGGTCCTTCCTCTGCATCCGTCCATAGCTTCTTGGGCTTACGTCCGGTATTCAGGGCAATAACACCGTTAGCGGCGTTCAAAATATTGGAGGTGGAGCGATAGTTCTGTTCCAATAAAATAACCTTAGCTTCTGGATAATCTTCTTCAAAATTGAGGATGTTGGTGATATCCGCCCCGCGCCAGCGGTAAATTGATTGGTCACTATCTCCTACTACACAGATACGATGGTGGTTATCGGCAAGCATTTTGCAGAGCATATATTGCGCACGGTTGGTATCCTGATACTCATCTACATGGATATACTTGAACTTCTTTTGATAAAAGTCCAGCACCTCTGGCACTTCTTGAAAGAGTTCAATAGTCTTCATAATGAGGTCATCAAAATCGAGTGAATTGTTGCTCTTAAGGCGTCTCTGATACATTTTGTAGACCTTGGCGATAAGCCCCTCAAAGTAATCCCCCACCTTTTGTTCATATTGTGCAGGGGTGATTAGTTCATTTTTGGATGCAGAGATAACCGCTTGTACCGCCTTCGGCTCGAACTTCTTCGTGTCAATATTCAGTTCCTTCATACAATTACGTATGACCGACAGCTGATCCGTAGAATCTAGGATGGAAAAATTGGAGGAAAAGCCGATACGTTCGATATCTTTACGCAAAATACGTACGCACATGGAGTGAAACGTGGATACCCAAATGTCTCGGCCCTCAGGACCAACCAGTCTGGATACACGCTCCTGCATTTCTCTTGCTGCTTTATTGGTAAAGGTTATGGCCAGAATCGCCCAAGGCGGAGCCTTTCGGGTTGCGATCAAAGAAGCTATGCGGTGTGTAAGCACCCGCGTCTTTCCACTACCTGCCCCTGCCATAATAAGCAGTGGATTCTCGGTGATTTCTACCGCCTGCCTCTGAGGAGGATTCAGTCGGCTAACGGCTTCTTGTATGTTAACGGGTTGCATGTAAGACATGCTCCTTTCAAATATAAATTGATACACTTTACTATATAGATTGAACTTAATATTTATAGAGTAAAGGGCCAGTCGCCACTGCGGTGAATGTTTGGACTTCCAGCCGCTGTTGTCTACAGATTTCTCGATTAATACCGCTCATAGCGGTAGAAATCCGTAGACAAAGGCGGACGCTCTCGCTCTTCCAGTTCCAAAATCCCCCTCCGTCGCTCCATTCCCTCTTCTTTAGTTTTAAAGTTCAATTTATATAGTGTTTAAGCAAGAAGGTCGTAGTTCTTCATAAAACTACCCCTACAAATAAGGTATTGGCTCTGTCATCTTAACAGCGTCCACTGTAAGCAGCGCCTGCTGAACATCACGGTATATTATATTGCCTACTACAACGGTATCGCATAGAGCCGCAGCCTGCGCTGCTTCTGCTTCACAGGTTATACCGCCTCCATAGAAAAGCTGGCTATATTCCACGTTCTCACGAACAGCCTGCACAGTATCCATATCTCCAAAAACACCACTATACTCCAAATATACAATAGGTAAATTCATTAGCTTATCTGCGATCTGCGCGTAAGCCGCCGCTGCTTCTGCGGTAAGTTCAGTCTCTGCACCTGTCAGGCGCGCAACTGAAGAATCACCGTTCAGCACAATATACCCTTCTGCTAGCAGCATGTCCCATGGAATGAAACTCCCATATCGCTCAATAGCCTGACGATGCTGGCCAAGAATCCAAGCCTGATCAGGTGTATTCAATACCATAGGTATCATATAACAATCAAAACCAGTAACGACTGCTTCCAGATCCGAAACCTCAAGTGCACAAGGCAGTGTAAACTTCCGCACTCTGGATAGTAAATCCACGGTATTCTCGTAGGTTACACCTGTTGAGCCTCCAATTAAAATCGCGTCGCTGCCCGACAAGCAAATGGACTGCAGGTCTTCATCGCTAATGAACCGATCAGGGTCCAGCTTGAATACATGCCGCCATGGTTTGATCATTTGTTGGATTGATTTCATTCTTTTCCATCCTTATTATTCATATGGGCATAAGAAGAAACGACTTCATCGTCTTAATGGACGACAGACGTTTCTCGTTAAACCCCAAAAGATATAGATCTAGTCTATGCTAGCATTGGATAGCTGTCAATTTGCAGACAGAAAAAAATGCGAACATTTTTTCGCATTTTTTCCACTATCTATGGATAGGCTTCAAATCATTCTCAGCTATAAAATCAGTGTAAAATCCGTCCACACCCCTCCGAGACAGCTTCTGTATTTGCTGTACATCATTCACGGTATGAACATACACACGTGCACCACTGCGCTTAAGAGCTCTAACAAATGTTTTCGTGGCCCTGTTTTCCGGCATTGTAATATCGACACCATAATTCTTCACAAAATCAATAACCTGTTCATCACTATCCTGAGATTCATAAAGGGTATAAATAACATTTGAAAAAGGGTAGATCCTATCGATTTCCTCGAGCATGGGACGATTATATATTTGAGGTATAATCCGATCCAGCAAAGCGGGATCACGGCGCCTCGCTGAATCTGTAAGCATTTGAAATTCCTTCATCATTAAGTCCGGGTCTGACTCCTTGGTATCTGTCACAATATACGCATCAGGATAGTGCTGCAGCAAATCAAGGATCATCTCCCAGTCAAGAGGGGAGTAAATCCCTTCAATCCGAGTATTCATGAACTCCTGATAATTCAGTATAGTTCCCTGCTTATTTGCTGGTAAGACCTTTAATTGCCCCAGCAACTCACTCATATGGGTTGTCCACTCATGACGGGCGACCAGCTTCCCATCGCTCGTCAGCAGCAGGTCCGTCTCAAATATACGGGTTCCCTGCTCATAGTTAGCTACAAAGGCTTCAAAGGCATTCGTGTAGCTTAGATCGTTAATACCACCCATAGCATGAGCTACAATACGATAATCCGGGAAGTCTGTTCCAGAGACATCCTCCTGATTTCCAAATGAGGTAATAAGTACAATCACCAGAGATAGAATGATAATAAAGGATGGAATTAGTTTTTTATTATTCATAGTTGTATGGGTTCCTTTTCTAAGGTTGGTGTAGACAACAATACCCCGTTCTGCCGAAGGCAAAACGGGGTATCATATTCCAACCAGAGCAAGGCTACAATGTGCTTTGGGAATTAATAGGCGTTAGTGTTCTTAAAACCATTGCGGATCGTTTTAAAGATAATACGGATATCGAACAACAGTGACCAATTCTCTATATAGAAAATATCATGCTTAATCCGGTCTTCAATAGAGGTATCTCCGCGCAACCCATTGCTCTGAGCCCAGCCTGTAATACCAGGACGAACATGATGCTTGACCATGTACTTGGGAATTTCACCGCGAAACTGTTGAACATAGAAGGGACGCTCCGGCCGGGGCCCTACAACGCTCATTTGCCCCATTAAGACATTAAAGAACTGCGGCAGCTCATCCAGACTAGTCTTTCGAATAAAGGTGCCAAATCGAGTTCTGCGCGGGTCCTCCGGTGTTGACCAGCCTGTATCCTCTTCTCCATCCTGTTGCATCTTCATGGAGCGGAATTTATACATCATGAACGAGCGACGATTCAAGCCGACTCGTTCCTGTTTAAAAATGATTGATCCTGGAGAGGTCATACGTACCCCTATGGCGACAATCAACATTACGGGAGACATCATAATAATAGCGAACAAGGAGAACACAATATCGAATACCCGCTTGGCCATCTTGTTGCCCGCCATATCCAGTGGAATATCCCGAACATTGATCATTGGCATACCTGCAAAGTTATCAAAATAAGGGCGTGCCGGCAGGTAATCAAAAAAGTCTGGAATGATCAGTGTACGCACCCCTGCCTTCTCACAAGCAGCGATAATTGAAGGGTATTTGGAATGGGCATCCAACGGGAGCGCTAATATGACTTCATCCACAGGCAGCATCTCGAGCATCCCCGACAACTGATCAATCGTTCCCAGAATCGGTTTGTAGCGTTGCTCTTCGAGACCATCCCATGTGTAGTAATCATCCAAGAAACCAATCGCTTCATATCCCAATTCCGGATACTGCTCCAGGTTATTATAAAATCTTTTGCCTAGAGTTCCAGCCCCGAGAATAAGCACATATTGGCGATTGAAGCCTTTTTCGCGTAAAGATTTAAGTGCGTGCTTTATGATATAGCGATATAACATAATCGAGAGGAGTAAAAGTCCCATATAAAGGGCTAAATAGGCCCGGGAAATATCAATCTCTTTTACAAAAAACATCAGACCCAGCAGGAAAAAGATAGACATAATATGCACTTGGAAAATTTTCAGGAACTCATCCACAAACCGCTTTTTGCGCTTAGGCAAATAGAGGGATAAAACAATACCAATCAGCACAGAAATAAAGCCATAAATAAGGCTCCAATAAGCATAAGACTCAACGGGCAACGGATTCACAAATTGCATCCAACCGCTTTTGAACTTGAGCCACCAGGCTACCAAAAATGACATCTGGATGACTACAAAGTCTGCAATCATATAGAGTTGCGTTAAAAATCTTTGATTACGGCGAATCATAATCTCACCTCAGTATTGGATTCATTCCGGGAATCGGCTTGCCCGAAAGAGGAAAGACTTTGTGACGGAAGAGGTACCTGTCTAGGAAAGGTTAATGCATTACGCAAAAGCGAGATCACAAACTTCACTCCCACCCCAGCATACACTGCTCCATTTATCATACTGTTGTACTGCCTGCTATAATGCTTACGATGAAATAAAATCATGGCTCTATGAAATTCATAGACGATCTTAAACGGTCTCCGTCTGGCGCTGCCACCCTTCAGGTGAACTATGGTAGTCTGCGGATAATAATAAATCCCCCAGCCAGCCTCTTTTATACGGTAGCACCAATCCAGATCCTCACCGTACATGAAAAATTCCTCATCCAGCCCACCGACCTGATCAATCGTCTCCCGGCGTAGCAGCATGAATGCACCCACCAGACAATCCACAGGATAATCCTGATCTGGATCCAGATAGCCCAACTGATAACCATTGAACCTTGGTCGATCTGGGAAAAGCCTGCTGAACCCAAAGGCATAATAAAACGAAGCTGCTGGTGTAGGGAACCCTCTCTTACATGCTTTATCGAGCGAGCCATCGGGCAAAATGATTTTACATCCAGAAGCCCCAAGATCTGGCCTTCCATCCATAAAGGAAACCATCGTCTCAAATGTGTCCTGCCGCACCACCGTATCCGAATTCAGCAGCAGCACATAACGTCCAGAAGCGACCTCCATACCTTGATTATTAGCCCGGGCAAAGCCGGTATTATCTTCGTTAGCAATTAAATTAACATTAGGAAACTCTCTACTAATCATCTCTATGGATTCATCATGGGAGTTATTATCTACTAAAATGATCTCATAGGAAAAGTTCGTTACAGAGTCATATACCGACCTTAGACAATCCATTGTCAGGCGGCACGTGTTGTAATTGACAATAATTATGCTGACATCTACACTCACTGCATTACTCTCCTGACAAAAATAGTATTCTATCGACAATAATTATAGCATAAAACCCCTCTGAGAGGACTCACCTTTACAGGAGAGATTTACCAGATAGTAACTCATTCTAGAGGAAATACAGTTACTTATGAATAATACCTGTCCGATTCTGTCGATTCATTGCTTTTGTTCCCCGCTGACCTTTCTTGTATATATTTCCGCTTTTTCTTAAGATCCGACATCTGCGCAAAAAATGATTTCCATGCCTTGATTAATCCTGGTTCTTTGAGCAGCATATAGCCGTGTGCAGCAATTTCGTAGGGTAGCGATATTACTAAAGTCATCAGTAAAGTTCGCAATTGCTCATTTTTATAGATCATTTTATATCGGTTAATATATGAGATTCGGCGAATAAACATAGGCTTACTATCCCGACCGGATACTTTCCAACCACGTTCGTGATATCCTATGGCTTCAGCATCATAAAACCCCTGCCATCCCAGCAGCTGTGCTCGCCAAGCCACGTCCACGTCTTCTTTATACGCAAAAAAGTCACCGTCAAAAAACTCTCCATCGACACTGATATCGTTAATCATACGCCGGGAGTACATAGCCGCTGCTCCAGATACGCCGAAAACTGGGCCTGACTCCTGCCAGTTACTCGTGTGTTCTCCTGCTCCGCGATCAAAGGCACGACGTGCTCTATTCATTCGCAGTCCTGTACTATCTACAATCTGATGATCAGCCTTCAGCAGAAGCTTTCCAGTAGCACTGCCTATTTGCAGGTTAGCCTCCATTCGTGCTACTAGCCGGGACACATAGTCAGGGGCAACAGTTAGATCTGGATTCAGGACTAGAACATAGTCTGTATTTGTAGCGGAAATTGCTTGATTGTGGGCAGGTGCGAATCCGGTGTTGATTTGGTTTTGGATAAGAACGAAATCAGGAAAGTTATCGTGAATTTCTGTCTCAAATTGGCTATAAAAAGCCCTAACTTTTTCCGCCGAACCATCTACCGATGCATTATCAACGACAATTATCTGCTCTATTGGGTAATCCTGCTTTAACACTGCAGCTAGGCATTCTATGATATCCTCTGCACTGTTATAGGTAACAATATGTATACTTACAGTTTTATTGTTCATATAATTCCTCGAATTCATATTTTCATTAAACAGAACGGAATTTAACTTATAGCTCTATTATACAGAAAAGAGAAAAAAACTCCCGTACCGTTATTCACGATTCGAGAGTTCATATTAAGTTTTATTCCTTTAGCTCCAGTAAAAAATCTCTTAAGCCCTCTCGCCAATGGCGAATATCCTGAAACCCGTTCGTCCGAATGGACAAATGCTCCATTACCGAGTTGCGCGGACGTGGTGCTGGCCGTGGAAACTGTTCTGTATCACAAGGCTTAAGCTTAGCTGTAAAGGTCAAACCTAGAATATCCTCTGCTTCTGCAAAAATAGCCCCTGTAAACTCATACCAAGTGCAGGCTCCGCTGTTGGAAGCATGGTAGACTCCATACTTTTCAGTTTGGATAAGTTCTAGTAAGAAATTCGCTAAATCCACAGTGTAGGTCGGAGAGCCTTTTTGGTCGTCTACCACTTGCAACAGCGGCTTTTCCTGGCCAAGCTTAAGAATCGTCTTTACGAAGTTATTGCCATACTTACCGTACACCCAAGAGGTTCGTACGATGAAATACTTGGATGAGAGGCTTTGTGCCAGTATCTCGCCTGCCCGCTTCGACTTCCCATATATACTCTGTGGGTCAGTATTATCATACTCATGGTAGGCTTGAGTTCCCATTCCGTCAAAAACATAATCTGTACTAATGTAAACCAGTTTTGATCCTACTTTTTCGGCAGCAAGCGCAACATTCCGAGTTCCTGTGGCATTAATTAGATATGCTGCATCAATGTCACTTTCAGCAGCATCTACCGCTGTATGGGCAGCGCAATGAATAACAACATCAGGAGTAAATTCTCCAATAATGTCTACGCACTGATCCAGATTGGTTATATCCATCTCTTGACGGTCACAACCAAGAACCTCATGACCTTCCTTTTGCAGAAGCAATACAACATCCTGCCCCAGCTGTCCGGCTGAACCTGTAACGAGTATCTTCATCTTTGCCATTATAAGGAGTCTCCTAGGCGACTGCCATATTGGAGCTCAGCGTATTTCTGATATTCACCGGATTGTATCCGAGCCCACCATTCTTTATTATTCAGATACCATTGTATCGTCTCTTTTATCCCGGTCTCGAAAGTATGCTTCGGTTTCCAGCCTAACTCATTCGTAATTTTGGTTGGATCTATACCATAACGACGATCATGACCTGGACGATCCTGGACATAAGTAATTAGTGACTCCGGCTTGCCCAGTTCCTGTAGTACGGTATTCACGATATGCACATTGGTCCGTTCATTGTTGCCACCAATATTATAAACCTCGCCATTCACACCCTCATGAATAACTAAATCGATAGCACTGCAGTGATCCTCAACATACAGCCAGTCCCGAATATTCAATCCGTCGCCATACACCGGCAAGGCCTGATCCGATAAAGCACGAGAGATCATCAGTGGAATCAACTTTTCAGGGAATTGGTATGGACCGTAATTGTTGGAACAGCGTGTAATATTAACTGGAAGTCCAAACGTTTCATGGTATGCACGTACAAGTAGATCCCCACCCGCTTTACTAGCGGAATAAGGACTGTTCGGAGTTAGCGGGGTTTCTTCAGTAAATAGACCCGTAGCTCCCAAGGATCCATATACCTCATCGGTTGATACCTGTACAAACTTAGTTACACTATACTTCTTCGACGCATCCAACAGAACTTGCGTGCCCAGTACATTCGTCTTTACGAATACCTCAGGCTCCAAAATACTCCGGTCCACATGAGATTCAGCCGCAAAGTTGACCACTACATCAATACCTTGGCTCATCAGAGAATCTATGGCCGTTGCATCGGTGATATCTGCTTTTACGAAACTATAATTAGGATTGCCCTCAATAGACTTCAAGTTCTCTAAATTCCCTGCATAAGTTAATGCATCTACGTTGATAATTTGATAATCAGGATGCTGCTGCAGCATGTATATTACAAAGTTACTGCCTATAAAGCCGGCCCCGCCGGTAACTAACAGTTTCATGTATGAACCACCTTCTTCATCAATAAATGATACTTACTTTACTTGCCTATAGGTCAAAATTCAACTCCGCATCCTTTAACAAAGGAAGCCGTTGATCTTTATCTGAGAGACTCGGTGCAGATACCGGCCAATCTATACCTAACGCTGGATCATTCCATAATATGCCGCGATCATTCTCAGGGGAATAGTATTCGTCCACTTTATACAATACTTGTGTGTTAGGAACTAAAGTGCAGAAGCCATGAGCAAAGCCTTTTGGCACAAGCAGCTGACGTTTGTTGGACTCACTTAAAATAACCCCAACCCATTGTCCAAATGTTGGTGAATTACGACGGATATCAACGATAACATCATAAATGACACCAGATAAAACCCGAATCAATTTGGTTTGAGCCTTTGGATTCAATTGGTAATGGAGACCGCGGAGCACCCCAACTTCTACAGATAAAGACTGGTTATCTTGAATAAAGTGATTATTAACACCTAGTCCGTGCATAATTTGTTCGTTGTAGCTTTCCATAAAAAAACCCCGATGATCGCCATGGACCACGGGTTCAAGTAGGCTTGCACCCTGTAATTTAAGAGGAGTTGCTTTCATAACGTATAGTTCCTCCATATGCTTATAATTTTAATTTCCCAAATGCATCTCCAAATACCAATTCCTGTGACAACTCATTCGCTCGTGCTAACGAAGAATGCGTACCCGCATCCGTCCACCAACCTTTAAGGATATCAAAGGTCAACTCATCACGATTAATATATGCATTATTAACATCAGTGATTTCTAATTCCCCGCGATTGGATGGCTTTAGGGTCTTCACTATATCAAATACTTTATGATCAAACATATAAATACCTGTTACCGCATAATTAGACTTCGGATGTTCCGGCTTTTCCTCAATAGAAATAATTCGCTCTCCTTGAAGCTCAGGTACACCAAATCGTTTAGGATCTTGAACTTCTTGTATGAGGATTTTAGCACCATTTTTCTGTTCCTGAAAATTATGGACATATGGGGTAATATCATCTTCGAAGACGTTATCCCCAAGGATAACTACCATTTGATCTTCACCGACAAAATGTTCAGCTAAATCAAGAGCTTGAGCGATACCACCCGCTTCGTCCTGAACTTTATATGTAAAACAAACCCCCATATCTCGACCGCTGCCAAGCAAGTTTACTACATCACCCATATGGTCTTTGCCTGTAACAATGAGAATGTCATTAACTCCAGCTTGTTTAAGCTTAAACACAGAATGAAATATCATTGGATATTTACCAACGGGAAGTAGATGTTTATTAGTGACTTTCGTTAAGGGGTAGAGGCGTGAGCCTGTACCACCTGCTAGGATTATGCCTTTCATAGTATTCCCCCTGTATCCTGCTTTGTGACTCTAGAATTAAAAGCCCAATATTTATTTAATGCGAAGTTTAAAACAGGAACAACAAAAATCGAAACCACTTGGCCAACCATATAGTTCATAAGAAGAATATGATCAAATGTAAAAAGGATAGATAAATTAACGAGTAATCCAAAAGAAGAGACAACAAAGTATTTCAGAAAAACTCCCAGATTAAAACCCTTTTTGAACGTCAAAATAGAATTCAAATAATATGAAATAATCAAGGAGAACAAAAAACCTATTGTCGATGACATCAAAGGATTAAAACCTACTAGTTCAGTAAGAAGCCATAGTGTTCCGGTATGCACTGCTGTTCCTATCACACCAACAAAACCATATCGAACAAATTGGCTTGATAGTAATAAATTAAACTTGGTCATTATCGTTAGTGTCTTCTCTTAGTTTTTGTTCTAATAAAGCATTTCTTTGGATTAGTTCTTTTAGGTTATTACTTATTATTGAGATTTGCTGGCTTTGTCTTAGCAAAAGAATCAAAGTAAACATTAAGGCTAATAAAAATAAAAGAGAGGGTGGGTATTCTATCCCCAAAATATGTGATACTGAGTCTATCATTTTCGGAAAAATAGAAAGAATAAAAACTATAATAGCTCCAACCATCCAAAACATACTTTCTTTTTCAGAAAAGAGGTTCTTCTTAACGCGATTATATACAAAAAATATTAGACCAAAACCAATTAACACAAAAAATATTCTAGTAATCATTATTGAGTTCTCCTATTTGAATTAATTATAAAAGGCTTGATTCGATGCAGCCTTTCGCTTGCTTAAGAGTATAAATATAATAGCATAGAACATTTTAATCATATACTTCATCGGTTTAATTAATCCACTATGCATACTAGTCCCGAACTCTCTATTTCTCATTTCCACTGCGTATTCAGCAATTTTATAATTTTGCAATAACATTTCAATAATTAAGTTTGCATCTGGATATTCTGGGTACTTATTCATTTGGGCATACTTTTCAAAAACTGAATAATTCAAAACTTGAAAACCTGATGTTGGATCAGTAATATTCACTTTACAAATTTGTTTAATAATGCTTCTAAAAAAACCAGTGCCAATTTTCCTAAAGAAAGTATGGTTATAATTGTTCTCTGCTTTAAACCTAGAACCTATAACTATATCCGCATCTTGTTCTCTCATAATATCTAACAACTTACCAGCTTCAGAGGCTATGTGTTGCCCATCACCATCAAACTGAATAACAATCTCGTAGTTTTTTTCTACAGCATATTTGAACCCTGTTTGAAGCGCTCCTGAATACCCTAAATTAACGGGAAGAGAAAGAAACTTTATTCCTTTGATGCGCTTTAAAATATTTAGAGTATTATCAGTAGAACAGTCATTAACAACGAGAATATCAACATCCTCCAAGTTATGCTGTACTTCAGTGATAACTTTAGTTATATTCTGTTCCTCATTAAATGCAGGAATAATTAAAAGAATTCGGGACATAATTTTATCTCCTTATTGATCTGCTTTAATAATATCTATATTCTTATACGTTTCTGCTAAACCTTGTTCAATGGTGTAACTTGGTACCCAACCCAACTTATTAAAGATCTTAGTGTTATCCATGTAACTATCTTTTATATCTCCAGGTCTCTCCGGCATGTAAACTGTTTCAACTGTAGAGTTCGTTATATCTGATATTTTTCTAGCAATCTCATTAATATTAACCGGAGTATTTGTACTAATATTAAAAGTATCGTATTCCCCTTCATGCATAACTAAAACATTAGCGCTTACTACATCTTTAACATAAATGAAATCTCTTGTTTGATTACCATCCCCATATATAACTGGAATAGCATCATTCAAGTATTTATTAAAAAATATTGATATTACGCCTCCTTCCCCTTTAGAACTTTGACGTTCACCGTAAACATTGGAGAATCTTAATATCGTATATTTTAACTTACTAATATTACAGAATACCTTGATATAATTTTCTGGTGTATATTTAGAAATTCCGTAAAATGAAATTGGATTACTGATAAAATCCTCATTGATTGGAAGCTCTTCTGGATTACCATAAATAGCTGCGGAGGATGAATAAATAATTTTATTAACATTATATTTTGCACAGTGATTCAGTATATTTATAGTCCCAATTATATTAATACTAGCATCAAACTCTGGGATATTAATTGACTTTTGAACATCGACCTGAGCAGCTAAGTGAAAAACTATTTCTGGAGTATAGGTTTCAAATATTTGCGCTATATTGGGGTCACGAATATCCATTTCCACAAATTTTGCTTGTGGATTAAGATTCTTTAAGGAACCCGTAGATAAATTATCTATAACAATTACATGATGCTCTTCTTTGATGAGCCTATCAACTAGATGCGAACCAATAAAACCGCACCCCCCAGTAACCATAACTCTCATATATATAAACTCCTTCCAAAATTATTGTACTTCATTTAAACATTTTTTTGTGCATTCTGATGGATAAGTATATTACTCTCCAAAAAAATAATTGTAATTCTATTAAAAAAGAGAACCTAACGGAAATCCTTTTGGGATTTTTGCAGAATTGGAGTAAGTCTTTTACAGCAGAAGACCATGAAAATTTAGAAGAATTATGATCAGTGTAGTAATTACCTTTTTCCTCTATAACCATTCTGATAATATGATTAGCCGTTTCAATCTCATCTTTAGGTTTAACCACAGTACCTAGATTATTTTTTTTAATTATTTCTGAGAATACATCTCCATCCGAAGCAATTATAGGTAGTTTGCACCAAATATAATCAAGTAATCGTGTTCGGTAAGAGAATCTCGTTTCAAGGTGACTTTCATGTAGGGATATTCCGATATCTGCTTCTAGTAAAAAGTCACTTCTTTTTTCATATTCTACCCAATCATTAAAAACCACAGTATCTTCTAATTTTAAATCTTTCCTTAGTTTTAGAAGACTCTTTAGTTTTTTTGGTTCACTTCCTACTGGTGGTTTTACTCCCATAAAGAAACACTTAACGTCAGTGCGCTCCTCTTTAACAATTGCCATAGCTTTGATTAAAGTCTCAGGGTCTAACCAATCCCATATTCCCCCACCCCAGACAACCACTTTATCTGTTTCACCTATAGTTGAATACATCCCTTTTAACACTCGATTTTGTTTTGTAGGAGAATATTCAGGAATTCCAAAAGGAACGATTCCTATCAAGTTAGCAATATTCCTATCTATAGAATTATATAAGGAAGGCGTTATTTTTTGGCTGGAAAGCATACCTAACCAATAGTCTTTTTGCTTTTCGGATGCGCAGTAAAAATAATCACCTCGGATCAGCTGCTCTTTTATAACAGCTAATGTTGTAAAATGTTTAATCTTACTGGATATAGTATTTGATAACCCTTCAAGGTTCTCTAAATGAAAAGGATCATATAAATCAACAGCAATAGCTTTATTAAAATATTTTATGAACGGGTATTTCCATAGAGTTAACCCTTGTAATAAGACAGCATCACATTTCTTTAAACTCTTAATTAGATTTGAAATGGTGATTTTCATGATTGTAAAATCTTTGTTTTCTAGAAAATCTTCATTAGGTACAAGTAATATTATATTATTACTTTTTGATAATTCCTTAGAAATTTCCCAATACCTTATAGAGGGGCCAGACATATTCTTTTTAATAGCAGCAGGAGATATTATTAATATGTTTTTCATATCTCAATTTCTACCTAATAATTTACTGTACCATCTTTTTTTTCTTTGTTGTTCCATCTCTTTTCTTGAATATTCCAATTGATTAATTAGGTTTTCATATAATTCATTCTGTTTTTCAGCGGAATCTTGCATGTTTTTTAAATCCAACTTCAGCTTGTCCGATTCATTTTGGTAACGTAATAACTCACCAGATATAGATGAATTTTCTTGCTTTATTTGAACATTAGCATCATTTAAATTTTCAACAGTAGTCAATAATTGTATATAGCTTTGCTCTAGTTTTTTATAATCACCATCTTTATTCTCTATAATAGTCTCAATTTTTTCACTGTATTTTATTTGCATTTCCAATGTTTCTTTTTGATGATTGATATAGTTTTTTAATTCTAAAATCTCTTCTTCCATTATGTTCTTCTTAGATGTTGTTTCTTTTAGTAGATTAGCTTCAGAACAAATTTTTGATCTAACTATAAATTGATAAGTATTAGCTTCTGAATTATATTTATAGATATAATCAAGTATTTCTTTAGGATACAGTGAGACATTAGTAGCAAATTCAGAGAATTCAGGGTATATTTCCGTTTTCCCAACTATGTTTACTAAAAATCCTGCTCCTTCAAATAAATCAAATATTGTTTTTTTGGTAAAGAGTTTTAAATGCGTATTATCCAGTAGCCCAATCTTTTGGTATTGGAATTTCCCATCTAATAGATTTAACACTATGGAAGCATGTGCTACATTTGGTATTGATGAAAGTATTTCACCATTACCATTTAACAAGACCTTACATTTTTCTAATACTAATTCTGGATTTTTCAAATGTTCTAAGACATCAGCAAAAACAATATAATCGTACGTTCCCCAAGTCTTTAAAATTTCAAAATCTATTAGCTCTACATCTCCGATGAGCATCTTACCACAATACTGTCTTGCTATTTCAGCATCAGCTTCATTTATCTCTACACAATCAACATGACAACTCTTTTTTTCTTTTAGGATTTTTGTCATATAACCAGATGCACATCCAAACTCAAGTACTCTTGAACCATCTGTAATAAGATTAATAATCTTAGTAGCCGAGTTATCTTTAGAAAGGTCTACCTCATAATTATATTTTGACATTTAATTCACTTCCCACTTATGATTTATAAGTACAATTCCTTCTCCCTTATAACTACTACTTATAACATTAAAAGAGCCCAGTCCTGCTTTATAATCCAATCTCCCAATTGCTTCCTTCTCAAAAAAGCCTACATGTATATTATATGTGCCCGGAAAAAGATTTAATTGATTATAGTGAATTAATATTTGGTTTTCCCCTAAACTTGGTTTAATTATTTCATTATCTAGCTTGGTATTCAGGCCACAAACACTCGTTCCGTCTGGTCCAAATATAGCAACACCTGCAACAATTTCCTCAATTGGTTTTAATAGATCATATTTTATCAAAACCGTCATTCCATCATTAATTTCAAACTGCTGTTTCTTATTTTTTGTCATGTATTCAAAAAAATTGGCTTCCAAAATATTAAGAGCCAAATCACTAGCATCTGTATCCTCTTTTAAATGTTTAGTATTTGTTACAACATCCTTTTTCATTTTCATAAAATCCTCAAAACGAGGAACTATTTGAATAGGGTCACCCTGCTCTCTTACAAGACCCTTATCAATCCAAACTACATAATCACATATGTTCTTAACTGAGTAAGTATCATGGGAAACATAAATTATAGTCTTACCATTTTTTTTGAAATCTTTTATCTTTTCAATACACTTGAGCTGGAAATATAAATCACCCACTGCTAATGCTTCATCTACTATTAATATATCAGGATCAACGTTTATAGCCGATGCAAAAGCAAGCCTAACATACATACCCGAAGAGTAAGTTTTAACTGGCTTATTGATAAATTCGCCAATTTCCGCAAAATCTTCTATCGCTGGTAGCCTTACGTCCATTTCTTCTTTTGTAAAACCTTGAATAGCACCATTCATATAAACATTTTCTTTACCTGTAAATTCAGGATTAAATCCTGCACCCAATTCTAACAAAGCTGATATCTTACCATTGACTGAAACTTCACCCTGAGTCGGTTTCAAAATTCCGCAAATAAGTTGTAACAATGTACTCTTTCCGCTACCATTTTCACCAATTAAGCCAATAGTTTGACCCTTCGGTATTTTTAAATCAACACCTTTAAGTGCTGTGAAATCCTCTGAAAATTTCCTGCTTTCATAAAAAATTTCTTTCAATCTATTAATAGGATTGCTGTATGTTTTGAATTGTTTAGTAACATCTTTTATCTCAACTGCATAATTATTCATAAGCTACACCTTATCTTCTATTTTTAATTTTTAATAAATTCACAAGTAGTTTCCTTCCAATTTTGCCGACCATGTTGTTTTTTCTTAAATAATTTAAAAATCTCCATCCGATTGTATTGTATATAGCTTGAATTTGCTGGTCCTTAAGCTGAAGTTCTCGTTCTAAGTGTTCATTAGTATGATTTATAAGAGTAAGGCTCTTATGTTTTGTTTTATTAAGTGTAGACTTCTCTTCAGATGAAATAGATAGAGATTTATCACTGGAGTCTATTAAATTCTTATATACCTCTCTATACTCTTGAGCCATTTGGCTAGTGTGTACAGTAATCTGTTCATTAGTCTTAATATTGTTTTTGACAAAATCGTATAATTTAGGATTAGAATAAATATTCTTAATATTATCAAGTAGTGAAGTACTAGATAGATTTTCAAGGACCCATCCTGTTTCGTTGTGATTCACCCGAGAACCTAGAGCACCTCGCTTATTTACAAGTACGGGGATCCCAGCAGCCCATGACTCGGATAAAGTATAAGAAAAGGTTTCAGGCACAACAGATAATAAACATACCAAATCTATATTCAATTCTCTAAGAAGGATTGATAAATTATCTCTTTTATATCCACCAATTTTGTAAACATTTTCACCATTAAATTCTTCCAGAACCCTATCGTGAATTTCTCCTATTAAGTACCAATTTATTGTGATGGATTTATCCTTTTTACGAATTACATCACTGATATATTGGCTCCCTTTATGTTTAGCGAAGTTACCCACGAAAGCTATATTAAACACTTTTCTTTTAGTAATATTATTCTCAAGATCTAAAACTTTATTTTCTGGAACTATATTAATTAAAATACCATGTTCAATAACTTCATAAGGGATATGAAGTTGGCTTATTTTATATTCACGTTCAAAATATTCTGAAGCTGATTTAGATGGGAAGATGATTAGATTTAATAATTTAATATTTTTTTCAACTTCCGAATGCCATTGTTCTCTAAAGGAGGTTCCATATCCCATTTTATTATGCAGGCATTGTTTGCATTTATCCACAGTAATATTCTCATAGCAATAATCTCCATGATTATCCATAAGCAATATAGATGGGCAAACTAAATGATAGTCATGAACTGTGTAGACTAGTGGAATTTTAAATTGCTCAGCTAATTTAAAAATATCAAAGGTATGTCTTTGTAAATGGTGGATATGAATTAAATCTATAGAAAACCCTTTTAGAATTTCTTCTAGAACTTTTCTATAATCTTCTTGATAAAAGGTATGTGCTTCAATTGGATTTTCAATAAAAAAGTTAAAATTAGTCGAAGTTTTATTATTGAATTTTTTTAATAACACACGTGTTCCACTAGTTGTAAGTGTAAAAAATTCTATTTCTTCAATTTCTTGAATGAGATCAAATACATGATATTCGGTACCCCCGCGTTTAAACAACCAATCTTCGTCTACCGTGTTATGTGTGAGAAATAAAATCTTCTTTTTAGGAGTTCTCGAATAAGTTGTTAGCTGCTTTTTGATATTCTCTATTAAAGGAAAGACTGAATTTGATGATAAAAAGCTATTAACACGATCAAAATAATAAGGGAATTTACCTCTTAAAACTTCTGAGTTACGAATAATCAAACCTTCTTTATCACTCTTAAAAGACATTGACCCTTTATGATATATAAAGGTGGCATCATCCAAAACATTCACATAACCAAATTCAGTCACTCTGCAACAAAAGTCATTTTCTTCACCATATCCTTTTGAATATGATTCAGCATCGAAGAGGCCTACCTTGTCTAGAATCGCTCTTTTTATGAACATGCAAAAACCTACTGCTGTTGGAATATGAGGATAATTTTTAAGCGATATATCCTCAATCATTTCAGCAAAACTATCAATAGTAAAACCTTCTGGAATTTCATTATCTTCCCCGAAATTCGGAACTGAACAAATAGTGCCGTTATTCGTAAACGGGGTCACGGTTGCAATTAACTCAGATGAGTATGCACATGTTAAGATTTTTGAAAGCCAGCCTTTAGTTACAATTGTATCGCTATTCAAAAGCACAATATCATTTGTTGAATAGGACATTCCTCTATTCACTGTTTTAACAAACCCTAAATTCGTTTCATTGGATAAAAAAATAACATTATCGTTTTCAAGAGCTTCTTTTTCTAGATATGGAGAAATACGAGTATCTGGGCTACAGTCATTTATTAAAATAATTCTATAGGGTTGACCTGCATCATTGTTTAGGATGGAATCCACACATTGAATCAAATCCTCGTAAGCATTATAAATAGGTATAATTATATCAATTATTCTTTCCTGTATTAACAT
The DNA here is from genome assembly GCA_023512345.1 of Paenibacillus sp. Lineage (GTDB taxonomy): Bacteria > Bacillota > Bacilli > Paenibacillales > Paenibacillaceae > Paenibacillus_AQ. Next base: position 31,386 of record JAILZT010000002.1, read on the forward strand.
TTCTGCACACCACTTTCTACAGCCTATATAATTATTTGTAATTTCCCCTCTATAATTTCAAGGTGAGGATTTAAATATTTATCAACTTCCATAGACATCAATAGATCTTTAGCATGAGGTTGTAATAATTCTTCAGCTGCCATAGAGGTTAATGTTACAAATTCAATATATGGATTAAATACATTATCTTTTCCGTTTAGAAGTAATTCCATATTCAATCCATCAAAGTCATAATTCCCTTCTTTATTCCTGCTCATATATTCTTTAAATAATATAGATTTCAAGGCAAAGCATTCTTCATATGCAAAGGATGTATTCTGAATTCTTCTTACCCTACCTAAATAGCCAACCTCATCGGATTCATCATTATGATTAGGGTAACACTTTTTATCACCTTGAAGATGGGCTCCAGCGTATTGTAATTTTCCGGTCACTGAAATTACTTTACCAGAGACACAACCTACTTTTTCACGTTCAGAATAAGTTAGCATTTTATTTAGCCACTCTTTATTCCGCACAGAGATTGTATCTTTAATAAACACAAAATTCTTTATATCACTAAACTGGTTTAGATATCTGAACATCTCTGCAAAATAATCATTATCCTTATATAATAAGGAAACTACATTTTCATCTAATTCAAAACCATTAACGGACAAAACAACGATAGCTATATTTGTTATAGAGCTATTTTTTTTTATATGTTTAATCTTTTCTTTAATTAATTCTTTATTATTAGATGAAGCTAATATAAAAATTGCAATGGGTTTGGTAGGCTCGGCAAAATGAAATACTGGGCAATAGTTTCCTCTAATGAGTTTATCCTCTTCTACTCCTATGCAATCGTAACCCCTCCGTATAAGGGATTGTTGCAGTGCTATTCTACCTCTATCATAGGCATAGCTTTTACTATTCACTTCAACAGCTGTAGAGCCAGGAATCATTCTCCAATGATATAAAATCTTAGGGATGTGAGTGATTTTATTAGTTCTCTCCGTAAATCTAAGTATTAAATCATAATCCTGAGCTCCTTCAAGCCCTTCTCTAAATCCACCAATTTCCTCAACAATGCTCTTTCTGTAAACTCCTAAATGCCCCACATACATAAATGAAAATAATAATTCTGGATTCCAATTCGTCTTATAAGCAGGATAAATTCTTTCTCCACTCATTAATTTTTTATCTTCATCTGAATATATCAAATCTAACCCCGGATTCTCATTCAGTTTTAAGACTACTTCTAACAAAGCATTATCCGTTAGCTCATCATCATGATCTAGTAAAGCTATAAATTCCCCCGTAGAGAGTTTAAGAGCCTCGTTTGATGTAATAGAAATATGAGAGTTCTTATTAAGTATTTTCACTTTGATTTTATTGCTCTGTTTAGATAATAAATAGTTAGATATTTCGGCGTTTGTAGAACAATCATCCACGATGCATAATTCCCAGTTATCGTATATCTGACCTTCAACTGATTCTACTGCCTTTTGGAGCCATTGGAGCTCTACATTATATACAGGCATCAATATCGAAATTTTTGGATTAAAGCTAAATGGTATTTTTGCAACAGGCGTTTTATTTTCTTTCTTGATCCAACGTGCATAAATATCAATATCCTCAAGATTATTCTCAGTTTTTTTTTTGAAAAACTGATTCTTTATAGTCTTTTTCAGACGATATATTAGTTTCATTAGAGATACCCCTGTTGATTATTATTATTTGTTAATATAGACATCACTAATAATAAAATGCTGATTAGTTTGTACTGGATCAATCCGTATTGATGTCATTTTCTTGGATGAATCCCCATACGGTATTTGCAACTCCACTGAATTATCCCCAGGTGATAAAGAGTACTTTAATGATTTAATTTCGTTAAAGCCTTGATCGTCTTCATTTAAATAAAATAGCTGTAGAGAATCTGCCTCCCCAACTTTGATATGGAGGTTTAATGAATGCATGTAATCCTCATTAAGATTCAACGTTACTGAGGGATCATTATCTTTACCATCCCCGGAAATCAATTCCTTGTTAACTTTGAGATTCTCAATATTCATACTATTGGATATAGCTAAATCTAGTTTCTGTTCAATAAAGTTTATTTTACTATAGGCATACCAGTTTTTTATTGACCGACTAATCCCTGTATTAAGTAAGAAAATAATTGTAACCAGTATAAAAAGAAGTAAAGTTATTCTTCTAGCTTTCAATTAATTCACCTTTTTCTCTTTAAAAAAATGAGAAGCGCAAAATATTGATATAAAACAGATTATTGGAAGACCATACCTATGATTAGTTAGAAAAGGCAACATCACCAATGTGTGGTAGATAATTATTAGAGTTATTGGATTTCTAAATCCTTTTCTAAAGATAGAGACTAAAATTTCATACCAACCGAAAATCACAACAAAAATGACTAAAAACATATTTGTTATTTTAAAGAGAGCTTTAGTTAGGCCTAAATTATGGTAATATCCTGATACATCATTAAACGGGAAAAACCAATAATAGTTATTTCCTACCAGCAGTCTGCCAATTTTCTTTATATTCCAATACATATAACTCGGAAAGTGATTCTTAATATTATCAATTGCTACCTTCTTTAATTTATCGTCACCTTCTGATTCTAAATGTTGATACGGAGTTGTTATTTCGTAAGTATCGTATCCCTTACCTCGATATGGAGGTTCATCGCCTTCGGTGTCAGCTCTAGATCCCAGAAACAAAACTGCCCCTGAACCATTATTAAGAGTTAACCTATCAAACATCACCAAGTTCTTTAGGAAGAATGGTCCCACCATTATCATAAACATTCCTAGCATAATTATAAATCCATTTATCATTTTTCTATTTTTTCTAAAGTGGATAAATAAAAAGAACACTAAGAAAAATGGCACTAATAAATAAGTGGATCGAGTAAGTGTAGCTAAACCTATAATAACTCCAGAAAGAATATAGTGTTTATAGTTATTATTTTCAGTAGCTAAAAGTAAATAGTACCCACTCATCAATAGGAAAAGTATATATAGCGGCTCAGTTAAGAGAGTAGGGGATATTTCTATTAAAGGAAAGTATACTGCCATGAATAATGAAGAAAATAAAGCAACCTTCACATTAAACATTTTTACAGCGATTTTGTATAAATAAATAATGCTTACTGATGCAATTAAAATATTAACTAATCTTATAAAGAGTATGGGCTTGCTAGTAATACCAGCCAACAAATAAATGTAAATAGAATTTAGAGGTGCTGTCCATAAGGATTGCTGATCAAGGAGCGCTCCTATAAACCCCTTTTGAACAATCAATAAATAATTACCATAGTAAACATTCTCATCCGGATAAAAACTTAATAATTTGTCTGGTGTAAGGGGAAACGGGGTGGTTAGAAAATAAATAAAACGAACTGTTATAGCTAAAAGTATTATTGCAAACAACATAAACTTATTATTCATTTTATATTTAAAGAACATCAGCAAACCCATCCTTTAATTTATTAAATACTTTTAGCCCCATAACTAAACTTATAATGGAGAATGTTAACATATATAAAAAAGATGAGATATTAAAATCACCTGTAGAAAGCATTATATTTCTAAAGTTTTGTATAAAGTGGTAGAGCGGATTAATCTCCAAGTAAAACCTAAATTTTTCAGGTATAATATTTATAGGGTAGACAATAGGTGTTAAATAGAACCAAACATTAAGAAACACAGAAAGAAATTGGTTAATATCTCTCAAATAAACATTCAATGACGACAGCAATAAAGAAATACCAAACATAAACATACTTAAAACAATGATATACAAAGGTAGAAATACTAAATTCCACGATAGAGGCACTTGAAAAAAGATAAACAAAATAAATACTATGAGTATAAAGACAAAAAACGAAAACATCCCAGATAATAAATAAGAAAAAACAGTCCATTTTGTATTAAAAATTGTCTTCTTTATTAAAGAAGCATTATCAATTAATGCGTTAGTACCTCTGACTATCACTTCATTAAAATACATCCACGGCACTAAACCGCAAATTAGCCAAATGGAAAAGCTTAAGCCTCCATACTCTGGTCCAAGTTTCGACTTCAAAACAAATGAAAAAACAAAAGTATAAATTAAGATAGTAGCTAATGGTTGCAAGAAAAACCAGATAATCCCTAAAGCTGAACCAGTATATCTTTGCTTTATATCTCTTATAATCATATTTTTAATTAAGTATTTATTTTCACGAAGAGAATTGATTAAATTACGAAACATTCATCCCTAACTCCATCCATTGGTTAATTTTTATGTGTCAAAAAGTTATGAAAAATAGGATAATAGCCCTCCATTTCTTAAAATTCTAACAAACACTTAATAGGGCATTCCTACATTGTGCTACCAAATAACAATTTATTTATGCTAAAATATCCTCGTACCTACAGAAAAAGGAGATCATAACGTGTCGAAACCAGTATACGGTAAAAATGCCTTACAGTCGAGAAATGTTGAAAAGATACCCAGCCCGGTCTGGGCGATGGTTGTCGCTTTTATTCTATTTTTGTTGTGGACCCCGTTTCAAGTGGGATTGTTTAATGGGCAAATGGTAGACTTTGAGAAACCTTTATATGTGTCAGCTTTGCTTAGTGCTCTAATGATGCTAGTTTGGGTTGGACTGTATTATAAGAAGTTCAAACTTGAACAGCAAAGTGACTTGGTAGTTGCAGCCGCATTATTGCTTCCTATTACCTATGCTTTATCATTATTTGTCGCCGTTTCGCATTATATGGCGATGAATATGCTGTTTATTCAGAGTATGTATGCAGCAGTTTTCATTATAACGTTTTATCTCTTGAAGCAAAAGCAACTAAATGTTGTCATTCAAAATGCATTACTAGCTATTGCGTATTTCATTGTAGGTTTTGGGCTTCTGAATTGGCTTGGAGGCGCTAAAGTAGCGGGGGCTCTGGTAGGTTGGTTCTCGAATACAGTGAGTAATGGTAAGTATTTAGATGCTGTCATGACGGATTCTAATGGTCTGCGGCTCACTTCAATCTTCCAATATGCAAATACATATGCAGCCTTTCTGATGGCTTTTCTGTTTGTTGCAGTGTTTGCACTGATTCGCTCCCGTAAATGGTATGGAACACTTACACACGGTTTTATTCTTGTTCCTATTATTGTATCGATTCTGCTGACGCTATCGCGTGGCGGTCTCGTGTTACTTCCAGTTGTGTTTATACTACTTCTTCTGTTCCTGAAGCCTGCTCAGCAAATTCTATGGATTTTGCATCTTGGGATTGCAGGCATTGCATCTGTAATCATTGCTAGTCCGGTAACAAACCTAGGAACAGAATTGAATACCAAGTTCTCCTCTTCGGCTGCATTGAAGGGCTGGGGTTATCTGTTGGGAGCCTCATTGCTCGTGGCTGGTCTTAGTTGGGTTGTTCAACGTTTTGTTGCTCCTTGGTTGAATGAGAAACTAGGTAACTGGGGTTCACGTAAATTAACAGGGTTATGGATTCCACTAGGTTCAGTGGCACTGATAGGTATGGTAGCTTTCCTCCTCGTTGGTACAAGTGCTCGAAGTATCTTACCTGCTAACATGGAGACACGCTTAGAAAATATAAATTTCAATCAGCATAGTGTATTAGAACGATTTACTTTCTATAAGGATGCTTTGAAGGTTGTTAAGGATTATCCTATTTTGGGAGCTGGGGGCGGGGGTTGGGCCTCGCTATACGAGCAGTACCAGAACAACCCTTATACAAGCCGGCAAGTTCACAATTTCTTTTTACAGTATTTAATTGAGGTTGGTATTCTTGGGTTCATCGTATTTATGAGTTTTATCCTTTATATTTTCTACAAATACATTCGCAGTTACATCAAGCGGGATAAAAATGATTTTGACAATGGATTCTTTTATCTGATTATTGCTTTATCCATTCTTGTCCATAGTTTACTGGATTTCAATATGAGTTATGCGTTTATGGGTATATTGGTTTTCCTTGGCCTCGCAGGTATGGCGGCTGTCATGGATAGCAAGCCCTTGAAGCGGAATTGGAATCAAAATGGAATACGTATGGGGTACTTAGCTGTGCTTACGGTTGGAACTGCATTTTTACTGTTCCTGTCGATTAGCTATCTTGGTTCTAGTAGCGCAGCAGCAAAAGCTAAAAACTTACTTGGGGTCAGTCAATCCTATGAAGAGATCAAAGAACCTTTAGTTAAAGCTTTGAAGAATAGACCGAGCCATCCTGAATCGGCTGCTTATCTGTCGTCTATTGATCAGCAGGTATTTAGCCAAACCCAAGATGAACAGTATTTAAATGAGTCTTACAATACGCTTGTACGAGCATTAAAAGATGAGCCTTATAACAAAAACCTATTAACTCAGTTGGTAAGCTACTACGATTTGAAGAGTCAAAACGATCTTTCTTATGCTATTTACCGCGATAATGCAGATAAATTCAACTGGGATATCGAATGGTATGAAGCACTGATTAGTCGTTCTTATTCATTGGGCCATGAAGCGTATGCCCAGAAAAATGAAGCCAAAGAGAAGGAGTACTTCACAACAGGACTGAATGCCTATACACATGTGGAAGCTGGGGTTGAGCATCTGAAAACCCTCCCTCCGGAGCAGTTGCAAGGTCGTCCGTTCGCTATCACTCCGACTATGGCACTGAATGCTGGGAAAATGCAGCTTATGTCAGGGCAGGGCGAAGCAGCAGCAAAAACATTGAAGCTCGGTCTCAGTGAAGATTACACAGATTTGAATAATCGTGAAATTGCCCGTTGGTATTTAGCCGCTTTGAAAAGTGGTGGTGGACAGGACCAAGCCGTGTATGACTTGCTGATTGCCGCTGAACCTTTGGAAGCCAAACAGATTGATGAGATTGTTAACCAGAAATATTAATCATGAGATTCTAATCAAAGGGTTAAATTAAAAACGGAGTAGGCCACTGTTTAGTGCAGTGAACTACTCCGTTTATTTTTTTGATTGAATGGATAGATAGATTGGATATGAATGATTGCCTTAATTAAATGAGACCTTTTTCCGCTTCACTCTCCACAATCTCCCGTAGGTATTGCAGCAAATCCTCTTTAAGATCTCCACGCTGGAGTGCATAATGAATGGTTGTCCGGATGAAGCCCATTTTCTCACCTACATCATGACGTTTACCTTCAAAGTTATAGGCAATAATTCGTTCCACCTCGCTAAGACGCGCTATGGCATCGGTAAGCTGTATTTCTCCACCTACACCCACCTGTTGTTCACCTAGCATATCAAAAATACGAGGAGTTAAAATATAGCGGCCGAGTATAGCTAGATTAGAAGGAGCTTCCTCTCTTTTCGGCTTCTCTACGAGACGATTGGCTTTATATACACGTTCCGCCAAGGATATACCATCTACCACACCGTAACGCGATACTTCTTCCCAGGGTACCGGCTGAACGCCAACGATTGATGATTTATACTCATCGTAAACATCTATCATTTGTTTGAGGCAAGGTGTATCGGCTTCAACAATGTCATCTCCAAGCAAAACAGCAAAGGGTTCATTGCCGATGAATTTTCGTGCACACCAAATAGCATGTCCCAAACCTTTCGGCTCCTTTTGACGGATGTAATGGATATCCGCCATTTCAGAAGATTTACGTACAGAATCTAGCAGCTCCCATTTTTGTTTTTCGGCTAGACCGAACTCCAGCTCAAAAGAAGTATCGAAATGATCTTCGATCGCACGTTTTCCTTTTCCCGTTACGATAATGATATCTTCGATGCCTGAAGCCACTGCTTCCTCGACAATGTACTGGATCGTTGGCTTATCTACTATAGGCAGCATTTCTTTGGGCATTGCTTTGGTTGCAGGTAAAAAGCGGGTACCCAGACCTGCTGCCGGAATAATGGCTTTACGAATTTTCATGGCATATGCTCCTTTTTTATGTACTCGATGCAGTTTCTCACCTTATCTAGTAGAAAAAGTGACTAGTACCTTTGATTATACCAGTTTCGGTCTATTTTAGGTAATAAGTAACACTTGTTACTCCTTAATATAAAGAAACAGGCAGGGGTAAGGAGTTTCCCTTACTACCCTGCCCGTTAATCAAGCACCTACTTAGCATTTACCAATTGTCCGCGCGTAACACCAAGTTGGTTGGTCGCTTTGAGGCTCTTCCAAACCTGCGTGCCGGAGATCTCACCGCGAAGCGCACGGGTGTAGAGACTGAGCACTTCAGCTACCTGCTCCGGTGTTTCCTCCAGAAACTCCACGCGGAAAGAATTTACTCCTAACTCACGGAAATTGTTAAGGTATTCTGCTCCTGATTGTTCAACGGCATTGTACACCGTATTACGGCAACCTTCATCTACGCGTACTGGATGGGACATACCGATACGATCCTGCAGGGATGCACGATGGTCTTCACAAGGACGTCCGCAGTTTGTAAAATCAGTACCTTCGCTCAGGAATGTGCAGTACACACAGTGTTCCGTATGGAACATCGGCATATGCTGGTGGATTACAATCTCCATACGTGACGTGTCACTATGGCCTAACAGATCCACCATCTGTTGTATGTTCAAATCGTAAGAAGGCGTTACAAGGTCGCAGCCTGCTTCCAGGAACAGATCTACCGCTTTGTGATTGGCGATATTCAGTGAGAAATCGCCAATGATACGCGGATGGACAGCGTCCGGCTGCTCCATACGACGGCGAAGATAGTAATATAATGCGCCGGTGTTACGCACGAGAACCGCATCCGGCTGCAGGCGTAGAATATTGGCATGATAGCCATTCTCGCCTGGCATGTGGATACGCGGCGTTGCCAGCGTAATGCTGGCACCCGCAGCCCGTACAGCGTCCACCGCTGCCGGGAACTGCTTGATGAACTCGAAGTCGGCGTAGATGTTCATCACGCCGGCGTCGAGCGCAGCCTGTACCTGCGGCAGGCTGCGGCACAGCGCGGTAAGCTCCGCTTCACCGCGCACTTCCAAGCCGTCCCGCTTGCGCGTAGGGACGGCCACCCCAGCGACGCCCCCTTGGGCCGCGTCGCTGTAAACCTCGACCGCCCGTTTCACGTAGACGGGCGGTTTCGGGCGCTCGCCCGCAAGCAGCTCCACCGCGTGGCGGCGGATGCTGTTGAGCTCGCGCATGGGCACAATCACGTCGCCTTCCAGATGCGACTCCAAAACGCCAAGCTGGAAGACGGTTCCGCCCAGACGGCCGAATTGTTCTTCCAGCAGCGCAGCATCCATCGGACGCTTTTGCGCAGTTTCTAGCGCAAGCTCCGAATCCACACGAACGGTGACGCCCTTCTGCACGTCCGTCCACCAAGTCGCCAGAGGTTCACCTACGCGGCCCTCCACCTTAATGTCAACCGGGAATACCCGGTATGGCTTCTCGGTCTCGTAGGTTTGACGCAGGGACTTGTCCAGCGCCGGATCGTTGGTCTTCCAAATGCGGTCCCCGACATGCAGACGGCGCAAATCTACATCGTTGCGTCCCGGTACGATATCGACGATCCACCCTTCTCCAGCTTCACCCTCCAGCTTCACGCCTTTACGGCGAAGATCATAGACACGTCCGCCTTCTTCTTTTTTCGTAGGATCACCTGCATCAAAAACAATACCATCCCCACGCTTGAGGGGCGCATCTATACGGCAAACTACGCCGTCCCTAAGAATTTGCTCCACCTTGCCTAGATACACACCCCGGCTTTTCGGGAAGGTACCATCCACAAGCTTTTTATGATTCGTGCCATCCAGGAAGCCATGTGTAAAGCCGCGGGAAAAGCTCTGTTGCAGCTCGCGCACTTCTTCCTTGGACGGTTCGGACCAAACGCCATCAAAATACCGATCAATCGCTTTCCGATACTTGCCAACAACGTTAGCTACATACTCAGGGCTCTTGAGGCGACCCTCAATTTTGAAAGACGTTACCCCAGCTTCGATCAGCTCTGGCATCAGATCAATAGCAGCTAAATCCTTAGGCGATAGCAGGTAGGTCACATCACCCATCGGCTTAATTTCCCCGTCAACCATCAGGTCATACGGCAGGCGGCAGGCTTGAGCACATTCACCACGATTAGCGGAACGTCCTCCCCACATTTCCGAAGTCAGGCATTGCCCCGAGTACGAGACGCACAAAGCACCATGCACAAATACTTCCATTGGTAGGCGAGCTTGTTCACCAATCGTCTTGATTTGTTTTAGATTATTTTCACGTCCGAGAACTACACGTTCCAATCCGAACGGTTTCGTAAATTCTACGGCCTCCGGCGAAGTAATCGTCATTTGTGTGGAGCCATGAATCGGAAAATCCGGAGAAATCTCGCGAATCAGCTTCACCAGACCCAAATCCTGTACAATTACCGCATCTACTCCGGCATCCACACAAGCGTCGATGAGTTCTTTAGCCTCAGTCAGCTCATTTTCAAACACCAGTATATTAAAGGTTAGAAACCCTTTTACTCCATAGCTGTGCAAAAACGCCATAATCTCCGGCAGCTCGTCCATGCGAAAATTATTCGCTCTGGCCCGTGCATTAAACTTCTCCACGCCAAAAAAGACAGCATCTGCACCATTCGCTACCGCCGCACGCATACAATCCCAATCGCCTGCAGGAGCCAATAGCTCCACGTCTTCTCTACGTATGTCTTGCTCTTTCATCTATATCCTCCCAAACCGCTGTTATAGCGGGTCTTTTCTTCGTCTTTAACTTATCTATTGTATCAAATATCACATCAACGCGCCATGTGTTTACCAACATTTATATAGAAAAAGTCCGTCTTTACTCATAACAATCCCCTAAAACAATCTCTCTGATAACCCCTCAACAGGCTCATAATAGCATGCATACTTATTTTTTATTATTGGACGAAGCATTCCCTTTTCAACCATATCTTGCAGCCACTTTCGAGCCGTTCGGAAATTAACCTCATACTGATTCACGATATCTTTGGTACGGATAGGCTTCCCCATATTCCATGCTAGTCGAATCACCTCCCTCTCTAAAGGAGAGGCTGGGTTAGGTGAAACCTTCCTGATCTGTGAAGGCCCTATAACCATCTGCAATAACATACGGCAAATTTCAGGACGCTTCTGCACATCATCAAAGGAAAAATGAATAATCCTCCAACCCATCCCGGTTAAAAAGCTTTCCCGGTTTAGCGAATAACTAAATCTTTCCCGATCCATATCTTTGATGTGGCTTTGAAATCCGTCACATTCCAACCCAAAGCGTCCGTAAGCCGGGAGAAAAGCAAAGTCTAGAAATTGGGATTTGCGGTTCCAATCATACACCTCATATTCTGGATGTAAATGATCAAGGTTACCGAACAAAGGCCACCAAACGTTCTGAAGTAGCAGTTTTTCTGCATATTGGTGTCCTCTAAGCAATCGCCCTCTCCTTTCGCCTGATCTAACACTTAAATGGCGCTCCATTAATAATTGATGTTCTTGCTCGAAATCCATAGATATCATCCTCTTCTTATAATTTTCAAATACACAACTAATGCTGAGTCATCAAATGTGCACCAATTCCAATTCCTGAACGAACTGCAACATTTCAGCTTCCTAGGCCACATAGACGCACCAATTCCTGCACTTTCTGCAACATTTCATCTTCCTAGGCTACATAGACACTCCAATTCCTGCACTTTCTGCAACATTTCAGCTTACTAGGCCACATAGACGCCCCAATTCCTGCACTAACTGCAACATTTCAGCTTCCTAGGCCTCACAACAAAAAAAACGTCCCCGCCGGTTGGCATTAGGGACGTTCTTCGTCTGAAATAATTATAACATTGCATGGATAAGAGCAATAGCCTTACTTTTTAGTCTATTAGTCTTTCAGTCTTTCAGTCTTTCCACTCTTAACCCTCTACTTCTCACTCCCCGCAAACCGGAACGATTGCAGTGTTTGATCCAGCGTCTGCTGCTGCTCCGGCGTAGCATTTGCATCATTTAGCGTTACGGTTAGGGTGTAGATTACATCGTTTTTACTGAAAACCATAGTCTTGATGTGAAAAGGGATTCCTCCCTTTGTCTGACGAACAGTGATTACCGTTGCCGGCTCACCCGCGACTGTGGTTTCCTCCACACTCTCGATCGTAGGGCCTTTTGGATCTTTGTTGTTGTTCTGGTAGTAATCCTTAATCTCGTTGATTGTGAACTCTGTGGATCCTTCAGGATTTGCAGCCATCTGAAAACGACCGCCAATGAATCGGTATTCTATATTCTGTGATTCAAAAATATCCTGAACAGGCTGCCAGAGCAACGGGATATCGATGGTATAACCAAATCTTTTGGATATTTTGGTTACGGCCTTGTCTTTGAGCGATACATAAGAGTCTACTGCCATCCGCCCAAAGTTCTCCTTAATCGTATCAAAATCGATATCCAAGGAAGAAACCATAGCATTAAAGTTTTCTTTTTCATCTCCATGACCGGCAGGTGCTACAAACTGACCATAATAGCGGTAACCGTTCTTTAAAAGAAGCATCTGATATTCTGTCGTCCAGCCATTTCCATAGTTGTACTGCAATTCATTAATTTGAGCTTGAACACCGGATATGGTTTCAAAAGAACTCTCCTTATTCAAAAAGGCTTCCGGCACAAAGCTGTCCGCAGTTTGGCTTTTTAGTTCCTCTCCCCAACTAGCAAGTGAAGACCCAGAGGGTGCCGAGCTTACCTTCAACTGCAAATAACTTCCCTTTTTACTCTCATAGTAGAGATGTTGATCGTCCTTGCTCCAATCGGCTGGAATTTCTAAAGAAATCCCATAATCCTCATTATAGGCTGTCCGGAAACCACTTTTTACTGTGGAGAGATCTCTAATGGATTTGTCTTTAGGATTAAAAGATGGCTGAAATGAGTTTAAAAGTCCGGTATACTCGGTAAAATCCTTATAATTTACAGCATTATCATCCGTTAAATACAGTTCATATAATCGATCGTTCGCATAATATAAACGTCCCTCCCACAAAGCTCCGTCGGAATCCTTACTCACTATCCGCGCATATGGGTGTGCAGCCTGCGGAAAGGTATCGCGGTCGAGCACAGTCTCTCCACCTTCTTCTGCGCTTCGAACCAACTGATCCAGCATTTCATCTACATCCGCCTGAACCTCCCGAAGCGTAGCATGGATCTCCAGATAGTAGAGGTTTTCCGAACTCATGAAGGTGGCTACATTCTCATCTCCACTGCTGCTCCCCACTATAAGATCGGATGGGTAGTTCATGCTCCACTCATAATAGCTGTTTCCTATTTTAGTTTTGCCTACATCACTGTCAATTCCATCGCCGTTAGGACTCCCGTTCTCCGCCAAAGGAGCTGTAAGACTCACCAGGATTGAACCATTGCTGCCTGAGGAAATTCCCGCCCCAATAACGCCAGCAACAAAACGCATGGGCACCATCAGCACACCGGAAACCATACGCGGCGGCGCTTCCAGCTTCACCTTAACTCCATCCTTCCAGGCGGTTTGGCTGCCAATCGTCATTGCACCTGTATGAGGGCCGTACATCACTTTGACTACATCATTTCGTTCAAGCGAGACTGTACTGCCGAAGGTCTTTTTAAAAACACCCAGTGGCACCATCACTATTCCCTTTTCTACAAAAGGCTTCACAATCTTAATTGTCTTTCCGTTCACGCTAGCGGTCGTACTGCCCACCTTAAGCACAAGCTCCAGTTTATCCTTGTCTGCCGCATGAACAGCGTTTATCGGTAAAAGAGACAGCACAATCAGTGCGGCCAGTATTACATGCAGTCCCCGGGTTAAAATTAATTTCCTCATCCTATGTTTCCCCCTGTTATATACAGTAGACCCTTCGTCACTCTTACAAATCAATCTTATTCAAACTCAGCATCTTCCTCAGCAACTACTGGGTCTGCTTGACCTAATACCAGCTTGCGGACAACGATATCCCCTTCACTCTGCATAACTAGACGTACCACTCCGCCCGGTGAATAACCCTTGAACAGCTCGTTGATATCTACGTTAGAGGACACCCGGTGGCCGTCTATGCTGTATAGAACATCCCCCACAAGAATACCAGCCTTACGTGCCGCTGAAGATACCACCTTCGTAATGGTCAACGGATCCTCTGTAGGAAGGCCGACCAGACTGGACCAACTTCCTTCAAGCTCCAGTCCCAGGCTCGGACGCTTGACCTCACCATACTTGAACAGCTGGTTCATAATGTATTGAACCGTCTCCGAAGGAATCGCAAAACCCATATTTTCCACACCTATCGCTGAATACTTCAGGGTGTTAATACCTAACACTTCCCCTTTCATATTGATAAGCGGCCCTCCGCTATTGCCTGGATTGATGGCTGTATCACTTTGGATCAGGCGATAAGATGCATCTACTGTACGATTAAGCCCACTAATTACTCCTGTGGATGCCGAACTGCGCAGAGCAAAGGAGATAGGAGTACCAATAGCAATCACCTTATCACCCACCCGAGCGTTAGATGAAGACTTGGCCAGCTTGGCAGGTTTAAGAGCAGTTGCATTAATTTTTATCAAGGCCAAATCACTGACTTCATCCATATAGGTATTAGTGATCTTGAACGACTTGCCATCTGATGTAACGACAACCGTGTTCTGCAGATCCTTAATCACATGGGCATTGGTTATAATCCAACCATTACTTCTAACGATGATTCCAGAGCCATGCATTAGATTATACCGTTCATCCACTCCACCATAGCGCTCCCCGGAAGATTTCCCTATAATGCCAACTACTGAAGGAGTTACATCCTTAATAATCTGCGGTATGAGATCATCTACACCAGCAGGGATCTTTTTTACCGCAGCAGCACTTCCCACTTGACGGACCATCACCTGAGGAGTAGATATATGACCCTGTGCCTCTTTATTTACTACAGCAGATCCTGCAACAACACTCCCACTCCATACTGTGCAGAACAGCCACCCGCTCAGCAGCAGAATAGAACTCCTCTTCCCCATCTTTCTTCCCATTATTCTCCCCTTCTCCATTCCTTTCACCGGACCCTCTCTTTATCTTGTAAAAAAGACGCCTTCATTCGCTCGAAGCGTTAAAGGTGTCTTTTGGGTGTAAACCTTTGCAATTGTTGCTGAATCCAGCTTGTTAACTTAACCAGTTCAATACCATGGCAAAATCGGAAATGAGAAAGACAAGCAAGCTCACAACTCCAAAACCGATGGCAAATTTGTTTTTCTGCGGAGCCTTAAGTAATCTAACCACTCCAATTAGAATCAAAATGGTGAACAAAATCATGAATACATCAAACGTGTGAAACTTAGATGCTTCTGTTGCAACGGCTTCTGCAAGCAGCATGGCGTTACCTCCTCAAAAAGTTTGTCAGGCAAGCTCGCTTGTAATTGTATAAGTCCTAATGCTCTCTTTATTATCTTCTATGTTATCGTTACCATTTAGGTCGCGCAATAGAAAACTCTTAAAAATTATGTATTTGTCGTAAAAAAGTTAAAAAAAGAGTCCCCAAATGTAAATAATGATGATATAAATCATTGAACTTAAGAGTATACATTGAATTATCAAGGTACGAGTTGGTAACAGCTTCCGCTATAATCCTTACTAAATATATCAACGAAAGAGCCTCACTTTGAATCTTACGACGGACATGCTTAACTTATGCCCATTTTGCCATTATGCATCATTGCACGGTCAGTGACTAGCTTTCCTTAGGTACATTATTTACTGTACAATTGATTTTAAAATAAATCCCCAACACTCTAAGGAGCTGAAAGGTATGGACAACGTTCGTGTCGGCCTGATTGGGTACGGCTTTTCCGCATCCACATTCCACGCCCCCCTGCTGGCTGCTATTAACGGCTTCCGAATTTCGGCGGTTGCCTCCTCCAAACCTGAATTGGTTAAAAAGGACTTGCCGGAGGCTGTTGTGGAATCCGATCATACTGCTCTAATTAAGCGCAAGGATGTAGATCTTTTAATTATCACAGCTCCCAATGAGGCTCATTTCCCAATCGCTATAGAAGCTCTAGAGGCAGGCAAACATGTTATTGTTGAGAAGCCTTTTGTACTAACCTATGATCAAGGCAAGCAATTGATAGATCTCGCCTACAGTAAGGGCGTTCTGCTTAGTGTATATCACAACCGCCGCTGGGATAATGATTTTCTTACGCTGCAAGAGATCATCAACTCTGGTAAACTAGGCCGAGTCTTTACATATGAAGCACACTATGATCGTTATCGGCGTGAGGTGCGTGACCGCTGGAGAGAACGCGGGATTCCTGGGGCAGGTCTGCTATATGACCTTGGTGCCCACCTTATCGATCAGGCCCTAGTCCTGTTCGGAACTCCTCATGTGGTCACAGCTGATATTCTTTCACAGAGAGACGGGGCTCAAGCCGACGATTATTTTCACATTACCCTGAAATATGACCGACTCCGGATTATTTTGCACTCAAGTATGTTGGTGAAGGAGCCCGGACCACACTTTTTGGTACATGGCGATAAAGGAAGCTTCAGTAAATACGGCTTGGACTCTCAAGAAGAAACTTTGAAAGGTGGAGGGCGACCCGGCAGCCCCTTTTATGGGGAAGACCAAGAACAAAATTATGGAACGCTCGTCTGGGAGAACAAAAGCGGGCTAACCGTTAGAGAAAAGGTTCCTACCGTTCCCGGACGCTACCAGGACTACTACCAAGGTATTTATGACTCTATAGTTACCGGTGCACCCTCTCCTGTCAGCGCCGAAGATGCCTTGAATGTCATTGCAGTTATCGAATGTGCACTGCTAAGCAGCAGCGAGCAGCGCAGCATCCCTTTCCCACTGTAGATTGAGATGGATCACTCTCTTCAATTCTTATAAAAAACAGGGATCCCGTAAGCAACCCAAGTGGCTGCTGGGATCCCTGTTGTATAAGAAGAGTTAAGCATCATGAACGGAAACGGCTTGCAGCTCCAGCGCCTGAGTCCGTTCGGTATCCCGGATTAGAACCGGCTTCAGATACTTGCCAGTATAAGATGCCTCCACCTTGATAAGCTGTTCCGGTGTTCCAGTAGCAAGTACAGTACCCCCGCCACTTCCGCCTTCCGGTCCCATATCAATAATATAATCCGCCGTCTTAATCACATCTAGATTATGCTCAATAACGAGTACCGATTCTCCGGAATCAACCAAGCGGTGAAGCACCTCCAGCAAACGTCCGATATCATCCACATGCAAGCCGGTTGTTGGTTCATCCAAGATATACAGTGTCTTTCCTGTACTCCGGCGATACAGCTCAGATGCAAGCTTCACACGTTGTGCTTCACCACCGGATAAAGTTGTACCCGGCTGACCCAAGTTGATATAACCAAGACCCACGTCCATGAGTGTTTGCATTTTGCGGTGAATTTTCGGAATGTTTTTGAAGAATTCAGTTGCATCCTCCACGGTCATCTCCAGAACGTCGGAAATGTTCTTCCCTTTATATCTCACTTCAAGAGTCTCACGATTATAACGTTTGCCCTTACATACCTCGCAAGGTACATATACATCTGGCAGAAAGTGCATCTCGATCTTGATAATACCGTCTCCACGGCACGCCTCACAGCGTCCGCCCTTCACGTTGAAGCTGAATCGACCCTTTTGGAAGCCGCGAACCTTCGCTTCATTTGTCTTGGAGAATAGATCACGAACGTCATCGAACACACCTGTGTAGGTTGCAGGATTAGAACGTGGTGTACGGCCAATTGGTGACTGGTCAATATCAATTACCTTATCCAGATGTTCCAAACCACGAATCTCCTTGTGGAGACCGGGGCGCATCTTGACGGCTTTGTTCAATTGACGGGCAAGGCTCTTGTATAAGATCTCATTAATCAGAGAGGACTTCCCAGAGCCAGACACACCGGTTACTGCAGTGAAGACACCCATTGGAATCTTTACGTTAACGTTCTTGAGATTATTTTCTTTGGCACCACGAATCTCCAGCCAGCGATCATCCGTAGCGCGGCGCTTGGAGGTTACGGGGATGAACTTCCGTCCACTTAAATACTCACCGGTTAAAGAGTTAGGGTCTTTCATAATCTCCTCTGGAGTCCCTTGGGCGATAACCTGCCCTCCGTGTATCCCTGCCCCTGGACCGATATCAATGATATAATCCGCTGCCATCATTGTATCCTCATCATGTTCAACCACTATAAGAGTGTTGCCCAGATCGCGCATATGAGCCAATGTTGAAATCAGACGGTCATTATCACGTTGGTGAAGACCTATGCTAGGCTCGTCCAAAATATATAATACGCCCATCAGACTGGAACCAATCTGTGTCGCCAGTCGAATCCGCTGCGCTTCACCGCCAGACAAGGAGCCTGCTGCGCGGCTAAGTGTTAAATAGTCCAATCCAACATTCACTAGGAAACCCAATCGGCTGGATATCTCTTTGAGAATAAGATTAGCAATCGCTGTCTCCTTCTCACTCAGTACAATGCTTGTAAAGAACTCTTTGCAATCGCCAATCGACAGATCTGTAACATCAGCAATATTCTGATTGTTAATCGTCACTGCCAAAATTTCTTTCTTAAGGCGTTTGCCCTTACATACATGACAAGGCTTGGCACTCATGAAACCCTCAATAAACTCTCTTATCCCATCAGAGGCCGTCTCACGATATCGACGTTCCAGATTCGGAATGATCCCTTCAAAGGCAACCATCGCATCCTTCTTTTGGCCAAAATCATTCTCATAGCGGAAGCGTATCTTTTCACTGCCTGTACCGTTCAACAGTTTGTTCATGTGATCTGGTGTTAACGAACTTACAGGAACATCCTGAGGAATCTTAAAGTGCTCGCAGACCGATTTAAGAAACTGTGGATAGTAATTCGAAGTACTGCCAGTCCAAGCTAGGAACGCACCATCCGCAATGGATTTACCAGCATCCGGTATGAGCAGATCAGGATCGACCACCATTTTGACCCCTAGACCATCGCACTCTGTACATGCACCAAATGGGCTGTTGAAGGAGAACATACGCGGTGCAAGTTCTTCAATACTGAATCCGCACACTGGGCAAGCAAAGCTTGCGCTGAATAAAAGCTCTTCCTGATCAATGATATCTACGATGATTTTTCCACCGGACAACTTGAGGGCTGTTTCCAGGGAATCGGTTAACCGGGTCTCCACATCATCCTTTATGACAATCCGGTCAACGACTACTTCAATCGTATGCTTCTTATTCTTTTCAAGCTCGATCTCTTCAGAGAGGTCTCGTTGCTCGCCATCTACACGTACGCGTACGAACCCTTGCTTGGAAATATCCGAGAAAAGCCCTTTATGCTCGCCTTTACGACCCGAGATAATGGGAGCAAGTATTTGCAAACGGGTCTTCTGAGGATACTGCATAATACGGTCAACCATTTGTTCTACGGTCTGAGAGGTAATTTCAATGCCATGTTCAGGACAGTGAGGATGACCCACGCGGGCAAAAAGCAGACGCAGGTAGTCATAAATTTCTGTAACTGTCCCAACAGTAGACCGCGGATTGCGGCTCGTAGTTTTTTGGTCGATTGAGATCGCTGGGGATAAGCCTTCAATAGAATCGACATCCGGCTTTTCCATTTGCCCCAGGAACTGGCGCGCATAGGCAGATAGTGACTCAACATACCGCCGCTGCCCTTCTGCATAAATAGTATCGAACGCAAGCGAGGACTTACCCGATCCACTAAGCCCCGTCAGCACGACGAAGCGGTCACGAGGTATCGTTACGTCAATGTTTTTTAGATTATGCGCTCTAGCACCTTTAATTACTATATTTTCGATCGCCAACGGTATAACATCTCCTCTACATTTCGATCCTTCTAAATCTGTTACTCTGCTCGCAACTCTAAGAGAGCATCCCGAAGCTCCGCGGCACGTTCGAATTGCAAATTCTTCGCGGCATCCTTCATCTCGGCTTCCAGACGCTGCATCAAGCTTTGACGTTCCTTCTTGTTCAACTTGCCGCCAACACCCGTAAGATAATCCGCCTTAGATTCCGCAACCTTCGTCGCTTCGATGATCTCCCGGACTTTTTTATTAATGGTTGTTGGTGTAATCCCGTGCTTCTCATTATAAGCAATCTGCAGTTCACGGCGTCGGAGTGTCTCGCTCATGGCTTTTTCCATAGAATCGGTAATCTTATCGCCATACAATAGCACCCGGCCCTCAGAGTTACGAGCCGCACGACCGATCGTCTGAATCAGTGAACGTTCTGAGCGAAGAAAACCTTCCTTATCGGCATCAAGAATAGCTACAAGAGATACTTCGGGTAAATCCAACCCTTCACGGAGCAAGTTAATCCCGATCAGCACATGGAACGTCCCCAGACGCAAATCACGCAAAATAGCCATACGCTCCAATGTCTTAATATCCGAGTGCAAGTAACGCACTTTAATGCCAATTTCCTTCAGGTAATCTGTCAGATCCTCGGACATCTTCTTAGTTAGCGTAGTAATCAGTACACGTTCATCCCGTTCTATCCGAAGACGAATTTCACCGAGAAGATCATCAATCTGCCCTTCAGTCGGACGAACCTCGATGATAGGATCCAGCAGGCCGGTTGGACGAATGATTTGCTGAACCATAGTCTCGCAATGCTCCATCTCATAGGGCCCTGGCGTAGCCGACACATACACAATCTGTCTTACCTTATCTTCGAATTCCTCAAACTGCAGCGGGCGGTTATCAAGTGCGGAAGGCAATCGGAAACCATGCTCTACCAGAACCGTCTTACGCGCTCTGTCACCGTTGTACATCCCTCGAATCTGCGGAAGCGTTACATGGGATTCATCCACAACAATCAACATATCTTCAGGAAAATAATCCATCAATGTATAAGGAGTTGCTCCAGGCTCACGGAACGTAAGCGGACCGGAGTAATTCTCGATTCCAGAACAAAAGCCAACTTCCTTCATCATCTCAATATCATAACGTGTCCGTTGCTCCAGACGTTGTGCTTCCAGCAGCTTGCCTGAATCTCGCAGCACAGCCAGCCGTTCTTCCAGTTCCCGTTCAATATTAACAAGCGCGACGCGCATGGTCTCTTCCTTGGTGACAAAGTGTGACGCCGGAAAAATGGCTACATGATCACGTTCCCCGATCAATTCACCGGTTAATACATCAATTTCTGTTATCCGCTCAATTTCGTCTCCGAACAGCTCAACACGAATTGCATGCTCCCCTTGGGAAGCCGGGAAGATCTCTACCACATCTCCGCGCACACGAAAGGTTCCGCGCACAAAGTTGATATCATTGCGCTGATACTGGATATCCACAAGCCGACTTAATATCTGATTGCGGGGTTTCTCCATCCCTACACGCAGCGACAGCAATAGACTGCCGTACTCCTGCGGCGAACCGAGGCCGTAAATGCAGGACACGCTCGCTACTATAATAATATCCCGTCGCTCAAAAAGTGAGCTTGTCGCCGAGTGGCGCAGCTTATCAATCTCTTCATTAATGCTGGAATCTTTCTCAATATAGGTATCGGAAGAAGGGATGTAGGCTTCCGGTTGATAGTAATCATAATAACTTACAAAATAATCCACTGAGTTTTTAGGAAAGAAATCCTTGAACTCACTGGCAAGCTGTGCAGCCAATGTCTTGTTATGTGCAATTACAAGCGTAGGACGATTAAGCTTGGAAATCATTTGCGCGATAGTAAAAGTTTTACCTGTACCCGTCGCTCCCAGCAGCGTCTGGTGCTTCTTGCCCGCCCGGATGCCTTCTAGCAATTCCTCGATGGCATGTGGCTGATCGCCCTGGGGTGTATATTCGGACTCCAGCTCAAAAGTCTGCTTACTGATGACAATATCACTCATTTGCCCGTCTCCCCTTAAACATCTAAAATATAGTAATATATAAATATAACAGGATTAACTCCTGCTAGACTATAGTTTCCAATCAGCTTTCGATAAAAAGATCTCATACGTATCATACGGAACCACTATTCAATTGTTATCTTAATTCATGATCTCCATACGATAGTGAAAAATATACAATATAAGAATACTTGTTCCCGTTCATTATACATTGTTGCCAAGAACGTTGCAAACCATAATATAGATTAGAATAGGAGCATTAGAAATGGATATTACCTCAGTAATCGGCATTCTGGCCGGACTGGCCGCCCTAATTGGTGGCTTTTTTTGGGAAGGCGGAAGCCTGGCAGGATTATTTCAGCCCAACGCGGCTTTAATTGTATTTGGTGGTACGTTCGCCGCGGTTTTGATCAGCTTTCCCGCCTCCAAGCTGCGTACCATACCTGCCGCACTTCGTATGGCCTTTGGTCGCGATAAAGAGAATACGGACGAAAAAGCAGAAGAACTTATCGCATTGGCTGCTATCACCCGCCGTGGCGGTGTTTTGGCACTGGAACAGATCGCTGATGACCATCCCCATCATTTTACACGGGAAGGTCTGCAACTGGTTGTTGACGGTACTGATCCAGATCAGGTAAGGCAGATTTTGGAGCTGGAAATGGACGCCTCAGAGCTGAAATATGATAGTTATAGCAAGATCTTCGAAGCTGCTGGCGGATATGCACCTACCATGGGGATTATCGGCACCGTTATGGGCCTTATCCGGGTCTTAGGCAATCTAACAGATCCTTCGAACCTAGGTCCCTCTATCGCAGTTGCTTTTACAGCCACATTATATGGTGTAGCTAGTGCTAATCTAATTTTTTTACCCATCGCTTCCAAAATCAAATCGCGCGGCCAAAGCCAAATCCATGTGTTAGAAATGCTGCTCGTTGGCATCCTGTCCCTCCAAAATGGAGATCATCCTATGCTCATTCGAAAAAAATTGGGTTCTTTTATTTCCACCTCACGTCCGGAAAGGTCTGAAGGCGAAAACGATGTTAAAAGAGGCTTCTTATGAGACAGAGACAGCGGGTTCGCAAAAAAACACGGCACTCTCACTCTGCACCGGATGTCCGTGATCGTTGGATGATTACCTATGCGGATCTCATTACATTACTTTTGATTTTTTTCGTGATTTTGTATGCGATGAGCAGTCTCGATGAGAACAAATACGGAATTGTAACGGATTCGTTATCCCACTCCTTCCGGTCTGGCAACCCTGTTCTGGACGGAGGAAACGGGATTCTTGATCCCGCTCAGGGACCAACTTCGGAGAGTGACTTGGGAGCTGCAACTGGGCAATCATCAGGCAATGGATCAGGCGGGAGTAATGGAGACAACGGGAGTGGAAACGTTGGGGCTGGAGCTGGTGTAAGTGCTGGGACTAATGCTGGAGCCGGAACTGGTGATGAAGCTGACACTGGAGCTGCTCCGAGTACTGCTGAGCCTACGGCCCGTGAGCTTGCTTTTAGAGAACAGGAGGCACAGCTTTCTGAACTTGTAGGCGTCATAACGAAGTATGTCCAGGATAATAATCTGGGTGACCAAATATTTGTAGAAGATAAACCGCAGGGTATTGCCATAACGCTCAGTGACCGCTTTCTGTTCGACATTGGGGATGCTGCTATAAAATCCCCCTCACTGCCTGCGCTCCGAAAATTGTCGGGTTTATTCAACGGTATTGGGGCCGTGGTCAGCATTGAAGGCCACACCGACAATACTCAGGTATTGTCCACCTCATCTTATAAGGACAACTGGGAGCTATCCGGTGCACGTGCGCTGTCTGTATTACGCTTTTTCCTAGAAAAGCAGGGCCTTAATCCTGATGAATTCCAGTATGCAGGATATGCAGACACCCGCCCCGCTGCCAGTAATTCTACCGAAGCCGGACGGCAAAAAAACCGCCGTGTAGAGATCATTGTACTGCGGCAGCTGCAAGAGGAAGAGTAAGAGTAAGAGAGTAATATGGCCTCAGTAGCGGAAATGTTGTACTTCCTGCAGGATTTCAGCCTCCGTGCTGGCCTCGTTGTCTCTTTTTCTTTTGCAAATAAATTTGTGCCAAAGCATGTCAAACAGGACTATAAGAGAGGATTTCTCTTATAGTCCTGTTAGTTACTCTCCAACCAAAGCACGATACGCAGCGGCATCAAGCAAACTACCTGCAGCGTCTGTAAATTCACCCTCGATTTCCACTTCAAAAATCCATCCGCCGGCGTAAGGCTGGTCGTTAAGTAGCTCTGGACTGTTCTCCAATGTTTCGTTAATCTTAGTCACCGTTCCCGTGATTGGGGAATATAATTCAGATACGGTCTTTACAGATTCAATGCTGCCTACGCTGTCACCAGCAGTTATTGTCGCGCCTACTTCCGGAAATTCCACGAATACGATGTCACCTAACAAATGCTGAGCATGATCCGTAATCCCTACCCGAACTACTCTTCCTTCTGTCTGCTGGGCCCACTCATGCTCTTCGCTGTATAGCAGGTTGTCTAACACCTCACTCATTCCAAGCCGCCTCTTTTCCACAATTGGAGTTGTAAAATTAGTTATAGCCTAAGTTATTGCGTTGCTCAATGTCAATATAACTAACAGGATTTTTAAATTTGTCATCTTTTTGACGTTTTTTTGTTGACAGCACATCGGTATACCCGTTTTAATGGAGTCAGTAGAATATAAACGTTGTTGCGAATGAAGGCATAGGGAGAGACTGTCTCCTGAAGACGGCGCCGAAGGAGTAAGCCCGGGATGGGTGAATCTCTCAGGCAAAAGGACCTTTGCTGGACGCATCTCTGGAGAGCATTAGGCGTTACGAAACGCCCGATCACCAACGGGGAAACCTGCCCACAATTGTGGAACAGGGTAACTCTCAGGTACAAAGGACAGAGCGGAAGATGAACATATGCGAGTTTTGCATATCTCTCTTCTGCCTGTCCTTTTTTGCATGTAATCAGACCAAGGGGAGTGACGATATGGATGCTTTGAAAAGAACGCCTTTTTATGATCTCTACTCCGCTTTTCCGGAGTCCAGATGTATTGATTTTGGAGGCTGGGAGCTGCCGGTTCAGTTCACGGGTATCGTGAAGGAACATGAGGCCGTACGTCAGAATGCCGGTCTGTTCGATGTATCGCATATGGGCGAGTTCATGGTAACAGGGTCTGGAGCGGAATCTTTTATCCAAAAAATGACGACTAACGATGTAACCCGTCTTCTCGACGGGGGTGCACAGTATACGCTTCTCTGTTATCCGAATGGCGGTGTAGTGGATGATCTGCTTGTGTACCGTTTGGGTGAAGGCCGTTATATGCTCGTTGTGAATGCCTCCAACATTGACAAGGATTTTCAGTGGCTGCAGGAGCACCTCACCGATGAATTCAGCGACGTTTCGCTTACCAATGTCTCTGACGAGACGCTGCTGTTGGCGTTGCAAGGTCCCTTGGCTGAAAAAATACTCGCAACAGTAACCGATGTTTCCTTGGCTGAGCTCAAGCCATTCCATTTCATCGAAAAAGCCAGCGTCTGCGGTGTAGAGGTTCTACTCTCCCGTACCGGTTATACCGGCGAGGATGGTTTTGAAATTTATGCACCACTGAATACGGCGGACACACTGTGGAACGGATTACTCGCAGCAGGGGCTCCATATGGATTAACACCTGCGGGACTGGGGGCACGTGATACTCTGCGTTTTGAAGCGAAGCTGCCCTTGTATGGTCAGGAGCTTTCGGCGGATATTACACCGCTTGAGGCTGGAGTTCAGTTTTTCGTGAAGCTGGATAAAGTGGATTTCATCGGGCGTGATGCTCTTTTGCAGCAAAAAGAAGCCGGTCTTCCCCGCCGACTCGTCGGTCTTGAAATGATCGATCGAGGCATTCCGCGCTCACATTATCCAGTGTATGCAGATGGAGTCAAGATTGGTGAAGTCACTACAGGAACCCAATCCCCGACACTTAAGCGTAATTTAGGGCTGGCATTGATAGATGCATCCTACAGTGAACTAGGTACAGAGGTATTCGTGGAGATTCGGGGCAAGCAGTTGAAGGCTGTCGTAATCAAGGCTCCATTTTATAAAAAAAGCCAAGGAGTGAATCCGCAATGAAGCACCGTTATCTGCCGATGACTGAACAAGACTGCAAAGAGATGATGGAAACCGTCGGGATTCAGTCCATAGAGGAGCTGTTCTCCGATATCCCGCAAGCTGTACGCTATCAAGGAACAATGCCGATGTCGGAAGCCCTTGATGAATATGCATTGCTGCGTCATATGAAAGAACTGGCCGATAAAAATGCAAGCTTCGATACCCATGCCAGCTTTCTGGGGGCTGGACTCTATGATCACCACATTCCGGTTGTCATTAACCATGTGATTTCCCGCTCTGAATTCTATACAGCCTACACTCCCTACCAACCGGAGATTAGCCAAGGTGAGCTTCAGGCGATTTTCGAATTCCAATCCTACATCTGTGAGCTGACCGGCATGAAAGTAGCTAACGCCAGTATGTACGATGGTGCAACAGCTTTTGCTGAAGCAGCGGTCCTTGCAGCAGGTGCTACAAAACGCAAAAAACTAATCGTTTCTCGCACGGTCCATCCAGAAGCACGCCAGGTGCTGAACACTTCGGCCAATGCCTGGGGATTAGATGTCGTAGAGATTGACTATAAAGACGGAGTTACTGATTTGGCTAAATTAGCGGAAGCTATAGATGGAGATACAGCCGCAGTGCTGGTGCAATCCCCGAATTTCTTCGGCAGTATAGAGGATATGAGTGCAATAGAGCCGTTAATTCATGCTGTAAAAGGATTGCTTGTCGTCAGTGCCAATCCGATTGCTCTCGGCGTTTTGGAAACCCCGGGCAAGCTGGGTGCTGACATCGTTGTTGGCGATGCGCAACCACTCGGGATTCCAGCTTCACTCGGCGGCCCAACCTGCGGTTTCTTCGCCGTTGCCGAACCGCTCATGCGTCGTATGCCGGGCCGTATCGTCGGCCAAACGGTTGACCGTAATGGAAAACGCGGTTTCGTTCTTACTCTCCAAGCTCGCGAGCAGCATATCCGCCGTGAGAAAGCGACGTCCAACATTTGCTCTAATCAGGCACTACTGGCACTTTGCGCATCCGTCTACTTATCGGTGATGGGCAAAGAAGGTATGCGTGAGGTTGGAGAGCTAAATATACGTAAAAGTCATTACGCCGCCAGTAAGTTAAGCGAGCTAAATGGGGCTGAACGCACCTTCTCGGCTCCATTCTTTAATGAATTTGTATTGAAGCTTCCTGAAGGCAGCAGTGTAAGTGCCATTAACTCAAAGCTACTTAAGGAAGGTTATCTCGGAGGTTACGATCTAGGCAAGGATTACCCTGAGCTTGCTGGACATATGTTGATTGCCGTAACGGAAAAGAGAAGCAAAGCAGAAATTGACCAATTCGCAAACGCACTGGAGGGCTGTGTATGAAACCGGAACAAACTCTGATTTTCGAATTAAGCCGTCCCGGCCGCTCGGCCTATTCCCTGCCACAGTGTGATGTCCCTCAAGAGGAAAGCATCGAATCCTTGATTCCGACCGGTCTGCTGCGCAGCCTACCGGTGGTTTTGCCAGAAGTGTCTGAGGTCGATGTGATTCGCCACTATACCGCTCTTTCACGCCGCAACTTTGGTGTAGACAACGGCTTTTATCCGCTTGGTTCCTGTACGATGAAATATAATCCGAAGATTAATGAGGATGTTGCCCGCTTCCCGGGTCTAGCCAAGATCCATCCTTACCAACCGGAGGAGAGTATTCAAGGTGCCCTTGAGCTGATGTACACCCTGCAAAAAGATTTAGCAGCACTTACCGGCATGGATGCCGTCTCCCTCCAGCCTGCAGCAGGTGCCCATGGCGAATGGACCGGATTGATGATGATTCGTGCTTACCATGAAAGCCGCGGCGAGACCCGTACCAAGGTCATTGTGCCCGATTCCTCACACGGTACCAATCCTGCAAGTGCAGCTGCGGCTGGGCTGGAAACTGTAACGATTCCTTCTAATAATAAAGGGATGGTTGATCTTGAAGCACTGAAAGCAGCAGTCGGCAGCGATACAGCAGCACTAATGCTGACGAACCCAAGCACATTAGGATTGTTCGAGACGCAAATCGTAGAGATTGCGGCTATTGTGCACGAAGCTGGCGGCTTGCTCTATTATGATGGAGCGAACTCTAACGCCATTATGGGCATCACCCGTCCCGGAGATATGGGCTTTGACGTAGTGCATTTGAATCTGCACAAAACGATGAGCACCCCGCACGGCGGCGGCGGCCCCGGAGCCGGACCTGTCGGCGTAAAAGCAAGATTGGTTCCATTTCTTCCACAGCCTACAGTAGCTATAAATGAGGACGGCAGCTTCTCGCTCGACTTCGGCGGTCCTGAATCGATTGGTCGCGTTAAGGCATTTTACGGCAACTTTGGTATTCTCGTTCGTGCTTACGCCTATATTCGCACCTATGGCCCAGATGGTCTTCGCGAGGTGTCAGAGAACGCTGTGCTGAATGCCAATTATATGATGCACCGACTGGCGCCTTACTTTGAAATTCCGTATCCGGGAGTATGTAAGCATGAATTCGTTATGTCCGGCAAAAACCTTAAGCAATATGGCGTCCGCACGCTGGATGTTGCCAAACGACTGCTCGATTTCGGCTATCATCCGCCAACCGTGTATTTCCCACTGACGGTGGAGGAATGCATGATGATTGAGCCAACGGAGACCGAAAGCAAAGAAACCCTCGACGGCTTCATCGAGACGATGATCCAGATTGTGAAGGAAGCACAAGAAACGCCGGAAGTAGTTATTAACGCACCTCACACTACGGAGATCAGTCGTTTGGATGAGACTCAGGCCGCGCGCAAGCCAGTGTTGAATTGTTCTTGTGGGTGAGAATGGGTAAGAAGTAATAGGTGAGATAAATAATAGCGGCTAATCCTAAGTCTTTTAGACTTTAGGGTTAGCCGCTTTTTATTCGAGAACAATCGATCGCCGGTACGCTCAATCTTAAACTGACAATTCGATTCCCATACCACACTATTCGTAAAATTGAAATATACAGCAGAGGATATTTTGGAATTAAATTATTTGTGTAGACTATATTAGACCCCCTATTATCTCAAGACAGTAAGGAGTAATTAAACTCATGAAAAAAAACACAATACCTTTGATATCCGTCATTTTAACTTACATATTCTCGAAAGTGTTTCTTAATCTGATCAATCTCGAATACCAGTTATTCAATGAAAGATTTGATTTCTTTAAATTATTTTTTGATATAACGATCTTTTTACTATTCTACGTTATTGTCTATTATTCACTAAACTTTCTCTATGTGAAGTCTCGAAAGAACTCTTAATACATCGACTAGGATGAATATGATAGTAAAGCGGCTAATCCCGGTCTCCATTCAGACCCGATTCATTAGCTGCTTTTTTTATGCGCAAGTCACATGGGTTCGTGACCTCCCCTACTTTCATTCCCAGCACATGATCTGCCGATCCATACGGACTCAGGAGACGTTATTCACTTAAAAACACCTCGTTTTCATTATATACGGACTGAGATGCACTTATTAGCCTAAAAAGTAGCTGTAACCGGTCAGTTGAGAGCTAATAAGGTCTCCTGTGTCCGCAACGAAAAGTATTCTATACATAAATCCAATATAGGGACTCTACAGTCCGTATGTAATAACCTGCTATATAAATTGAACTTAAGATTTTAAATTAAGGGATTAGTCGCACTGCGATGAATGTTTGGACTTCCGGCCGCTGTTGTCTACAAATTTTCTTTGATTGATACCGCTTGTCGCAGTAGAAATCCGTAGACTGCCTATGCTTTCGGAGCTAGCTTTCCTACGGAAAGCTTTCGGGAGGTCGCTTTCGCTCCTCCAGTTCCAAAATCCCCCTCCGTCACTCCTTTCCTTTTTCTTTAGTTTTAAAATTCAATCTATATATTTAGGGGTGGGGCGGTGGTAGATACAAATTCATTAATTCCATCGCTAAGAACTGATAGTTTTCGACAAGATGCTTGTGCTATATTACCTTGATGTGATTTTGAAGGCGTTATTCCTAAGGAGGTTTATCCTTGCGTATTATTGAAGCTAGGCAGCTATCCAAGTCGTTTATACAAGCTGTGAAGGAACCCGGACTGAAAGGTTCGGTTAAGCATTTGTTTATCCCCAGACATATAGAGAAGGTAGCCGTACAGCCACTGGATCTTAGTGTAGAAGCCGGTGAGACGGTCGCATATGTGGGGCCGAACGGAGCAGGGAAATCAACCACTCTCAAAATGCTGACAGGAATATTGGTACCCACTTCAGGCACCGTTTCCGTGAACGGCATCAATCCCCATAAAAATAGAATGCACAATGCCGCGCAGATCGGAGCGGTCTTCGGACAACGCACACAGCTGTGGTGGGACATTCCGATCATGGAGTCTTTTTCTCTCTTAAAGGATATTTATCAAATACCCCAAGCTGTCTATAAGAGTAACCTAGATCAGTTTATCGAACTGCTGGGCATGAATGAATTTATTCACTTATCTGCCAGAAAGCTGTCTCTGGGTCAACGCATGCGTGCGGACCTAGCCGCCTCCTTATTACATAATCCACCAATTTTATATCTGGATGAACCCACCATTGGCCTTGACGTATCCGTCAAACACAAAATTCGCGAATTTATCAAAAAGATTAATCTGGAGCAGCAGACCACAGTTATGCTCACCACCCATGATCTTGGCGACATTGAGGATTTGTGCAAACGGCTGATCATTATAGACCACGGCTCCATTATTTATGACGGTAGTCTACAGGAAGTGAAATCCCGCTTTGCCAGCAAACGGATGATTTTCTTCCAAGTCGGCTCTCCCATGCCTGATCTGTTCGAACAATTGAAGCAAAGTCCCGGGTTGCAGGTGGAAAACCAAAACACGCTGGATTTTTCAGTGTCCTTTAATCGTTATGAATATACGGCAAGCGAAGTGGTCAGTCAGGTGATGAAGCATGGCGAAGTGATTGACTTCCGCATGGAGGATGCCAATATCGAGCAAGTCATCAAGTCCGTGTATGACGGCAATCTGGACCTGAATGCGAGCAGGAAATGAGGGGGAGAAATAGCGGCATGTCTGTGATCAAGCTCAAGAAATACAGCAGCATTGCAAACCGTTCATTGCAAAATATTCTGGCGTACCGAATTTCTTACATCATTACTTTTCTGGCCAGTTTTTTGAATCTGCTGGCGATCTACTTTTTATGGCAAGGCATTTATAGCGGACGCGATTCGGTGGGCGGATATACCTGGGACCAGATGAAAACCTATTTACTAGTTACGTTCCTGGCTAATGCTGCTTTATCCTGGTATTCCGAGACTTCAATCTCCGGTAAAATCCTGGATGGAAGCGTCGCGGCAGACTTGCTCAAGCCTATTGATTTCCAAACTGCCCGCTTCGCGGAGACCTTAGGTTCAAGTCTGTTGGAAGGGGCAATGAGCACCATTTTGATCGGAGTATTTATACTGTTTACTTCAGGAGTGAGCATTCCCCACTCTCCACTTGTATATGGATTATTTGCCGTGAGTCTGCTGGCAGCTATGCTAGTGAAATTTGGTGTTGTTTATATGGCGGCATTAATGTGTTTCTGGTCAACAGGATCTCTAGGAATTGTCTGGACGCGCATTGCCGTCACCAATTTATTGTCCGGCGCTTTAGTGCCTTTGGCTTTTTTCCCGGATTGGCTGGAGAAGTTAGCGTTGTGGCTGCCCTTCCAGAGCATTATTCACACGCCTAATATGATCTTTTTGCAGCAAGCGGACACTTGGGAAGCCTTGAAGCTGATTGGTATTCAGTGCTTTTGGGGAGCTGCTCTGTGGATTGCTGGGAAATGCATGTGGAACTGGGCGGTTCGGCAGGTCACCATTCATGGAGGTTAGAGGGGGGGATCCACTGATGTCTTTGTCACGTATGCTCTACTTGTACAAAAAAATGTATTCACAACAGCTCAAAGCCATCCTGGAATATAATAAGGATTTCTACATCCTCATGTTTTCCGCCGCGTTGACACAGGTTCTAGGGTTTGTCTTTCTCTGGGTTATTTATGACCGGATTCCCGACATCAACGGCTGGCGCTTTTGGGAAGTAACCTTTATGTATGCGATGATCTTTCTTACGGAGGGGATTGCCTCCCTGTTTTTTGAAGGGACCTGGCGCATGAGCAGATTAGTCAATCAGGGTGAGCTGGATCGCTACCTTCTGCGTCCTGTACCCGTTGTACTGCAGATCTTTTGCACAGGGATTGGAATTAACGGGCTGGGCAATGTACTGATCGGCGGGGTTATTGTCTGGCAGTCGCTTCTCCACAGTAATTTGGAATGGACATTGGCTAAAATCGGCATTATCTTGTTGCTTCTGATCACAGCAGTGATTATCCGGGTATCCATTAATTTAGCTGGTAACTCGGCTTCATTCTGGATTCGTAATGCCGGCAATGCCTTCCCATTAATGGTCCATAATCTCTCTGACCTAGCTAAATACCCGATCACATTGTTCCCTCAGGCTATACGCATTTTTATTTCAACGGTGCTTCCGTATGCATTTATCAGCTTTTATCCCGCAACCTATATATTCGGAAAAAGCGAATGGTCTAACTGGTGGATGTTGTCTCCCCTCGTGGCCGTCGGAAGTGCGGCAGCTGCCTATGGCGTTTTTCACCTTGGACTTTCACGGTATGAGAGTACAGGAAATTAAATCTTTTAAAGGAGAGATAAACCTATGTTTAAAAAAGAGAGTTTGGAAAAACTGGCAGCCAAGTTAGGGCCGCTATTAATTTTACCAGTTCTGATTATAGTAACTAAAGGCATGACCTATCTAATTGTTGGAGCTACAAGTCTCGTTCAACATTCTTATCAACTGGGTTATAGCGTAGGATCTATGATAGAAAAAATTCTAAGCTAGTATATAAGAACCGAAAGGAGTATCCACATGATGATTCGCCTCCGTAATGCGACCTTATTTCTAGGCATTCTTGTGGCTTTGATTTCTTTAATACTATTTGGTGCTAACTTTGCCTTCTTCATCATACTGACCTATTCCATCATGATTTCAATAGGATACAGATCTATAAAAACAAATGTGAATATCATTCCTTTGCTAACAGTCAATTTTTCATTTTTGTTATACAACCTACTATACATAATATTAAATAAGGCAGACGTTATAGATTTGTACTCGGTGGACTGGAGATTAGAAGTACAATTAATGCTGCCTTTATTATTAGGTTTTCTGATTAAAGGTTTCGTTAGAGGATACCAAAAGAATTAAGAACGAGGGGGTAACTCCATGCGGTTGAGGTCTATAATTGCTATAACCTTTTTTGTATTTTCTGTTCTTGTTTTCTCTTTCATAAATGAACAACCCTTAATTGTGAAATTATTATCGGGAATTGGATTTCTATTATGCTTACTATCCACAATAATGATCATATTTACGAAAAGGGGAGTCTAAAGTATTAATACTTTTATAAATCGGCTAATCCTCAAGTCCTCCAAAAGACTTGAGGATTAGCGTTTTTTAGGATACTCAATTGGGTTCAATGAAGAAGTGCTATTAAACAAGCTTTTTGGAAAACTGCCGTCTCTCATTCACATTCATCTTAGTATAAATGCTCTTAACCATGTTTCGAACCGTGCCTTCGCTAATTCCTAGCATACTGGAGATATGTAGCGCGCTCTTTTCCTGTAACCACAAATGAGCTACATCTTTCTCTCTCGCCGTCAGCTTATAATCGTGAAAACTGGCCTCTAACCTGGATTGCTGCACCTCTGAGTCTCTATTCATCCATTTGTGAGTTACATTCTCCGCAATCTGCTGGATAAAAGGAATGGCAAATTCAATTTGCTGTCCCCTGTTAAAAGAGATATCTACATACCCCCGCACAGTACCGTCCAAATACAGCGGGGCACACACGCAGTTCCAGTCTTTAAAGGTAATATCCGAATGTTCTTCCCCTCTCACGACTCCGATACAATCCATTTCCATGGCAAGCGATACCGCATTAAGACCAGAATTCCCCTTAGAAAGGCAGACTCCTGTACCCAGTCCGGCCTTATTCATGTCCTCTTCCATATCTGACGAGGAGCATACTAAATCAAGAATATAGCCGTCTTCATCGGTTAAAAAAACAACAAACGAAAGTGATATATATTCACAAATTTTAACCATTTCCCTACGAATAGATACAATCATCGCCTTATGGTATAGGGACTTTACATCATCTATAGGAGTGGCAAGCGTTTTTGTAAGACTGGTACCCATTAGTCCTTTGTTGCCAGCGGCACTAGGTTGAAAGGAATGGAACTGCTCCTTCTTCAAATCATCTGGTGAACACCACGTTTTTGTCTTCTTTAAGCTAATAAACAAAATATGTGAGCCCCCTATTTATCAAATATCAAATTTGTGAAACTTTTCACTACTGCGGATTAATATATCATTTCCTATATGTATCATTTAATAACGTAAATTATAATCAAGCACAATATCTCTTTATTGTAAATACCTACCACGGTATATGTAAAGCCCTCTTTTATTAGATTAGAATAAAAGATATTGCCCATATTTTGTAATTATAAAAAAGGAGCTCACCAAACATGAAATTAATACCCAGTCTATTAGCCACCCTCTTATTATCAAGCGCAATCGGCCTGCCTGCATTTGCTTCCGAAAAACCGATAACGGTTCAGTTGGATCAGAAGAAGCTGAACAGCAGCTCAGCACCAATTAATGATCGTGGGACGATCCTCCTTCCCTTGCGAACTATTTTCGAGAATCTTGGATTAACCATCCAGTGGGATGTTAAGACAGGCTCCATAACAGGTACTAAAGATGGACTTATCATTAAACTTAAGGTTGGAAATAAGCAAGCCAGCGTGAACGGTGTCATTAAGCAACTGACTTCCGCACCGAAGGTCATTAACAATGTCACTTATGTCCCTTTGCGGTTTGTGGGTGAGGCTACAGGCAGCAGCGTCAAATGGGATGCAAAGAACAGCACCGTACTGATTAATTCGAAACAGCAAGCGGTTGATCCTAAAGAGATTACGGCATTCTTCGAAAAATATATCGACTACAACAATAAAGAGAACTATGACGGATTGATGGGCCTCATTGATCCTAAGTCTCCGCTTGCTCAGATGGGCTCTGTGATAAAAAGCCAAATGGAAATGTTCGATCTCTCATTGTCGGTTGATCAATTAGATATCGTTGATTTGAAGCCAAATGAAGCAGCCATTCATACGATTGAAACCACTCATAAGATTAGCGGTCCCTTCATGCTCGACGTTACGACAGAGGTTGTATATGCACTTACCAAACAAGAAGGCAGTAAGGATTGGAGAATCAGTAACGTGGAAGTTAGAGGGATGCAATATATTCTCCCTGAAGAAATGCTAAAAGCTACGGTCTCCGTTCCGAAAGCTGAGGAAGAGGCCATATCGGCTGTCCTACAAGCATATATAAAAAGTTCCAACGAAGAAAACTTGAGCGGGGTGTTAGCTACACTGGATAGTACTTCTCCCCAATTTGATATGAACAAACAGCTTCATACCCAACTTTTCAACACTTATGATTTATTATTTGAAATTGAATCCTCCAAAATCATTCATTACAACGAGAATGAAGCGGCTATTTATACCGTTCAAACTTCTAAAAAATTAAAAGGCCCAGAGTTTCAAGATAACCGCTCCGTAATAGTCACTATGATGAAAAAAACAAAAGAAGGTAAATGGGTGATGGTTCAAAGCCTTCTGATCAAGGCTGATAAACTTTAAAACCTAACTTATATGTTTAGGAGCATTCAAAATGGATAATATTAAAAAATATTTCAGCAATCTAAGTACATTAGTGGACGATAAGCCTTCATTAGGATTAATAATTATTATTGCAGTTGCTGCTTCCTTTGCATCGCTGATTTATGGTGTGGGGAAAGATATCGGAGAATTCTTTTATTCGATACTACACTGAACTGAACGGATCGGATTCAGAATTTTTCATAGGAAGAAGTTTTGTTTTAGAGTTGGTACTAGGGGCTGCATTCAGGCACTGGTGACCAGCTCTTTTTTTTCTCAAAAATGGGTGTATTTTGCGAGAGTGTTTTTACGATATAATAGTTGAAAGCGTTATCAGATTCTTATATCCCATTTCGCTACAGGGTGGTCATTCGATGTATACCAAGATTATTAATCTTATAAACGATCTTAAGCTTAGTACCAAGCTATTTGTATCTTTTGGATGTGTGGTCTTTATTCCGGTATTAATTGTCGGAGTCTTTCTGACTAGCGAGCTGAGGCAGATCGTGCTTAACAATGCTTTGGAACAAACCTCGGCAAATGTAGACCGGGTGAAGAAAAGAGCGGGAGAGCTCCTCAATATTCACTATGAAATCTCCTACCGGCTTTCAAGTGATAGGAGACTGGAAGCGGCGGCTAATTACCCTTACGAATCCGTGTATGATGTGGTACAAGCTTATTGGAAATACCCGGACTTTCGTGATTATATTCGGCTATATAAAGAAGTATCCAGTGTCCGGTTATATATAGACAATCCAACAATTCTGGATAACTGGGAGTTTCTTCAGCCAGATCCGTCCATTAAGGAGGAAAACTGGTACAAAACGGCTCTCGCTAGCAACGGATTGATTTCATGGAACTATATCGAGGATAGCCGTTACCAACAGTATTATTTAAGTCTAATTCGTAAAATAGATTTTGTTAATGAAAGGACATTCGGTGTTCTTGTGATCAACGTAAATTCGGATATGCTAAATTCGATTCTAAATCAAGAACTATTCGAGACTATGATTGTGGATGAAAATAATAATATCGTTGCTTCTAACCGTACGGATCGATTGGGTAAAACACTGGATGATATTAACTTCAAACAGGCCTCTATTTCCAATAAACAGGGCACCTATGATGTCACAGTGAATGGCAAACAATCTAAAATGCTGATCGATGACTGGAATCCGGGGTCAAGCCTTAACAGCCTGCGGATTATCTCCATTTTCACTGTCGACAGTATTGTCAAGGAAGCGAATCAAATTATCTTGGTTGCTGTGACCGTTATCATCTCTGCTCTATTGATGGCCATTCTGCTTATTTACCAGTTATCACGATTAATTACAGGGCGTATGCTTCGGTTAAGTAAACATATCACGAAGGTAGCCTCCGGCAACCTCGATGCAACATTAGTTATTGATGGCAAGGACGAAATTGGACAGCTCGCCAGACAGTTTAATCATATGGTACGAAACATTAGCGATCTGGTAGTCGAAGTCCAGGAGTCCAACCACCAGAAGAGTGAACTTGAACTCCGACAAAATGAGATCAAATTCAAAATGATGGCTAGTCAAATTAACCCGCATTTTCTGTTCAACGCATTGGAAACCATAAGAATGAAGGCACACTTAAAAGGGGAGACAGAAATTGCTCAAGTGGTACGCTTGCTTGGGAAAATGATGCGGAAAAACTTGGAGATCGGCAATGGTAAAATAGAGCTGCAAAGTGAAATGGAAACGGTACGCTGCTATTTGATTATTCAAAATTTCCGTTATGACGACAGACTAACCTTTGAACTTAACGTGGATCCGGACGCTAATTTCCTAAGGATTCCCCCTTTAATCATTCAACCGCTTGTTGAAAACTCCGTCATTCATGGTCTGGAGAACCGGATTCAGGGGGGAATTGTTCGGGTAGATGTTCAGCTTGAGGAAGATTGGGTGACCGTAAAGGTAACTGATAATGGTGAGGGTATGTCAGAAGATAGTATAATTGAATTATATAAGGCACTGGAGAATAGGGAGGATGAGGGAAATCATCGGATCGGGCTTAGAAATGTGCATTCTAGGCTTCAGTTAACTTATGGCCCTGATTTTGGGCTTACTATCATAAGTAAAATCGGACTCGGAACGCAAGTAAGCTTTGTGATTCCTTTAAGGAGTGAGTCAGTTGTATAGTGTACTGATTGTGGATGATGAGTTCTCTATCCGGCAAGGGCTCGCCACCCTGATTGATTGGAACAGTTATGGCTACCAGGTTGTAGATACGGCTGCCAATGCCATTGAAGCTAAGGAAAAATATGAACTCCACTCCCCTGACCTAATGATCGTTGATATCCGGATGCCCGGTAAAAATGGTTTGGAGTTAATTGAAGAATTACGTGCGGTGGGTTCAGAGATTCACATTATCATCCTAAGCGGGTATGCAGACTTTAGCTATGCCAAACGAGCATTAACCTTAGGGATTGATGGTTATTTATTAAAACCTGTGGACGAGGACGAATTAATTCTATATCTGGTGAAGCTGGCCGAAGATTTGAAGGAAAAAAGCAGCTATCAAAAAAACGTTGAAGTGCTGGAATGGAGCAAGGACCGCCTGATTCATTCCGTTCTTATGGACAGCACCCTACTGAAAAAGTCTAACCTGGAGCCTGAACTCACTGAATCCGGACTGTTTTGGAAGTCATATGAAGTGGTTTTGATTCGGTTAATTCCCCAGGAGCTCATGGATAATGGGCAAGCGACAGACATTAAAGAAAGTCTTATCAAGAAAATAGAGGAAACAGACAGCGGGTATATTTTTTCAATAGAATCGTACTTGGGAGTGCTTATAAAACCTACGTATCAGATGGAGCTAGCCCGTAAAGTACTGTATCAAAATGTTGCGGATGCTGTCTCCGAGTATGGCCTCCAATTTATTATAGCTGCTGGTGATCGAGTAGACAGTTTTGATCAGCTCTCTGCTTCCTATAATACCGCCCTTGCTCGGATCAAGGATTATTTCTTCTTTGACGAGGCCTACATTATTACTTCTGAATCTATAAATCTAAAAAAAATGTATCCAAAAGGCTCTAGTAATGTGGATACCGTGCTGGATTTGATATCTGATCGAATCTATCTGGCTATGGATATTGGAAATACGAATCTATTGGACTCCCTTATTACAGAAGCAATACAGATCATGGTGTCTGCTGAATTATCCG
This sequence comes from Paenibacillus sp., assembly GCA_023512345.1. Lineage (GTDB taxonomy): Bacteria > Bacillota > Bacilli > Paenibacillales > Paenibacillaceae > Paenibacillus_AQ. Next base: position 70,271 of record JAILZT010000002.1, read on the forward strand.
AAATGACTATACGATCTCGAATGTCCAGACTTGTAGCCTATGTATTAAATAAATTATCTATCCAGTATCCTAAGATGGCGTTTAACCAAAATATTTTGGGAGAACAGTTGCAGCGATTCTACGAGCATTCAACTCTTCCTGTATTACAGCGATATACAATTCAGATTTTAAACCTATATGCCAAAGATATTACCCATGATGACATGGAACAGCTAATTCATAAAATGACCGACTTGATTCACAGGAACTATTACGAGAATTTAAAGCTGGAAGTCCTAGCCGATGTGTTCAATTACAATAGTGCGTACTTAGGCAAGCTGTTCAAAGGCATTACTGGAGATTCTTTTAATACCTATTTAGATAAAGTACGGATGAACAAAGCTAAGGAAAAGCTTGATAATGGGGTTAAGATCCACCAGGCTGCTAAAGATGTTGGCATTTCTGATGTAGATTACTTCCGTGAGAAGTTTAAAAAATACGAGGGGATCTCCCCTTCAGTATATAGAAAAAGTAAATAGTCATCTACGTCTACTGGAATGCACCTAACGGTGCTTTTTTTCTGTTAGTTTCTGAAAGCGCTTACGTAAATAACAAATTGCACCCTGTTTTTTATAGAAAATCCTAGGGTGTTTTCAGAACTCCTTTTATTTTATGATTAGCTTATATAGGAGGCGAGAAGTAATGAAAGCGATTACCAATAAGGTTCAACTGGAGCCTAAAGTAAAGAAAGCCAACTTTTGGTCAATCTTCGCGCAACAAAAGTACCTCTATATGATGGCGTTTCCCTTCGTAGCTTGGGCCTTTGTTTTTAGTTACTTGCCCTTATGGGGATGGACCATGGCTTTTCAGAAGTACCAACCGGGTAAATCGTTTTTTGATCAAAAGTGGGTCGGTTTAAAATACTTCAAGGAACTCTTCCAGGATGATCAATTTTATAATGCTCTACGCAATACGTTAGGCATGAGCTTGATGGGATTGCTTGCCGGATTTGTAGTCCCTATAGTCTTTGCGATTCTCCTCAATGAAGTTAGATTGCAGTTTCTGAAACGTTTTGTACAGACCGTATCTTATCTGCCTCACTTTGTATCATGGGTGGTTGCGGCGGGTATCATCACCAAGATGTTATCCACGGATAATGGGGCCGTCAACGATATTTTAATGAGTCTTCACATTATAAGCGAGCCTATCCAATTCATGGCTAAAGGGAATTTATTCTGGGGGATTGTTACTGCCTCAGATGTTTGGAAGGAAACCGGATGGAATACAATCATTTACTTGGCTGCTATTTCAGGGATTGGACCAGAGTTGTATGAGGCTGCTAAAGTAGATGGCGCAAGCCGTTTGCAGCAGGTACGTAATGTGACACTGCCGGGCATACGAACCACGATTGTTATCCTGTTAATCATCTCTATTGGACATTTGATCAGTATAGGCTTCGAAAAGCAATTCTTATTGGGCAATAACTTAGTTCGTGATTATTCTCAGACATTGGATTTATATGCACTTAATTATGGACTGGGTATGGGAAGGTTCTCCTATGGTACTGCCATCAATATCTTCAATTCTGTGGTCAGTGTAATTCTATTGTTCGTTGCCAATGGTATTTTCAAGAAAATAACTAAAGAAAGTATCATATAAGGAGTGTCTCTATGATAACTAAAAAGTTTGCCGACACGCCTTGGTCGGACCACATTTTTGATATTGTTGTCTATTTCGCCATTACATTAGTCACTGTAGCCACCCTCTATCCCTTTCTTAATGTGCTTGCCATCTCTTTCAATGATTCCACGGACAGTGTAAAGGGGGGCATTACCATCTTCCCTCGGGTCTTCACCTTTAAGAACTACGAAACTATATTCGCCTACTCCGGTTTGATGACGGGACTTAAAATATCAATTGCCCGTACGATTATCGGTACACTTCTCGGCCTTCTAAGTGCTTCCATGCTCGCCTTTACGCTAAGTAGGGTTGACTTTCAGGCTAGAAAGTTTGTTTCTACCTTCCTTGCACTTACAATGTACGTCTCGGGAGGCTTGATTCCCTTCTATATCTTAATTAAAAACCTGGATATGATCGGAACCTTCGGGGTATATGTTCTCCCCAGCTTAGTAAGCGCCTTCAATGTATTTATCATCCGTTCCTTCATTGACGGTCTTCCATACGCACTTCAGGAATCAGCCAAATTGGATGGTGCCAATGACTTCACGATTTATTGGAGGGTTATTCTACCGCTTACCAAGCCAGCTTTGGCCACGATCGCTCTTTTCCTGGCAGTTGGACAGTGGAACGCTTGGTTTGATACTTATCTGTTCAATGGCTCCAAGGATTATTTAACCACCTTGCAATTTGAATTGATGAAAGTTATCCAGAGTACTACAACTAATGCAGAAAGCTTCCGAGGCAGGAATATGACACAGGTCATGGCCCAAATCTCTCCAGAGTCCGTAAAAATGGCCATCACGATTGTCGTCACCGTTCCTATTCTAATTGTCTACCCGTTCCTTCAGCGCTACTTCATCAAAGGCATGACACTTGGTGCAGTAAAAAGTTAGTATCATTCACCGGTATTCGCAGGGTTTCCTGTTTATACAATATAAGCTTTTTAAATAAAGGGAGGGTTTATAATAATGACAAGAAAGAAATCAAAGCCGTACGTTGTTCTTATGGTGTCGACTTTGCTCCTAAGTTTGGCAGCAGGTTGCAGCTCCAACAACAATACGAAAAATAATGAGGCTGCGCCCAACAACACCAAGACTAATACTACTAATACAGCTGAAGCAACCACTGCTCCCGAAGATTTATCACCCATCAAATTCTCCTTCTTCGCTGAAGACCCTAACCCGAACTGGAATAATATGAATGATGAAGTCAGTAAAGTAATTACTGAAAAAACGGGTGTAACCCTTGATGCTGAATTTGCAGTCGGTGACCCTGCACAGAAGGTTGCCTTGATCGCAGCTAGTGGTGAATATCCTGATATTATCTCAGCAAAAGGCGATATCGGTAAACTGGTGGATGCCGGTGCTGTAATTGACCTAACAGAGTTAATTGAAGAGCATGCCCCTAACATTAAAAGAGTGCTCGGTGAAAATCTAGCCCGGGCTAGATATACCAACGAAGACCCTTCCATTTACGCTATCCCTACTTGGGCTGCTGTAAATGAGCAAAAATTTGTAGCAGGCGGCGGCTTTGAATTACAACACCGCGTATTAAAAGAAGCTGGCTATCCTGAAATCCGCACCGTACAAGATTATGAGAACGTAATCAAAGCCTATCTGGAAAAACATCCTACCGATGAAAATGGAAATAAAAATATCGGTGTTTCCTTGAACGCTGATGACTGGCACATGTATATCTCTGTAACGAACCCGGCCGTTGCAACAACAGGCGGTTCTGATGATGGTGAATATTTCATTAATCAAGAAACACATGAAGCAACGTACCACTTCCGTCGTCCTGAAGAGAAAGAATACTTCCGCTGGTTGAACCATATGAACGATATCGGTTTGCTGGATAAAGAAAGCTTTGTTCAAAAATATGATCAATACAAAGCAAAAGTAGCTACAGGCCGAGTTCTCGGACTTATTGATCAGGATTGGGATTATAATGACGCTCAACAGGTTCTGAAAACTGCAGGTAAATTTGATCAAACTTATGGACACTACCCTGTAACTATGTCCAAAGATATTAAGGAAGCAAGTTTCTGGCCTACAGGCTTCATGGGCGGTTATGGTATCGCGATTTCCAGCACGAACCCGGATCCAGTACGTACCATCAAATTCTTGGACTTCCTTGCATCCGATGAAGGTCAAATCCTGAATAACTGGGGTGTTGAAGGCAAACATTACAACGTAGTAGATGGCAAACGTGTAGTCCCTGCTGATGTCCAAGAACGTATTAACACCGATAACACAGCATTCACAAAAGAAACAGGTATCGGCTTCTACTGGAACATGATGGTGCATTATGGTGATGGTGCAAAAGATGCAACAGGTAATTACTATACTAAGAACTTCCCTGAACAGCTTGTAGTAGGTTACAGCGATGCAGAAAAAGAAACATTGGCTGCTTACAAAGCTACGATCTGGAAGGATCTATTCCCGAAAGAAGAAGAATTTAAAGAAAAAGCTTACGGCGCTGCATGGAATATCTCCATTCCTGGTGAAGATGAAGTCTCCATTCTGGGTAACAAAATGAAAGATATTACTTGGAAACGCATTCCAGAAGCAATCTTAGCTAAACCAGCTGATTTCGATAAGATCTGGGATGCTTACATGGCTGATCTGGAAAAAGCCGGCGTAGAAAAAATGGAAAAAGGCTATACCAAATATGTTCAAGACCGCGTGAAGTTGTGGAGTGGTCAATAACAATTAAAGAAACCCTTCCTCGATCTTTTCGAGGAAGGGTTTTCTGTTTTAATAGATGTATTTTATACACTTATTTCTAGCTCTTGGTGCTCGGATGTATGGATAGATGTACTTTATGCAACTATATATATTGATACCCAACTGGGGAGATGCTTCTACTCTCATACACAAACTTCTTGACGCTACATTTCTGTCCTTCCCATGACCTGCAAGCACTGATTTGGTGTTTAACCTAAAAAATACATAAAAAAGGCGAATTCTCATTCCGAATGGGAAGGAATTCGCCTTTTTTATCTTATAGAACTTGGGTTGGAGCTTGGGTTGAGGTCTTTTTGACCTCTCTACGTTCTTTAGCCGATTTACGGAAGTAAAATAATTCGTAGATGGCTGGAACTACTATTAGCGTTAGTGCCGTTGCGGCAGTTAAACCACCGATTACTACGATTGCCAGACTTTGTGAGACAATACTGCCTTGCTCTGGATTTCCGAACAGCAGCGGCAGCATGGCGCAAATCGTGGCAATGGCTGTCATCAGAATTGGACGCATCCGCGTTCCTGCTGCTTCGAGTATGGCTTCGCGGATACTCATATGCTCTTCGTTTTGCTTAATCCGATCAATGAGCACAATGGCATTCGTGACTACAATCCCAATGAGCATAAGTGCTCCGAACATCGCCGTGAAATCCGGGGTCACACCAGACACGATAAGCCCAATGATCGCTCCAATAGCAGCAAGCGGCAAGGAGAACATAATGGCAAGTGGAGCGCGAAGCGTTTTAAAGGTCAATACCATAATCAAGTAAACTAACCCAATGGATATTAAAGCTGTCATCCCCAGGTCGCTGAAATCGCCGGACTGATCTACAGAAGCTCCACCAGCAAATAGAGTAACTCCCTCCGGAAGTGTAACACTATCCGTTTCTTTTTTAATATCCGCACCAATCTTAGATACTTTCTTCGGATCTACTTCAGCAGTGATGCGTACATAGGGCTTTCCGTCTTTGTGATACAGCATGGCAGGTTCATTCCGAACCTCGAGTGTTGCTAATTGAGACAATGGTTGCGGACCGGCTGCGGTCATAATGATAATATTCTTTAAATCCTGCTGGGATTTCGGTTGGACAACAGGTTCCAGTACTACTCCGGCTTGAGAACCGTCCAGATCCATCTGTCCAAGCGGAATCGGGTTCAGCATCGCACCCAGCTGCATGGAAATTTCTTGTGCGTTGACCTGCGCCGGATCAACCTTGAAGGAGAATACCGGCTTTGTATCTTCCATGTTGCTGCTTATTTTTTGGATCCCGTCTACAGTTTTTACTTTAGAGGCCACTTCTCCAGCGACTTTTGTAATCGCAGTGAGATCATTCCCCACGATATCAATATATTCACTTGTAGAGGTTGAACCCATCATACTGCCGGCATTTGCCGTCAGTGTGGCTCCAGTGTAAGAAGCTCCAGCCTCTCGAACATAGTCAATGAACGCCTGTGCATCCGCGTCTTCTTTCATCATAACAATGAAATCTACCTGAGTCAGCGCCGACACATTGCCCCATTTCGCCGAATCCGTACTGTTACCGGATTGCATGATGACCGTTTCCGCTTGCGGTTGCTTCATCAATTCCTGCTCCAACTGCTTACCCTTTTCTATTACTTCTGTAACTGGAACATCATTTGGATATTTTAATTGAATCGATACATTACTGGCATCCGAAGCATCCAGTGCGGCTTTTGGCATCGAGATGTAGGCAGCAATGGACCCAACCAGAAGGATTAGCCCCAGTGATAGAGTTACCCATTTATGATACAGGTTCCATTCCAAGAATTTTGTGAAGCGTTTTGACGGTGCATGCTCTTTCATAGTTGTGCTGCGCAGCATCCATGAACTTAACAAAGGCACTACGGTTAAAGCTACCACCAGTGAGGTCAACAAGGAGTAGGTTACCGTTAAGGCGAATGGCAGCAGGAAGGCTTGTAAACCTCCGCGCAGCAGACCCATAGGCAAGAATACAGCAACGGTTGCAATCGTTGAGGTAGTAATCGCTCTTGCCACTTCTTTGGTCGCACTGATAATCATATCGCGAGAGAAGGTCTCTTTCTGCATTCTACGGTAGATATTCTCTATAACCACAATGCTGTCGTCAACCAGACGACCCACGGCAACCGCAACACCTCCGAGCGTAATAATGTTCAAGGTTATACCGGATATGCTAAGTAAATATAACGTTACAGCTAACGACAACGGGATGGATACCGCCGTTACAAGCGTGGCCTTTACATTACGAAGGAATATCAGGATTACAATGGTTGCGAATAGCGCACCCAGCAAAACCTCACGCATCATGCTGTTAACCGAAGTTACCACCATATCTGAGGTGCTGAATATTACGGCTGTCTCTGCATTCTTGACCGTTGTATTAATGGTTTTGACGGTTTCCTTTACCCCATTGCCCACATCCACTGCGTTAGCGTTGGCTTCTTTCGTAACAATGGCGAACAATACGTCTTTGCCGTTCGAACGGCTGATACTTTCTTGATCTTCATTCATTTGAACAGAAGCAATATCCTGCAGGACTACACCCTTAGACACAGAGAGCTTTTTCAAGGTGTCGATACTATCGATGCTGGAGACCAGGTTGATATTACCTGTTTGACCATCGATGGTCTGTTCCCCGATGGAAGCTGATACGTTACGGCCCTGAAGCAGACCCAGAACTTGCCCAGTAGCGACTCCCTTCGCAGCCATTAACTGCGGATCCAGCTTGACCTTTACCTGAGGAGAAACTTTGCCGTATAAAGCGACATTCGATACCCCTTCAATCTTCTGGAACTCTGGGATGATCGTTTCTTCCGCCAGCTTAAGATTTTCTTTCGTCAACCCTTCATCGAACGAAAGCGTAAGCTCAGACACCGGAATCATAGAGGTGTTCAACTGAAGGACGAACGGCTTCATAACGCCTTGGGGGAACTGCAGCGAATCTACAGCCTGTTGTACCTCCTGAGCGGCATCCTTCATATTGGTTTTGGATTCAAAGTAAATATCCACCTTAGCATATCCATCCCCAGAAGTAGATAACAGCTCCTTTTTGCCTTTAACTGCAGATGCAACTGCTTCAATCGGCTTGGTTACGTTTGTTTCCATTGAATGTGCATCCTGTCCAGGTCCAAGCACCGTGACTGTAACTTGAGGATTATCCGCCTCAGGCATGAACTCCATTGGCAGTGTGGTGTAACTCATTATTCCTACCACAAGCGCCATAACAACCAAGAGTCCCAGTGCCCCCTTGTTATTAAATGACCATTTCGTTAACCATGTCATTTCTTTTTTCCCCTTCCACTCCGTTAAATTTCTTATTACTTTTGCAGGATTGTTAGATTATGTATGTTTTGCAAGCTCCTTGATATAGTTTAGGCTGTTTTAGCAAATGTCAAAACCGCCTGACGGCGGGTTTAGTACTCAGACCTAAGGCGGGGTTTTTCCCCTTCTCGGGATATAGAAAAGGCCGTCCCAAAGGGACGGCTCAGTATTCCATGCTATAACCCGAATTTTTATAAGGCTGAAGTGCTGTAACTCTTCTAACTAAATGTCCTGCCGGAACATATATTTTAGCAAAGGCGGAGTCACAAGCGTTGTTACAATCACAACAATAATAATGGAGGTGAAATACTGCGGAAGAAGCAACCCGCTTTGCAGCCCAGTTGCAGCTATGATCAAAGCAACCTCACCGCGCGATATCATCCCTGAACCAATGATTGCCGAAGAACGGCTGTTAAATCCGGTAAGGCGCGCCCCCAAACCTCCACCCAACATTTTGGTCATTATGGCCACCAGAGTAACTAAGATAACAAATCCGAATTGCCCGCCTACACCGGTAAAAGAGACACTTAGTCCTATACTCACAAAAAAGACGGGAACGAAAATCGAATACGCTATCGGCTCCAGCTTCTCTTCTACGACATGCTTGAACGAAGTTTGGGAAATAGCAATCCCTGCTGCAAAAGCACCGATAATCCCTGCCATGCCCAACCATTCAGCGAAATAGACAAAACTGAAGCAAATGACTAGAGCCGCTGTGATGGTCGCCTCTGTAACTCTTAGTGGGGCAAGCCACTTCATTACCCACGGGACTAGGAACCACCCTGCAAGGATGGCTACTACAAAGAAAGCCACCTTCTTACCGATCAGTAAACCCAATGACACTTCTGCTTCTGCCCCTGAAAAGCTCATGAGGACCGCCAGCAGAACAACGACCAATATATCATCCACCACAGCAGCACCTAGAATCGTAGAACCCTCACGGGAGTTAAGCTTATTCATATCCTTCAGCACCTGTACCGATATACTAACCGAGGTAGCGCTCAGAAGGACTCCCATAAACAGGGCATTATAATATGAAAAGTTAAACCATTCGCCAATGGCGTAGCCACCCACAAAGGGTAATAGAATCCCCCCCACGGCAACTGCGAAGGCTGCTTTCCAGTTTTTGCGAAGCTGGTCCAAATCCGTTTCTAAGCCCGCTATGAACATCAGCATTAATACGCCAATCTCCGAGATATAATGAATAAACTCACTATCGTGAACCCACCCTAACACTGCCGGTCCCAGGATAATACCTACAATCAGCTTCCCCAGCACTGCGGGCTGTCCCAGCCTTAAGGATAAATCACCCGCCAGCTTGGTGAACAACAGAATCACTATCAGGTAAAATATAAATTGCATACTTCTCCACTTCCTTTTCTCTGTATGATTACTCCATCACCAAGAAGTCCTCACACCTAAAAAAGGCAAGGAGGAGCCCTTGATGACAGGCTCCTCCAAAAAACGAATAACTATTCATTTAATTCTTATCTATTTATTATACACATATTTAAAATTATTGTAAAACGGATGCGACTCCTAGATATCTATTCTGATATCGCTAACTAAGCCTTCACACCTGACTCACTGGGACGAAGGATCGTGGAACCAATGGTGAGCAGTACGGCAGCCATAAGACCTAGAATAGCGAAGGGCAGCCATAGCTCATCCCACCCTCCGCCGGTGGATGCGATATCAGCAGCTTGTATCGCCCACTTTTGCGGCACAAAATTGGCGGCTTTCTTCATGTAATCCGGCATAATTGATATAGGCCAAAAACAGCCGCCCAACATACAGGTTGGGGTTAGAATAAGCATATTAAGCATGCCTGCATTATTCGGATTGCGGATCATACCCGCTACCGTACTGGCAATTCCCATAGACACGAGCATAAATGCAGCGAGAATCAGGAAATAGGTGAAGATCGGCAGCCCATAGTCATAGCGTAAAATCCATTTACCAAACACGAGCATCACAGCGATCTGAAGGATGCCCACCGTAAAGCTTCCCAAAAAGTTACCGATAGCTATCTCAAAAGATCGCACCGGGGCACTAAACATCCGCAGCATTGTTCGCCCTCTCCGGTCATCCATAATCAGAGTAACCGAACTGGTAACAAGCCCCATGAGAAACATCAGTGTAAAACCCGTGATTGTGGTAAGCCCCATTTTAGAATACAGATCATAATCTGTCCTTAAGCTCCCTACCTTATGCTCTTCTACTTTTTGAAGCACCACACCAAATTGTGATTCTCTATCCTCTGCCGTTACACTGGAGGAAACCACCATTGCAGCTGTCTCTTCCAGCCGATCGGCCATTTCAGTCACTTTCATTCTGAACAAGATCGATTCCTCTGTAGCTTTAAGTTCATAAACGCTGATTTGCGGCCCTTCTCCAGCCAATAATCCTTCACTGTAGTTAGCGGGAATCATGATAGCTGTTATCCCCTTTTGCTCAATCACAGCATTTTTTAACGCAGCTTCATCCGCCTGTTCCACTAACTTGTATTCTCTTATTCGGGTAAGCTCCGAGAGAATATGCTCTCCTGCTCTGCCCTGATCCTTATTGGTATACATGATTACAGACTGGTATTCAGTCGTACCGCCGGTTAAGGATATGAGCCCCGCAAGTACAAGGCCCGGGAGTAAAATATAGCTAATAAACCCTTTGCGTGAGCCTATGGTCCTCTTCACCATATTCCAGGTAATCGTGAGGATATTATTCATGGTAACCCACCTTCCGGTACGAAATAAACGCAGCAACGAACAACACAAAGCTGATCAGAGCAAGCATTAGCAAGTTAGGCATAATTAGAGACAGCTCAGAATGCAGGATCATCCTAATAATGGCTTGCAACCCCCAGTGATTGATAGTAAAAGCTCCCACAGAATTCACCCATGAATCCGGCAATGGGAACATTCCCCCGCTGCTAAAGGTCATTATCACCGTCAATGTAGCAATCAGGCTTCTTGCGCTTGCTGCTGTTTTGAGGAACATAGCTACAATAATAGAAAGTGTCATTGCTGCAATAATCATCAGGATACAGGTAAGTGCCAACAGCCCCGGACGGTTCCCCCAGTCTACCCCAAACAACCAATGAGTCATAAGAATGATTACAGCACCTTGTAGAATGGTCACTAACCCGATTCCCAGGATCTTACCTATGAATAGCTGTGACCCTTTGACTGGCATGGAGTTGATGCGGAATAAGGTGTGACTTTCCCTTTCATTAAAAAGAGAGGTGCATACCGTCATTCCTGAATACAGCAGAAACATGAGCAGCATGGAAGCTGCGTAAAATTGAGAGGCTGTATAGGTATTCCCATCCTCATTCAACTTCCCTAACATTACGGAAGGCTTCGAGTCTGCAGAAGGAGCGGCGGCTAACAATACGTCCGGTCCAAGGGTAAGCGCTGCAGCTTGATTATAATTAATCCTATTCAAAAAATTATCAAAAATTGTTCCCGCAATCACATTCTCTGAGCTCTCCTTGCCCAAAATAAATTCAAGCTCTGCTGTTTTTCCACTTAGCACATTTTGATCAAAGTTAGGTGGAACGACTACTGCATATCCATACTTACCGGAGCGCAGGCCGCTTTCAACGTCTTCTCTCCCATCTACCTCATAGGGAATAATGATTTCTTTTAGCTCCGGTGTGCTGAGGAAGCTTTTAATCATATTCGAGGGTTCTGCATCTCCTTCAGAGAGATTCACTACTCCAACCCTTACGGGTTCAATCTTCTGGGTCTCTTCGATGCCAACTACCCCGGAAAGTGCCGAACCAAGGAGAAAGATTAAGACCAAAGGCAGTAAAAACTGGTTCAGCAGCATAGAGCGGGAACGAAACAATCGCCGCAGCTCATAAATCATGATCGTCCATATGTTCATAGCTATTCATCTTCCTCCTTTAGTCCCGCAATGTCCGACCGGTCAGGCTTAGAAAGAGGGTCTCCAGATCGGGCTCCTCAATATGAAGAGAACCAATAACCCCTTCATGCTTAGCAAAAATAAATAAAATATCCTGAAGTTCAGATTGGGAAGAGGGTAAATACAACTCAACCAAATCACCGTTCACCTCAACACGACTGATCCGTGGGTGAAGCCTTAATTCATCCTTCAATGCCAAACTGATATTCGTTGCTTTAATAACGATCTTTTCCTCCTGGGCAACTCTTTCCCGGAGCTCTTTTTCCGTTCCGCAGGCGATAATATGTCCTTTATCCATAATGGCTACACGGTCACAAATCGCGGCAACCTCTTCCATATAGTGACTGGTGTAGATAACAGTAGAACCCATTTTATTAAGCGCCTTGACCGATTCAAGGATATGATTTCGCGACTGGGGATCAATACCGACGGTGGGTTCATCCATAATAATCAACTTCGGCCGGTGCATAATGGCGCACGCGATATTAAGTCTTCTTTTCATCCCGCCTGAGAAGGTAGAAGGTTTCTCCTTAGCCCGGTCACTGAGTCCTGTAAATGCTAAAGCTTCCGCTACCCGCTCCTTCAATAACTTCCCACGCAAACCATATAATCTCCCGAAAAAAGTAACGTTCTCTGTGGCAGTCAGTGTATCATAAAGCGCCAGCTCCTGAGGAACCAGCCCGATTCTTCGCTTAACCTCCAGCGGATTGGAAATGACGGATATCCCATCGATGAGAATATCGCCGCCGTCGATTTTGAGCAATCCGCAAATCATGCTGATCGTTGTACTTTTCCCCGCACCATTCGGGCCGAGTAATCCAAAAATCTCACCTTGTTGAATGCTGACATTGACATGATCCACCGTTAATTTACCGTCATACCGTTTCACTGCATCACTGACGACTACAAGTGCCATTGCCCATCTCTCCTGTCTCATGAACTTCTATACACTCATTGTAGCGCTTCTTCTCTCCCAATGAAGGTACATAAGGTCATCTTCTGCGGGTGACAAAAGTCATCTCCTGCTGCCAAGCGGAAATATGCTAAGATGGAAATAAAAACCGCTTTAAATAATTGAAAAAGGATGACGCAGTGTGCCCCGAGAACTGAGTGTTTTGCGATATGGACTTATTATTGTGCCTTCATTTATTACTTCTTACGTCCTTGAATACGTGGATTATGGAATGTTTACGCTGCACTTTCTGCTCCTTTTGCTGCTGGTGTCGCTGGGACTTAAGCTTCCGAGATTATATTCGGCGGTTTTGGGTTGTCTAGAGATGCTATTTACAGCATGGCTATGTTATGAATACGGGAGTCTAATGTTATTCCCGGCGATTTCTGCGTTGCTTTTTTATTCCCAGCTGAGTCCCCGGTACATCCCTGCTGTGCTGACCAGTATACATCTGATCCTATTAAATATTGCATTTAAAGAGGCTGACTCACTCTTACTTACGTACACCAACATTACCTTTCTACTTGCGGCTATTCTTACGGCTCATCTCAACAGGGCGGCACGCGGCCGTGAAGAAACACTGTTCCTGTACGACGAGCTCCGCAAACGACATTTCGAACTGGATGAGACCCGCAACCGACTGCTGCAATATGCCGCTCAAGTGGAGAATGCTGCACAATCAGAGGAAAGGGTGCGCATATCCCGCCAGCTTCATGATGATATCGGACATCGACTGATCCGCGTTAAAATGATGATGGAGGCTGCTATACATACCCTGCCCAGCTCTCCAGATACAGGTATGGCCATGATGGGTCAGATCCGCGATCAAGTGTCCGCCAGTATGGACGATATGCGTGCCGCTGTAAAACGAGTCAACTACGCTCCTCAATTGGAAGGTGCTTATGCACTGGACCGGCTGCTGGAGGAGACCGGGAGGGATACCGGTATTGTCACCTCCTACACTATAGAGGGAGTCCCCTTTCAGCTCTATCCCAGCCTTCTAGTGGTCCTGTACAAAAATGCTCGTGAAGCCATCACGAACGCCCTGCGGCATGGGGAAGCCACAGAAATCCGAATAAAGGTACGCTATAGCGAGGTGGAAATTACGATGGAGGTCAGCAACAACGGTGTCCTGCCTCAAGGTGAGGAATTAACCAAGCTGCAACGCTCCGGCGGTATGGGCTTAAAGGGAATGACAGAACGAACCCATCTCATTAGCGGCACCCTGGAGCTGCGGCTTGCGCCACATTTCACAGTCATTACAAGACTGCCAGTGGTTATGAAAAGTGAGATCAGATAGTGAAATTTTGAGAGGAGTGACTACCCTTTTTATGATTCAGGTATTGATTGTAGATGACGATTCTTTTATTCGGGAAAGCTTGAAGGTGTTGATTGGGCTGGATCCCAGCATTTCGGTCTGCGGGGCTGCTTGCAATGGTGCTGAAGCATTAGAGATGCTAAAGAGCGGTATTGAAGCCGATCTTGTGCTTATGGACATTCGGATGCCCGTTTGCGGAGGGGTGGAAGGAACCCGCCTCATTAAGGAAGCCTTTCCTCAGACATCTGTGTTGATGCTGACGACTTTTGATGATGATGAATATATTATTGAAGCCCTGCGGAACGGAGCCAGCGGATACCTGCTCAAAAATATACCGCCAGACCGCATTATACAGGGAATCAAAACCGTACATGAGGGCAATATGCTTATTCACCCGGATATCGCCCGTAAACTGGCAACATTCCTGAACCCCGCGCAAGCTCCAGAAGCTGCTCAGCCTCTCTCGCTGGATTCATATGGCTTAACCAAGGCCGAACAAGCGGTAGTCGCCTGCATTGCTAACGGCCATTCCAATAAGGAAATTGCAGCAGAACTTTTCCTAAGTGAAGGCACTGTGAAAAACTACATAACTGATATATTGAGTAAATTAAGCCTGCGTGACCGGACACAAATTGCGATATTTTATTTAAAAAATCAACGATGATTGGATACTTTGGAGCAGACCTCCATCGCTGGTAATAATTATAGATAATGAATAAGAGGCCTTTGCTATAGAGCATGGGCCTCTTACATTATCTTATCTATAGGGTTATTGCCCTTTTGCCGATTCCGCATTTTTATTGCGTGAAGGAATTGCAGCTGATGAACTCGTCGATGATTGCTGCCGTTTGCTTGTTGTTCCAGCATGCATACCTATGATGCCATATATGCTGGCTGGGTAGGCCTGAATGGTTAGATCTTCATCCGTCTCTGGCGCTAGGATCATGCCCAGCTGGTGGTGGTCGCCATCATAGATAGGCCGCTGCATGTACTTGCTCTCACCTTCGGTATTTTGCACCTCTAGCTTGCAAAATGCCGGGTTCAGGCGCAGCGCCTCATGCAGCTGCGCTTTGCGGGTCAACAGTGTACCGTTGACCTTTAGCAGGACCTCCCCGGCCTGGATGCCCAGCTCCTCGGCCGGGCTCTCGGGCAGCACGGCCAATACCTTGAGGCCGTGCTGCGGGTGCACGAAGATGGGGCTGGTAGTGCGCTCCTCATGAGCGCTGTACCATACAAGCCCTTCGTGCAGGGTTACCGCTGCAAGCGCTGCGAGCAGCATCAGCGGGTGCCACCACGCGGCAAGTAGGCTTAAGCCCAGCAGGACGATGCTGTATAGCAGCAATCGTCCTGAGGTGCGGGCCGCCTTGCGCCGCGGGAGCATGCCCTGCGTCATCTCGCCGAAGCCGATGATGACGGGCAGGGACACCAGGCCAAGGCCGCCGCCCAGCAGCGGGTGCCATGGCAGCTCACCGATTCCCGTGCCGGCGGGAATCAAGAGGAACAGCGGCAGCGGCCAGAAAGCCTGCAGCTGATAGCCGCCAACAACCTTTCCGCGTTTCCCTTCCAGGAACAGCGGCGATGCTAGCTTCGCACCCTGCCAGCGTATCAGAAACGCCTCCGCTAAGTGAAGCAAAGCAGCCAGCACCAGAAGGGCTGGCACATCAATCTCTTTAAAGTCTGTTATGACATTACTTACCCATCCGCCAGACTGTGGGTCAGGGAACAATGCTGCAACAAATTGTATGATTCCAATTAACCCTATTGAGTAAGCAAAGCATAAATAGCGTACACGCACCAATAAGAGTAATAGAGTCACTACCCATATAATAGCAACGGCTGTGCCTGACAGCGATATCCCAAGCAATACTGCCACAATGGATACCGCAAGTCCCATTACAAACCCTGTCCATACCGTACGCCATGTTTCTATACCCCAACTGTGTACCTTAACGTGCACCAACTTGCGTTCGAGCACTACCTGCTTGCGATAGTAAAGTGCAATAAATATTAGAGCTATATAATAATAAGGCTGAGTTAGCAGTTGCAAAGTAGCATTGCCCAAACTTCCGAGCAGTTCTGGAATAGCATTCAAATTCAAGGCTTTCGTCACGCTCCTTATATTTAGTGCTTGCTCAAAGAACCTATTGATCGATTCAGGCGAAAATCTCAACTCAACTCTTTAATCTACTCTCTAACAAATCGAAATTCCCAAGTAGTCACTAACCCTCGGCCCAAATAGGCCCAACACGTCCAACGCCGAACCATCATCCGTCCAACACACATTAAATTAGGACTGGGCTAAACCATGAGACTAGACCAATAGCAAAACCAAGAGGCGACACCAAACCCGGTTAGCTACCAGCAGATTAGCTCGTATAATCAATGTCCTCTAATGACATTTGTAAATATAGACGTTTGCGGTTATTTTACTAGAAAAAAAGAAGGCTGACCTCAGCCTTCTTTTAAGCTATCTTATTTTTTCGACGTTGTCGCCTTGATTTCCTTCCGGATCTCTTCAATTCCCTTGTTCCGTTGGTTGTCGTTCGCAGGGTCCTGGATTATCTTGATTAACGCCAGCTCCAGCGCTTCTGCGGTCTTGGCATCAATAATGCCTGTGGTACCCAGCTTCGCAGCGGCTTGGAATCTCTTCACCGCATTCTTTG
Source organism: Paenibacillus sp. (assembly GCA_023512345.1). GTDB lineage: Bacteria > Bacillota > Bacilli > Paenibacillales > Paenibacillaceae > Paenibacillus_AQ. Next base: position 86,853 of record JAILZT010000002.1, read on the forward strand.
TGCCAGCATCAAAGTATCCATCCTTGCGGCCAGGCTTATAGCCTAAACCGTCCAACATCACTTGCGCACTCTTCACATCGGCACTGTTCATGTTGTATTGCAGTGTCATCTTTTTATTAATCGGAGCCACTGAGAAATACTCCGGCTGAGCCACAGCGATGTCCGGCTTAATGCCTTTACCATGAATCCATGTTCCGTTTGGTGTCAGCCATTTCGCTATAGTGATCTTCAGCAAGCTTCCATCTCCAAGCTGTTTGTCAAAGCTCGTCTGAACGGTTCCCTTACCAAAGGAATTATCTCCAATCAGTGTAGCTCCAGCAGATTGCTGCAAAGCGCCGGCCAGAATTTCCGAAGCACTTGCGCTCCCCTTATTCATTAGCACAACCACAGGATAGGCCTTGCCCGACCCTTTGGATTTGCTAACTTCACGCTGCTTATCTTTATCCTCTACCAGTACAATCGCTTTGCCAGAAGGGACAAATTGTTCAGCCATCTCGATCACAATCGGCAGCACTCCGCCCGGATCATTCCGAACATCAATGACAAGCCCTTTCAGGCCCTGCTTCTCCAGCTTGCCAAGCTCTTCCTTAAAGCGGTCTCCCGTATTTAATGAGAACTGGGTCACTTCTATAACGCCGACCCCATCCTTCTCCATTTTGGCATATACGGTTTCGAGCTTCACATCATCGCGAGTAATAACTAGTTCTAGTGGATCTGCTGATCCAACACGAATTATTTTCAAAATCGCCTTGCTACCCTTGGGTCCACGGATTTTGGCTACAGCTGCATTCAGCTCTAATCCATCCAGTGATTCCCCATTTACGGAAACAATGATATCCTTCGGTTGAACGCCAGCCTTCTCCGCCGGTGAACCTTTGATTGGCGATACAACAACTACTTTGCCGTTATCTGAAGATACCTCTGCTCCAATACCTGTGAAGGAACCTTCAATACTCTCTTCGAACTGCTTCGCTGTCTCCTTACCCATATAGTTGGAATAAGGATCCCCTAACGCTTCCATCATGCCATTAACAGCACCGTCGATAAGCTTGTCCCGATCTACTGACTGATAGTAATTTCCCTCAATCAAATCCAGGGCGGTTCCCAGCTTCTGGGATTCATTTTGCTTAAGACCGCTGTTCTTAGTCAGAGGTATCAAACCTTCACCTGCTGCTTGTCCGGAAAAAAGGCTGAACCCATTGGTCACCCCAAGCGTCAATATACTTCCGCATAGCAGGGCGGCAACAACCATAAACACCGCTGTGCTTTTTTTTAACATGAGATTCCCACCGTCCCTTCTTGTCCATCTAGTAGAATAAACCTAAGTCCGTCCAGTCAGGAACGGTATCTCTCCCAGTATATGCCGTAGGCTTAATTAATATTTATGATCGTTAAAATTACAGATAAGGCATTGGATCTACTGTTTTACCGTCAATACGAACTTCAAAGTGAAGATGTGGGCCTGTTGAACGGCCTGTTGAACCAGATTCGGCAATCACTTCTCCTCGTGCAACACTGTCTCCAGCTTTAACTTTGAGTCCACCCTCACGGATATGCCCATACAGCGTCCACATTCCGCCACCATGATCAATGATGACACAATAACCATAACCACTCCACCATTCGGCAACTAAAACGGTACCAGAATCAGCTGCATGGATATCAGTCCCCTGCCCAACTGCAAAGTCCACACCAGTGTGTACCTTGCCAACCTCACCCGTAACCGGATGTGTCCGCGGACCAAAAGGAGACGATATTCTAGCAGACCCTACAGGAAGAAGTAAAGGTCCATCCCCTCCGACATACGCAGTGACGGTTCTTGAGGAGGAAGACTTTCTAGCAGCAGCTTTGCGCGCGGCTTCAGCTTTAGCCGCTGCAGCTCTACGCGCCGCTTCTTCAGCTTTCAGCTTATCCTTCTGCTGTTCAAGTGTAGAACGAGCGCTAGCAAGTTGTACAAGCTTCACATTTTGTTCTTCACTGATATCATCTGTTTCATGTATTTCCTTATCGTAGTATGCAATAAGCTGCTGCTTCTCAGCTTCTTTATCCTTCAACAAACTCCGTTGTGACTCCAAATCTGTATATAGCTGTTTGGCCTGAGCGTACTGCCCCTCCAGCTGTTTCTTTGCATCTATGACCGTCAGCTTGTCCAGTTTATGTTGATCCAGCAAGTCCTGATCTTGGTCCACTATACTTTTCAGTGAATCGGCACGATCCAGAAAATCTGTGAAGCTCGTCGAAGACAATAGGACATCAAGGTAAGAAACCCCACCATCGGTGTACATCAACCGAACACGTGATTCAAGCAGCTTCGCACGGGAAGCTACTCGCTCCTCTGCAGCTTCAAGCTCAAGCGTGGTCGTCTTCAATGACTCCTCTGTTGCCGTTATCTTTTCAGAAATATTAGTCATTTCGCCTTTGACCGTAGTAATCTGTGCCAGCACATATTGAAGATTAAGAGTGGTCTTATTCTTATAATGCTGCGCTTCCTGATTGCGGGAGTCCGCCTTCTCTTGCTGGGCCTTGGCTTCCTGCACTTCCTTTTGCAGCTGCTTCAACTGTTTGTCGATTTGAGCAACACTAGTCTTCTTGGCATATCCGTCTGAGGGCTGGAATATGGTGACAGCCAGCAACATTACAGCTAAACCGGCAGCAATTTTTTTCAAGTCGCACTCCCCATCCTTTATTCAACAAATGAATGATTATGATTTCTTTTACCTATACCTTTAAGAACTTACGAATAGATACGGTACTTCCCCATACGCCAATCGTTACTCCCAGGCCTACCATTAAACCGCTTAGATACAGCCCAATATCTTTAAAAGCAATCAATTGAAGCCCTAGCATTGGGTCTCCTTGCACCGAGGCTGTCAAACCGCTGTAACCGATATACAACGCACCCACGGTGATCAACGATCCAATCATTCCAATAAGAGCCCCTTCTATAAAGAACGGCCAGCGAATAAAATAATTCGTCGCCCCTACCAGCTTCATAATACCAATCTCTTTACGTCTTGCGAGAATCGTTACCCGGATCGTATTGGAGATAAGGAACATAGACATCAATGCAAGTCCTGCTACAAAAATAAAGCCAATGTTACGGACTGCCTTGGTGATTTTGAATAAAGTTTCTATCGAACCCTTACCGTATTTCACTTTATAAATAGGTTTCTCACCATGCGTCTCATTGAGCGCTAAAATCTTCTCGGCCACAAATGGAACCGTAGTAGGCTGAACTACTTCCACCCGAAGGGTATCCGGCAGCGGATTATTGTCTTTGTCGAATCCATCCAACAACTCAGCAGCGTCTTCGCCCAAACTGTCACGGAACTCCTGAAGGCCTTGTTCCTTAGAGATGAATTCAATCTTGCTAACCTCCGGCATACTGCCGATTTCATTCTGCAAAGCTTCACGCAGCTTCTGGTCCGTATTCAAAGTCAGATGCACATTGATCTGTACCTGACTATCCGCTTTATCGGCTACAGCATTTACATTAAGTACAAGTAGAATAAATACACCTAGCACGAAGAGAGAGACGACAATAGACGTGATGGAAGCCACCGACATCCAGCCGTTGCGGAATACATTTCTGAAGCCTTCCCGCATATGCCGCAAGAAGGTTTTAAAATTCATACCCATATTCCCCTCTCGCCTGGTCTCTTACGATATTGCCGTTCTCAATCGCAAGTACGCGTTTCCGCATTTTGTTCACTATATCTCGGTTATGTGTGGCCATTACAATCGTTGTTCCGCGAAAATTGATCTCATCCAACAGCTGCATAATTCCCCAGGAGGTCTCTGGATCTAAGTTGCCTGTAGGCTCGTCAGCAATAATTACAGCTGGATTGTTTACAATCGCACGGGCAATGGCAATTCGCTGCTGTTCCCCGCCGGAGAGCTGTGAAGGCTCACGATTAGCTTTGCTGCGTAGTCCAACGAGATCGAGAACTTCGTTTACCCGTTTCTTGATGACTTTCTTGGGTGCTTCAATGACTTCCATCGCAAAAGCGACGTTCTCGAAGGCAGTCATTTTCGGCAAAAGACGGAAATCCTGAAATACGACCCCAATATTGCGGCGTACATAAGGGATTTTGCGCGGCTTCAGCTTCCCTATATTAAAGCCCCCCACAGAAATTTGCCCTTTGGTCGGCACTTCTTCTCTATAGATCAATTTCATGAAAGTCGATTTACCTGCGCCGGAGGGACCGACGATATACACGAATTCATTACGGTCAATTTTCACCGAAACTCCTTGCAAGGCATGAGTTCCATTAGGGTAGGTCTTCCACACATCCTGCATTTCAATCATTTTTCCACTTCCTAGGTTTTGACATTTTCCACTTGAGCCATTCGACAACGTCTAGCGCAAGCTTCCATAAACTGCATGAATACCGCAACGTATCTATTGTAACAAATCTGTAACTGCTTGAGTACCCGAAAGTTTTGCCTAGATCTGACATATACATAAAAAATAAGAAATCTACGTATTTATAGCAGCTAGATCAGCATATATTGCAAGATTAGGGAACCCATTCAGTGCCTATACCTATTTATCGGAAATAGAATGGAAATCAGAACCCTGGAGGGACTTTTTATGAAAAAAATTCATATCTCCCTTATTGCCGCTGCTGCTTTGCTCCTGATCCTCTCACTCCTTTTCGGGGCTCTTAATTTATATAGTGGACAGCCTGCGCTTCCTAAAGGAGTTAATCTTGCCGGTTGGCAAGTCGGTGGCATGAACCGAGATGAAGTCCGTTCACAGCTTGAAGACCGTATTCAAAAACTTGGCTCTATCCCACTCGTTCTAATATCAGAGAATAACACAGAGCTTAAGGTGACTTTAAAAAATGCTGGAATTACCTACGAGGCAGAAGCATTCCTGAAAGGCATGAAGGAACTTGAGCAAGGTTCACTTATGGAACGAGTTCAGGCCCGTAGAAACTTCTCCTCTAACTGGACGCTCCATACCCACTTGGATATTCATCAGCTGCAGCAAATCTTAAGTCCCGCATGGGAAAAGAACATCTTCGGAGAACCCGTAAATGCTACCCGGCGAATTACCGAAGATGACCGCATAGTCTATACACCGGAAATATCATCCCGCACAGTAGATTGGGCAGCCATGGAAAAAGCCCTTCAGGCCGTTATACCTAAGGATTTCTCTCACATGGAACAGTTGGGGGGAACGGAGATCCCTATCAAGGTACCCTTAACTATTCTGCAACCCTCTGTGACCTTAAACACCTTACAAAAGGAAGGGATTGAGCGTAAAATCACTGAATTCAGCACATCGTTAGGCGCAAGCGGGCCCGGGCGGAGTTACAATGTGGACGCGGCTGCCAAGGCGGTAAACGGAACGATCCTCCCTCCTGGGGGCATCTTCGATTATGGCAAAGCTATTGAAAAGGCAAAAAAAGACTACGGCTTCCAAGAAGCACCCGTCATCGTGAACGGAAAACTTCAACCAGGAACAGGCGGAGGAATCTGCCAAGTCTCAAGTACGCTGTATAATGCGGCCCTGCGTGCTGGGCTGGATATTGTAGAGCGGCACAATCATTCTCTCCCGGTCAGCTATCTACCCAAAGGTCAGGATGCCACGTTTGCGGAAGGTTATCTCAACTTTCGATTCCGTAACAATACCGGCAAATATCTTATTATTAAAACGGCTGTAGAAAACCGGCGATTAACCGTAAAGCTGTTCGGTACATTCCCCAAAAATGTAAGCTATACCTTAGAATCAAAAGTCACCGAGACCTTACCTCCTGCCGATAGTGTGGTCAATGATTTCTCATTAGCTCCCGGTACATCACGTATTCTTGAGAACGGTAAGACGGGCTATATAGTAGAGACTTATATTACGCGCTGGGTAGATGGCCAACCCTTGGAGAAAAAGAAACTTTCCCGTGATATCTATCGAGCCCAGAAGCGAATTATCGCAGTAAATAAAGCAGGTGCAAGTAATACCCTCCAACCAGAGGCTACGAAAAGACCACTGCTTGAGGATGGTGTGAGCAGCGACTAAGTCTCGTTCGTTTCAGGCTGTACGAATTTACCTGTAATTAACTCTGCATATTAATAAAGTTTACGAATCGGGGGTACAGTAGAATGAGACCCCCATTTGATTTGAAAGGATGATGTTCAAATGACAATTGCACTTGAAAAAGAATTGGCAGGCAGGCTCCGCAGCGCCCCTGTCGTCTCCGCCTCCTGTACTTGCCGCGAAGCTCTGCGTGTCATGTTCCAGCATCCGGAATCCAAATGTATCGTCGTCTGTAATCCAAATAATGAACCGCTTGGACTTCTAATGAGCGAACGTTTCTTTCTGATAGCCACCGGCCGCCTTGGTATAGACCTGTTCTATAGAGAATCCGTAGTGAATTTTATGAATCGCAGGCCTTTGATTGCTGACACCACCACTCCCCTTGAATTACTCCGTACCGAAGCTATGAGTCGCCCCGAAATGTATACGAATGATTGCATTATAATTACCCGGAAGGATACGTATGCAGGTGTTGTTAATGCTTCGGATTTGTTTCGTTAAATCCGGACAACAAAAACTCCGACACCCTTATGAACGGGAATCGGAGTTTATTTGTATTCAGAAGGTTTCCTCAGCTATTCTTGTGTTTCTGACATTGCCTCATAATACGCCGTAAAAGCAACGTTGGCCGTTAAGTCACTACCGGGGCTTCCTCCAGACCGCTGCTCGTAGGGTAGTTGGAGGCTGAAAGAGTCTACTTTAATCAGGCGAGGAAGAGCATTAAGCTCCTTCAACCAATCATGAATCTGCTGATAATTGCCTTCCACTACACCTGTCATTTTGATCTCTTTTACTGCAGGATATTTCAGTTCCCCTTCACCCACCAGGGCTCCAATCTCATTCACATCACTTAGTGTAAACCCAATATCCTTCAGCTCGGCTTGGGCGTTTATTCCGATCGTTTGCAAATCACGGATAAGCTGCTCACTGCTATCCCCATTTGGAAGAGCGGCAAGGGCTGCAGCCTGTTCTGAATTCACTGTATCACCACTAGCTTTTAATTCATTTATTTTATTTTGGATAAGACCATTTTGCTGTTCGAGCTGGGTGATCTCGGCGTTTTGTAACTCGATCTTGTTATTAGTAGGCTGAACGCCCAGCATAAAAAAGGTAAACAGGGTAAGAAAGAGCACTAGAACACCAAGTACAATAGCCGAGCGGTATTTGTTAATCTGTTCCAACGCTGCTCGCCTCCTCTTCTGTGCCCGCCGTTCCGTCTACCTGTTCTTGTAACATCGGTTTTGGTGACTCCAGACTTATCGTGTAAACTGCTGTGAACCTAGTAAGAGAAGATGCAACCTCTTCCGGCAAAGATAAAGCACTGTCAATCGGGCTTTCAGTCAGCTTTTCAATTGAAGCGCTCACTGTAAAAGACATCACCCGCAGTTGCTCCAAATATTCAGCGGCCTGCTCCATGCGCAGTACATTTATGGTTAGTGTCACACTTTGCTGAGTTGTATAGTTAATATCCCGCAAAACTGAATCTTGTGGCAGTTTCCCCGTCAGTTCATCCAGAATGGCAGCAGCATCCGGACGGTGGGTATTAACCACATCTATTAGTTCACCGCGGTTAACTTGCGATCCTGTTGAACGATTGAGCTTACTAAGCTCTAGCTGCAGCATGGCACTTTGGTCATGCAGTCCTTGAAGTCTTTGCTCCCCATTCGATAACTGGCCTCTGTTCGCTGCAAAATATATACCTGTCCCGATAGTCCCAAGAAGCCATATTCCAATAAGAATCACCACAATATACGGAAATAATTGAGCTTCGCGGTCTTCATGCGGCATCAAATTAATAGGATGTTCTTGGCTGCCTAGTGCTGCTCCCGCTGCTACCCGATAGTTGTTAAGCTCTGGATCAGGCGTCGCATCATCTCCAAGCTGATCAAGACTGATGGGAGTGATCTCCACCTCCGCTATGGATTGACGAAGTTCCTTGTGAAGCTGTCCCCGGAGTGCCGAGGATCCGGTAATCAGTACGTCGCTAATTCTAGTGGTTCCATCATGCAGACTGTATTGATAGAAATTCAGCATCCGCGAAATTTCGGCCGTAATTTCTACCATTTGCTCTGGTGACAAATGCTCCTCTACCTCTACCGCAGTAGCCGCAACTTCTTCAATATATTCTGTATCCCCTGTAACTTTGCCCAATACTGGTCGTTCCTGCTGCAGATCATGCAAGCTAAGGGTACGGATAAATACAGGATTACCACTCCGGAACATATAAATGTCCATCATGGATTGTTCCAGATGAATAAGCATCGTCTCGGAAAAACTGCTCCCTAGCCCAATAGTTATACTACGTGCTAATGCAGTAGCAGAAATTTCTACACTGCTTACCTGTAGTCCCGCTTTTTTCAAAACATCAATGTAATCCTGAATCGGTTTACGTGGTGCGGCGAATACAAGCAGATGGCTTTGTTCCTCATCGGTGCTCGTAATTACATAGTCATAAACCGGATTTTCGAACGGCAAGTGCAAGCCAGTCTCGACCTCAAGCTTAACGAGCTGGTCCAGTTGCTTATCATTTGTGGTTGCGATGCTCATTTTACGGATAATAATCTGTGAAGGGGGGATGGTCAGCGCTACCTTTGTACCACGCAAACCTTCCTTTTTCACCCAAGGCTGGATTCGCTCAAGCAGGGCTTCACCATCCGCTACCTGATTCTCAATGATCAGGCCTGGTTGCAGTAGAAGTTCCCGTTTTTTATGAATTTCCCATGTCTTATTCTTCTTTAAGCTGATATAGCGGATTCCAGATTCCTCAATAGAAAGACCTACCGCCTTGTTACTTAATCCAAACATGCTATTGAACTCCTCCTAACCGATGAGCGAGAGATACGTGTTGATAATAGATGAACCGTAGCCGTAGGCAATTAACGTACCTGTCGCCAGCCAGGGACCGAATGGAATGGGCTGTTTTCTTGTTACAACTTTGAAAAGGATTAACAACCCACCAACAACACTTCCTAGAAGGCAAGCAAGCAGAAAGGCCAAGATCACATTAGGGAATCCAATAACCCAACCCAGCAGTGCAAAAAGCTTCACATCGCCCATCCCCATACCTCCCAGCAGCGCAAAGGGTAAGATTAGGCTACCTCCTAGCAAAGCTCCTAACATATGACTCCATAGTGGCTCTTCCGGAAAAACAATGATCAACCCTATGAAAATAGGGAGAAAAAACAATAATACCTTATTCGGAATCAGCATGAACTTCAAATCCGCAACAGTAACTATTACAGAGAGACTGACGAGTGCAAAACCTACCAGCCCTTTACCCGTAAGGCCAAATTGCATATACACCAATAGAAATAGCAGTCCTGTTGCAGCCTCACCTAAAGGGTACAATGGAGAAACTCGGGTTCCACAATATCTACACTTTCCCATTGACAACAAATAACTGAACACAGGGAACAAATCGCGAGTCTTCAGTCGTGTATTGCAGTTCGGGCAGTGCGACGGAGGATGCAGCAGTGATTCCTTTGCAGGCACTCTCAGTCCTACCACATTATAAAATGAACCAAATATTAATCCAAGCAAGGTAATATAGCCGGCGATAAGTATGGTCATGGTTGTTTAGATTCGCTTTCTGGGTTGATTTTAAAAAAGGAATCGGAATGGTCCGATTCCTTTCGGGATAGAATTAATGTTAATATATAGGATTAGAAAATCATCTATTTTGTAGCGCTTAAAACGCTCTTCGCACTGAAATTACTAGCAACAGCTGCTCCATCAGCACCCGTTGCAGTAGTTAGTGATACAGCATCAGTAGATGTATCAGTAGTATTTGCAAGTTGACCTTGAGCGTTAAAATGGACAGTTCCGGTAGTAATTACTGCCTTGTTACTTGGAAGGGAAAGTGGTTTATCAAGATAACCAGTATCTTGCATCTGTGCCAGCGTAACGTTACCAACTGTTTCAAAGTTACCATTTTTTTCACCAATAACATACAATCGTGCAGCATCATATACTTGACGCGCAGTTGCAGCATCCGCACTATCTTTAGAATTACTTATTACATTCCCGATCAAAGGAACAGCAATAACCGCGATAATCCCCAAAATAACGATAACGGCCAATAACTCAATCAGTGTAAACCCCTTCTGATTTTCTTCTTTACCCAATCTTCTCTTAATTGCTTGTGCTAACATTTTATTTCCCCCTTAATTATTATGGTATGGAGCATCTTTGAAGAAACTCCGAGTAAGATGGTCTTGCTGAATTAGCCAAGTAGTGTTGTACCGATAGAAGAGGTATTCTACCTTGTGTCATGCCCCGCTGTCTTGTGTTCATAGAAATAACTCGTCCCATCGTCCAGCACCACGAAGCCCGTTTCCCTTCGCCCGCCTTCTCAGCGTCACCCCTCTCAATATGCACAAGGAACTGCAAGATTCACATATTCCCGTAGAGACTAAACATTGGAAGCATAATTGCAGCAACAATAACACCAACCACTCCCGCCAAAAAAGCGATTAACAGTGGCTCAAGCAGTGATTTCAGACGGTCTACCGTGTTCTCTACGTCCATTTCGTAAAAATCGGCTACCTTAGAGAGCATAGTGTCCAGTGCGCCAGTCTCTTCACCAATGGCGATCATCTGGGTAACGAGTGGCGGAAATACCCAGGCCTTCTTCAGCGGTTCCGAGAGCGGATTTCCTTGTCGCAAAGAATCTCCGGCACTGCGTATAAAGCCCCCTATAACCTTGTTCCCTGCCACTTCTTCCACAATCGCCAAGGACTGCAAAATGGGAACGGAGCTGGCATACAGAGAGGAGAATGTACGTGTAAACTGAGCAATGGAACCTTTTTGATTCAGCTTACCGAATACCGGAATTTTCAGCTTGGCATAATCGATAGCGTAGGACCCCTTCTCCGTACGCTTAACAACCTGATAAGTAGTGGCTATTAGGAGTACCCCTAACAGCCAAAAGTACCACTGACCTTGAATACTCTTACTAAGTGCCAATACCATCTTCGTTATGGCCGGCAGCTCTGCATTCATCGATTCGAACATCGTCACGAACTGAGGTACAATCGCCCATAGTAAGTACACCACCGCGCCAATCGCCATAACTCCTACTGTAATAGGATAAGTTAGTGCAGATTTGATTTTTTCTGTCGTGCTGTGCTGCTTCTCGAAGAACATAGCGAGCCGATCGAGTGTTCCTTCGAGATCCCCTGATTCCTCTCCGGCACGTATCATACTGACGAACAGTGGAGGGAATATTTTCTTGTGGTCCTGAACGGCCTGTGAAAAAGAAACACCTCGCATCAAGTTGGAATTAACATCTTGGAGCGCTTTACTTAATGGCTTACTATCCGTCTGCTCGGCTAGAATACGGGTTGCATCCACAATGGATACCCCGGCACGCATTAACGTGGCAAACTGTCTGCAATAAATGATGAAATGGAGCGATTTAACCGGATTACCCAAGTAAATCTCCATCGACAGAATAGATGTTTTACGCTCCACCAGTGAGAATACAGTTAATCCCCGTTTCCGCAGTTCCTCCATAGCTGTAGGCTTGTTAGTCGCGGTCAACGTTCCCTTAATGGGCTTGCCGGCAGATGTTTTGACCTGATACTCAAAAAGTGGCATCAGCTAGTCACCTCCGACATGTATGCTTTTGCCGCTTCCGGTTGAATGAGCCCCTGTGTTAAATACTCACGAATGCTCATTTCAAGGGTATGCATCCCCAGCGAACGTCCCGTTTGCATAACATTTTTAATCTGATGTGTCTTATCTGTGCGAATAAGATTCGCAACCGCCGGGGTATTCACTAGAATCTCTGTAGCGCATAAGCGCCCCCGACCTCCAGCCCTTGGAAACAACCGCTGACTTACAACTGCCAGTAACACGGAAGCCAGTTGTGAGCGAATTTGTCCCTGCTGATGCCCTGGAAAGGTATCAATAATACGGTCAATCGTTTGCGGTGCGTCTGTGGTATGCAGGGTAGCCATGACTAGATGGCCCGTCTCCGCAGCCGTAACCGCAGCTGAGATGGTCTCCAGATCCCGCATCTCGCCTACGAGGATGACGTCAGGATCCTGACGAAGTGCTGCTCTCAGCCCATTCGCGAAGCTCGCTGTATCACTGCCAACCTCCCGCTGATCGATCAGACAAGAGCCATGACTGTGCAGAAACTCAATGGGATCTTCAAGCGTTACGATATGCTTGCGTTCCGTTTTGTTAATATAATTGATCATCGCTGCAAGCGTTGAGGATTTACCACTGCCTGTGGGTCCTGTAACCAGGATCAACCCCTGCGGCTTCTTCGTCAGTGAAGATAAAACCGGCGGCAGAGACAGCTGCTCCAGGCTCGGAATTTCTGCCGGTATCGCCCTTGCAGCAATACTGATATCCCCACGTTGCCGATACACATTCACACGGAAACGCACTCCATTGTCTAATGAATGGGAAAAGTCTATCTCTCCAGTATCTTGGAAAGCTTCGCTACGTCCAGTTCCCAGCAAGCTACGGGCCATTTGTGCAGCTTCTTCAGATAACACGGGTCCGCCTTCTATCGCATGAAGAATACCGTCAACACGCATAATTGGTGGAGAGTCGACAGAAATATGCAAATCGGAGGCTTTAGAGGAATAAGCCATGTGCAGTAATTGTGTAATGTCTCTTGTGTTTGATGGCATTATTTTCTTGCCTCCCGAGTAGTAGTGGTTATTAATAACAACAAAGAGTCTAGTGTGCGACGGTTTCCCGCATGACCTCCTGCAGAGTTGTCACACCTTGGCTTACCTTCAAGAATCCGTCCTCCATCAGCTGGATCATTCCCCGCTCTTTTGCAGCGAATCTAAGTTCTTCTACCGAAGCTGAGTTCGTAATCAACTGACGCATGTGATCATCAATAGCCAATACTTCATGGATGGCCACCCGACCTCGGAAGCCTGTGGTATTGCAACTGCCACAGCCACGACCCTTATACAGCACATCGGATTGAAGACCATTACTGCGCAGCATAATGGCTTCCTGCTCGGTTGGTTTATACGTTTCTTTGCAATCGGAACATATTTTACGGACCAATCGTTGAGCCACAATCCCTATCAATGAAGAAGCAATAAGATAAGGTTCTACTCCCATATCGCGTAGACGAGAGATGGTGCTTATCGCATCATTCGTATGCAAGGTGGATAACACGAGATGACCCGTTAATGAAGCCCGTACCGCAATCTCAGCCGTCTCCGTATCCCGGATCTCCCCCACCATAACAATATTGGGATCCTGACGAAGAATCGACCTCAGTCCAGCGGCAAAGGTCAGCCCGATAGCCGGGTTAACATGAACCTGATTGACTCCCTCCAGCTGGTACTCCACTGGATCCTCAACGGTAATGATATTAGAGCTTTCTACATTAAGCTGGTTAAGTGCTGAGTATAATGTGGTTGTTTTACCACTGCCTGTGGGTCCAGTAATAAGCAAAATCCCATACGGCCGGGCAATCATTTCTCTAAAAACCTCTACGTTTCTATCACTGAAACCAAGAGTATCCACAGACTTCACTCCGCTGCTCAAATCTAGCAGCCTCAACACGATTTTCTCCCCGTGCATGGTTGGAAGCGAGGACACGCGGATATCGATCATTTTATAATCCAATTGCATCTTGATGCGGCCATCCTGCGGAAGGCGTCTTTCAGCAATATTTAGGCGGGCCATAATCTTTAAGCGGGCAGTAATAAAGCCCTGCATCTGCTTAGGAATCATCCGTTCTGTTCGCAATGCCCCATCTATTCGATATCTAATAGATAGATTGTTTTCACCAGGGTCCACGTGAATATCGGAGGCTCGAAGCGCTACAGCCTGCTGAATCATCTGGTTCACCAAGCGAACAATGGGAGAATCCTCGTCTGTAATCTCTGTCTCTTCTATTTCTTCCTGAGTCGGCAGCTCAACCATCATTTGGCTCATGGAGTCACGCATACCATAGTGGCGGGCTATCGCCCTTTGCAGCTCATCCCTCGTACAAATAGCAGGTTCAATCCTGAAGCCTGTACTCATACGTAAATCTTCTATTGCAAAATAATCGAGCGGGTCTGCCATCGCTACCATAAGCTTGCCCCCCTCTTTTAAAAAGGGAAGTACTTGATAGCGTTTAGCCATGCTCTCGGGAATGATCTGAGTAATGGCCGGATCAATCTGATATTTAAACAAACTTACGTGGGGAATACCTAACTGAAATTCCAGTACCTCTATCAACTGCTGCTCGGTAATATACCCTTGTGTGATGAGCAGATCTCCAAGTTTACGTTTCGTTTTACGCTGCTCCGCTAGAGCCTCAATCAGTTGCTCCTGCGAAATTATACTATTTTCTACCAGCAGGTCTCCTAATCTCTTTTTCACCATCGCCAAATAAACTCAACTCCATGCTGTGTAGGATATATCTTCATATCGGCTGGATTTATTGATATTTTAAGGAAAAAATCAAAGAAAATATCTTAAATTTTTATGACAAAAGGCCGATAATACGTAAAACTGCATTTATGTATCTATTAATTGTGGCAAAATTGATAATCATCAAATCCCACAGGTACATTGTACCTCTTTATTGGGTATATTTGCATATAAAATCATTGCCTATCACGGTCCTATGTCCTAGAATGATATATAGCATAGATTGGGAAATTTTACAACGACATGCGTATATAACCTGTCGAATCAAATCATAAATTAGACATTAGCGTCAGCATTATCCAATACATAATAATCGGGGAGAGATCAAATTGAAGCTTACCAAAAATAAACCGCTATACCTTTTATCAGCCCTGGTTCTACTCATACTATTTATTCTGCCGATTAGACATTTTATATTGAACGTAGATGCTACGGGGGATACTTACCAGATTCATTTACTAGAGATTACTAGTAGCGGAGCTACTGATTTAAGCACTCTAAACTCTTCCACCTCTCATATAACCGTGGATACTATGAGTATGAAGCGATTTGTGGCTCTGCGCGATGATCTGGATGGAAAATACGATGCCGTCTATATCGGCAGTGGAAGCTACAGCAAAAGCGGTGTGCAAGGAAAAACCCATAACACTAAAAGCGTGATGAACGATATTACGGCGCTGAAAGCGAAAGAAATCACCGACTATTTTATAAACAAGGGGCTTTACGTTTTTTTCAATAAGGAGCCCTTTGTAACCCAGACAGCAGAGCAACGCGGAATCCTGTATGACACTTTCAATACCTACAGGTCATCCAACACCAAATCCAATGTAATTTTTATGGATAGCACTGAATTGGGCACGATGATCACGGGCTTTAATAACGGAACTTCGCCCTACCTTGCAGGCATGAAACAGCGGCCTCAGCTAGATATTACGAACAAAGCGGCGATTACAGACTACAGTTCTAATCCGGATCATAAGTATAACCCTGGGGATGTATTGAGTTTTAATTTCAACATTTCTAATGTAACCAATCTTCAGACCCGCCCGATTTTGGCCAAGTTATATATGGGGATAGACAAAGCCGTCAAAATGACCGATGAACAGCTTGTTGCCACTACCACCCTTACACAGGGAAGCAACGGGCAGATTTCGTATAAACTCCCTAAGACTTATTCAGGCCTGCTGTATTGGAAGCTAGAAATTGTGGATCAACTAAATCCACTTGAATGGAAGGACTTCGATACAGGCACCATACGTCTTAGCGGTAAAAAGACCATCGTGAATATTTTACAGGTCTTACCGAATACAGGTAACGTAAGCAGCCTGCTCAACAGTACTAATATGGATCAAAGCTTCCTTGACACAGATGATTATCAGCTCAACATTACTACTAAATCAATGAACGATTTTAACGCCTATGTTACTGCACATGCGAATAGCACACCACGTTATGGATTAAACGGCACCTACGATATGCTCATTTTCGGATTTAGGGACGTTTACAACAGTAATGCTCCAATTGATGAAACAGCTACCATTGCAGTAAAAGATTTCATTAATAGAACTAAGCAGAGCGTTCTATTCACTCATGATACGGTATATAGAAACACAAGCACATGGGTGACCCAGTTTAAGACGATTACAGGCCAGATTGAACCGGAGACTAATTTGGGATTGAGTGCACCCAATAAATCGACCCGGGTAAAGCCTGTAAATGACGGCCTGTTAACACAGTACCCTTTTGATTTAAAGAAACTGTACTCCACAGATGAAGCCAATAACGTTAAACTTAATAAGGTTGCCATAACGCATGACCAATATTTCACACTGGATTTAACCGATCCTGATGTAATTCCTTGGTATAACATTGAAAGTGAATCTACCAGTAGTGATAAGCGAGATATTGATGACAGTTGGAATCATTACTACACTTATTCAAAGGGAAATGTAACCTACTCAGGCTCGGGACACTTCTTCTCTGCTGAAAGTAATGTCACATTCCCTGTCTGGGAACAGCGATTATTCGTTAACACCATGTACCGTGCTTATACCGGCGCGAACCATGCTCCCGATATTACGGTTCACACACCGCTGGATAACAGCGTCAAACCTTCCTATCAGGACAAGCTTGTATTGAGTTATACCGTTGATGACTGGGATTTCAAGGACAAGAACCTATTAACAAGCTTTAAATTCAAGCAAGAGAACACCTATCTTGATGATTACAAAATGGATGAGACGGCCGTTGTTTCGGGACAAACCATAACGCAAACCTTCAATAATCCATTTCCTAATGGTGGAGATTTTCAAATCGAGATAACCGCTAAGGATAAGCAAGGCGCTATCGCTACCAAAACTATTCATGTTACTGTGCAGAAAGTAAATTCTAATCTTACAATCAACCGTACAATTTCATCTGACAAAATAGATCGGGGAATGCCAGTTTCGATCAACTACACCATTTCACCGAATCAAATTCCATACCATGCAGTCGATCCGGGGGAAAAGGGAATTGAATCACTGATCATCTCTAATATTCAATACAGTGAGTCTTTCCCGCCAAATTTGGAGATATCAGAACCACTGCCAACAGGAACCGTGAAAAGCGGCACATTAAATACGGGGTATACATTGACTAGAAGCTTAAGCAATATCACGTATCGGTTATCTGTGACAAATGGCGTGAAAACCTATGTGCCTGATGCCAATCAATCTGTAAGCTTCGATCTTTCGGTTGTACCACAAGAGAAAAATGTATATTTATTGGACAACTCGAAGCTTTCCTTTGAGGATATTCATTCGGTGACGGGATCTACTACAACAAGCCCTACACTAACTCCGAATCCTCCATTTGGAATCGCCGGTGGATACAACGTATTTATTCTCGGAGATGCAGAGCAAAACGCTAATGTGGAAGGGACCATGGCTGTAGGTGGTAATCTCACATTTAGCGGAAGTCATCTATATCAAGAAAATAACACTAATACAGTGGATGTATTAAACGTTGGTGGAAATTTGACACTGACCTCAGGCTCTATTAACGGAAATGCGATTGTGGGAGGTACTTCTACTGTTATAGAAAAGAATAATGGCAGCGGCAGTGACAAAAAGGGTGTTCAAGGCATCGTGAAAAAGGAACCTCTTATTGACTTTAATGCTGCCGGAGAGTATCTGCGTAACCAATCCGATGCAATAGCTGCACTGACTGCTAACGGTATTCCGGATATCAAAAATTCAAAAATCACCTTCACGGGTACACATCCAACGCTCAATATATTCAATGTAGCAGGAAGTGCTATTAATAATGCTAAATCCATAAAAGTGGATGCCCCTGCTGAATCAACGGTAATTATCAATATTACCGGAACAGAGCAAGTAGAAATGCCTAAAGGTGATTCATTAACCGGTCTTGAACGTTCTAATGTTCTCTTTAACTTCAACGAGGTCACAGATCTCATTTTGCCAGGATCCAAAGGCTCAGTTCTTGCTCCACAAGCGGACATTCATTTAACAAATAGTCCGGTCTTCGGGAACTTAGTTGGAGCGTCTCTCGATAGTACCAACTCTAGTCACTTTAAATGGGTGCCATTCACAGGAACAGTTCAACCTGTGGTTACTTCACCAATAACTCGAACACCGGTCATTATGAAATTTCCGGATGTTACATTCAAAGCCGTCGTGAAGGTAAGCGGACTAAGTCTAAATGAAACAACCATTCGTACAGGAAGTACATTAACACTATTCCCAACCATAACACCGGATGATGCCGATGATAAAACACTTCACTGGAGCTCAAGCAATACAGACATCGTCTCCGTAGATAATAACGGGAGAATAGCGGGCTTAAGTGAAGGTGTGGCTGTAATAACCATAACAACTAAAGATGGCAGCGAGATCACGGCGACGGGCACCGTAAAGGTAGTCTCTCCAACCCTTACCATCCTTGGTTCAGATCACGCTATTGTCGGTGAACGGGTACCACTAGAAGCGTTATACGTAACTGCAGAGGAAACCATAACCGGTTATGCGTGGTCAATCAAGCCTGACAGCAATTCAGCCGGAGCTGAAATTACCCGAAACCCTGAACCTTCGATTGGCAGCACAGCAACTTTAACAGCCACAAAATCGGGTACAGTAACCATTATTGCAAAAGTATTGACGGATCAGAGTCCAAATGGTGCCTTATCAAGAGAGCATACGATTACAATTACCAATCCACCTCAGGAGATTGAAATCAAAGGTCTAGCTTCTATTGATGAAGGGAACACCGAACCATATACCATAAAAGTAATCAGTCCATTAAACTCGGATGCTTCCACGTACACCTGGAGCATTAGAGAAAGTGACAAAGATTTTGTTACCCTAACGTCGGGAGCAGATAGCCAGAGTATTTCTCTATTCGGTAAAAAGCCTACTGAAATAGGCCATCCAATCATCCTAACCGCAACGACAAATGGACCTAATGGTGTTATTACAGCTACAAAGGAAATTAATGTTGGACTACAACTCATTTCTTTATCCCTTTCAGCCATTGATCCACTTAAAGTAGGGGCAAGTTATGATTTGATTACTAGAGGCAACTTAACAGCAACCTCTGTAACTGGTTATAATATCCCTCTGGATAAACTGGCTGGCAAGCTAACTTGGAGCAGCGACAATTCAGGTATAGCCACTGTGAATTCCAGTGGTGTCATAGTTGCACAGAGTAAAGGTAGAGTAAAGATTACCGTATCGTACAAAGACAACCCGACGATTAAAGCTTCAATTATAGTGTCCATAGACAATGGAGACCGTTATTAATTAATCTTCACAAAAAAAAGGCGTTTCAAAGGCCACATTGGCTTTTGAAACGCCTCTTTTCTTTCTTCTGCTTCTATTGAAGCTCCAAATCGCCGACCTCAATGTGGATAGCCTTCACCCGAGGAAGGCCAGCGTTCTGCGCTGTAAATACGGTGTTGTCGTACTCGGCTTTGAAACGTACATTATCGGTACCTGAAACAATATTAATTTGCCCATTACCAGCAACTGCGTCTCCCCTTACCGCATTGATTGTTAGGTCTCCTTTAGCGAAAAAACCGCCCTTCAGTGAAAAGATAGAACCCACACCGTATAGCTCAGCACTAGAGTCCGTGTAAAAGAAGGCCTTAATCGGTGTAACTGTTTCATCAAAAGCTTTCAAGCGGTTAAATAAAATCGGGCCTTGTGACATCAGAACAAGCTGTGATCCATTAAATCCGTTGATTTCTGCATCCTCTACAGTCGTTGTATAATCTGAAGCATTCGTACCCGCTTTTAAGACATACATAGCACTGTCGAATTCAGCATTCCCTCTAATGGTTACTTTACCGGTTACCAGCATATTGGCTTTGATCTGTGCAGGCTTGCTGGCGTTAAAGCTCTCAATATTGAGGTCACCATCTACAATGAACCAGTAGCGATTATCGTCTTCTTCTTTTTTTTCATAGATTATTTGGGATAAATCCCCGTCATTTATGGTTAGATTTCCGCTATAGATAACAGATTTCTGCAGTTTTCCCTGAGTTAGCTCGGCTATTATAGCTTTATATTTGACTAAGGCCGCATCATAAGTCTTTTGTGCCCCAGGCGTTTTGTCCGTTAGAACCGGTGGAATTAGTTCATTCTCTGTAAGCTTCAGAAGATCAGAAGTCCTCAGATAATATGCTAGCGTGCCATTTTTCAGAGCGTCACGAATGGATATACGATTACTCCCATCCTTAACTGACATGGCTTCAGAGACTTTATCGATGAACGATTCCTTCACATTTACCTGCACAAACGTACGTCTGCTTCTGATTTTGACTTGTTTCTGCGCTATAACTCCTAACTCTGTCTGAAAAGTAGTCCCCGCGATCTCCGCAGCCGTCTTAGGCCTATCCCAATAATTGTAGCTCAGTTGTTCTAATGACTGCACATGAGCTTCACCATCAACTAGTTGAAACGACTGGGAGGTAAAGTCTTTAGAGATTCCCTGGTACATATATTGAACCTTCTTGTCCAGTTTCAGGGTTCCGCCCGAATAGATATTGCCGCTGATCCAAGGTGAGCCATTAATCATAAGATCACCTTCTGAACCCAATGTATAATTCAGAAAATCAGGAAAGGTATCGATGTAGAGAATCTGTTTGAGCTTTCGCTGCACTCCATTCACCTGGGCATCGGATGTTAAAGTAACTTGGTACTGATTTGGCTTCTCTGCCGTAAAGTCCGCCTTAACAGAACTCCCTGCCTGCGTTAACTCGGTAGTTGTAGGCAAACCATTCCCGTTCTCATTTAGTTTCTGTAAATAAGCTTTAATCGCATTCTGCAGCTGTTCCTGACTCATATCTACACTGCCTTCAACTACTTTATTCAGGTTTGCTGTAATATAAGCTACCCCTTCATCCAGAGATTTTTCAGCCAGATGCAAGCTTTGTACATCATTTTTACGGGTTTCTGTCCTCTGTGCCCCGCCAACCGCAGCACTTAAAACAGCTAGGCCCAGTATAGTCAGCAGAAGGACGAGAAACATTACCAACACAAGGGCGGAACCCTGCTCGCCATACATCCGCTGTGATAGCATTCGTGATTGTTTTATATAAGCTGACTTTAAAGACTGCCTCGGCATTCTACTAAACCTCCTAAAATCCAAATTTGCTGTTAAGGTTCATGTCATACGCCCTGCCGTCGTAATACTGGGTCAGCACCAGTTGAATATCTATTAACCCGCTTTGGCATGGGGGAGCATTCGCAGAGACATCACAGCTTCTTCCATCTAGGAGACTGGACTTTACGCTTGAACCCTTAAGATCCGAGCGAATGTCTGTTACCTGCTCGTTGGTGCTATGCTGGTTTACAACATCCGAAATCATAATTCGAGTTTTGCGTTCGGCCTCAGCTTCCGTAGATACAGCTGCACTCTCCCCGCTAACCGGGGCACTATCTGCAGGTGCATCTTCTAATTGAAGTGTAATAAGCCTTTCCTTGTTCGCTTTAATCAGCCTAAGTCCTGTTGCGGTGTTCTCGACTTTTTCAGGACTGAAGGAGTATAACTCCGTAATAATGGTCGACATAATAATGTCCGCTTCGTCCCGCAGGGAGTTTTCAATTGTGATTTTATGATAGCTTCGGAATCCAAACATCGTTACCATCGAGATAATGCCTAAAATAAGAGAGAACAGCGTCATGGCTGCTATCATTTCTATCAAAGTAAAGCCCTGCTGGGATTTCAGGCGGTCAGCGAATTTTTTCATCTGTAATATATCCCTCCACCACCGCAGTGTACGTACTTGCTTTTGGCCCACCGGGGCCAGTCACTTCAACTTGAACTGGAAGTAGAAAAGGCTCCATATCCTTTTTCATATCCCCGATACCTTGATTCACCGAACCCTCAACTGCACCGCTTTTCATAGAATTCTTAATCTTTGTTTGAAAAATAATATTAACCTCATAATCTATATTATTTACTCGAGGATTTAGGACATTAGGCAGTGCACTAGCGCTTGAGGAATTCACAATAAGACTGGTCGGAAAATACTTCGCATAGTTGCAGCTTGCCCCAGGTTTACACGATGAAGCTTCGATTTTTGTATGATTTTTAAATAATTCTTGCATCTGCTCAAAATCCTGCTTCTCCATATAAAAAAGCGCATTCCGCGCTAAATTGACCATAATAGTCTTATTCTGGTTCGACTTGGAGTAGGACAGAGCATTAGTGAAATAGGACGTAAGCACCAGCGAAACAATAGATAAAATGACTATAGCCGCAAGTACTTCGATTAAAGTAAACCCTTGCTCCTGCTTCCGACCCGAGTTCAATCCATTTCCACCTCTCTATGAGTTAATCCATTCATATTTATACAATGTAGAGACTTTGTCCCTATTCCATTATATTCCTTCATTAGTAGACCCAGCAATCCTCTTTGACATAATAATCTAGAGATTCATACAATTTATATCGGAATCAGGCTGTGCTATCATTTGGGCTGAGAGGGGGATTATTTAATTATGGCTTTAATAGAGTGCCGTTTTTATTCAGAAGTACTGGGACTTAGCACCTCGATGACTGTTATTTTGCCGCAAACTACCACTACGCAAATAGGGATGAACAATGTAAATAAAGGCGGGCTGCATCCTACGTTGTATTTGCTCCATGGTTTATCTGATGATGATTCAATCTGGCTGCGCCGCACTTCTATTGAACGATATGTTGCAGAGATGGGGATTGCAGTTGTGATGCCTCAGGTTCACCGCAGCTTTTATACCGATATGAGTGTTGGAGGCAATTACTGGACCTTTATTAGTGAGGAGCTTCCGAAGCTGGCTCAATCCTTTTTCCCGCTATCCCCAAAACGTGAGGATAACTTTGTAGCCGGGTTGTCGATGGGTGGTTATGGTGCGATGAAGCTGGGTTTGCGTAAACCAGAGGCTTTTTGCGCTGCAGCTAGTCTGTCTGGAGCCCTAGATATGGCCCACCACTTCATGAACTGGGAAGATCCGAAGGAAAAAACCAAGGAGTACGAGATGATCTTCGGTATAGAGGACATTGCTGGAACAGAAGATGACCTATTATGGCTGCTGGAACAACACAATGCTTCAAAGGGACCCAAAACAGCGCTGTATCAATGCTGCGGCACAGAGGATTTCCTGTATGCGGATAATATAACCTTCCGTGAAGCCTGCCGTAAAACCTCGTTATCCTTGACCTATGAAGAAGGGCCGGGGGAACATGAATGGGGTTATTGGGACACTAAAATCCGTGATGTTCTGGCTTGGCTGCCTCTTAATGAAGGTAAACCGCAAGCCGCTGATTCAAATAAGGCATTGAAGACTTAATTCTCTTTCTATATAGATTGAACTAAACAATAACCTCAGGATGATCGTAACGAAGGGGGATTTTGGAACTGGAAGAGCGAAAGCGACCGCCCAAAAGCTTTCCGTAGGAAAGCTAGCTTCGAAAGCATAGGCAGTCTCCGGATTTCATCCGCTGACAGCGGTACAAATCAAGAAATTCGGAGACAACAGCGGCTGGAAGTCCAACATTCACCGTAGTTACTACCAAATCCCAACAAGTAATACTTTAGTACAATCTATATAGCATAAAAAAAGACTGTCCTTCTCCAACATCATTAGGATGTGGCGAAGCGACAGTCTTTTTATTTTATAGAGAAGTCTATTTTACTTAAAGTACAGCTCCTACATGAGTCGTTACCCATTTATTCGCCTCGAGCAAAGCGGCCTCAGCCCGTTCAATAGCCGCCTTTACCTGAACCGTAGCGGTTCCGCCGTAAACGTTGCGTGCATTCACTACCGCTTCCGGCTGCAGAACAGCGTAGATATTCTCATCGAACAGCGGTGAGAATTGCTTGAACTCTTCCAGTGTCAGATCGAGTAGGAATTTGCCCTCGTTGATACAGTAGAGCACTGTTTTACCGATAACCTCATGAGCCTGGCGGAAGGGCAGACCTTTACCAACCAGGAAGTCCGCTATGTCAGTGGCATTGGAGAAGTCTGTGTTCACAGCCTCACGCATCCGCCCCTTGTTCACTTTCATGGTCGAGATCATCGGCGCGTATAACTGAAGTGCACCCGTCAATGTAGCTACGGTATCGAACATGCCTTCTTTATCTTCCTGCATGTCCTTGTTATATGCCAGTGGCAAGGACTTCAATACGGTCAATAGGCCAATCAGATTGCCGAATACACGGCCTGTTTTACCCCTAACCAGCTCGGGTACATCAGGATTTTTCTTCTGTGGCATAATGCTGCTGCCTGTGCAGAACGCATCATCCAATTCAACAAAGCTGAATTCTGTGCTGCTCCACAAGACGAGCTCTTCGCTGAGACGGGACAAGTGAGTCATGATGAGGGCAGCGTTGGCCAGAAATTCCACAATGAAATCCCGGTCACTTACAGCATCCAGGCTATTCTCGTATACACTATCAAAACCAAGCTGCTCTGCTACATAATGACGATCAATTGGGAAGGTCGTACCCGCAAGCGCACCAGCCCCAAGAGGCAGCACATTAATGCGCTTATAGCTATCAGTCAAACGCTCTGCATCACGACGGAACATGGACACATAGGCGAGTAAATGATGCGCGAACAGAATCGGCTGCGCCCGTTGCAAATGCGTATAGCCTGGGATTATGGTATCTACATTATCTTTGGCCTGCACAATCAATGCTTCCTGCAGCTCATGCAATAAACTAACCAACTCCACCACACGGCCCCGCAAATAAAGATGCATATCTGTAGCTACCTGATCATTACGACTGCGGCCTGTATGTAACTTGCCACCGACTGGACCGATTTCTTCAATAAGGTGCTTTTCAATATTCATATGGATGTCTTCATCGGCTACGGAAAATACAACCTCTCCCGCACGAACCTTCTCCAACACTTTGTTCAATCCAGCCTTGATCGTCTCTACGTCGACCTCCGGCAAAATCCCGCATTTACCCAGCATCGATACATGCGCCAGACTTCCTTGCACATCTTCTTCGGCTAATGCCTTATCGAATCCGATAGAAGCCGTATACTCTTCTACCAGTTTATTAGTCCCTTTGGTAAAACGCCCGCCCCATAGCTTGCTCACCTGTTGCTTCCTCCTCTTGGACGCCAGAGGGCCGCTCCTGTCCTGACGGGAGGAACGGCCTTCTCGGATATCCACTTTATATTTATTAATCTTGATATAAAAAGTAATTGCGACTGCGCTCAGCAGCAGCCCAGTACATTATTTCGCGGATTCAGCTACTCCTGCAGATACCTTAAGACGCAATGCATTGAGGCGGATAAAACCTGTCGCATCTCCTTGGTCATAGGCTTGGGTAGGGTCAGCTTCCATGGTTGCGATATCCGGGTTATACAGGCTGACTGGACTCTTCACGCCAGCGCCAATGATATTTCCTTTGTAAAGCTTAAGGCGCACAGTACCTGTTACATTCTGCTGACTCTCTGTTACAAGAGCTTGCAGCGCAAGACGCTCAGGAGCAAACCAAAAACCGTTATACACCAAAGTGCTGTAACGAGTAATCAGGCTGTCACGTAGATTCATGACTTCGCGGTCCATCGTAATGGACTCCATTTTGCGGTGAGCAGTGAATAGGATCGTGCCGCCTGGGGTTTCATATACGCCGCGGCTCTTCATGCCCACAAAACGATTCTCAACCATATCCACGCGTCCAATGCCATGTTTGCCGCCCAGTTCGTTCAGCTTCTCCATCACTTGGAGCGGGCTTAACGATTCACCGTTCAGGGCTACGCAATCCCCCTTCAGGAATTCAAGCTCCACATATTCGGATTGATCGGGCGCATCCTCAGGGGAGTTGCTCAGAAGGAACATCGCTTTGTTCTCATCGGAGCTAGGGTCGAACCAAGGATCTTCCAGCACACCGCTCTCATAGCTAATGTGCAGCAGGTTGCGGTCCATAGAATACGGCTTAGCCGCAGAGGCCTGAACCGGAATACCATTAGCTTCCGCATAGGCGATCATTTCCGCACGCCCTGGGAATTGATTACGGAACTCCTCCAGCCGCCAAGGTGCAATAACCTTGATGCCAGGTGCCAGCGCTGCTACGCCAAGCTCAAACCGCACTTGGTCATTGCCTTTGCCTGTCGCGCCATGCGCGATAGCTGTTGCGCCTTCGGCAATAGCGATATCAACCATCCGCTTCGCAATCAGCGGACGTGCGATACTTGTGCCGAGCAGGTATTGACCTTCATACAATGCACCCGATTGGAACATCGGGTAGATGAAGTCATTCGCGAATTCGTCACGCAGGTCATCGATATATACTTTGGATGCGCCTGTTGCGAGTGCTTTTTCCTCCAAGCCGTCCAATTCTTCCTTCTGTCCGATATCGGCTGTGAAGGCAATAATCTCCGCATCATAGGTTTCTTTCAGCCATTTCAGAATGACTGATGTATCCAGCCCGCCGGAATAAGCGAGTACAATTTTTTCTTTAGCCATGAAGAAGCAACTTCCTTTCGTTGAACAGTTCTATTTTTACCCCATTAAAGCAGCCATCAGCGCTTTTTGCGCATGCAGCCGGTTCTCCGCTTGATCAAAAATAACCGAGTTAGGTCCGTCGATTACGCCTGTGCTGACCTCTTCCTCGCGGTGGGCCGGCAGGCAGTGAAGGAACAAGTAGTCACTCTTCGCGCCTTTTGCAAGCTCTTCGTTCACTTGGTAGTCCTTAAATGCCGCCTCACGTGCCAGCTGCTCCGCTTCGAAGCCCATACTTGCCCACACGTCTGTGTAGATCACATCAGCATCCTTTACCGCTTCCTGCGGGCTGCGGGTGACTACGATCTCTGCTCCAGTCTCCTTAGCAATCTCGCGTGCCTCTGCTACAACAGCAGAATCCGGCTCGTAGCCTTCTGGACCTGCCACAAACACATGCACACCCAGCTTAGCCCCGCCAATCATGAGGGAATGAGCCATATTGTTACCATCACCGATATAGGCAAGCTTCAGACCCTTTAACTGCCCCTTGTGCTCGTAGATAGTCTGGTAGTCCGCCAGAACTTGGCACGGGTGCGCCAGATCGCTAAGACCGTTGATTACAGGGATGGAAGCATAACGTGCGAGATCTTCAACTTTGTCATGTCCAAAGGTGCGGATCATTATACCGTCAAGATAACGGGACATAACCTGAGCCGTATCTCCTACGGTTTCACCGCGTCCCAGCTGGATATCATTTTTGCTGAGGAAAAGCGCATGCCCACCCAGCTGATACATTCCGACTTCGAACGATACGCGTGTACGTGTGGATGATTTTTCAAAAATAAGACCAATCGTCTTACCCTTCAGCGGCTGATACACCTCACCATTCTTCTGCTTATGTTTCAGCTCTATGGCAAGTTCAATAAGATAAGTGATCTCTTCTGTACTGTAATCATTAAGCTCCAGTAAGTCCCGACCTTTCAACTTCACTGCGATATCCTGTTTCTCGTTCTGCACACCCTGGCTCATGAACCGGCTTCCCCGCTTTCTTTTTTAGCATAAGTATGAATGAGTTCGGAAAGGATGTCCACCGCCTGGTCAACCTCTTCTTTGCTAACATAGAGGTTCGGAAGAAGACGGATAACATTAGGTCCAGCGGTTACGAACAGCAGCCCTCGTTGTTGTCCAGCCAACACAATATCGCCTACTGGAGACTGACATTCGATCCCGATGAGCAGACCTTTACCACGGATATCCAGGACAAAGGAAGTATCGGCCAGTTTCTCTTTCAGAAGCCCCGTCAAGTATTCGCCCATTACCGCTGCGCGTTGTGGCAGTTCTTCTTCAAGCATTGTTTCGATCGTTGCAGCCATCACGGCTGTCGCCAGTGGTGTTCCTCCGAAGGTTGTCGCGTGACTGCCTGCCGTGAATGCTTCTCGCAGGTATCCCTTAGCCAGCATAGCACCTGCAGGGAATCCACTTGCAATCCCTTTTGCCAGCGTAAAAATATCCGGCTCAATTTCATAATGCTCATGCGCGAACAACTTGCCTGTACGACCCATTCCAGTCTGCACTTCATCTACAATAAGAAGCAGGCCGTGCTTTTTGCATAACTCGGATACAGCATTCAGGAACTCCGGCTGAACCTCCAGTACGCCGCCTTCTGCGAGTACCATCTCCAGCATAATGGCTGCCGTATTCTCACTTATAGCTGCTTCCAGCGCTGCAAGATCATGCAAGGGTACTGTTACAAAGCCTGCAGGGAGGGGGAGAAAGCCCTCTTTGACTTTTTGCTGTCCCGTAGCCGTTAGAGTAGCCAATGTACGTCCATGGAAGGACTGTTCAAAGGTAATCACCTCATAGCGACCTGTACCTTTTACCTTTTGGTGATAACGGCGTGCCAGCTTAATTGCAGCTTCATTCGCCTCTGCACCACTGTTGCAAAAGAATACCTGATCCGCACAGCTGTTATCCGTTAGAAGTGTTGCGACTTTTTCCTGTCCAGGAATGTGGAACAAGTTCGAAACATGCCAAAGCGTATCGATTTGCTCTTTCAGCTTAGCACCGACTTTTTCCGGAGCGTGACCCAGACTGGTAACCGCTAATCCGCAAGTGAAATCCAGATATTTATTGCCCTTATCGTCCCAGACCCAACTGCCCTTGCCTTTAACCAAGCTAATGTCGTATCTAGCATAAGAAGGGAAAATAGCACTTTGTTTGTTTGTAGACACCGTTGCATTCTGCATACCTGATCCAGCCGACTCTGCCTGCTGCTGTACCCCTGCTAAGGAATCCTGTTCTGCTTGCGTAAGCTTGCTCATTCTAAGTCACTCTCCCACCCTGCTTCTCCGGTTGCCCGGCCGGCAGTAAGTTTATTTTCACCGAATAATGCGTGTACCCAACTCTTCACCCTGCAGCACCCGACTAAGCACTTGAGGTTCTTTGCCATCTACGATGACGACCTCCGACACACTGCCTTGAATACAATCCATAGCGGCACGCACTTTAGGAATCATGCCCCCGTAGATCTCCCCGCTATCAATTAAGTCTTCTATATTCTGTACCGTTACAGAAGGAAGAACAATCTTTTGCCCGTCTACAGTACGCATAATTCCCGGAACATCAGTTACTACTATCATTTTAGGTGACTTCACATGGGATGCAACTGCACCAGCTGCTGTATCTGCATTAATGTTATAACGTTGACCCTGAGCATCTACACCAATGGGCGCAATCACAGGAATATATCCCATGGACAGGATACCCGTTACGATCTCGGCTTTCACCCCGGTTACTTCTCCAACGAGCCCCACCTCGGCGCTATTTGCAACAGGACGTGCTAGAATCAAATTGCCATCTTCGCCTGACAGGCCCAGCGCCTGCCCTCCACTGCCTTGGATACGTCGCACAATAGCTTTATTAATGCTACCTGCAAGTGTCATCTCCACCACATCTAACACTTCTTCGGTCGTCACCCGCAGGCCATTAACGAAGGAGCTCTCAATGCCCAGCTTAGCTAGATTATCTGATATGGCAGGACCGCCACCGTGCACGATGACAGGCTGAATACCCGACATTTGCAACTCCCGCAGATCCTCGAAAAATGAATCCGGGAGCGCCGCCAATGTACTGCCGCCACACTTCATAACGAACAAACCTTTAAAGCTTTCTTTTTTATTAGGATCAAGAGTCTCGCTTTGAGTCATGTTAGTTACCGGTCCTTCCTACTTGGCTTTATCAGTCACGTATTAGGTACGATATGCCGCATTAATCCGCACATAATCATACGTAAGGTCGCAGCCCCACGCTGTTGCGGAACCGTCTCCATCCTGCAGAATTACCGTAATGAGCACCGAATCCCCTTGTAAATAAGCCAAAGCTTCTTCCTCATCAAAAGCAACCGGCTTCGACTGTGTCAGCACCTGGATGCTCCCAAGAGAAATATCCACTCGATCCGGCGATACCGGAACACCCGCACGACCTACCGCTGCAATAATCCGTCCCCAGTTCGCATCCGCTCCAAATACAGCAGATTTCACGAGACTGGAGCCTACCACCGTTTTTGCAATCGCACGTGCTGCATGCTCATCCACCGCTCCGTTGACGACCACCTCGATCAAATGAGCCGCACCTTCTCCATCGCGGGCAATTGATTTGGCTAAAGTCTGACACACATACGTAAATGCAGCAGCAAAAGCATCCCAATCCGGGTGAGATCTATTCAACGTGCCGTTGCCGGCAAACCCGCTAGCCATCGTAATCAGCATATCGTTAGTACTCGTATCGCCATCCACCGTGATCATATTAAAAGTTACATCCGTGGCCTCACGCAACAGACTATGCAGCTCTTTCTGATCGATCACTGCATCTGTAGTCATAAAACCCAGCATAGTCGCCATATTGGGATGAATCATTCCCGATCCCTTTGCAGCTCCTGCAATCGTCACTTCGACTCCGCCTACCAGAACCTTGACGCAGCATTCTTTTTTCACCAGATCCGTCGTTAAAATCGCTTGGCAAAATTCCTCCGCACCCTCTGCTCCGTCATCCAGCTTCTCGGGTAATTCGGAGATTCCTGTCCGGACACAATCCATTTTCAGCAACTCTCCAATAACGCCGGTCGAAGCTACTCCTACATCACTCTCATCTATGCCCAAGTGACGTGCTGTAGCAGCGCGCATCTCATATGCATCGGCTTCACCCTGTTCTCCGGTACAAGCATTGGCGTTACCACTATTCACTACAACTGCTTGCAGGATGCCGTTCGCCAGACTTTCTCGGGTCACTTTAAGGGGTGCGGCCTGGAACACATTCATTGTATACACCGCTGCTGCCGTAGCTGGAACTTCGCACATAATGACTGCGAGATCGTTACGTTCGGTTTTTTTCAAACCGCAGTGCAGTCCCCCTGATTTGAAGCCTTTAGGTGTAGTAATGCTCCCGCCTTCAACGACGGTGTATAAATTCTCGCTCATGATATAGTTACCGCTGAATCCTATGGGTACACTGGTGTGTAGCCAAGTCCAAGGGTTTCCTCCCATCCCATCATCAAATTGAGGTTCTGAATCGCCTGCCCTGCTGCACCTTTTACAATATTATCAATAACAGACACAATGGTAACCCGCCCTGTTCGGGCATCCGTCGCAAATCCAATATCACAATAGTTCGAACCACTGACTTCCTTAGTAGCTGGAAAAATCCCGGCATTTCTTATCCGGACATAGGGTCTCCCACTATAATACTTACGATATAAGTCCACAAAATCCTGCTCGCTATATTTATCATTCATCCCGGCATAGATCGTCGCCATAATACCACGGGTCATCGGTACAAGATGTGTAGTGAAGGTAATCGTAACCTTTTCCCCTGCGATATCAGTGAGTACCTGCTCTATTTCCGGAATATGCTGATGTTTATTTATTTTATATGCTTTGAAATTCTCATTAATTTCTGCATAATGGACCGTCAGACTAGTTCCACGACCTGCCCCGGACACGCCCGATTTGGCATCCACAATGATACTTTCAGGCTTTATCCAACCTGCTTCAATAGCCGGAATAAGTCCTAGCAGAGTCGCGGTCGGATAGCAGCCCGGGTTCGAAATGAAATCCACACCTGCTGCACGCTCTCCATACACCTCGGATAGTCCGTAGACCGCCTGCTGCAAATAGACATCATCTGGAGCCGGATGTTTATACCATTGCTCATACTCTGCTCCATCCCGAAGCCTGAAGTCACCGGATAGATCCACGACCTTCAGCCCAGCATCCAGCAACTGCGGCACAAGCTTGGCACTCACTCCCGACGGCGTAGCCGTAAAAACAACATCCGCCCGACTAGCAATTTCCCCCGCTTCCACACCATCCAAATTCCGTTCCACAATCCCGGTCAGATGCGGAAAACCTTCCTCTATAGGCACCCCTGCACTTGATGAAGAAATGACCGAAGTGATCTCTACTTTTGGGTGACTTTGCAGCAGTCGAATCAACTCCACGCCCCCGTATCCCGTTGACCCCACTATCGCCGCCCTTAGCTTGCCTTCCATCGTCATCCCCACTTTCTGTTTCTATATACTCTCTCTTCACCGGATATCCAAATCATAATCAGCCGTTATGCAAGTATGTATTATTATACAACCGGATTAATATAAATACAACGATTGGGATTCATTCCTATAAAAAAAAGAGAAGCGCCGCCTCTCCTTATTCAGGGATTTACGCTTCTCTTTTAAAACCTTCGCCCAGCACCTCATGAGCTTCCGTAATAATGACAAATGCCCCTGGGTCTACAGAGCGCACGATAGCCTTAAGCCTCGTAATCTCATTCTGCCCAACCACTACCATCAGCACTGTTCTATGATCGCCTGTATAACCACCTTGAGCGTTCAGCTTCGTGAGCCCACGGTCCAAATCATGTAAAATAGCCTGAGAAATCCCCTCTGTTTCATCCGAAATAATATAGGCAACTTTTGTATTACTGAAGCCTACTTCAAGTGTATTTATTACCCTGCCCGTTACGAACAGACCGATCAAAGCATAAAGAGCTTGCTCCATACCGAGTACAAAAGCAGCCAATGCAATTACCGTCCCGTCCAGCAGGACTACAGACATTGAAAAACTCAGTCCAGATATTTTCTGAATAATCTGAGCCAGAATGGTGAGACCACCGGTTGAGCCCCGTCCCCGGAACACAAGCCCCAGACCCAGACCCACGCCGATTCCACTGTATATAGAGGCCAGTAATGGATTACTCGTAGGAACAGGGAAATCCCTGGTGATATAGATAAATAACGGTAACACAAAGCTGCCCAGCAAAGACCGCACTCCATATTGCTTACCTAGAAATAGCACCCCGAGAACAAATAAAGGGATGTTAAGCGCCCATTGTGTAAAAGCAGGCTCAGCTCCCAACCACGACTCAGCTAATACAGACAAACCCGACACTCCACCTGAAGCAATCTTGTTAGGCAGCATAAAGATGTTAAAAGCAATCGCTGTAATAAGTGATCCTATAACAATCATGGTTATATCAACTGCATGTCGCACAGGCCCATTGAGCGGAATAAGCGGAGGCTTGCTGCGTGAATTTATTTTTTGCATGGAGAATCTCCTTCAGATGTGATCTTGCCTTATGCTAAAAATCCTACGTATCCTAGGATACGCAGGAATCATACGATCTTTATTCAGCCTCAGTCTTAATCTGGCTACGCAAATAACCATCAATAAAAGGATCCAAATCGCCGTCCATTACCGCGCCTGTATTGCCCGTCTCCACTGAAGTACGGTGATCCTTCACCATACTATAGGGATGGAATACATAGGACCGAATCTGACTTCCCCAAGCAATATCCGATTGATCACCACGGATCTCATCCAACTGCTGCTGC
The DNA here is from genome assembly GCA_023512345.1 of Paenibacillus sp. Taxonomy (GTDB): domain Bacteria; phylum Bacillota; class Bacilli; order Paenibacillales; family Paenibacillaceae; genus Paenibacillus_AQ. The sequence continues at coordinate 120,128 of JAILZT010000002.1, forward strand.
TGCTCTTGCAACTTGCGCTCATAGAGCTTGGAACGCAACATCGTCATGGCCTGTTCCCGGTTCTTGATCTGGGAGCGCTCGTTCTGACAGGTTACTACAACCCCGGAGGGTATGTGAGTAATCCGCACAGCAGAGTCAGTCGTGTTAATGTGCTGTCCGCCAGCTCCAGTCGCACGGTACGTATCGATTTTCAAATCCTCTGTACGGATTTCCACTTCGATATCCTCTTTAATTTCAGGTACAACATCACAGGACACGAATGAAGTGTGGCGTCGACCCGAGGAGTCAAACGGAGAAATACGCACTAGACGGTGTACGCCTTTTTCAGCTTTCAGGTATCCATAGGCATTAAAGCCTTTAATAAGAAGAGTTACACTCTTGATCCCGGCCTCATCACCCGGCAAATAATCAAGAACTTCCACCTTGAATCCGTGTTTCTCCGACCAGCGGGTATACATACGTAACAGCATTTGGCCCCAGTCTTGCGATTCCGTACCCCCGGCTCCAGGATGCAGCTCCAGGATGGCATTGAGCTTATCATAAGGCTGATTCAGCAGCAGCTGTAATTCAAACTCATCTACTTTAGCCAAAAGAGAACGAATAGAGGCTGCAGTTTCAGCCGCCAATTCATCATCGCCTTCTTCATCCGCAAGCTCCGTCATCATACTCGTATCATCAAATTCCAGCTGCAGCTTCTCGTATTGATCGACAGAAGACTTCACAGCATTCATCTCAGCAATGATAGCCTGTGCCTTGTCAGGATCATCCCAGAAACCGGGAGCAGCCATCTTCTCCTCGAAGTTAGCAATCATTTCCTGCTTGAGGTCTAAGTCAAAGTGACCCCCTAAGGTTGGTTAGTTTCTTGCCTATTTCACGCAGGTCCTGTCTCACAGTAGGATCTATCATATGGTCACTTCACCTTTCAAAAGTAAGTTGTTGCGTCTGCCGCAGTTGGACATTAGGGAGAACTGGTGATACATTGCCGCTCACTGGCGGATTGTTCTTCCGATTGCTGTTATCCTCAGATTCCTTCAATTATACACCGCTAGCGGTTGGAATCTGAGGATAAAGGCAAACGCTACGCTTCTACAGAACAATTCCGCCTGCTCCGCTATCCTATCACCGGAAAGACAAAAGTCCAAAAAAGCGGCTGGGCCGCAAACGGGGGAAGCCCCGGGCCCAGCCGCTTTTATTGTCATCAAAGCTTAAGAACATTAAGAATACTGAATATGTTTTCTTATGCGTTCTGTCCATGGCAATTCTTATATTTCTTGCCGCTGCCGCATGGGCATGGATCGTTACGGCCAACGGTGGATTCTACGTGTACCGGACGCTTTTCAGCGGGTTCGGCATTTGTAGAGATTTTGTCTTCTTCAACAACGGATTGACGCTCTTGATTCGTCTCGATGTGCGCCTTCATAATATAAGTCGCAACTTCTTCTTGAATATTAGCGCTCATCTCATTGAACATTTGGAAGCCCTCGAACTGGTATTCGCGAAGTGGATCGGTGCCGCCGTAGGCACGAAGATGAATACCTTGACGAAGCTGATCCATCGCATCAATATGATCCATCCATTTGCTATCTACAGAACGCAGTACGATAACCTTCTCGAATTCACGTACCAGTTCAGAACCAAGACGTTCTTCACGGGCAGCGTATTTCTCAAGAACACGGGCAAAAATGTACTCGATGATTTCATCGGATTCCTTACCCCACAGATCATCACGAGTTAGCGTACCTTCATCCAACAGCTTACTGTTGACATAGTCGGCTACTTCTTGAAGTTCCCAGTTCTCAGGAATATCATCGCTGCAATGCGCTTCTACAACACGTTCAATAACAGGCTTGATCATCTCAAGCACAGTATCCTTAATATTGTCAGACTCCAGAATCTCACGGCGTTGTTTGTAGATAATCTCACGCTGTTGATTCATAACGTCATCATATTGCAGGACAACTTTACGGATATCAAAGTTATTGCCTTCTACCCGCTTCTGGGCAGATTCAACAGCACGGGTAATCATCCGGCTCTCAATAGGCTGATCTTCTTCAAAGCCAAGACGGTCCATCATGTTCAGCACATTATCTGCACCAAAGCGTTTCATCAACTCATCACCAAGTGACAAGTAGAACTGTGTAGAACCAGGGTCACCTTGACGTCCGGCACGTCCGCGCAGTTGGTTATCAATACGGCGTGATTCATGACGCTCCGTACCAATAATATGCAGGCCTCCGAGTTCCGCTACACCCTCACCCAAGATAATGTCTGTTCCACGGCCAGCCATATTCGTCGCAATGGTTACCGTTCCGGGTTGCCCTGCATGCGAAATGATTTCTGCTTCCGCTTGGTGATGCTTGGCATTCAGTACTTGGTGTTTTACGCCTTTACGTTTCAGCATTTCCGATACAAGCTCAGAATTCTCAATAGACACTGTACCTACTAAGACCGGCTGATTTTTTTTGTGGCGCACAAGAATTTCCTCTACAACGGCATTGAACTTGCCATTCTCACTCTTATAGACCACATCCGGTGCGTCCGCACGCTGATTGACCTTATTAGTAGGCACTTGAAGAACTTCAAGGCCATAAATTTTCTTGAACTCTTCTTCTTCCGTCTTCGCTGTACCCGTCATGCCGCCCAGCTTACGGTACATCCGGAAATAGTTCTGGAAGGTAATTGTAGCAAGAGTCATGCTCTCATTCTGTACCTCAATCTCTTCCTTCGATTCTATCGCCTGATGCAAGCCATCGCTGTAGCGTCGGCCAGCCATTAAACGTCCTGTAAATTCATCAACAATAACAACCTCATCTTCTGTAACAACATAATCGACGTCGCGGCGCATAATAACATTTGCTTTGAGCGCCTGAACAATATGATGATTAATAGTTACATTAGCTTGGTCGTAAAGATTTTCTACACCAAATGCTTTTTCAGCTCTAGCCACACCTTTTTCAGTTAAGGCAACGGCTTTTACTTTGATATCAACCGTATAATCTTCTTCGGCTGTCAATTTCTTCACGAAGCGATCGGCAGAGTAATACAGCTCTGTTGATTTCTCAGCTTGTCCTGAAATTATAAGGGGTGTCCGAGCTTCATCAATAAGGATAGAGTCCACTTCATCAATAATACAGAAATATAATGGGCGTTGTACCATCTGCTCTTTGTAGAGCACCATGTTGTCACGCAAATAATCGAAGCCAAACTCATTGTTCGTGCCATACGTTACATCACAAGCGTAGGCGTCCTGTTTATCAGCATGGTCCATGCCTGTCAGGTTAACCCCAACTGTCATGCCCAGGAAGTTATAGATTTGTCCCATTTGGGCACTATCGCGTTGAGCCAAATAATCATTGACTGTAACGACGTGTACACCTTTACCAAGCAGTGCATTCAAGTAAACTGGCAATGTCCCCACCAGCGTCTTGCCCTCGCCTGTCTTCATCTCAGAGATTCTGCCTTCATGCAGAGCCATACCGCCAACCAACTGCACATCAAAATGGCGCATGCCAAGTGTCCGTACAGATGCTTCACGTACAGTAGCAAAAGCCTCAGGAAGAAGTTCCTCCAGTGTTGCACCCTTTTCTATACGGGCACGAAATTCATCTGTCTTCGCCTTTAATTCATCATCAGAAAGCGCCTTAAATGTTGGCTCTAATCCATTAATGACTTCAACAGTTTTCATTAGACGTTTAACATCACGTTCATTGGTATCTCCAAATATCTTTTTAACAAGTCCTAGCATGGTTAACCCCTTTCATGCAACACAGATGGTGGAATCGAGCCCATCCTTACGAGATTGAAAGGGCCACAGGTAAAAAGTCGATTCCGCTGCTTCATAAATTGTAACAGTTTGTAAGAGAAGCCGCAATACAGCAGCTATTAACATTCATTATATACGCACAAGAGCCCTATTCGCTTCACACGAATAGGGGCTCGATTAATTATTTTCATTTGGGATAAGCTATAAGGCCTTTATAACACCATTTACAAACTTACAGAAAGTCTGATTAATCCTGTTCAATTAGTCCGTACTTACCATCGTTACGTTTGTAAACGACACTCACATCAGAGGTGTCAATATTGGAGAAAACAAAGAAATTATGCCCAACCATATTCATTTGCAGGATCGCTTCTTCCACATCCATTGGTTTCAGAGTGAAACGCTTGTTCCGTACAACCTCCAAATCATCGATATCCTGATCTTCAACAGCAACTGCGCCGTTGGCTCCTTCCACAAAGAGTGTCTTCAGGCTTCCTTCCTGGCGGAACTTACGATTGAGTTTGGTTTTGTGTTTACGAATTTGACGTTCCAGCTTGTCCAATACGGCGTCAGTGGACGCATACATATCGTCACTGCGATCTTCCGCACGAAGAGTTACACCTGCTAGCGGGATGGTCACTTCTACCGTATGAAGGCCGTGTACAACGCTAAGCGTTACATTTCCTTCAGAAGTAGGGGGTGCATCGAAATACCTCTCAAGTCTGCTGAGTTTTTTATCAACATACTCTTTCAATGCGTCAGTCACTTCAAATTGTTGACCTCGAATGCTGAATTGCATAAGCATTCCTCCTTTGCTTCTCCATTATACCAAATTGTTAGCGCTAAGTAAAAAGCATTTCGTAACACTTTTGCATGTCACTTACAGATTAACCTATCTTTTACGCAAAGTTTTAGATATCTAAAACAAATTAAGAAATTCTATGAAAGTCTATTAAAAAAGACCCCGGAATTGCTTCCAGAGTCTTGTGCTATTCGTCTCAATTTGCTAACCATCTACTTATATATGTAGGTCGGCTTCGCCGTATGATTATAACTTGATTACGTTAGCTGCTTGTGGTCCGCGTGCGCCTTCAACGATGTCGAACTCAACAGATTGGCCTTCATCCAAAGTCTTAAAACCGTCAGTTTGGATTGCGGAGAAATGTACGAATACATCGCCACCATCAGAAGTCTCGATAAAGCCATATCCCTTTTCTGCGTTAAACCATTTTACTTTACCTTCCATTGTTCAAACATTCCCTTCGTCATCAAATGAATGTGAGTCTTGCTCACAATTCTGACTATAACACCGCTACTTCTTCATTGTCAATTGGAAAAGTAAATGTTTACATTCTATAATTTACCAGACATAAATCGACTAAATTTTCAGAAAGTTTTGTAGTGTTATAAGCATAGAATAGGGGCAGACGAGTATTAATACCCGCCTGCCCCTATCACTGAAACACTAGTTTAAAACATTACTTCAAATTATTTTTTTCGGTCCATTAAAATACTGTCTGGTGTATAGCCAGATTCGTATGCGCTGCGCTGGGCCTTGGCTTGATTGCGCTTCTGCAACCAGTCTTGAGCTTCAAAACGCAGGGCCTTCATTCGGGCAAGAATAGCAGAATCATGTTCCATGATTCGACTGATTGCCTGCTTTTGTGCAGGGGTAGGTTGACAGAGTGCGACTTCATCTCCGATGGAGTCGACAAGTTTTTGACGTTCTTCTACGAAAGATTCTAGTTCCTCGTAGGGAGCTTCGTGAAGGCGGTCTAATATATCAGTGGTTAGTTGATCAAGTTGCTGGATGAGTTCATCCATGCTGATTGTCTTGGCCGCCGGTCATTGTGGCAGCTTGAGCAAATGTTTGACGGAGTTCTAATAGATATCCTACCGCTTCTTCAATCGGTTCTTTTATTTTCTTAATATTAGCTTGGATCAGGAGATAGTTAATATATTCATAGAGAGAATCCAAACTCTTAGAAACATCATAGGAACGATCTAGAGTAGTAACTAATTCACTAACAATGGTTTGAGCCTTACCTAAGTTTGTATTAACTTTTGTATAATCCACAGAATTCATTCCTTCTATTGCCACTTTGCAAAAACGGATCGCTCCGTCATACATCATAAGCAGCAATTGAGCAGGACTTGATGTCTGAACAGAAGACTGCCGATATTTATCATACGGAGATGTTATCATACCATTTCACCTTTCATGTCAAGCAGAGATTAGGAGAAGTAACTTGATAAGCTAGTCGACTGGCTATTATATTTACTAATCGCTTTTTCCATAGCAGTAAACTGCTTGTAGTAGTTAGTTTCCATATCCTGTAACCTATTCTGAAGTGTGCCAATTCGAGTAGTATAATCAATTAACTTTTTGCCGATTATACTTTCCGGTTTATAAATGCTATTAATATCCGTGGAATATTTGGAGGTACCCGCTTTGCTTGCAAGTTTATCAAGAGCCGTATTCATTCCGACTGACAATCGGTTAAACAGGCCATCCGTGTTGGTTGTTCCCTGGAAAATTGTCGACACTTTTTGCGGATTATTTTGTAAAGCCGCCTTTAGTTTTTCATCGTTAATATAAAGTTTACCATTCTCAAAATATTCTCCTGTGGTTATGCCAATCGAACTCAGGTCACCCAAATGATTCGTAATTACAGATCGCATGGATGATATTGTCGATTTCAGAATTTCATCATTCTTAAGCAAGCCGCTCTTAGCTTTGAGTTCCCACTGTTCAATATCTTTGTCTGACATTTCTTTCTTTTGTTCATCAGTTAACGGAGCAAAGTCTCGGTACTTCTCCTCAGTAATTTTACTATTTAGAGTACTAAGCAAGTTGTTGTAGTCTTCGACGAAGGACTTAATTGTTTCCATAGCCTTGTCACTATTGGTTTCTGATGTAATAAGTGCAGGTGTTTCAATCCCCGAAATTTTTGTCGTCGACAAAAAGGTTAATTTAATCCCGTTTACTGTTAGAGAATTATTATCCAGTGTGTATGTCTGGAAATCGGGAGAATTGGTGTTTTTAATAGTAACCTCACCACTTATTGCATCCACTGGGCTATTCAACTTAAATATTGGTAGTAAATCACTTACTGGTGAATTCCCATCCTTATCGGTAAGCTTAATATTATTGACTGCTCCATACTCATTGGCAGTAATAGAGAACTTTCCGCTAATCTCGTCAAATACAGCCGTCACCTTAGCATTAGAATTGTTGATTTTAGTAAGTATAGTTGAAATCTTATCTGACGGATTAAAAGAAATAGTGGTATTGTTAATGTACAATTCATAGGGTGGAGAAGGGGGGGTTGCTCCCATTATCTCTCCAAGTGTATTTGAAAGTTTAGCTGTTTCAGTTCCAACCTTCAGTCCGGCTGAGGGCTGCATTGTTGACTTTTGTGCTAGTGTTGTGACTGTAACCGACATTGGGATACCATTTGCGCTTGATGTAGCCTCCGCAGTTAAAGCCGTCGTATTTCCACTTACAACTGCTTTCTGCGTATTCATTTGAGCAGATGTGTTATATTTCAACAGCTTGTTATTTCTGAAATCAACAAGCTTACTGTTTATTTCCCGGTAATTGTCCCGCTGCCACTGCAACGCTTGTTTTTGTTGATTTAATTTATCGAGGGGTATCCGCTTGACTGTCATCATTTGCTTAACAATACTGTCTATATCCATACCTGAAGCTAACCCACTAATGCGTAGTGTCATAATTCATCCTCCTTATATTACACTCTCTCATCAATGATAATTCCTGCTATTTCCATCATGTTCGCCACTAGATCTAGTGTCTTCTCGGGAGGAACCTCTCTTATAAGCTCTCCTGTTTCTTTGTTAAGTACTTTGACCATTATTGTATGTGTTTCCTTATGCATACTGACTTCAAACATTGTATGAGGTCCCTGCAAAGCATGCAATGCCCGATCGAGCGCCTTAATGACTTGCTCTTCTCCCATAGAAAACTTTACCCCTTGGCGTTCCAGTTGGTTAAGCTCGCTGCTATTGCTAATGGTCTCTAACTTGTAATTATCAACTTCAGCTGTTTTATTCACGGGTAGAGCATCTCTATCAAGTAGTTGGTTATTATAAATTTTGGGACTCGAAAAACGGACATCCATACCGGAACCCTCCATCATGTATCATATATTTTATTTATCGGCATATCCCTCGTTTTAGATTAATAGTAGACATGAAAGTCCTGTATTCATGAAAAAAAGAGATAGTAGGATGTAGACAGCAGCAAAGAGACCTTAGAGGAATCCAAGGTCTCTTTGTCACTCGTTAAATACCTAGTGCTGTTAGCTTAATTTTGGACTGAACTTTATTTCTGTACCTTAACCGTAGTCTGACCGATGATCAGATACCCATTAACGTAACCACGGAACTCCAGAGTCTCGCTTGAATTCAACCAAGTAAAATCAGCTCGTTCAAATTTGAACTGACCATTCTTAGCTTGATTATAGTACCCATTATTACTATTCAGTGCCTTCACACCATTGATCTTTGCTGTATCAAGTTCTATAACTTCATTTACGAACTCTTTCGGAAGTTCAACCCTTACAGTAAATACACCTTTGTTTCCCTTAATTACATTAGGTGTTACTTCAATCGTTGCCGAAATATAAACTGCTAATTGTTTTTTGACAGTAGCTGTTACTCCTGCACCATTGGTGATAGTTACGGACACGGTATATACACCCGGTTGATTCAATTTAAGCTCCGAGCCATTTGTCAAAGCTGAGGTTTCACCGTTTGGACCAGTAACAGTCGTACTTTCCGAAACAATACCTGACAGGTTATCCTTAGCTACATAATTCAGTGGAACGATCGTACCAAGTTTATATTCATTATATAAGTTTATCGTGATTACCGGAGCTGTACGGTCAATCTTCACTTCTATAACTTGTATTATCTCAATATTACCGGCTTGGTCTACCGAATAGAATGAAATTCGGTTGATTCCTTCCGCCGTAACTTTCAAGGAGCTTCCTTCTACATACTCTGAACCGTTCAAAGAGTACAGTGTCTTTGCAATGCCGCTTTGTGTGTCAGTGGCCTTCAAAGTCACGTTTACTTCCTCCCTTGTCCAAGCAGTAGGAGCATTAGACATCGTTACCGGCGCTGTACGATCAATCTTCACATCCACGGCTTGTATCTTCTCGATATTACCCGCTTGGTCTACTGAGTAGAAGGAAACTTGATTAACTCCTTCTGTTGCCACAGTCAAAGTATTACCTTCTACATACTCTGCTCCGTTCAAAGAGTACAGTGTCTTTGCAATGCCGCTTTGTGAATCAGTAGCCAAAAGAGTAATAGTAGCATTAGAGGCCCAAGTCATAATCTGACTCGCCTGTGTTACTGGCGCCGTCTTGTCCACTTTTACATAAGAGGTTTTGACTGCTTCCTTATTACCAACACGGTCAACTGAATAATAGGAAACCTTATTGATACCCTCTTGATTAATTTTAAAAGAAGTTCCCTCAATGAAACCCTGATCGTTCAAGGAGTAGTAACTGCTGGCGACGCCAGTTTCGTTGTCAGTTATTGCTAAGTTGATTACCGATTCTTGATTTACCCATCCTGTAGGTATGTTTGCCGTTGTTACCGGTGGCTCAGTGTCAACAATCAACTTTGCAACCACATTATCTGATGGAACAGATTCACCAAATGAATTACTGTACGAAGCAACGTAATATAGGTGATCTTTGTAAGAAAGATTTGAGACGGTATAGGACAAATTATTTAAGTTCTTAACCAGCATCACCGGCTGACCATCAATGATTTCATACACGTTATAGCCGTTAGCATAAGTAACAAAATCCCAAGTTATCAGGGCACTAGTTGTACTCAAAAGCTTCAGGTTAACCGTTGGAGACTGCATAACAGGATAGACTATTTTCTCAGTTAATCGATTGGATGCTACCGATTCACCAAAACGTGTGTTGTAGGCTGTCACCTCAAACGAATGAGTTTCTTCGGTCAAGTTATAAACTTTGTAGTTCAAAGCTGTACCTTTGTAAACTAACTCTCTGCTGTTGGCAGTAATTTTGTAAACACGATATTCATTAGCCCAAGTAACCGTCGGCCAAGACAGTGTAATGTTATTAGCATTAAAAGCCACACCCGTTAGGATCGGCGCTTTCACTTCAGGCCAATCTAATGTGAAATCCACTACACTACTTGTTGGCGAATCGCCGAATCGGTCACTGTAAGAGTAAACCTTGTATTGGTAATCTCCCTCTGGCATGTTGGTCAACAATACAGAAGTACTCGTCACTGTTTTGGACAATACCTGTTGCCCGTTACTAACTTGGTACACCTTGTAGGCTGTTGCGTAAGTAGCTGTGTTCCATCTCAAGATAATGTCATTGCCATTGGTTATGCTATAAGTCAGATTTCCAGGAGCCTGCATCGTTGGATAGACCACCGCTAGAGACACATGACTTCCTTCTTGGGATTCTCCAAAGCGATCACTAAAGGAGTGGATCTCATATGAATAATCACCCTCAGGCATATTGGTGAATGATGTAGACGTACCCGTTACTGTTCTTTTAAATACGGGTAGACCATCAATTAATTGATACACCTTGTAGGTCGTCGCATATGTAACGGCATTCCATTTTAGATTTATATCATTTCCGCTTGTCAAGGTGTAAGTTGGATTACCCGGAGCTGTCATGATTTGTTCTTCTAAAGTTAAGGTAATTTTGCCTCCTTCAGATGAATCACCAAACCTAGTGCTTACAGAATGAACCGCATAGGTATGCTCACCTGTTGGCACCTTCGATAAGGTTGCTGATGGTGATGTCACTGTGCTCTTCAGAATCTCTTCACCATTAACAAGCTCATAAACTTTATAACCTGTAGCGTATTGTACTATTCCCCAGGTTAGAACAACGTCATTGCCGTTTAGAACCTTGGAAGCAAGTGTACTAGGAGCAGCCATAGTGGGAAGAACCAAGGCTATTTCCACTTCCGCGCCGATCAGTGATTCTCCCAAAGGCGTAGAATACGCGTGGACAATATATTTATAATCACTAGCCGGCATATTGCTATAAGATACTGAAGTGCTTGTTACTGTACTCTTTAAAACTTTTTGCCCACCAATTACCTGGTAAACTTTATAGCTAGTCGCATACTGCACAGCATTCCATTTCAAAGCAATGTCATTTCCGTTACTGATGCTGAAAGTAAGATTTGTTGGAGTTTGCAGGGTTTGACCGTTCAGAGTCATCGTTAATGGTGTTCCATTTGCTGACTCTCCAAAACGTGAAGAGTATGAGAATACCTCAAACTTATACTCGCCTGGCGTCATATTGTTAAATGAGACCGTTGGAGTAGAAACTGTGTTTTTCAAAATCTTTTGTCCATTAACAATTTGATAGACTTTATAGCTAGTTGCATACATTGATGCATCCCAATTCAGTGTGAAATCAGTAGCGTTCTTGATAATCTGAACCACATTCGTCGGTGGCTGCATAGTCGGATGGACCAACGTTACAGAAAGGGTGCTTCCTTCTTGGGATTCTCCAAAACGTGTAGAGAATGAGTGTACTTCATAGGTATAATCTCCCGCTGGCACATTACTAAATGTTACGAATGCCGCGGAACTCGTACTCTTCAAAACCTTTTGTCCATTATTGACTTGATAGACTTTGTAATATCCGGCATTTACTGTACTATCCCAGCTCAATACAAGATCATTACCGTTTTGAACCTTGTACGTAAAATTACCTGGTGCTGTCATGGTCACACCTACAATAGTGACGCTAACTTCGCTACCTACTTCTGACTCGCCAAAGCGATCACTATAAGAGTGAATTTCGTAATTATACTCACCGACAGGTACTTGAGAATACGTGAGGGTTGTTCCAGTCACTGTACTTTTTAGTGTTTTTGCACCATCAATAGTTTGATACACCCTATAATTGGTCGCATAAGGTACACTTGTCCAGGTTAAAACAATATCATTTAGGTTCTGAACTTTTGCAATGAAATTACTCGGAGTAGCCATTGTCACGGAGCCTACTATTCCTGATACAAGGCTGCCTTCCTGTGACTCCCCAAATCGGTCACTGTTCGATCGAACTTCATATGTAAAATCGCCGGATGGCACATTAGTTAATTTGACCGTCGTTCCTGTTACTGTATTAATAACTACTTTTTGTTCGTCTGTTATTTGGTAGATCTTATAGTTCGTTGCATATACTACAGAATCCCACTTTAAGGTTACGTCAGTTCCATTCGAAATACTATACGTAACGTTTCCTGGTGCCTTCATAATTGGTATAATAACTTCAGATTGTACCGGAGTCGCCATTGGAGATTCACCGTATAGAGCATTATCTGCGGATACAGTATAGGTATATTGGCCAGCAGGTACATTGCTTGCCGTATAAGTACGTGTTGCAGTCGAAGTTATGAATGTGGATGTGCCATCTCCTGATATCTGGTAGATGTTATAGGTCTCAGCATATCCTGATATACCCCAGCTCAAAACGATATCATTTCCGTTTTTGATAGTCTGAGTAAGGGATGCAGGCACGGTCATAACCGGATAGACAATATCCACCGTAACCGGAGCACATGGACCGGACTCCCCTACTGAGCTCAATGTCGAGACTACATATCGGTAGGAGCCTTCGGCAAGGTTGTTCACACTGTAGCTAGTTGCTGTTGTTTTACCAAGCAAGACGAGTTGTCCCTCTGTAATCTCATACACATTGTAGCTTGCTGCTCCATAAACAGAGCTCCACGTCAATTTTACGTCATCTGGCGTCACCAGTTGAACCGCAAGATTACTAGGAGGTAATATACTGCTATCAGCTGCTTTTATTATGTTGGCCATAGGAAAGACCAATTGGGCCACAAAAAGCAGTAAAGCCAAAAATAAAGATGTCTTACTAAAAAGTCGTTTTTCCATTGATAGCACTACCTTTCTTTATTGAAAAATTCCAAATAAAAAAGAACCTTAAACAAGGTTCATAGGTATAATGGCTATGATTCCTTGTGGCAACCGGCTACCAACCACATATTGTAGGTAATATGTGGTACAGGCCCTTGGCTTTGCGTCCCATAGTTTCCTATAGTTTGCCTTTTTCACTTGGTTATTCTCTAATATTAACTCTATCATATACTTTTAAACTAGTTATGAAATGGGTCTTTATTCCTATTCGACAAATAAATCAGGTGAAGTATAGGTTTTTATGCATAAAAAAAAGAGACCCTAGAAAATCTAAGGTCTCTCTTTGTTTGTCTAAGATTAACGAAGCAATTGCAGTACGCCTTGTGGCTGTTGGTTAGCTTGAGCAAGCATAGCTTGAGCAGCTTGAGCAAGGATCGAGTTCTTTGTTTGGTTCATCATTTCTTTCGCCATATCCACGTCACGAATACGGGATTCAGCCGCAGTCAGGTTTTCGGAAGAAGCGTTCAAGTTGTTGATTGTGTGCTCTAGACGGTTTTGATTAGCTCCAAGTGTCGAGCGGGTAGTAGATACAGTGTTTATTGCCGCATCCACCAATGCGATATCCGTATCAAATTTAGCTGCAGTTCCGTCAGGTGCTATAGTATTCACAGCCAAACCTGTAGAACTCATTGCTGTACCCACTGCAATAGTGATTTGCTGTGTTGCATTTGCACCAATTTGCATATTAGCACTTAAAGTACCATCTAATAGTTTTTTACCGTTAAACTCTGTACGGGTGGAAATTCCATCCAACTCAAGATTCAACTGTGTGATTTCTGCATTGATAGCAGTTTGGTCTTCGGTTTCAAGTGTACCACCGTTACCACCTTGCACGACTAGTTCACGCATACGTTGAAGTATGGAATGTGTCTCATTCAATGCGCCTTCAGCAGTTTGAATCAAGGAGATAGCGTCTTGTGAGTTCTTAGAAGCCATGTCCAAACCACGAATTTGTCCACGCATTTTTTCGGAGATGGAAAGACCTGCTGCGTCATCCCCTGCACGGTTGATGCGAAGTCCGGAAGATAATTTCTCAGTGGACTTGCCAAGAGCCTCGTTATTTACACCCAGTTGACGATGTGTGTTAATTGCTGCGATATTGTGATTAATTCTCATTGTTTATTCCTCCATGAATTTAGTTTGTCCACATCCTTGTGGTGAACGCTGCCCTTAAGGTCGGCCGCCCCTCGGGAATCAGCGTCTAATATATATATCGTCCCCACTCGGAATTAGTTTATAGCAATTATTAATATTATTTAATTTATTTTTCTGAGCGCAGCCGGTCTATCAATGCATTCATATTTTCAAGTGCCGGAGTCACAGATTCCTTATTCGATTCTTTAATGGATAAATAAACCTCCTGACGAAAAATATCCACATGCTTAGGAGCAGAGATACCTACTTTAACTGTATCACCTTCAACACTGAGTATAGTAATCTCAATATCATCCTGTATGATAATGGCTTCTCCTCTTTTTCGTGTAAGTACAAGCATGCTACTCGCCTCCCCTCTCAAGTTCGTTATGGGTTTCTCCCCATAAAAGATGTCTCGATTGATATGCCGATTTATGCAGTACCACTTGTTTACCCATACGAGTATCTGGATTTAATACAACAGGAGCCAGCAAGTTTAAAGTGGATTGGTCCAACGGGTTTTTAATTGTAACGATAGATCGAATCACTACTGAATCTTTTATTTGCAATTCGTCCATATCGTTCTGAGGAAGGTCGAATTCATATTGCGGGTAAAAAACAAAAGGGTCCGCTAACAGAAAAGCAAGTTCTGCAGTTTGTAAGGATTGGAGCTGAGCAAATTGTCCTTCTTCTAGATCAATTAGAGCAAAGTCCAGTTCTTCCTGAAAACCAGGTATTCCCTTAGGGAAATGATACACCTGCTCTTCGCTTATCTCCATAGATCCCCAGGCTGCTGTTTTAATAAACATAGTATACAACACTCCTTCATATTGTGATTTCCTATTAAAAAAGCTATAGACGGCCAATTAGCAACCCATCTATAACTCTAATTTACAAACTAATATCAATTTCAGGCAGACTAAAACTTATTGAAGGGCTCTGTCTTAGATATACTTCTACGTTGGCAGGTGTATAAGTCACTTCAGGCTTATGAATATTAACTTGTATATCTACCTTACCCATATTATATTCCATTTCCAGCGGTATCACTTCAATATGGATATCCACGTTATCAAACGAGGCCGGCCCTCTGGTCTCAGGATAAGAGACTGGCTGCCAATCCTCTCCATATACCTCAGCTATGGAATTCCCAGGTTTATGAGAATTCATCATTCTCTCGCCCTGCTCCATTCTCTTAGCGATGCCTTGAAGCCAAAGCTGCTCAATGCCTGAATAGATACGTTGGCTCATTTCACTATAGGGTCCTCCGGTGTACGCGGCACGGGCTTGGGATTGATCGATTGTCATTTCTGGTAATGACTTATCCATACTCCATTCCCCTAGAGTCGATTTAATTTGAAGATCCGCTTTAGGTTGGGTGATAGACAAGCTGCTTCTGCTCGTTTCGATACCTATTAACGCAGGTGTTTGACGAATCTGTAAAAGAGGTTGCACGGAATTACCCTCCTCTTATTATCTTATAAAGTCTACGAGCGAGGATTGAATGATTTTTGATCCAACGGAAAGAGAAGCATTATAAATATTCTCTTGAACCTTGGATTTCATCAATAACTCTGCATAATCTCCGTCTTCCGTCTTTGATTGAAGATCAGTAAGGTTCACTTCTAGATCACTTAGACGACTCTGCATTAATTCTATCCGATTGGTCTTTGCACCAATGTTAGCTTGTGTAGTCAGCATTTTATTGGTTCGTGTATCTATGTTAGCCAATTCAGAGGAGATTCCAGAGGTGATACCAGACGCTAAATCACTAGATATTCTATCAATGATAGCAAAAATATTATCGGTTTCATTCCCTCCAAAGACTTCATTCCCGGTAATATTGATGGGAAGCTGAACGCTCTCTCCTACTGTATAATTAATAACTCCTGTATCTGTTTTAACAAGAGCAGCTCCCGAGGTATCTGGCAATCCATCCATTCCAGTGGGAAAGTTATAAGGCTTCACGTCATACTGCTGACCATTAAATATATATTTGCCGTTAAACTGGCTGTTCGCAATATCAACAAGCTGAGCCTTCAATTGCTTTACCTCTGAATTTATGCTATCTAAAGCTGACTGGGGATTAGTTCCATTAGCACCTTGAACGGTCAACTCCCTTAAACGATGAACAACATCCTCTGTCTGGGACATAACTGTATCATTGAAGTCTAACCAGGAAATCGCACTATCAACATTTTCCTGATACTGCTCATTCGCTGACAACTCCGAACGATAACGTAGAGAGTAAGTGATGCCAACTGGATCATCCGAGGGCTTATTAAGCTTACGGCCTGTAGCTAACTGAAGTTGTGTATCGTTCATAGTACGAGCATTCCGGTTCAAGTTAAGCAATAGCTGTGAATTCATCATATTTGAGGTAACTCTTAACATGTCATTATCCTCCTTCCTATCTTATCTGCCTACGACGCCGGTAGAATTAATTAATTTATCTAGTAATTGATCATAAGTTGTCATGAACCGCGCTGCCGCGCTGTAAGCATGTTGAAATACGAGCATATTGGCCATTTCTTCGTCTAAGGAGACTCCGCTGACAGATTGACGACGTGCGTTTACTTGCTCCACCAGATAATTGGAGTTTTCAGTCTGACGTGTGGCTTCCTGCGATTGAATACCAAGTTGTCCTACCAGCGATTTGTAAAAGGTGTCAGCACTTGCTGTAATCCCAGATGACGGAGATTTAAAAGAACCCGTCTGCTGAGTAGCTAACAAGAGTGCTAATGTATTATTGCCTTTAACGACTGCTTCGGCGGTTCCCGTTCCAGTAGTTCGAAGGGAGGTTGCTAAGAGGTTGCTGTCCTCTGCAATTTCAGCGTTAAGGGTAATATTACCGGCCGTAATTGCAGTCCCATCACCTGTAATTGTGAATAGAGGCTTACCTGGGTTGAGAGTTCCATCCATCGTATAACCTAGCTGATGAAGCCCATTTAGTCCTTGAACCGTTGTTTTCACATCAGAATTCAAGGTAGCCCCTTTAGGAAAAGCAGTTCCTGCTGTTATTGTAGCAGTGGACCCGTCTGGATTAGTTACAATGACTTCGTTGGTTAGCACGGTACCCTCTGGAAGTACAGATCCTTTAGGAAGAGTTACTAGTATATCGCCAGTAGCTATAGTATTGGCTATATTATCGAGCTGTTTCTTATAATCAGCCACATAGTTTTTGCTGGAAGTGATCATTCCATAGACCTCTCCGGATTTCATATCTCCGGATAAACCGTCGCCATATGCAGAGGTCAAAAAAGCACTATCAGTAGTAGCAGAAACCGCAAAGCCTTGAACCAGAGGTTGGCTTCCTAATGAAACGTTAAACCCATTTCCCGCTTCAACTACATTGATATTAATAATCTTTGATAGCTTGTCTATGAAAAGATCGCGTTGATCACGCAGGTCATTAGCTTTGTCGCCCAAGCTCTCAATTCTGAAGATAGATTCGTTAAGATCAGCCACTGATGAAAGGTATGCTTGTATTTCTGTGCCTTTAACAGCAATATTCGATGCTAAATCCGTATCCAGATTATCAAGTTGTCTGCTTAGATAGTTTAAAGCGTCCGTCATGGATTCTGTAGTTTGGACTACAATCTTACGAGCTGTACTGTCTGCAGGATTCTTACTGAGGTCCGACCACGACTTCCAAAAGTTATTCATCACGGTACTTATCCCTGTTTCAGAAGGCTCTTGAAAGATAGCCTCCAGCTTGTCCAAGGTATCCGATTGAATCGTCCAGTCCCCCATCGCGGAGTTCTCATCGCGGAACTGATTATCCAAAAAAGATTCTCGGACACGTTCAATAGATCCGAATTCTACACCTGTACCTAACTGGCCTGGTACGGTAGACTTGGTAAGTCCATAGGCTTCAATGGGGCGGGAAGCTGTCATTTTTACTGTCTGCCGGCTGAACCCTTCTGTATTTGCATTGGCGATGTTGTGTCCGGTCGTACTTAGGGCCGCTGTCTGAGTAAACAAACTGCGTCTCGCCGTTTCGATTGAGTGAAATGTAGATGTCATGCTTCTTGCTCCCCCTTAAAAGTTGTGCATATGGTAAGTAGAAGCGGCTTCAGTCGTCCTTGTATGAACGATATCCGATTCTCGAATTCTAACCCCGAGCGTCAAACAGCCCTGGCCTACTTATACCACCACTCTTCTCAGACGGATGGTGATAGGTAATTTCCTGATTGGGTCTTCCAACCAATATATCCAGAGAATAATCTATAAAGGTAAGCGACTGCTCAATCAGCTTCTGATTAAGTTCGTTAGCTTTCTTCAGACTTTGTAAAGTATCCGAAAGCTTGCGCTGAATATGCAGCAGACGCGATTTGTCATCAGGGTCAAATACAAGCCTGGACAACTCGGTCAGGTTCAGGTTGAGGTTGGAACGAATTCCAACTCCCTGCAGAAAGGCATAAGCCGCCTCTGCACGCTGTTCCTCAAGTTGTCCAGTCAGCTTCATTAGTTTGGACTCACGGTTAAGGATTTCGACGATCCCTTCAACCTTATTGTCCATAATAGCGTCCTTCTTGGTAGCGGCCAGTTCAAGCATTTGCTGATGGGCTTCGTCCAGCCGCTCCAGAAGTTCAATCAATCTAGTCAATGCCATGGATGGTTTCACCTAATTCTCGGAGGATTGCTTGAAGTAAGGGGCGAGTTTCTCTGCGAGCTTGGATGCGTCAACTTGATAAGTACCTGCGGAAACCTGCTGCTTCAACTCTTCAATCTTGAGTGTACGTTCAGCGTCAACCTTACCGCTGTTCTGTGCCTGCAGCAGCTTCATGGCTTCTGTAGAAATTGAAACCTCATCCTTGCGTGTACTCTTCTTCATTTGTTCCTGCCTTTGCGATTCCGCGTTGCGTTGATAAGGATTAATCGCATTAATACGTCCGGTCTCGTTAATTTTCATAACTTCCACCTTCCTTTTGATATAAAAAAGCCGATAATCATTACTAAGTTTATCGGCGTGTGTTGAAACATTCTTTATAGCTGCAGAGGTTTTTTGCAGAATTTATCAGTCGCGTTGATTATCGATAGCTCTATAAGCGCCACCTGTTGGCTTTTTAACCTCTTTAGCAGATTCACTTTCCTTGACAGCAGTAGTGAAATCCTTCCGTAATCGACTTCGGCAATTATCACACATATTTCCATCCCTAATCAATGTTCCACAGATTTCACATGGATACATCATATTAGGCGCGTTTGCTATGGAAATCCGTCCTTCTCTGATAAAACGGGTAATTTCCCTTATGGATATTTCCGTAGCGTCAGACAGTTCCTGTATGTTGGTTCCTTTATTCTCACGGAGGTATTTTACGCAAATTTCATACTGATGCTCCAGTTCCTTAACACAGACCTGGCACATATCCATAATATTCTTGAGATACAACCGGCCGCACCTTGGACAATTGTCTAGATTCATTTCAAGCAGCCGCTCCTTCCATTACATAATGTACAGCGAATAGACATCTTATGCTCCTAGATTACATGATTGTAGAAGGTTCGTCTATGGGGCTATAGGTTCCGGTTACGAACGCGCCCAGGTCAGGCTATATATTTCAGAACTAAAACTACAGGTTTCCGTCATATGTCTCACCGATTCAGCACAGGCCCGGATTGTACTTCCCGTAGTATAAATATCGTCCACAATAATAATACGAATAGGGCGTGTTGGCAAAGGATCTGTGATTCTATTTAGCCATTGAAAATATCCCTCTTGTAAAGACGAATTGGGGGCAAAAGCATGCTTCATATCAGACAGGCGCTCCGCACGCCCTTTAAAGCTTTGTTTGCCAGTGTGGTGAGTTCGTATCAGCAGGGGAAGTACCGGAATCCTTGTGCGTCTGGATAACTCGGCTGCAAGCTGCTCAGCCTGATTGAACCCTCGTTCAACTAAACGGGACTCACTTACAGGAACAGGTACTAGCAGATCGGCTTTCCAGGAAAGAGCTGAAGCAGACGGACGAAAAGGGAATGCAGAAATACAACTTACTGCTTTTCGAAAATAACTTGCCTGCCGGAACTTCTGCTTCACTTTTTCCTTATCCTTTTCTTCTTTAAGTATAAGATATGCCCTTTCTAACATTAATCCCAATAGTGGAACATATCGTTCGTCACCACGGTATTTGTACTGGCCCAACCATTCACGCATAACGCTGTTATAAGCCACTGCACTCCTATTGCACATAATGGGAGAGGTTTCCCGGCCCCGAGTACAGTCTGGACAACCTACATGCCTTCCGCATTTTTGGCAGCGAGGAATTCTTATCCAGGGAATGAGAGCCTCACAATTCAAGCAAATGGCTGGTGATAGTACAGACTCCTGACCTCTTTTCCCACAGGCTAAGCACCGTGATGAGGAAGTAGTTAGCAGTGAAAGCATAGCATTTAACCCTTGTCGGTTAGAAATCCTCATGGTTTTGGCTCCTTTCTCAGGTAACCTTTTCGCTCCGCCATTTTATTCATGGTACATATCTGAGAAATAGCGTTACGCTGTGGACGGCTCCATTGAGGAGCCACAAACATAACCTTACCAGCAGGATCATCCTTTGAGCGTCCGGCTCGACCTGCCATCTGAACCAAAGAAGCTTCATCAAAAAGACTGCTGTCTGCATCCATAATAAAGACATCACTTCGGGGAACTGTAACCCCCCGTTCGAGAATGGTTGTTGTAACTAACAAGGAGATCTCGCGGCTTCGAAAGGCATTCACTTTATCAGCTCTTGCAGGATCTCGGGATGAAGTCCCCGCAATTGTAACACCGGGGAAATTCCGGCGAAGAATAGAGAGCAGCGGTTCTATGTGCACAATTCGGGATACAAACATAAAAATCTGTGCATTCCTCACCAGTGATCTGCTTATCGCTTGCAGTAGCCGTTTTGGCAATACACGACGCTTCAAGCAGACAAATAGAGGAGGAATAGCAAGGTGTTTCGGTACAGGCAGGGGATGCCCATGAAATCGGACAGGAACTCTAGCGTGGGCTAGTCTGCCTTTTTTCACCTGTTGTTGAAGTTCTTGCGGGGGTGTTGCGGAGAGGCAGATGAAAATCCCGTCTCTTTTGCAAGCTTGCTCTGCGGCGTATGCAAGCATGGGATCGTTATGGTATGGGTAGGCGTCCAGCTCATCCATAATCACGAGATCGAAGCCTTGATTAAAACGCAGCAGCTGGTGGCTGGTTGCCAGGGTCAGGCGGCCCCGGGTCCACCGGTCCGGGCTGCCACCGTACAACACGGCGAGTGTCTCCGCCGGGAAAGCCTTAGCGAGCCTCGGCGCAAGCTCAAGTACGACATCGCGCCGCGGTGTCGCTACGAGTGCGCGGCCTCCGGCGGCGAGCACGGCCTCAAGGAGCGGGAAGACAATCTCCGTCTTCCCGGCTCCCGTCACCGCCCAGAGCAGGAACCACTCTGGGCTTGGGCCGGCGGAGCGCTTGCGCCGCTCCGCCATAAAAACCAGCGCAGCGCCGGCGGCCTCCGCCTGCGCTGCGCTTAACCCCCACCGGCGTGCCGCCACGGTGGGGTCAGGAGCGACCCCGCTGCGCAGCAGGGTCGCCGGAAGCGCTGCGCTGCGCAGCAGCAGCGCACAAGCACGGCTGCGCCCGAGTGCGAGGCAGGCCTCGCAGTAGGCGCAAGCCGCAAGCCCGCACGCGGCGCAGGCTGTGCGGGCAGTGGCCGCGCTGCCGCAGCGCAGGCAGCGCGGGTGAGCGCGGCGGCGGGCAGCGCCGCGCCAGGGCAGGCGCCAACGCGGCAGCGAAGCTGCCAAGGTGCGCGCCTGCCCCAGACCGCCAGCCTCATTGGGCTGCTGGCGGTCCCGCGCCCGAGCTCCCGCAGCACGAGCGCGCGGGAGCTCGGACCTTACGGCGGCTTCCAGCTTCAGCCGCCCCTGTAAATGCGCGAGCTGTGCAGCGCGCCGCCAACGCCCGGATAGCTGCGGATATCCTTCGCTCAGCAGCGTCATAAGCTCAGCTTCCAGGAGTGATCGTCCAGATATCAGCCCGGATAATAATTCCGCTTCATTTTCCAGCCTTTCTAAACCTTCCGGCGAATTGAGTGAATTATAATCTTTAACATAAGACACCTTCTCTTCAAAATTAAAGAATTGATAATCTGTTAATATGAACCCTCTCTCCATTTCATTTACTGCAGCCTTACCCCCTATAAGTGTTGTTCTGTTCTGTGCATGCCTTGCCTCCCACTCCGAGAACTGCTCTTCCTTAAGCATTTCTTTTACATAAAGATCCCACGAGTCAGTACCCCAATGCTGCATTTCATTGCTGTACACAAAGCCTTCGCGTAACTTCACTGCCCATCCTAATGGCATAGAATTCGAGAGAATAACCAATGCTCCAGATCGCGCTTCATTATTATTTTTAAATACGATAGACTCGCCACTCCACCATTCCATATCTATCTGTAAATCCAAAGAGATCTGTACACTCCAAATCCCCCTATGTTCAACAGCGTACACCGCTACTTTCATGCTCCATCCTCCCTCAAGTAAACCAGACTTAATATCCTTGAACGCTTCAGCTTCCGCAAAAACCCCTCAGCCCCCAGTGACAACACAAAAAAGCACACTACTCCTTAAATGGAGAGTGTGCTTCACTCGTTACTCACATATGATTTTTTCATAATCCTCTGGGCTATGATCTGTATCCCCTACTTCCCAGATCCTGAATAAACGGCAGCGGGAACCGCCCCTCGAACAATCGCAAATCGATAACTATCTCTTGCTCCACCCGAGGGTTACCGTCCCTCCGTTCATGGCTCCGTACTACCGAATGTCCAAGTGCCTCAACTTCAAGTGAACTTCCACTCAACTTCATTTTTGAGACAAGGAGAAGTGTGCCATCACTGGAGTGATCATCCATACAGGTCACACGCAACCGCTTTCCTGTTAGGAAGGAGTGCAGCGTGAACGCACGAATGTACCACTCAATAACAGATTCATGATTCCGGGTAATGAGAATATAATGAATCCACTTCCCGGATCGCGCGGATTGCCGCGTTTTCTCCCGGTTATGCAGTAAATGAACAAAGACGACCGCAGACGCATACACGACTAAAATCCATATTAGCTGGGCTACCATGGAGATGCACCTCCTCTGTATACCGTCAATATATGCCGGTGACAAAAGGTCGGTGACAGCCCAGCCCATCAGCTTAAAAGAACCATCAGTATATGTAAAAGATTAAGTTATGATTTACAAGGTTACCCAACCAAACTTAATGGAGTTGATTACGGCTTGTGTACGATCATCTACTTCCATTTTTTGGAGGATGCTGCTCACATGATTTTTGACCGTCTTCTCACTGATGAACAGATATTCGCCAATCATTTTATTACTTTTCCCCTCAGCCATAAGCCGGAGTACTTCAGCTTCCCGTCGGGTTAGAGGATTATTGTCACCAGCGACAAACTTCACTCCCGCTTCCTTCACAACGGTCTCCGCCATTGCTCCGGTCTCATTCAGATAGGTCATCCGGCGAAGCTGGTTAATCAACTTACCTGTTACTTTGGGATGAATAAAGGCATGACCTTGGCAAACCGAACGAATTGCATTAATTAGCGACTCGGCCTCCATATCCTTGAGTAAATATCCATTGGCACCTTTACGCAGTGTCTCAAATACATAACTTTCGTCATCATGAATGGATAAAATTATTACCTTGATATCCGGGAACATATCCCGTACCTTTTGCGTGGCTTCCACGCCGTTCTCGATCGGCATATTGATATCCATAAGAACAATATCCGGTTTAGTTACGTTACAGAATTCCAATACCTGAATGCCATCCCCACACTCACCGATGACCTCAATATCGTCCTCCATATTCAAAATGCGTTTTAGTCCTTCACGAAACAACTGATGATCATCCGCCAAAAGTACTTTAATGGGCGTTTTGCCAGCGTTTTGGTTCTCCATTACATTACTCCTTTCCCTTATCCACATTTGTTGGAATATGGATTACCACTGATGTGCCTTGATTCTCTGCGGATTCAATTTCCATTCTTCCTTCCAATAGTTCTACGCGCTCGCGCATTCCTACTAGACCGAAGCTTTCACGTCTACTCTGCTCATTTTTCATTTGCTGTACATTAAAGCCCGAGCCATTATCTTTGACAACGATTTTGATTAGCTGTGCTTGAAATGTAATCTCTACTAACACGTAACTAGGATACGCATGCTTTGCTGCGTTGGATAGTGCTTCCTGAACCAAGCGGAATACGGCCGCCTCCATCGCCGAGGAGAGACGATGTTCCTTACCCCTTGTCTCGAAAGAGGTCCGTATTTTCGTCTTGTCCTCATAGTCATGCACATACTTCCGCAATGTCGGAATTAGTCCCAAATCATCGAGTGCCATCGGACGCAAATTAAAAATGACCTTTCGCATTTCCTCCAGGCTAAAACGAACCTGCCCTTTCAAATCTACTATTTCGTCCTGCACTAGTCCAAATTCCTGCTTTACCAGCATTCTTTCCACAATTTCCGTCCTAAGGACTAGATTTGCGAGCATTTGGGCGGGACCATCGTGAATTTCCCGGGCAATTCTCTTACGTTCCTCTTCTTGGGCCAGTATAATTTTTAGTCCTATCATCTGTCTGTTCTTCGCGGATTCGACAATACGAGTCACTTGTCCTAGTTCTCCAGACAAATATTCTACAACTACGCTCATTTGTGAACCTATGGATTCAGCACGCTCCACGGAGTTTTCCACACTGCGAACCCGCATTTGGAGTTCATCCCGCCGGTTTCGAAGATAAGCTTCTCTCTCCCGCGTCATCATCAACTCCAGTTGAAGCTCAGTCGCCTTCTCATAGGCAATACGGATATCTTTTTCCGAATAGCGGACAAAATCACGGCTAACTTCCGTCAGTCGGATCCGGGAGCGGTGATAATTAAGCTCCAGTTTGTCTACCTTTTCCAATGTTTCTTCCGTTTCTTCCATCACCCGATGCAGTTCTCTGGTAAGCGCGGCAAGCTCATCACGAGCAACCTGCAAGATTTCAAAGATCTGATATTTGCTGCTTTCCATTACCTCTATGGTGTTTTTTATGACACGGTCAATCGCATCAGCTTGAAATTCCACGGATGGTTGCCTCATTTCTACCATTCTTATTAAAGGCTTGCCTTTATATTAACATATCATGATTCGATAGTTACGGTCTTCGTGTTTTGTTCCCATTTTACGATCAACCCCAGCTGTTCCGAGACCAATCTAAGTGGAACTAAAGTCCTGCCTTGTAGTAATAAGGGAGCGACTTCAGCGCTTTGCCTTTTACCGTTAAGTAAGAATTCTTTCTTGCCCACTGTTAAATCAAGTACTTTGGAACCACGTAAAACCATGATTTTCTTGTTAACCGCATCGAATGAAGCATTTCCACCAAAGGCATCAAGCACATAACGAATTGGAACGTAGGTAGTGCCGTCCTTCATTATAGGAGCCACATCGATAGATTTCTTTGTTCCACTTACCATGATAGACTTTTGCCCTATGGTCATAGAAACCGAAGCCGTAGGCAGTCCCGCATCACTTGAAAGGGATGGCATGGTAAAAGAAATATTATCAAAAGCTAACGTTCCCGTCTTAGCGCGTTCATCCTGACCCTCTTCAACATTTACGACATACAACCGTTTAAGTGAAGCTGGAAATTTAATGTTGTATCCAGATAAATCAATATTTAGATTCTTCCAACCATTCCAGTCTATAATTTTGGCTAAATCTACATAAACAGTTGCTCCGCTATTATCTACCAGTTCAGCGCGCAGCCAGTTTAAGCTCATGTCACCCATAACATCAATCGACATAGAGGTGGCTGCCGCAGGGATTGCTTTTCCGGTGGTCCCATTGAGCTGTGCGTAAGCATACATTTTCCCGCTGCCAGCTGTCATGTCATAATTCAGACTCAATACTTTGGAGCCTGCACCAACATCACCGCTGCCCGCGGTAACAGCTGCTGTACCCGTCACCCCGGCAGCATTAGTTGTGAATGCGACTGGATACGATACATTTTCGAAATTCTCCCACGTGGTTGCTGCAGCTGTTGACAGAACAACTCCGGTGCTAAATCCATCATAACGAGCAATCGCATAGCCTGTGGTCACCCCGGCGTTAACCGAATCTACTGTAAGTCTACCGTCCTGAACCCTGCCTTTGAACCCAACAAACTCCCATTTCAGGGATGAATTTGGTACGGATATGTTTGCTCCGCTTTTGGTAACAGCTGTTATTGGAACAGAGATAGAACTACCGGCTGTTAGCGGGGCAGTAGCTGTACCCACGGTCAAGCTGGAGATGTCTTCCCCACCAAGCACAGTTACACTAGTAGAAGCACTTGCAGCGCCGCTAACGGCCTTCAGAGTGACTGTGCCTGGCTTCACTGCTGTTGCTTGACCAGCGTTCACAGTTACACTTCCCCCGCTGGAGGACCATGAGGGATTTCCTGAAGCTACATCAATCGGGTTATAGTAAGTATCATAGCCTTTTAAAGAGTAAGAAGCTTGTTGTCCAATCAGAAGTACTGAACTGCCGCTGATTTTAATTCCTTTTACTACACCTTGCGGTGCTGTCGTATAAATCCCCAGACCGTTAACGACACTGCGCTGTTCTGTTCCATACTCAGTATTAAAAGTAAGCCGGGTAGATGTCTCTGCCAGCGGGCGATCCACCATTGTGGTAGACCCGCCGCCATCTAAATTCAGCCCTTTCCAGACACCGATACTTGTCATGAAGGACTGCAATTCTGTCATTGATAATCCCGCACTGTTGTTATTCTTCTCTGCAGCTATAACGTAGACGTAACGACCATCCTGGGAATAACCTAATGCCGTTCGCGCCCGGTATCCTCCAATGCTGGTGATGGCACGTGAAAACGCAGCCGCTTTACCATTATCCACAAGAATAGTATGGCCTCCAATCATCATTTGCAGACTGGCAGGGTCCATCGACTGCTGTGTTGTTTTAGATACCAGAGAGTAAGAAACATTTAGTGCCTGTCCAACCACCATATGAGCGATGGCATACTGCGCAGCCAATCCGTGTGCACGCAAAATATATGCACCCTTTGGCACTGCCATAGGTAGTGCAGCATTCGCCGAGATCTGTGTAATTACTCCATTTTCAACCAGAATCTCTGTTGGAGTAGTTGAACTGTTTTTAGGCCGCTCCAGTGCCGTCCACGCATCTGTGTAGATATATAGCGCATGGGCATGGCTATACTTATTGCTGCCACCCTCTGGATAATATGCGCTCTTATTAATACCGGCTAAGGGATATTGAGCATTATCTGCAGCCGTTACCATTCCTTCAAAAGAAAACTCATCAATTACAGGCTTTCTATCCTTCGTTACGGCAAAAGCATACATACCATCCAGCTGTGAGGGTGTAGACATAACTATTCCAGAGGATACTTGACCGCCAATTGGCGCCCCTTCACCACTTGTACTAAAATAATCTCCATTTACAGCGGCCACTGCTCCGGTCTCCTTGGCCATTCCCCCCGTGGATTGACGAGTAGTCAGGGCCCCCCCTTTTCCAGTCATAACATCCAGAGAAATATACGGGTTATTCAAATCAACGCGGATTACGTCAGCCAGACCGGTAACGTTCTTCCCTGAACGAGCAGCACTATACTTATATTTCATCATAATGGCACCGGAAGTAATGACTTCCTCACCAAGTTTAGTCACTGAAAAAGCAGAATCTGCCGCCTTTACAACCGATACGGAGCCTTGTCCAAATTGCAATATGCCCTCACTGCCGATAACAGGCATGATCCAGAGCACTCCCGCTAGTGAAGCAGCAACCCACTTCTTGGTATGCGATATTTTTTTAGTGGAACTCTTATTCATTTAAGTGTAACTCTCCCATCTCTTAACTTTCCCTCTGCGGTAGTCTTCAGAGTCCGGAAATTTAGAATCTATTTTCCCAGTACACTTTTAATAGACTGAATTTTAGGTGAAAAGTTGCGAACAAATGAGAGATTAGTAGGTGAATAGCTGAATTTTCCCCTACAGCCTTGTGCTGGTTATAGGTCGGAGCTACGATGAATATTTGGACTTCCGATCGCTGTTATATCTGAATTCCCTGAACGAACCGCTCTACGCGGTAGGAATTCAGATATAAAGGCGAGCGCTACGCTTCTCCAGTTCCAAAATTCCTCTACCCTCCTCCTCAAACCAGCTACTAAACGATAGTGAAAGCTCAGCTATTCACTAGAGGGGAAGGGCAAAAAAAGCCCGGACTCCACAAAACAATGGAGTCGGGCTTCAAAAGATAACCTATAAACCTTAAACCTTAAACCTAAAACCTAAAACCTAAAACCTATAAACCTAAAGATAATCGGCCTTAGTCAGCATCCGCTGAAGCATAACCGCGGCTTGGGCACGGGTAGCGTTGCCCTGTGGTTGGAAAATGCCGGCTGATACGCCTAAAATAATTCCGGACTGGACTGCTTTCGCTACGAATTCGTCACTCTGAATTTTGTTTTTGTCCTTAAAGGTTGCCAGAACTGAAGCAGAAGTACCCTTTAGGGTAATAGGGTGGTTAGTATACTCCATAGCACGAATCATCATAATCGCCATTTGTTCTCGGGTTATATAATCATTAGGACGGAAGGTAGCATCAACATTACCCATTATAATACCAGCCTTCGCCGCTGCACCGATATAATCACCGGTTTGAGTAGACGGTTGTACATCCCGGAATCGCTGTGCCATTTCTCGACTCCCCTGAAGGCCTAAGCCTCGACTAACCATAATCGCGAATTCAGCACGGGTTATCTTTTGCTCAGGCTTAAAACTATTACCATAACTGCTGTCGATAATATTTTTGGTTGCAAGCTCGGAGACGGCATTGCGGCTCCAATGTGTACTCATGTCGTTGAACGTACGCAGTGACAGATAGGTACCCATAACCTGGTTCCCTGGGGTCTTCGCTTGTAGTACCGTATAGTTCCCCGCCTTGGTAAAGCTTGTTGGCAGATAAGCCGCGTCACCATAGGTGGTCTCTAATCTAGCAATGGAGACTTGAGGCTGGTTAAGAGTCGCGGTAGTTCGTACGTTGTATTCTCCAATCATACTTAATTCTACTTGTTTCGAGGAGTTCTCGTTCGCCACCGCCAATAAACGGCTGTCTATAAGACTGGTAATGTTCTGCAGTCCGTTATTCTGCAGCTTCTGCTCCAATGAGCTGTATGTGCCTGTCGGAACCTTCTCCAACCGTAATACTAGTGAGATGCTGCTGCTGTCCGTATTCAAGCTACGTACAAGACCTGACATATCAATCTTGTCCAAAGGGATATTGAATAAATGATCACCATAACGGATGGCTAGTTCTGCATCTTTATTTCGGTTCACCGCAGCAATCAGTGGAGCCAAAGGTACACTTACATAAGCAGCTCGTTCGGACTGTGGTACTTCAAATGCTAGTGAAGCACTGCCTAACTTGGATAAATACTCGTAGCTGCCCGTCACACGTTCTTCTTTAAGGGAATATTTTTTAATAGATTGATTGTATTTTGAAAAGTCATCTGTAGTTTTAGCAGAATCGCTCTTCAACAACGGTAAAGCTTCTCCAAATTCATTACTAGCTAACGTTGTTAGATACGAGAGACCGTTTCCTGTTGTCGAGCCTGTTAAATTTTGAACACTCAGCATACTAAATGAAGCCAAAGCCATGCCACTCAAATCTTTAATGGATCCCGTTCCAGCCATATAAGATAGGTCAATGATTTGGCCACTTTTCACTATAGAACTTAAGGTGATAATTAGAAGATTACCAGATACATATGCTGATTGTACGCCTAGATTACTGCCATCCGCTCTCACAGCAAACTGGGACGCATAGAGCGCAGAAGTCGAGACCATGCTTTTGTTAAAAGTAACACTCAGAACATCCCCTGAAATCGTCGCCGAGTTAATTTCGGGTACCGCATTAGCAGCTGACATCGTCACGTTCTGCAGATTAATATATCCTGCACGGTTTCCATTAAAATCGCTAAGGCCCGCAGTACCCGGAACATAGGATACTGTAACCCTTTGATCCAAGGTCAGAGCTGTCTGTAGAGTTAACGTAACCTGATTACCGCTTACAGCAACATCTGTAACATACACTGCTGTGCCTCCTGCTAGTACAGAAAATTGGCTATTCAGAGGAATGTTGCTAGTAGATAGTCCTTCATTATAAGTAATTATGATTTTATTCCCGCTCCCAGTAGCGCTTTGGAGCTGAGGTACTGTAGTGTCGTTACTATTACGAACATAAAAATTAGAGAAAATAGCGATGTTTTGCCCTATAAGGTCTTGTAAAGGATAGGAGCCGCCATGGTAGGATACACGTACAACTCCCCCACTGGAAGGTGCATTATTTAATACCAAATATACGTTACTTCCATTGGAAGTAATAGAGTTGATTCCAAGCGAAGAACCGTCCGAAGTTACGGAGAACTGGCTGTACGCATAAGAAGAAACAGCTTTAATTGAGTCATTGAAACTTAAGGTCAACAAATTCCCTGTTAGTATTCCTTCTTTTGGAACAGGCAGTGAAGATTCAATATTGTTTACCACCTGCCGCAGAGAAAGTGAAGCCGCGACATTTCCACTCAAATCGTGAATGGTGCGCAGCCCACCCGTATATCCCACTTTTACAACTTGCCCTACCGCCACACCTGTACTAAGCGTGACATACACACTGTCCCCCACTATATAAACAGTATCTATCCGGCGGTATTCATCATTCACTGTTACTGGAAAACTTGACGATAGCAGCGCAGTGGACGCATCTAGAGCCTCATTATACTTAAGCTTTATCGTCCGATTGTTCTCGAGCACAGCAGTCGATAGCGTTGGAGGTGTCTTATCTAAAACTGCAGTTGTGAAGCTCCACAGATTTTTCCCACTTAGACCCCCGTATACAGATTGGGGATCCGTAGCATCTGTAAACACACCAGCCGCTATATCAAAGTAATAAGTTGCACCATTTTCGAGTACTGATGAAGGAGCCAAAGTGATCACAAAATCCCTTGCTGTAGATCCTGGGGTTATAATAATCGGTACCTTGCCCGCGTTATTCTTATATAGAGCTATTCCATCTACTATAGAGCTCTTATAAATCACATCTCTATTAAAAGTAATCCCGAAGGTTCTGTCGATGGCCACAGACTCGCTGCGGTCTGCTGGTGACAATGTTACCGGTGCAGGCGGCTGTAAGGAGGACGCTGTTGAATAAGCCCAGGTAAAGGCACCTGACGCCGGAAACAAATGTCCATCCTGATCGTAAAAAGCTCCTTGAGGAATTGTCACAGTATAACTTGTACTGTTCAGTAACGGATTTGCGCTTGTAGCTGGAGCAACGGTTATCGTTTTACTACCTCCGCCTGTTACTGCCGTGGAAGTTACATTGATTTTTCTGGCTCTCCCATCGTTTATAGCGCCTGGTGATACTGTAATATCTCCATCAGCCGGAAACATAGGGCGGTCAAACGCTAACTGCAAAACCCCAGTTGGAGATATATTTACCGCTCCGTTGGCCGGTGATACTGTCATTGGTATGGATGCTGTTCCTTTTGTGCTAAATCCCCACTCTGTCCCGCTGGAAATTCCAGCGAAGGTTGTGTTGTCCGCATCTTTGAACGCATAAGAATCGATCAGCACATAATAACTGCTGCCCGCTGATAGTGTTACTCCGCTTAAGTCCATTTTCACAAGAGTATGGGTAGGATCACTAGCAATATCAATTTGCACCTTCGCATCAGTAGCAACATTATAGTTGTAGATAACCGCATTGTCTGCTGAAGATATTAACCTAATAGAGCCACTGCCTTTAGCCAAATTAGCTTTGTTCAACTTGAAGCTTAGTTCATTAACTGTGCTGACATCCACTCTAGCATTATTCGCAGGAATGAAGCCTCCTGCCGTAATAGCTGAATTGACTGCTGGGGCAGTTGTGAAAGACCAAGACGTAACAAGCGAACTTGCTCCTGTGTTATCCTTGAACGATCCAGCAGGAATATTTACGGTATAAATCGTATTAGGCTCAAACTGAAGACTCGCGGCCCATTTAATATCATAGAAAGTTGAACTGCCGATAACTCCTGAATCAAGAGGTACGGTTACAAAAACTCCGCCTGTACTCTGTTTGGTAATGGTTATATTTCCACTTTGCGGCGTAACAATCCGATCAAAATTCAGTCTAAGGGAAGCCGTTGTACTAACATAATTTGCTCCTGATGAAGGTGTTGTGGACATACCAAAGTCAGCTGCGGCAGCATAAGCTGTTGTTGCCCCAATTTCTTTATAAGGAATTACATTCCCTAATAGCAGGCTTCCGGTAAGGAAGAGTGCAGTCCATGTTGAAATTTTTCTTTTCATGCAGTCTATTACTCCTCTCAAGCTCGTCAATATGTATACTTTTATTTCGGTAAAAGGTCTTCCAAAGTTTAGCAAGTATCCAACCCTATATCTTCATATAAAAAAACCCGTAAATGGATCACTTCAGTTGAAGTATCCAAACTACGGGTCCCTTATAATAATAGCTGCCTAATTACAATTCAGCTTGAGATTTCAATAACTCTGCTTTGTCTACACGTTCCCAAGGAAGATCAATATCAGTCCGTCCGAAATGACCGTAAGCAGCAGTGTATTTATAAATAGGTTTACGCAAATCAAGCATAGCAATAATACCTGCTGGACGAAGATCAAAGTTACTGCTAATGAGTTCGACCAATTTTTCTTCACTGACTTTGCCCGTTCCGTATGTATCCACATTGATCGATACCGGGTTAGCAACACCAATGGCGTAAGCTAATTGAATCTCACATTTATCAGCCAAGCCTGCAGCAACGAGGTTCTTGGCTACATAACGAGCAGCATAGGCTGCCGAACGGTCTACTTTAGTTGGATCCTTACCGGAGAATGCTCCCCCGCCGTGACGGGCATAGCCACCGTATGTATCTACGATGATTTTACGACCAGTAAGTCCTGCGTCTCCCTGAGGTCCGCCAATAACGAAACGTCCTGTTGGATTAATGAAGTATTTAGTCTCTCCATCCAGCAGTTCAGCAGGTACAACAGGCAAAATTACATGTTCTTTAATGTCAGCTTGAATCTGCTCCAAAGAGATCTCCTCAGCATGCTGGGTAGATACAACAATGGTGTCCACACGTACAGGCTTCTCATCTTGATACTCTATCGTAACCTGTGTCTTTCCGTCTGGACGTAAGTATTCCAAAGTACCATTCTTGCGCACTTCAGCTAATCGACGGGCAATCCGGTGTGATAAAGCAATGGGAAGAGGCATGAGTTCAGGCGTTTCATTGGTGGCAAAACCAAACATTAGCCCTTGGTCACCTGCACCAATATTAGCGGTTTCTTCCGCAACCTGTGCAGGGTCCCGTCCTTCTAGTGCTGCATTTACACCTTGTGCAATATCCGCTGACTGTTCATTAAGCGATGTCAACACCGCGCACGTATTATAATCAAAGCCATATTTAGCTCGGGTATATCCAATTTCCTTAATTGTATTACGGACAATGGCAGGAATATCTACATACTCAGATTTAGTGCTGATTTCCCCTATTACTAAAACCAGGCCGGTAGCCACAGCTACCTCGCAAGCTACACGAGCATTTGGATCATTGGCCAAAAATGCATCCAGCACTGCATCAGAAATCTGGTCACAAATTTTATCTGGATGTCCTTCCGTAACAGACTCGGAAGTAAACAGATGGCGTCCTTGAATCGGCATGAATTCAACCTCCCATATAAATAGTTAACAAGAAAAAAAACGAACCTTCTCCAAATGGAAAAGGTTGTTGGCTTTCCTCAAAAGTCATATTAACTTATTTGAGGGGGGGTGTCAATTAAAGTCATGTGAGTTCTGTCACAGTTTATAAGATCTTGTTTTATTTTAACGGAAAAGTGATTGTTCTGCTTGTTTCACAAGTCTTTTCGTAATTTCGCCGCCCACGGAACCATTTTCACGTGAGGTAAGTTGCCCTAAATAAGGAGTACTGTTTTGCGAGTAACCGCCTGTTGTCCCTAATTCCGAGGCGAACTCTGTATCTGCTCCTCCACCATAGCCAGCCCCGTACAAACCAAATTCAGAAGCAATTTCATATTGCATTTGTTTCAGCATGGTCCGACTTTCCGGTACGATCTTACGATTATTACGTGCCATGTGTTGCACCTCCTGGTTATTTAAAGATTACAAGAGTATTGTGTGCGCTACATGCTACGTTCAATCGCATCAATGTTTGGGAGCTGTGGAAAAGAAATCATTGTGTATATCCCGAGCATAAAAGGGAATCCTTTATATATAGAAGTTCTTATTGCAGCGTATAACCGCCGCGAACCATTACGGTCAGTCCTAG
Organism: Paenibacillus sp.; assembly: GCA_023512345.1. Taxonomy (GTDB): domain Bacteria; phylum Bacillota; class Bacilli; order Paenibacillales; family Paenibacillaceae; genus Paenibacillus_AQ. The sequence continues at coordinate 154,390 of JAILZT010000002.1, forward strand.
GGTTTGTCCGTTCTGCACGGAAATCCCTCTACCCGCACGTGGATACGAAAGTAAATGGTTTGAAGGAGCAGCTTGTCCGTTGGTTAGATCCTTGCCATCTGTTAAATCAGCAACACCGTTTGCATCATTAGAATAAATAATCGCCTTACCTGCTCGAACGATAAACTCTGCACCCGCTGATGCAATCAGCGTCTGACCTGGCTTAACATCTACAATGACCACACCATCTGTAGAACCAGAACCTGGAGCTTGTGTTGGTGTAGGAGTAACAATAGGGGATGGTGTTGATACAGTCCCTCCCTGTAAAGCTTTTTGAATTTGCTGATCTACATAGCTTTTTGTAACCACCGGATCATCTGCTGTGCCTGGCTGAGTACCAATACCTGCACCATCTGCAGCAGTATTCAGGATCGATCCAGCCCAAAGCCCTCCAGCAAGCATAACAGCTGCCATCGATATCTTCCATACGAATTTCATAGTTCTCCTCCTTGAAATAAAAGGCTAAAAAAAAGAATAGCCTCCGAAGAGGCTATTCTGGTACTTCGGTGAAAACAAATTACTTAGCTGATACAGTTGTACCAGTTGTAATTCCGTTAGTTGCACCATCAACGATTGTTGCTGTGCTCTTAACATTTACGGTTACAGTGTTTACATATACCGCGTTCAGGTCAAGTGCACCTGCTGCATCGGAAGTGTAAGCAATGATTTCGCCAGCTTGAACACCAGCTGTACCATTTTCGAAGTAGAGTACGGAAGATCCATTGTACGTTCCTTGCAGAGCGTTAACAGATACAAAGTACTTGCTACCCGAAGCTGGAGTAATGTCAGCATCAGTTACGTTGGCAACAATACCGTTAACCTTGATTTCCAAATCAGCTGCGTTCACACCAGATACGGACTCGGAGAAGTTGATGATCAATTTCTTCGAATCATCTGCAGAAATACCAGCAGATGTAAGAGCTGGAGCTACACCATCAACCAAGGAAATGCTGTTGCTTACATAAGGAGTGATTACGTTACCAGCAGTATCTTGGATACCGTTGATTACGAATGCATAGTTACCTTTAGTAGCACTGATACCACTTGTTGGTACATACAGTGTCACTGTTACAGTAGCTGCAGGTGTGGAGCTGCTGTAGTTAGTAGTGATGTAAGAACCAGCTGGAAGTGCTTTTCCATCCAGTGTGTAGTTGTTGATGTTACGAACAGTAGAGATGTTCAAACCATTTGCATCGGAAAGACCAAATGTGATTACTTGATCGTTACCAACAGCTACTCCGGTAGTTGGAGCAACAACAACTGCAGGTTTTGTAGAATCTGTAGTTGAAGTAGCGTTGATTGCTACGGTATGAACAGATGCTGCATTTCCGTTCGCTTGAGCGGAAGTATCTTTAACCAGACCAGCTGGCAGACGCAATGTGTAGTTACCAGCAGCAAAGCCAGTTACATTTGTGAAAGTAACATCAGTATCATTTGCAATTGTGTAAGTTGCAGCAGATACAGTTACAGTGCTTGCGTTACCTGTAGCATCATTGATCAGCGTGAAGCTGTTATTAGGAATGCTAACTTTTTCGGAGAATTTCACAACCAGACCAGTAGTTCCGTAAGTAGCACTTACTACAGTTGGAGCCACAGTGTCTTTAGTGAAGGAAACAGCTTGAGTAGAAGATGCAGTTGTAATGTTACCAAGTGTATCTCTAATACCAGCGCCGATTACTGCTGTTCCGTTAAATACATTGTTAGTGAATGCAAATGCAGGAGCAGTCAGTGTGAAAGTTTTGGAGTCGCTTCCTGCAGTTGCAGTGAAGTTACCTTTGTTAATTCCACTAGCATCAAGCAAAGAAATAATTCCTTGCAAAGAGTTAATGTCTACAGCTTTGTTAAATACAACTTTAACTGTATTTTCGCCTGATACAGTGAAACTAGTGATTGCAGGAGCATCCAATTCAGAAACTACTGTAACAGTAGTAGCTGTTGGGTTTGGTGTAATGTAGTTTCCAGCAAAGTCTTGAACGTTCAGGAACGATACATCATAAGTTTTGCCACTTACAAGAGTTCCTGTATTCAATACCAATTCATTCAAAGATGAACCTGCTACTACACCTGCTGCAACGCCGTTAACATAAGCGATAACGCCAGTTGATTGAACAGGCTCGCTGAATTTAACAGTTACTTTAGTAGTAGTTGCTTTTGCAACGGAAGTTAGGGAAGAAATTGTAGGAGCCATAGTATCAGCTACAGTAACCAATGTAGTGTATGGAGCTACTTTTTCGCCAGCTGCAGTTTTAACGGACTCAGTTACAGTAAAGGTATATTGACCTTTAAAGTACTCAGAACCACCCAATGTCAGTGTAGCTTCAGTTTTGTCAGAGGACAAGCTGATAGTTGAAGCACTGATAGTAGCTGGAGTTGCAGTTCCCAATCCATAAACAGCCATGTTAACTGGGACTACAGTAGTGCTATCCATAGGACGGTTGAATTTAACAACCAATTGCTTACTGTTTGGTGCGTTTACAGACAATACTTTAGGAGCTGTCAATGTAACTTTAGCAGTCAGGTCGAAACCGTTGTACTTGAAGTTAATTGTAGTTTCAGTTCCTTGTACAAGTGCTGTAGTCAAAGCAACAGTTGTTGTAGTTTTGTCAGCGAAAGTTACCAACACGCTAGTTGGGCTCAATGCTTCTGCAGATACTACTACTGGAGCAGATTTCAGAACGTCAACTGCATATGCTGCACTTACTACCAAAGCACGGTTAGCGTTACCTTGGAAGTTAACTGAGCTAGCTAGCAGACCTTTGTCAATTACAGCTTGAACATATTGTTTAGCCCATGCTGAAGCTGTGTTGCTAGTAGCTGCAGGCAGTTGCAATTTCAAACCACGAGCCAATACAGTAGCAACTTCTTGTACAGTTACTTTACCGGATGGGTCGAAAGTTGTAGTAGTTCTACCATTCATCAAACCAGCTTTAGTTACAGCTTCAATGTAGCCGCGTGCCCAGTGGTTTGCATTGTAGTTTTTGTCTTTGTAAGACAATGTAGTAGTGATTTCGCTAAGGTCAAACAGTTTGGAGATGATTTTCGCGAATTCAGCGCGAGTCAAGTCTTTTTCAAGATGTGCTTGACCGTCTGGATATCCATTAAGAATACCTTTAGCTGCCAGAGCAGTGAATTGAGCTTCTGGAGTTGTTGCAGTTTCACCAAACGCCACAGAGGCAAACATCGAGAATGCCATTGCTGTAGATAATGCTACGGATAAAATTTTCTTCATAACCTTTTTTTCTCCTCCTTGGACAATCATGAACTTAGTATTTTCTTTAGTTGGGTAGCTCATGTCACTCATTAGCCGATGCACCCCCTTTCCCGAGTTGAGCATATTAAGTATAAATAATGTCTGTGACGGGTATCACAGAAACTGGTAAACGAATTCAAGGCATAACAATGCTAGATTCCTAATTCTACCTTAGCATTATACAATGTGCCTCCAGTCACGTAAAGCTAAATCTTCCCAAATGGTTAATTCCGCTTTTGTTTGACTCTACATCTTAAACGCAGAAGGTTTCTAAAAGTTGCGTTTACTTCAAAAAAAGTTTTCACTTTGTTTCTTTCCTTGACTCCGTGTCACCCCATAGAAAGGCAAATGTGTATGTAATTCAAACTTTTTCTATTAATGGGTGGCTACGGAAATCAGTATAGCATGACTTAATCAGAGCGTCATCATACAATATTTTCTAAGTTAATAACCATCTTTTTCTATTTCGAATCGCCCTCGTCACATTAAAAAAAGCGCCAAGATTGGCGCTTTCTTCTATAACATATATACTAACGAATCTTCATAGACAGCAGGATTAGCTCCTGGCGTTTCTCTGGGCTCGAATTCACATTGTTGTATAGAGCATCTATAGCCTCACGGTTATCACGGTAACTCTTCTCGTGCTTTATTGTGGAGTGAGACCAGTCAATCAATGCGTTCTCGGCAACAATAAGCTCATTATATGCATCATGAAAGCCAGTAGACTGTACAAGGCCTTCCATGACCTCCTGCGTAATTTCCTGGAGTGCCCGCTTAGCAGCGATATCCTTCTCCAGTTCTTTAGCTCTATTCTCAAACTTATTCTTTGCTCGCATGTAGTCTAGTTGTGCTTTGGCTAAAATCGGTTTCATCGATGGCTTTCACCTTTCAGAACATATTATTGTCTAAGTTATTGTACCGTATCCCGGAACAGATTACAAAGTTTAATGTCTATACCAAGTACATTTTATTACAAAAATACCGGTCTACGAAGGGTTCTCGAAGACCGGCGGTTAAGGTTATCCCATTAGTTAAAGTTCTTAGGGAAGATTGCAGTACTCTTTTGCAGGAGAGCTACAGCAATTTTACCAGCTTCTGCTCTAGTCAGTTTACCCTTCGGATTGAAGTTATATACTGGCTTCTTCTGTCCGGTAACGGTAATCGGACTTCCTTCCATAATCTTTGCTTTGGATACCGCTTCTATAGAAGGACGAGAGTAAAATTCCATACTTCCCGTATCTACGAACGACTTGCTAAGGCTTGTTAATAGCTTGTCATTGTTTAAAGACATCTTCAGTTTGAGTGCTCTTGCAATCATAACTGCCGCCTGTTCACGAGTAACAGAAATAGTAGCACCGAAGAATCCATCACTCAATCCGGTAACAATCCCCGCTCTTGCCGCAGTCTCTATATGCGCATAATCCCAAGTTGCTGAGCTGGATTCAGGTACGATATCAAAGAAGGTCTGTTGAGTTTTATCGTAATCGAGTGGGATATTAAGTCCCTTGACCAACAGTGTTGCAAATTCGCCTCGGGTTGTAGTGTCATCTGCACCGAATTGATCTGCGCGTAGATTTTCCATCAGCCCTTTAGAATATAATCCATTTAAAATATTTCTTGCCCAAGGATGATTAGTAACATCGTTGTATCCTCGGCGCAGCTTCATTACTGTGTAATAACCGAATTCATCAAAAGGAACGGTGACCGTATGCTTTTTGGTATCGACTTCTCCACCGATGTTCTCCCATACTCCTCCGTCTGTATAACGGAACACAGTAACCGTAGAACCGATTTCATCCACTAGGTTAGGACCGAAGGTAAGTGTTAGTTCCCCGCGCTGCGAAGGAACGATCTTACGTTCAAAATCATAGCGAGTGTAGTAGCCTTGAGTGGAGTAAGGAGCTATCCCATTCGTCCCTGCAATATAACCGGTTACTCCTTTTGTTCCCCTTTCACCAAGTCCACCACTGATCCAATAAATGTTGGATACACGTGAGAAATTGATGGTATTCGCATTTGAGGTAAAGTACTGTGACAACTCATCTGGAATGTCAATACCTGTTGCACCTAGTGGTGTTCTAGCATCAAGATCGACGTTAATTGTATTGCCGTAATCATTTTTACGCTCTACCACACCATCTTTAGGATCAGCAATCCCGAATAGCAGCTTCGTATCCGGATAATACTTCGCCGCACCTGAAGAGGTGTACCCCTTCATTAATGTCCCTTTCGGGAAAGACAATGACAGTTCCTTATTGAATACACTGTATTTAGTTGCTACTTTTTCCGCCATATACTGTGTATCCACTTGAATAGCACTAGCATAATACACAGTTACTGTAGTGTTTAAAGTAGAGCTTGCTCGGATAATCTGAATTTTGATGGTAGTTGCCTTATCCGGCTTAAGACCAACAAAATCATAAACAAATCTATCTTCCATATCTAAACGTTCAGTAGCTTCAAACTTATCAATAAGTACCTTAGTAGCACCTTCTGCTTCAATATCAAAACGCACGAAGTTTTTGTTCACCACAATCTGATCACCTACGGTTGCTGCAGGGGACAGAATACGGTAAGGCGTTACCTCCCGCTTAACTTCAAGTCGCTGAGTAGTGCGAGCGCCCGTGGTGTTAATAAGTTCTAGGTTATATACATGGCTTCCAGGTGCATCAAATTTAAATCCACTAAGACGGAGCATAAAGTCTTTACTACTGCCTGAATAAGCAAATGTATAAGACTTAGAATTGTAAGAGAACAGACCTGTTGCTACCAATTCCTTGGTGTCCTTAAGCAAGGCATGAGTTGGATCTGCTGAACTGAATAACAATTGCGATCCATCATAGATGTTAAGAATAGAGGCACCGCCACCTCTAAGAACCAGATCATACTCCTGTTGGTTGGTTACATACTTCTCATCCTTGTAAACGAAGTCTGTAGTCAGATTTAGTATTTTGCCCAAATCTGCCGCACTATGACCGCTAGGATCAACTGAGGAAAAAGCTGTTCCGTTCTTAAGAACAGGGTGGAACGTTTTTAGTGTGGAGCCATTTGTGTCAATAACATAGACACGTAACTCTTTACGGATTTCCCGTTTGTTTCCGAGTGAGTCTTTAGAAACTCCAGTCAGAACAATGGTATTCTCACCATATACGAGTGGACCTGAACGGGTAATATCCAAGGTAATATTAAACTTCTTATCTGTGCTTAAAGAAAATGCACTTATAACGTTACCATTAACAAAGAGCTGCGAAGTTACAAGATTTTCGAATCCGATGTATTGACCAGATATCTTCATCGTCGGATTAGTGTCGGAGCTGAATGAATAAGTCTGCCCATCATATAGACTGTCTACGTAGATATAACTCTTAGTCACATAAGTGATACTCACATCCATTGAGGATAGTGAACCCGCGAACTGAAACCTCACAGACTGCTTTCCGTTGGAAAATCCTGTGACCTTGTAGACTTGCTCATTTGCAGTAGTCCCAATAGCCGATACCAAAGTCATAGTGACCACATTTGGACTAATAGGCAAATAGGTGCCCAATAATTGTTTGGAAGCCAGACTTCCATTGCTTCTAACCATGATATAAAAATCTCCGCTGTCAACTTCAGCTTTATCCAGCGGCAACTTGGTAGCTGTGGTTACGTCTGAAGCTGCGGTATAGTCCTTAAGATAATACAAACTAGAAATAGCGATTTCATTTGGCAAATATTTATAGGTCGCTAGTTTTGTAGTTTGAAAGCTACCTACCTTAGGCGTGTATTTAACGGTGATTGCCAGTTTGTTGGCAGGGTTAACATAATAGTTAGTTCTGAACGATACCAGACGATAAGCTGGAGTAACACCATCTGAGGCTGGAATAATGATTTCTTTGCTTTCTCCAACTGCCCCTACAGTCTCCTGCCATGCCTGTGAATCATTGTAACCGTACGATTTCAGGACTTCAAAAGGAACTGTGGCCCCATCAATCTGAATTACCCCGCTACTCTCAAAGGTTGAGTCACCGTAAGGTACAATGACCTGCCCTACTAAATGAGCTGGCACAGTATAGGTATCCTTAGTTACAGTTGGTGAATTATCCATAAGATCGTATATATCTGTCCCCTGAACGATCTTCAAATCCGTAAACGACTTTGTGATATCAAAATAAATTAATGTGCGTTTAATAGTAATTGAATCGGATGCATTCTTGACTACAATGTCTAAGGTGTTATTGCCTGACTTCAGGCCGAGACCTGGGGTGAAGAATGTACCATCCTCAAGAAGTGTAGTCTGGTTTGCAGCGCCACCATTAAGAGCTACTGTTACCTTTGTTGCATTAGCCACAACGCCCTTCAATGTAACGGAGGCATTAGGAACAACGACTTGAGTTCCTTCATTAAGGTTAATAGGACTAGGTCCTGCACCTAAAACTTGAAGGGATGAAATGAATGGGATCTGGTCATACAGCACATAGAAGGATTCTGAACGTTCCAGAAGACCCTGCATACCAGAAAAGGTGATTTTATTATAGCCAGAGAACAAACTAAGTCCACTTGTTTTAAAACGATTTCCTAGTCCATTAGTTGTATCGACGTCCACTGCACCGAGAATTACATGTGTGGAATCGGTAACCCATTGCCCATTAATCAAGCTCAGCTGTTCTACAGTCACTCTCATAGTGGAGGAAGACACTTGCGAAAATGAACCTGTAACGGTCAATGTATTGGAATTGGTTTTATATACAGAATCCCGGGTGATGGTATTTTGAGTAAGTGCGATTGTATTCCGAAGATCATTATCATCCGGACTGAAGTATTGTGTTGATGAAATTGCCGCCGAAACGGGCTTGGCCCAGCCCGCCGGAATGAGCGAGACGACCATAGCTGCCATAAGCAGCCACAAGAAAGGTCTCTTGATGCTTTTCATGTGTATATCTCTCCTTTTGGATTCATATTCTTGTTACCCTCATAGTTTTCTATCGGTTAGTAGAACCCGTATATTTAGGAATAAAAACAAAAAACTCATCCTAATTAGGATGAGTTTTGTTATTTAAGGAATATATTACAAGTATGATACCTTTATTATTAGGATTTGGAGCTTCTTTCCGGATCAAGCTTCACGCGTAGTCTCATGATGAAGTCAATCACAGGACGTTTTGTTTTCCCAATAAGTCCGGTCACCTCAGCACCAATCTGAAGGAAGAAGAGCATAACACAGATGACTACAAAGGTAACCCAGTTCGCTTCATTCAGTGCAGCTGAGGATTGAATAATTGCCAGTACACCAAAAAATGAAGCAATACCGTAAATAATTAGCACGGTCTGACGGTGGCTAAAACCAAGCTCTCGCAAGCAATGATGAAGATGACCTTTATCAGGTGCAAAAATAGGTTTCTTTTGCAGCTTGCGGCGCACAATGGCAAAGAACGTATCCGATAAAGGAACCCCAATAATCAACAAAGGTGTAATAAAGGATACCACGGCAATTTGTTTGAACCCTAGGAGCGCCAGCAGAGCTAAGCAAAAGCCAAGGAACAACGAGCCGGTATCACCCATAAAGATCTTCGCAGGATGAAAGTTAAAGAACAGGAAGCCTACGATACTGCCGAGCAGCAACAGACACAACAACGCAACCATAACGTTGCCCATCAATAAAGCCATCACAGCAATTGTTGCTATGGCAATTCCTGATACCCCTGCAGCTAGTCCATCCAAACCATCAATTAAATTGACAGCGTTCGTAACACCAACAATCCAGAAAATCGTGAGTGGAATCGAAATCCAGCTCTCTAGTGATGAATACGTATTGTTAAAGGGAATGTTTACGAAATCTACAGTAATTCCAAAACCGAATACCACGATACATGCTGCGGCAATTTGGCCCAGCAGTTTCACCTTAGCTGACAGTTCAAAACGATCATCAAGACCGCCAAGAAGAACAATCAGTCCCCCGCCGCTTAGCAGGGCTTTGATGAAGTTAGCCTCCCGCGAAGTGAAATCGTAAGGAATAATCGGCAATACGGCAAGCAGGCCTAACACAAACGCCAGAAAAATACCTAATCCGCCGAGGCGGGGCATAATCTTCGTATGCACCTTGCGGGCATTGGGCACATCTGTGGCACCAATTTTGATGGCGAACTTTTTCACCAGTGGTGTCAAGCATAGCGCGAGGCCCATGCACACGATAAATCCGGCGATGTATATAATTAACATTTGATCAGTCGACCCCCATTTCTCTACCGCATTGAATTATACGCTGTTACGAAAACAAATTCCAATTCTGAAATTGGGCTATTTATTTCATATTTACAGGGAATATCGGCATATTCTCAAGCTTTTGTCACTTTTTCTTTGTCGCGCAGTACTTTTAATGCGAATTTCGGCAACGCAAGCATTCTACGATAGCGTGTAGGCTCCTTAAGGAGTCGGTACAGCCACTCTATTCGTAGTTTTTGGAAGGCTTTTGGAGCCCGACGGGTCTTACCGGAGATTACGTCAAAGCTTCCCCCGACGCCCATCATGATCGGTATTGCCAGTTTCGACTTGTACTTAGCAATCCAAGGTTCCTGACTATCAGCACCACGTGCGACAAACAGCAGGTCTGGGTTTGTGCTAATAATCTCAGCTACAACTTCCTCATCCTCAGCCGCTCCAAAGTATCCGTCACGGAAACCGGCGATGACAATTGCAGGATATTGCATTTGTAACCTTTTAGCTGTCTCCCGAATCACTTCCGGTGTTGAACCCAGCAGGTAAACCCTCCAATGATAGCTTTCTCCTGCTTTAAGTAATTCATGTAATAAATCGAAGCCTGCCACACGCTCCTTAACAGGATTTCCACAGCGTTCAGCGGCCCACACAACGCCTGTCCCATCCGGAACGACCAACTCAGCAGAGGTCATGATTTCCATGTATTTAGGGCTCTCCAGAGCACTCATTACCATGATCGGATTAGCTGTTATAATCTGATGCGGCGCTCGAGCAGATACCGCCTGGACCAAGTAAGCAACCGTCTCTTGCATATCTAGCTTGCTTACTGGTATTCCGTAAATCGGCACTGTAGGTAGGCTATTCATATCTTTCACTCTAGATCATCCTTTATGGCTTAAATATTGAGCTATTTTTCTCGCAGGCGCTTCTGCTTCCTGAACCAGCATAGAGATTAGCGCTTCCCGCTCTTCCCTCCATTTAGCTCCTTCATTCAGTAATTCAAGAACTTCAGAGGAGAGCTTTTTACTCTCCAGCGAATCCGTCGATCCAACCGGACGGCAACGTATCCGATTCAGAAAATGATCAATTTTAGGATCATAAGATATTCCAATCAGCGGCACCCGTTGACCCGCAGCATAAATTAGGCTGTGGAGTCTCATTCCAATCAATACATCGCACTGTTGTACCTCATGAAGCATGTGCTGCGGGTGCACTGTATCCTCACTTATACTGACGATTCCGCCATTGTTCCTAATATCCTCACCTAGCAACTCCATCATATAACGAGAGGCTTCAGTGTCGGAAGGGAGATGAAAGGGCAGGAACCTCAGATGAAGAGGTTGAGATGCATTAGCCTGCTTCAAGCCATCAGCTATAGCTATCAACTCGCGCCGGTCAGCCTCCCAGTATCGAACAGATATCCCGATGATAGGAAGTGTGGATGAGGCCGTAGGTGGCTGATCCTCAGGTAGGGACAATCCCATAACAGGGTCAGGTACGACCTCAACAGCTTCCCTTACAAGCCCAATCTGATGAAGCAACTCACGGGATTGCTCATCCCTAACTGATACATACTTACATTTCCGGAATACGGATTTGATCCAAGGGTGAAACATCTTACGGTTAAGAGGCCCTATTCCCTGAGCATAGATAAAGGTGGGCTTTCCCATCCATTGAGCAAGCTTGATAACACCGAGATAGTACGGGATGCTTTTACTACTGGTTACATCCTGAAGGAGACTGCCCCCACCGCTGATTAGACCCGAGCAATCCGAGAGAGCCTTTCGAACTTCCCTCAGCTTCATTCGGTGAACAGATTTCACACCATACGTAGCAGTCGTCCCTTCAGGATCTATAGATAACACTATGGGATCAATCACTATTCCTGCGGCATCAGCCTGTTGCTTCAGTGCAATTAGAATCGATTGCAGAACCGCTTCGTCTCCACTGTTGTGGAAGCCGTAGTAACCGGAGATAACTATTTTTTGAGGAGCGGCGACCATCGTTTCCAACACCCTTCCGCAATTTGCCATGCCAATACAGCCACAACACCAATAATAGCCCCAAGTCCCAGTCCAAGCAATCCACGAACTAGAGAAATCACAAGTGGAGAGTGAATGTGGGCGAACGTATCCACCATCGACAATTGGCCAATGACGGCAACAATCATAATGAAGGCAGCGTTCCGATATTTTAAAGTCAAGAATGCTCCTAGAATAAAGAGCGGATGAGCCAGTAAAAACTCTTTGTTACGTGGACGCACATGAACTGTATTCTCCAGGAACGTACGGAAAGACATTTCTAGCGAGCTCACACTTCCACTGTTTCCGGTGCGACTAAGGTAATACAAACCGAGCACACCCAGCACACCTGCTAAAATTACCATAGCTAGGGTTATTGGCGTACGCAGCAATTTTCCAGTCTTATTAAAAGTGAACTCTCCGCGATATAACAGCACATACAGACCAACCAAGCCTATAGGTGCTATATGCAATAGACTCACTCCACGGAACTGTTCCAACACCAAACTGTACGTGACATTATTGAGCAGCGCCACCACAAAAGGTACTGCACTGAGGGAGATCAAAGCAGTCTTTACATACAGCACGAGGCTGTGAATAAAACGCCGCTGCGGACTCATAACGGTATATCCGATACCAAGCTTGCTCTTCTTAGCAGCGTTAGACCCAATATCGCTGCTCTGCAAAGGAGGACCTAGTACATTAATTTTGCGAATAGCCAGCACCATGCCAAGGGTTGGGGCACTGATAGCTACGGCAAGCGCCAATGCTTGCTCAAAAAGAACAGGCTTAAGCACTAACAGTCCTGCACTACCGATCAGGCCAAATATTAAGGCAGGGAGTGTCAACCATGGAATGAAGTAGGAAACCATGAGTGCTACTAGTGCCACAGCCCCAATTACAGAAATTAGCTTAAAATAGCGCTGATAAGGTGAATCTACAACCTCTGCAGCTGTAGCTTGTCCCAGCGTAAACCCATTATCCTCTATTTTCTCAACAGCACCGCCAGAATCACTCAAACTGGTAATTAAATTATCAAGTGTGTCGGTAATCTGCGCTTTGGTAAGATCACGAGACGGAGCCGCATTCAGATACAGCATCCGAATGTTACGGTCCTTGGTAGCCAGCGCAAAACGATCCGAAATTACAACGGGGTCAAGTCCCGAATCTGTCTCACTTAGAGAGTACAATCGAGCAACATTGTAATCCAGCTTATAAGCGAGCTTGTTGAAACCATTTTGCTGTTTTTTCAGATTCTCAATGACCGCGATTCCCATTCCATGCTCTTTGAGAAGGCTGGCGAAGGCATCCAAACTGTTCAAATCCTCATTATCATTGAAACCTTTAACAGATTCCCCTTCAAATAAAATGCGTTTTACGTTGATACTTTCATAATACTGAACCAGCTTCTCTGTAGATTCCTGATTGTAGGCCAAAGAGTCTAAGAGACGCGGAACAATAGAGAAGCCTTTAGCACGCAGCGTTTCAATCATAAGTGGATCGGGCTGCATAGGTTTAAGCGTTGCATCCTCAATCGGCGTCTCAAGGATAAGCCCCTGCTGTCCACGGAAACTCCAGTCCCTTACGGAAATTTCTAAATCACTGAAAGTCTGTTTGATGATCGGCGCAAGCGCCTTATAATTATCACCATTGGTAAAAAGCACATACGTATAGTTTGCATTTTCCTGAACAACACCTTCAGTCAGTGTTGCCGCATCTGTAGAACCCCACAGCATTACACGCCGTGACTTACGCAGATCCTCAAGCGTGCTTTCGGAGACAGCCATACTTTGCACTCCCGCGCTTTTCAGACGGTCTAACTGTTGTGCTATATAATCCTGCGGATTAGCTCTATAACTTGCTGCGTCCACTAAATCTCGATAATCAAATACAATTTCAACTGTCTTAGAAGATCTTTCCGTCTGTAAGCGATCATAGGCTACGGTTAGGGCTGCTACCAGTCCAATTAAAACCATAATCCAAAGCCACTTTCGGGAAGATGTATTCCACCGCTTCCATTTTTCCTGCACCCCAAGTACCTCCTCCTTCAAACTAACACCCGTTAACATAAGAAGAAACGGCGTTGCCGTCCTAGAAGGGACGGTACCGTTTCTCGTAAAAATATAAGGAAAAAAGTATAGCGTACAACTTATACTTCCTTATATTTCAAGAAGAAACGGCGTTGCCGTCCTAGAATGGGACGGTACCGTTTCTTCGACAGATATAAGAAAATTATAACTCGATCTCTATTGCTAAATTAGTTGCTATCCACACGTCCCATGACCTGTACAGTGAGCGCAGCTACTTTATCCTTGGCATTCTGCAAAGATTCACCCCGGACCGCAAAATAAACCTTTATCTTTGGTTCCGTTCCGGAAGGACGCAGGCAGAACCATGACCCATCTTCCAGTAAATACTTCAGTACATTTTCCTTCGGCAGACCGTCAACGCCCAAAGAATAGTCCAGAACTTCACTAACAGCCGTACCCGCAATTTCTTGCGGAGGATTGCTGCGCCAGTCGTTCATAATTCCTTGGATTTGTGCGACTCCGTCTTTCCCCTTAAGCGTGCGGGACTCAAGACTTTCAAGGAAATAGCCAAATTGCTCGTACAGTTCTTGGAGTACATCATAAAGGGTTTTGCCTTGCGCCTTATAATAAGCACCTGCTTCAGCGATTAGCATAGCCGCTAGTACAGCATCTTTATCACGGGCGTAGTTGCCTGCCAAATAGCCGTAGCTTTCCTCATAACCAAAGAGATATGTGTACTCACCTGAAGCTTCGAATTGGGTCATTTTTTCCCCAATATATTTAAAACCAGTCAGCGTGTTGAAGACCGTTGCTCCGTAATGGCTTGCGACAGCGGCCCCCATCTCACTGGTAACGATCGTTTTCACTACTGCACCATTAGCCGGCAGTTTTCCCTGCTCCTGCAAACGACTCAAATAGTAATGAATCATTAGGGCCCCGGATTGATTCCCGGACAGCACTACGAACTTGCCTTCGTTATCCCGTACCACCGCACCCATACGGTCAGCATCCGGGTCCGTACCGATAAGAATATCCGCATTCAGTTCTTCACCAAGCTTCATTGCCAGGTTAAAAGCTTCCCGTTCCTCAGGATTCGGGGACTTCACCGTGGAAAACTCGGAATCCGGTTTTTCTTGCTCTGGAACAACATATACCTCTGTAAAACCAATCTTTGAGAGTACCGAACGAACTGGAATATCACCGGTACCATGCAGCGGAGTGTATACGATTTTGAAATCACGACCAAGAGACGACGTAATCTCATCACGGGCTACACTGACACTGGCAACCGTATCCGTGAACGCCTCGTCCTCTTCCTCACCAAGCCATTGCAGCAAGCCTTGGCTCTCCGCCTCTTCCCGTGTAATACGTTTGACCGCATCAAAGGAGTCCACTTCGAGTATGTAGGAAATGACCTTCTCTGCTTCATCAGGGACAAGCTGTCCACCTTCAGCATTATAAACCTTGTAGCCATTATATTCTGGCGGATTATGACTAGCTGTTATAACAACACCGCCGGTTGCCTTCAAATCACGCACACTAAATGAGAGCTGAGGCGTGGAGCGAAGGGACGGGAACAGATATGTCTTAATACCATTGCCCGCTAGTACAAGCGCTGCTTCCAGCGTGAATTCCGGTGAGAAGCGACGGGAATCATGGGCAATAACAACTGAGGGACTACCTTCACCAGTATGCTGTTCCAAGATATATTTCGCAAAGCCTTGTGTAGCTCTTCCGACCGTATAACGGTTAATCCGGTTGCTGCCCGCACCAATAACACCACGCAAGCCGCCTGTGCCAAACTCTAGATCTCTGTAGAATCGTTCTTCGAGTTCCTTCGGATCATTCTCTAGGGCACGCAGCTCGCCCTTCGTAGCTTCATCGACTAAAGGGTCCTGGAGCCAACGTTCCAAGGTTTCTGCGGCTTTTGGGCTTAACTGAGTCATATGAATCTCTCCTTCTCCATGTATGTTGATGTTGATATTGTATTTATATTTTAACTAAGCGCAAACATAATTTCACCGGAAGCTACAAGCTTGCCATCCACTTTCGCGGTTGCTTGGCCTTTTCCGATACTGCCTTTAAGGCGTGTAATTTCTACTTCCAAATGCAAGGTGTCTCCTGGAACCACCTGACCTCTGAAACGGAACCCGTCCAATCCTGCCAAAAAACCGATCTTGCCACGGTTAGCTTCCAAACCGAGAATAGCGACTGCACCAACCTGTGCCAGCGCCTCAGTAATGAGGACACCCGGCATCACCGGATAACCGGGGAAATGCCCTGCAAAAAAAGGTTCATTGACTGTAACATTCTTAATACCCACTGCTCGTTTTCCCATTTCGATTTCAGTAATTTTGTCCACCAACAGAAATGGGGGCCGGTGGGGAATAATTTCTTGAATTTCATTAACATTCAACATGGGGGTAAAACTCCTCCTTGGAATCAGCTAATATCTTGATTATTCTTTGGTGGATGCATAAAATTAGGCAGCTTCGGCAAAAACTATATCTATCCTTCACCCCCTGCAGATGTGAAGGTTCAGATAAGGGGCTTTCTCCACCGCTTAAGTGCAGCATGGCGGAGAGGGCCCTTTTTACATCCGTTAGACCCCCCTCATTATACATTTTTCCGTATAAAAAAGAAAACTCCCCTGCATACCAAGGGAGTTATAAAATATGAACCTTAAAGGGAGCTTACACTTACTAATGCTGTAATAATGGATCTATCCCTGTGTCTACGGGGAAAAAACCAAATCATATACATGTTTCCATGTGCTCCATTCGAACACATCCGCTAGTTCCTTCTTACCCAGAATTACATACCCGACGACCAATCCGCTTCCGAGTGCAGCTACAAGCAGTATAGGAATCAGGAACACTTGAATAATCCTCCATACAGGAATCTTGCGCTTCACCGGTTGCTTGTCTTCTTCATGGCCTGTCTCATCCAAACTACTCAATTGCTTCACCTACCCGCGCATGTTATTAGCCAGACCTTGCATCTGGTCGCTGGAGGTAAGCGCTCGGGCTGCCAGCTGATATGTGCGCTGAATCTGCATCATTTCCGTCATTTCCTTGTTTAAGTCGACGTTCGATTGCTCCAGCCACCCAGACCGTACCCCAACAGCGGTTGCTTCACCTGCAGCTCTTTGGACGAACGCTTGCTGCTCCGTTACTCCATCCGCCAAAATATAGAAGTTACCGTCTACCGCTTGCAGAGAGTCCCTGCTCGACGGTTCTACAATCATTAATCTTCCCGCAGAAACAGGAGGATCATTCTCATTTTTCTTCAACCATACCTCGCCTGTCTCATCGATAGCCACGCTCATGCCAACCTGAACTGTAATCGGCTGTCTACCTGTATTCAGTACAGAATTTCCCGTGTTATCAACTAAAACCATATTATCAGGATTAGTGGGATCAGGAGTAAAATGAAAATCGCCCTGGCGTGTATAAGCTATTCCCCCATTGACCTGAACCCCGAACAATCCATTGCCCTGCAACGATAAATCTGTAGGAATGCCGGTTTCTTTGAGAGTACCCTCTTCCCAGTTGTCCGTAATCGAAGCCACACGAACACCAAATCCGATATTGAAGCCCAAAGGCATGCTACGTCCAGGCAATTTGTAATCATCCGATTGTTGCTGCACGCGAGTCAGTACGTCCTCGAAAGAACCCTCCTTACTCTTATAGCCATTTGTATTCAGATTGGCGATGTTATCTGCGATAATATCCAACCGTTGCTGCAGACTGGACAAAGAGACAGATGCACCGATTGTCGAGTTGTTCATGGGTTAATCCTCCTTAAAGCTCACTTCGCTAAGTATTATACTCTACCGACTTCATTTACAGCCTTCTGCAGACTGGAATCATAATATTGGACAACCTTTTGGTTGGCTTCATAAGCCCGATACGCAGCATTTAGATCTACAGTTACCATAGTTGCATCCACATTGGAGTTCTCCAGATAACCCTGCCGCACTTGCATATTATCAGTTGCATTCGCAAAACGGATTTCCGCAGCTTCGGGATCGTCTACGTGAAAAACTCCGTTACCATCACGAATCAAATCCATTGGTTTCGTAACGATACTGATTCCGATTCTGCTAGGGGAGCGTTGCCCAGTATTATTATCTATTAAATATCCCTGTCCGTCCACTGCGAGACTGTCCTCAGGGCCGTTTAGCACTAATGGATTGCCGTTTCCGTCAAGAACCTTGAAACCACCCACACTTAGCACTTCACCCGTGGGACTCACAGAAAATTTACCGTTACGTGTATACAAGTTATTACCATCGTTATCCTGCACCGTAAAAAAAGCCTGCGGCTTATAAGTAACTGCACCTTCGGCACTGATATGCTTGCCTGAACCATCAAAGATCATAGGTTCATTGGTAGCTGGGTCAGTCAGCTGTAAATCAGTGGATAACGCGAAATCAACAGACTTGCCACTCTCGATGAGATCGCCCTGTAAATATTGGGAAACCGACTGCTCGGCGAATACACCCGTATTCAAACGTCCGATGTTCTTGCGAGTACCATCTTGCATGGCCGCGATCAGCACATCCGGAAAGGCATGGCTTACACTATCCACCTGCTTGTATCCTGTTGTATTTAAATTGGCGATATTTTGTGTAGCTGTATCATGTCTGCGCTGCTGTGTAACCATTCCGGCAGCAGCTGTATATAGTCCTCTTAACATGAAGGCAGTCCCCTTCCTAAGCTTCTTACCTATATATCGGCTGCTTAGAATTTTTTCTTAATGACTTTGTCCAAATGATCCAGCATTATGCCTGTACCCTTAACCACACAATGCATCGGGTCTTCTGCCACCCACACGGGAACGCGAAGCTCGTGAGCCAGAAGCTCGTCCAATCCATTTAACAGAGCCCCACCGCCAGTTAAAATAACACCACGGTCAATGATATCGGCCGAAAGTTCTGGAGGTGTACGTTCCAATACAGATTTGGCCGCAGCTACAATAGATGAAACTGGATCCCACAGCGCTTCTTTTACTTCACTGGAGGAAATAGTCAGGGTCTGAGGTAGACCGCTTACCATATCACGCCCACGAATATCCATCTCAGCTTTCATTCCACTTGGGTGCACCGTACCAATGGACAGCTTAATATCCTCTGCGGTACGTTCCCCGATCAGTAATTTGTATTTTTGCTTAATATATCTTAAAATGGCTTCGTCGAACTTGTCCCCTGCAACTTTAATGGAAGAGGCGGTAACGACGTCGCCCATAGACAACACGGCCACATCCGTCGTTCCGCCGCCAATATCGACGACCATATTTCCGCTTGGTTGATAAATATCCATCCCCGCTCCAATAGCTGCGGCTTTGGGCTCTTCCTCCATAAATACTTCCTTTGCCCCGCTGCGCTCCGCGGCTTCGCGGATGGACTTCTGTTCCACGGATGTAATATTCGTAGGAGCGCAGATCAAAATGCGGGGACGTGAATACCAGGTCCGGCCACCCACTCGGTCGATAAAATACTTCAACATCATCTCAGTAATTTCAAAGTCAGCGATAACGCCGTCCCGAAGCGGACGGATGGTTACTATATTTCCAGGTGTGCGTCCAACCATGCGACGTGCCTGCTCTCCCACCGCAAGAACTCTCTTCGTATCACTTTCAAGTGTGACCACGGAGGGTTCATTTAGAACGACTCCCCTCCCCTTGACATGAATAAGCACATTGGCCGTGCCGAGATCGATTCCGATATCCTTGCTAAACATAGTGAAAGAGCCCCCAAAGTGTTATTTTCGACAGAAATAAAGGTAGGTAGTACTAAATTTTAAAATACCATACTTTAGGGGATAGGCACAATGTATTATAACTGTATTATTCCGATAAATTAATAAAATGTTATGACTTCGATGCAACGGCAACTTCACGCTTTTTTCCAGTCGATTTTTTATATTTTATTTTAGTTGCTTCTCCCCCCCGAAGATGGCGAATCGATTTGTGATATTCAAGAATGTGCTTCACTTGATCAGCCAGATCAGGATTAATCTCTGGCAGACGTTCAGTCAAGTCTTTATGCACCGTGCTCTTTGAAACGCCAAATTCCTTGGCTATGGTCCGGACCGTGTGCCTGGTTTCCACGATGCAGCGTCCGATTTTGATCGTACGTTCCTTGATGTAATCGTGCACGCTCCCGCCTCCCAACTGTGGATAGTTTGGTACATTATATGAGGGGCGGGCCTATATATTCGCGCTTTCAAGACGTGACAAGCTGGGAGAGGCCCATTTTATTTCGTGGACAACTCCGAAAAGGGCTAAAACACACGTCATTTGCTCCAAAAAATATAAAAAAAGAGACAAGGGACTTTTATCCCCTGTCCCCTGTCTTAAGTCACAATTATCGTTGTGGAAGTACTTCCGAAGGGTTCACAACCGCACCATCCTCGTACACCTCAAAGTGTACATGGTTGCCAAGATTTTTCTCAATCTCGTTACGGCCTGCTGTTGCCAGCACATCGCCCTGCTTCACATCGTCGCCTTGCTTAACTTTGGTATCGCCCACGCTTTGATATACAGTCTTCATATTACCCGGATGGGTAATTTCGATCACTGTACCCATAACTGGGACATCCTCTACTCGTGTAACCTCACCGCTAAGCGCTGCCTTTACGTCAAAAGCTTTGTTATCTGCCCGAGCGATATCAATTCCGGCATTCGGCACAAACGTATCGTTATACTGCACCATTGCCTCCACATGATTCTCTTCAGTACCATTCACATCATAAAACGGTTTGACGACTTCTACTTCCGCTGGATTACCTACCGGCCACACCATACCTTCCGCATTAGCTACAACTTCAACTGCTTCCGGATCACCTGCAACAGCATTATCTGTCTTACCAGATGCTCCTGCCTCTTGTTGCTGAGATACGACGGCGGCGGTGTCCCCAGTTAGCGGCTTTTGGCCTGCATCCTGATAGACCCACACCAAGGTTAGTATAATTGCCGCTGCCGCTGTGTAGACTGCCGGGAATACCCACCGTTTAGATAACAGTCTGTTCCATGAAGAAGGCTTTGCGCCCGATTCTCCCTGTGATTTTTTGAGAGACTCTTCATGGTTTGGTTTGTTTTTGTTTTGTTCATTCATAATCTATCACCTCAATAACCAGTGTTACCGGGCTATTGACTTTTATACGTATCTTCCAAGTTATTTTTTCAGAAGAGTTGAGACTTGGTTGAATGAAACCCCACTATAGTAGTGTTTGAGAATCTGAGTAGCGGTCTTCCCGTCTCTAGCCATTCCGTTAGCGCCCCACTGGCTCATGCCGACACTATGTCCATTCCCATAAGTAGTAATAACTATTTGAGAGCCTTGGATTCTCCAGGTAAACTGACTGGATCTTAGCTGCAGCTTCTCCCTTACTTCCCGTCCAGTAAAGACAACTCCACCTATAGAAATCTCTTTAATATGATGTCCAGCAGTTAGGGATAATATTTTTATGAAGGAAGATTTACTGGACGAAGCGGATACGGATTGAGTTTTTGTTCTTTGGGAAGACTCTCCTGAGACGGGAATAGAGTCCTTTTTCAATGCTGTGCTGACTCCCAGCTTGGATAGTAATTCTGCAGTGCTGAAGGTATATTTCACTTTAAAGTTGGGCGTAATATCTTGCTCCCATGGACTTGCAACGCTGCGCAGATAAGGTACAACCGCACTCCAATACTCCTCTGAATTCTCTGTATACCCTCCACTGGAGGCGAAAAACGATGCCGTTATGGGCTCGCCCTTGTACGTCATGATCACCCCGCGCGTCTCCTTGACCGCGCGGCGAAGCTTGGCCAGTGCGGCGCTCTTGCCGCCGCGCTCCCACTGCCGTTCCAGCGTGGCCTTCGATACGTAAGCCTGATGGCTGACCGTATCGGTTACAATCGCGCCCGGAACGGGCACACCGCTGACGTCGCCTGCCACTAGGCGACGCAAGATAAAGGTGCGGGCCGCGACGGCCTGGGCTTTGAGCGCTTCGAGCTCAAAGTCCGCCGGCATTTCGGCCGCAATGACGCCGGTGACGTAGTCCTCCAGCGGCAGGCTCTCTATTTGTCCGCTGCGCGACAAATAGACGGAGATCTTTGGCTGCGGCGCGGGAGCCGATGCCGGGAGGTCTGGCGCAGCAGGGAGGTTCTGCGCAGCCGGATGGGCCTTAGCCGTGGCCGTGGCCTTCGGCACGGCCGGAGGCGCTGTGTGATCCCTCCGCAGGGGGATCACGGCCAGCGGCAGCAGCAGTGCCGCCAGCAGCGGCGCTGCAAGCCAGACGGCGGGCGCCAGCCGCCGGAGTCTGAAGGTGCCGTGCCGTCGCCGGGACCACCGTGGTGTCATTTTACGTCGCCGCCAATCACGGAAATCTTTCATCTCTATGGCTCCTTTCAATATTGCCTCTGATTCTTATAGATATGAAAATGAGACAACTGCTAGAACGCCAAATGAGAGAAAGAGAGTTAAATAGAGGCTGTGCAGTCCGCACAGAGGTGTGAAGTGTGAATAGTTGGTGGTCTCCCTTTTGTCGTAACGTGTTGTACAAGCTGCAGAATTTAGAAGGATAGATCCTTTAAACGACAAATAATTACACAGAGTGCAGCACATCTTCTACCTAGATTTAAACGCAAATGACCCGTAAGAGGGTCACTTCTTTCAAAGTTTCCATCTCACGGGCCACTGTTCGAAACTGTAATGGTACGTATTACTTATCTAATCGCTAACGTTACACCCAAGTAGGTTGAATGTGGAAACGTTGCTTTACCTCTTCACTTTTGTGCGATTCATTCTTAACGGCTTCCGGCTTAACAGCTTCTTCCTTCACCGGCTGTACAGCTGGTTCATCCATAGTGATCCGCCAAATGTCTGCACCGAGTCCCGACAGCTTCTCTGCCAAATGAACGTAGCCACGGTCGATATGGTGTGTTCCGCTAACTTCTGTCGTGCCCTCAGCAACAAGGCCTGCGAGAATCAATGCTGCGCCTGCTCGAAGATCAGTAGCACACACTTTAGCTCCAACCAAACGGGCATTTCCAGTAACAATCGCGGAACGGCCTTCGATTTTGATTTCAGCATTCATGTTATGGAACTCATCAACATGCATAAAACGATTCTCAAAAACCGTTTCTGTTACCACACTGGTACCTTCTGAATGCAGCAGCAAAGCCATCATTTGCGATTGCATATCGGTTGGAAACCCTGGATATGGCAACGTTTTTAAATCAACAGCTTTGAGTGGCTTATCGCTGATTACACGTATTCCGTTCTCATCTGGAATAATGGTAATACCCATCTCTTCCATTTTGGCGATAACCGGTCCAAGATGATCCGCAATTGCACCTTCTACATAGACGTCTCCGCCAGTAATAGCTGCAGCAGCCATGTAAGTACCTGCTTCGATGCGGTCCGGTATTACGTGGTGTCTAACGCCGTGGAGACGCTCAACACCCTCAATCCGGATAACCCCTGTTCCAGCACCGCGTACAATACCGCCCATACCATTCAGGTAATTCGCTAAATCGACAATTTCCGGCTCTTTCGCCGCATTTTCGATAACGGTCACGCCTTCTGCCAGAGCAGCAGCCATCATTATATTTTCGGTCGCACCAACGCTGGCTACATCCAAATAAATCTTAGCACCGCGTAATCGTCCGTTGCTTTTCGCTTCAATGTACCCTTGGCCTAGACTAATCTCTGCACCAAGCGCTTCAAAACCCTTTAAATGCTGATCAATGGGACGTGTTCCAATCGCACATCCACCCGGTAATGAAATCCTTGTACGACCATATCTAGATAAAAGAGGACCCATTACTAAAAATGAAGCCCGCATTTTGCGTACCCACTCATAAGGTGCTTCACAAGAAGATAAGTTTCTGGCATCCACCTGAATTATATCGTTCTCATATGTAACCTCTGCACCCAGAGATTCCAAGACCTTACTGATTGTCATAACATCATCAAGTGGAGGTGCGTCCACAATGACGCTTACTCCTTCTTCTGCCAATAGAGAGGCGGCTATGATCGGTAGTACGGAATTTTTTGCGCCGCTTACTTTCACGCTCCCGGTCAATCTTATGCCACCGCGGACGATAAATTTACTCATTTTGGTTCCCTCCGCGCCCATTATTTCTTGTTTTAAAATAAATTAAAAAGTCAAATGCTACAGGTTTCCATTTCGTTGCAATCCATCTCATTTTACAATAAGAATCCTTAAAATTCAGTGTTGACATAATAAATTGTTATTATTCTGCGGTTTTTCGCGAAAGACCTATGACATTTATAACCGAACCGCCCGCCATTAAAACATGTAGCGGATTTGACCGCTCCAGTTCAGATAATCCAGGATAAAGCCTGCGACGAAATGACCCAGAACTATAGCTAACAACAAATGCAGCAGACGCCCTTGAGGACTCTTGGGATATCTTATGACCAAATCGAGCTTAAGGTTCTGCAATGCCCACCAAGATAAAACAACACAGAGTAAAGATACTATCATTGACACTAACCCGCTGGTTCCAGCTGCATTAGTTAACGCATCGGACAACATATCATCCATCTTAAACCTCCGTATGTAGCTTACTCGGAAATCGACTCTTATATCATACTTGTCAAGGGGAAAAGAATCCAGTACTTTTGTAAAATTAATAGGTTCTATTTTTTGTACCGTACATATGTTCCTTATAAGGTAGTTCTTAAGAATCATATTGATTAAAAAAAGCAGCCAAGCCAGAGGCTTGACTGCTTTTCACCACTACTGTTGCCCTTTTCCAGTGGACACTTTAATCCGTGTAACAGCACGTTGCAGTGCCAGTTCCGCACGGCGATGATCAATCTCATCCTGCTTTGTCCGAGCCTGAAGACGGCGTTGTGCCCGTTCTTTAGCTGCTTCGGCGCGCTCAATATCGATATCAACAGGCATTTCGGCACTTTCAGCCAGCACTGTTACTTTATCTTTATTCACTTCGACGAAACCACCATGAACGGCGAATGTGATCGTAACACCGTCAGCCTTAACAGACAACGGAGCAACCTGAAGTGGAGTTACAAGCGGAATATGTCCTGGTAAAATGCCTAACTCGCCTTCGACTCCCCGTACAGTCAAGCTATTGACCTGCTTAGAGTATACAAGACGCTCCGGCGTGACAATTTCCAATAAAAAGGTATTCACTCTCATTCCTCCTAAAAGCTTTACGAAGTAAAGCTCGCATCGAAAGCATCAGCTTAGCTTTACGAAGCAAAGCTTGGTTACATCGATTTCGCTTTTTCAACTGCTTCTTCAATTGTACCCACAAATAGGAATGCTACTTCCGGAAGATCATCATGCTTGCCATCCAGAATTTCCTTGAAACTGCGTACAGTTTCTTTGATAGGCACGTATTTACCCTTGAAGCCAGTGAACTGCTCAGCCACGTGGAAAGGCTGTGACAAGAAACGTTCAACCTTACGAGCACGAGCTACGATAATTTTATCTTCTTCACTAAGCTCATCCATACCTAGAATGGCAATAATGTCTTGAAGCTCTGTATAACGTTGCAGCAGCTGCTTAACGCCTTGTGCCACATTGTAATGCTCTTCACCTACAATTTCAGGAGCGAGCAAACGTGAGCTTGATGCGAGTGGATCTACGGCTGGGAAGATACCCTTCTCGGAGATCTTACGTTCAAGGTTGGTTGTTGCATCCAAGTGGGCAAACGCCGTAGCTGGAGCGGGGTCAGTGTAGTCATCCGCCGGTACGTAGATTGCTTGAATGGAAGTAACAGAACCTTTTTTGGTGGAAGTAATACGTTCCTGCAGCTGACCCATTTCGGTAGCTAGTGTTGGTTGATAACCAACCGCGGAAGGCATACGTCCGAGGAGCGCGGATACTTCAGAACCCGCTTGAGTAAAGCGGAATATGTTATCGATAAAGAGCAGCGTATCCCGGCCTTCTACATCACGGAAATATTCCGCCATAGTCAGACCTGTCAGAGCTACACGCAAGCGCGCGCCCGGCGGCTCATTCATTTGTCCGAATACCATCGCTGTTTTCTTGATAACACCAGAGTCAGTCATTTCATGGTACAAGTCATTTCCTTCACGGGTACGTTCACCCACACCTGCGAATACGGAAATACCACCATGTTCTTGAGCGATGTTATTAATCAGCTCTTGAATAGTTACTGTTTTACCTACACCAGCACCGCCGAAGAGTCCGACTTTACCACCTTTAGCGTAAGGTGCAAGCAAATCGATAACTTTAATTCCCGTTTCCAGAATCTCCGCTTGTGTGGACAATTCATCAAATGTCGGTGCCAAACGGTGGATTGGGTTTCTCTCAGTAGCATTAACTTCACCAGCGTTATCAATCGGATTACCCAGTACGTTAAATACCCGTCCGAGTGTTGCTTCTCCTACAGGAACCGAAATAGGTCCTCCCAGGTCAACCGCATCTAATCCACGAACCAGTCCATCTGTAGTAGACATGGCAATACAACGTACCAGGTTATCCCCTAGATGATTGGAAACCTCAAGTGTTAAATCTATCTTGCGGCCATTTTCCAAGCTGGTTTCAATCTTGATAGCGTTGAATATCTCGGGCAGCTGACCGCGTTCAAATTCAATATCAACAATCGCACCCATTATGCTTACAACGCGTCCCTTGTTCATCTTTGTTTCCCTCCTCGAAAGCTGGTACATAAGAAGAAACGACAGTGCCGTCCTCTCTGAGCATATACTAAGAAAGGCAAGCGATACTGAATAACACCTGTACGGCACTCGTTTCTCAAACCATATAATACAAAGTTAAGCGCTCAGCTCAACCTTTTTATATCTTAAGACTGCGCGTTCGCTCCGGCCACGATCTCGGTAATTTCCTGCGTAATTGCCGCCTGACGAGCACGGTTATACGTAAGGGTAAGATCTCCGATCATTTTCGAAGCGTTCTTTGTGGCACTGCCCATTGCTGTCATTTTTGCACCCAGCTCACTGGCTTTACCATCAAGAATTGCACTATAAATTAAAGTTTCGGCATACTTAGGCAGCAGAACTTCCAATACACCTTCTGGTGAAGGCTCGTATTCGTAGCTTGCTGTTACTTCTCGATGCTCCGGAGTTGCTGCTACTGGATCCATTGGAAGCAACCGGTCTACGGTTGGAACCTGAGTGATCGCATTCACGAAGCGGTTATAGCAAATGTACAACTCATCGAATGTGCCATCTTCAAACTGTTGAACAGCGGAGTATGCAATCGACTTAATGTCTGCAAACTTCGGAGTATCCGATAGCTCGGTTACTTCCTCCACAATTGGGTATTCACGGCGGCGCAAAAAGTCACGGCCCTTACGACCGATAACAAACAAATCGTATTCATCTTTCGATTTGTGCCGTTCCGCGATAAGCATCGTCACTTTACGTAGAATATTGGCGTTATATCCTCCTGCAAGACCTCTATCAGAGGTAACAATCAGATACCCCGTTCTTTTCACAGGACGGCTGACCAGCATAGGATGCTGAGTCCCTTGAGTACCAGCAGCAATGCTCGATACGACATCTTTCAGCTTCTGTGAGTAAGGACGAGCGGCTTCTGCCTTCTCCTGCGCTTTTCTCAGCTTAGAGGCGGCAACCATCTCCATCGCTTTAGTGATTTGCTTGGTGTTTTGAACGCTCTTGATTTGACGTTTAATATCACGCATGCTTCTTGCCATGATTTCACCACCTTAAAGCTTTGACGAAGTCAAAGCTAACTTCGTAAGCATTCTCTTAAAGCTTTGACGAAGTCAAAGCTTTGTTCGTACGTTATCTATATTAGCTAGTAGCAAAGCCTCTTTTGAACTTATCAATTGCGGCCTTGAGTGCAACTTCATTATCAGCTGTCAAATCCTTAGTATCTGTAATAGATTTAAGAATTTCAGCAGCACTGCTGTCTACGAATGCTAGGAATTCTTTTTCAAAGCGTCTTACATCCTTAACCGGGATATCATCCAAATGACCTTTAACAGCTGTGTACAAGCTGACTACTTGATGCTCAACAGACAACGGCTGGTTAACGCCTTGTTTCAGAATCTCCATCATACGAGCACCGCGGTTTAGACGGGCTTGAGTAGATTTATCGAGATCGGAACCAAATTGGGAGAACGCCTGAAGTTCACGGTATTGGGCAAGATCCAGACGGAGTGAGCCCGCTACCTTCTTCATAGCTTTAATCTGTGCCGAACCACCAACACGCGATACGGAAATACCTACGTTGATCGCAGGGCGTTGACCGGAGTAGAACAGATCCGATTCAAGGAATATTTGACCGTCAGTAATCGAGATTACGTTCGTTGGAATGTAAGCTGATACGTCAGATGCTTGGGTTTCGATGAATGGCAATGCGGTTAATGAACCACCACCGAGGGCATCGCTAAGCTTAGCAGCACGCTCTAATAGACGGGAGTGCAAGTAGAAAACGTCACCAGGGAACGCTTCACGACCCGGTGGACGACGAAGCAGCAAGGACAATTCGCGGTAAGCAGAAGCTTGCTTCGAAAGGTCATCGTAAATGATCAGAACGTGCTCGCCTTTGTACATGAAGTATTCGCCCATTGCACAACCGGCATAAGGTGCGAGGAACAACAGTGGAGACGGTTCAGAAGCTGATGCAGTTACAACAATTGTATACTCCAAAGCGCCATGACGACGAAGGGTTTCTACAACCTGTGCTACTGTGGATTGTTTTTGACCGATCGCAACGTAGATACATTTCATTCCGTTGCCTTTTTGGTTGATGATTGCATCAATAGCAATCGCTGTTTTACCCGTTTGACGGTCACCGATAATCAACTCGCGCTGTCCGCGTCCGATAGGTACCATGGCGTCAATCGCTTTAAGGCCTGTTTGCATCGGCTCATGAACCGATTTACGGTCAATAACACCTGGTGCGTTGCTCTCTACAGGACGGAATTCAGTGGTGTCGATTGGACCCTTGCCGTCAAGCGGCTGTCCCAATGCGTTAACAACACGGCCCAGCAGGGCCTCACCAACTGGAACCTGCATAATCTTGCCTGTGCGCTTCACTTGGTCGCCTTCACGAATTTCCGTGTACTCACCCAAAATAACAACACCGACGTTGCTTTCTTCCAGATTGAGTGCCATACCCACTACACCATTGGAGAACTCCAGCAGTTCGCCGGACATTGCGTTTTCCAAACCGTAGACACGGGCGATACCGTCGCCGACTTGAATGACGGTGCCGATTTCGGCAACTTCGATATCGGCTTTATATTGCTCAATTTGACTTTTAATCAAAGTGCTGATTTCTTCAGGTCTGATGCCCAATACCCTCACCCCTATCTTCTTTGCTTATCATTAAAAGATTTCTCGAGACGCTCCAATTTACCGGACAAGCTGCCATCATACAGCGTATCGCCGATAACAACTTTGAGTCCACCCAAAAGGCTCGTATCAACCACGTTAGTAACACGAATAGTCCGTTTTACCAATTGGCCGAATTCGGCAGCTACGTTTGCTTGTTCCTCTTCACTTAACGCATAAGTGGAATAAACCGTAGCATTACCAATACCGAGGGCGTCTCCTTCAATTTTGATATATGTTTCTAGCAGATCTGCAAAAATATCGGTTCTGCCCCGCTCTACCAGCAACTCTACCGTGTTCATCACCGTTGGAGAGACTTTATCCTGAAGCGCTGTGCGTAGCACATTAAGCTTATCAGCTTGGGAGATGCGCGGCGCAACAAGAAACCGTTTCACCTCATGGTCAAAGTGAACTACTTCGACTACTGCCTTGAGCTGTTGTTCTACTTCAAGTGTAATTCCCTTATCCAGTGCTGCACTGTACAATGCCTTGGCATATCGCTTGGCAACTACCGTATCGCGGCTCATGATCGGCCTCCTACCTCTTTGAGGTATTGATCAACGAGCTGTTCTTGCTCACCGCTCGCACTAACTTCTTTTTGAAGAAGCTTAGATGCGATACGTACAGATGCTGTGCCGATTTCACTGCGCAGCTCTTCGACGGCTTTGTTCTTCTCGTTCTCGATATCCCGA
Source organism: Paenibacillus sp. (assembly GCA_023512345.1). Classification (GTDB taxonomy): domain Bacteria; phylum Bacillota; class Bacilli; order Paenibacillales; family Paenibacillaceae; genus Paenibacillus_AQ. The sequence goes on from JAILZT010000002.1 coordinate 183,951, forward strand.
ACAGCTTCGTCTTTTACGCGTGATGCATCAGCTTTAGCTTGCTCCAGAATCCGGTCTACCTGCTGGCTGCTGGTAATCTGGGATTGCTGGATAATGGTTTGAGCTTCTTTACGTGCGCTGTTAAGTGCCTGTTTCTGCTCCTCCACGTAAGCAACTGCCTGTTCTCTGGTTTTCGCCGCTTCTTCCATTTGTTGCATAACTAATTGGCGACGCGTCTCCATAACAGCAAACAATTTGCTGAACGCATACTTGCTTAGCAAGAAATAGAGAATCCCAAACGCTACTATTGTGATAATAATATTTGTGTAAACAATTTGCATTGAAGCCACTCCTTTCCTTTACCGCGATATGCGGACCTATACAAAAGTAAGGCGCGGATGGCATCGGCCGTCCCCGCCAAACCGCAAATACGGATGATTAAGAAAACATGATCAGGAATGCAATAACTGTTGCCGCCAACGGAATAACTTCAACGATACCTACACCGATAAACATTGTTGTTTGCAGTTGGTTACGAGCTTCCGGTTGACGAGCAATCGATTCTACCGTTCTACTAACGATCATACCGTTACCAATACCTGCACCAAGTGCTCCTAAACCTACTGCTATTGCTGCTGCTAAAAATTCCATTTGTAAATATCCTCCTTTAATTTCAGTTCATATTGTGTTTAATGATATAAGATATCTCCTGCGATAGGAATATGGCTGTGCAGCCTGCTCCTTCACAGCAGTTCATTAATGTGCTTCTTCATCGTGAGTGGTCATCTGTGCGATATAAACCATCGTCAGAATAGTAAAGATGAAGGCTTGCAGTGCTCCGATGAATATACTGAATCCTTGCCAAACTGCCAAAAACGGAATACTTAAAAATCCAAGCTTCAGTATTACGGTAATTAGCACTTCACCCGCAAAGATGTTGGCAAATAGACGAATAGCCAACGCTACCGGTTTTGCCAAATTCTCAATAATATTCAGTGGCAGAAAGATCGGAAACGGCTCGACATAGTGTTTGAAGTAGTGTTTGCCGTTTAACTTGATGCCGAGATAGTTCATCAATATAAACACGATAATGGCCAGCCCCGCAGTAACATTAATGTCAGCAGTCGGTGACTTGTACCACAATATCTCAACATGCTCTCCGTGAGCCAGGTTTCTCGTAGCCTCTATTACATGCCCGAACACGGTAACCGGTTCATGGGCTTCAGTAATAATTGAGAAAGGCAAGCCGAGCAAATTGGAAACAAAGATGAACAGTATAAGCGTTAATCCCAAAGATAAATAAGGTTTACCCTTCTTCAGGTCCATAGCGCTGCCAATGACACCCTGTACAAATTCCACAACCCATTCCATGAAATTCTGCAGTTTGGAAGGATTCTCTACTGAAAGATTGCGGACCGACAACATCACCAGAACGAACACAACTAACGAACTGATAAGAAGCATCAGCACAGCAGATAGATCAATCGGTACTCCGCCAACATAAATTAACGGCATAGCATGCATAGTATCATTTTCCCCCTTTCTCTTTAATCTGATTAAAGCTTGTTCTTCTTACTCAGAAATATCCCCGTAGGAATAGCGAGAAGCTGGGGAATGAACAGTCCGGCAATGGTTGCCTCCAGTGAGAATTGCCCTACTTTGACCGAGATCATGACGACCAAAATGGCAAAGCAAATTCGTGTGACAAAACCAAGACTGAAAGACTTACCTTGATTAGTTATAACGGCCTCTGTTAACCGCTGAATCTTTACAGCCAAATAACGGAAGCTGGCCAATCCCGCTGCTAAACCCAGAATCATACCCAACGTAAATGGTCGAGAGTCTTCATGAAGAGCCCAGCCCATCAATAACCCAGCCATAATCACAAAGGTCATCCTGGTAACGGTATTGATCATGGGAGTCATATTATCCATTCTGCTCCCCCAAAAATTTTTTAATTAACATGACGACATTAACGATCCCCAGAACCATACCCGTTATGGTGCCAATAGCCACCCAGTAATTGGGTCCTTCAAGGTAATCCTTCAGCCATCTTGCTACAAAAAAACCTATAATAATGTAAGCGGCGAGCAATGTGCCTGCACTGCCAATAACAAGTCCAGTGCGTATAAGACTGTCATTCTCTTTCGGTTCATTCATAGGCTACAATCCCAACTAATTTTACTGAATTTCTAGAGTCTTTGTCAATTCGTTGAACATTACCCAAAAAGCCCTGAAAACATGAAAATAATCACAGCAAACTGTTCCAAAACCATATAAACCGTACAGTTTCACTGTATGTTAAATCCATTCACTTCAGAATATTAGTTTCAAACTTTTTCGTTATTTTGTGTGAACATTCTGTGAAACTCTTCCGGACGTTCCTCTTTTGCTCCGAAATGGTGCAAAATCGCATTGACAATCCTTTCGGAGGCTTTTCCATCTCCATACGGGTTGGCGGCCCGACTCATGGACTGATAGAGGTTCTGATCAGTCAATAGAGCATGTGTCCGTTCATACACCTTCTCCTCGTCCGTCCCCACCAGCTCTAGCGTGCCAGCCTCAATTCCTTCCGGGCGTTCCGTCGTATCGCGCAGTACAAGCACCGGAACTCCAAAGGAGGGCGCTTCTTCCTGCAAACCGCCGGAATCGGTCAAAATCAAGTGGGTATGTGGATAGAAATTATGCAAGTCCACGACATCCAGCGGATCAATCAGCTTAATTCTCGGGTGTCCGCCCAAAATCTCATGTGCCGGTTCCTTAACTGCCGGACTCGGGTGTACAGGATAGACAATGACAACATCTTCGAATTCATCAGCGATTCTTTTGACTGCACGGAAAATATGACGGTGCGGTTCGCCTTGTGATTCTCTGCGGTGCGCCGTCATCAAAATAAGTCTTTTTCCTGAAGCAAAATCCAGTACGGGATGTCGGTAGTCCGACTGTACGGTATATTGAAACACATCAGTTACAGTATTGCCTGTGATATAGATACTTGACTCTTTTTTATTCTCATGTCTCAAATTCCCAGCCGACCAGTCCGTCGGAGCGAAATGTAAATCTGCCAAAACTCCCGTCAATTGACGGTTCATTTCTTCCGGATATGGTGAGAGCTTATTCCAAGTCCGAAGCCCTGCTTCTACATGCCCAACCTGAATTTGCTGCATAAATGAAGCGTAGCTCGCAAGGAAAGTAGTAAGCGTATCGCCATGCACAAGCACTAAGTCAGGCTTTACTTCCTTAAGCACGGGCTCCAGTCCTTGCAGAACACGAATGGTAATCTCGTTCAAGGTTTGTTGATTCTTCATCACGTCCAAATCATAATCAGGCGTGATATTGAATACCTCAAGAACTTGATCCAGTAGTTCTCTGTGCTGCGCTGTCACGCATACGATGGATTCTATATGCTCAGAATGCTTTTTCAGCTCTAGGACCAGCGGCGCCATTTTGATCGCCTCGGGGCGAACGCCGAAAATTGTCATTACTTTAATTTTGGTCATAACCCCTACCCTCTCATTATAGCCTTCTCTTGTTATTGTTACTTAGTGCCGTATAAACGGTCTCCGGCATCGCCTAGTCCTGGCACGATATAACCATGTTCATTCAGATGGTCATCAAGTGCCGCAACATAGATATCTACATCAGGATGCGCTGCTTGAACGGCAGCAACTCCCTCAGGAGCAGCAATCAGGTTCATCATCTTGATTTGTGTACAGCCGCGGTTCTTCAAAGATGTAATAGCTGCAATTGCAGAGCCGCCTGTAGCCAACATAGGATCGATAACGATCAATTCGCGTTCTTGTACATCTGTAGGCAGTTTTATGTAGTATTCCACCGGCTGAAGTGTATCCGGATCACGGAACAATCCAACATGCCCTACTTTTGCTGCCGGAAGCAGCTTCAGAACGCCTTCTAGCATACCCAGTCCCGCACGCAGGATGGGGATAAGACCCAACATTCTACCTGAAATAACCTTACTTTCTGTCTCAGCAACAGGGGTTTGGACCGTAATGGTCTCGAGTGGAATATTCCGTGTAATCTCGTATGCCATCAGTGTTGCAACTTCATCGACATGCTCTCTAAATTCCTTCGTGTTGGTCCGCACATCGCGAATAAATGTAAGTTTGTGCTGAATCAAAGGATGATCGCAAATCACCAATTTTCCCATTAACTTGTCCCTCCGGTAATTATAAGTCTTGTTATATATCAGCAAGCTATAGTAACCCTGCAGATAAATCTTGTCTATTATATCACCCTCGCCGACGCTTTTCACCTACCAAGGAACCTATTTCCTAGTGAAGATTTAATGTATGGCAGATTTGCTTACCCATTGGCAGAAATGCACCTTCCATTCCACCTAAAAGTTCAGACTAGTTTGTGCTGGAATATGTTTTTTCATGCTTTTCACAATTATTTCACGAATTAACATGAAAGTTTCATGAATTTTCATGTTAATTCGAAAAGACTCCTGCAAAAACCTATAGCAGGTTTTACAGGAGTCCAAGAAAACAAGGGTATATAGATTCAACCTTTAGTATTGCAAGTCAGGATAGATTGGGAATCTTTCAGTGATAGCCGCAACTTCACGAGCTGCTTGAGCCAGTGTTGCTTCATCTTTAGGTTGCTTCAGAACATTTGCGATGATTACACCGATCTCAGTCATAGCTTGCTCATCCATACCACGCGAGGTAACTGCCGGTGTACCGATACGGATACCACTCGTTACAAAGGGGCTGGTTGGATCGAATGGAATTGCATTTTTATTTACGGTAATCCCGATCGAATCGAGCACTTTTTCTGCATCTTTACCAGTAATGTTAAGATTACGGGTATCAAGCAGCATCAAATGGTTATCCGTTCCGCCAGAAACAATATTGACTCCTTCACTCATAAGCGTGTCTGCCAATACTTTGGCATTGTTAACTACGTTCTGGGCATAAGTTTTGAAGGAAGGCTGCAGCGCTTCACCTAAAGCTACGGCTTTGGAAGCAATAACATGCATCAGAGGGCCCCCTTGGGAACCTGGGAACACAGCTTTATCGATAGCGGCTGCCCAAGCCTTTTTGCACAAAATCAAACCACCACGTGGGCCACGAAGAGTCTTGTGTGTTGTTGTAGTAACAAAGTGTGCATGTGGAACTGGGCTCGGATGAAGACCTGCGGCTACAAGACCCGCAATATGCGCCATGTCAACAAAGAGCAGCGCCCCAACATCATTGGCAATAGACGCCATAGCTTCGAAATCAATAGTACGCGGATATGCACTGGCTCCAGCAACAATCATACGCGGACGATGCTTGAAGGCCAATTTACGGACTTCATCATAATCGATAAGGAATGTATCTTCCTGAACTCCGTAAGCTACGAAGTTATAAAGCAAGCCAGAAGCATTCACAGGACTACCATGTGTTAAATGACCGCCATGAGCAAGGTTCATACCAAGGACCGTATCTCCAGGGTTAAGTGCCGCCAGATATACTGCCATATTCGCCTGCGCACCAGAGTGCGGCTGAACATTAGCATGCTCTGCACCGAATAATTCTTTTGCACGGTCGCGAGCAAGATTTTCGACGATATCTACATCTTCACAACCACCATAGTAACGTTTACCCGGATATCCTTCCGCATATTTGTTGGTGAGGACAGATCCCATAGCTTCGATTACCGCTTCACTAACAATATTCTCCGAGGCAATAAGCTCAATATTAGCACGCTGACGTTTCAGTTCTAATCCCATCGCTTCCAGTACTGCCGGGTCACTCTTACGCAATTGTTCCATGATTCTTATTTCCTCCTTGGGTGTATGTTTGATGTTTTCTATCAGTCAATCGCAAAGCTGCGAATCACTTTCCTTAGGTATCCGATAAACAGCTCGTTCGCCGCCAATCAGCGGAGGTCTACTCCATGCTGCATTTACTCGCGCCTCCCCAATATAACGCAAGGTTGGACGGAAAGGCACAGCCACTCGGCGCAGATGCATACCGATTAGGGTCTCACCGATATCAACTCCAGCATGAGCCTGTACCGTTTCTGCAAGAACAGGATCTGCCATGGATCGGTAAGCCGCTGCAGCCATTGAGCCACCAGCCCCAGGTATGGGAACGGCGGTTACTTCATTTAACCCAAGCGAAGCAAGCAAGGAACGTTCCATCACCAAAGCGCGGTTTAGATGCTCGCAGCACTGGTATACCGGAACAAAACCAAATTCCTCCGAGGCTTGACGCACACCTTTAAGCACCTGCTCGGCCACTTCGAGTGCACCGCCTGTGCCTATTCGGACTCCGGCGACTTCGCTTGTACTCACACCAACGACAACAATTTTATCAGGACCTATCTTTCCAACAGCAGCCAACTCCCGCATTACAGAGAGCGTTGCCTCATACAAAGACAATCGGTTCCCCGAAGGCTGATCCGCACTTTCGGCTAAGGTGCCTGCAGCGCGTTCATCCCACGTTTCATGACCTGAAACTTCATTCATTGCCTTCCCTCCTTACGAGTTAAAGCTGGTAAAGCTAAAGTATTTAAACAAAAAAGAGCAGTCCGCAGGTAGCTGCGGATTTGCTCTTTTGCCCAGGCGACCGGCCGTTTATTCCGATGCTCCATCGTGGTTTGATCCACAGTTGTCGCCAGTTACATCGGAACCGATATTTGTTACTTTATCTTAAAACAAAGCTACCTGAAATGCAACCACCTACAGGAAGGAGTGTGTCACTTTTACCTGATTTTCATCTATTAGGCCGTTAAAAGCGCGGGACTTCCAATTTATCAAGCAGTTTATGCAAAGCCGTACGGATCTCAGCAGCAGCAATCTCATAATCGTCCCGCGTACCCCCGAATGGGTCAGAAATATCAAAGCTAGGTATCCGCTGACGAATTTCAATGATGCGCTGCAAATCCGCCGCATTCGGCTCACCGCCCAAAGAAATCTCAAGCTCGGCTGAAGCATATAAGCTATCCAGCTCTTGCAGATCGCGCCCTACCCCATCTTCCTCTTCAGCAAATTCCTTTAAGGTATATGTCTTGGATACCGCATTAGGAAAATACTGCAGCACATGACGTTTATGTCCCCCGGTTAGCGTCAGCACTAGATCAGCCCAGGATACTAAAGCTTCGCTCAACTGCGAAGATGTTGTAAGTTCATTTACCCCTTCATCACGCAATATAGCAGCGGCATGTCTGGATACAGAGGTTCCTGCAATGGCGGATACACCCGCAGACCGCACCTCCAGATCGACCCCACGCTCACGCGCAAGTTTACGCAACAGACCTTCGGCCATAGGGCTACGGCACGTATTTCCGGTGCAGACGAACAAAATATGCAGCATGCTTATCCACCTCCATGATTTTATAATAATATATTGATTATTGTATCAAAAGATGAACAGCAATCCAAACCCTAGAAGGATGGCTCCACCGATAGCCTCACCATAATCCCCAAGCCCCCGGCTAACATGCCGCCCCAGCAGCAGGCCCAGTATAGACATCAATCCTCCACAGGCCCCAAAAGTCAGTACGGTCAAAAGGATATGATTGACAAACATCCCCAACGATACACCTACGGAAAAAGAGTCTACACTAACACTTAGTGAAATCAACAGCATTCCCCAAAGGGTACGGTAGTCAACAGCCTGCAGGCCTACCCCATCACCAGAACGAAATGAGTTGAAAATCATATGGCTGCCAAGTAAAAGTAAAAGTCCACCGGCGGCATATTGGGTTACCTGCCCCAATAATTGTCCTACATAATCACCTGTAAACAGCCCAAAAAGAGGCATCAACACGTGAAAAAAGGCAATGAGCAGGCTCAATTGCAGCACATGCAGCAGCCGAATGCCCCTCATGCCGATACCCACACCCAGTGAAAAAGCATCCAGCCCCAGAGCAATCGCCATAATAGCAATTGTTATGATCTGCCCTGATCCGGCATATACTTCCCCCACACCCATTTCCATACCCCCATGTCCCATATATCCTGTACAACCACGATATGCGGACAAGGTTGCAATCATGCCAATGGAAGACCCATGAGGGAGTAATGGATCGAAGGGCGGCGAGTGGGAGACGGATAAAATCTACAAGGACGCAGTAGTTAATCTGCGTCGATAAGGGTTCCACCGGCGGCCTTCATAAGCCGGTTCATGATGGCCGCACCGAGGCCGGTTACCGGACAAGCCTCGGCCAGGATGTAAGTCGCTCCCGCTTCATCGAAGCGCCGCAGCGCGGCATATAGGGAGCGGGCCGCTTCCTCCGGCGAGTAAAGTGAGCCGAGAGATACTACGCAGGCGGCGGGAACGGCGGGATAGAGGGCGATATGCTCATCGAAGAGGAGCAAGCCCGTGATCTCGCCGTTCAGCTGCGCAGCCTGCAGCAGGCCGGCGGCACTGTCCGCCACGCGAAGCGGCGAAGAGCCGCGCACTACACCGAGCCAGCCGCGCGGCGCGTAGTGCGTGTACTTCATGCCCGGCGCGCGGGGCGCCGGGGTTCCGTCTGCGGCGGCGGGAGCAACAGCTAGAGAATCCCCGTCTGCGGTAGTCAGGTTTGCTGCCTCTGCCCCCATTGACGACGGGGGAGCTTCTATCTGCGTGAAGTCGATAGCTTCCGCAGATGTGATATCAACCGTGCCGGTACCACTAATGGCAGAGAGCTGCTCTGCTGTAATCCCACCCGGGCGAAGCACAGAAACTGTGCCGTCAGGCTGCACCTGCACCACGGTGGACTCCAGCCCCACACCTGCGGGCCCCCCGTCAAGAACACCGCTGATATATCCGGAAAGGTCGTCCATAACATGGGAGGCGAGGGTCGGGCTTGGCCGCCCTGAACGGTTGGCACTAGGTGCAGCTACCGGACAACCGGCTGCACGAATCAGCGCCAGCGCCACTAAATGATCGGGCATACGTACACCGACAGTATCCAATCCAGCACTCACAAGGGGCGACAATACACCCGACCGAAGTGGAAGTACCAGCGTCAGCGGCCCGGGCCAGTAAGCCTCCATCAAAGCTGCAGCTACCGGATGCACCTCTGTAACCAGCTCTTCAAGTGCCGCGACATCCGCAATATGCACGATTAGAGGATTGTCGGAAGGGCGTCCTTTTGCAGCAAAAACAGCCTTAACAGCCTCCGAATTCCTCGCATCGGCTCCAAGGCCATAGACCGTTTCGGTCGGAAAGGCCACCGTACCGCCGCTTCGCAATATAGCTGCAGCCTCGGCAATATCTCTAACCTCCTGCTCCTGATCAGTAGGCGAAAGACTCAAATCCCCCTTCGAGGAGCTTAGTTCCCAGTAAAATGTTTTCTTTATATTTCCACTCTGGCGCTGAACAGCAAACAAAGGCTCTAGAGGATTCTGTTCCATAAGGTATCACTAACTTTCTAAAGGTAAGTTGTTATGACAAGAAGAAACGGCTTCGCCGTCCTTATAGGGAGCGTATGCTTCCGATGCTAGCGATGCTTCATATCGCTTTTAGGCACCCGTTTCTCGGAGAAATATAAGGATAAAGTATAGTGTGAAACTTATATTTTCTTATATTTTCAAAAAGCGGCCCCACCACGTGGAGCCGCGTTGATCCGCTTCTAAAATAGTATCATAGAAAGCCTTAAAACAACATGCCTATTGAATGGCTTCGCCGAAGCGTTTCACTATGACCACAAACTACTGAACCAGCTTCCGATTTTTTGCAGCAAATCCCAAAGGAAGAAGCGCACCTCCGGCTCAGCCGAAGATTGAGAAGCCTCATCACTAGCCGCCCCTCCAGTCTGAACGACCTTCCCGGCAACTGATTTACCATTCGATCCTTCCGAGGCCGACGCTGAGACCTCCTTACTGTCCTTAGCTGCTGCATCCCCTGAACCGGCATCTATAAAACACAGCGGCGGAAACAGCACACACCACCAGTTCTGCCCCTTGCCTGCACCCAGTGTAATGCGTACAGCTTCATATTCCCCCGCAGGATACACAGTTCCACCATACATTTTGGTAGGGAAAGGTACGACTCCAAGTTCCACATTGTAAGAGTAATCAAGGCCGCGTTTGTTCAGTTCCGTACCTACGAGTGTGTTCAGTTCAGGCAAATGGCCTTGAATGAGTGTCCGGGCCTGCTCCAAGCTTTGCGGGTCCTCCAAGTCAGATACCCACTCATTCATTTGAGCTACAACAGCATCGCGAATTTGACGTTTGGCTAACTGATCTTGTGCACTGTCTGAATTGGCCAAGATACGAAGCCGGATGGATTCCTGTGGAATTGAAATTTCTGCTACAGCAGCATCGGTTTTTTGACCTTCCCAGGCCATCATAAGGATCATAAAAAAACAAATTAAAATGGCAGTATACTTTACGGTTACACGCATGGAATCCCCAGCGCTGCGATCATCATAGTACATCTGAATAACCCCTCTCCCAACTAACTCTCATGTAAGTTAGTATGCCCGGGAGAGCGAAACTGCAAACCTAGCAATCTATTAAATTATCAAGAAGAAACGGCTGCGCCGTCCTTTTATGGACGGCACCCGGTTCTCGGAGAAATAGAAGGATAAATTATATTGTGAAATATATAAATTCTTATATTTTAAAAAGTCTTCTTTTTGTTCAAAGTATTTTAGCCGGAGGTGAGTACATAGGATAGGCCGGCAGTTGCTCCTCCACTTCCCCTCCGTAAAGACGCACACTCATTACGACACCCATACTAGCCATGTTGATCAATAAGGAGGTTCCGCCAAAACTGATAAACGGCAGGGTAATTCCCGTTAACGGCATTAAGCCTATAAAAGCACCTATGTTCTCCAATATTTGGTACATGAGCATAGATACAACCCCGACAATCAGGAAAGGCCCGCCCCGTTCCTTGCATTCCAAGGCAATTAAAATCATCCGATGGATTAGAATGAAAAATAACAACAGCACCCCTGCCGATCCTATGAAACCGAATTCCTCGGCAATCTGCACAAAAATAGCATCCGAATATGTATAAGGCACTCGATTATTCTGCACAGAGGTCCCTTCCATATACCCTTCACCGCTCATTCCTCCGGATGCGATGGCTATCTTGGCATTAGTAGTATGATAGCTGGCATCCTTGGAGGCCAAATCTGGAACCAGCCAAGGATCAAAGCGGTTCACTAGATGGTCAAGCCCCAACGTATCCTCGATAAAGCTGACCGCCTTGTCATGATAATGAATGTAGCTAGTGACCCCGGCAAAAGCTAATCCGCCGATGATGATCAATCCGATGACAGCATGCGAAAACTTAATATTTCCGATCCACAGCAGTCCGAAAAAAATCACTGCATAGCTGAGTGCATTTCCCAAATCATTCAGCATAATCACAATCCCGAAGGGCAGCAGCGTGATTAACCCAAGAGGCACAGTATCCCGCCAGAAGGTCAGCTTGCTTTTATTTTTGTAGACCAGCACAGCGGCTAAAAAAACAATCAACACCAACTTAAATAGCTCGGCCGGCTGCAGCGAAAGCCCCCCCGGAATATCCAACCAACCTTTGGAACCATTCTTAGATTTTCCAATAAAGTTGACCAGCAACAGTAGGCCAATGCCAAACAAGTATATATACAGTCCATTTTTGATAAGCAGTCTGTAGTCTATGAACATCAAACCAAAGAAGGCGATAAAACCCAACCCATAATAAACCAGCATTTTCAGATGGAATCCACCAAAGGTTTCGCTTCCGTTAGTCGAACTATAAATGGACGTGATACTTACAATCATCAGCAATATTAACATCAGCACGATAACGCCATCTATTTTTTTGACTTTCTCAAGCATACTGGTGTGCCCCCTTGCCCTTGAACTAGCCTGCACGCGGATAACTGCACGGAAGAGCTGTAGCCTTATTGTAAAGGATTGGAAGATAAGAATACAATCTGTAGCCGATTGTTGCTTGCGGATGGCTGAGGAAGTCAATGAAATAGATGTATTTTGTACACTTATTTCAGGCTTTGGTGCTCATAAGTATGGATAGATGTACCTTATGCAACTAAAAACACGAATACGCCGGTTAACGTCCGGAATATCAAAAAATAAGTGTATAAAGTGCAATTAAGCACCCCACAGTGTGCTAAGAGAGAAATATAAGTGTACTTTGTGCAACTATCGATAAAATTAGCGGGCGAAGTTCCTTCTAAATGCCCAAACGGGGTGTCGGGTGCAGAAATAGAGGGGGAAAATCCCTCTACTGGGGTACTGATTTTGGTGCTGAGCCTTTTTTTCAAAAAAAACCGCCAGAGCAATCACAAGGATTGTCTGACGGTTTCACTGTAAAGTATAGACCATGCGTTTACATCTGTTTGGTTGGCGCTTGATAAGCCGTGCTTCTGGGGAGATCCTCTTCAATCTCTTGGCCATGAAGCTTCACACTCATCACGAGGCCTATACTTGCCATATTAATTAACAGCGAGGTTCCTCCATAGCTTATGAAAGGGAGGGTAATTCCCGTTAGCGGCATCAGGCCGATAAAGGCACCGATATTTTCAAAAATCTGATACAGCATCATAGCGACTACACCAACAATCAAGAAGGGTCCGCTGCGATCCCGGCATTCCAGGGCAATTAAAATCATTCGGTGAATCAGTATGAAATACAACAGAAGTACCGCCGCTGAGCCGACAAAACCAAACTCTTCAGCAATCTGTACGAAGATAGAGTCCGAGTACGTGTAAGGTACACGATCCGTTTGAACCGACGTCCCCTCCATATAACCTTCTCCGCTCATCCCTCCTGAAGCAATAGCTAACTTAGCATTTTTGGTATGATAACTAGCTTTAGCGGTCGCTTTGTCTGGTACGAGCCAAGGGTCGAAGCGCTCCACCCAGTGTGATCGGTTAATATCCTGAAGGAATGTTTTAATCTCATCGTGAAAATGAATGTAGCTCATGATTCCGGCAGTCGCAGTACTTGCTATAACTACGAATCCTATAAGCGCATGGGAGAATTTAATATTTCCAATCCATAGAAGCCCGACTAAAATCACAATGTAGGATAAGGCATTTCCTAAGTCATTCTGAGAAATGACCACTAGAAAAGGCAGCAGTGTGATTAGTCCCATCGGTAAAATATCATGCCAAAAGAGCAGCTTGTTTTTATTTTTACGGAAAAGTACAGCGGATAGGAAAAGGATCAGCACCAGTTTAAACAGCTCAGCTGGCTGGAGACCCAGTGAACCAAACTTTATCCAGCCTTGAGCTCCATTCTCTTCTGTCCCGATGAAGCTGACAAGCACAAGCAATGCAACACCCGAGATATATGCATATAAGGCATACTTAACCAGCAGCCGAAAATCCACAAAAGTAAAACCTAGAAACGCAATAAATCCAAGCACATAAAATTTAATCATCCGAATCTGAAAGCCGTCCAGCTTGTCTCTCCCATGAGTAACACTGTAGATGGCAAAGATGCTGACGACCATTAACAATACGAGAATGAGTACGATAACACCGTCAATTTTTTTGATCTTCTGAAGCATGCTTTGCCTCCTTACTCTGTGTTAGTGATTATACAAATCCTTATGGGCATGCATGTCCCAGAATTAGAGTGGTAAGGGATTAACGCGATATTCCGAGCACATGCCGCGGAATACCGGCGAGATCGTTAATTGTAACGATCTCGCTCCAGTGGCCGGCCGCCGTAAGCAGGCCGGCCACCTGCTCCGCCTGGCCGAGGCCAAGCTCGAAGCCGACCAGCCGCGGCGGAGCCGGGAGCAGCGTAAGCTGCTCCATCATGCGGCGGTACGGGTCGAGCCCGTCCTCGCCGCCGTCCAGTGCCGTGCGCGGCTCATGCTCTCGCACCTCGCGCTGCAACCCGGCGATATCACCGCCGGGAATGTACGGCGGGTTGGAGACGAGGATATCCGTCTCCATTCCCGCAAACGGCTCGAGCAAGTCGCCGAGCCGGAAGTCCACAGCCGCGGCGTGGCGCAAGGCATTGCGCGCCGCCACGGCCAGTGCCGCCGGCGAAATGTCGCCGGCGGAGACCCGCCACGCTGGCGCTTCGGCAGCCAGCGTTACCGAGATCGCGCCGCTGCCGGCGCCGATGTCCACAGCGGCCAATGAACGTGCGGATGGTGTTCCATCCGCAGTTTGGCCGCCAATCCGCCCATCCGGCCATAGCTCCGCGCCGTACTTCAAGATCGCCTCGACGAGCAGCTCCGTCTCGGGCCGGGGAATAAGCACATCGGGCGTCACTTCAAAGCTCCGCCCGTAGAATTCCTGTTCCCCTATAATGTACTGCACGGGTTCTCCCGTGCCGCGGCGGGTAACAGATTCCTCCCAAACAGAACGCTTCTCAGCTGGAAAAGGATCAGCAAATGCAGTGTAATACGCCGCGCCGGACAAGCCAAGAGCATGCTCCAGCAGCAATTGGGCACTGCGCTGCGGCTCGTTACAGCCGCGCTGGCTCAAAAAAGAAGAAGCCTCCGCAAAGGCTTCCCGGATGCTTTGCACTTCCGACATGACAAAAGCGCCATCATTCAAAGCATTATTCTCCTTTTTCCATCAATTCAGTCTGCTCTGCAATCGACAAAGCTGAAATGATTTCAGTAATATCCCCGTTCATAATCTGTTCCAGACGGTGAAGCGTCAAGCCAATACGATGATCGGTCACGCGGCTTTGCGGGAAATTGTACGTACGAATACGCTCACTACGGTCACCCGTACCCACTTTGCTCTTGCGCTCCCCGGCATATTTCGCTTCTTCCTCTTGGCGTTTGAGGTCAGAGATACGAGCGCGCAGAACTTGCAGCGCCTTCTCCTTATTGGAGTTCTGTGATTTACCATCCTGACAAGTAGCCATAATACCCGTTGGTATATGTGTTACGCGTACAGCGGATTTGGTTGTATTAACGGACTGACCGCCTGCTCCACTCGAGCAGAATGTATCTACACGAATATCTCTATCGTGAATTTCAATTTCAAATTCTTCCGCTTCCGGCATCACGGATACTGTTGATGTAGACGTATGAATCCGTCCGCCTGATTCGGTCGTAGGAATACGTTGCACACGGTGTGCACCGCTTTCGAACTTCATCTTGCTGTATGCGCCACGGCCATTAATGAGGAAGATGACCTCTTTAAATCCGCCCAGGTCATTAGCATTCACATCCATAAGTTCTACGCGCCAGCCTTGTGTATCGGCATAACGAGTGTACATACGGTACAAATCAGAAGCGAACAACGCCGCTTCATCTCCGCCAGCAGCTCCACGAATTTCCACTATCACATTCTTATCATCATTAGGGTCTTTAGGAAGCAGCAGAAGACGAATTCTCTCCTCCAATTCCACCTGGCGACCGGAAAGGTCATCAATTTCCATCTTGACCATTTCCTTCATTTCATCGTCAAGCTTCTCGCCCTGCATCATTTTAGCAGCATCGAGCTCTTCCATTACATTTTTATATTCGGCATACGCCTCGTAGGCGGGCTGCAGATCTGATTGTTCTTTGGAATAGTCCCTCAGTTTTTTACTGTCGTTTGCAACGTCCGGGTCACAAAGCAGTTCACTGAGTTTCTCATAGCGGTCCGCCAGGGCTTGCAATCGGTCCAACAACAAGGGAATTCACCTCTCCTAATTCAATTTAACTTTACAAAAAGAAACGGCTTTGCCATCCTCAATGGGACGGTATCTGTTCCTTGTAGAAGATCTAAATCACGTATTTAATAACATGGATACACGACTTTATATTATAGCACCAATTAGTTGAATTGGCTACACCTTTAGACGCAGCCTGCCAAATTATAGTGAACCTATACATTCTCATATTATAAAAAGACCCTCCTATCAGTAGAAATCTACCTACGGGGAGGGTCCTAGATTACTTATATCTTAAGATGCTTCTAAACTATACGTTGAAACGGAAATGCATAACGTCGCCGTCCTGCACCAGATATTCTTTACCTTCCAAACGAAGCTGGCCCCGCTCTTTTGCACCATTCATGGAACCGGCAGCAAGCAGATCAGCATAAGCCACTACTTCCGCACGAATAAAGCCACGTTCGAAGTCTGTATGAATAACACCTGCTGCTCCTGGTGCTTTGGTTCCGCGGCGGATGGTCCAAGCACGAACCTCCTGAACACCTGCGGTAAAATACGTATACAATCCAAGCAGTTTATAGGCCGCTTTAATCAAACGGTTAAGACCGGATTCCTGCAGTCCAAGCTCTTCCAGGAACATTGCTTTGTCTTCGCCCTCTAGTTCAGCAATTTCAGCTTCTACCTTTGCACTGATCGGCACTACTTCGGAATTCTCTTCTGCGGCAAATTTACGCACTTGCTGCACATAAGGGTTCTCTTCGGCAGTTGCTACTTCTTCCTCACCGACATTAGCTGCATACAGTACCGGCTTTAATGTCAGCAAGTGAAGATCGCGTACGATAAGGCGTTCATCATCAGACAACTCTACACTCCGTACAGGCATATCGTTATATAGGGATTCCTTGATGCGTTCCAACAATTCAACCTCTTGAGCGTATTTCTTGTCGCCGCCCTTGATGTTTTTGCGGGATCTGTCAATTCGTTTCTCAACACTTTCCAGATCAGCAAGAATAAGTTCCAGATTAATCGTCTGAATATCGCTCACTGGATTGACTTTACCATCCACGTGCGTAACGTTCTCGTCTTCAAAGCAACGTACAACATGTACAATCGCATCGACTTCCCGAATATGAGCTAGAAATTTATTGCCTAGGCCTTCACCTTTACTAGCGCCACGTACAAGCCCAGCGATATCAACAAATTCAAAAGCAGTCGGTACTGTTTTGTTCGGTTGTACCAGTTCAGTCAACTTGTCCAGACGTTCGTCCGGAACTTCGACAACACCCACGTTAGGGTCAATAGTACAGAAAGGATAGTTCGCAGCTTCTGCTCCCGCTTGCGTAATTGCGTTAAACAATGTAGATTTCCCTACGTTGGGAAGTCCGACTATACCAGCTTTCAAAGCCATTTATATGACAACTCCTATTTTCAGTTAAATTGATCATCCGAAAAACCACGCGATCTAACCCATTATATATTAGAAGCTAGGGTCCAGCAACACCGGATGTCAAGCGGATGTGACGATGTTCGGACTGCAGCTTTCCCGATGAAGAGAATCCTTTATGCCCATAACCGCTGATAGCACAATATATCCTCCGCACATAGCAGCAGGTTCGATATTATGGAACATATAGATTCTTATATCTCAATAAAAAAAAGCGTCCGAAAAGGCCGCTCTTAAACATCGTATGAGTAAAATCAGGATTGATTACAGCTCTTTAGACATTGTAATGTCCGTTGAAATATATCCCATTTTTTTGTACAGTTCGAATGCACGGCTGTTCTGTCCAAAGACATGCAGCCCAATCTTCTTGACATTCATCTCCCGGGCTTCTTCATCAAGCGCCAGCATAGCCTGCTTCCCGTAGCCCTTGCCCTGAAAAGGTTCGAAGACATAAAAGTCATATATGAAGGCTTCCAATCCATTCCTTCCCTCGGTTACATTGAACCATATATAACCAGCTTGGGTTTCACTCGCAATCTCTACTATAGAATATAAATAAGCGCCTTCCGTATGCAGGCCCTTTGGTAGAAAGCGTGTCATCTCTTCCTGGGATTGCTTAAGTGCGTTCTTCGCATCCCATGCTCCGGCTTTTACTTTGTCTTCCGCATAATCACGAATGGATTGGCTTAAGAAAAATTGATAGGTTGATTCGTCCATATGGACCAGTTTGATCATAGTTATCAGCACTTCCTTACTTCTGTATTTCTTGAGTTTTGTCTTGTTACCGACGTATCAATCGCGGTGTCCCGCTCAATGCCTTGAGATCTTGGACGCCGATACCGAACATTGCGGTCCGCAGCTCCAATTCCACTTGCGCCAACGCACGGTCGAGCGCCTCTTCCGATTCTACTGCCGGCCCGAGCAGGCCTCGGCCAAATCCGGCTAGATCAGCTCCCAGGGCAAGAGCCTTTGCAGCGTCAACACCATTCTTCAGCCCCCCGCTGCCAATAAGCGCGCCCTCCGGGGAAGCAGCCCTTACCTCTGTGATGCAATCGGCGGTGGGTATGCCCCAATCTGCAAAAGCCTCGGCCGCAGCGCGACGAATAGGGTCTGTATTTCGGAACTTTTCAACTTGGCTCCAAGAAGTGCCCCCAGCACCCGCCACATCGACAAAGGAAACCCCGGCATGATACAAGCGGGCTGCTGTATCGCCATCAATCCCCCAGCCGACCTCCTTGATGCCAACAGGCACTTCAAGCATTCGGCATACCTTCTCAATCTGTGGCAGCAGGGCAGCAAACCCCGTATTACCTTCCGGCTGAAATACCTCCTGAAGTCCATTCAGGTGAAGAACTAGAAAGTCAGCTCCGGCAATATCCACAGCTCGGCGGCATTCCTCTATGCCGAATCCATATGACAACTGAACAGCCCCGATATTCGCTATGATCGGGATACTTGGCGCCTTATCCCGAACATGGAACGTTGCCGCAAGCTCCGACCGCTCTACGGCAGCCCGAACCGAACCCACTCCCAGTGCCCAACCGCGGTGTTCAGCTGCTTCCGCCAACCTGGCATTAATTGCACCCGTTGCTGCACTGCCTCCTGTCATGGAGCTGATCAGGAAAGGCGTACGAAGCTGCCGGTTCAAAAACACTGTTTGCAGCGAAATATCATCAAAGTTAAGCTCCGGGAGAGCATTGTGCCGAAAACGGTAGTGTTCAAACCCAGTGGTTATACCGCTGCCGCCCACCTCTTCGTTCAGGCAGAGTCGTACATGCTCAATTTTCCGCTCTCCTGTTCTAGATGAGGGCAGGAGTGACATAGGGTTAGAACCCTCGCCAGTCTGCATTGCTTTGTCCGTACTGAACTGCCCTTCCTCATTACGCGGAACGGCATCCTGCGGCATGTAATTCATGATGTCTTCCTCCCGTTCCTAACCTTTATTTCACTTATGCTCCATAGGCCTTGTCCCTTAAGCATACTTCTATTCACAATACTATTCATTATAACACATCCCTGTGCAGGAATTTACAATAAGAGGATATTCTCATGCTGAGTTAAGAATGCTTTGCAATATGCTCGCCCACAAGCCTTCCTGACAGGGAAACTATCGGCGTTCCCCCACCCGGATGAGTGGTTCCGCCTACATACCAAAGCCCTTTGACATCAGCGGAACGGTTACCTGGGCGTGAGAAAGTCTGGCGAGCTGAGTTCGAGGAGATTCCATAGATAGCCCCTTTGTAAGCAAGCGTATCATCAGCTATATTCTGCGGCGTATAATGCTGAAAAACATCTCCTTTTTCTATGCCGGTAATACCGTGTCCAGCAAGCATAGACAAGATTCTCCGGCCGTAAGAAGAGGACTCCTCCCCCCAGTCGCAGCTACCATTCACATACGGAGCATTAGCCAGAATGAATAAATTGCTTCCACCTTCGGGAGCCATACCTGGCTCAGAGTATCCAGAGTAACAGATATACACGGTAGGATCTTGTGGAGGTTGCTTGCGCACAAAGATATCCCTAAACTCAGTCTCGTACTGCTCTGGATAAAATACTGTATGGTGCAGAAGTTCGTCATATCGACGCGGTACACCGGCTAGAGTCACAAAACCGGATAGAGAAGGTTCGTATTTGGCGATTTTACGGTCACTCATTCTCGGACGAAGGCGTTCCGGCAAAAGCATCCGGTTAATGCTAAGAACATCGCCTCCAGCTATGACTGTTTTGGCTGAAAAGAAACCTTTTGATGTGTCAACGCCCTGTGCTATACCGTTCACAACAGAAATCGCGTTTACCTCAGTGTCCGTTATGATATGCACCCCAAGCCGTTCAGCGAGAGCGACTAGACCCTCAACTAGCTTGTAGGTTCCACCTTTAACTCCATAGATACCTTCTTCAGTCTCCAAATAGCCAAGCATCGCGAAAATAGACGGAGAATCATAGGGCGACGATCCGACATAGGTAGCATAACGACCGAGCATAGCCAGAGTATTAGGGTGTCTGAAGTAGCGTAACAGCAAGGAGTGAAGACTGCGGAAGGGACGTACACGAAGGAGATCACGTACGAGAGTTGGAGAGATTTTGTCTTGCCAAGAGAGCATCAGCCTATTCAGGAACTGCTTCTCACTGAGACGGTACAGGACGGCTGCTTCTGCCATGAAGTCAGAATAGCGAGCGGCATCCTCAGGACTATAAACAGCGATTTGATCCTTCATAAATTCTGTATTTCGTGATAGATCTACCCTAGCTCCGTCCGAGAAAATATTACGTGTTCGCGGTTCGAGCTCATAAAGCTGTACATAATCCTCCATCGAGACACCAGCAAGCTCGTAGATAGACCGAAAAACATGGGGCATAGTAATCGTGCTGGGACCCCTGTCAAATGTATAACCACCTGACTCCATCCGCTGCAGTTTGCCTCCAGGGTGAGGCTGACGTTCCAAAACCGTAACGTCCCATCCTTTTGATGCAAGAGTAACCGCGCAAGAAAGTCCGCCAAACCCAGCACCGATAATAACTGCCTTTGATTTCATCGGTAATGCCTCCCTTTCCATTCGTATCCTTGCCCCGGAAGACTGCCCCACCAGGAACTAACGGCTATAGCGATTAGACAAGAGATGCTTACAGGGATCAGAAAACACAACCAAATCGCCTGTTTGCCGGACGCATCACAAATTCGTTTGATGGCTGCGCCAGCTAAGACAGCCGCTAGAGCCCATGCCGCTTCCGTCCACTGGCCAGTAAGAGAAGCAACAACCAACAATACCAACGGAAGAACATATAAAAAGGCATATGTAATTAGCATCCCTAACAGTAAAAGGGGCTGCCGCCCCAATCCGGCATATATGTTCTTGCGGTAGCCATTCCATACTTCTCGTGCGTTATGATACATCCTCATATCTGTATAATCCACAATATTGATTAGCGCAACAGGATCGCCCGAACGTTTTACCGCTCGAGCCAAGGCCATATCATCCACAAGTTCGGAACGAATGCCTGCATGGCCCCCACAACGGGTATAACTGTCCTGATGTATCAGCATAAATCCCCCATGTGCGGCAACAAAACGGGAATCACGGGAACCCCGAACCAACGGAATAGGTAAATGACAGAGGATGGAGAAGTTCATTAAGGGCACAATCAGCTTCTCGAGCCAAGTGCCAGTCTCCTGACGGGGGAAGCCGGTAACTAAACCGCATCGCTTCGCATCAGCAGAATTGATCGCCGCCTCAAGCGCATTCGGCCTAAGTCGAATATCGGCATCAAGGAAAAGCATCCACTGCCCTTTTGCTGCATCCGCAAGTTGGGCACAAGCATAGGATTTGCCCAGCCAACCCTTAGGCAGTTCCCGTCCAGATAGTACCCGAACACGGTGATCACCGGTACCCGACGCAATTTCCCCAGTACGATCACTGGAACGGTCATCCAGAACAAGAACCTCAAATTTCCAGCCCTGACTGCTGCAAGCTAGCACAGAGGCAAGACATTCGGCAATATTATCAGCCTCATCACGGGCTGGAATCAGTACAGACAAATACGAAGCTTCCCCCTGAGTAGTTGAAATCGCTGGAAACAACGGATTAGGATGCACTTCTCCCAACTTTGGCAGTTGTAATGAATTCCATCGTGCAAAGAGCCACTGGAGAACAAGGCAAATAACAATCATCTGAAGAAGCAAAATCATTTTCTTCCCCTCCCCAACAAGGCATCGAACCATTCATTAGTAGATCTTCCCGGTTTGATTAAGGGGCGGAATTGTTCCGGCATATAACCCCCGTTATTCACCATCAATTTACGGTGAGTATTTAATTGTTCTTCAAGCACGGATTGCAGCTCTCTACCGATACTGTCCCGGTCCATTCCCTTCCACCTATGAAGGAGCGGTTCCCCTGCAACAAGTGTTGCTTCCGGCTTGGAATGCCGGAATAAACCGTGATACAGCGTCACAGGTACAATAGCCGCTTCCGGACACAGGCGCAATACTAGAGCAGCCCCCGGCTTAAGTATCAACGGTCGGTGTTCCAAAGGTTGGATTTCACCTTCAGGATACATCCATACACTTCCGCATTGACGGAGTACCCTTGCCGTATAACGTAGTGAAGCACTGATATCCCCTGTACGTTCGCGATTAATTGAATAAGCTCCAATCTTGCGGAAAAACTTATATTTAAGCAGCTGTTCTTCCTCCATCATGAAGAAATGTTCACTGTCCGTAAGGGTACGGGCTGCGTGGTACGCAAGCAGACCGTCCCACCAGGAACTGTGATTCATAATGTACAGCAGCGGCCGGTTTTCTGTGGATTGTGGTTTCAATTCCCCAGCAGCTCCAAAATACCGAAAATGCCTGCGAATCAAATAAAGGGAGTTGTAACGGTGAAACAGCTTATCAAAATTTCTATGTTTGGCGGCTTCCAGCATAACGTAAACTCCCTTCGGCCAATAAGGCTCCGAGCGCGGCGATAACAGCACAGAGGGGCAATCCCTCACGCAGACCCAATAATCCGAATAAAATTAGAATAGCCTGATATAATCTCGTCCCCCGGCGCGCAGCAGAACAGGATACCTTGACACCCGAGAGTGAGGTGGACAGAATCGCGCCTACGATAAACCATCCCACAAAATTACTCCAAGGAACTCCATAAAATCCGCTTCCAGCATTCCAATGCCAGAAACCTCTGGCATGAGCAACAGGATCAAGCACCAAATCCATGACTACTGTCCAAAAGCCCACCTGCAGTGCACGTACCAGAGTTAGACGTTTTCCCGAAAGGCCAAAATCACGACTGATTAGGACAGCGCTGCTCACTACAGCAATCCAGGCAAAACCCAAAGTCACAGGTACACCGTATAGCAGCGGTCCCAATATATCCGAATATTCATAATTACCGAACAATCTGCCAGAGTGTACCCCTATCCATTCAACAGTCATCCCACCCGTCCATAAGATAGCAGAAGATAACCACAATGGAAGGCGTCTCGAAATAATGACTGACTGGTCGGACAGTAGATGCAGCTCAAGGCCTTCATGAATTAACTTCATAGCATATACAGCATAAAAGATAAGAAATAAGCCATTAGAAAAACGAAGACTTTCTGGAAGACTAAATACAATCATCAGCAATGCGCCTATACAATACCATCCCCAAAACAATATCCTGATCATTAATTAACCGCCGCAGCGCCTCTGCTGTCAAAGGCGGAGGAATATCGGGCAGCCGTTCTCCGAAACATCAGGAGTTTGGCCTCGTCACTTACATAGGCCCGCCTGCGGAATACATCATATCCACTATCAGCCACATCATCTAAAATAGCTGCATAGAAAGCCGCTGCCAATTCAACAGCCATACCGCTTTCGGGAGGATAAGTATGCACATTATCCAACCCTTCCTTAAACCAATCCAGCGCAGCCTCCTTCAGTTCCTGAAGAACGGCTATGAAGTTTTCGTTTACCACGCCTCTTTCAAGCTCCTGCTGACTGTACCCATTGCTCTCCATAACCTCTAGCGGCAGGTATCTGCGACCTCTCTCCAGATCTTCTCCTACATCCCGAATAATATTAACAATCTGCATTCCCATACCAAGAGCTATGCCTGCAGCCTGTGCTTCTTCATCGCTATCGTCTCTTAGAACGGGTAGGAGCATTTCTCCAACGGTACCGGCTACTAGGTAGCAATAGGATTCCAGCTGGTCCATCGTCTCATAATGGGTAAAGGAAAGGTCTCTAACCTGCCCTTGCATTTGCAGCATAAACAGCTCCTTACTCGATTGCGGGAAATTCTCGAACAGCCAACGTAAAGCGGGCCAAATAAAGTGTCCTTCCGCATGGTCCAAGTTCTGAAAGTGATTACAGAGTTCGTGGATACTGTAGGGTGATTTCTCAGGTTCATCTACACTGTCATCAATCATGCGGCAAAAAGCATAAATGACATGAACCGCTTCCCTGCGGGGACTGGGCAGTCCTGCGAACGCCCTATAAAAAGAAGAAGATCCTCTCTGAATCATTTCCTCACATCTTAGCAATATTTGTTCAATCATGTGTATTCATCTCCTTCATTAGTTCCTGAACCGCCAGTCTTGCACCCTGCATAACAATTGGCACACCGCCACCCGGATGAACCGAAGCTCCAGCAGCGTATAATCCATCAATATTGTAAGGCTTAGGTTGAGGACGAAATACCCCGGACTGTGACAGTACCGGCGCGATACCAAAGCTGCCCCCGCCGTACATCCCATCATTCTCCGCATCTTCCGGAGTTCGAACTTTGCGCCATACCGTCTTGGCGGCAAGACCCGGATATCCGCGAGCCTCTGCATCTGCAAGTACCTTATCTACAAGTGGACCTGTGACAGCATTCCAATCGATAAGCCCCTTATTGGGAACAGGTACGAGAAAATATAAAACACTTTCTCCAGGAGGGGCAGCACTATCATCGAGTGCGACTGGGTTAAAGACATAATAAGATGGCTTATCGGGAATCAAGTTTCGGTCAAACAGATCCTTAAGGCTGTCATCTAGGCTTTCGGGTAAGAAAAACTGATGTGTTAACGACTCCTCCCATCTTCTGGCGGCCCCAACATAGATGAGCACACACCCTGAGGAAGGTTGGAATTTAGTCTTTGATTGCATTCCTGCGGGAAAGCTAAATCCTTGCTTTCCCGTCCCTTGTGGCAGTAAGCCTTCCAAATGGGGAAAGTCTCCGTTATAAATCACGGCATCAAACGAAAGGTCTGTCCCCTGAATAACTACTCCCCGGCATCTTCCTTCACTAACAAGCAGGGACTCAACCTCCGTGTTAGTCTGAATGCGGACCCCGCGTCGCTCCAACTCCTTCACCATGATCCGCGGGAGTTCTCCATATCCGCCCTTTATCATCCAAATCCCAAAGGCTTGCTCGGCATAAGGCAGCATGGTATAGATACCAGGTGTTCGGAACGGAGCTCCACCGATGTATAGGCTTTGCAGCGAGTAGGCATCCTTCAATTCCTCACTATGGAAATACTGCCCCACTGCTGATCTCAAGCTTTTGAAAGCTTTCAATCGGGCCATCAGTGACAGATTCTTAAGGCTGAAGAAATCCTTTCGGGCCTTGAAGTCCTGCTCCAGAAAAGCTGCTTTACCCAGGGGAAACAGACGAGACATCTCATTCATAAACCTTATGAATCCCTTGCCCTCACCGGGATAAGACTTATCGATCTCCGCTGCCTGCTCTTCAACTCCGTCCACCTTGGTCAACGTCCGTCCGCTCTTGAAATGGATACGATAGAGTGGATCACAGTGGAGCAGCTCTATGCTCTCTGCAGGCATTCCACCTTCCTCCAAAGTGGCCAGCAGCATATCGGGGAGAAGTACGATGGTCGGTCCCCGGTCCACTCGATAGGCTCCCTCTTCTTCAAAAGCTACACGGCCGCCAACTTGAGGGGCACGCTCGAACAATGTAACCTCCTGCCCCTGCTGGCTGAGCAGCAGTGCGGCTGTTAACCCGCCAATTCCGCCTCCGACAATAGCGACCCGGCTCATAATGCAGCTCCTTTACCGGAGATTCCAGCGGCAACGGCCCTTGAACGGGTTGCGCGATCCTGCTCTGTAAGCAGTCGCGCACTGATTTTCGCCGACTCGAATATCGTCGGCAATCCACTGCCGGGATGCGTTCCTCCGCCAACCAACCATATCCCTTGAACTTCCTGAAAGGTATTGTGTGGACGAAGATACATCATCTGGCCCAGATTATGAGCTAAATTAAAAGTTGCACCGTTGTAAACATTCAGCTTATTCTGCCAATCCATCGGCGAGAAGAACAGACTCTCTTCGATTCGCTGTGATAAATCAGTCATTCCCGTTGCACGCTGCAGCCGCTCCAGCATTTCTTCCTGTACACTTGGCCCCGTCTTTTCCCAGTCAATATCTGCCTTCAGGTTAGGAACCGGCATCAACATGTACAGAGAGGACTTCCTAGGAGGAGCCAACGTTGGATCAAGGATGGAAGGATTATGAATATACATTGAAGCATCAGCAGACAATGTACCGAGACGTGTAATCTCATCCACATTCAACCGATAATCCTCAGCAAAGTGAACGGAATGATGAGCCAAATCAACTGCACCCTTTACACCCAGATACAGCATCGCTGTTGAGCAGGAATAACGTTTATTTTCAATTTTTTCCGGTGTATACCGTTTCAGTACTCCCGGCTCGAACAATTGAGTCATGGCTGAACCGAAGTCTGCACCGATCACTACATAATCTGCCTCCACCCTTTCACCATTCTCAAGTAGCAGCCCAGTGGCCCGGCCATTCTGGACAAGCACTCGCTTCACACCACAAGACGTGTTCACAGCCCCGCCATGCTCAGAGATCACCTTGGCCATTGCCTGAAATACCTGATTGATACCGCCAATTGGATGATATAGTCCGTATCTGTGTTCTAAATAAGAAAGGATCGTGAATGTTCCCGGACATTCCCAAGGTGACATCCCTAAGTATTTGGCTTGAAAGGTAAAGGCATATCGAAGCCGTTCATCGTCAAAGTATTTGGACAGCCGATTGTATACGGTATCTGTGGCGTGAAGCTTAGGCAATGCACGCAAGACATCCTTTTTGACATAGTCTCCAACGGACTGAAAAGGGCGCTGAAGCAGCGGCATCACTCTATCGAACTTATCCGCCTCATCGTTCATGAAGCGCCGGTAACCGTTCCCGTTTCCAGGAAACAGCTTTTCGATTTCAGCAGCCGTTCGATCCTGATCAGTAGAAGGTGTAAATACGGTATCACCAAAATGCAATGAATATAGTGGATCAAGCTCTTTTAACGTAATATAGTCTTGCAAAGAGCGGCCTGCAGAAGTGAACAGCTCCTCTAGAAGATGAGGCATCATTAGAAACGTAGCCCCCCTGTCAAATCGGTACTCTCCCAGTTGAAGTTCACTAGAACGTCCTCCAACCACATCCTGCTTCTCATAAACCTCGACATTATATCCTTCAGCAGCCAGCAGCATGGCAACGGCCAAGCCTCCCGGCCCAGCTCCAACAACTGCCACCTTCGCAGCATCTTTTGTTCTAATCAAGATTACTCCCCCTTACAACTGGCCTAACAGCTTATACAAAATCTTTCTAAACCTTATACAATATCTATACGGACATCATACATTCTTTAGGCGTATATGTAAATAACCTTATACAAATATTTTAAAAAAGAGATTATTTCGGCTTTAACCTTATACAAAAAAAGACCTCCCGCATCACTCGTAAGTGATACAGAAGGCCTTAATAGGCAGTTCCTTTTAATTTGGCTTAGTCGCTTATATCCTGCCTTTTACCCCGGTAAATTCGTTATCGAACCAAGCCTGCCATTGCTCTGGATGCTCATTCATAACGAAATCTGGACCGGTGGGAGAATGAGCAGATTCATAACCCTTGCCACCTGCAATACATTTCACTCCTGGGAAAGCTGCTTTCAACCGCTGAATTAACCCTTCGCAGTAGGGGATGAGCTCTTGATTCGTAACTGAAAGGCAAATCGCCCCCATACGATGTTGCTGATCCTCCAGCATGGATATAACCCCTTCCTCAGGTGTGTTGGCTCCTAGATAAAGGACCTCCACTCCATTTTTTCGCAAAAATAGAGAGAACAGCAACAGCCCAATCTGGTGGTGCTCCCCGGCCGGACAAAAAGCCAGCACCTTCGGCAGATGAGAATATACGGGAAATACATGAAAAAATTGATAAATGCGATTAGATATCATATGAGTCATATAATGTTCCTGCGCAACGGTTGCTGTACCTTCTTCCCACGCACCGCCTACTTTGATCAATACAGGAACAAGTACCTGATGGAACATCGAATCGTAACCGTATAGGGAGAACCCAAAATCGATTAACGCATTCGCACGCTCCCCTTGAAATTCATAAAGCGTACTGTATATTTGATTTTTCATTTTTTCGAAGGCATCCTGGGGAGATCCGCTTATGGAGGAGATACTCTCCTTCAAATCCTTTTCCTTTCGTGCCTTCAACAATCGCACAGCATGCGAAATACTTATCCCCTGCTGCTCGGTCTGATTTTTCAGCCACCGAAGATCTTCAATATTATCTTGGCTGTACAGCCTGTAGCCTGATTCCGTTCGCTCAGGAGTCACAGCTTTATACCTGCTCTCCCAGGCTCTCAGGGTAACCGATGGAATATCCAGCATTTCGACGACCTGTTTGATGGAGTACACGTTTCACCTCACTCACTTTCGCTTGTTTCTGCCACATATATTTGAATCTTCAAACCTTATACAAATCATTCACACTCATTATACATAAGCTTATGTATGTTGTCATCCAACTCTATTTTCAGGGCACAGCACAATATGGATGCTTACGATTTGCTTCCGGGCGGTAATAAGTGGGTAGGATACTGGTAACAGTACTCCACAACTCACTCAGGAGGAACTCTATGAACTCAGACCATCAGGCCTCATCCGACTCTAATTTATCGTTGCCGCATTCATCCAATACCAATCCTCCATCGAAAAAAAAGAATAAATCGCCCTCCCGCGTCCGTGTATGGACGTTAAGAGCAACAGCTTTTATAGTACTATGGCTGATCGGTGTAATGGTATACCAGACCCACAAACCCCTGCCACCCGGCTTATCTTACGAAAGTCCGCTATATCACGTGAATAACGTCTCTTTTTGGCATGATACAACGTATTCTGATGGCAGTGACACAGGGAAACAGCAGGCCCAAATATTTCAACGAATGCAGCAAATCATTAGAGAATCACGGCAATTTCTCGTTATCGATATGTTTCTTTTTAATAATTATACGCATCGGGATCAGCAGTTCCCCGCAGAGAGCCTGGAATTCACCAATACTCTTATTTCCCAAAAGACAGCCTATCCGGACATGGAAATTGTTTTCATTACGGATGAGGTGAATACGAGTTATGGTTCTGCTCCGAACCCGCTTTTGGAAAAGCTGAAGGCTGCTGGTATTCGTGTCATTATGACTGACGTAGACAGTCTGCGTGACTCTACCCCCGCTTATTCCGCCGTATGGCGTACGTTTATTCAATGGTTTGGACAATCGGGAAAAGGCTGGATACCCAATTTAATGGCAAATAACGGACCCGATATTACGGCCCGCTCTTATCTGAAGCTCCTAAATGTAAAAGCCAATCACCGAAAAGTGGTTCTAAGTGAAAAAACAGCACTTATCACTTCGGGGAATGTTCACGATGCCAGCGCCTACAACTCTAATATTGCACTGGAGGTGCAAGGGCCTATTCTCGCCGATATTCTGAAGACGGAGCAGGCTGCTGCCAATCTTTCAGAAGCTGGCCCGCTGCTGAGTAAACAACCTACTTTTGCTGAGGAGAGTAACAATAACCCCACTGGGTCAGATGGAAAGTTACAGGTTCGCTATTTAACAGAGGGAAAAACATATAAATATGCGCTGCAGAATATTCGGGCTGCAGCGCAAGGCGATACGTTATGGTTAGGTATGTTTTATTTGGCAGATGATGCAATTATTGAAGAGCTGCTGGATGCATCAGACCGCGGAGCTCAGGTTCGGTTGCTGCTTGATCCCAATCAGAATGCCTTTGGCCGTGATAAAATCGGGATCCCGAACAGGCCGGTAGCCATGAACTTAAATAAGCGCTCGAAAGGTAAAATCGCCATTCGTTGGTATAACACCACTAAGGAACAATACCATCCCAAGCTGCTTTTTATCGCCAATGAAGATGGAGACTCTATCGTTCTTGGCGGTTCTACTAACTTCACTGCACGGAATCTGAATGACTATAATCTGGAAAACAATCTTTGGATATCTATGAAGTCAGATCAGCCATTGTATGGAGAAATGGAAGCCTACTTCAACCGGTTATGGAACAATGAAGGTGCGATATTTAGCCTGCCGCTCGAAGATTACCAAGGTGAGATCACAGGGTTCAAATACATCCTCTTCCGGGCGCAAAAGATACTGGGATTCACAACTTTTTAAAAGATTTCGACTTATTATAGTAAAGGGGACATTAGCCTGGCGGCTGATTCCAGCAGGCGCTCATGCAGGCGTTTATCCATAAAAGTCTCCTCTACGATCTGTCGGGTTGATAACAAATCCCGTTCAAAATCGGCCACGATTCGTTTAACACTGTCCGTCTGGAGCAGCAGTGCGTTCACCTCAAAGTTAAGATGGAAGCTGCGCATATCCATATTAGCCGTACCTATAGACGCAATTTCTCCATCCACAATGAGGAGTTTAGAGTGAATAAATCCTTTTTCATATTCATAGATTTTCACTCCCGAATCCAGCAGTGCTGGAAAATAGGAGTGCGAAGCCAGGAACGGCAGCCATTTGTCCGGCTTAGCTGGAAATAACAATCGCACATCCAGCCCGGACATGGCTGCTACCCGGATCGCTGTCAGTATGTCTTCATCAGGTATAAAATACGGGCTTGCTATCCATACCGACTCCTTCGCGGAGGTGATCATGGAGAAGAAAATGTTCTTGAGAGAACGGCGCTCATTATCCGGCCCGCTGGCAATGATCTGCACAGCACCATCCCCCGCTACATAACGCAGCTTCGGTGAAAGGTAATCCTGCTCCATGATTTTTTCGCCTGTTGTGTGCATCCAGTCCTGAAGGAAAATGATCTGCATCGTTCGGACCGCCTCACCTCTGATAAGCATATGCGTGTCCCGCCAAAAGCCATAAGTCTTGCTCCGGCTCAAATACTCATCCCCTACATTAAGTCCGCCCATAAAGCCTACATCCCCGTCAATGACAACGATTTTTCGGTGATTCCGATAATTCACGCGGCTGGAAAAAAATGATGTGGATTTCCCGTATGCAGCCACATGTACTCCGGCATCGGTCATTTCCTTCACAAACGCCTTGGACAGGCCTAGGCTCCCTACCGCATCATACATAAATCTGACTGTCACACCTTCGCGGGCTTTCTGGATTAATATTTGCTGAATGCGTGTACCAATATGATCCGAACGAAAAATATAATATTCCATATGAATATGGTGCTCTGCCTGCCGCAGTTCCAGCAGCAGTGTCCCAAACGTCTCTTCTCCATTGGTTAGAATACGTGTCTCAGAGGCAAAGGAGATCGGTGTTCTGGCCAAGCGCCCAGCTAGTCCAAGCAGCTTCTGTCGGGAAGGATCAAAAATAGACCAATCCTGATGCATACGCAGAACGTCATTTTCAATCCGCTCATACGCCATCTGGTCAAGCAGGGCTTTTTTATCATATTTACGGCGCTTAAAAACGTTTTGTCCAAATAAAAAGTAAAAGACCAATCCCACAACGGGAATTAGAGCAAGCAGTAAAATCCAAGCCATCGTGGTGGATGGGTTACGATTCTCCATAAAGATTGCCAAACTAATAGATATGACGGTCAATGTGGAAAAAATACTGATAATAGTCCCACCTGTACTCCCAAATATCCCAAATCCAAAATAATAAAAAGCTAATAAAGCCAAAATAATGACTATAGTCTGCAATCCTCTTCTCATAGACAACCTACCTTCTTTTCAATAACAAGCATCACGAAATTGACACAATTATATATTACATGAAAAAGAATGAATTCGAAACATACTGCTCTTTTGCAGAGAAATTTGAAATCTTGCTGCCATTATACTATAATCATCCTGACCCAATGGTCAAAAATAGAACTCTAAAGTCAGAAAGGAGTTTATAACTTGATAACCGATAAAAATACTGCGAAAAAAGAGAAGATTATTAAAACGGCTATGCAGCTGTTTGCAGTCAAAGGCTCCACGGCTACCTCCATGCAAGAGATCGCTGAGCTGTGCGGGATTTCCAAAGGCAGTCTGTACCTTGTGTTCAAATCCAAGGAAGAGCTAGTGCATAGCATTTACATATATTGCTTCCTGATGATTCGTGATCCCCTGCTGCAGGAAGAACAGGCAAGTCACAAAACACCTCAGGAGAAGTTGCAGAAACAAATTGAAATTCTCTTTAATCATGTGTACGAGCTAAGAGAGTTTTTGCAGCGGCAGGTTCAGGATTTCGCGGGAAGTGGAAATACAGACATTCCAGAATGGATGCGCAAAAGCAGCATACCTGTTATGAAATGGTTTCAGGCGAAGCTGGAAGACCTATATGGGAAAGAAATCTTACCTTATACCGGAGATTTAATTCTACTTGTTCATGGAATGATTGGCTCCTATATACGCGTAATCTTTCAACCGGATATTCCTGTACCTACGAATCGCATGGCTGATCATCTTGTGAATTTAGTAGATATCGTCGCTGCTGGCCTGCTGGCTGGAAAGCCCCAACCCCTTATTCCAGATCCTATTATCACTAGTTGGATGGAAGATAGTGAGAACAGCCAGCGAAAAAGTCCGCTGCAGTTGATCAAAGAAATGAAGCAGCAGCTTAGTCAATCCTCAACTATAGAGCCACGCCAGCTGGAAGACATCATGGAATCACTTATGATTTTAGAGAAAGAGATCCTTCTAATCGATCCCCGTAGAGCAATTGTGCAAGGGATGCTGTCTAACCTGGAGTCCTGTCCCGAAATATCCGGGATCTTCAAGGATCTGAAAGAAGCTTGTAGTCACACAAATAGAACATGTATGTAGACGAGAGGAGCAGAACCGTAACCTATGAAAAGCTTAATTAATTTTTCACTCCGAAATAAATTTGCCGTTTGGCTTCTGACCATCATTATTGTATTTGCCGGCCTCTACAGCGGCCTTACAATGAAACAGGAAACACTGCCTAATATTAGTATTCCCTATCTTAGCATTACTACCATTTATCCAGGCGCTGCACCAGAAGGTGTAGTAAAGGATGTCAGCAAACCGCTGGAGCAGCGGCTCCGCAATGTTGACGGCGTAAAAACGTTAACCTCCACTTCTCTGGAGAACGCCTCCAGTATCACGATTGAGTTCGATTACAGCACCAATCTTGATAATGCAACAGCTGCCGTTCGGGAAGCCTTAAATGATGTACCGTTGCCGGATGCAGTGCAAAAACCAACGATCTCACGCTTTAGCCTTAGCTCGCTGCCGGTAATCTCACTCAGCTTAAGCGGCGGTGGAACTCAAGACTTAGAGGGGCTTACGAGTATTGCAGAGAACGATATCCGTCCTGCTTTGGAGGATTTAGAAGGGGTTGCCTCCGTACAGATTGCCGGTCAATACGTTAAAGAGGTTTCCTTGAAATTTAATCAAGACAAGTTAAAAGAGTACGGACTGACAGAGGACACAGTAAAAGGTATTGTACTAGGCTCCTCCGTTCGCGCTCCACTCGGATTGTTCGAAATGGAGAACTCTGAAAAGGCAGTAGTTGTCGATGGGAATATCACAACAATCGATGATCTTAAAAAGATTAGCATTCCGATTGTTCCTGGTGCCGTAACAGGCATTACTGCTGATCCTGGTACGAATTTGGCTGCTCCTAGTGGAGTTACAGGCAGCTTCGGGCTTCCGACCGTTAAGTTGGGAGAGCTTGCTGCTATCGAAGTTATCGGGAACTCTGACTCCATCTCACGCACCAATGGCAAGGAATCTATTGGGATCCAAATTGTCAAAGCCAATGATGCCAATACCGTTGATGTTGTAAATAGTGTCAAGGATGAGATCGAAGATCTGAAGAAGCAATATGATGGACTTGAATTAACCGTTCTACTGGATCAAGGTAAGCCAATAGAAGATTCCGTTAGCACGATGCTTTCTAAGGCTGCATTCGGCGCCTTGTTCGCTGTAATTATTATCCTTATTTTCTTGCGGAATATCCGCTCGACAATTATCTCTATCATCTCTATTCCATTATCACTGCTGATAGCGGTCCTGTGCCTGCGCCAGATGGACATCACGCTCAACATGATGACACTGGGAGCGATGACAGTGGCCATTGGGCGGGTAGTCGATGATTCGATTGTCGTTATCGAGAATATATTCAGGCGCCTGTCGCTGTCCGGCGAGAAGCTGCGGGGCCGTGAATTGATCAGTGCAGCTACACGCGAAATGTTTGTTCCGATCATGTCTTCAACGATTGTAACCATAGCCGTATTCCTGCCGCTCGCATTTGTCAGTGGTATGGTGGGTGAGCTCTTCCTTCCTTTTGCACTTACTATGGTATTCGCCTTGCTTGCTTCCTTGGTCGTAGCTATTACTTTGGTTCCGGCAATGGCACACACGTTGTTCCGTAATGGACTGAAGAAGAAACATGACACGCACGACAAACCTGATAAAATGGCCGCTGGTTACCAGAAGATTCTGGGCTGGTGCCTTTCCCATAAGCTCATTACTTTCGGAGTAGCTGTAGTCCTTCTCGTGGGCAGCTTATTCTTAATCAAGCCAATCGGCGTCAGCTTCTTACCTTCCCAAGAAGAGAAGAACATTACGTTGACGTTCTCACCGAGCGCTGGCCAGCGCCTTGAAGATGTGAAGGAATTAGGCCTTAAGGCAGAAAAGTATATTTTAGCTCAGAAACATGTGGATAAAATGCAATATTCTATCGGTGGAAGCAGCCCATTTGGATTGGGTGCAGGGGGTAAATCGGGGTTATTCTACGTTGCATATGACAGCGATACTCCTAACTTCGAACAGGTTAAAGAACAGCTGGTCGAAGGGCTGACGAAAGAAGTTCCTGAAGGTGTATGGGGTGATCTGTCCGGAATGTCCGGCGGCGGACTCGGCGGCAGTACTTTGACCGTAAATATATTCGGGGACAGCTTGGAGCAACTCAAACCAGTTGCAGATCAAATTGCAGGAATTGTTCAAGCGGACACTGCTAACTTCAAGGATGGAGAGACTAGTCTTGGGGAGTCTTATGAACAGTACACAATCGTAGCCAATCAGGAGAAGCTTAGCACACTCGGCCTTACAGCTGGACAAATTGCGATGAAGCTTAGCCCGGCAGGTGCACGGCC
The DNA here is from genome assembly GCA_023512345.1 of Paenibacillus sp. Classification (GTDB taxonomy): domain Bacteria; phylum Bacillota; class Bacilli; order Paenibacillales; family Paenibacillaceae; genus Paenibacillus_AQ. Next base: position 218,813 of record JAILZT010000002.1, read on the forward strand.
TGTTCTGACTGAAGTTGAGCTGGATGGCAAGAACTACAATGTCTATATTGAGACTGACAAAGATACGTACGGCAGTATCAAGGAAATGCTGGAGGCCACCGTTACCTCACCGCTTGGTATGACAGTACCTATTGGCGATGTGGCTGCTATTAAAAAGGGCTCCTCACCGGATTCCATTAATCGTATGGACGGCAAAATGAAAGTTGATGTCACCGCCGAGATCATCTCGAATGACGTAAACAGCGCTTCTAATCTTGTAAAAGAAAAGATTGATGCATTAGATCTACCCGACGGTGTGACCATTACCTTCGGCGGTGTCACTGAGCAAATTAATGAGACCTTTGGCCAGCTGGGGATTGCTATGGCGGCTGCGGTTGCCATCGTATACTTCGTGCTAGTGGTTACTTTTGGCGGCGGACTCGCTCCTTTTGCCATCTTGTTCTCGCTTCCCTTTACCGTTATCGGGGCACTCGTAGCCCTGTTGATCTCCGGGGAAACGCTGAATGTATCCGCGCTGATGGGAGCACTTATGCTCATCGGGATCGTAGTTACTAATGCGATTGTACTCATTGACCGTGTTATTCATAAAGAAAAGGAAGGGTTGTCTACTCGCGAAGCCTTGCTCGAAGCTGGGGGGACCCGTCTGCGTCCGATCCTGATGACAGCACTGGCTACAATCGGCGCGTTGCTCCCACTCGTTTCCGGACTGGAAAACAGTGCAGGTATCATCTCTAAGGGATTAGGGGTAACCGTTATCGGCGGCTTAATAAGTTCTACGCTGCTGACACTTGTAGTAGTACCTGTTGTCTATGAATTCCTGATGAAGTTCCGTAGTAAACGGGAGTATGAATAATTAGTTTCTGGAGCATTATGCGGACTACAGGGCCCTTATTATAAAGTAAATGGGCTTTTAGAAATTCATGCGGACTGAGGAGGCACTATTGGGTGGATGGAGTGACTTATTGACCATATTTCCGTACAATAACGTCATCTGAGTCCGCATGCTACGAGATCGGGCCGATTTCCGCACAATAACGTCTTCTGTGTCCGCATACACTCCCGTTCGAGCTCGCTGGAATAACAGGGTTTCTTGTAACTAGCTATGGTGCTAACTAATCCAAATTCAATGTTACTGTAACACCAAAAAAGGATCAAAAGTTCAGCCGAGGCTGCTTTTGATCCTTTTGCTTTTTTCGAGGGTACAATCGACGATGCTTAAACGGTTACGCCGCTTTCCAAAGATGCTTTCCAGCCCCGCAGCATTTGTAGATCATGTGGCAAGAATTCCTCAAGCATATGGCTTAGTCCAAGATAGAGTGGACTTTCTGTCGCTGCATTTAGCCTTTCACAGAATTGCGGTGTCCAGCGCAGCAAATGTTCTTCTAGAAAAGTCTCCTGGATTTCCAAAAGTTCCATCGCACTTCTAACGGAAAAACTGTTGTACAACATACGTTCGTGCAGCACAGCCATAAACTCCAGTTCAATCGCGATATGGTCGTCAGCTTCGCCATTGCACTTATTAAATACAATACCAGCGGAGGCATATACATCGGAGATCACATTACAGAAATCCTTCGTGCGACCCAGGTGTGCGGCTTCACGCGGTACAAAGGTATTAACAGCACCTTCACTCATCAAGCGTTTATACTCTTTATTCTCTTGTTCGCAGATGAGCGGGAGGTTCTGCGGTTCCTGGCTGCAGAGGTAGCGTTTCAGTTCACGTCCTCCCTCTGTCATCTCAGCTGCAACACCTATGTGTGTATTACGGCTCCATTGAGCAACAAGTGATAATGTTGGTTTTCTTCCGAAAAAGTCTGTCAATAACTGATATATGAGTCCACGGCTTTCTAACCAGCGGCTAAAAGCTTCCGGCACGGTGAGAGTTGGAACATTTTGTAGAGTCATTTTGCAAATCCTCCTCTAATGGGTTTACCCGGTCTCCTCTGGCGTTTGCATTCACCGCCACTCAGATCCGATGTCGTAGTTGTTTTCGCAAAAAGTGATTGTTCTGTACCTAGATTATATCGGACAATGAAAACGCCTTTCGTGAGCATTTTATGGCGTTTCCATAGAATTGTCGTATTACTGTCAAATTTATGATATTCATTTTTTCAACGCTTAATAAAATGCCTCTATCGTCGGGATTGAAAACTGCTATCATCCTCTATCTTAGTATTGTTGTATAATGAATCTTTATCACTACACGCATTGACGTATACTGCCGATTTCTTTAAAATTTAAAATAAAGTTTCCACTGATGAAGGGAGCAACGCCATGCAGCCGTTAACGGATCCTTTTGGAAGAATTCACGATTATCTCCGCATCTCGGTTACAGACCGCTGCAACCTGCGCTGTATATATTGTATGCCAGCAGAAGGAATGCAATTCCAGCCACAGGACGAGATTATGAGTTATGAGGAAATCACAGCAGTGGTACAATCACTAGCGCCGCTCGGACTGAAAAAGATCCGCCTAACAGGAGGCGAACCTCTTGTGCGCAAGGATTTAGAGAAGCTGGTCGCCATGCTTGCTGCTATCCCGGGTATTGAGGATATTTCGTTAACGACAAACGGACTGATGCTGCCCGCCAAAGCGCAGCTCCTGAAAGAAGCCGGATTGTCCCGGGTGAACATCAGTCTAGATTCTTTGCGGCAGGACCGCTTTTCCATGATTACACGCGGCGGGGATGTCCATAAAGTACTCCAAGGAATTGAAGCTGCGGATGCTGCCGGGCTCCACCCGATTAAGCTGAATGTAGTCCTGATGAAGGGTATTAACGACGATGAGATCAAGGATTTCATCTCCCTAACCTTGAACAGCCCGCTTAATGTACGTTTTATTGAATATATGCCGATTGGTAGTGCGAGTGACAGCTGGCGCAAATCCTACCTCCCGCTCGAGACGGTGTTGGACGCCTGCACCGAAGCTGGCTGGGAGACGGAAGAAGCACATGTATCTGCGGGTAATGGACCCTCCCAGAACCGCCGTGTGATCGGGGCTCAAGGAACCTTTGGACTGATTCATCCGGTTAGCGATCATTTCTGCGATAACTGCAACCGGCTCCGCCTCACAGCGGACGGGCATATCAAGGCATGTCTTTATTGGTCAGACGAATATCATGTGCGACCACTGACAGGAGATCCTGAAGCGATGCAGGCCTTATTCCGCAAGGCTCTAGGCAATAAGCCGGCTAACCATGAAATGGCGCTTGCTTTGGAGCAAAAAGCCCAAAGCCATACCCCTACAGTACGCCGTATGTCACAGATTGGCGGTTAACTGCACAGCCATATATATGGCCATTGCCCAGATGAGCAGTGCGGAAATAATGTTCAACAGACGTATGATTTTACCTGATGAATCTACTCTTCCCAACCCTCTGCCTGCCGCTGCTAGACCCGCGAACCACAACCAGGAGACACCTGCTGTGGCAGCGGCGAACGCCCAGCGTTCCCCGCTGTCATATTGCAGGGAATTGGTACCAATAACCCCTATGGTATCCATAATTGCGTGTGGGTTCAGCAGTGACACAGATAACGCGTATCCTATCTGCCCTTTCATCGAGAGAACCTTAGTCTCTCCCGCTTCCGCTGTTCCCGTCCATGTTTTCCAACCCATAAAAGCCAGAAAAATCACTCCAGCTCCATATAATATGGGCACCAACCACTCCACCGACGTCACAACCAGCGAGACACCGCCAACTGCAGCCGCAATGAGCAACGTATCACATATAGATGCAGTAACAATAACTGGAAGCGCACTACGGAATTTAGGATGGAGCGCCCCCTGATTAAATACGAATATATTTTGGACTCCAAGTGGCAAAATAAGCCCAAAAGCTAAAACAATCCCATGAATGATGGCTTCCCACATCGTCTTACTCCTCCTTGCAAAAGCTTATCCTCTATTCAACTCTTCGCTGTAATCCGATACTAACTTCCCGGCTAAGATTCGTAACCATCCAAGTTTCTTCCACAGCACCAACCAAACCAAAAACAAATTTCAATCCATGTTATACTCTTAATCAAAAAAGGGGCTTTAGCGTGAAGTCTGATCCGAAAACTCAAGGTATCTCGACACAGGAACTCTTTACCGATGGATGGAGGCCAGATCCCTCTTCGGCACTGCCACTACATATACAGATTTCTGGGTACTTTCGGGAGAAAATAACAAGCGGTGCCTGGCCAGCAGGTATGCGGCTGGCTCCGCAACGGGATTTAGCCCGACAGCTTGGAGTAAATCGCAGTACCCTTGTATCTGCGTTAGGACAGCTAACAGCCCTTGGGCTAATCGAAGGACGACGGGGAGGCGGAACAAGGGTGACTCTGTCCGAGGATTCCCTCTCCACTCAAGCAGGAAACTGGAATGATTATGTAGAGGAAGGAATCCATTATCCTAATCTGCCAACGATACAGGCTATAAATAGATTGGAATTTACTGATGGACTGATTCGTCTAGGAACAGGAGAACTCGCTCCCGAACTGCTGCCCGGAGAGGCCATGAAGTCTATTCTTGCCGATCTTTCGCTACAGCCTTTATCTTTATCTTACGAGGAACCGCTTGGCAGTCTCCGACTGCGAACCGCCATCAGCAATGAATTGTCCAAAATAGGCATACATGCAGGCCCATCCTCTATTCTGATACTCTCAGGTGCACTGCAGGGCCTTCAGCTTATAGCTCAAGGGCTTCTTCCGCGCGGTTCAACCCTTCTACTGGAGAAGCCCTCTTATCTATATTCCATCCATTCTTTCCAATCAGTGGGTGTGAAGTTGAACGGCCTGCCTATGGATGATCAAGGTTTAATGACTCACAGCATAGAAGCTGAGGCTTACCGTACCAAAGCCTCTCTGCTCTATACGATCCCTACGTTCCATAACCCTACAGGCATTCTTATGGACGAGGATCGGCGCCATACCTTAATGACTATTACAGGTGCACTCGGACTGCCTATTTTGGAGGATGGAGCTTACCAAGACCTGTGGCTGGACACACCACCACCTACACCGCTGAAAGCGTTGGATCGTGAAGGGCGTGTCCTCCATCTTGGAACGCTATCCAAAACAGCTAGTCCAGGCCTGCGGATCGGCTGGGCCGTAGGCCCCGAACCGGTAATCCGCAGGCTGGCAGACATCAAAATGCAAAGCGATTACGGATCGAGTGCTCTGTCGCAGCATGTTGCTGCTAAATGGCTGGAGGAGGGCTATCATGCCCAACATTGCGAGGTATTGCGTATTCAACTACGGCAAAGACGAGATGCAGTACTGGACATGCTCCGTGTGTATTTCACCCATCTGGCCTCCTGGAACAGACCCGCTGGAGGTTTCTATATCTGGTTAACTCTCAACAAACCCGTCCCCCTAAGAAAGCTATTCAGAGCTGCGCTTGAGGCGGGGTTACTACTCAATACCGGCGACCTCTACAACCGAAGTGATGCCAGTCATCTCCGCTTGTCCTACGCTTACGCAACATTTACTGAGCTGGAAGCCGGAATTAAACGTCTCGCTGAGCTTGTGCAGGGTTTTTAAATCGCCCTCCACTTCAATCCGACTGTGTTGTTACCCGTTCCACAGCCATTCGATAGTCGTCTGGTGTGTTCATATTAAGCAATGTATCTTGCTTATTTATGAAACTTTCAGGAAATTCGCCCTCTGGGACGTATTGAACGTTTAACCCATTGAGCCAATCCATGACCCGGGAATGCTGCTGCTCCAGTGCTTCCTGTAGGCTGGGAAGGACATTAATATGATACAACGCAAACAGAGGCTGGACTTTCCCATTGGCGGCTACTGGAACGATCGCCTGCACACCGCTCCCGGCAATTTCAACTAAACTATGCATGTACATTAGTAATTCCTTCGAAGCAAAGGGCAAATCACAAGCACTTACCGCATTCCACTCTGTTCGGGAGTGGCTTAATCCGGCATGCAAGCCACCCAGAGGCCCCAAACCGGGATAAATATCGGTTACGATAGGCAAATTAAGAAATCGGTAGGTATTGCTATCTACATCTCTTTGACTGCATGAAATCATGAGCGTGTTCGCCACCGCAGATAGCTGCGATATTAGGTTAGAAATTAACGGGGTCCCTCCAATCTCTAACAATGCTTTATTGACCCCCATGCGCCGGGAACCGCCACCCGCTAAGATAATTCCACTAATTTCCACAATATCCACTCCTTTTCCTATTCATTACTTTGTAAGCGCTCTTATCTTGTATCCCCTTTCAACACATGTTACAGTGGTAGAAGCGGCCTTGATTGCCGCTCATGAAATGCAAGGCATTTTGCGGGAAAGGAGTGCCCAATTTGCGGGAGAACTTTGACGAGCAACCTTCTTTCACGTCTTTGAAGTGGTTTAACTTTTTTGTATACGGAACTATGGTGCTGTTTACCAGCTTCTTTCAACTATACCTGCAGGATGTCGGAATGAACAAGCTGGAGATCGGAGCCCTAATGTCTCTAGGTCCGTTCGTCTCGATCTTTGCCAATCCGTTCTGGGGAATATGGACTGACCGTTATCAAAATATACGGCGGATCGTACTTCTCATGCTAACGGGAACACTGGTCCTGTCCCAGCTAGCTTTTCAGGCAAATACATATGAGATGGTCTATGTCTCCATGATCTTGTTCTATTTCTTTCAGACTCCACTGTTCGCCCAGAGTAATACTATGATTCTAAGCTATATTGAGGGTACGAATCGCCGTTTTGGCTCCTTCCGGCTTTGGGGCTCACTTGGGTGGGCACTTTCAGCTATTACAGCGGGACTGATTATTCAGTACATGGGCATATCTGTATTGTCATATTTATTCGCGGCACTAATAGGTGCATCCATTCTGGCCTTAGTCGCGTTGCCGAAGCTTAACCATTCTATCGGGATCGCCCCGCTGCCGTTCAGGGGGTTCGGTAAACTTTTTCACAATCCGTTTTTTCTGTGTTTTATTTTCTTTGGTATTTTGGTGTCGATACCGAATACGATGAACAATACGTTTATGTCCCTCTATATTATAGATATGGGTGGGTCAAAGGGAATGGTGGGTTTTGCCGTATTCCTTTCCTCTATACTGGAAATCGTAGTGTTTGTCCTCTGTGACCGGTTCTTGAAGCGCAAAATCTCCATCCTTATTGGCTGGCTAGCCCTTGTAAGTGCACTGTTTGCTTTACGCTGGTGGCTAATGGCAGGTGCTACTGCACCTATTGAGGTGGCATTCATCCAAATTCTGCACAGCATTACATTCGGCGGTTACTTCTATGTAGGCACTCAGCTGACTATGCTTCTTGTGCCCCGTCCGTATCGTTCTGCTGGACAAGCTCTTTATACTCTTACCTGGAGCGGTTTGTCCGGGATTATCGGTGGTATTTTGGGCGGTTTTCTATTCCAGTATCTCGGTGCCCAGAACATGTACCTGTTCGGTGTATTTCTGGCATTGATCGGATCTTTAGGCTTCGCCTTTATGTGGCTCTTTGTAAATAGGGGTGGTTATCGGCCAGAGACAGAAACTGAGGATGAATTCCTCGATATAGAGTTGCTCTGAAAATATAGCAAAAGCAGGCTAGGCTTCCGCGAGGAGGCTAGACCTGCTTTTTTTGTTATTCTCGGAATTCAATTGTATTTATACACTTCATTTGGCCCAATTAGCTCGATTACAACAGTCCGCTGGTGTGGCTTAACAGCAACTTCAATCAATGTTAAACAGTGATCTGTGCAATTAATGAATAGATCTCGTCCTTATTTCCGGCAGCGGCAAGGGCCGCGCGGAAATCATCGTCAACTAGTTTGCGGGACAGCTGTTGGAGCACTTTCAAATGCTCATTTCCCGGCTGATTATGAGGAACAGCGAGCATGAAGATAATTGTAGCGTCCTCACCGTCGATGCTATCCCAATCCAGGCCTTGACGTTTAATGCCAAGGGCAATAGCCGGCTTAGCTACTCCTTCGGATTTGCCATGAGGAATAGCAATCCCGAAGCCAATACCTGTGGAAGCTTCTTTCTCACGCGCTAACACTGCCTCTTCATATGCAGTCTGATCTGAAAGCGCCCCGCCACTCTGAAGAAGATTTCCCAGCTCTGTAATAACCTCTTGCTTGCTAGTCCCATTCAGGTTTAATTCAATATAACTTTTGTCTAATAGGTCAGTAATCTGCATGGCTCTTCCACTCCTTATCCAGATAGAGAAGGAAGTCGCCCTTTGCCGGATAGGGCATCTTCATAGGCGACTTACACTCTCTTCTGTTATCTTTATTGTTGTTTATTGTCCTGCTGCCTGCTTATGGTTGTTAGCAAGAGTCTCTGATTTGCGTACCTTCATGCTCTTAAGGAAGTTAACGCATAATGCCGTTACCAGAGCGCCGACAATAATGGCGATCACGAACATGAATACATTATCAATGGCTCCAAGCAAGGCTACAATAGGTCCACCATGCGGAACACTGTCTCCAACTCCACTCAGCATAGCGATAACCGCGCCCGTCATTCCGCCAACCATTAAGCTTGGGATAACACGGAGTGGGTCACCGGCTGCAAATGGAATTGCACCTTCGGTTATTCCACAAAGCCCCATGGCCAAAGCGGCTTTACCAGCTTCCTGCTCCTCTTTGTTATACAGATTCTTACGCAGCAGTGTAGCAATCCCCATACCTAGCGGCGGTGTACAAATAGCTGCAGCGATCGCACCCATAATAAAGATATTACCTTCCCCGATCATAGAGGAGCCAAACAGGAAAGCTACCTTATTCACAGGCCCCCCCATATCAAAAGCAATCATAGCACCAAGAATTAATGCAAGTAGAATGGAACTGCTGCCTTGCATCCCATTCAGAAAATCCGTCAATCCGGTCATCAGAGAGGCTATTGGCTTACCGATTATGAATATGAACACAGCGCCTGTAACAACGGATGCAATAATCGGAATCACAAGAATCGGCATAATAGGCTGAATCATGCGATGTACTTTCCACTTCTTAATCCAAAGTGCCAGATAACCTGCGATAAAACCTGCAACGATACCCCCAATGAAACCGGCACCTGCGCTGCTATCGTAGAAACTACCGTTAGCCGCAATGAAACCGGCGATCATACCTGGCGCTAGACCCGGGCGGTCCGCAATACTAAGGGCAATAAAGCCGGCGAGAATCGGAACCATGAACGTAAAGGCCGCACCACCGATGGCACTTATTTTTGTCCAGAAGGAACCCTCTGGTATAGCCAATCCGTTAGCCGTAGGTTCACCACCAAGAGCCAAAGCCAGAGCAATTAGCAAACCGCCAACCACTACAAATGGGATCATATAGGAAACCCCGTTCATTAGGTGACGATAGACCGGATTTTGCTTCCCGCGAATTTCAGCCTTAGCTTCCTCAACCGACTTCAGCTTCTTTGTACCTTCCGATGCGGCTACCTTTCCATCCACAAAAAGCTGTATCAGCCGCTTAGGATCTTTAACTGCATCCTTAGTTCCACATTCAAAAATAGGCTTGCCTGCAAAACGGGATAAATCCACACCCTTGTCTGCTGCAATAATAATACCGTCTGCCTCTGCAATCTCCTTAGCTGTCAGCTCATTTTCAGTACCTACGGAGCCTTGTGTCTCCACCTTGATCTCCACGCCAAGCTCCTTGGCGGCTTTGCTTAACTTCTCAGCAGCGATATACGTATGGGCTATGCCTGTAGGACACGCTGTTACTCCCAATAACTTCATTGCTTTCTCCTCCTTGTGTATCTATCTACTTGCCCTCATTACTTAGGATGAACGGGTTATGTAGATATCATAACTGCAAGGAAGCCGCTCTGAGGCAGGAATAGTTCCACATGTTCCGGCAAAAAGACAATTGTTACTTCCTAACCTCTCCAGCCAGCAGCGGCACAATCTCATCCGGCGAAGCAATCCTCAAGCGATTAAGCAGATCATTGTCCTCAATAATATCAGCGATCTCGCGGAACAACGCCTGATGCTCATCCCGGGAAGAGGGGATATACGCGAGCAGCAATATCCATTCAATCGGGCTCCCACCCCACATCACCGGGGTCTTGAGACGGGCAAATGCAGCAGAGGAATGTTTAATATGCGATAACACACCGTGTGGGAGCAGCAACCCGCCGCCTACTGTTGTCGGGGACCTTTTTTCCCGGATCATAACCGTATCTGCATACTCACTAGTGACGCTCCCCTCAACTTCCAGCAACTTGCAGAGATCAATCATGGCCTCAAATGGATGGTCTATGAGTAGATCGAGAATGACACGTTCCGGATTCAGCAAACTGGCAAGCAAAGGATAGGAGCGGCGACGCATCTGTCGTTCAATAAAGCTATCTACCCGTTCCTCATCGCCCGCCGAGAATAGAGGAGAGACAACAATCACGGGTAATGGAGCCCCTTTAAGCGGGATGACACTTATCAGGAAATCAATACCTTCAAGAGATTCCTTCGGAGCACTGCGTAAATTCTCTTCGCTGATCACATCCACAACGGTTAATGAGACGAACTTCCGCGTTATCTTTGTCTTTAAGAGCATGCTGATCCCTACACCCATGGAGCATACGATCAGAATACGGTTTCCTGCACCATCATGCCGGGAGAGTCGTTCAAAGGCAGCCTGAAAATGAATAGCCGTATAGGAGATCTCATCATCCGTGAACAAATACGCCGCAAGAATCTCATCTCCATGTACAACTTCCGCCACCGTATCAAAAATATAATAGTAGCTTCGCTTAATATCCCGCAGCAGCGGATTGGGATATGATATCCCCCCAGCTAGACGACTTAGACAAGCCTCGAAATGAAAAGTCAGGCCTCGTTCCAACTCCGTATCCTTATCAAAGGGCAGACCTGTCCTGCGGGATACAAGTGCAATAAGCTGCTGCCCCATACGTGAGGCATCCTCCGAGATGTTGGTGCTCCCTAGCTGGGAAAAGCTCACATGGCGCTTGGCCCCGCCCACTAGCCAAGCCAAATAATCCTTCTCTACTTCGGGAATCCGGAGTACGAAGGATCGTTCAATTTCTTTAGCCATTTCTTCTGCGGCATCGCGGTATTTGGGTCCCGGAACTGCGGGTTTTTCTCTCAGTATATGCTTAAGCTTCACACGCGAAGTACCGAGCAGTAGAGCATAGGTCAAATAGTGGAAGGCTTCACCAGAGAATTCAACCCCCAAAGTACGTTCGGCAATTCTAATAATATGGCGTGCCTTATCCGCATCTGTATGCAGAAACAGTTCCTTAAGAATAGGCCCTGAAATCCAGCTGGAATGCATCCCTAATACGGTCGTTAGGAAAAAATCACGCAGCTTCTCCTCATCGCCAAGGATCTGAATTCCGTCCTTGCGTGAGTTCTCAAGCTTCAAACTGAAGGTATCCAACCGCTTTTGTAACGCTTCCAAGTCTTCGTAAATTACATTTTTGTTCGTATAGAGACGATCTCTGAGTTCCTCAACGGTAACCTTCCGGGCATCCAGTATCAGCAGTTGCAGCGCCTCCAATAAACGACGCTCCGCTTCCGATAATCCCGTACCAGGATCGTTCAGCATTTCAATAACATCATTTCTTTGTTCATCACTCATCATAACGACGATGCCCTGGTTCGGCTTGCGGGCAATAAGCCCGAAGCCGTTCTGGGACAACCATTGATCTATAATTTTAAAATCGTTACGAATCGTCTTCTCCGATACATCCAGCTCTCCGGCTATAACCCCGGCGGACAAGGGGCCGGTTTCCTGCTTCAGACAACGGAGAAGCACTTTTCGCTGCCGTTCATTCATCGATACACCTGTCCTTTAGCTTAAGGTTTGAGTGACGCTTGATGTGTTAATTAGCCTTGTTTGGGCGGCTGAAAGGAGCTTTTCAATGAAACGATAAGATTGAATACCGGAAGCTCTGGCTTAGAGTATCTGCTATCTACATTGAAGTAACCATGACGGAAAAATTGGAACTTATCCTGCGGTACAACTTCCTTAAGTCCAGGTTCAACAAATCCTTGCAGGATTTCAATGGATTTCGGGTTGAGCTGATCCAGGAAGCTTGGCTCAGGCTTCTCTCCGGAGACTTCCAATCCCTCTACCTCTGGGTCAGACTCAGGCTCTTCAGCAGAAATCAATGGCTCGAACAGGCGGAATTCCGCCGGAACCGCTTGGCTTGCTTCAACCCAGTGCAGAGTACCCTTCACTTTACGGCCTGTAAAGCCGCTGCCGCTCTTGGTTTCAATGTCATAGGTACAATGCAGTTCGACAACCTCACCGTTCTCATCCTTAATGAAATCATTACACTTAATGAAATAAGCGTTCTTAAGACGTACTTCATTGCCAGGGAAGAGACGGAAATATTTATTCGGAGGATTCTCCATAAAGTCATCACGTTCAATATAAATCTCACGGGAGAATGGAATTTGACGATTGCCCATCTCCTCATTCTCGGTGTTATTTTCAGCTTCTAACCATTCGGTTTGACCTTCAGGGTAGTTCGTGATTACAACTTTAAGCGGGCGAAGAACAGCCATTGTACGTGGTACCTTCAGCTTGAGATCCTCACGGATGAAGTGCTCCAGCATTTGCAGATCCACCAGACCTTGGCTTTTCGAAATACCCGCTTCAAATACAAAGCTGCGAATAGCCTCAGGTGTATAGCCGCGGCGACGTAATCCAGAAATCGTCGGCATACGCGGATCATCCCATCCATCCACATGGCCTTCATCTACGAGCAGTTTCAGCTTGCGCTTACTGGTCATAGTCTGAGCCAAATTCAGGCGGCCGAACTCATATTGATGAGGGACAGCTGGCATTTCCGCTTCCGCAATCAACCAATCATAGAATGGCCGTTGGTCTTCGAACTCCAAAGAGCAAAGAGAATGTGTTATACCTTCAATCGCATCTTCCAAGGGGTGAGCAAAGGTATACATCGGATAAATACACCATTTGTCACCAGTGTTATGGTGGTGGGAATGAGAAATACGGTAAATCACCGGATCACGTAAATTAATGTTAGGGGAAGCCATATCGATTTTGGCACGCAGCACCTTTTCGCCGTCCTTGAATTCTCCTGCACGCATCCGGCGGAAGAGATCCAGACTTTCCTCAATACTCCGCTCACGATAGGGACTATTCTGTCCCGGCTGAGTCAGTGTACCGCGAAGTTCACGAATTTGTTCTGCACTAAGATCATCAATATATGCTTTACCTTTGGTTATTAAAAGTTCGGCCCGTGCGTACATTTCATCAAAATAGTCAGAGGCAAATCGAAGGTTGTCCCATTCATAGCCTAGCCATTTCACATCTTCCTGAATCGATTGTACATACTCCGTGTCCTCTTTAACCGGATTGGTGTCATCAAATCGAAGGTTAGTTTTGCCGCCAAACTCGTCCGCTAAGGTGAAGTTAATCCAGATCGCTTTGGCATGACCGATATGTAAATAACCGTTAGGTTCCGGCGGAAAGCGGGTGACGACTTCCTTTACTTTGCCCGAACGGATATCTTCGGTAATAATATTTTTAATGAAATTGGAGGGGGTTCCTCGGTTCTCCACTGATATCAACCTTTCGTTCTTTAAATTAGTACACTCTTCTTGGTACATATATGTTTCCTACTAATATACCCGTTAACCGTGGATTGTTCAATAAAAGTGGGCATACCGTAAAACACTCATGAATGCTTACAGCTCTTTTGACTTCCGTGCAGATGATAGAGTAGCATGAGATTAATAAAGATTAGTACGGTGAAGGAGAGGGGTCCAACATGTTTAATTATGTCATCGACGAGGAGCTAATGCTGAAGCCGCTGGCGCCGGAGCACTCCCGCCATATGTTCCAGCTGGTGGAGCGTTCCCGTGAACGGCTTCGAAAATGGCTGCCCTGGGTAGATGCGGTTACGGAACATGAGCACATCGTCAGCTTTGTTAAAAATGCTATTCAGCAAGCTACTGATAATGGCGGATTTACCGCTGGACTGTGGGTCCACGGAGAACTTGCCGGTATCATAGGATATCATGAGATTGACTGGAGAAACCGGTCCGTGGGCCTTGGTTATTGGCTGGGCGAAGGCTATGAAGGTAAAGGATACATGACCAGCGCCTGCCGAGTATTAGTGGACTATGCGCTGCTGGAGATGGAGCTCCAGCGTGTTGAAATACGCTGTGCTACGGGCAATAGTTCAAGTCGCGAGATTCCAAAACGTCTTGGTTTTGTACTAGAAGGCATTATCCGACAAGCAGAAAAGCTCCCCGACGGTTACGTGAACCATGCGGTATACGGTTTATTGCGCAGCGAATGGCAGCTGCTTAGTTAAATCGGCCCTGGCAGGGCCATTCAAAAAAGGAAGCTGTTGGCCCGGTGCCAACAGCTTCCTTTTATATAAGTCGACTATGCTTAAATCTCAGAGGACTCCAGCCAATCCCTGAACTTATGGCGAATTCCTTCTGCAAGACTATCCAGCTCAATCACATCCGCTAGACCCGTCTTGTCCTTACGTCCAACCTCCATCATATGAAGCACCTTGGAGATAGACACCCCACCGGGTCCACTCTGCTTTTTAACAATGACATCATCCGCTGCAATTTCACCTTCACGCAGTACACGAAGATAAAAACCGCTAAATCCAGTAGCCAGTACTTTGGCAGGCAGATCCGCTGGACCGTGCTTTTGCGAAAGCTTGAAGCAGGGGTATCGCGGCTGGCTCACTTGAAGTAATGTTGTCCCGATTTCGTACACATCGCCGATACATACCTCTGTTTCCAATAACCCGTTGGTCGTAATATTTTCACCAAAGGCTGCATATTCCAGCTTCTTCCCGAGCTGCATTTCCCAATATTCATAATGTTCTAAAGGGTACACGCAAATAGCTTTGTCAGGTCCGCCGTGGTTCACCAGATCAGCTTGTCCATCTCCAGCCAGACCCTCAACCGACAGATGCACCGGTCCACTAGCAGGAGCTTTATAGATTCCTGTCTCCAGCGGTTTGCCGTGAAAGTCAACGGTTATAGGTCTGCCTATATTAAGCGAGACAATTCTCATTGATTACCCCTCCACTCATCTAGAGGATGGATACGCTTGTTAGGATTTAACATGAAGCTCATGAAGACCTCATCCACATAACGGCCCCCGAGAAAGAATTCATCCACCAGCCGTCCCTCCTCCTGAAATCCACATTTTGTATAAAAGGAGAGCGCAGCTTGGTTACAGGACAGCACCCGCAGTCTAAGCTTGCGGATACCTTTCTCTGCTGCCATCCTTTTCATGGTCTCCATTAGTCTCAGCCCAATCCCTAAGCGTTGGAAGCGCGGATGCACAGCAATATTAATCTCGAGAACATGACGGTTGCTCTCCATCCCCGTAGGATGGCCAAAGCCTACATATCCGCATAACTCGCTATCTTCTACAGCTACCAGCTGAGAGCCAGGCGGGGCGTGCAGTAAATAATCCTCACGCGAGCACCAGGTTAGACGACCTGGAGAGGTATCTTCAGTCCAGATCATGTTGTCCAGCAAGATTAACTCACGCGCATCCCGAATCTCCGAAGGACGGATAACAAGATAATCATCTTTAATTGGCCGCATCACCTATACCCCCTTACTTTCACTTCCCGAGCTTTTATCATACCACTTTTCCATCCATACTGATTTGAGCTACAGGCCTCTCTTTGAGGACACTTTGGCGGTTACTGTAGGCATGAACTACAAAAAATCCAATGGACAGAAGTGCCATTCCACAAGCTAACCAAGCTGCAGGCGGAAGTCCACCGCTATCAAATAGACTCCCCATGAAAACAGGCCCGATCACCCGGCCTACTGCACCAATACCTCCGGTTAAACCCAGATAAAAAGGAGCACTTCGCTCCGCATGATCTGATATGAAGGAAGGCATGGCCGGTGAAATCAGCATCTCCCCTAGTGTAGCGAGTACCATTGCAAGCAGTAGACCAGGATAAGTAGGCAGCAGCAAGATTACGATATAACCACTCATATAAAAGACAGCGCTGGCTGTCATTTGTGCTGTTGATGTTCTTGCGAACCAACGTTTAATTAAGCTTACCAAAGGTTGAGCCACGAAAATTAGAATTCCATTCAGTGTCCAGAGAAAGCCATACGATTTCTTCGACCAGCCCTCCGTGATAATATACGGTGATACTCCGTTATTCCAGATGGAATTACCAATCAGCAGGAACAGAGAGCCGATAGCCATATACAGATAGATACGCGTATTGCCCATCAACTTCCAGTTGGAAGTATGGCGTGGCTGCACCTTTTTATAAGCGTCCGCATCGTCCTGTGAACCATCGCCCACCTTTTTAAGATAAAAAAAGAAGAAAACTGCAAATACCGCTGAGGTCACACCGTTCAATACAAAACTCAGCATATACGACAGATCAGCAAGAAAACCGCTTAAAGCTGTACCGAGCGCCACTCCAATATTATTGGCAACATAAATGACGTTGAACAGCTCACCGCGCTGCTTCGCAAATCGAAAGCCGATAAACGCCTGAATGGCAGGAAGTGATAGGGAGTTGAACAATCCCACCAGTCCCATGGTTACCATAAACAACATCCAGCTTTGGCTTGCCGCCGGCAAAGCAAACAATGCCAGTGCATTCATAGCCAGCGCCCCGACAATAAGCCGGTTAACACCAACCTTATGATAGAGCGACCCGCCCAATAATTGCCCAACAATTCCGCCGAGCGACTGTACCAGAATCACCAGCCCAGCATCCTTCATACTTCGCCCCAGCTCATCAAAAACATACATCGTTACCAGGGGCCACATAAGGGCACTACCCGTTGCATTAATGAGACTGGCGATAAGAAATACCTTCACTTCTTTTGGATAAGCGTCTAAAAACCTCATAAGAATGTACATCCCCTGTAATATGTGTGTCATTAATTTTATCCAGTATCATCCTAAAACAGGGTTGAGGGCAAGCATTCACATTGACGCTTTATCACATTAATACGGAATAAAGATCGTTTCCATATTCACCAAAATAAGTCTCATAACACTCACTCATCTCTTATCGCAGCTCTACCTCTACCGTAGAGGAGAAAAAGGTAGCTCCATTCCCCATATCGCTAAGTCGATCCGGTGTCAGGACGTTGCTTCGCTGGGATCTGCCCTTGCCTTCCCACCACAATCCTTGGCTGATCACAGTGCCCGGCAGCATTTTATCCATTACTCTTGCTTTAATTTCTATTCTCCCTCGTCCATTGAATACCGTAACATCGGCACCGTCCGTAATACCGCGGGCCGCTGCATCCTCTGGATGAATCTGCAGCATAGGTTCCTTTTCCATTCCTTGATGCTTCGCAACATTGGAGAATGTAGAGTTCAGGAAATTATGGTTCGGCGGGGATATGAACATCAGTGGATAGGCATCCTCAAGCTCAGGCCTCCGAATCCCATCATAACCTTCCTTCAGTGGAGTGTACGTCGGCAGCGGAGGCAGGCCTGCTAATTCCAAAGATTTAGAGTACAGCTCAATTTTACCTGAAGGCGTAGGCAGATTATCAAGGAAGGTCTGCTTCGGCGTCATATCAAGCTTTACATGCCTTTCCTCCTTAAGCCGCTCCAGTGATACACCGTTCAAATAAGGATTGCGGGGGTAGCTAAGTGCTTCCTGAATCATTTCTTCCTCGGTCTGGCTGAAGGCTTCTGCATCAAAACCCATCGCTTTCCCTAGCAAAGAAAACACTTCGAAATTACTCTTACATTGTCCCGGTGCAGGCAGCACTGGCTCCTGAAGCTGAATGTAATGGTGCCAATAGGAGCTGTAGAGGTCCGTATTTTCAAAAGTAGATGTTGCAGGCAGAATAATATCAGCATAACGAGCGGTATCGGTCATGAACAGGTCATGGACAACTGTAAACAGATCCTCTCGCTCAAAGCCTGCACGTACCCGCTCCGCATCAGGAGCTACGACAAGTGGATTGCTGCAATAGACGAATAAGCCTTTTACAGGATGTTCTGTCCTCTCCAGTGCCTCACCGATTCGGTTCATATTAATCCGGCGAGCCCGCGGATTAGGCCGCAAATCCGGGCGCTCCAACGCCCTTGAATTCATAGCCCCATAGCCGCCGTTAGATTTGGAAGCACCGCCTCCAGTCTTCAACCACTGACCTGTCAGTGCAGGTAAGCAGGATATGCTCCGAACATTCATGCCACCGTTATCATGATGCTGTAGAC
The DNA here is from genome assembly GCA_023512345.1 of Paenibacillus sp. Classification (GTDB taxonomy): domain Bacteria; phylum Bacillota; class Bacilli; order Paenibacillales; family Paenibacillaceae; genus Paenibacillus_AQ. The sequence goes on from JAILZT010000002.1 coordinate 236,961, forward strand.
CGTTACCAATATGAATATATGAAGTCTCGGCCTCACCATAGAGCTTAGCCAGCTTCTCTATATCACCTGCTGGAATACCCGTTATGGAGGATACCATCTCTGGTGTATAAGACATTGCTTGCTGGCGTAATTCCTCATAACCTAGAGTATACCTCTTCAAAAAGTCCTCATCGGTAAGCCCATCCCGGAAGAGAATATGCATCATACCCAGCGCTAACGCTGCATCAGTTCCGGGGTATAGCGGGAGAAACCAGTCGGCCCATTGTGCCGTCCGATTGCGGTGAACATCAATAACTACTACCTGCGCCCCCCGCTTACGTGCTTGCTCCGCCAGTACAACCTGATGCATATTGGTGCTGACGATATTCCCACCCCAAACGATAATTACGTCTGCATTAACCGTATCTTCGGGGCTCGCCCCCCCGTTAAAGCCCATAGTAGCCTTCCAACCAGCGGTTCCTGCAGAATTACAAATTGTCCGATCCAAAAGGCTGGAACCCAGGGCATTAAAAAACCGCCGATCCATCCCCTCCACACTAAGTACACCCATATTTCCATAGAAGCTATAGGGCAAGATACTTTCAGGGCCATAGTCTGCAGCCAACTTTTTAAAAGTACCCGTAATCTCTGCGATCGCTTCCTCCCAGCTTATCTCCTCAAACTTCCCTTCCCCTTTGGCACCCGTCCGCCTTAGTGGATTCAGTAGTCGCTCCGGATGGTGAATCCGCTCTGCCATGTGCCTAACCTTATTGCATATAGCTCCTCGGGTGACGGGATGTTCCGGATTTCCTTCTACTTTCACAATTTTACCGTTCTTTTTATGGACTAAAAGTCCGCATGTATCCGGGCAATCCAGCGGGCACACCGCTGGGAATATGCCCTCCCCACTATGCTTCATGGCCGCATTCCTCCCCGTGATCTATAACTATTTTATATTTTATAATTGAAGAAGAACTCCGTAAAGGAATAAACGTATAAAGTGAATCTTATACGTTCTTATATTTAAAAAAAGACTGATTCGTTCCTTGAATACCCGGGTAATAGATCATATGAAACACTCCCTACTATGTTCGCCGTGAATCCGATTTCGTTCCCCCGAGTCGGAAATACACGGCGAATTTTATTGTCCAAATTCATAAAACGCAAAAAAAGCACCCCCTGAAGCACCTATCCAACCCAAGCAGGCTGACAGCGAAAACTTCAAGAAATGCTTATTATTTATAGCTGATAACTTATGCGTGCTTCTTAACTCCGGCAGCCACTCTGTTTTCCATCGTTTGAGCAGCAGACGGCTCTTTACGCAGGTAAGCTGCCCAATAAGCGGCACCTACAAATACTGCACCACCCACGAGATTGCCTAGCCAAACCGGAATAAAGTTCATCATATATTGGTACCAAGTGAAATGACCTTCAAATATTGCTGCAGGGATAAGGAACATATTCGCTACAACGTGCTGGAAGCCGATGGCTACGAAAGCCATGGTCGGGAACCAAATACCCAGTACTTTACCGCTGAAATTATCTGCTCCGTAAGAAAGCCATACTGCGAGGGCTACGAGCCAGTTACAACCGATACCTGAAATGAAAGCCTGAAGGAAAGTATCATCCAGCTTATGTTCTGCTATGGCTACCAATTTGTCCAGATACACACCGTCAGCGGTTAATCCAACGATATGACCGAAGAAATAAGCGACAAATAGAGCACCGGCCAAGTTGCTAATGGTGATTAGAATAAGATTTTTTAGAGTTTCCCAAAATGTAATTTTTCTAGCGATGAATGCTAATGGCACAGCCATCATATTTCCTGTCAACAGTTCGCCGCCTGCGAGCAAGACCAAAATTAGACCTAATGGGAAAATCGATGCGCCGATAAATCCGGCAAAAGATCCCCATGCCGCCGGTGCGCTGGCAATTACACGAATATCAAGCAAAAATCCGAGCGAAATGAACGCCCCTCCAAGAAAACCTAGGATAAGCACAGTGCTCAGTGGATTATGCGCTTTTTTAATTCCATTCTCCACCGTGACTTCAGCAATTTGCTGCGGTTTATTATAAGCCATGATTCCTATCTCCTTTTGTATCTATTTACTTTAAATTTGTTCCTTTATGCCATTGTAACGCGAGTCAAAACACATTAACGTGATAAATATCACTACTGGAAAAGGTAAGTGAAAATTTTCACTGACATGTCAAATTTACAGCCAACAACAAGAAGAAACGGCTTTGCCGTCCTCCAATGGGACAGTATCCGTTAGAAACACAAAAATGGCAAGCCCCCTGCTCAGGAGACTTGCCTTTTTTTATTATATAGCTTTTAAATTAAACAGTTACTGGCTCTTTCTGTGTCACGGTTTTCGGAAGTGCTTGAAGGCCTGCCGTATTCAGGAAGTTCCAAGGCTTGTTGTAGTGAGGCTGGAAGAAGAAGTCGATGAATGCGAGCTGATCAATTGTCATTTTATTCTGAATGCATACCGATACCGTGTTGATCGATTGAGTAAGGTCCATTTTGGACATGATCTGAGCCCCCAGAAGCCGGCGGGTTTCACGGTCAAATACCACTTTTACCTGAACCTGTTCAAAAGTAGGCATGAACTCTGGGCGGTAGTTATCTGTAATAATCACGCTTTCGATGTCCATTCCTTCAGCCTTTGCAGCATCTTCGGTAAGTCCGGTGCCTGCAATGTTGTCCTCGTATATTTTAATGCCTGAAGTTCCCTGCGTGCCCATGTATGGAATCAGATTGGATACAAGGTTACGAGCCACTAAGGTTCCCATACGTACAGCGTTTGTTGCCAAAGGAATGTAGGCGTTTTTACCTGTTGGATTATAGTGGATCGCACAGCTGTCACCAGCCGCAAACACATCCGGGATACTGGTCTGCATATAGTCATTCACGATTATTGCTCCGTTAGGAAGCATATCCACCTGACCCTTCAGCAGCTCAGTGTTAGGGCGGAAGCCGATGCAGAGAATGACCATATCTGTCTCATGCTCCCCTTTGCTGGTAATCACCTTAGTCACTTTACCGCCTTCACCTGCAAAAGAGCTTACCTTTTCTCCTAGTGCCAATTTAATACCGTGATCTTCAAGCGACTTTTGAATAGGTGTAGTAAATTCCTCGTCCAAGTATTTGCTCAAGATTCGATCCTCGGCATCGATCAGGGTTACCTGTTTCCCGTTCATTTGAAAGGCTTCTACCAGTTCAACGCCAATATATCCTGCACCTACGACGGTAATTCTGTCCACCTGCTGAGCTTTTTCAATGATGGTGTTGGAGTGACTATAGTTCTTGGAGAGCAGGATACCGTCTAAATCCATTCCTGTAAGCTTCGGTACAATCGGCCAAGAACCGGTAGTCATAATTAGCTTGTCATACGAATCGTCAAATTCCTGACCATTGTCTAGATTACGGGCACGCAACGTTTTGCTATTCGTATCTATAGCGGTGACCTCATGACGCATTTTCACATTAGCACCAAGTTCTCTAAGCTTATCGGGAGAAGAATAAAAGAGGCCTTGGGGATCTTTGATAACTCCGCCTACATACAAGGCAATGCCACACGACAGAAAGGATATATTATCATTTCGCTCATATACGGTTATTTCTGCATCTGGGTAAAGCTGTGCGGTGTTAACAATTGCGGCGGTTCCGGCATGGGTACATCCAATGACTGCTACTTTCATGATTTCTTCCTCCTCCAAGTTGAAAAGCTCTTTATTTACGTTTTCGAATTTGAATGTGATTAATTTCACTTTGCAAGCTGATTATATTGTGATATTTATCACAATGCAAGCCTTTTTCTCAATTTTCCCAGATTGTTCACATTTTTAAGTATTTTAAAGACTCGTGGAAAGGATGATACAAGTTATCTTTTACATCGAGTCACCACATTATGTCCCTTACACAGTAAGAACAATATCTGGCATTTGGACATGCAAAAAAGGCTTTACCGTTAGATTCACGATAAAGCCCCGAGAGATATGTAATACAAATATTATACTAAACCCTGAAGCTCGCCCTCATCGTCAATTCTCAGCTGCTCTGCCGCAGGTTTGGCGGGAAGCCCTGGCATGGTCACTATATTCCCTGTGATCACAACAGCAAATCCAGCTCCAAGAGACAAGGTGATGTCGCGAACTCCCATCGTAAAGCCCTCTGGTGCTCCAAGCAAACGTGGCTGATCAGAGAAGGAGTACGGTGTTTTTGCCATACATACCTGAAGATGATGCAGCCCCAGTCGATCAATAACCGCTAAGCTTCGTTTGGCAGCAGGAGAAAAGGCCACATCTGCTCCATGATAGATTTCACGAACGATTTTACTGATTTTAGCTGGAATATCCAAGCTGTCCTCATACAAAGGAGCAAATTCCACTTGATCACCACGATCCAGCAGTTTTTTCAACTCAGCAGCAAGCTGAAGACCTCCAGCCCCACCCTCTGCCCACACCTTGGAAATTGCAGCAGGCACATTCAAACGGCGGCAGGCCTCCATAATTTCATTGATTTCTGAAAGGCTGTCCCCTTCAAAGTGATTGATGGCTACAAGTACAGGCACGCCAAATTTACCGAGGTTCTCGATATGACGCTCCATATTTGTCATTCCCGCTAGGAGTGCTGCCCTATTTCCGTTATAGAGCTCTTCCTTCGGCACCCCACCATTATATTTCAAAGACTTCACAGTGACGACAAGCACGGCGGCTGAAGGAGACAGTCCTGCCTGGCGGCATTTAATATCCATGAATTTCTCTGCGCCCAGATCTGCACCAAAACCCGCCTCCGTAACTACAACATCACCAAGCTTAAGGGCGTAACGGGTACCAATAATACTGCTGCAACCATGGGCAATATTAGCAAAAGGTCCGCCATGCACAATGACCGGTGTTCCTTCCAGCGTCTGAACAAGGTTTGGTTTGACCGCTTCCTTGAGCAGCGCAGCCATAGCGTCAACTGCTCCCAGAGCCTTCGCAGTTACAGGTTGGCCCTGTTGGTCATACCCGATAAGCATACGGCCGAGACGTTTCTTCAGGTTACGGAGATTACTGCATAAACACAGTACAGCCATGATCTCAGAGGCCGTTGTAATTTGGAAGCCGCTCTCGCGAACGGGACCATTTCCGTCCCCAAGCCCTGTCACAATGCTGCGCAGGCTGCGGTCATTCATATCCATAACTCTTTTCCACACGATCCGCTGCGGATTCAACCCCAGCGCATTCCCTTGAAATATATGATTGTCAATCATTGCTGACAGTAAATTATGCGCTGATGTAACCGCATGAATATCTCCTGTAAAGTGCAGATTAATATCATCAGCAGGGACAATTTGCGACTTCCCTCCGCCTGTAGCGCCGCCTTTCATACCTAGGCAAGGACCAAGTGAAGGCTCGCGCAGAGCGGCTACTGTCTGTACTCCGGCAGCATTCAATGCCTGTGCAAGACCAATGGTAGTTAAGGTTTTCCCTTCCCCTGCAGGTGTGGGATTCATTGCAGTCACCAATACCAGCTTACCATCCGGCTTGTCCTTAATATCCTCCCAAAGGGATGGAGAGAGCTTGCTTTTATATTTCCCATAGAGCTCTAGATGTTTCTCATCAATTCCGGCTTCTGATGCTACCTCTGTAATTAATCTCATGCTTGTATAAAACCCTCCTGCCCTTATTAGCCTTGCTCATTTATCCTTTATGCGATAGTACTTCTATGTAATGATTCCTCTTCAAAGGATACAAGGTCTTTGAAAACCGTCAAGTATTATTTTCATCCTATATCAATTTATTAACTAAAAACATCCTCTCAAGCAGCGTTCTAGAACTGTCTGAGAGGATATTCGGACTTTTTTGTGAAAACTATATAGAACTACAGCAATGACTCAATAAGACCCTTCATCGTTTCCGGGGTTTCCTTTGGCTCAACACGAGCTACTACATTGCCCTTACGGTCCACAAGGAACTTGGTGAAATTCCACTGAATATCGCTGCTGTCAGCAGACCCTGGCTGCTGGCCCTTTAAATATTGGAACAGAAGACTCGCATCCGATCCATTGACATCCACTTTGGCAAATACGGGGAAAGTAACTCCGTAATTAATTTGGCAAAATTCTTCCGCTTCTTCACTAGTCCCCGGTTCCTGCCCGGCAAACTGATTGCAAGGGAAACCAAGCACTATTAGTCCCTGATCACTATACTGCTCGTACAGCTTCTGGAGATCTCCGTATTGCGGTGTAAGTCCACATTTGCTGGCTGTATTGGCAATCAGCAACACTTTACCTTCATACTCTGTAAAAGGGACTTCTTTTCCTGAAGGTGTAACTCCGGCAAAACTGTATATCGACATCTAAAATTCCCCTTCCCACATTCTTCAAAATTGAATTATTTACTTATCCTCTCCATTTTACCCTACCCCAATCGGAAAGCAAGTAATCGAACTCTAACCACTCCACGTAAAGGGCTACATACGCTGTTGTAATCCGCAAGCCTTAGCAATAAGCTGGAGCGATTTCAACTTGTCTGGAAAGCTATGTATTAGATTCGCAATCATGATCTCCTCACATTGATACTGCTTTGCAAGAGTTTCAAGTTGTTCACGTACGCTCTCTGGTGAGCCCACGACCATTCTCTTACGGTTATCATGAATACGGAACATGTCATAAGGGGTGTAATGATAAGCCATCGCCCGCTCTACAGAAGGAGTACCTGTAGAAACATGACCTTTCTCGAGCAATATCAAGGATAAATCCATGCTGGACGCTAACCGATCTGCTTCTTCAGAGCTCTCAGCACAAATAGCAAATACAGCAACCAGACAGCGTGGACTTGGCAAAATCTCAGAGGAGCTGAATTTCTCCTTATACTCCTTAACGGCCCCACTCCCTCCATCCCCATTAATAAATTGAGCAAAAGCGAAACCTGTTCCGAGCTTGGCTGCGAGTGAAGAGCTTCCACTGCTTGAACCCAGCAGCCACATTTCCGGAGCGGTTGATATAGCAGGTGTGGCCTGAAGCCCAGCAAAACGATGGGACGGGTCGGGCTGTTTATACAAATAGGATGCCAAATCCTGAATTTGCTCCTCATAACGGTCTATATTACGGATCTGATTCTCCTGCAATGCACGTGTGGCCAGAGCCGCTCCACCCGGTGCACGGCCGATCCCAAGATCGATTCGCCCTGGGTACAGTCCCTCCAAAACACGAAAATTCTCCGCTACCTTGTAGGCACTGTAATGGGGAAGCAGCACCCCACCGGAGCCGATACGTATGGATGAGGTTACAGCAGCAAGATGAGACATAAGAACTTCAGGGCTAGAACCGGCTAGGCCGGGTGCGGAATGATGCTCCGATACCCAAAAGCGGTGAAAGCCAAGCCGCTCCGCCTCCTGCGCCAGCAAAGCGGTCTGTGCTAAGGCTTCGGCAGGAGTGCTCCCTTCTGAAACAGGGGATTGGTCCAGTACACTAAGTTTTTTTATCATACTCAGCTCTCCAATGAAGGTTGTTATTTCCACTTAATTCCTAGAGTATATCATGATTCATTCTGCTTTTTATATTCAAGAACATAGGCAGCAACGCAAAAATCCCTCCCCTAATAAGACAGAGAAGGACATCTTAATCATAGTGATTTCATTATTTCGTCTCTTGAGCCAGCTTCACCAGCATATGTGCCAGCTTATGCCTTTCTTCTTTGTTGCCAACCCTCCACAACTCCGATAGCAGCTTCTCCTCGCTATTTCGAGGCTCCTCATGCTTCGCCAGATAGTCGGCTACCTTCTCGGCAGCAATTGCTAATGTTTCCTCGCTCAGACCAATTTTTTGGGCAAGATGTATGCGCTTACCTAGATATTGTTGAAAAGATTGAAAATGCTCTAAGATCGCCTCTTTTTGATCAGGGCCAATACGGTCTAAAGCTTCATCCACCTTCTGCATAGCTACACTTCCGTCTTTGCTGATCACATGGTTATGTTCGGACACGTTAGTCGCCTCCTTGATAGGATCTTCTGATGTCTTCTACTTAACCGAGAGAGTGGGGGCTGAACCAAAAAAGAGCAAGATAAAAAGCGGATCAACCGCAAAATCAGCGCTTGACTATGTAGCCGAAATAATGGGCTCAACACCAAAGGAGTGTATAGCAAAAATGTGGTTAGCTTGGATCTAGCCTCAAACGGACATTTAGCCAATTCCACCTGCAGAGGGCCAGCCGAAATCCCCATCCGAGGGCGATTCAATCGCACTTTTACATCTCATTTAGCAAAAATTCCCATCCGAGGGCGATTCAATCGCACTTTTACATCTCATTTAGCGAAAATCCCCATCCGAGGGCGATTCAATCGCACTTTTACATCTCATTTGGAGGAATCCACCATCCAATGTGGACGGAAATTCTGTTATAACGTTTACTCACGGCCACGGCTACCGCCTCCAAAAAAGCAGCCCTGAAAATTGAGGACTGCTTCAAAAAGGCTTAAACTAATACTCAGGAGTATTGGTTAAGAGAATCTATTTAGATACCGGAATAGCATCGTAATATTCCTCAAGCGTAATCCCTTTCTCTGAAACGGAGCGGGCAATTTCAACCCCTACATACCGTATGTGCCAAGGCTCATACTTATAGCCGGTAATCGACTGTTTACCTTCTGGGAAACGAATAATATAACCGTACTCAGAAGCATGCTGCGCCAGCCAGTTGGCTTCCTTGGTACCGGCAAAGCAGCTCTCGGCTGCACACTTGCCATCCGTGCCTGAGATATCAACGGCCAGTCCCGTCTGATGCTCACTATGCCCCGGTACTGCGCTATATGTTCGTGCTTTGGCTTCTCCATCACGTTCCACGTAATTGTTGAACAATCGGGTCTGCGTGGATTGGGAGCGGTATGCAGAAACACCCGCTAAACGCACACCATCCTTCTTGGCCGCTGCGAATAATTCCTCCAAAGCTGCTGCTGCAGTCTTACGCATCATCCGCTTCTCAATTTTATCACTAAAGAGAAAAGGCACATCAGGATATACGAGGTCATCCGGTTTATAATTCTCAGGCAGCTTGTACTGTTTATTCACAAGCACAGTAAGGCTCTCCGGTTCTGCCGCCGTTTGTACAGAATCCCCACCACCGGACCATCCTTCACCACCAGAACTCGTTGGTTTGGATGTCGGCTTGGCTGTAGGTTCGACTGTAGGTTTGGTTGTGGGTTCTACTGTGGGTTCTACTGTTGGTTCTACTATTGGTTTGGAGGTGGCTGGAGCGTTTGTAGGCTCGACCTCTGCATCCCCGTCCTCATTCCCAACGGCAGAATCACCAGTGTTGCCTTGGTTATCCTCGGTGCCGCCTCCAACATCTGCAGGATCCGGTTCAGGTGGCTGGCCTTGAAGATCTGGCTGCTGGGTTACAGTACTTCCGTCCCCTTGGGAAGCAGATGGAGTTATATACTTACCGATTCCCCAACCTGCAACAATAACCACTACTAGCAGGATAAGAATCCACAATTTTTTGGACATGAACAGTTCACACTCCTATTACAGTTAATACTCTATTTATCTATTAGACAGGCTCAGGCTCTTAAAGGTTTCACTTCCCCCTTAAACAATTATTACCATAGGCTTGTTAGCAAAATGCTAAACGATGCCTATGGTAATAATGTACTCCTATGCTTGTGCTACATTGTTATTTACCCCGGCCGCCTTGACGCCCTGGACCATTTCCACGGCCACCGCGTGAGGGTGCACCGCTACCGCCACTGCGGCCTCCTGAGCCAAACCCACCACTGCGGCTTCCTGAACCAAAACCGCCTTGGCCCCCTCTAGATCCACCTGAAGTAGATCCGCCTGAGTTAGATCTGCCAGCGCTGTAGCCGCTGCTTCTTTGACTTCCACCTTTGGAAGCCCCGGCGCTGTAGCCTTCACCTTCTGTACTACGTGGCAAGTTTGCTCTATATTTAGGACTGCCTTTGGATCCACCCGGGTTATAACCACTTCCTGATCCGCTGCCCTTAGATGCGCCTACACTATATCCACTTTCTCCACCTCTAGCTACATTGGTGCTATAGCCGCTGCTTATGCTGCCTTTAGAAGCGCCTCTGGAATCGCCACGCGGACTGCCGCCTCTTGCGCCAGTAGTACTGCTCGCAGGTTGGCTATCGCCTCTTGCGAAAGTACCATACCCGCCGCCAGCTCTCTTCTTAGCTGGAGCACTATCTTCGCTGCCGCCTCTTGCTGCGCCCGCGCTATATCCGCTGCGCGCGCTGCCTCTGCCTGCGTCCGCTTCTCTGCCACGGCCCCGACCGCCGGCATCCCGGGTATCGCGGCGTGAAGAACCTTCCGCACGCGGAGCTCCCCCGCTGCGTCCCTGACCACGGCCGCCCGTCTTCGGTCCACGACCGGTCCGTGCTGCTTCAGGGGAACCGCCCTGACGTCCACCGGTCTGGCGTCCGCCAGTCTGAATAGCTGTGAATTCTCCTATGCCGAATTCATCCTTCTCATAACGCCGACGATCCAGACGCTGAGAAATGGCATGCTCAATCATATCCAGACCTTGACTTTCACGCGGCGAAGCAAAGGTAATCGCAAGTCCTTTGCCTCCCGCACGGCCTGTCCGGCCAATACGGTGAATGTAGCTATCCCCGTCAAGCGGCATATCGTAGTTAAATATGTGTGTAACGCCTTCTACGTCCAAACCACGCGCAGCTACATCCGTTGCTACGAGCAATTGGAGCTTCGCGTCCCGGAATCGCTTCATAACGGCTTCGCGCTTGCCCTGGGACAAATCACCGTGCAGCTCATCGCAGTCATACCCTGCCGCTTGCAGTGCTTCGTTCAGTTTGGATACCCGACGCTTCGTCCGGCAGAAAATAATAGCCAAATAAGGACGATCGCGTTCAATTAACTGCTTCAATGCTTCTTCCTTATTGCGATCCGAGCACTCTATAACCTGCTGGCGGATATTATCAAGCGGAATCGGAGAGCCGCTCTTAATAACGATATCCAGCGGTTCCTTCATGTAGTTGGCAGCCAAACGTTTGATTGGATCAGGCATTGTAGCCGAGAACAGCATCGTTTGCCGGCGATATGGAACCGCCGTGATGATTGTCTCCACATCCTCTAGGAAACCCATATGCAGCATTTGATCGGCCTCATCCAGAACGAGCATTTTAACACCGTTCAAATCCAATGTGCCGCGGCGCATATGATCGAGCAGTCGTCCAGGCGTTCCAATAATCAGATGTCTGCCGCCTTCCAGCTTGCGCAGCTGCTTCTCGACATCTTGTCCACCGTAAACAGCCAGGATCTTAACACCCGTATGGCGGGCTAATTTACGCGCTTCTTCTGTAATCTGAAGTGCCAGCTCACGCGTTGGAGCCATGATCAGCGCTTGTGGAAAGGCACGCTCAACCTGGATTTTGTCCATAATTGGCAGCAAAAAGGCCAGCGTTTTCCCTGTTCCTGTTTTCGCCCGGGCAATAACATCGAGCCCCTGAACCAGTGGCGGAATCGCTTCTTCCTGTACAGGCGTCGGCTTAACAATCCCTTGGCCATGCAGCAACGTATTTAATACTTCGGAAACTCCTAATTCTTTAAAACTCGGCAATTTCTCCACCTCACTTTTTCCTTAAAAATTGGTTAGTCCTTCTATTCCTACACTTTCAGCCCTTAAGAAAAGGCTCGTCCAAAGATCAATGGCATTCCTTATATTCAAACAAAAGCGGAAGAACTCACCACCGAGTCCTTCCGTCCCATTTTATCCCTGTACGGAGAATTCGCACATACAAGTGCAATTAATCAATAAGAAGTAAAGGCCGTTCCTCTGAAAGCATCACTTCCATTGTACTTTATAGAACGCCTTTTGTGTGCAACGCCTGAAAGAATATTTCTAAAACCGCGGACTCACTCAGAATCTACCCGATTTAAAAATGGAATAGAGCAGCCACAGGAACATTAGCAGTGCAACAACTGAGCCAATTTCCACAGTAGGAAAATCCCATAGCAGAGAGGGCTCGCCCCGCATCGATGAACCAATAATCAAGCCCACCATAATAATGCTAAAAGCAAGCAACACGATACTGAAGGATAGACGGTTGCCGATCCGGTCAAACTTCCGCTGCAAAGCTTGCAGCTCTGGCATGCCAACCTCCACCTTAAGCTTGCCTTTGCTGATCAGCGAAGTGAGCTGCCTAGCTTGACCAGGCAATTCCACCAGGCTCTCAGCCAACTCCGCTACGCCTCCCCACAGCTTACGCTGCAAGCGATGGCTGCTGAACCTCTGCTTCAAAAGCTGTCTTCCAAAAGGCTCCGCCATTTGAATAATGCTGAAGGACGGATCCAGGTTGCTGACTACACCTTCTAAGGTAAGCATGGTTTTGCCGAGCATGGCTAGATCCGGTGGAATAACAAGATGGTGCCTCCGCGCAATTCTGAACAGATCATTCAACACTTTACCGATACTAACCCTGCTGAAGGGAACATCATAGTACTCCTCCCGCAGCATATCCATATCATCATGAAGGGCCGCCCGATCTGCTTCCTCATCCAATATTCCAAGATGCATGATGGCTCGCACCATAGCATCCGTATTCTTGCGCATGAGTGCTATAATCAGCGCAGCCAGATGATCCTTCATCTCTTCGCTCAGTCTTCCAACCATCCCAAAGTCGATCAAGGCAAGCCTGCCGTCTTTCATCAGCATCACATTACCGGGATGAGGATCAGCATGGAAAAAACCACCTATAAAGATCTGCTTGAGCATAATTTCAACAAGCTGCTCAGCAAGTTGCTTGAGGTTAACACCTTTATCCAACATTTCCTGACGTCGGTTAAGCGTAATTCCCTCTACGTATTCCATTGTCAAAACCCGGGCAGAAGTATAATCCCAATGAATTTCCGGTATATATACGTCTTCACGGTCAGCCAGCTGCAGAGCAATCTTCTCTGCATTGCGCCCTTCATGGCTGTAGTCAAGCTCAGCGATTAACGATTTGGAGAACTCCTCCGTCATCCGGGCAAGGCCATATTGCTTAGCCCAGTCTAATCTTCTCTCAGCAAGAGCGGTTAGATCCTTAAGAATCTCCAAATCACGGGACATCATCCTGAGCACGCCGGGACGCTGGATCTTTACGGCTACTGTTTGTCCACTCAACAATACGGCACGGTGCACCTGACCGATTGATGCAGCGGCAAGAGGGACATTCTCAAAGGAATGAAAGATCTCATCCAGATGCTGATCAAGCTCCTGTTCCACAATATCACGTGCGATATCCGCTGAAAAAGGGGGCACATTATCCTGAAGTTTCACTAGTTCCTGAATGATTGAATCCGGCAGCATATCCGAGCGGGTACTGGCCAACTGGCCTAACTTTACAAAGGTTGGCCCTAAATCCTCCAGCACTCGGCGAATCCGCTCACCGAGCGTTACTCCTTCGTATACCTCCTGTGTCATCAAGCGGCGCGGAAGCGATAAAAGATGGTTTAATCCAAGTTCCTCCACCATATAACCGAAGCCATGACGCATAAGCGCCATGGCAATGGTCCGGTAACGTCCGGCATATCTAATGCGGACCGCCATTTAATCGGTACGCGTTTCTGGCAGTGTTCCCTCTAGTTGGGCAATGCCCTCCAGCTCGGCCAAACGCTGCTCTAAAACAGCAATACGCAATTCAAGGCCTGCCACATCAGTTTGTGTAGGAACCTTTAATTCCTTAAGAATACGCTGCACTTGTTCTTGAACAGCTGATTTAAACATTCCACGTTCTTCGTCACCGCGCTCAACCAAACGGTCAACCAGCGCTTTGGATTCTGATGGAGCAAGTTCTCCACGTTTAACCAGTTCCTCAACGGCTTTCTCTACCTTTTCCTTGCTGACAATGGTGAGGCCCACTCCTAAAGAGATCGCTTTTTTAAACAAATCACTCATGGCACTTTTCCTCCCAATGATTCCGTTAGATGACAACCGGAGTTAATGGTTAAAGTATACCTTACTCGCTGGCGATTTCCAAAATGCTGTAATTTCACTTAACGATTTATTTCTTATCTAGGGATCCGGGCAGCCCATTTGGCAGAGTTATAAATGAGCTCGCGTACAGCCTCGTTATGGAACGAAGGCTCATGATGCCCAGGCATTAGATAGACAACCCTTCCAAGACCATAGCTGTGACACCATGCTGCTGGAAGCCATTCACCATCCGCCTCATATTCAAGCAGCAGCTTCTTCTCAGTAAATGGATCAAATTCGAACCGGTAGGGTTCCTCATCCATCTGAAAGCCTTGGATTCCCTCTGTAATATCATGCTCAAGAATTCGAAAATTCAACGATGTGTAGGGTGGATGGCCTGTGAATCGACCGCCAATCAGTTGGGCCAGTTCGTAACGCTTCGCAAGCGATACTCCTGTATGAAGCACAATAAGGCCGCCGCCTCCACTTACATAGGAGAGTAAGCCCGCAGTCTGCTGTGGTGAAACCGTTTCGTTCCACAGTTCATTATATGCAATACACAAATCATATCCGCTCAAATGCTCTCCCAGCAGCAACTTTTTATTCTCCGAGCACTGTACCGTCATAAGATCGTTCAAGATCACACTAATTTGTTTGTCTACACCCTGTAAAGGATGGAATCGGGGATGCGTATAGTCACCCAGTAATAAGCATTTTCTTTTGTCCATAAGGTCCTCCTCCGTACGACTTTGTCTATTTTAGTTACATGTTGCCTATATTTTAAGGAATACAACCCCTATTGTCCATCCATGACAAGGAGCGAGTTCCACTTTCTAATATTTACGCAAAAAGCATTCCCGCCGAAACACGCGCGGGAATGCTTCTGTTTAGTCCCCTGCTATCGTTCTTGTAGCCCGTATCTTTTACTCTGCAGCAGCTAAATAGCGTCCCAGCTCCACGAACATACTTCCCATCCGTTCATGCTCCGGCATAACAATTCGCTGAATTCCTTCTTCCTTCAGAGCCTCTGAAGTAATACGGCCTACAGAAACCGCAAGGACTTTATCTTCAAAGGCATCCAGCATGCCTTCTAGGTTGCCCTGAATCCGGGCATACTCAGCCAGAAAGCGGAACTGCGGTGCGCTGGTAAACGCAACAGCGTCAACTTTGCCCTCCAGAATTTCCGATAGTAATCTTTCAAGCTCCCCGGGCTGTGGAGGCGTATGTCGGTATGGCAAAACCTGACGTGTATTCGCACCCACTTCCTCTAACCAGGAGACCAATCGGGGAGAGGGATCGCCATGCAGCTGCAGCACAACCTCTTTCCCCTTCATATCAAAAGACTGCAGACCACGGATAAGACCCGTAGTACTTCCATCATCGTCACGTACCACAGGTACTAATCCCCGTTTCTTAAGAGCATTCACGGTTTTGTAGCCGCGTGCCGCTATTTGGGAACGAGACATTACCTCTAGAAATCGGTCTTCATTACCCGCACTTTCCGCCTTCTCGAACAAGGCGTCCAACCCCATACCCGTCGTGAGAATAGCCCAATCAGGGGGATGCTGTATCCAAGAATCTAACCCCTTACGAAGCTCTTCATCATCTAGAAATACGGTACCTTGTGCCGGGCGGTGAAGTGCTGTGCCGCCCATATTGTGCACCAGCTTGGCCATCTCTTCCGCCTTGCGCGGTCCGGCTAGTGCGACGGTGATGCCTTTCAATTGCTCTGCCATGATGCCCTCACTCCTTTGTATACCGTTATTGTTGTTTATCAGTATACTTGCAAAGGTAAGTAAAGGGAAAGCCTATTCCAAAAATTTAGGGGTTTCATCTCCCGGTTCTTCAGTCACTGAAATGGGAGAAAGTGCTGATACAGAATTCGTTCCAGTTGCTTGAAGTTTGAAGCGTCCAACAAGCTTCTGCAATTCTTCTGCCAGATGGCTGAGATCAGCTGATGAGGAGGCAATTTCCTCCACGGAAGCCAGTTGCTCCTGGGCAGCAGCTGAGATGGTTTCTGTATTACCTGCAGCTTCCTCAGAAATCCCCTTTATATCTACAATAGCTTGCTCCATACTTCCGGCTTCTATAGAAAGCGTCCGTACCGCTTCATTCATTGCCTCAATTTTTTCTGCTGCGCCTTTAACAGCTCTACGGATTCGGGAGAAGGAGCGCCCAGTGGTATCTACAGCCGTAATACCCTCGGTTACCCGCTCTTTGGCCTGCTCCATGGTTTCTGCGGCTAACTTCATCTCACCGTAAATTGAACTGATCTGATCGGAGATCAGACGTGCCGATTTCTCGGATTCCTCTGCCAGCTTACGAACCTCCGAAGCGACAACAGCAAAGCCACGTCCTTGCTCACCGGCTCTGGCCGCTTCAATAGAAGCATTAAGCGCCAATAGATTTGTCTGCCTTGCTATACCTGTGATTACGCCTACAATACCGACAATTTGTCCGGTACGATCATTAAGCTTGTCAATTACACTGCCAAGCTCCTCCACTGTTGTTTGAATACTATTGATTTTATCTACAACACTGATTACCGAATCATTGCCTTCCGCAGCGGACTGTGAGGTTTTACCCATCATGTCCGAGACCTGAACCATATATTCAGAAATATTGGCTACCTCGCTTGTTGTAGCAGCAGTACTTTCCATACCTTTTTGAACACTTTTAACCTGCTGCTCACTACCCGCCGCAACCTCTTGAATCGCTATGGTTACATGCTCGATCGCTTTGGTCGTTTGCTCGGCACCAGCCATCAACTCCTCTGCGGAGGAGGATACATTATCTGTCATTTCCTGCACACTTGTAATCATCTCACGCAGATTCGTCACCATGATTCCGAAATTCTCGGCCAACATCCCAATCTCATCACGCCGGAAGGAACCGATGTTTTCTGACAAATCCCCTTGACTTATCACCTCTGTCGCCTTGCGAAGACGAAGAAGCGGTGCAAGGATGGAACGAACATTGAAATAAATAAGCACCAAAGCAAGCAATACAGAGATGGAAATAACAACAATAGCTGTGAAGCGAATATCCTTTGTTGCACTAGTAATTTCATCTTTACTGATTGTACCGGCAATTCTCCAGCCGGTAAGCTCATTCGTCATGTAAGTCATTTTCTTGTTAGTTTCCTTGAACGTGTAATCGAAAGATCCCGTTTCACCCTCAAACATCTTTTTGACAAAATCCAGGGCCGATTCTTGCCCGATAGTCTCGGTAGGATGAACAACGAATTTTTTACTGCTATCAACGATAAATATATAACCCTCTTTACCAACCTTAATATTGGTCAAATCGGCCAGCTCTTTCAAATTGAGATTCAGAGCGATGACTCCATTCCCGCCTTCCAATACTGCCGATATGGCGATAGCGATTTCATTATTAATCGTTTTAAATGCGGGCGATATCACAATCCCTTTACCATGCTTAATGGCATTTACATAGGAATTATCTTTACGCGGGTCATATCCATCCGGAAGCTTCTCCTCTGAAGCATGAATAGACTTTCCCCTGCCAGTCCCCACATAGATATCCAGCACATCGGGATGCAGTGCAGCATATTCCTTCAACCTCGTTGACACAACAGCCGAAGTTTCCCCGTTAACCTCACTATTAACAGAGTCGGAAGACAGCTGGGCTGCAAAATAATTGATATCATTTATTTTGGTTGATATGTTAGCATTTATGATTTCATTTACGGCTACGACACTTTCCGTAGCACTGTTCAACAACTGGTCTTCCATTTCTGTACTAGCCGATCGATAAGTCAAAGCACCAATAATTAGACTGGGTACAAGCAATACGAGCAGGTATGTAAGAATTAACTTTCTACGGATAGTCAAACGCACATTTTTATTCATAAAGGATAATCACTCTCTTTCTTTTACCTATATTCAAAGGAACATCACTGCTAAATATATAATTATATATCGGTTTTGGGAACACAATTTTCTACTATATTTCTTCATTAATCTCATAAAGTGCTAGATTTCTTGTGAAAATACACAAAAAAGACCGTTATTGAAAACGGTCTTTTCTTATATTCTTATAAGTTTCTAATTCAGCGGCTTGTTTTTTTACAATCTTGGCAGATACCGCCAAATACGACATGAGCATGCGAAATAGTATATCCTGTATCCTGGGACACTTTATTCACCCAATCCTCAGGAACTTGTGCCATCACCTCATCAACCTTACCACAGCTCTCACAAATAATATGCTGGTGATCATCCATACGGGCATCATATCGGCTGGCAGATTCACCTAATTTAAGTTCCCGAATCATTTGTTTGTCCGAAAGATACCGCAAAGAGTTATAGACTGTACCATAAGCTAAGCTATGGCCCTGTGCTACCAGGCGGTTCATTACCTCTGCAGCTGTGGGATGGTCATGTGATTGATGGACGATGTCATAAACGGCTTTACGCTGAGAAGTCAAATTCAGTGTTTTCATGGCGATCATCCTCACTTTATTTTTAGATCAAGTATAAATCTTTATCCTATCTAAGGTCAATGAAAATACATGTGATTTAATTCTCAATACATTTTTTAAATATCCAGCTAAAATGATTGTAGTCTGAATATTGATTTAAGCCAATATTTTCCAAGGAGTTTTTACTTTAAATGATAATTAATATGATTTCCAGCTTGTTCGCGAACTTCTGTATCTTATCCACTTTTGTTTTCCTATCTGGTATGCTCTCCAAAAAGCTAGGTCTAACCAATAAACCTCCATCTACTCTTACCCGTATCAACGCAGGTCTACTATTTGGTGTATTCGGTATTGTTCTAATGAACTATTCTTTCCTAGTGTCCCCTGATATCTACATTAATTTACGCCATCTAACTTTAGTGATTGCAGCTGCTTATATAGGTTGGCTTCCTACCTTGATCTGCGCCGCAGTTCTTGCTGTCAGCAGGATTCTCATCTATGGAATCTCACTTAACACGCTCGCTACCGCATTAACTCTGCTGCTTGGCGGTATATTCTGCATTTGGATCTCCACGTTTCCATGGTCACGTCTGCGCAAAATGACCGTCGGAAACCTTGTCTGCATGGTGCTCACCTTTGTTATTTTACTCTTTAATATGGGCGACTTAAATTCACTTTTGGAGATTTATCCCTATCAGCTGTTTATTTCACTAGCTGCAGGACACGTCGTTTATTACCTCGCTGAGTCTATCCAGCATTCCAATGAGTTGTTCACCTTGCTTGAAGTTCGGGCTACCACTGATTATTTAACTGGACTACATAACCTCCAACAGTTCCACCGCCATCTGGACAGTGAAATCAATTGGGCGGAACGGCATCATGAAAGCTTGTCCTTGCTTGCCATTGATATCGACCACTTTAAAGTGATCAATGATACTTATGGGCATCCTGCCGGAGATGAAGTGCTGAGACAACTGGCTAGGCGGCTTAAAAATTGTTCCCAATCCCATGATATCGTATCCCGTAATGGCGGAGAAGAGTTCACAGTGTTGCTGCCTCATTGCCCCCTCACCCAAGCAGAAAGAGCCGGAGAACGGGTTAGACAAGCTGTAGAGAATGAACTCTTCCTTCTGCCTACAGGACAAACAATCCCGATTACGGTCTCTATAGGAGTTGCCTGTTACCCTGATACTGTAGCTGAAGCAGACGGTAAGCTTTTAACACACTGGGCCGATCAAGCCCTTTACCAAGCTAAAAATACCGGACGCAACAAAGTTTCAGTTAATCGTAGTTTTTTATATAATGACATCTCTTAGCAGCCTCCATAGTTTCTTTTAGTGGATGAGTGGTAATAAATGAGAGGAGTCGTATATAAATGGAGGGAAAACGGTATGAATCCAGACAACATATTATCGCAAAATCTGCCGAGATATCCGGAATCAATGTGGCGGGATACTTCAGATTTGCCTTCTTATCCAAAGCTTACCCAAAATCACGATACGGATGTCGCTGTAGTAGGCGGCGGAATGACAGGAATCACCGCGGCCTATCTGCTCTCCAAAGCTGGTTATAAGGTCACTTTGCTGGAAGCAGGGGTTTTGCTGAACGGCACCACCGGGTTCACGACTGCCAAAATCACAGCACAGCACGGTATGTTCTATAATGATCTAATCAAGCATTTCGGAGAAGAGAACGCCCGGCTGTACTATGAATCTAATACCCAAGCCATGGAGTGGATTATCTCAACAGCTGAAGAACTCGGCATTTCCTGCGGAATGCACCGCGAGTCAGCTTATCTTTACGCTGATGCCGAAGATGATAAGACCCTTAAGCAGCTGGAGAAAGAATTCAGGGCTTACGAGAAGTTGGGCCTGCCTGGAGAATGGTTGGATCATATCCCTCTGCCGCTAATCGTAGGTGGGGCTATTAAGCTTCCACGACAAGCCCGGTTTCACCCCCTTCAATATTTCCAAGGAATGCTTAAGGCTTTTATGAGCAATGGCGGAGTTATTTATGAACATACCGCAATTTCCGAAAAGGTTGAGAAGAACGGCAACCTAACTCTTTTCACCGAAAAGGACGATTATCAAATTACCTGCCGCCACGCGGTCTCCGCCTCCCATTTCCCTTTCTATGACGGAGGAGCCATGTACTTTTCCCGTCTGTATCCCGAGCGTTCCTATGTTCTCGCCATTGAGCCAGAAACCAAATTTGAGGGTGGGATGTATTTAAGTGCTGGAGAAACTCCCCGATCTCTGCGGGCTGTAGAATGGGAAGGGAAAAACCTGGTGCTTGTCGGAGGCGAGAATCACAAGACAGGAAAGGGTATCTGTACCTTCGGCCACTATGAAAATCTAGAACAGTTCGCCGGTAACTTACTCGGTATCAAGACTATTCCTTATCGATGGTCTGCTCAGGATTTAACTACCCTGGACGGGGTTCCCTACATTGGCAGGTCAGCGGATAATGAGGAAATTTACATTGCCACAGGTTATAAAAAATGGGGAATGACCACCAGTACAGTTGCTGCGCTAATGATATCAGACCAAATCCAGCGTAAAGACAATCCTTATACAGACCTGTACGATCCTTCCCGTTTTAAAGCCAATCCAAGCATAAAGAACTTCATTACAATGAATGCCGAGGTTGCCAAAGATTTAGTCGGGGGCAAAGTGGAATTTGTGCATAGAGCCGCCAGCGAACTGAAGCCGGATGAAGGAGCAATCGTGCGCCATGATGGCAAACGTGCAGGGGCTTATCGAGATCCCGAAGGTACACTGCATCTGGTCGACACCACCTGTACCCATATGGGCTGCGAAGTGGAATGGAATGATGGGGAACGCTCATGGGACTGCCCATGCCACGGCTCACGTTTCTCTTTTGACGGCAAAGTATTCGAAGGCCCAGCCATAACGCCGCTAACCAAGTTGGATCCGGAAAGCTAGAGTTTACGATTGACCTTCTGAGTGGCCGAATTCCTTATCCGCCTTCACCAGACGTGATTGTATTCTGCCACTCAGGTATAATATAATTTGAGAAATTATGGATTATGATAAAGCCAAGGGAGAGTGACGACAAGTTATGGATTTGAGAGGGAAAAGCGTTGTTATCACCGGTGCAGGAAAAGGAATTGGGAAAGCCTTGGCGCTAGCCTTAGCTAAGGAAGGCGCAAATCTTGGGCTAATCTCTAGAACATCAGCAGATTTGGAGGCTCTGAAGTCAGCCTTAACCGAAGTTTATGATGTTAAAGTCAGCACTGCTGTAGCTGATGTATCTGTACGTGAAGATGCAGAACGGGCCGTAATGTCGCTTCAAAATGACCTTGGAACGTTCGACGCACTAATTAACAATGCCGGAATCGCCCAGTTTGGCACTTTTTTAGAAATGGATCCTGCGGATTGGGAGCGGCACATTCATATTAATCTATTCGGCACTTATTATGTGACCCGGGCTGCATTGCCTGGAATGATTGAGAAGAACAGCGGCAACATTATCAACATTTCATCTACAGCCGGAGAACGCGGGTTTGCTACCGGCTCAGCATACTGCGCTTCTAAGTTCGCACTAATGGGTCTGACTGAATCCTTAGCCCAGGAAGTACGGAAACATAACATTCGTGTTGTCGCGTTGACACCAAGCACGGTCAATACCGGATTAGCAGAGAATGCCGGCCTTAAGATCGGTGATGAAGACCGGATGATGCAGCCTGAGGATGTAGCTGAATTGGCTTTGGCCGCTTTAAAACTGCCTGATCGTGTCTTCATAAAGACTGCTGGCATCTGGACTACTAATCCGCAATAATCTGATGTATCTGATATTTAACAAGCTTTGATTAAGATGGGAGGTCTTAGCATGTTGGTAGTCACGAACACGATTAAGGTAAAAGAAGGCCATGCGGCGGCCATCGCCCAGCGTTTTGGCGTAGCGAATGGTGTGCAGGTTATGCCTGGTTTTGTCCGTATGGAGGTTTGGCACGGCAGCGCCAAAGAAGGTGTTGAGGAACTAAAAATATGTACCTTCTGGGAGAACGAAGAAGCCTTCAAAGGCTGGACCTCAAGCGACGCCTTCCGCCAATCACACCGGGGTGCAGGTGGCAATGAAGCCATCTTAGGCGCTTCCCTCGATAAATATGAGCTTCTGATCAGTCGCAATCCAGAGAATTAAATAAGCTATTCAACAAAAAAACAGGGATGCCCCGAAGCCTTAAGCTTCTGGGACATCCCTGTTTTTGTTTATATCTTCTTGGTCTTTGCATATTCAGTCATATTCGCTTGTAGTCGTTCCTACTCCCCACTAGAAGGCAGCGGATTATCGATCTCTTGATGTTTGCCGGGCCAAAACGCAAGGCGGCCAAACAACACCGTGATTGCCGGGACAAGAAATGGACGGACAACGAAGGTATCGAGCAAGATACCAATCGCTGTAATAATGCCGAATTGGACAAGGACTTGAATCGGCAGGGAAGCTAACACAGCAAACGTGCCAGCTAAGATAAGGCCTGCGGAAGTAATAACAGATCCCGTTTCATTTACACCCTCAGCAATGGCTTGCTTCAGCGGCATCACTTTGCGTTTCTTCCATATATTCGAGATCATAAAAATATTATAGTCCTCGCCAAGCGCCACCAAAAATACAAAGGAATAGAGCGGAATTGAACCTTGGATCGCATCTGCACCCAGTCCATAGTGGATAATAAGCCAACCCAGTCCGAGCGCCGAGAAGAAGGACAGAATAACCGTTGCCACCAAATAAATGGTAGCTACTACAGAACGTAAATACAGAAGCAGCAGTAAGGTAATTAATCCAATAACTACTGGAATGATCAGATTGGTATCCCGCTCTCCAACCTCTTTATTGTCATGCTGTGTTGCGGTCTGCCCACTAATCCATACAGTGCCTTCAGGATTCTCTATACCTGCATCGATTAATGCTTGCTCAACCGTTGCCTGTAGTGCAGGAATGTGGCTCATGGCCTCCAGTGAATACGGGTTGCTTTTAAACTCGATATCATAGCCAATAATATTCTTATTCACAGCACCGGCTTGCGGATCAGAAACGGTATCTACATAAGAAATACCGCCTAAAATGACTTTAAGATCCCCTCCATTTGCCTTCCCTTGTGTATCAAGAATCAGCTTGGCCGGAGCTAACTCCCCTGGGGAGAACTGTTTGCCAATAAGATCGAAGCCTTCACGGGACTCCATATCTTTTGGAAAAGAAGAGAGAATATCATACGTGAATTTGATTCCTGTGGAAAAGGAAGCTAGAACTCCCAACATAACCACGGTTATACCAACAATAGCCCAAGGGCGTGCAATTACGAGTCCGCCAATTCCCTTTTTACGAGACTGTTTCGGCTGTGGGGCCGGCTTGCCTTTTGCCTTCGCTCGATCAGCTTCCATTTGTGGTGTCCGCGGAATGAACGGAAAGAACGAAGCTCTGCCAAAGATTGCAAGAAGTGCCGGAACCAGAGTCAGGCTGGCGATTCCCATAATTAAGATTGAGACACTGAACGGAACCGCAAAACGATGATACGCTCCGAATTGAGCCAGCAATAGTGCAAACAAAGCCATAACCACCGTGAACCCGCTCATTGCGATAGCCCCGGAGGAATCTGTGATAGAGCGAAGCAGCGCTTGGCTTTTACTCTCCTCTACCTTCAACAGCTGACGGAAGCGTGCAATCAGGAACAGACAATAATCTGTGCCCGCACCGAACAGGAGCACGGTCATAATCGAAATGGCTTGTGAATCTACCGATATCCAACCGGCCTGCGCCATTTTTCCTAGTATCGGGCTAGTTACGCCATAAGCAAAACCAACCGCAATCAGCGGAATCAGAGCCAAAATTGGGGAGCGGTAGATGAGCAATAGAAAGACTAACACAAGGACTACCGTTGCAATTAACAGGGAGACGTCTGCATTCTTGAACAATCCTGTAGCATCAATGGAGATTCCAACCGGTCCAGTAACACGCAGACTAAGATCTGTGCCATCCAGCTTGGCGGCTGCAGGATCACTGCCTGTCTCCTTGGCGATCAGAGCCTTTAACTCAGTTACAGCTTCACCTAATTGTTCGCTGTCTGCACTCTTATCGAACAACACCGGTGTCACCAATGTGCTGCGGTCTTCAGATAGTGAAGCTTGCAGTGCCTGAGGCGGAAGTTGTCCAAGAGGCGGCACGAAATTCTGATGTGGAAGCGGAGTCTTTTCCAAATTGCCGTATATCGTCTGAATATGTAAAAGATCCTCCTGGGATATTCCGCCTTGACGATGCCATACGAGTAGTGCAGGTATGCCAGTGCCGCTCGGAAATTCCCTTTCTGCGATCGCCGCTGCCTGTACCGATTGTGAATCCTCCGGAAGGTTAGGAGCATTATTGATCTCCTGCGAGTTCACAGCTGGCCATAACATTGTAAGGGCACCTACTACTGCAATCCATATAAGAAGAGTGATCCATTTCGTTTTGTTCCCTGCTACCCATTTTCCGTAACCTGACATCCCTTCACCCTCTTTCTATACCCGATGCTTTCAAAATGAGCCGCGGGTCATTTTTATACTCTTATCATATATACCCTTTAATTTTTTATCAAATCTTTTTTATTTACAGTCAGGAGAAACGGCTGTCAGTCCTCATAAGGATGCGTATGCTCCCGATGTTAGCGATACTTCCTATCGCTTTCAGATATCTGTTTCTGCGAATAATATAAGGATAATATATGGCGTAAAACTGTATGAACTAGACTAATAACTGGACACGGTAAATGCTAAATTTGGTGTAAATGTGCAACTGAATTGTCCTCCAATGGCGAATTTAGCTAAATGTGATGTATAAGTGCAATTGAATCGTCCTCGGATGGAGGATTTGGCTAAATGTGATGTAAATGTGCAATTGAATCGCACTTGGATGGTGAATTTGGCTAAATGTGATGTATAAGTGCAACTGAATCGCACTCGGATGGGGGATTTGGCTATAGCCGCTTATAAATGAGTTACCCGCTCCCCGTACTCTCCGGCATGGATGTCTTATATCTCAAAAATATCAAAAAAACCCTCTCTTCACATCATCTTAACCGTGAAAAGAGGGTTTATACTATTTATAGAATATTAACCTGCTCTTCCTTACCCAACCTGAGGCAAATCTTCTTCCGAGAATTGGCTATTGTAGAGATCGGCATAGAAACCGCCTTTTTCCAAGAGCTCCACGTGGGTCCCCTTCTCAATTACACTACCTTGATTCATAACCAAGATCAGATCTGCATCACGTATTGTGGATAGACGATGGGCAATAACGAAGCTTGTTCTGCCCTTCATGAGCGTATTCATCGCCTTCTGGATCTGTACCTCAGTCCGTGTATCCACGCTGCTCGTAGCTTCATCAAGTATTAGAATCGAAGGATCCGCCAAAATTGCCCGGGCAATCGTAAGCAGCTGCTTCTGTCCTTGTGAGATATTGGAGGCTTCTTCATTCAACACGGTGTCATATCCCATTGGTAATGTGCGGATGAAATGATCTGCATGAGCAGCCTTAGCTGCACGTACCACATCGCCCTCTGTTGACCCTTCGCGTCCATAAGCGATATTGTCGCGAATTGTGCCGTTGAACAGCCATGTATCTTGAAGCACCATTCCGAATTTACTACGCAGCTCGCTGCGTGGCATCTTCGTAATATCGACCCCATCAATCATAATTTCCCCACCACTGATCTCATAGAAGCGCATCAATAGATTAATCAGCGTAGTTTTACCAGCACCAGTTGGTCCTACAATGGCTATGGTCTGCCCTGGTTGAACCTCAATATTCATATCCTCAATAAGGATTGCATCTTCTTTGTAACCAAATTTCACATGCCGGAATTCTACAGCACCCTCTTCAACACCCGCTTGTTGGTTTACAAGCGTTGTCGCAACTTCAGGAACTTCCTCTTCTTCATCAAGCAGTTCGAATACACGTTCTGCTGAAGCGACAGTGGACTGAATAATATTGGCGATATTAGCTGTTTGCGTAATAGGCATCGTGAACTGGCGTGAATATTGGATAAAGGCCTGGATATCCCCAACTTCAATTACTTTTCTAGTAACAAAGATACCCCCAACCACACAGACTAGCACATAACCCAAGTTACCTATAAACATCATTAGCGGCATAATCATACCCGACATAAATTGGGCGCGCCAGCCGGAGTCGTAAAGCTTGTCATTAATCCCATTGAAATCACCAAGGGACTGCTTCTCACGTCCGAATGCCTTGATAATACGGTGCCCGGTATACATTTCTTCTACATGGCCGTTCAGCTGTCCAAGGGACTTCTGCTGGCTGATGAAGTAAGATTGTGACCGTTTGCTAATGCCCAAAATAACGATAAAGCTAAGTGGTAATGTTACCACAGTAATCAGCGTTAACCATGGACTGATGGTCAGCATCATAATAATAACGCCAATAATTGTAACTATAGATGTGATCAACTGAGTCAAACTCTGCTGCAGAGTCGTACTGATATTATCAACGTCATTGGTTGCACGGCTTAGAATTTCACCATGTGTCCGGGAGTCAAAGTACTTCAGCGGCAAACGTTCCAGCTTGACGTTGATTTCCTCGCGCATATCATATACAACCTTCTGTGCTACACCCGCCATAATGTATTGCTGAACGTAGCTGAACAGAGCACTGAACAAATACAAACCAACCAAAATAAGCAGGATATTATTAATATAGCCGAAATCAATAGTGGCCCCTTCAACGCCCGTTAGTCTGCCGTAGGCGCCTTCAAATAGCTTGGTTGTCGCCTTACCCATAACTTTAGGACTAAAAATACTAAAAACGGTACTGGCAATAGCCATAATAAATACGAATATCAACTGAATCTGGCGCGGGCGTAAATAACGGATCAACCGGCGGAGTGTACCTTTGAAATCCTTGGCTTTCTCCGCAGGCATCATCATACCTGGGCCGCCCCCAGGTCCAGGACCTCTATGCCGCGCCGGCGCTGTGTCAGGGCGTTTGTATTCTTTGTTTGCTTCACTCATGCTATTTCCTCCTCTGACAACTGCGAGGATACGATCTCGCGGTATACTTCACTGCTATTCAGCAGCTCGCGGTGATTCCCTATTCCGACGACTTCACCATCATCGATAACAATAATTCGGTCTGCATCCATAACTGTACTAACCCGTTGTGCTACGATCAGGACCGTAGATTCCGTCGTTTCACTTTTCAGTGCTGCACGAAGCTTGGCATCCGTCTTGAAATCAAGCGCCGAGAAGCTGTCATCGAACAGATAGACTTCAGGTTTTCTAATAAGAGCACGGGCTATCGACAGACGCTGCTTCTGACCTCCAGATACGTTATTACCACCTTGGGCTATTTCGGACTCGAAGCCGTCCTTCATCGCAGACACGAAATCAAAAGCTTGAGCCACTCTCGATGCATGAAGAATTTCTTCCTCCGTTGCATCCTCTTTGCCGTAGCGGATGTTCTCATTGATCGTACCGGTGAACAACACGGCTTTCTGCGGGATATATCCAATCTTGTTCCGCAGCTCTTCTTGTGTCATATCACGTACATCAACGCCGTCCACACGTACGGTTCCCTCATTCACATCATAGAACCTTGGAATTAAGCTTAGCAGTGTGGATTTACCTGACCCTGTACCCCCGATAATCGCAGTAACTTCACCTGGTCGGGCATTGAAGCTAATCCCGGAAAGAGCAGGCTGCTCCGCACCTGGATAAGAAAAGGATACGTTATCAAACTCGACAAAGCCGCGCAACCCATCCCGTCCGTCTTCATGGGTCGCAGTAGCCGTCTTTTGGAGTTCACTCTGTGTAGGATCTATAATTTCAGGCTGCATATCCAACACTTCGTTAATACGAAGGGCTGACGCAGAGGCACGCGGAATAAGAACGAACATCATCGAAACCATAATTAGAGAGAACATAATCTGCATAGCATATTGAATGAACGCCATTAATGAACCCACCCTAAGATTGCCATCATCAATCCGTAATCCTCCAAAATATAGAATAGCTATCATGGAGAAATTCATTACCAACATCATAATTGGCATAAGGCCAGCCATAATTTTATTAACTTTAATAGCTGTATCCGTCAAATCTCGGTTTGCTTCACTAAAACGTCTATTCTCATGCTCGATACGGTTGAAGGAACGAATAACACGAATACCGGTCAAATGCTCCCGCAGCACCAAATTTAATTTATCCAACTTAACCTGAATGGCTTTGAACAGCGGAAGACCCCTCATACCTATGAATAAGATGACTCCAACGAGAACAGGAATGACAACCACAAAGATCAAGGATAACTTGGCATCCTCCGATACCGCCATGATGATACCACCAATCATCATCATCGGAGCCCCGATCATCATTCGCAGCATCATAGTAAGAACTGTCTGCACCTGTGTAATATCGTTCGTTGTCCGGGTAATCAGTGAGGCTGTGCCCAGCTTGTCAAATTCATGCAGTGTAAAATTCTCTACATGGTTGAACATCCGTGAGCGTGTGTCCTTACCGAACCCTGCAGCGACTTTAGCGGATAAAAAGCTGGCTATCACTGAGCACAATGCGCCTCCACCAGCTACCAGCAGCATCAAGCCACCAATTTTCCAAATTAGGCTGCGATTACCTTGCACAATTCCTTCGTCGACAATGTCGGACATTAATGTGGGAAGATATAAGTCGCCCATAGACTGCAGGAACACAAGAACCAATACAGCCAATATAGCGAGCCTATAGGGCTTCAATGTTTTAAATAATTTAATCAAGCTTCTCATCTCCGTTCAGTTGTAACCGATCCAAGTCGGGGGGTGGATTCTCTTTCACAAAGGTATGCACCTTCTGCAGCAGATCTGCCAGCTGGTTACTCTCTTCTTCACCCAGATACTCGACCAATTTTTGTAAAGTAGTGTCCATATGGGCCTTGGCTCTACGGGTAACAGCCTTCCCCTGCTCTGTCAACAGAACTCGAACGACTCTGCGGTCCGTAGGCTCAGCCTGTCTTTCCACCAAGCCTTTAGCCTCAAGACTGTTGATCAGCTGAGTTACGGTTGGAGGTGTAAGACCGAGATAGCGGCTGACTTCCGACACTTTCGGCCCCTCATTTTTAAATCTCATATGCCTGCCAATACTTAACATCAAAGTCATCTCACTGGGCTTATTCCCCTCCGTAGATTGCTGCCATTGTGCTTTATGCAGCTGGCGAAGGGCGATCATCAGCTTATGGGTGACTGTATTTTCATCATTTATTCCAATGTCTCTCACCTCTAACTTAATTAGGTTTACAAATTATTAAATACTATATTAATTAGGCTACCTAATTATATTTTCGCAGACGTCCTTTGTCAAACGAATAAATTATTTTATATTTCAAAAAAAAGCCCCCCCTTCAAGCACGGGAGAACTCAGTAGCAATGAGAATATGAAAGTCACTTAACTGCTCCGAAGAGGCATGAATTCTATTCATTTCCAATAAGGTTATACACTGTAGTAACCCTTTTCCATTATTCATAGTAATGCTGAGTTCCATACACTGTAAAATAGAATCGATACCCTTTTCATAAAGCTCTTGTCCTATAAAATAAATGGCCAACTGGTAATTCAGCCTGAGCCGTCGGTCCATGTTAATCGGATCCTCAAAACGCTCGAAGCTGAGTATTTCTTGTGAGAATCGGACCAATATATCCTGCACAGCATACCCAAAGCGATTGGCCGATTCCAATATCGTAATCAATCCAGGTAAAATTTCATCCGGATTCATACTTAGAAATTCAACATAAAGTGGTAAAATCTCCGTATTCCCCAACAGCAATTCTAACGTAAAGCTATTAGCCTTGGCGAAAAGTCTGAAACTTTCCACCTCAACCCAATCCTGCTCCTCAAGCAATTCGAAACCGCTTAAATCAGCGTAACCCGCTGTGTATTTCTTGGCATCTTCATAATTGCCCTGTTTTGCAAGCGCTACTGCCTTAAGCAGATGACCATGTCCATAATAAAACACCAATGGTTTCATTAAATCCAGAGGTTCACTTCTTTTACCGTTTCTAAGCTTGTTCAAGACTTCGTTATATATTCCATTTGTAAGCGCTCTTAGTTCATCCGCAAATTTCTCTACGTCTTTCCATTTGTGCAGGGTAAAGCTGATATTTGCTAGTTTGAGAAGACCATCCAGCGCCAATTTTTCCGCGAGACGGAACCGATACGGTTCAAAAGTTATGACCGCCCGCAGCTTTTCTTCCATATCTACAACGCTTTGAAGAGATTTGAAAATACGATAATGGCTAATAGCTAACCGTTCGGAGAAGTTGTCCGATTCATTCTCTGTTACGACGGTATAAAAGGCCAAAGATTCCTTAACCCTGTCTTGTTCGAACAATTTCTCAGCCACACTAAATACTAGATCAAGCTGCTTGGGATATTCCAGTATTCTATTTAAAGTTTCATCAATACAATCTATTTTGCCCATTATGGCACACCGTATCAGGAAAGGCTCCACTCTTCGGCGGGAGACCTTGCTGTCCCTGAAACATTCCTCTATGTACAGAGTGTAAAACCAACCCTCCGGAAAACCAAATGCTTCAGTAAGTGCATCCAACTGCCCCAAGGAAATAGGCTTAGGTGGATTGCCATGTAAAATAGCGCTAAGACTCCCCCGATTGAGTCCTGACAACTTCGCGAACGAAGCGAGACTATGACCAAAATGGTGCAGATGCTTCTCAATTTCTGAGCGTATAGTCGTCATGTTACTCTCCATCCGGTCTGATCCCCCAGTTTATCATAGATGACTTAAATATTTACATAATTATAGGGGAACCTTTATGAAAGCACAATAAAAAGAGGAACGGCTATAGCGCTCCCCTACCTAATCTATTTTATATGAGAATGCGTTATTGCAGAACTATATGTTCCCACAAGACTATCTCATTCGTAGTTATACCGTGAGTGAGGTTCCTGACTTCCGGGAGCGCAAACCTTCCATCATCTTGTTCTGTGCCAACACAATATATCGATCTAGACGTTCACTTAGTGCCACTACAGTACTGTCACTGAGACTGCGCTGCTGCGCCACCTCAAGCAACTCACATCTAAGTGTTTCAATCGTCATAAACAGCTCATCATCTCTAAAATCTTTTGCATATTCTTCTGGGGAAGAACCTTGGATGAGCACCACGTTCACCTTCTCTCTATCACCTTCTATTCTACTATCATAATGGATGATGCCAAAAAACATAATTTGCAAAAAAAGAAAATTTTGTCGAACTTTCAATAAAAACGAATGTATTCAAGAAACTACTCTTCCAGAAGTTCCCGGGCAAAATCAACCCATTCACGGGCCGCAAAAGATAGATAACGTTCCCTACGCCAAATCATACCAAGCTGCCATGGAATAGCCGGTTCGGTCAAAGGAATGACAGCAATCCGCGAACGGTCCATATCTCGACAGATCGTCTCTGGAAGAAGGGCAATTCCAAGACCAGCAGCAACCATTCGGCTGATTAGATCCCATTGGGAGCTTTCATAGACTACCTTTGGTTGGAAGCCTGCTTTTACACACTCCGTAATAATCCGGTCATGCAGTGTGAAATCCTCACGGAACAAAACGAACTCCTCCCCCGAAAGGTCACTTATGGGAACAGACTCTACTCCCGCCAACCTATGGGCTATAGGCACAAGCAGCTGCAGCTTTTCTTCGTTAAAGGAGAAATAATGAAACCGGGCACTATTCACCGGAAGTACGACTACACCTACATCCAGCAATCCGGTCTCCACATCATTCTCTACTTTCTTAGCGCCGTCTTCGTGCAGCCGAATCGTAACCTCAGGGTACTTTTTATGAAATTGTCCGATTACAGCAGGAAAAAAACTTGCCCCCACCATAGGCGGCAGCCCAATTCGAATATGACCCTGCTTCAGGCTCCTTAGACTATCCAGTTCTGAAGACAGGCTATTGAAGGAATCTACAATATTTTGCGCCTTCGTTAAAAGAATCTCCCCGGCATCGGTCAGCCGAATGCTTTTCCCTTCACGGTAGAATAAATCTGCCCCAAGCTCTATCTCCATATTTCGAATCATTTTGCTAATGGTAGGCTGAGTTATAAATAAAGACTCTGCTGCTTTGGAAAAGCTCTTCAGCCTGGCCACTTGCACAAAGTACTCTAGTTGGCGAATATCCATCACTAAACCTCTTTTCGATGTATAGACAAAAGGAATGTTATTTATTCTTTCTATTCATTTTACCTATGAAAATAATTGATGTAAACTTTCATTATCATGAAAGGGGCGGAGCCTTATGAAGAAAATAGCTAAAGGATTATTGCAGATAGCAGGGCTGACCGTATTCTCTCTTCTGATAAATGCACTTACACCCCTATTGCACATACCTATACCTGGAAGCATTTTGGGGATGGTACTGTTGTTTATCCTGCTGGAGCTTAAAGTCGTACGGCTCAACTGGGTAGATATCGGAGCCTCTTGGCTGCTTGCAGAGCTGCTCCTCTTCTTCGTCCCTTCAGCAATCGGAGTCATGAAATATACTGCACTGTTAGAAACGGACGGCCTGCGTTTACTAGCGGTAGTCCTGCTAGGAACCTTTGCTGTAATGTCCAGCTCAGGACTGCTTACAGGTGCGATTTACAAGGCAAAGGAGCGGAGAGCATCATGATGATCGGCCTATTATTGCTCGGTCTCACTGTCGGCATCTACCTGCTCTCCAAACGTGTATATGTGCTGAGCTCCAAAATGTATGTATCTCCACTTATCATTACACCACTGCTGATTATAAGTGTCCTTCTGATAACTGGAATCTCTTATGACTCTTACAATGCGGGAGGCAAATGGCTGACCCAATTGCTGCAACCAGCAACTGTGGCCTTTGCAATCCCTTTGCATAAAAACTTCAAGGTACTCAAAAAACACGCCGCCGAAATTGCGGCAGGCGTGCTCTCGGGTTCGGTCATTGCAGTAGTTTCCTCAGTGTTCTTGGCCAAAATGCTGCATCTAAGCAGCGATTTGACCACTAGTCTGGTCCCCCGTTCTGTAACCACACCGATTGCCATGAGTATTTCACAAAGTATTGGTGGTGTGCCGAATATTACGGCAGTCTTCGTTATTCTGACTGGGATTTTGGGCACACTGATGGGGCCTTCCGTTCTGTGCCTCTTCCGCATTGACAATGAAATTGCCCGCGGTGTTTCGCTGGGAACCGCTGCGCATGGTACGGGCACCTCCAAAGCTTTCGAGCTAAGTTCGTTGACCGGGACCATCTCCAGTATCGCGATGATCTTGACGGCACTGTTTACGCTTGGCGTAACACCGGCTTTACTCGCGGTTTTCCTCCACTAATCGGTCGCCCCAGCTTGGACCACAGACACGCCTTTCAATGAATTGAGGGAGCGTGTCTTTTTTTTATAATTTCACCGGCAGCCCTGATTGAGCGGATTCATAAGCAGCACAAGTCACTTTCAAGGTCTTATAACCGTCCTCGTAGTCACTAAGGATTCTCGAACGGTCACCCGTACGAACCGCGTGCAGGAAAGCTTCACTCTCTCTAAGATAAGGATTACCCGTGTTAACACGCTCCGTACTGTCTCCACTGCGTACCTCCAGCAGCCTCTCTGGATTCCAATCCAGCAGACCGCGGTCATTATAGAAACTCAGTCCCACACGGCTTACTTCTCCCGGAAGTACACATGTATTAGAGATATTAGCTACAATCCCGCTTTCCAGCTTAAGTGAAACG
Organism: Paenibacillus sp.; assembly: GCA_023512345.1. GTDB lineage: Bacteria > Bacillota > Bacilli > Paenibacillales > Paenibacillaceae > Paenibacillus_AQ. Next base: position 271,057 of record JAILZT010000002.1, read on the forward strand.
GTGCCGACATCTGAAACACTTACATCTTCATGCTGCTCATGGACTACCCGGTTGCCAAACATTCCGTACACCTCAGTAACCTCTCCAGCTAGATAGCGAAGCAAGTCCACAATATGTGTAGTCTGCTCCGTGAACTGGCCTCCCGATTGCTCCTGATTCCGCCACCAGGCTACACCCGGCATACTGCCCATCCATTGTCCAACAATCATGCCTACTTTATCGCCGCGCAGCAGTTCCTTCAAATGGTCAATATTCTCCTGATAACGGAAATGGTAACCCACTGAAGTTAATAATTGACGTTCTTTGATATCCTGAAGCAAGCTGGCTGGGATCATAGTACTTGAGCCTATAGGTTTTTCTATAAAAAAGGGAATGTCCCGTTGAATAATAGTTCGTTCGATAGCTCCATGAGAATGTGGGGGAATACAAATGTACACCGCATCCAGATTCTGATCATCCAGCATTTCGTTCGTGCTCCCATACCCTGCTGCACCGTATTGGCGGGCCATCTCCTCGCCTTTTTCCTTACTGGTGCCGCATACAGCCTGCAATTTTACATCATTCATAGCAGCGAGCAGATCTGCGTGTACTTTTGAAAACCAACCCGTACCGATGATTCCAATCTTAAGTGTCATAGATTAACCTCCCGTAGTTCTGTGATGAATGCCTTTTCATGAATTATACGTTGTTATCTCAAGACGTGGTAGTGTCTCCATTCTTCAGGCAGCAGCATGTGGTAAGGACTTTGCAAGAAACGATCATCTGCCAGCACAATGACTCCCGTATCCTGCTCAGTACGAATCAGCCTGCCCCCAGCCTGCAATACCTTACACATACCCGGGTACACATAAGCATAATCAAACCCATTCTTGCCTTGCTTATTAAAATACTGCCGAAGCAGATTGCGTTCCAGCCCAAGCTGGGGTAACCCAACACCGACCACCATTACCCCATTCAATCGATCACCAGGCAGATCCACTCCCTCTGAAAAAATACCGCCCAGTACGGCAAAGCCAAGCAGGGTTTCCCCATTATCCGGGCGGAAGGCTGCCAGAAAGCCCTCTCTTTCCCCTTCACTCATCCCCGTGTCCTGTACAATTGTTGATACATCAGGATATCTTTCCTTAAAAATGTCATACACATCCCGCAAGTACAGATAGGAGGGGAAAAATACGAGATAGTTCCCCTTAATGGAGACCATACCTTTCAACGCTTCTGCCAAAGGAATTAGAGACTTCTCCCGGTCATGATACCGTGTGGAGAGAGGAACTACCGATACGTCCCATTGCTCCCTTTGAAAAGGGGAAGGCACGACCAGGCTATAATCCTCCTCTTTGGCTCCAATCATTTCCCTGTAATACGATAAAGGCGACAGCGTAGCTGAAAATAGAATTTGGCTGCGGAACCCCTTGCCTGTTTGTTGGAGAAGATAAGACGGATCTAAATTGAAAAGCTTCAGGTATACATCGTTACGCTGGACCTCAGCATAAGTAAGGTAACGCTCATCATAGGTTTTGAAGGTGCGCAGCATGGCTTGTACAGCAAAATACGTATCTAGAAGGCCATCCTCGCTGTCTTCATCTGTCGGAGAGACCATCACGGAGGACGGTACGAGCAGCTCATGCTCAGCCTCTGCCACAAAAGCTTCCAGCAGGGGTGGCAACGCTTCCGGGGAATCCGCCCACTGCCCCTGACCTTCATCATCGCAGCTTTTACGGAGTGATATAAAAAAGCTGTTAATATCCTTGGAGGCGATGCTCAGCCTCTGATTCACCCCTTTAAATTGTCGCTGCAATCCTAGAAATGGAGCTTTGCGGAGCGAGGCTGAGAACATCTCCCGTCCCCGGTCTACGAGATTATGTGCCTCATCAATGAGCAGCACGGTTTCCTTCTTATTCTCTTCCACCAGCCGCTTCAGACTGATCCGTGGGTCGTAAATATAGTTGTAGTCACAGATGATAGCATCGCACGCATAAGCAGCATCCAATGACAACTCAAAGGGACAGACACTATGCTTACGTGCATATCGGGCGATAATATCCCGTGTCATAAGGGTCTCATGCTCCAGCAGATCTATTAAAGTATCATTAATCCGATCATAGTACCCATCGGCAAAGGGACAGTATTCCTTCGTGCAGAGACCTTCTTCACGGAAGCACGCCTTCTCTTTGGCGGTAATGGAAACCGCATGCAGATGCAGCCCTTGGGATACCAATAGGGCTATAGCCTCTTCTGCTGCTAGTCGGGTAACCGTTTTGGCCGTTAAATAAAACAATACCCGGGCACGCCCCTCCCCCATCGCCTTGATAACTGGAAACAAGGTAGACATGGTCTTCCCAATGCCTGTTGGTGCCTGAGCGAACAGACTCACGCTTTCCGAAACGGATTTATATACGGCTCCTGCAAAATGCCGCTGTCCCAGCCTATAGTTCGGGAACGGAAAGCCTAGTACCCGGATGCTATCCACCTTCCGTTGATTATGCTGATGTAATAGCTCCGCATACCGCGCGTACTTCGCTACTGTATCCTGTGCAAAAGCAGATAATTCCTCCAGTGTCATTATCCGATTTAGGCTTATTTGCGCTTCAGTTCCACTATGTACATAAGTTAACCTTACCTCTATAGAGGGGAGGTCTTGTTCCATGGATATCATATAAGCATACATAAGTGCTTGAGCCCAATGAACGGGATGGCCTTCATGTAATCCTTCCAGAGGTTCGGATGTCGACTTAATCTCCTCGACGATCAGATGGCCCTTCTCCGAAACCAACAGTCCATCACATCGTCCATCCACTACAAATAACAACGCACCATACGGAATTTCCGCCTTCAGGTATACTTCTTTTTGGTCGCCCTCTTTGTACTGTTTCTGTATTTTTTGGTGAATCCGGGTCCCTTCCGCCATGGAGGATGCACTGCGAAACCCGGATAAGATACTGCCGCTGCGGAACGAATACTCTACAAGCGCTCTTACCGAGATCATAACTGGTTGAGTCATACCAAAATCTCCCCCCAATACTCACAGAATGAACTACATTATTCCACGTGCTATATAAGCTCTCCTAACCCTATAAAACCCCGTATAGTGGCATAAACACCAGCTTCTATCGTGTTTATATTCATTTTCACGATCCGTATAAGAGTTACGTGTGTTCACTAATTTTGACAATCAGGGGATAGCGCTTCATAATAAATTTTATTACCATGGAATTTCCATGTATTGCGCTGCTTAAGGGGTCAATAACCAGCGTTTCATCATGTAGAAAGAAGGCGAGGCCGTGTCATTCATTAACGGTAAACGTTGGATTGTGAAACCATTTATATTTTTTACTTTAATTTTTGTTTTAAAAAGCTTTTTAGCTTGGGGTGTTATCTTCGGAGACATGCTCCCCTGGAAATCATTACTAACTGAGATCCCCTTCGTATGGGCCCTCTTCTGCATCATTGAGCGTTTCGCATCTAAACGCAAACTCGGATATTACATGACCGTTAATTTGCTGGTAACTGCGATATTCTTCGCCGCCATTATGTATTTCAAATATTATGGAGTCATTGTCACCTATCATGCCCTTGAGCAGGTGAATCAGGTAACCGCCGTTCGTAACAGTGTATTTTCGTTGATGGATCCTTATTATTTACTTATCTTTTTGGATATCCTCGTCCTTGGTTATTATTTCTTACGGAATAAGAAGGGCCGTGACCTGAAGAAGCAGATTAATCGTAAAGGCAGTAGAGGTGTAGGCATAGTTACTGTAATCTTCATTATCTCACTGGGACTGTGTCTCTTCAACATCCTTCCTAATCAAGCCAGCATGAATGAAATTAAAAAGGCGCAGGAAATGGGTATTCTGAGTTATGAGGCTTACACTATCTTCGCTTCAGAGAAGAAGGAAATTGTAAACACACGTGACATTACGCAAGAATCCATTAATAAGCTTAAAGGAATAAGCCCCACGGTGAACCCGCAATCCCCTAATGCGGCTGCTAAGGGTAAAAACCTTATCATCATTCAACTGGAATCCTTCCAAAGTTTCCTGCTCGGGTTGAAACTCGACGGTCAGGAAGTAACACCGAACCTTAACCGACTTATGGAGGATAGTATTTATTTCTCTAATTTCTATCAAATGGTCGGTCAGGGAAATACCTCGGATGCTGAATTTGTAGTGAACACTTCTTACTACATTCCTCCACGAGGTGCGGCTACCATGTCTTATGTAGATAAGGTGCTGCCAAGTCTCCCTCGTCTGCTGAAGGAGAACGGGTATCAAACAGCAACATTCCATACCAATGACGTAGAGTTCTGGAATCGGGGAGAATTGTACAGCTCACTCGGCTGGGACCATTATTACGACCATCAATTCTTTGGAGACGAGGATGTCTTTTTCTTCGGAGCTTCTGATGACGTTCTCTATCACAAAACATCCGATAAGCTCAAGGAAATGAGTGCGGAAGGCAAGCCCTTTTATGCTCAAGTGCTATCCATGTCCGCACACCATCCATTTACCATTCCGGAAGAGAAATACCGGATGAAGCTGCCGGAACGTTATGAAGGAACCTTTGTAGGCGATTATATTCGCTCCCAGAATTACGCAGATGAAGCGTTCGGCAAGTTCGTCGAGGAACTGAAAGCAGATGGGATCTGGGATAACAGTGTATTCATGATTTATGGAGATCACATGGGCTTGCCTATTTACTCGCTGGATCATGATGACAAAGAGCTAATGTCTGAGATCTATGGCTATGAGTACAGTTACGCCCACATGACCAACATCCCGCTCATTATCCATGGAAGCAGCAATCCTGAGCCGCAAGTTTTGGAACAGGTCGGCGGGGAGATCGACATCCTGCCAACTGCCGCCGGGCTGCTAGGTATTTCTCTGGAGAACCATTTACATTTCGGTCAAAACCTGTTGACCGAGACTTATAATATTTTGCCACAGCGTTATTATCTGCCGTCCGGTTCCTTTATTGGCACCTCGGGGTTGCTAATCCCCGGCAACAGCTTCGAGGATAATACCCAATATCCCATTGCGGTTGGAGGCAAGACACCTGCTGCAACGGAGGATGAATATAATCGTGCGTTAAGGCTGCTGCAGTTATCAGATAGCTATGTTACACAGCTCCCCGATAAACCGCAGAGTAACTAATACAGCAAGACGGCCATGCTCCCAACTCGGGGCATGGCCGTCTTTTATTATGAGAAGACATTGGTTAAGTTCTAGCGTTCTTGCCTCTCGATCTTATCGAAATACTCAGCAAATCTTTGCAGCTCATCGGGTTTCAGTATAGATAACTGCTCACTCAGCAGCATTTCGGAGCGACGCTTACCCTCAGCCTGTATACTTTGGCCTTTTTCCGTAATTGAAACCACAACGGCTCTGCGGTCATTCTCATCTGTTTCGCGGCTGATCAGACCCAGAATTTCCATCCGGTCCAGCATAACCGTGACCGCACTCGATTTGACCTCCATCTTCTCCGCCAGATGTACTACTCTCGATTTCTTTTCTTTGGCTATCATACTAAGAAGCGAATACTGAGGAAAGGTAAGACCCAGCTCTTTCTGCGTGGCCATTCCAGATATAATTTTTCGTTGAACCCTCCACATGGATAACCCTATGCTTTCGACAAGCGGGTCCTTTTGTTGCGCCATTCTGTTCAGCTCCCGGTTACAAGTCATACTTTAAGCCTACCATTTTATAGGGTTTGTATTCAATGTTTTGGTGTGATGTCAGCTTTCTTACAAAAAGGAACATATTCCGACACAAAAATACAACAATCATGCTAATGCTCTCTTAACACTGTTAAGCTATAATCATAGCAGTGATATAAGACTCACTGAAAACAAATATCAAGGTTGGTGGAAAACGGAATGAAATTGGCAACTAAATTAACGTGGATGATGCTTAGTGTTTTGCTGCTTGTAGGATCATCCATAGGATTTTTCGGTTATCGGACGGCTCATAATCAAGTCGATGAGGCTGCCGGAATTGAGCTGGTAGGATGCGCTAATATTACTACCGGCCTTATTGATCCAGCAGATATCTCAGCTCTAGTTGCCGGTGATAACAGCAAGCTGAGTGCCATTGAAGACCGGATCAGCTGGATTATTGGCCACAAGCCCATATTTAAGGAAGCCTTCATCCTCTCTCTGGACGGTAAGGTTCTAGCTGCAGATAATAGTTTCAAGGAGAGGGGCTATAAAGCTGGAGATTCCTTTTATTTTAATGACAAAGACAAGAAAATGATTACCACCATGAAGCACTCTACATACTCCGAAATATATACATATGAGGGCATCTCTCTTAAAACAGGATACGGTCCCATTTATCAGGATCATGACCCTACTAAACCCATTGTTGCATTAATGGCTATCAATTTTGACGGCCCCTTAATTCAAGATCGGACCATGGAAATTATTATTCAGCCCTTTATTATTGGATCAACTATCTTAATTATTGCTATCCTGATTGCCTATCTGTTGATTCGACGTATGGTTAGCCCATTGTCGAAGCTGTCCACATCCGTTAATCTCGTAGCCAAGGGCGATCTTACTCATGATCCAATTCTATTTAACAGCAAGGACGAAATCGGTACGCTGGCCCGTGACTTCAATGACATGACATTAAGTCTCCGGAAGCTCATCACGGAAGTTAACGATACCTCCTTACAGGTAGCCTCATCCTCGGAGGAGTTATCCGCTAGTGCTCAGGAAACAAATCGAGCAGGTGAGCATAGCGTCAATATTACCATTGAACTAGCCGAAGGTTCACAAACTCAATTGCAAAACTTAGAGGGCAGCTATCAGGCGGTACAAGATATGTCCAGATTCATTGTCGAGATTGCAGGCAATGCTGACAAAGCCATGAATAACGCTGTTAGTAATGCCGAAAAAGCACGTGAGGGCAGGGAATCGATGGATTCCACTACAGACCAAATGAGTGTAGTAAGTGGCAGTATTACGGATCTTTCCGGCATTATAGAATCACTATCCAGCCATTCCAAGGAAATTGAGAGCATCGTGGGTACAATTGCAAGTATCGCAGAAGAAACGAACCTGCTCTCCTTGAACGCCGCAATTGAAGCTGCACGTGCCGGTGAAGAAGGTCGGGGCTTCGCAGTCGTGGCTAACTCCGTAAGAAAGCTTGCTGAAAGATCTGCCAAGTCCGCTGGACAAATCGGCGATTTGGTCAGCTTGATCGTGAATCAGATGGATAAAGCTGGAGATACCATGAAGCGCTCTACAGATGAGATGGATCAGGGCAAAGACATGATCATGTCTGCCGGCCATTCCTTCTCCGAAATCGAGAAGTCCGTATCCGAGATGGCTGCTCAAAGCCAGCAGATCTCAACAACCGTTCGCGAGCTGGCTGCGATATCTGATGGGCTTGTTCAATCTATTCAAAGCATTGTGAATGTCTCCAATCTAACCGCTTCAGGAGCGGAGAGCCTTTCTGCTTCTTCGCAAGAACAGCTAGCTGCAATGGAAGAAGTTGAGGCATCCGCCGCATTCCTCTCCTCCATGGCGGATAAGCTTCAGGTTTTGGTAGACCAGTTCAAAGTATAAGAAACTGTCCTAACATAGAGAAAAGACTGCCTCATATGCCATTACGGCTGGGGCAGTCTTTTTAAATACAGAGAACACCTTCACAACTATCCAAACGAATTCACTACGTTAAGTTATGTATTATTTCTATTCTAGACAGCCTTTTTGTCCATAAACCATTGTCCTAATTCATGCACCGGCATAGGTTTGCCATAGTAGTATCCCTGCATGACCCTGCAACCCAAGGATTGCAGCAGTTCAATCTGCTCGGTCGTTTCTACACCTTCAGCGATAACCTCCATATTGAGATTAGCAGCAATCGCTATAATGTTGCTGATAATGGCTTTTTTGGAGTGCATTTTGCTTTTGCGAATAAATACCTGATCAATCTTGAGCGTATTAATCGGTATTTCATCTAAGCTGCCTAAGGATGAGAACCCCGTTCCAAAATCGTCCAATGACACTCTTACACCGAGCTTCCTTAGCTTGGACAACAAAACTACGGTCTCTTCTATATTGTTCATGGCAATGGATTCAGTGATCTCAAGCTCCAAAAAATGGGGAGCAAGACCCGAGCGGGACAAGGCTTCTTCAACAATATCATACAAGCTGTCACCCTCGAACATACGAGCTGACATATTAATGGAGACAGCAACGGCCGCAATATCTTCTTTGTGCCAAAGAACATTTTGACTGCAGACCTCATGCAGCATCCAATACGTAATAGGGACAATAAGACCCGTCTCTTCCGCAATTGGAATAAATTCAACCGGGGATATAATTCCGTGTTCCGGATGTCTCCAGCGTAAGAGTGATTCGAGGCCAACCGTTACATTCGTTACGGAGTCCCATTTGGGTTGATACACAACCATGAACTCCGATCGAGCCAATGCCTTGCGTAAGTCCTTTTCTAGAGACATGCGGCGCAACTGATAGCGATTCATTTCTTGGTCAAACACACTGAATTTATTCTTTCCGGAATCCTTAGAGGTATAAAGTGCAGTATCCGCGGCCTTCATCAGTGCAGAACGATCAATCCCATGCGTAGGTGTTAAGCTAATCCCAACACTTGCGGTAACGTAGAGTTCGTTATCTTGGATCGTGTACGGTTTCTTAACCTCTTGTAATATGGAATGTGCATTCTCCCCTGCCTCTTCCAATGTACAGTGAGGAAGTGCGATCAGAAATTCATCACCGCCGAGGCGGAACACCTTCCCATTGTCACCAATACAGCGCTGCAGCCTTCCAGCAACCTCCTGTAACAGCATATCGCCAATGTCATGACCCAATGTGTCATTTATAGATTTAAATCGATCCAAATCAATAAAGAACACTGCACCGGAAGTCCCTCTGAAAAAATCACTTTCAAAGTATTTCTCCAATCCATGACGGTTCGGCAGCTCTGTTAGTGGATCATGGTAGGCCATACGTTCAAGCACATGTCGATCTAGAAATACCGCTCCACCAGAAATAGCGAACATAAATAACGTCACCAGAGAAACTCCCGTCAGCAATACGACATCCGTCTGCATGAGAAGCGGATTTGGGCCCAGCCAAGTAGTAGGCTCATATCGGCTAGCCCCAATACTTGTGTAGTGCATACTTGTCATCGCAACGCCAATGCATAGTGCAGAGTAGAGCTTCCATCTACTGAACCCTGGAATTTCCTTGAACCTTCGGAACAAATAAATCCCCACGTAAGAAGACAACACTGCCATCATGAACGCAAGTGCCTGTGTCAGAAAATTATAATGAATGGTTGCCTCAATTTCCATCGAGGACATACCTATAAAATGCATTCCGGAAATGCCGCCCCCGAGCAAAAAGGAACTGACTATAAGTTGCCAGGTATCAAGATTAGGTGTAAACCCAAGACTGAGCGCAAAATAACAGGCAGTCATACCCACAAGTAAGGACAAAATAGCCATACCTGGATGATACCCAACTTCAAACGGTAAACGACTCGCTAAAATACCGACAAAATGCATCGCCCAAATCCCGCTGCCCAGTATACATGCTCCTGATAAAAGCCACAAACTGCGGATTTTACCAGTAGCATGCGATACTTTGGAAATCAGGTTAATAGACGAATATGCCGCTGTTACCGCTAATACGAATGATAATAGAACAATCCATTGATTATAGTGGATTTCCATTTGATCCATCTGTCAACCTCTTCACCCATTAAAGTAATTATCACAATCGCTGTAGTTCATTTCTTAGAAGGATTAGTACACGAATATGGGATAAATGGAAGAGTGCGTAATGATTATAGGTACCCCAAAAAGATACGATTAGCAATATTTTACTCTTAATTTGGCAGACTGTCTAAGAAAATACTGGATTTTATGCCCTTTTTTTCAGTCTTGCAACAAATGTCCATATTTGACGCCACTCATGGGAGAGTGAGTCTTACACGTTCTCGGGCTGATCGAAGGCAGGTTTCCAGCAGATTCATATTGTGTATTGCGTCATCAGGTTTAATAAGCGGCTTGCTTCCATGGACAGCAGCTGCGAAGTTATCCACTTGTCTAACATAGGGATTAGCCCCTGTAGCCTGTACTAGACGTGTGCCGCTCTCTGTACTCACATAAAAGTCAGCATCGTCTCTGGCATTGAACGGCATGGGCACTTCTATTCTGCCTTCCGTACCCGTAATTTCCAGCAGTTGACGGTGATACGCCCACATTCCGCAGTCAAAAATCAAGCTTAGTCCTCCCGGAAACTCCACCAGACCAGAGGCCATCATATCTACATTGTCATGGTCTGGGGAGAAAATCGCATGTACGGTCACTGCTTCCGGCTCCATACCATACAGTAATCGTGCAGCGCTTAACGGATAACAGCCAATATCATACAGGGAACCACCGCCCCAAGCGGACCGAAAGCGAATATTACTCGTATCTGTCGCATCGTTATAGGTGAAAGTACCCCTAATGGACCGAAGGTCGCCGATTTCACCACTCGCAATCAGTTCCTGCAGCTCAGCCATCCGCGGATGATGTCGATACATGTAGGCTTCTGCCAGATGCACCCCCGCCTTATTACAGGCTTCTACCATTTCTGCAGCTTCTCTGCTGTTCAGTGCAATCGGCTTTTCGCACAGCACATGCTTGCCGGCTTCAGCAGCCCGTATAACCCACTCCCGGTGAAGATGATTTGGCAAAGGAATATAAATGGCGTCTATCTCTTGATCGGTAAGCAGTTCTTCATAACTTCCATAGGCCTTCCCGATTCCGAACTCAGCGGCTACAGCACTGCTTTTCTCGAGTCCTCGGCTAGCTACTCCTTGGATGATTCCACTTTCGGATTCAACAATAGCAGGCATAACCGATCCCGTAGCAATTTGTGCACAACCCATGATTCCCCAGCGAAGTTTCTGCTTCATCGCCAACCCCTCTTTCTTAAATCAACTCTAATGATTTTAGTAATATTGCTATACCTAGAACTAAGATCCGAGCGACATTCATTAGAACGAAGTTTTTGACAGACAGGATGAAAGTGGTCGCTTTGTCCTGGTTTTTAGCAAAAACAGCCATATTTTTCCGAAGTGGTATAAGTGTTAGCAATAATAATAGCACCAGCAGAACATTCACTCCTAAAAGGAGTAATACAATTAAATCTATAAAAGAGATGTAATACAGTAAATTGAACAGCAAAATCGCATTTTTTTTGCCAATGTAGACTGGAAGGGTGTATCTGCGGTTTTCAACATCATCTTCAATATCGCAAATATTATTGGCCAGCATGATTCCCGCAATCCCCAGAATCGCCGGCACGGAGAACCAAAAAAGGTAAAGAACCTCCACAATATTAATATGCAATTGGACCCAGCCCTGTTGGATTAGAAGCGTCACAACACTGTCATCGGTATGGATATAAGCCGAAATGAAAATGATCACGAAGCCCATGAAGAGGCCGGAGAAAAGCTCACCCAGCGGCATCCGCGAAATAGGTATCGGCCCGAAAGAATACAAGATCCCTATAAGAAACGATAACCCTCCAAGCAAGAAGACAAGAAGCCCGGTCTGCGTGACCAACGCAATCCCGCCGCCAGCTGCCAATAACAGCAAGGTCACTATGGTTGCGACTACAACACTCTCTTTCAGCTTGTGATGAACAATGGCGTTATGTGTTTCGTAACCGTAGCCATGCTTTTTGGAAGCTTTTTTAAAATCATAATAGTTATTAATAGCCGTCGTTGCCATATCAAAGCTCAACAGAGACAAAAACATTAACAGAGCACGCAGCACATAAAAGTCATCAAACCGGTAGAGCGCATAAAGTGTTCCCATAAAAAAAGGGATCATACTGGCAACCTTCGTCTGAATCTCAACAAATTTCAAAAAACTTCTCACATTCACCGGTCAATCTCCCTTTTCATTTTGTGATAATAATTATCACTGATATTATACAACAAATTCTGCATATATTGTGGAGGTTTTAACGATGCTTTTTGGGTCCTAATCATGCTACACTTACAATAGAACCACGTCCTTACATCTAAGCACCTTAAGGGGATTCCTATGAAATTACGTAGAAAAATAGCCCTGTTTATCGCATGCATTGCTTTATTCGGACTGAGTATTACTTATTTATTCATCCATCTTATCTTGCTTCATCGTTTTGACAGGCTGGATGAGGCCGATCTTCAGAAAACCTTGAAGCAAATTGTTGCTTCCTACAACGATGAATTGCAGATGATGAATACGAGCCTTGTTAATTATTCAATGTGGGATGAGACCTTTGAATTTGCAGCTACAGCTTCTCCGGAGGAGGATCACTCCAACCATCCCTATATTATAAGCAATTATGACCAATCCACTTATGAAACTAACGATTTCCATATGATGGCACTCTTGAATACCCGCGGAGAAGCTGTCTATGGGGGTACTTACTTTTCGGGGGACGAGGAAGTTTCTCCGTTATCTGCTGAACTATATAGGTTATTATCACAAGTCGTAAACAATCTTCCTGCTCTCACAAGCCCTTCGGACAGCAAATCAGGAATCGTTCTCCTGGATGATGGCCCTATGATGATTACCCTCTTGCCTATAGTCAGAAGTAATAATAGTGGAGTCATTCAAGGAACTGCCATCGCTGGCAGAATGATTAATCAAAAGGAAATTGAGCGCATCGGGCGGTTGAGCCCACTCGGCATTACCCTTGTACCAGTATCACCCTTACTTCTTAAAGAGAGCGAGGGGCAGAAGATCTGGACCTCCTCCCGAACGGAACATCTATTAACCATACACACCGTTATCGATGACTTATTCGGAAGCCCGGGAGTTGTATTGACGGTAGAGCACCCCCGCGAAATTTACCATAGCGGCCTTGAATCTATCCGCAGCTTCCGGCTGATCTATTTCTCTATAACCTTCCTAACAAGTATCGCAATCGCTCTCTATGTAAATCGCTCTATTCTACAGCGGATGGCTTCTTTAAACGGAAAAATTCGAGCGATTAGCAGCAGCCAAGATCTGTCGATCCGCATTAGCAGCACCGTTAAGGATGAATTCAACGATGTGGAGAACGAATTTAATACCATGATATCATCTCTTCAATCCGCTCAAGAGAAGCTGCAAATACAAGCGAAGCTTGACCCACTTACACAGCTGCCTAATCGCTCTTTATTTTTTGCGAAGTTAAATGAAGCGATAGAGAAAGCCAAACAGAATCACTCGCAAATTGCGCTGCTGTTCATTGATATTGACAACTTCAAGACCGTTAATGACAGCTGGGGACATGATTTCGGCGATGCTATTCTGAAGGAAATTTCGAGACGCATAACAGCTGCTGTAGGTGATAATAACCTGACCTCTCGTTTGGGAGGCGATGAGTTTACTATTCTTTTGGCGGATATTCATAAGAAAGAGGATATTACGTACCATTTGCACAACATTCAAGAGGCATTGTCGGCACCTCATATCATTCAAGGACAACTCCTATACAGTACAGCCAGTATAGGTGTGAGCGTGTATCCTGAGAATGGGAAGGATGCTGAATTTCTAGTCAAACAGGCCGATCTGGCCATGTTCCATGTCAAGGAGTCCGGCAGGAATAACTTCTTTCAGTACTCAGACACACTTGAAGAAAGCATCCGCCGTAAGAAAGTGCTGAGACAGCAGCTCCTTTCCGCCATAGCCAATCAAGAATTAGAGGTTCATTACCAGCCTATACTTTCTTCAGATACACTTGAAATCATTAAGGTGGAAGCATTACTGCGCTGGAACAGCTCCACTTATGGAGCGATTCCCCCTTCTGAATTTATCCCGCTCGCTGAATCAAATGGGTCAATTGTTAGCATCGGTAAATGGGTGTTTCAACAGGTTTGCGCTGATTTACGCATCTTCCATACTCAGGGCCTGTCCCTAAAAGCGGCTGTTAACATTTCTGCTATGCAGTTAATGCAACCGAACCTGCTTAATGATCTATTAGAAGCAGTACAAGATAGCGGCCTCACTCCGTCCTATCTAGAGCTTGAGATCACCGAAAGTGTTCTCATGTCAGGCGACAGCTTTTTCAACTCCCTACAACAGCTTAGAGAGCATGGCTTTCGGATTTCACTGGATGATTTCGGCACGGGATTCTCTTCATTAAGTTATCTGCGGCGCTTCCCTGTAGATGTAATCAAGATTGATCGTTCCTTCATCTCTGAGATCACGCATTTGGATTCGGATGACACACTGGTAAAAGCAATAATAGAGTTAAGCCATAACCTGGGTCTATTGGTCGTTGCTGAAGGGATTGAGCTTAAATTACAATTTGATGTGCTGCGTAATTTAGGCAGTGATGAACTACAGGGATATTATATTAGCAAGCCGCTAAGGGCATCAGGTATTATTTCCTTTTTGTCACAAAACACTCCATTTCACGACAAATAATAGCAGTAGGTTATAGGCATTTTATTAGCGATATGGTATGATAGGCAAGCTTATAACAGCGCCCTTTCGGGTGCTGTTATTTTGAGCGAACACTTTTAATCATATTGGAGGCTTTTACTTTTATGTCAGCGCAATCCCCAACCACCCAATCTGTCAAAATTGTCAGTGCCGACCCTAGTGCTATCGGCTTATTCGGATTGGCTATCGTTACTCTCGTCGCTTCATCCCAGAAACTCGATATTACAACAGGTCTTAGTTTTGTTATTCCTTGGGCAGTCTTCCTTGGAGCATGTGCTCAGCTATTCGCCTGCATCCAGGATGCAAAGCACAATAACACATTTGGTATGACGGCTTTCGGAGCCTACGCATTTTTCTGGTTCAGTATGGCTGGAAGCTGGCTGATTAAGCTGGGCGTATTCGGAACTGCATTGGCTGAATCCGTAGACCCTAAGCAACTCGGTTTTGCCTTCCTTGGTTATTTAGTCTTTACGCTGTTTATGACTATCGGTGCAGTAGAAACCAACAAAGTACTGCTCACCATCTTCATATTGATTGACTTTCTATTCCTTGGGCTTACCTTTGATTCTTTCGGAATCGCTGCTGAAGCTTTCCACAAGCTTGCTGCCTACTCGGAGCTTGCCATTGGTATAGTTTCGCTCTATGGCTGTGGTGCCTCTGTACTAAACGCTCATTTCGGACGCACTTTCCTTCCTATAGGAGCTCCGCTTCGTATCTTCAAGAAATAGGCTGAGAATTTTTAAATTTCAAAAGAATGGATAAGCAAGCAGTCACCGCAAGGTGCTGCCCGTTTATCCTTTTTTTATTTTTATTCGGTTTTAAAACATGATTTTTCTTGCGCAATGGCTATAAAAATGACATGCTATAGAAACACCTACGACATTTCTCGACATTTTTCTCGTATGCCGGAATTATTCCTTTAAGTGACAATAAATAATGTTGATATTACGTATATCGGAGGCAATTTATGGATTTCATTAATAAAAAGCCTTTGACGATCATCCTCGGCTTCCTAGTCGTCCTTCAAATCTCTCTATTCTACTTCTATACTCTATCGGTGAACCGGGAATACCATGCTCTGGAGTCCGATTTATCCTCACAGGCTATTATGCTAACATCCAACATTGAAGAGAGAGTGTCGATTGTAAAAGGTGTCAATTCCTTCATCCAAACGGTTGGCTTTGATGCTGACCCTAACGTTATTAACCGCTATTTGGCTATGGCCTTCAACAATTCCAAGCACGTGATGAACATAATAATCGCACCCAATGGCATTATTAAATACCTTTATCCACTCGAGGGTAATGAAGCGATTCTCAATAAGAGCTTGCTGCTGGACTCTGTATTATCATCGCCGGGTCTTATCCAAGAAACCATACGATCACGAAGAATAACCGTAGATGGTCCAAGAACCCTTGCTCAAGGCAACAAAGGCATGGTGATCAGGCAGGCCTTATATCAAGGCGACACCTTTAACGGTATTGTCTCAGTCACTTTACGTATAGATGATATCGTGAATCAATTCCTATTGGAGGACTCTGAAGTTTTTGTTGCCAAGGATAACGGAGCTTTCCTATTTGGCAATCAACAGCCCAATAACAACGGCAAGCTCATAACAGTTCCTATTAAGCTTTATAACCAGGAATGGATAATGGGGCTTACTCTTGATCCACATAAAAAATGGGCAGTACTAAGAGAAATCCTGACAATCGACTTTGCCTTCCTTCTAATTATCGCCTTTATACTCTACATATTATGGAATCAAAGTCGTTTCAACCAAGAACTTGAGCGTATTGTTAGTATCCGCACACGTGATTTACGGATATCCGAGCGACTATATGAGAAGCTTGCCAACTACGACAGTCTGACTGAGATTCCAAACCGACGATTTTTCATGGACGAATTTGATCGACTGCTGCAAACTGCAGAACTTACCCAGACCTACACTCTATTCTTTCTGGATTTGAATAAGTTCAAGGAAATTAATGATACGCTGGGGCATTCGGCAGGTGATCAGGTCATTAAGACTATAGCGAAAAGAATCGTAGAGGGTAATCTGCCGTTCCGAATATTCGCACGTACTGGCGGGGATGAATTCGTCATGCTATTCGAGGATTTACCACGAGAGCAAATCCCTATTATCGTTGATCGAATTCGTACACTCATCTCTGAAACTATATATATGGCCGGTACCCAACTTAACTTGTCAACAAGTATTGGTGTTTCCCTGTATCCGGAGCATTCCTTAGATAAAGAGGATCTGTTGAAATTTGCCGACATGTCGATGTATCAGGCTAAACTGATGGATGGTCCAGACTATTACCTGTTCAACAAGGAATTAAAAGAAAAGCTTGTGCAAAAAACAATGATTGGTAAAAACCTGAAATCTGCTCTAGAGAACAATGAATTCGTGCTCTATTATCAACCCCAAGTCAATGCAATCACCGGAGAAATTACCGGGATAGAAGCACTTATCCGCTGGAACCACCCTGAAAAGGGCTTAATCGGGCCTGGTCATTTCATTGGTGCTGTAGAAGAAGCCGGACTCATGATTCAGCTTACGGACTGGGTTATTCGTGAAGTATGCAGACAGCTTTGTGAATGGCGAGCAGACGGGATGAAGTTGCTGCGTACCTCCATTAACATCTCAAATAGCTGGTTCTACAACCGAAATTTAATCGAGAATCTATTCTCCATTCTGGAGCAATATCAATTGGAGACCGATGTACTGGAGTTTGAAATTACAGAGAGCACCGCTCTTCTTGAGGAGCACTATCCACTCTTGCAGCAAATGCGTGACCGAGGCATAATAGTATCCATTGATGATTTTGGTACGAAATATTCTTCGCTTAATTATCTGAAACATTTCCCGGTCAATAAAATCAAAATTGACCGCACATTCATTAGCGGGATTGGTGTGAGCTCTATTGATGAAACGATTATTAAATCCATAGCTCTTGTTGCTTCCCAGCTCGGATATGAATTGATAGCTGAAGGTGTGGAAACTCAAGAGCAGGCTGATTTTCTGATCAAGCATGAATGCCACCATATCCAAGGATTCTTCTATTACATTCCGCTGCCCGCCAATGAAATTCGCAAGCTATTCCGATAATGGGCTATACTATTATTTATAATCCTATGGAACAAAAGAAAGGACTTTGACAAGATGAATGCTTTTACGAATTCCGAACTGATAGGTACGGCCATTTTCGCTCTGATTTTGGTAATTCTCGCTTACCGTATCATTCGCGGCATGCCCACAATGACTGGAGACATTTCAGCGCTCCGCAAGAGAACGCTCGTCTGGACTCAAGTAGCCTTAGTGCTAACAGTCCTACAGTTGAACTTCAAAGCCGGCGATTGGCGGTTTGCTATTATACTGGGGCTCATTGTCCTGTTTACTGGCAGTGTATGGCTTGCAGCCCGCCACTATGACCTCCTTCGTCCGACAGAACCTGAATCTGCTGATGAAGATAAAGAATAACAATAGTGAAAAGGGCTGTCCCATAAGTAGAATTTTCTACGAATGGGGCAGTTCTTTTGTTTATATGAATTGTACAAATTATTACTTGTTGGGATTTGGTAGTAACTACGGTGAATGTTGGACTTCCAGCCGCTGTTGTCTCCGGATTTTTACCGCTAAGGAAAATAAATAAAATCTGGAGAGCACAGCGATTGGAGCAACGGTCCGTTCGCGGAGCGTCCGCTGACCACAACAACTTAAGTCTTACTCATTTGCACGGCTTTTGGGATAGCCCCTTGTTCTATCTTATCAGCCTGAATACTTTTACATCGCAGACCCATACTAAGGGCATTCCAGATTTAACGGAGGCGACCGATGGGTAAAAAACTGAATTTACTTATGTTTAGTGGTGAATACGATAAGGCCATGGCAGGCTTAATTTTGGCGAATGCAGCCAAGGATATCGATGTGGAGGTTACAATGTTCTTTTCCTTCTGGGGGCTTTTTTTGGTGCGTGATCCAGAGACCATGACACTAGAGGATAAAAGTATTTACGAAAAGATCATGGATGTAGTTACCCCTAAAGGACCGGAGCATTTGCCGCTGTCGCGTATGAATTTCAGCGGCCTTGGACGAATGATGCTGGAAGAGATGATTGAGGATCAGGGAGCGCCTAAACTGATTCACTTCCTGAAAGGTGCCCGCAAAAAAAATATTAAGTTTTACGCCTGCAAGCTCTCCGTAGAAATCATGGGCTTCAAGCCAGAGGAACTGCTTCCGGAGGTTGAGATCATTGAAGCCTCCGCCTATCTGAAGGATGCTCTTGAAAGCGATATGCAGCTGTTTATTTAGCTTTTTATAGGCATTAACCTAATTCCTTCAGCAGGCATATACTAAGCCTATATTTCATAGAAACTGCTGGCTGGAGGGATTGTCCATGCTAAGTATCATCCCCGCCGCTTCTACAGAGACACCAACCTCTCTGCAAGAGCATTTCAGACCCTATCGTGAACATACGATTGGCATGCGGCACTGCATTACCACTCCATATGGAACCTTGCCGATGCTGTATACCGACTGGACCGCAAGCGGTCGTCTGTACGAGCCTATTGAACGCAGGCTGCAGGAGACCTTTGGCCCGTTTATCGCCAATCCGCATACCGAATCCAATACAACCGGACTGACTATGACAATGGCCTACAATGAAGCCCGGAGTATAATAAAAAAACATGTCCATGCCTCCCAACAGGATGCGCTGCTCTTCTGTGGATACGGCACGACCGGAGCTATCAATAAATTGCAGCGGATCCTTGGCCTTAAGAAGCCCGAATGGCTTCAGGAGCGGGGGATGCTGCCGCAGGAGGATCGTCCGATTATTTTCATCAGCCACATGGAGCATCATTCGAATATTCTGCCTTGGCAGGAGAGTATCGGAGAGTTGGTGGTAGTTCCTCCGGGAAAGGATGGAAATGTAGACCCCGAGCAGCTTGATGCGGTTTTGAATAGGTACCGCAACCGCCGTTATAAGATTGGCAGCTTCACGGCCTGCTCTAATGTAACGGGTATAGAGACACCCTATCACAAACTAGCTGCGGTCATGCACAAGCATGGGGGTTATTGCTTTATAGATTACGCAGCCAGCGCTCCCTATACAGATATAGACATGCACCCTCCATCTCCAGCGGAGAAGCTGGATGCCATTTTTTTCTCCCCTCACAAATTTCTAGGAGGTCCCGGTTCAGGGGGAATCCTTGTCTTCGATACTGGACTTTACAACAGCCGTTTTCCAGATGAGCCAGGTGGAGGAACGGTTGTATGGGTTAATCCGTGGGGCGGAAGATGTTATACCAACGACATTGAAATTCGCGAGGACGGGGGAACCCCTGGGTTCATGGGTGCTTTTCGGACAGCACTCTGCCTGAATCTTAAAGATACAATGAAGGTTGAATATATGAGACTGCGGGAGAAGGAGCTGTGTCATATATTGCTGCAAGGTCTGGACACCATACCCGGCGTGAATATATTAGCAGGTGACCACTCCCAGCGCCTCGGTATCGTTTCTTTTACCCTTCAGAACATTCATTACAACCTTGTGGTCCAACTGCTCAACGACCGTTTCGGGATTCAAGCTCGCGGAGGCTGCGCCTGTGCTGGTCCCTATGGCCATTTTCTACTCGGCATCGGCCCTAAGCTGTCCTCTCAAATCTCGGAGACACTGAATACAGGCGATCAATCGGAAAGGCCTGGGTGGGTCCGCGTTTCTTTACACCCCATAATGACAGACCTGGAAATCCACAAGATTGTAGAAGCCGTAAGATCAATTGCTCATCATATCAGAGAGTGGCAAAGAGACTACCGCTATAATGCGATAACGAATAGCTGGGAGCACAGGAGCGCCGTGAAGCAGGGCGAGGCCGAAATCTGCAACCTTTTTACAATATAAATAGCAAAAGGTGCCCCATCAGCCATCTTCCGGCCATTTGGGACACCTTTATACATCTTAGGCCATTGCTTGAGGATGATCAGCCTTCACCATATCCAATTCAGCAGCCTCGGCATTAGAAACGACCTGCTCTACATTTTTACAACCCGGAATTACACTAGTTACAGCGGGGTTCTGAAGACACCATGCGAGCGCCCATTGCGCCATAGGTATATCACGCGGCACTTCATTTGCCGCAATGTCTTGAACTTCCTTCAACTTCCTATTCCTTACATCCTCGTTATGATTAGCCCGCACATCACCCTGCTGGAACACCGCATCCGGCTTATATTTACCGCTTAAATACCCGCTGGACAAAGGAACCCGTGCCAATACCCCAAGATTATGCTCCATACAAAGCGGGAAGATTTGTTCCTCCGGAGTACGATCCAACCTATTATAGACAACCTGTATAACCTCTGCTTGTACACCCGGTGCTGATGAGGTCTGATACTCCCCTTGGTTGGAGGCACTAATGGAAACTCCCAGATGACGGATCTTCCCTGCCTGCACCTGTCTATCGAGCATACTCCATAATTTATCATTATTGAATTCGTTATCCGTTCCGGAGTGGAATTGGTACAGGTCTACATACTCACTCTGAAGCGCCCGCAGGGAATCGTCCAACTGCTTCAATACATCCTCTGCACTCCATAACTGTTCCCGTTCCAAATGACCTTTGAAATGATGACCGAACTTCGTGGCCACAATCCAGTCCTCGCGTTTGCGGCGGGCTAGATAACTCCCGATAAATTTCTCTGACAAGTGATCTCCATAGCATTCTGCCGTATCTAACAGATTAATACCAAGCTCCCCAGCCTTATCAAGCATGGCATCCACTTCAACCTGAGTAAAATCCTTCCCCCACTCTCCGCCAAACTGCCATGTTCCCAGTCCAATAACAGATACTTTCATTCCCGTACTTCCAAGCTTACGAAACTTCATACGGTACCTCCTAAGATTGATTTGCTATAACAACACGCCACAACTACTATTTATTACCCTTTTCACTGACCCGTGCTGCTTTAGCAAATTGCGCCTCTATTGCTTTTACACCCCATAAGGAAAGACCGATGAACAACAGTACATAGATGACTTCCCATGGACGGTTAATGAACCGATCCAGATCATTCCCAATATACGATACAGCAAATACCATAATAGCCTTACCCGTGCAGAGTGCAATCAGATAAGTACGCAGCCTCATCCCTGCCAGCCCCGCAGCCATATTAATAACCACGAAGGGTCCCACCGGAAAAAGACTGAGTAAAAAAACATAACTGAAACCGCTCTGCCGCACCCAGACCATACCTTTCGCCACCTTGGGCCGCATCGCCCATTTACGCACATATCGGTGAGAGGCTACTTTGCGAATAATCACAAATGTAGTCAGACAGCCCGCTACAAGACCTATCCACGAATACAAAAATCCAAGCCATAATCCATATACTGCCGCATTCAACCCTACGATGGCGATTGTTGGGAGTGGCGGTACAAACGACTTCATAAAAGTCAATCCGATACCAGGAAGCGGTCCCAACGACCGATATTTTTCCAGCATGTACCGCAGATTATCCTCTGTCAGCCATGACATTATATCAACAGTGTACATCTATCAGTGTTCCCCTCATCTTCTGCATTATCACTTTATTATACATGAAAATTAGTGATTATCATGTGCTCCGACACACGGAAGAGGGACATGCAGGACTTAAATTTCAGGCAGGAGGTTACGTCTATTTCTACATGTTTTTTCTATCAATCATGTTACTATAAAGAATATACTCTGGTCCGGCGGAGTTTTGGACTGGGGTTTGCAAGTACGCTGTCCCCTCATCCCGAGGGTGTGAAGCTCAGCTTTTATCTCATCGATTAGAGGAGGATTTACTTTGGTTGAGGATTTGTTGTTAAAGGAACTACGTGACAATGATGAAAATAACAGGATTGTGATAACGGATATCCATTCCCCGCTAGTGGATTGTTCGGAGCTTTATATCCCCACACTTGATACTTCAACTCGTGTACTCTTGTATAGACCTGTTCAACACACAGATGGTCGTCTGCCTGTATTTATTAATCTCCATGGCGGCGGTTTTGCGCTTGGCTACCCGGAAGCAGATGATCCCTATTGCCGACAAATTTCAGAGAAAACAGCTTGTCTGGTTGTGAATGTGGATTATCCCCTAGCCCCGGAGACCAAGTTCCCTGGCGCACTCGAAAGTGTATACGATGTAGTGAAATGGGTCATTGCCCATTCCAATGAGTTAGGAATTGATTCCGAACGGATAGCTATCGGGGGACATAGTGCAGGGGGCAATCTGGCCGCAGCCACAAGCTTATTGAGCACTATACGTCAGGAATTCCGTTTCGTACTCCAAATATTAGACTACCCGCCACTTGATCTGGTAACGGATGCCGATCAGAAAAGTATAGATCCGGATGCCGATCAGGACTTTATTCTGATCTCCAGGAAATTCAACGCCTGGTATCTAACCCATAAGAACGATGCGGAAAACCCGTTAGCATCCCCTATATACGCAGAGGATGTATCGTCATTGCCGCCAGCACTTATTATCACAGCGGAAAAGGACCTCTTATGCGAAGAGGCCCGTTTGTACGCAGATAAACTGCAGCAAGCTGGGGTACCAATAACCTATCGGATGTTCGAGGGGTGTCACCACGGTTTTACTCATGATCCCTCTTGTCCTTCGGGAGAAGAAGCCTGGGATCTGATGTGTACAGAATTAACTAGAGCATTTAACCCTTCATAGAGAAGAGAAGGGTCGTCACGTATTTGCGGGCATCTGCTGTTAGCAGCTGTAAATTCACGACACCCTTCGCCGGCTCTCCCATTTCGAATTTCACAGTGGCACCATCCAAGTCTTCATGAATACCGGAAATGGCGTAACCTTTAAAAAGAAGCTCGTCAATGGCCTGCTGCTCCTTCACATACTCTTCAAATGCAGCCATCAGACCACCCCTTCACTAACTTTAGTCATTAGAGGGCGGGGAGCCGCTGCTTCGAACCGTTTGCGGTGCAGATATTTTCCCGATCCAACTTTCCCCTCGAATTTCTTGTCCCGAATGACAAACTCACCCCTGCTAAGGACTGACACCGGTTCTCCCGTAATCTTCATCCCTTCAAAGGCGTTGTAATCCACATTCATGTGATGTGTGTCCGCAGAGATGATTCTTTCCACATTTGGATCAAAAATAACGAGATCAGCATCACTGCCTACGGCAATAGTTCCTTTTTGCGGGAATAACCCAAACAGTTTGGCACTTGAGGTAGAGATAATATCGACGAATTTATTCAGTGAGATCCGATCCTTCAACACACCCTCCGAATATAAAATACTGAACCGATCCTCAATGGTCGGTCCACCGTTAGGGATTTTGGAAAAATTGCCTAAGCCCAAATCCTTCTGGCCTTTAAAATTAAATGAGCATTGGTCAGAGCCAATCGTCTGTAAGCTGCCATTCCACAGGGCATCCCATAACACAGCCTGATTCCATTGTTCACGCAGAGGTGGAGACCATACATATTTCGCGCCCTCGAAGTCCGGCTTTTCCAGCGCAGTCTGGTCCAGCACTAAATATTGCGGACAGGTCTCACCGTAGATGCGCAGCCCTTTTTTGCGAGCCTCGGCAATTTTCCATACCGCTTCGGCGCAGGTAACATGCACAACATAGAGCTGAGAATCTGTTAATCCAGTCAAATAGGCGGCTCTGCCTGTAGCCTCACCTTCCAGCTCCGGCGGACGCGTCAACGCATGGTAGATAGGATCTGTATTGCCAGCGGCTAAAGCTTGCTCCACTAGATGGTCAATGACATCACCATTCTCAGCATGGACCATCACAAGTGCGCCCTCTTTTTTGGCAGTCTGCAGGGTCTTGAACAATGTACCGTCATCTACTTGAAGAACATTTTTATAAGCCATGAACACCTTCAGCGAGGTAATGCCTTCGTTCTCAATAATTTGCGGCAGCTCGCCTAATACCGTGTCGTTCAATTCGGACACCATAAGGTGGAAGCTGTAATCGATAACGGCTTTATCCTCCGATTTACGATGCCACGTATCCACCGCCTGCTGCAAGGGCTCACCTTTGGTGGTTAGGCAGAAATCAATAACGGTTGTTGTACCGCCAAAGGCGGCAGCTATCGTACCTGTCTCGAAATCGTCTGCCGTAACTGTTCCGCCAAAAGGCATCTCCAGATGGGTATGCGGATCAATCCCACCGGGAAATACGTAACAGCCTGCTGCATCGATAATTTCAGCACCCTCTGCTTCCAGATTCAAGCCAATTGCTGTAATGATTCCATCCTCCAGGGCAACATCTCCTGTATACGTATCTGCAGCGGTAACAATAATCCCGTTTTTAATGATTTTTTTCATCGGTTACACCACCTCCGCTTCTGAGTAGGAGCCATTCAACGTACGGATCACCTTCTGCCGCTCATTCCAGGTCATAGGCGCCAATCCGCTTTCCAGAGGAACCATATCAATGGCTCCATCCGCCGGACACACGATAGAACAAAGATTACAACCGACACAATCTTCTTCCCGTACCTGCAAAATCGCTTTGCCCTCTGCATTGGTCAGCATATCAATACATTGATGCGAAGCGTCCTCGCAGGCAATATGGCATTTATTACAGTTGATGCAATTCTCCTCATTAATGCGTGCGACCACTTTATAGTTGAGATCCAGATCACCCCAATTAGAGTATCTGGAGACGGATTTACCAATCAGCTCCGTGACGGAGGCCAAACCCTTTTCATCCAAATAGTTATTCAGCCCGTCGATCATTTCCTCGACGATTCGGAAGCCGTGATGCATCACGGCCGTACATACTTGGATGCCGGTAGCTCCCATGAGCATAAATTCAACGACATCCTGCCAGGTGGAGATCCCGCCAATACCAGAAATCGGTACACCCACGTTAAGGTCACGGGCGCACTCCGCTACCATGCTAAGCGCAATCGGCTTCACTGCCGGTCCGCAGTAGCCTCCATGCGCACCTTGTCCGCCGACATGGGGGATCGTATTCCAGCTATGAATATCCACACCCGCTAGACTGTTGATAGTATTGATCATACTAATCGCATCCGCGCCACCCTTAACGGCATGCCGGGCAACGACGGTTATATCTGTAATGTTCGGTGTAAGTTTTACAATAACAGGTGTGGTGGCCACTTCCTTCACCCATGAAGTCTGTGCCAACACGAGATCGGGCTGCTGACCGGAAGCCGCCCCCATCCCACGCTCTGCCATGCCGTGCGGACAACCAAAGTTAAGCTCCAAGCCATCAACACCTATGGCTTCCACTCTTTTGACAATCTCATGCCATGCTTTCTGTGTAGGTTCTACCATCAGGGAGGCAATTATCGCGTGATTCGGGAATCTTTTTTTGGTCTCATAGATTTCCTTCAAATTCACTTCCAGCGGCCGATCCGTGATTAACTCGATATTGTTGAACCCGGCTACCCGCTGACCATTGAAATGCACAGCGGCGAATCGGGAGGAGGTATTAATGATTGGTTCGCCAAGCGTCTTCCACACTGCGCCCCCCCAACCAGCCTCGAACGCCCGCTGCACCTGGTAGCCTGTATTTGTTGGCGGTGCCGACGCCAACCAGAACGGATTCGGTGACTTGATTCCTGCGAGATTTATACTCAAATCTGCCATGATGGTTCCTCCCTTTGATTAATCGCCATTATATAAAACTGAACATGAAAAGCTACATTGAGAATCTGCCGTAACTGCGGTGAATGTTGGACCTCCGGCCGCTGTTGTCTCCAGATTTCTTGGATTATACCGCTGTTCGCGGATGAAATCCGGAGACAAAGGCGATCGCATTCGCTCCTACAGTTCCAAAATTCCCCTTCGTTACTCTCACTCTAATGTTAATTACCAGTCCACTTACACAGCCGAGCCAATCACGCTCGTCTGTTGGGGTAGGAACTGTTGGATGATGGCGTAGGCTGCATCCTTACCTTGTTGGGCGGCGGATACGACCATCGCTTCGCCTTTACCGGAACCGAAGACGATATCTCCGGCTGCATAGACTTGCGGGTCGGAAGTGCGGTAGGTTGTCTCATCAATTTCGACAACCCCCCAATCATGGCGCAGGCCGAAGGCATCAATCAGGTCGGTTCGACGCTTTTGACCGATAGCGACTACCACTGCATCTACCGGCATGATGAATTCGGAGCCTTCGATAGGCATCGGGACAAGTCGTCCGTCCTTGCCTAATTCACCTGTCAGCTTCATCTGTACACATTCGAGGCCGGTGACATTCCCAAGCTCATCGCCAACGATTCGCTTGGGAAGGGTTAACCAGCTGAATTCTACGCCTTCTTGCTTGGCGAATTCATATTCGAAATCATAGGCCGTCATTTCCTCGCGGGTCCGGCGGTAGACCATCTTTACATTTGATGCTCCCAGCCGTACGGAACATGTTGCTCCATCAATGGCTGTATTGCCTGCGCCGATGACAGCCACACGTTGGCCCATCAGTTCCAGCGTTGGAATACCCGACTTGGTGCTCTCCACCAATTGGATAGCGTCATATACACCTGACAGTCGCTCACCTTCAATGCCGATAGGTGGCACGTAACCCATCCCTGCTGCCAGTACGATAGCATCGTATCCGGATTTAAGCTCTTCTACCGAAACATCTACGCCAACCTTTACACCGGTGCGTATTTCCACGCCCAACTTCTCTACCTGCTCTACTTCCCAAAGGGATACGGACTGGGGCAGCCTGAAGGATACGATTCCGTGTGTATCCAGACCTCCAGCTAACGGCTTTGCTTCATAGATCACAACGGAAAATCCCTTACGGGCTAGCTCTCGGGCTGCGGATAATCCGGCCGGTCCGCCGCCCACAACCGCGACTTTTTTACCAATGGATTTAGCGGCTGTAAATAATTGAACACCGCTTTGGATCGCCCAATCTGTTGCATAACGCTGGAGCAAGCCGATTTTGATCGGTTCGGAGGTATCGTTCAGCACACAAGCACCTTCACATAACTCCTCTGTTGGACACACGCGGGCGCAGCTGGCCCCTACCGGATTGGAGTCCATAATGGTGTGAGCCGAGCCTTTTAGATTATCCGTAGCAATTCTTTTAATAAATGAAGGAATATTAATGCTGGTCGGACAGGCTTTAATGCAGGGAGCATCATAACAATAGAGACAACGATTAGATTCATCTATGGCACCTTTACGGGTCAGTCCCGACTGGGCCTCAGCAAAATTACGCATAAACATATCCGGTGTAAATGTAGTTAACGGACCCTCATGTCCCATCAGCTATCCCTCCATTTGGTTGTAGGTTATTTCTTTGCCGCAACATATATATGTTATATAATATAACATAATTACGATAGACGCCTTAATTTTGTGCATACAATTAGTCTATTTTATAATAAAATAGAGAGGAATCCTCACTCATACCTTTAGACACTCCTATTGTATGTTATATATAGTAACATTTTATATACAAACTATAGTCATTTCATATTTCCGTTACATTAGACACATTGTCTAATATCAAAAGTGTATTTTTTACGATTTTCGATTAGGCGAGGGGGAACAACTATGGATTGGGAGCTTGTATTTACAATTCGAGATGCATTGAAAAGACCATTATTCGAAGAGGCCGAAGTCATCGGAGGAAAAAGCGGCCTCAATCGATCAATACGCTGGGTACATGTACTGGAAAGCGCCAGCTTCGAAAGTCTTATTCATGGCGAGGAGATGATCTTAAATACAGGTATCGGCATAGGTGTTGATGTGCCTTCATCTTTAGCTTTCATGGAGAATCTAATTCACAAAAATGCCGCTTGCCTATGCATAGAAATCGGCACCTATTTCAGCTCTGTCCCACGAGAGTTAGTTGAATTGGCTAATAAACATGACTTTCCATTGATTATCTTCAACCGCACAGTCCGCTTTGTAGATATCACACTTGACCTGCATTCTCTTATCATTAACCGCCATCACCGCATGCTTCAGGAACTGGAGAGTATTTCACGCGAATTCCATCGTTTAACCTTAACCTCACAAGGGGCCATCAAAGTGTTGCAACTCCTATCCAAAAGCACTCGCACACAAATCGTCTATATGCAGCTGCAAGGCAAACCATTATTCTTCCCCGCACTCTCACCTGAGGATCAAGCGCCTTTGCTTCGTTTCTTCACAGATTTCAGCGAAGAGATGGAAGGAAGCCCGCCCGATGCATCTTCTTACACTCGTGAATACAGGAATAAAACTATGATGATTAAGCCAGTAGGAGCGCTAGATCAAACGTGGGCGTATATTATGATGATCTGTAACCACAAACCACAGGAGTTTGATTGCCTGCTTTTGGATTCCGCTTCGCTGTCTATCGCCCAGGAACTGCTTCGCACACGTTACATGGAGGAACGGAAGCTTTTTTCTGAAAATCTGTGGGTCGATGAACTTATTAATGGACGCATAGAAGATGATAATCGACTAAAAGGGCTGATCGGACCCGACTTCAATCTCGTGAATGAGCTCCCTTACCGTGTATGCCTAATTGAGATTGAGAACCCGCGGGATGTGAAGTGGAATAGCTCTGAGAATGATTGGGAATCCATTACCTTTCACTTATCACTCATCCTGCGTTCTATCTTCGAGAAGTACTCCCTGCGACCACTTATCACCCTCAAAAACAACCGACTCACCGTCATCGCACTAGATATTCAGTCCAAAATGCCCGGCAAACCGAGACTCCAACAAGCTCTCGATTCCTTGCAGCACATCCGTTCCGACGAGAAGCTCAAGGACCTGCAGCTCATTATTGGTGTCAGCAAATCCCATACAGGATTCAAGCATGCGTGCGCCGGCTATCAAGAAGCAGTTCAAGCATTGTCACTGTATCCTTGTTATCAAAAATCACTGCTGTTCTACGAAGAACTCGGGGTGTTCCAACTGCTGCTCAGCTTGAATGACGGCAAAACACTACAAGCTTTTATCCGCAGCTACCTCGGCCCCCTAATCGACCACGACCAAACCAAGGGAAGTGAGTTAATGCTGACACTGCGAGTCTTTCTGGATCATGATGGTTCCAAGCAAATCGCCGCCCGAAACTTATTCATCGTCAGACAATCACTCTACTATCGGCTAGATAAAATCACAGAGCTGCTGGGCGAGGACTTCATGTCCCCCGAGAACCGAATTTCGATTCAAGTAGCACTGCGGGCCTACCAATTTCTCTATCCGGAGAAGTTCGCTTTGCCTAGCTCTCGTTCATTACAGATTTGAATGTATCCACAATAAATTGCATATCTTCATCAGTGGAAGATAAGGGCGGTGCAAAAGTCAGCACATTATTGTAACCCGCTACGGTATCGCCGTTTTTGCCAATGATAAGTCCCTTGGCTTTACACTTTGCAATAATTCCTTTTACCGTGTCCAGATCAATAGGCTTTTTACTAACCTTGTCTTCAACAAGTTCAATCCCTGTAACTAATCCAAAGCTGCGGATGTCTCCTACTAGTTTATGATCCAGCAGTTCCGAGAGCTCTCGATTCAATCTAGCACCCAAAACATCAGCACGTTCGATAAGCTTCTCCTGTTCAAGGATCTCAAGATTGCGAAGCGCTAACGCACAAGCCGCAGGATTGCCTCCAAAGGTATTAACGTGGCGGAAATATCCGTAATCATCACTATTATCCTTGAATACTTCATAGATATCTTTGCGAACGGCTGTAGCTGATAGCGGGAGGTAGGCACTCGTCAACCCTTTTGCCATCGTCACGATATCCGGTTTAATATTGAAGTTGTGGTGGCCAAATTTGCGCCCAGAGCGCCCAAACCCACAGATTACCTCATCAATAATGAGCAGCACACCATGCTTACGGCAAATCTCCTGCACGCGGTCCATGTACACTTGATGCGGCACAATGACTCCGCCTCCTGTAATCACCGGTTCCATGATCACGGCAGCTACAGTCTCCGCACCTTCCCATACAATCGTGTCCTCAATGGACTGTGCACACTGGAGATTGAATTCCTCTACCGTTTGTCCGGCAGGACGACGGTAGCTATCCGGTGGAGCGACATGGAGAAATCCCCCGCCGAGCGGCTCGTATTTGTATTTCCGTTGCGCCTGACCCGTTGCAGCCAAGGCCCCCATTGAATTTCCGTGATAACCACGGTAGCGGGCAATAAATTTATGGCGATAATGCTGGCCTATCTGCTGCTGGTATTGACGGGCCATTTTGAAAGCAGCCTCATTCGCTTCCGATCCACTGTTCGAGAAGAAGATTACATAATCATCTCCCAACCATTCATTCAGCTTCTCCGCTAGGGTAATAGCAGGCAAATGGCTTTGTGTCAGCGGGAAATACGGAAGGCTCAGCAGTTGATTATAGGCAGCCTCCGCCAGTTCCTTACGGCCATAACCCACATTCACGCACCATAAACCAGACATCCCATCCAAGTATTTATTCCCATGAATATCGGTAACCCATGAACCACTGGCTGATGTGGCAATCATCGGTGGATTCGTCTCACTGTAAGGGGTAATGTTATGCCATAAATACTTCTGGTCCTTCTTAATTGCTAGTTCACTTTCCGTCCCCAAGCTTCGCATAACACGTTCTCCTCTCAAACTCCGCATTGGTTAATAACGTGCAGTAATCATTTTTTTACGAGTATAAAATTCAACACCGTCCCGGCCATTCGCATGCAAATCCCCATAAAATGATTTCTTGTAGCCTGAGAACGGGAAAAATGCCATTGGCGCTGGAACACCCAGATTTACACCGAGCATACCTGCATCAATCTCTTCACGGAACTCACGAATGGCTTTGGCACTGTCCGTATAAATGCAAGCCCCATTGGCAAAAGGCGATTGATTCGTCACCGCGATGGCCTCACTCAGATCTTTGACACGAATTACAGCCAGTACCGGCGCAAAAATCTCTTCCTTCCAAATCACCATGCCTGGCTTCACATGATCAAAGATCGTCGGCCCGATAAAATACCCGGCACCGCTTACAGCAGCATCCGTCCTGCCGTCCCGCACCAATGTGGCGTTCTCACGTTCGCCCGCTTCAATATACGATACCGCCCTATCCTTATTGGATTGCCGGATTACCGGACCAAGGAACACACCCTCCTCCACGCCGTTTCCAATTTTGA
This sequence comes from Paenibacillus sp., assembly GCA_023512345.1. GTDB lineage: Bacteria > Bacillota > Bacilli > Paenibacillales > Paenibacillaceae > Paenibacillus_AQ. The sequence continues at coordinate 302,627 of JAILZT010000002.1, forward strand.
GCGCATCAGCAGCTGAGATTAGGCGGTTCACCAATTCATCAGCAATGGCCTCATGGACCACTACCACCGAGCAAGCCATACAACGTTCACCCGCTGAACCGAAGGCCGCCGAAATAATATTTTTCACAGCATTATCAAGATCCGCATCCGGTAGAACGATGGAATGATTCTTCGCTCCAGCCAACGCTTGAACCCGTTTGCCATAGGAGGTTCCCGTCTTGTACACATATTCCGCTACAGGCTGAGAGCCCACAAAGGAGATCGCCTTAACCCCCTCATGCTCCAACAAACCATTCACAACCTCATGCGCCCCATGCACAATATTGAGCACACCCGGTGGGAACCCCGCTTGGGAGAACAATTCTCCTAAGCGATTCACTAGCAGCGGAGTACGCTCAGAAGGCTTCAACACAAAGGTGTTGCCACAGGCAATCGCCAACGGAAACATCCAACAAGGCACCATCATCGGGAAGTTGAACGGAGCAATGCCCCCAACAACACCCAAAGGATAGCGGTACATACCCGACTCTACACCGGTAGCGATATCCGGCAGCTGACTCCCCATCATAAGACTCGGAATCCCTGCCGCGAATTCCACACACTCGATTCCGCGCTGCACCTCACCGTAGGCTTCCTCAAGGCTTTTACCATTCTCCAGTGTGATCAACTCCGCCAGCTCATTCCAATATTGAACCAACAGTTGCTGGTATTGAAAGAAATAACGAGCTCTCCGGGGCACGGCAACCTTTTTCCAGGATTTAAAAGCTTCTGCAGCCGCCTCAACAGCCGCATCCAGCTCATCCCGCCCAGAGATTGGTACATACGCTATGACTTCTCCCGTTGCCGGATTGACCACCTCTTCATCCCGTCCGGAGGACGAGTCAACCCAAGCACCGTTCACATAATTCTTGACCCTTATCGCATTTGTAATCAGTAGAGACATTCCTGGCACCTCTTTTCTCTATCTGTTGTTTACCAATCACCGATTATAAGGAGATGACCGCCAAAATGACGGCCATCCATTGATAAATATGCTGGGGTTACATAAATTGAACTTGAACTAAAGTTTCTACAAAAGAGATTTGGTGTTTGGTCGTAACTGCGGAGAATGTTTGGACTTCCGGCCGCTGTTGTCCCCAGATTTCTTGGATTATATCGCTTATTCGCGGTTGAAATCCGGGGACAAAGGCGGTCGCTATCGCTCCTACAGTTCCAAACTTCCCCTACGTCACTTTTCCACCCTTACCTTCTATGTTTAATACTTCAGTTCATCACATATAACCTACTTACTTGCTTGCCATCTCCACAATCTCATTGGTGTAGGCTTCGTCTACTTTGGAGGCTGTTTTGATAACACCGAATTTAAGCGCGATATCCGCAGTTTGTTGGAAGGCCGCCGCATCGGTATAGCCCATCTTAGCAGGATCAAACCCTTCCGGCAGAATCAGCTTGGCAACTTCGTTCATCATGGTCAACTGATGCTCCTTAGTTGTACTGCCAGCCTCCGCCAGCTTCATCACACTATCCACAGCCGCAGCCGGGTCAGCAATAGCATCTTTCCAGCCTTTTAAGGAAGCACGGACGAATTTAGCAGCCGTCTCTTTATTCTCAGCCAGCCATTCTTTATTGGCAAACAGGTTATCTTCAAGCATCGCTACACCTTCGTCATTCATGTCAATAACACTTAAATCCGCAGCAGCAATCCCTGATTCCAGCGCAACCTGATACTCGTTATACGTCATGGCCGAGGCAGCATCAATTTCTCCACCCAAGAATTGGTCCATCGTAAAGCCCTGTTTTGTGAAATTAAGATCCTTATTGGGATCCAGCTTATACTTATCAAAAAGAGCTAGAATTTCGAATTCATTTCCACCCATCCAGTTGCCCACTTTCTTACCTTTCAGATCAGCAGGAGTAGAGATGCCCACATCCTTTTTGGAGACCAGTACAAGTCCGCTCCGTTGAAAGATCTGAGCAATTTGCACCAAAGGCATTTCCTGCTCCTGGCTGGTCAGCAAGCTCGCCACCCAATCGACTCCAATATCCGCAGAACCACCAGCCACCTGTTGTTCCGGCACAATATCAGGGCCTCCCGGCAGAATCTCTACTTTCAGTCCTTCTTCGGCGTAGTAACCCTTGTCTTGAGCCACAAAGTATCCAGCAAACTGCGCTTGCGGCACCCATTTCAGCTGCAGTTTTACCGTAACCGGATCAACAGCCGGCTCAGCAGTTGCTTCAGCAGCCGGCTCCGTCGTAGCATCTGCAGCAACACTCGGTTCAGCCGATGGAGCAGCATTATTATTTCCTCCACAACCCGCCATGACAGTCATCACCAGCATCATAACCACCAACAACCACACACCACGGAACTTCCGATCTCTCACGTTCATCATTTGAACTCCCCCTACCGTAAATTTTTAGTCTTTAAAAAGAATGCACAGTATGGTCACTAACGTGGTGCTCTGTATGCAAACGACCGAGGGAGATCTCTTTGTCCTTTCCACTGCGGTCGGATGTAATGAATTGATCTCGCGGTCATGATCTTGCAGAAGAATGCCATTTGATGAAAATTTTCTCCATCCTCTCAACAATCAGGTAAAATACAACACCAGCAATCGCCGCCAGCACGATACAGGACCAGCCTAGGGGCATTTTGGCTACCTTGATCGAATTGGAGAGCAGATACCCAAGCCCTCGAGAGGAGAAGAAAAACTCTCCAACAATCGCCCCAATCATACTGGCTGTAGCATTGATCTTAAGTGCGGTGAATACATACGGCAGGCTATTTTGAATTCTTAAATATCGGAATACCGCAGGTTTGCTCGCCGCATAGGAATGCATAAGATCGAGCGCCAGCGGATCAATTGCAGCCATACCCTTGTATGCATTAATGGCCATAGCCGCCATGGTAGTCGCTGTCACAATCGCTATTCGCGAACCAATGCCATCCCCGAACCATAGATTCATAATCGGGGCAAGCGCTACAATCGGAACAGCATTGAGGGCAGCCACCATCATCAGACTGCCACCTCCCCAGCGAGGCCAAGCCGTTGCCGTCAAGGCGATCAAGAATCCGATGGCAGAACCCGCCAACATCCCGAGCACCGCTTCTGTCAGCGTATATCCTGTATAAGATAGCAACAGACTAAAGTTCTCTCTCATAGACAGTACAATGGCCGATGGCAGTGGCAGCTGGTATTTTTTCAGATCGAATATCGAATGAAAGAACTGCAACTCCCATAAAGCGAGAAATAGAATTCCAGCTAACAACGGTAAGGCTACACTGGCATTAATCCATTTCTTCATTCCTCCAAGCTTCCCATTTTTTCTAGGTTTCACTTCCGAGTTAGACAGGATATAAGCCGTTTCACTCACAGAGTTACTTTCCATCAGCGGCCGCCTCCTTTCTGGCGGAATTCCGGCTGCCAAGGTGCAACTGCACGCTCGAGCAATCCCATTAACCAATAACTAGCGATTCCCAGCAACGCCCCAACGATTACTGTCGACCAGAACATATAGGTATGAGAAGGACCGTAATAAAGATTGCGCAGCATGATAACCCCAATCCCATGTTGGGCTCCCATAAGTTCAACCAGAATGGCACCTGTTACTGCAAGGGGGGCGGCTATTTTAAGGCCACTGAACAGCCCGGGGAGAGCAGCCGGCAAGCGCAGCTTCCAGTAGACCGCCCACGGTTTAGCCGCATAAGAGCGCATCAATTCGAGCGCCGAGAGATCCACACTGCGCAAACCGCGCAGCATATTAAGTGAAACGGGGAAGAAGGTAATATAGCCCGAAATTATGATGCGTGAAATTTGCTCATCCCGTACAATTCCGTAAATAATGGGTGCGAGGCCTAGAATCGGAATCATTTGCGAGGCGATGGCGTAAGGAAACGTCAGCTTTTCAATTATTTTCGAAACACTCATTAATATCGCTAACAAGGTCCCGGCAGCCGCACCTAGCAGGAACCCAACAGCTGCACTGCTAAACGTTGCCCCACCCTCTTTGAAAAGAGTGCCTTTATACTGCCAGAAGGTCGCTATCACTTCATGTACATAAGGCAGTTTGGACTGAGCCAGCGGTGTCTTCGCCACATTCAGCAGCAGCCAGGAGGCAGTTTCCCAGATTAGAAGAAATCCGAATATCCATACGAACAGCGGGAGCAGACGGCTCCGCATAAACAGACTGTTCCCTTTCATAGCTACACCCCTTCGAAACTATTGCGTATACGGGCGATCAGTTCAAAAAATTCCGGGCTATTTCTCATTTCAGCGGTACGAGGGCGAGGCAAAGGAATATCAACAACAGAGGATAACCGTCCGGGGTGCGGGGATAACACAAACACCCGATCTGACAGAAAAATGGATTCAGGGATACTGTGAGTGACGAATACAATGGTGTTTTGCACCTTACTCCACACGGACAACAACTCTTCATTAAGGCGCTCACGTGTAAATTCATCCAGTGCTGAAAAGGGTTCATCCATCAGTAAAATCTCCGGTTCCATGGATAACGCTCTTGCGATCGCAACACGCTGCTGCATACCTCCACTGAGCTGCCAAGGGTATTTATCCGCAAAGCCCTGCAACCCAACCAGTTCCAGCAGCTCCAGCGCCTTTTCCTCACGCACAGACTTCTTCGTTCCCATCAGTTCCAGAGGCAGTGTGATGTTGTCTTTCACCTTCCTCCAGTCATACAGCACAGGGCTTTGAAAGACGATGCCATATTTCTGCGCCAACCTCGCTTCTCTAGCAGTCTTGCCGGCAACGGTAATGTTGCCTCTTGTTGGCTCAATGAGATCCGCCATCAGCCGCAGCAGTGTAGTTTTTCCACACCCAGAAGGCCCTAATAACGACACGAACTCCCCCTTAGCAATATCAAGGCTCACCTGGTGAAGCGCCAATACATCTGCCGTTTCCGTCTGATATCTCATCTCTACGTCTTCTAATTTAATTTCAGAAATTTCCGTCATTATTGTTGACATGCCTACTCCCCCTGTTCCTGATTTTAAAATTAGCGTTACTATTCATGACATAATATTTATAATTCTAGAGTAATTTGATTATCCATGTAGCTTTAACTAACATGTTACACGTTGCACCTCATAGCCACACTAGACAAATAGTAAAAGACCTCTGGCTAATTTTCGTCATATTGTCCATAGCCGCATTTTTAATATTAAAAAATTGTTGTTTATACCGATAAAGAAGAGGTTAACTTTATTAAGGGTTCCGCCTTAACCACTAATTCCTCTTTCAAAAACGTGAGGTAGAGACATGAATACTTTAATCTCCAATTACATTGTTATCGTAGCTATCTCCGGAGTGCTGAATGCACTGCTTGCCATACTTGCCTACTACAAGGAGACCGATTTTGCTGGAGTAAAATCCTTCATCGTCATTTCTTGCACTTCCGCTATATACACCTTTGGTTTTGCGCTTGAGCTATCCAGCAATTCACTTGAGGAAATCAGTCTATGGCTAAAAATAGAGTATTTGGGGATGCCATTCATAGCCCCTTCAAGCTTGATCATGGTTTTACATTTTGTAGGATTGGAAAGGTTGATCACTCGGGGAAAAGTGGCAGCGCTTTATACCATACCTTTTATTACAGCACTGCTGGTATGGACTAATGAGTATCATCATCTGTTCTATCGTTCGGTATACTTGCGTACAAATACGCCTACTCCACTTGTAGATATCGTGATGGGACCCTGGTACATCGTTAACGGAAGCTTCACCTTCGGCTGTATGCTGGCCTCCACTCTCTTAATGCTGTTGCAGTGGAACCGAATGAAGCGGGTATACCGAAGACAAATGTTTACGATACTAATCGGCCTTTTTCTTCCGATGACGGGTGCCCTGCTGTACTTGCTAGGCAAAACACCTTATGGAATGGACCCTGTACCCATCATCATGAGCCTAACTTCAGCTTTGTATATTTGGGCTATTCAATCTAGAGGAATGCTCACTGCAGCTCCAATCGCCCGTGAGAATATTTTTGAGAGCATGCGAGACGGCGTTCTGGTTGCGGATCGGTTCGATATGCTCATTGATTACAATGGAGCTGCAGCCCAGATGTTGCAGGGGCTTGATGCTGCCGCTATCGGCAAACCGTTGGCCCAACTGTTTCTACCGGCTGGAAAAGATGCTGTCTCTTATGTTATGAGTTCAGACCCCCTGGTTCAGGAAGAACGGGAAATGGAATGGATCACAGCGTACGGGACGTATTATTATCAAATTCGGTCCTCACCAGTGCTGAAGCGCAATGGACATTGGGCGGGCAGATTGATCATGCTTATCGATGTGACAGAGCGTACCCTTTTACAAGAAAAACTTACGCAGCTGGCTACTATTGATAGCCTTACAGGTATTTATAACCGCACTCGCTTCATGGAGTTGAGTAAAGAACGGCTTGCTGAGTGCGTCCTTAACAAGACTCCGCTTTCTCTCATATTGCTGGATATTGACCATTTCAAGAGTATCAACGATCGCTATGGGCATGAACATGGAGATATTGCTCTTCAGCATGTGGTTGAGGTGTGCAGCAGGCATACCCGAGAGCGTGACTTGTTCGGGCGTTACGGAGGAGAGGAGTTCGTACTGTGTCTGCCGGAGACTTCTCTGGAACAGGCCGGACAGCTGGCCAATACCATCCGGAAGGATATCGAAGACAGCCTATTATTCACGGTTTCCGAAACCATTCAAGTGACGGCTAGCTTCGGTGTAGTTGAGGCAGCTCATGCGGAGTTAACTCTTGAGGAAATGCTCGGAGCAGCAGATAAGGCGCTATATACCTCTAAAAGAAATGGACGAAATGCTGTGTATTTATCTCAGGATGCAGGAATCCGCGAATTTACACACATATAGTTGTACTTTATGCACCTATTTTTATTCAATAGAGCTTATTCAAGAGTTACTTCCGGCGGAATATGGGACTTTAATTGTACAAAGTTCATAATCCGCATAGAGAACACCCCGTTTCCCGGCTAAGCCGCTCGGAAACGGGGTGTTCTAAAAGGTATTTAAAGTCTCAATGCTGCGTACGCAAGGTTTCACTAGGTTCATTCACGAGGGGAGGCTCCAACGCAATGTTGATATCCCCCGTATTAAACTCAGCGTAGGGTGTCTCTTCATTTCCATGAAGGACTGTAAGTCCCAAGCTGCTGCACTATTTTATAGCGATCCACCCATAAATCTTCCCATAAGAATGGTGTTATAGTAATTCCCGTCCGAGAGAATCTTGTCTTTTTTTAAGAGTCCCTCTACCTCAAAACCAAGATTTTTATAGAGTTTAATGGCCTTTTCATTTGCCTCTAACACAGCTAAAGTAATTTTCTTAATTCCACTCGAGTCCGCCCAACCCATCGATTCTCGCAAAAGATTTTTCCCTATACCGTATCCCCAAAAATCCTGTAATACACAAACTCCAAATTCTACTTTATGAGACAATCTATTCAAATGACTTCCTTCGCATCTTGAAAAACCGACGATCCGCTCCCCCACGGTTGCCACTAAAAATAAGTTCCTCGTTTGTTCCGTATCTGCTCTGATCATCTGTTCAAAGCCGGGGACATCTATGAAGCCCTCACCTTGTTCCCTGTCTAAATATTCTGTTTCTCCGTCGATATGTAATCTTAATTCAGACAGAGCTGTGGCATCGGCTTCGATTGCAGATCTGATTGTATAGTTCAGTCCATTCACATTGAACTCTTGTTTGATGATAATCATGAATTACTCCATCCTTACCGTAATTGAGTCTAGGCGGTTCATTTTGTCCCAGCCATAAAATACTCAAGCCCCTGAAGCAAATCCTCAGGCAGCTCCTCTACCTTCAGATAGGCCTTCATTTCCAGCACTACCCGTTCGCGGTCTTGCCCAAAAACATCAACTACCCGCGCCAACCGTTCCCAAGAGGATAAATCCTTGCGAAATTCCTCCTCATTCATAGGTGTTCCATGGGATTCCACATACCAATCGGCCTTATAGCTATACGCCAATCCAAGCAGCCGCAAGAATCCGGTACTGCTATATTTCTGCGGCCCTCCGTATACAGACGGTCCCAGAGCATCTCCAAGAAATAAGACTCGATCTTCGTTAACGTATAAAAAGCATGAATCTTCCGCATGATCTCCACCTACATGAACCAACTCACAAGTGATTCCACCGAGATCAAGGGTGATTCTCTCTTTGAAGATAATATCAGGTTCCACCAGAGCGAGAGTCCGATCCTCCCCGTATTCCTTACGAATATCATTTGCGCTTCTATGACTAAGGGTCCCTTCATTCACAAGCTGGTCCAAAGTATCATCAGACCAGTCCAAATGCACTAAGGTGGCAAGAGATTTGGCGGTCTCTTCATGGGCTACTGCCGGTATATTCCAAGCTGACATCCCGAAGGTATGATCCCAGTGCCAATGGGTTAGAGCCAGAAGTTCAGGTTGCTTATATCCCCTTCTGGACAATTCCTCTCGGAACAACTCCGCGTGTGCCGGTGAATTACCGGCATCCATCAGAAGGGTTCGTCTATCACCTGTTATCGCTGCCAAAATAGGGCGATCCGTGTCATGCTCTGCATGCATAATGATTACATGCTTGCTCAATTGCTGAAACTTATGCTCCATAGTTAGCTCTCCTTCAACCGAGGGTGATGTAGCTGATTTTCATTCATGTTGTATGAATTCGAGATGTAAATCCATACTCCCTGTTTTCCCAACCGTGTTTTTCGTTTAATAAGGAATAGCTAAGGCTAAAGTCGCATGCAAAAAGGAGGCGGGGGTATGATTAGGATCGGTCTGACAGGGTTCGGTGACCACGATGAGCTGTACGGTAAAATAAAACCAGCCCTTCGCCTGCCCACCTACAGCGGCCATTTCTCCATTGTAGAAATCGACAGCTCTTTTTATGCGGTGCAGCCCGTTAAAAATTATACCAAATGGGTCGAACAGACTCCGGACGGCTTCAGCTTTATTGTTAAGGCCTATCAGGGAATGACAGGACATCTGCGGGGCAAAAAAAACTATTATGATACCAAAGAAGAAATGTTCCAAGCCTTTCATCATTCCATTGGGCCGGTGATTAGCAGCGGGAAGATGGCAATGACTTTATTCCAGTTCCCACCGTGGTTTGATTGCACCCGGGATAACATTGAAATTTTGCAGGAGACCAAAGAACTGATGCTGGATGTTCCTTGCGCACTTGAATTCCGAAATAGCAGCTGGTACAGCCCCGAATTTCACGATAAGACACTTCAACTTATGGAACGGGAAGGCTGGATACATACTGTTGTTGATGAACCTCAGGCGGGTACAGGCTCAGTGCCCATAGTCTCTGTTGCGACTTCTTCGGAGATGACCTTGGTCCGTATGCATGGCCGTAATATCAGTGGTTGGAATCAAAGCCAGCATCCCGATTGGCGTAAGCTCCGTTACCTATATCGTTACAGTACTGAAGAGCTTGAAGAGTGGCTGGACCGCCTTCTAGAGCTGGAGAAATTCTCTAAAGTTGTGTATGTAGTGTTTAACAATAATTCAGGCGGCGATGCTACTGATAATGCCAAAGAGCTTCAAGCCATGCTGGGTGTTGAGGACCAAGGTTTGGCACCACTCCAATTGGACTTATTCTAGAGAAAAATAATTTTTACAATAAAGTAGATTGAAGGGGATCAGAGAGATGAAACGAAACCATACGATGTTACAGTTTTTTGAGTGGCATGTTGTCGCTGACGGAAACCACTGGAACCATCTTAGTGAACTGGCTCCCGACCTCAAGGCAGTGGGCATTGATGCAGTCTGGATTCCTCCGGTAACAAAGGCAGTCTCTGCAGAAGATACCGGATACGGCGTTTATGATCTATACGATCTGGGAGAGTTTGACCAAAAAGGAACCATACGTACTAAATATGGAACCAAACAGGAGCTGGTGGAAGCCATTGCCGAGTGCCAAAAAAATGGCATCGCCGTCTATGTTGATCTTGTTATGAATCATAAGGCAGGCGCGGATGAAACGGAAGTCTTTCAGGTCATTGAGGTCGATCCGCATAACCGAATGGAGGATATCTCCAAGCCCTTCGAGATCGAAGGCTGGACAAAGTTCACTTTCCCGGGTCGTGGAGTAGAGTACTCCGCCTTTAAGTGGGATTTCAATCATTTCAACGGCACCGATTTTGATGCAAAAGAGAACCGCAGCGGCGTCTTTCGTATTGTGGGGGAGAATAAAAACTGGAACTTGAATGTGGATAACGAATTCGGTAACTACGATTACCTCATGTTCGCCAATATTGACTACAGCCATCCAGATGTTCATCAAGAGATGCTGGAATGGGGAAAATGGCTGGTGGACACCCTCCAATGCAGCGGCTATCGTCTGGATGCCATCAAGCATATTAACCATGATTTCATCAAAGAGTTCGCCGCTGAAATGACCAAAAAGCGCGGCGAGGATTTCTATATTGTAGGTGAGTTCTGGAATTCCGACTTAAATGCATGTCGAGAATTTCTGAACACCGTCGATTATCAGATCGATCTATTCGATGTGTCACTCCATTACAAGCTCCATTCTGCTTCTTTGGCGGGCAGGGATTTTGATCTGACCAAAATCTTTGACGACACCCTTGTCCAGACCCACCCCACCCATGCCGTAACCTTCGTAGACAATCATGACTCCCAGCCCCACGAGGCGCTAGAGTCATGGGTAGGGGACTGGTTCAAGCAAAGCGCCTATGCGCTGATCCTGCTCCGCCGGGATGGTTACCCTGTCGTATTTTACGGAGACTATTATGGGATCGGCGGGCCCACACCGGTGGACAGCAAGAAAACAGCCATAGACCCCCTGCTCTATGTCCGCTATCAAAAAGCATATGGTGAGCAAGAGGATTATTTCGACCACCCGAACACCATTGGCTGGGTTCGTCGAGGAGTCGAGGAGTTCGAGGGCACAGGCTGTGCGGTCGTGATCTCCAACGGTGATGAAGGTGAGAAGCGAATGTTCGTAGGGGAACACCGTGCGGGTGAAGCTTGGGTCGATTTCACCCATAACCGGGAGGAGTCCATAACGATTGGCGAAGATGGTTGGGCAACCTTTAAGGTGAATGGAGGCAGTGTCTCCGTATGGGCCATCCTCGATCCATCAGAAGATACTGATGTTAAGCATCCTTCCCCTTCGGAAAAAGAAGTGATTTAACGTAAGAAGAAACGGCTATGCCATCCTTAAAGGGACGGCACCCGTTTCTCGGAGAAATATAGGATATTTTTAAAAAAGCCTCCTTTCTGCTTGTCGCAGTTGGGAGGCTTTTGAGTTCATTAGGACTTTTTTTGAAACTATATATGTCTACAAACGGCCCGTAAGCGGCTTCTCATCCGCCTGCCAGGTGCTCGATTTTACATTCAGAATCCGTTCGATCGGGTATACCTTCCAGACAGCAGCTACTACTCCTGAAACGATGACGGCCTTGGTCAAGTCACCTGGCAAGAAAGGCCACATGCCCGCAACCAATGCACCAGTTAATGAATCTATAGGGTAAGTGTAGGCCAGCCAACTCACTCCCCCAGGATACACGAGTAATGAACCGAACACAAAATTGACTACAAGCAGTTTGAGGACTGTATATTTAGTCTGAGTCATACGCTCCGCAAACCAGCCAATTAGAAAAGCCGCAAAGGGCCAAGACCAAATGTATCCAGCAGTAAAGCCAGTCAGTACCGACACGCCGCCTTTACCACCCATTACCGGAAATCCGGCTGCACATAACCCGATGACAATAAGTACTGCAATCGTTCCATAACGGGCTCCTAAAACGGATCCAGCCAGCATAACCGCTAAAGTCTGAAGCGTTATCGGCACGGTAGAAAAGGGAAGTGAAATTTTCATAAAGCTCAAAGATATCATAATTCCGGCAAATAAAGCGCTAAAAACCAAACCTCGAATAGACCATTCTTTCATGATTGAGAAATACCTCCAAATTTTTATAATATAAAAAAAGCGAAGCCGTTTCTTTCGAGGATCACTATATCATCCCTATTTCAATACATCAATCTTTAAATATTTGTTATAATCGAAAACAAATGAGGATTACAGCTCCAAAGGAAGCAGGCAAAAGAATGATCCAAGCACATAATCTATCTTTAATATTCCAGGACGGACAGCTCAAACTGCCTGTTCTGCAAGGAATCCATTTACATATTGAACGAGGTGAATGGCTTGCGCTCACCGGTTCTAACGGTTGTGGTAAATCATCATTAATACGCACCTTCAACGGACTGCTAATGCCCTCCGCGGGAAGTCTAACCGCTGCAGGTCTTGATATGCGTTCTCCTGTAAATCGGAAGACCGTGAAGGAGCGCATTCAGCTAGTCTTCCAGAACCCAGAATCGCAAACTATCGGCTCAACGCCTGCTGAAGATATTGCCTTTGGGCTGGAGAATCGGGGAATTCCTCAGGCAGAGATGCAAGACCGAATCGAGGTTCTTCTAGAAAAAGTTGGTCTAGCTCAAAAAGCAGGAGATGACGTTGCCACTCTATCCGGCGGTGAACGGCAGCGCCTTGCCGTTGCGAGCTGTCTGGCACTGGATGCGGAGATGATCATATTCGACGAGGTTACTTCCATGCTTGACCCAATCGGACGCCGAGAGATATTCTCCCTTGCCCGTGAACTATGGAAGCAGGGTACAACGGTAGTATGGGTTACGCAGCGAATGGAGGAACTGTCCGAAAGCCCGCGAATTGCGGTTATGGAGGAGGGACAGCTAATATATGATGGGGACCCTCGCACTTTGTTCTATACCTCTACTCTTCCCGACAAATTGGGCTGGGATCTTCCGCCTGTTCTAGGCATTGGCCATTTACTGCAAGCCCAAGGGTGGGCTATAGAGCGTTTACCTTTAACAGAAAATGATCTTGAGGGAATCTTATGAACATTGAATTAAAAAATATTTCGTTCTCCTATGATAAAAAACAAGTACTGCATGAGATCAGCCTACATATCCCAGAAGGTCAATTAACCCTTATCTGTGGAGTAACCGGCAGCGGAAAGTCAACCCTGCTGCGCTTAATATCCGGGCTGGAAAATCCTGATTCCGGCAGCATGAACTATTCAAACAACGACAAGGGCTCAGCAATCTCCATAGTGTTCCAGCAGCCTGAGACCCAGCTGTTCGCCAGCAGTGCGCATAAAGATATTGAATACGGATTGGAGCAGCGGGAAGTGCCTAGAAACCTTCGAACGGAGCTCGTCCGGCATGCACTGGATAAGGTCGGGCTTCCGCATGAACGATTCAGCGAGCGTTCCCCCTTTCTACTGAGCGGTGGCGAGAAGCGCAGACTTTGTATTGCAGGAGCTATCGCCACCACACCTGAGCTGCTAATTCTGGATGAGCCTACAGCAGGTCTTGATCCCTCAGCCATCCGGGGTCTTTTGGAAACGGTACAGGAACTGCGTCAAAGCGGACTAACTATTGTCATCGGCACTCATGATTTGGACAGCTTCTTCCCGATCGCGGATGGGGTTGTTGTCATGTCACAGGGCTCTGTTCATTACCAAGGCCCTGCCGCTCCATTGCTCGAAGAACCGGACAAGCTAATTACAGCAGGTCTGGAAGCACCCGCCTATGCCCGGATAGGCAGAACGCTCAAGCTGATGGGTCGGCTCGATTGTGTACCAAATAGCCCTGACAGCCTCCTTAAAGAACTGAGCACTCTACCTTCGGTTCCTAGAGAAGACTCCAAGGTTACAGTAAATCTAGAGTGTGAAAAGGAACAACCAGCTTATATAGCTCAAAAGGTTAGTAAGCCGCCTACGGCTCCAAATCCTCTAGACGGATTCGTTTCCACACGAAAAACCCGTTGGCAAGGTCTTGACCCTCGGGTGAAGTGGCTGGGGATGGTCTTATGGACATTGATTATATTGGGAATGAACACTCCGACTCCGCTGTTGCTTACAACAGGACTCACAGCTGTACTGATCTGGTCAGCCGGAATCTCTTGGAGAAGAATCGTACAGTTCTTTCGTCCTTTTCTAATCATGTTTATCTTTCTGTGGATGGTATCGTCTGTATCTTTGCATGATGCAGATTGGCAGCTCGGCCCTCTTGATATATCCTACTCTGGAATGATTCGTGGGGGATTCAGCATTCTACGCTTTATGTTAATGATTGCACTTGGTTTTCTATTTACAGAGACGACCACTGGCGCACCGCTGCGTGAAGCGTTAGAGTGGGCCATTTCTCCTCTAAAGAGGCTGGGAATCCGCACCCGTAACTGGTCTCTGGTCGTTTCGATCACCCTGCAGTTCGTGCCCTGGATTCTCCGGAAAATAGCCCAGCTGCAGCTGGCGCTGAGATCCCGCGGACGACGGAAAAACCAGTTGAAACGGTGGACGCCTAGACAAATTTCTATGCTGATCGTTCCGCTGCTCATTCTCGTCATCGCAATGGGTGATGAACTGGCAACTGCCATTGAATCGCGCGGCTATGATCCGACCAAGGAAAGGACACCCTGGTATGTCCTAGTCTGGCACCGCAGCGATACGTTGGCATTAGCCTTTATCCTGCTGATAGCAGCAGGAATGTGGCTGATCTCTTAGGCATTGGCTTTGTTTTAAAGTATGTAATACTAGTCCCTTACCCAGCTGGCAATATACTCGGTATGTTGATCTTTAACCTTCAGCTGGGGGTCCTTCATGACCCAAGAACCCTGGGTCCCCTGCTCTTTGGAGACTAGATCAAAGTTACAGGCGGCAATACCAATGTCGATTCGCTGCATCTCAAACCCCAGCTTGTTTCCGCTGTAATTAGGCGTATGTACCAAATAAAAATGCACTGCTTTCCGATCCTCGGACAGCACTAACCGCCACGGCTGCTTGTTAGAAGCAGATGGCCCAAGCCTAACCATTTCGAGTGGCGATTTCAGGACCCCAGCCTCTTCCCGGGTCAAAATTTTCTCAAAGCCCGAATCATAGTAAAGCTCTTCCCACGGCTTCTTATTATCAGCTTTGACTACATAACGTAAAGTAGTGTCAAGCAACCGCTGCTTCTCCCGTGCATAGCCGACGGGGGTAATGCAGGGAATGATCTCATCCTGCTCCAAATGAACCTCACTCGCGAATGAATTCCGGTTAAACGTGCCTCCCACCCAGCAGGTTCCCAGATTCAGCCCGCTGATATACAGGATGAGCTTATGAAAGACATAACCGAATTCCACCAATGCTTTTTTCTCATTTTTAATCCGTCCAACCAAATAAGCCTGCGGATTCTGTATCAGGCCATACGCTCCAAGTTTGATTCCTTTCCCGCCGTTGTCATCTTTTGCCCAAATCCATTCGATATTCACTTTCCCGCCGAACGGCCCTATCAAATGCTTCTCCTGCCCCAAATACTCCATAACCTCATTATAAATTTTGGAGTCAATAGGCGTTGATTCATAAGCCCTTACCGATTTGCGTTTCTCAATAATCTCAATGACCGAGCTTGCCATTTCAATACACTTCCTCTTCCTCAATATCTATAGATTGTACTTAAGATTTAGTCATTGGGAGTAATAGTATCTACGGTGAATGTTTGGACTTCCAGCCGCTGTTGTCTCCAAATTTCTTGATTTTTACCGCTGTCTGCGGATGAAATCCGGAGACAAAGGCGGTCGCTCTCGCTCTTCCAGTTCCAAAATCCCCCTTCGATCCTATCACCCGATGCTATTTTTTAGTTCAATCTATCTATTTGTACTTATTATTCTCCATCTGACGGATGGCGGGAAGCCAATCGAACCAAATCCAGCATCAGAATCGGAAGAGAAAGCGTCGCAGGGTAAGCTATATAACGCGATTCCCACTCTGGACTGAACTTCTCCTTATACTGGCGCAGACCTTGATATCCGTGCCCATGACTCCCCCTCTTAAATACAAGGTGGGCCAACTTCTCCTCCCGAGCCGTCTCCACGTTCTGGCTTACACTGGACAAAGGGGTATTCCCCAGATTAAAACGTTCGTAGCCCTGGTCTTTGGACCAATTCAATAGGCAGACATACAAATAATCCATGGTTCCGCCCAGCAGATGCTGCCGGTGGCGCATAAGGTCTATGGAAATTGTCCTTTGGTCATCATAACCTGGGACCATGGAAGCATAGGCTACGATTCTGGTGTCCGGGCTTCGTAGCAACCCAATCGGAACCGTCTGCAGATAGGATTCCTTGAACCAGCCCATGGAGAAGCCCTTTTCAGTTCGCCCAGCCAGCCACTCTTTCGAGATCAAGCGCAGCTCACGCAGCAGCAACTCCGAATGGGGAGCCTCTGCTATTTCAAAGGTATACCCCTCCTGCTCAAACCGCCTGCTGATACTGCGCAGCTCGACATTTTTTGTACCGTTTAGCGTAAAGCTGTCTAACGGGATAAATCCCTCTTCACCCAGCTTGAAATAAAGATACCCCTGTTCTTCATATATCGGGTAAAAATCAGGCGTCGTCTGGTAGAACACGACAGTCAATCCATACTTGTCAGCTTCCTGTCGAAATTCACTAATACCCTCCTTCATCAGGCTCTTGGGTCCAAGCGGGTCACCGAGTACAACGAGCTTGTCCCTGACCCGGGCAAAGGGGAATAAAACTTGGCCGTTCATACTCCAATATAAGCTTTTATCTCCTAAGAACAGCATATGTGTCAACGTGTTGCCTGATGTCTTAGTGAGAAAATGCTCCAATCTGGTAAGATCGGTGCTGCTGGGCAGGGAGTCCATCCGGCGTTCGGGCCGCAAGGATATCATTAGGGTTAGCAGCAACCAGGAAAATAACAACCCTCCAACTGCAGTAAAAGCAACCCGACTATGCTGCTGCAGCCACTCTGGCTGCACACCGGGAGGCAGGTGTTTCATAAATCCGCGATGGGCATAGCTGCCCAAAATAAAATAGCCAAACGCTATGCTTGAGGTTAGAATTACCCACCCCACTGTGCTTTGCCTGGTGAAGGGCACACTAACACGATAGAAACGGCCTCTAGATATCCAAAGGATAAGACCAACGACGAGGAGAAATATTGCTTCTTCATAATCAAAGCCCTTTGTAATAGCAAACACAGCACCCAAGAATAAAAAGAGACTCGTCCACATATAAGCTCTCTGAATACGCACCGCAATCCCGCGTGAAAGTAAAATAAGCATAAACCCGATCACCACAGATAGATGATGGGAGATTTTCATAATTGGAACCGTCAATAATTGCTCTGTTATTTTAAGACGATAGATCAGCTCTGGTGTTGCCGCAGACAGCAGCAGGATTAGACCGCTTGCCAATACAAGCTTACCAAGCGCCCATACACCTAAGTCGCTAAGGAATGGAAGTTGTCCCGGCCACCGCCAGACTTTCTGCCACATGTTAAGGGGAGGCTCGAACCCCGGTTCAGTACGCTCCAATATCTTTTTTCCCTGGATACCGATTTCTAATGCTGCCAATACCAGCCCGATCAGCCAAGGAATGACGTAATAGAAAAGCCTGAAAATAACAAGCACAGCCATCGCCTCATCACTCTCATAGCCCAATTGAGTGAGGCCCAGCAGCGCAATCAAATCGAAAGCTCCGATGCCGCCGGGAGCCATGCTTAATATCCCTGCAATTGCAGCTACTGCATAAATACTAAAAATCGTTACAAAATGAATACCGCCGAGGATGTGATTGCCGATTGTCCAGAACGCTAGTCCTGCGAAGAACCATTCCAGAAAAGAAGAACCCACCGATGCGCTCACCGTAAGCCAAGGTGTTCTCCCCTGCCCTCTGTTAATCCACTTCGCAAAGAGGGAGGAACGCTGCACAAATACAAAAATCGGCAAATACAGAGCCATCCCCCATATCGCAAACTGAAGCCAATGATGCTTCTGCAGCAGTCCCCCAGCTGGGAGAATCCCAAATATAATAGCCCAAGACAGCAAAGACAAACCTGTAATCATAAGCGGCGATAAAAAAATAATGGCTGGTGTCAGCACGGAGATGGGCACTCCGCTTTTTTTGTAAAGAAGCGATCTCAAGCCAACACCGGCAAGTCCGGCGAAGCCGAGTATATTATTAAACGTGTTAGCTATCCATGCATAACGAAAGATGCTCCACAGCCCGACCCTCAACTGGAAATGAACACGAATCAAATAGTCGTAGGCACTCATGACTGCAACAGCAAAGAACGAAGTGACAAGCATTTGCACAATAGCAGATGAGGAAACATGTCTTAATTCATGGAGAGTCCGCCTCAAATCAATTCCCTTAAGCTCCTGTTGGCCTTCCCAATAGACAAGAGCTATTATTGCAACTGGAAAGAGCGCCCGTATCGCCCGAATCCGATAAATGTATAAGGCCAACCTGACAATTTTGAAGCGTTCCAAGTTGTGTTTTATGGAGTGCATAATTCCGCCTGCCTTTATTAACTGCACACTACCGGAGGCTCCATGTGCTGATTTTATCACTGGTCTATTATAACAATACACCGAATGGATGGCTTGTAATAATATCCTCATATAATAAGACAGCCGCCAAGGCGCAGTACCCTGCAACCCTGACGGCTATTTTGTGAATTTGTGATGAAATTAGTACGGTCCTCTGATATGTGCTGCAACCCGTTGACTATAAAACTGTGCTATAGCAGCCCTTTCAGCTTCACTAAAGACAGGAACATCGATAGCACCAAGATTGTTATCCACCTGAGCTGCATTTTTGAAGCCGGGAATAATGCACGACACCTGTGGGAAATCAAGAAGCCAGCGCATGGACGCCCGGGCCATATCTCCCCGCCCATCTGCGATCCACTTGAGCTCCTCCGCAAGCTCTACACCTTTCTCAAAAGGCAGGCCCGCAAAGGTCTCCCCTACATTGAACTGCTCTCCGTTTGCATTGAAGCTGCGGTGGTCATTGGCCGCAAAAGATGTATCTTTCGAGAACTTACCAGTTAGTAGGCCACTGGCCAAAGGAAGTCTAACCAAAATCCCGACCTCTCCCGCTTTAGCTTGGGGCAAAAGAGCCTCCGCCGGTTTTTGGCGGAACAAGTTGAATATAACCTGCAACGCTTTAACTCCCGGCACACTTAAGCAGAACAATCCTTCTTCTACGGTTTCTACACTTACTCCGTAATGACGAATTTTCCCCTCAGTCTTCAGCTTATCTAATGTCTCAAATACGCGTCCGTCCTTCAGTATGTTTATCGGAGCGCAGTGAATCTGGTATAAATCAATGGCTTCACGCTCCAGCCGCTTCAGGCTCTGCTCGCAGTATTGTCTAACTGCATCTTCCGAATAGGTCCGCAAGTCGTGGATATCACCCGCACGGCAAAACTTAGTGGCAATGTGGACAGTGTCCTCTTTACCCTTAGTAGCTTTAGCCAGCAGCCGCTCTGCATGCCCAGAACCATATACATCGGCTGTATCGAAAAAGTTTACCCCGCTATCTATCGCCTTCTCCAGACCCTTTAAAGCATCAGTGTCGCTTGAGCCTCCCCAATCGCCGCCGATTCCCCATGTACCGAAGCTAACCTCGCTGATTGAAAGTTCCGTATTACCCAACTGTCGGTAATTCATGCCTTACGCCTCCTGATTATTCTGTCTCGTAAACTCTCTACAGAGTAACCAAAAAAGCGCTTCCATGCAAGTGTGCTACCTATGTACCCAGCGTCAAATTCTAATATCGAATCTTCCTTCGCTATTCGTCGTTGCAGCAGCGATTTCCTTAGTACTGGCTGGTGTAAGAACATTACTTTTAGTCGGCTGATTTGCTGGAGCTGCCGCACTACCGCTTACTACGTTCGACTCATTGTTACTCTTCCGAGCAATTTGGGCCTCGATAGACTTGATTTGCTGTTCAATTTGCTTTTTCCTTGCTTCCTTTGTCTTATCATCATCTTTACTCGACTCAAGCTTCTGCAGGTCAGCTTCCAACTTCGTCTTTTGCTTCTCTAGTGAACTGGTGTCGCTAGACGCAGTTGACGTATAAGACACGGAGCCTGATCCTGAAACGGATGAAATATTCAAGCTTTTCCCCTCCCCTCATAACTCCACTATATTCCTTTCTTAGGCCTGCTACGTTAAGCCCCGCTGAAAGTTTGCTGAAGATGAGGAAGGAGAGGTCAGGATGGTGAGGTCAGGAAGGAGCAGATAGCGGCTTCGGCTTCTTTTCTCGTGATTTCCGATTGACCAGAGTTACACTGAGCAGAATAATTGCCAGTCCAACAACGGTATTCCAATATAGAGATTCCTTCAGAAAAAGCACACCCCATAGAATGCCGAAGATCGGTACGAGAAACGTAACTGTTACGGTCTTCACAGCGCCTATATTGCGAATCAGACGGAAATACATCAAATAGGCCACAGAAGTACAGAGCAAAGATAGGCCTATTACAGAGTAAACAGCAGATGCTGGCGGCAAGTGATGCGGAGCATAAATGATTGCCAGCGGCAACAATACTATGCTGGCTCCAAGCTGCTGCCCAATGGCGAGCGTCAGCGGTTCTACTCCTTTACCCGCATGGGAAGCATATAATCCTCCGAAGCCGTATGATAATGCGGCCCCTAACGAAAGGAATACGGAGTAGAGAATTACGCCCTCCATCGGAATCGGGCTCCAACCGACCAGAACAGCAACTCCACCTAACCCGATGATCAGACCTATACTCTTGGACCACCCCGGCCTCCCTTGCCCCATTCCCCAAGCAGCCAATGCGGTAAACATCGGTGTAGTTGCATTAAGAATGGCCGCAAGAGAAGCACTCAAATGCAGCTCAGCCATGCAGATCAATGTAAAAGGGAGTGCCGCATTAACCGCACCAAGAACAAGAAAGGCCTTCCAATGGCGAAGGATCCCTAATTTCCGTCGACGTATAGCAGCATAAGCCAAAAGGGTAACAGCAGCTAGACTAACTCGCAGCTCCGTTGTAAAAACAGGCCCGAAGGCCGGTGAAGCGATTCTCATAAATAAGAAGGATGCACCCCAAATGAGGGCCAGCGATATTAAAGTCACCAGATCCTTGCGTCCCATTTCAGGATTCCCCCCCTCTTATAAGTAGAATATAGGTTATAAATGCACAGGAGCTGGCAGAGGCAATGACAACAGCCATAGGAATGGCCGTCTCTCCACCTCCAAGCCCAACTAGCGGGGCTACTCCGCTCCCCAACAACAACGGTATTAATCCTAGCAACGCCGATGCACTTCCTGCAGTTTCCCCCTGATCCTGCATCGCCAGTGAGAAAGTGGTAGCAGCTACCATTCCCACACTCGATACTACAGCGAAGAGGCAGATTAAAATAGGTACAAGCCCACCTCCGGCCAATACAGTAATCAGCAGTAGCAATCCCCCCAGCGTACTAAGGAGAATACCGCTGAACAAAAGCCTGCGTTCTCCCACCTTACCCGACAATCTGCCTGCTATTTGTCCGGATATAATAATGCCGAGTCCGTTCATCGCGAAAATTAAGCTGTACATTTGCGGGGAGACTTCAAAAATATTTTGCAGCACGAAAGAAGATCCTGAGATATAGGCGAACATCGCAGCAGTAACAAATCCTTGCGATATAGCGTATCCCATGAATTTCGCATTTCCCAGCAACGATCGGAATGTACGAAGGGTCCCCTTTAACCCGCTCCTAGAGCGGCGTTCTTTTGGCAAAGTCTCGGGTAATCTCAGTAAAATAGTAACAAAAAAGAGCAGTCCGGCCACACTTAACACAATAAACACACCCTGCCACGTGGTTACCCGCAGAAGTTGCCCGCCGAGGACTGGCGCGACAATGGGACCCAGCCCATTAACAATCATTAGAAGGGAGAAAAACTTGGTCAGCTCAGAACCGGTATATAGATCCCGAACCGCAGCTCGTGAAATAACTACCCCAACCGATCCCGCCAATCCCTGAATGAATCGCAGGGCGATAAGAAGCCCGATCGAGGGGACAAACGCACAAAGCAATGAAGAAATGGCATAAATCATCATCCCTATTAACAGTGGAAGCCGACGCCCATATACATCACTGAGAGGGCCCGCCACCAACTGACCGAGCGCCAGTCCCAGTAAAAAGAAGGTTAGGCTGAGCTGCACCAATGCAGCTGTTGTGCCGAAATAGCTACTTAACGCAGGAAGTGCCGGGAGATACATATCAATAGACAAGGGACCTATGGTCGCTATGGCTCCGAGAATCACCGCTAGCTGCAGCCTCTTTTTCCGTGAGGATACAATTGCAGCAACAGCGTTATTACTATCATTCAGTTTCATTTATACTAGCAACCCTTCTACAGCAACCCAGCGGCCGTTTTTGTATTCTTCATACTACCTGATCGCAATGGAAATTTTCAACAAAAAACTCAATAATCGCTGATGCAACGGGAGATGCAACCGGTAGTTGACAATATGTCAGCTCCACTTGATAGTCATAAACAGCGTCCCGCGATATGATAAGCATGAGGTGATCAATATGGAATTTGCGGAAAAAATGCAAAAATTAAGGAAGCAAGGAGGCATGTCGCAAGAAAATCTGGCAGAGGTCATTGGTGTTTCAAGGCAAGCCGTTTCAAAGTGGGAATCGGGTCAATCGTATCCTGAAATGGATAAAATGCTTGCATTAAGTAAGCTTTTTAACGTCACGGTGGATAGTTTGGTTAAAGATACCCCCGACAGCCCCCCTCCATCGGAGATTACACATATAAGTCCCCCTGTCGATCGGAGATTTATGTATCACTATGAATACAAAAGCAAAAAAACTTGGTTCGGGCTTCCACTGGTCCATATCAACATTGGACGTGGAGTATATATAGCCAAGGGAATTCTTGCAATCGGCAATATTGCGATCGGGGCTCTATCCATGGGAATCATTGCAGTAGGAGGACTAAGTTTAGGAGCACTTGCTTTAGGTCTCCTCAGTATGGGCGGACTGGGTATTGGATTGCTTCTATCTGTAGGAGGGCTGGCAGTGGGTACCCTTGCCGTCGGTGGATTAGCTGTTGGGATCGTTGCTGTGGGTGGAGTGTCTGTTGGAATGTTCTCTCTGGGGGGATGTGCCATCGCTTCACATATTGCCATTGGAGGATATGCAAGCGGCCATATTGCGATCGGGGAATCTGTGCATGGTGCTTACACCTTGGCTATTCAAAATGATGATTTTAGCAGCATAAAAGCGGAACAAGTACAGAGCCTGATCAATCAAGAATATCCTCATTTGTGGAAATCCATTACCGCTCGAATCGTTTCTATATTCAATTAATTACGTACAAAAAAACCCTCGGCAATCCCGAGGGTTTCAAACCTATTCTCATCTTCTGGATAGCCAATCCCTCGCCGCTTCAGCTTCCGCTGCACTTAACCGGTGTCCTTGATTCCCCCAGTGCATCGTAACCGCTGCGCCTGCTCCTGTCAGCAGTTCCTCCAGCTCCCGAGTCTCGCTCGGAGGACAAATGGGGTCATTGGTTCCTGCTCCAATGAAGACAGAAAGCCGGTCTAGTGCTGGAAGTGCAAGCCCGCGAAGCGGAACCATGGGATGGAGAAGCACTGCAGAACGAAAGATGTCTTTATAGTGAAACAGTAGACTACCGGCAATATTAGCCCCGTTGGAGTAACCGACTGCCACCAAATTCTCTGCATCGAATCCATATTGGGCAGCAGCTTGATTCAAGAACTCTTGGGTCTCATGGGTGCGAAAGACCAGATCAGCCTCATCGAACACACCTTCAGATATACGACGGAAGAACCGAGGCATTCCATTCTCCAATACATTGCCCCGAACACCCAAGACAGATGAACCGGGAGAGAGCAGATCCGCTAGGGGCAGCAGATCGTGCTCATTACCACCTGTACCATGGAATAACACAAGCGTTGGTTTGTTTGGGTCTGTTCCCTTGCGGAAAATATGATTCATCCTTACTTCACCTCGATTTCACGAATTTGAAAAGGACTCAGGTTCTCTTCAATAGCTTCACGGTGCGGCTCAAACCATGTAGGAAGCATCAGCTTTTCTCCCAATGCATTTGGCGCCTCATCACGGGTAAATCCCGGAGGATCGGTAGCGATCTCGAACAAAATTCCACCTTCCTCACGGAAGTAGATTGCATTGAAATATTGGCGGTCCTGAACCGGAGTTGGCTGGTAGCCGTGACTTTGGACAAGACGGCCCCATTCGAGATGCTCGGAGTCATCTTTTGCCCGCCAAGCAATGTGGTGAACCGTTCCTGTGCCTCCTGCTCCCTGCGGTACAGGTTCCGCCTTCAGGTCAATAATATTACCCAAATCGGCGGTTGTTTGATAACGAATATACCCATCTCCTTCAGCGATACGTTCCATTCCTAACGTGCGTTCAAGGGTGTCCGCTGTTTTCTGCGGATTCGTACTGTAGAGGACTGCGCCCCCAAAGCCTTTAATCGCATAATCTACAGGAATTCCACCAAAGGACCATTTACTGAATGAACCTTCCTCCCGTTCCACAAGCTCAATCCGCAAACCGTCATAATCTGCGAAGGAAAGGTAATTTTCCGAGATACGGCTTACTTTGGTAACTGGAATTTGATAGGAGGCAAGCCGCTGCTCCCAAAATCCGAGGGAACCCGCTGGGATGGCGTATGTCGTTACACCGACCTGACCACCGCCGATTCTTCCTTTTCGCCCTGTTGACCATGGAAAGAATGTAATGATCGTACCCGGAGCGCCGCTTTCATTCCCGAAATAGAGATGGTAAACCTCAGGTGCGTCAAAGTTAATGGTTTTCTTAACCAAACGAAGCCCCAGAATTCCGGCGTAAAAATCTGCATTCCGCTGAGCATCGCCCACGAAGGCTGTAATATGATGTATTCCTGCATTTTGAAGTGTCATTTGTATTAACCCCTTTCTCAATTAAAGAACAACGCGTCAAGTGAAATCGAACCTGGACCTATAAGAGCGATACCAGCAGCGACTACCAAAAGAGTCAGCGGGAACTCAATACCATTTGCAGTAGACCAGAACCCGTTAGGAGCATGAACCTTAACAATAGCACCGAGCATAGTAGCAATAATCAATACCCCTGCAACAGGAGTCAATAAACCAAACGTGAACAGCAGACCTCCAACCAGCTCCATCAACCCTGCGAGTATTGCCATAGTAACACCCGGTTTAATGCCAATAGACTCCATCCATCCGCCGGTCCCTTTGGGACCATACCCTCCGAACCATCCGAACAACTTTTGTGCACCATGTCCTATAAAAGCAACCCCGATAACCAATCTTATCAATAACAATCCTACACTAACCATTTTTAACCCTCTCCATTCTCTTTGATTTAATTATCTTAACCTTAAGATATTTGATAAAAAAATTTGTAACTTCTTAGCCTAAATGAAGGCGCGAGTTTTGGGAACTTCTACTCTATACGCCTTTACCCAGTTTTTTCAAAAAATCTATGGCCTGATCCTTCTCTTCAGTGTTCAATCCGCCCATAAGACCATGGATGGAAGACACGTGACGGGGAAATATTTCATCAAAAAGCTCCCGGCCTGCTTCCGTGATTTCCGCATAAGTAACACGTCGGTCTTCACTGCTAGGCACACGTTTCATGAACCCCTTATTCTCCAGCTTATCAATGTTGTACGTAATGCTGCCGCTAGTGACCAAAATCTTCTCACCAATCTGTTGCAGCGGAATACGAGTCCGGTGATACAACACTTCCAGCACCATAAATTCTGCGGAGGACAGCCCGTAGCTCTTCATATCCTTTACTGCCTGATCCATTAGGCTTCTGTAAGCTTTCGATAATACTACGAATAGTTTCAGCGAGGATGCTTGATCCTTGTCACACGGGACGCTGCTGCTATTCTTCTCACGCTCCACAGCTTCGAAATCACTCATTATTCCACCTCCTTATCTTATAAGTTCAAGTATTAAATACCTGCTGTCGATTTATCTTTAAGATGAATATCTTTAACTTAAGATAAATATATCCTGTATAAAAGGTTTTGTCAACAGCTTTACGTAATAAAAATTGCCTAAGTTTGACCTAGCCTCCAAATCGGCGTATCCTTTTCCTTGCGAACACGCTCAGGATACCCCTTTTTTAGGATTCAAAACCAAAACTATTGGTTGACGAAATACCCTGCACCATAGGGTAGCGATGAAGATTGCTAACTATTGTCACTGCACACCTCTATGCGGACTGTACAGCCTCTATTTAAGTCAAAAAGGGTCATACGAATTCCATGCGGACTCAGGAGACACTATTCATTTAATAACAGCCTCTTTGGGGGAGAAAAGGGTGCAATAGCGTCCCTGGTGTCCGTATAAATTTCTAATCGTCCGGTTTTGGTCATATAAGGTCTTCTCTGTCCGTATACGCACTACTACAAACATAAATGAAGAGAGATCTACGTGCCTATCACTGACGGCTACCCTTCTCGAATAATAGAGGATATCGTAAAAAGTATACATTTTCAAAGGAGGCCGCAGATTGACTACACGCTATAATCCATCCATAGGCGAGGCCGCTGAGCAGCGGCGAGTGATAACAGAATCCGGATTGGCGGCCGAGCCAAAGCGAGTGCTGAGCGTAACGGCAGTGGCGGCTGAGCCAAGGCGAGTGCTGAGCGATTCCGGATTGGCGGATGAGCCAATGCGAGTGACGAGCGATTCCGGAGGGGCGGCCGAGCCAAGGCGAGTGACGAGCGATTCCGAATTGGCGGTTGAGCCAAGGCGAGTGCTGAGCGATTCCGGATTGGCGGGTGAGCCAAGGCGAGTGCTGAGCGATTCCGGATTGGCGGATGAGCCAAGTCGAGTGACGAGTGATTCCGGAGGGGCGGCCGAGCCAATGCGAGTGACGAGCGATTCCGGAGGGGCGGTTGAGCCAAGTCGAGTGCTGATCGTAACGGCAGTGGCGGCTGAGCGGGACGCGGTCCTTCGCGGCCTGAAGGGCAGCGACAGGTTCCACGTTATAGCTGCGGGCGCAGGCACCGCAGCTGCGGCGGCGGGAACCGCGGCGGCTCTTGCAGCCGGGTCTTACGGCTGCGTAATCAGCGCCGGGATCGGCGGCGGGTTCCCGGGGCGGGCGCCTTTAGGCTCGCTGGTCGTAGCCAGCGAGATGATGGCCGCCGACCTCGGGGCGGAGACGCCGGAGGGCTTCCGCAGCGCTGCCGAGCTCGGCTTCGGCAGCGTGACCGTGCCGGCGGACCCCGGCACGGTCCAGGCGGTTGCGGCCGCGCTGGGAGCGGCCGGGCTTGCGGTAAGCACGGGACCCGTGCTTACCGTCTCGACGGCGACCGGCACGGCAGAGACGGCCGCCGCTCTGGCCGCGCGGGTTCCGGGCGCGGCCGCCGAAGCCATGGAAGGCCACGGGGTTGCCGTGGCCGCCCGGGCGCTCGGGCTGATGGCGCTGGAGATCCGCGCCATCTCGAACCCGGTCGGTCCACGCGACCGGGGAGCTTGGAAGATCGGCGATGCCTTGGATGCACTCACGGCAGCCGCAACTATACTATTGGAGGTGCTCTAATGACAGCAACAATTCAAGAGCTTAACATTGCATTCTCTCCATGCCCTAATGACACCTTTGTTTTTCATGCTTTGGCGCACGGCTTAGTACCTGATGCCCCTAAGCTGAATGTAACCTATGCTGATATCGATATTACCAACGGGCTAGCCGCGGAGGGCAAGGGCCCTGAAGTACTCAAAATCTCCTATGCTGCCCTCCCATGGGTATTAGATCAATATAAGCTGCTTCCATGTGGCGGTGCACTCGGCCGAGGCTGCGGCCCTCTTCTTTTAACTGGAGGAGGACCTCTAGCCGTAAAGCGTCCTGCAGGGCTGGCTGGACGAAGAATCGCCGTACCAAGTGAGCGTTCTACTGCTTATCTGCTGTTCCGACTATGGGCAGCACAACACGTGCCCGGCGGAATTGGTGAAATTGTCGTCATGCCATTCGACGAGATCATGCCTGCTGTACGAGATGGACTTATAGATGCTGGGCTAGTCATTCATGAAGCCAGATTTACCTATGCCTCTTACGGCCTGCACATGCTAACCGATCTAGGCAGCTGGTGGGAAGAAGATACCGGGCTGCCTATTCCGCTTGGTGCGATAATTGCCCGCCGTGATCTCGATACAGATGCCATCATAGGGTGGATTCGCAGCTCACTCCAATACGCTTGGGATCACCCTACTGCTTCCCGTGACTATGTTCTAAGTCATGCCCAAGAGTTAGCTCCAGAAGTAGCCAAATCACATATTGATTTATATGTTAATGAATTCTCTATGAATTTGGGCGACAGCGGATACGCCGCTATCTCTGCACTGCTGGAACGTGCCGCCGCCGAAGGACTTGTCCCTGCTGTTGATCCTGCATTGCTCCGGTAGTTTTCCAATAATGCTCCAATATACACATGATCAGTTTTCAAGCATGGAGGGATAGAATGATTCCGGAAGGCAACAGCAAAGCCAACATTGACCGTTTCTTGGGATTTCAGGAGGACTACGACCGATATAGACCGGCGGCACCCATAATGGTAACCACACTGCTTAAAAATTATTTAGGAGCTTTCCCTTCACTTGTTGTAGATATAGGTTGCGGCACCGGTTTATCGACGTTTTTGTGGGAGGAATCTGCGAAAGCGGTAATTGGCATAGAACCTAACACGGATATGCTCAGTAAAGCAATAGAGAAGCTAAACCTACGAAACAAAGATGGTGTCACCAGCAACATATCCTTTGCTCAAGGCTATGCAAACAACCTCAACCTAGCCTCTGAAAGCGTAGACATCGTCACTTGCTCGCAGTCCTTTCATTGGATGGAGCCGGCGAGTACCTTATCGGAAGTTGTACGTGTATTGAGAAAAGGCGGTGTTTTTGCAGCATATGATTGTGATTGGCCGCTGATGCTCCTGCCGAGTATCGAGACGCGTTATACACATTTGATCGCCAAAGCTGATGACATCCTAACCCGTCTGCTACCCTCAGAAGATAGAGCGCATAAATGGAGTAAAGATGAGCATCTATCCCGAATCCAAGCCCATAAAGGCTTCTCTTTTTCTAGAGAAATCGTATTTCACAATACGGAGCCCTGTAATGCGGAGCGATATATTGGCCTCACTCTTAGTCAAGGCGGCATACAGACCGTGATGAAGCTGGGCATATCTGATCTAGAACAGGATATCACTGAATTTCAGGCAGCTGTAGAAAAGTATTTCAACGGGAGAACCTTAGAGATTCTGATTAGCTACAGGATGCGTCTGGGAATAAAATACTAATCTGTCATAGCACTCTATTTATTACCTAAGGCCACCCCTCTTCTAAAGAGGCGGTGGCTTTTTATTTTCAAAAAGAGTGAAACAAAAATAAACATTCAGCCTCTTTCAGCCGATAATACGTTGTTAAAAGAAAATTAGTATAGGAAGCAGAGGTCTGATTACCGTCATGAAATTTATCCGATTTACATTACGAAAGAAGTTAATGGGAACCTTGTTATTGACAATGCTTATCCCAACGATTACTGTAGGTTTTTTTTCCTACAACTCCTCACACAACAGTCTAAAGAGCACTTTGCTTGACGATGCCAGCATGAGTATCCAAACGGCAGATAAGATCGTTACACAGCTCATTGGCGCCAAAGTTACAGACATCGATGAATACTCTCAAATATTTAATAAAACCCAATCGATTGACCCTGAATCATCTGGAATGCTGGAGCAGCTCCAAATCTACCTAAGAACACATGCAGAAGCCCAAAATATTTTTGTCGGAACAGATGAAGGCAAGATGATACAAGCAAAAGATAATAAGCTTCCTGCGGGCTTTGATCCACGTGTTCGCCCTTGGTATAAACAGGCGATAGACCACCCGAGTCAGACTGTGATTTCATCCGTTGAGATCGATTCAACTAAGCGTCCAGTAGTCTTTATATCTAGAACACTAGGCAAAGGACAAGGCGTTTTAGGCCTATCTCTAGATCTTAGCAAGCTGCAGGAAATGACCTCTATTCGGGTAGGCACTAAAGGTTATATTATGATCTTGGATAAATCGCGGCGGTACGCTACGCACCCAACCGAACCACTCGGTGTAGAGGTAAAGGCTGACTATGTTGATCGGATATTTGCGTCAGCAGAAGACCAGTTCGAGTACCAGTACAATGGTCAATCTAAACAGATGATATTTGTTACCAATCCATTAACCGGTTGGAAAATTTCCGGCACCCTTCTAAATTCTGAGATTACCGATGCTGTAAAACCAATCCGTAATACAACCTTAATCGTGATCGTAAGTTCCATCCTCCTTATCGGGTCGATCGCTTTCCTCCTGATTAATTCACTGTTGAAGCCCTTGAAAAGGTTACAGCGCTCCGCACAGCAAATAAGTGAAGGAGACCTCACCCTTCAGGTGGCTACGAACAGATCCGATGAAATCGGAGAGCTTTCCCGCAACTTTCAACAAATGGTAAATAACCTGCGATCTATGATTGTTAAGGTTCATGAAATGACAGAAAATCTTTCCTCCTCTTCACAGCAGCTCGCTGCAAGCACAGAACAAACCATCTCCTCAATAGAGCATGTAACGTTAGCTATTCAGGAAGTCTCGACAGGCAGTGAACGGCAGCTAGGCACGATTAGAGAAAGTAAAGAGCACATCGATATCATGTCAGCAGATTTAAACGGAATTTCATCTTCTATGCAAAAAATGACAGATCAAGCTGCGGATACGATACAACTATCAGATGAAGGCAGTGAAGCCATAAGCTTAAGCACCACAACAATGGATAGTATCCATACAACTATGGAACAGCTTAGTGTGGTTATTCATAATCTGAGCAGTCATTCCAGTGATATTGGCAGTATTGTCAATACCATTTCTGATATTGCCCGCCAGACGAATTTACTAGCCCTGAATGCTTCCATTGAAGCCGCTCGTGCGGGTGAACATGGCCGGGGATTTAATGTTGTTGCCACAGAAGTACGTAAACTGGCTGAGCTTTCCGGTAAATCTGCACAACAGATTAATGATTTAATTCAAGGGATTCAGCACACGGTTCTGACCGCGCTAAATACGATGAGCACGGCTCAAGAAAGAGTAGGCGAAGGAATCTCGGCGGTAGACTTATCAGGGCGGGCATTTTCCCGTATCCGTAGATCCGTTAACCAATCCGCTGAACAAATCAATGCAGTATCAACAGCGGCAGGAGAACTCTTTCAGAAAGCAAAAACTGTTGTTCATGCGATGAACGACATTGCCCGCATTTCTGGAGAATCTGCCGCCAATACAGAGACTGTATCCGCCGCGGCGCAAGAACAGCTTGCTTCTATGGAGGAAATTGGTCATTCCAGCAGCGATTTGACTCGACTGGCCGAGCAATTGCAGGAATTGGTGGAACAATTCAAGATATACGAGGATTCAGTAAGCAACAAAGCATAAGAAACAATGATCTGAGATGTTAAAACGGACGAAAGAGCTCCTTAGAGCCCCTTCGTCCGTTTTCTATTTCTTATTCATCTTGAACTTCAAGAACAGCTCGTTATAATGAGCGAGCATCTTTTTGCCGAGGTTATCGTAGACTTCCAGCCGATCAGTTAGTTCAGAGGGTGGATAAAAGCGAGTATCCTCTGAGATCTCAGGCGGGAGCAGCTTCAGCGCTTCAATGTTAGGTGTGGAATAGCCAACATATTCCGCATTCTTAGCTGCAATCTCAGGCCGCAGCATGAAGTTGATGAACTGATGTGCTCCATCTACGTTAGCGGCGGTGCGTGGGATGACCATATTGTCGAACCACTTGTTAGAGCCTTCCTCAGGCACAACGTAATCCAGCTTTTCATTTTCGCTCATAATTTCGGATGCATCGCCTGACCAGACTATACCTACGGCGGCCTCTTCGTTTGCCAGCAGCATTTTGATCTCATCGCCAACAATCGCCTTCACGTTCGGTGAGAGCTTGTTAAGCTTACTGAGCGCTTCCTGTAAATGCTCTTCATTCTGGTCATTCACGGAATAATGCAGACTGTTGAGTGCCATGCCCATTACCTCACGGGCGCCGTCCACCAGGAATATGCTGTTGTTCAACCTTTTGTCCCATAGGGAGTCCCAACTGGTAAAGTCTATGCCCTGTGTCATTTCTGGATTATAAATAATCCCAACGGTTCCCCAAAAATAAGGTACGGAGTAAAGGTTGCCAGGATCGAATGACAGGTTCATAAAGCGCGGGTCAATATTAGACAGATTCGTTATTTTACTAGGGTCCAGTGGCAGCAGCAGCTTTTCTTCCTTCA
Organism: Paenibacillus sp.; assembly: GCA_023512345.1. Lineage (GTDB taxonomy): Bacteria > Bacillota > Bacilli > Paenibacillales > Paenibacillaceae > Paenibacillus_AQ. The sequence continues at coordinate 334,819 of JAILZT010000002.1, forward strand.
TCTTATCGATAGCATAATCCGAGGGAATAACCACATCGAATGTAGTCCCGCCTTGCTCTACTTTGGTCAACATCGCTTCATTGGAATCAAAAGTCTGGTAGATGACCGTAATTCCAGTCTCCGCTTCAAATTCTTCAAGCAACTCCGGTTCGATATAATCTCCCCAGTTATAGATCGTTAGGGTGTTTCCACCTGAATACCCTTCATTGGAGTTCATCCATGAACCCAAATACATGAGGGCAAAAGCCGTAATAAGGATGGCCAACAACGCGTTTACAAGCTGTTTCATCTAGGCACCCCCAAATCAGCAGCAGGCTCAGCGATATTCGGACGCGCCTTTCGGCGGTTCAGGAAGTAATACCCGATTACGAGCAGAATCGTAAACAGAAAGATCATCGTCGACAGCGCATTAATCGAGAGCGATACCCCCTGCCGGGCTCTGGAATAAATCTCAACCGATAACGTGGAGTAACCATTTCCCGTCACAAAGAACGTAACCGCAAAGTCATCCAAGGAATACGTGAGAGCCATGAAAAATCCACTGAAAATCCCTGGTTTAATAATCGGTAAAATCACCTTCGTCAGGACATCCCGGCGGCTAGCACCAAGATCTCTTGCGGCATCCGTCAAAGTTGGGCTCATGTCCTGCAAATGCGGCAAGATCATCAACACAGCAATCGGAATACTGAAAGCCACATGGGACAGCAGCACAGATACAAATCCCAGCTTAATGCCTACAATGGTGAACAATATCAGAAAGGATGCACCAATAATGACGTCCGGACTGACGATAAGGACATTATTTAGCGACAAGAGTGCATTTTTTGCCCGCCGATTACGTAACCGCTGAATCGCCAACGCTCCAATAACCGCAATAAGAGTAGCTATAGCCGAGGACAAAAGCGCAATAACCAGTGTGTTAATTACAATAATCATCAGCCGGGTATCCTGGAGCACCTCTCGATAGTATTCCAGCGTGAAGCCTTCAAACCCATGCATAGTACCCCCGCTATTAAAAGAGTAATACATCAGATAGAAGATCGGTGCATAGAGGACGGCAAATACCAGAACCAGATACAGATTGGAGAACCGGTTGTTATTTCTCATGCCGCACCCCTTTCCGAGAACCGCCCCATAAAATCATAAACAATGCCATAATGGCAATCAGAAAGACCGCTACAGTCGAACCCATACCCCAATCCTGCGTAACGAGAAAATGCTGCTCAATCGCAGTACCCAGCGTAATAACACGGCTGCCAGCAATCAAGCGAGTAATCATAAAGAGAGATAATGCCGGGATGAAGACAGCCATACAGCCGGAACGAACGCCCGAGATCGTCAGCGGAAAAACAACCCGTCTGAACGTTGTCCAGCCTGAAGCCCCCAGATCACGCGCCGCATCCAGCAACGACAAATTGAGCTCCTCCAGCGCACTGTAAATCGGCAGAATCATAAACGGCACAAAAATATAGACCGATACAAATACAAAGCTGAAGCCTGTGAACAGAATTTGCTGTTCCCCGATGCCTATAAGGTCCAAGAAATTATTCACGGGACCGAAGGTGCCAAATATGCCAATGAAGGCATAGGTTTTGAGCAGCAGATTAATCCATGTCGGCAAAATAATTAACAGCAGCCATAACTGTTTATGCTTGGTTCGAGTTAAGAGATAGGCTGCCGGATACGCGATCAGCAGTGAAAAAGCCGTAATTAAAAATGCGAACCAGAAGGAGTTGAGCGTCATTTTTAGATATACCGGTGTGAAGAAGTTGGCATAATTGTCCAGTGTTAGATGTCCATCCAGATCAAATAAGGAGTAGTAGATGATAAGCACAACCGGAGCCACAACGAATAAGGCAATCCATAAATAATAAGGGATAAGGTAATACGACTTCGACTTGCCCTTATTGTTCATGGCTATCCACCTCGCTGTAAGCTTCGAGACGTCTGTCGAACTCCTCCTCCGTTTCACCGAACCTCATGACGTGTATCGCTTCTGGATCGAAATAAAGGCCGATTTCACTGCCTACAACAGCCTTACGTGTTGAATGAACCAGCCATTCATGCCCGGATTCATCATAACAGCTGATTTCATAATGCACCCCTCGGAACAACTGGGAATCTACACGTACACGCAGCTTGCCCTGTTCCAGTGTGGATATCTCAAGATCCTCTGGACGAATCACGATCTCTACGGATTCATTAGATTTAAGCCCGGCATCCACACACTCAAAGCGATGGCCATTGAACTCCACTATATAATCCTCAATCATTACTCCGGGAACAATATTGGATTCTCCAATGAAGTCTGCTACGAATCGGTTAATCGGCTCATCATAAATGTCGTTAGGCGTACCGCTTTGCTCGATTCGACCTTTATTCATAACAAAAATCCAGTCGGACATCGCCAGTGCTTCTTCTTGGTCATGTGTAACAAAAATAAAGGTAATTCCTAACCGCTGTTGCATTTCGCGCAAAATATACTGCATCTCGGTACGCAGCTTCAAATCAAGCGCAGACAGCGGCTCGTCCAGCAGCAACACCTGAGGTTCGTTCACAATGGCCCGGGCAATGGCCACACGCTGACGCTGGCCGCCCGACATTTCATTAATGGCACGCTGATCATAACCGACAAGATTGACGAAACGCAGTGCTTCTTGAACTTTTTGCGTAATAACGTCTTTCTTTAGCTTCTTAATACGCAGACCAAAGGCCACGTTCTCAAATACATTTAAATGCGGAAATAACGCGTAATCCTGAAATACCGTATTCACCTGCCGCTCATTGGCGGGAATGTGATTGATGATTTTACCATTTAAATAAATAGAGCCATCTGTAGGCTCCGCAAATCCCGCAATAAGCCGCAAAATAGTTGTTTTCCCACAGCCGGACGGACCGAGCAGTGTATAGAATTTCCCCTTTTCAATCTCAAAGCTAACTCCCTTTAATACTGGATCTTCATCGTCATACTGCTTAGTAACCCCGGCAAAAGAAATTATGGTTCCTTCCTCGATAGCTATAGCTAACAACCTCCCTACTATGTAGTCATCCTGTTGGAGAGCCTGCTCCCCCTTAATTCGACATATAGATATAGCATATAGGAAATATCATACATATGCGATAGCCTATTGCTTTTAAATTCTATTTTTGAAACTTAACAAGTTCGTAAAAACTGCTCGCCATACACTCCACAACCCGGTGCTATAATGAAAATGAATGAAAGATTTTGCTGATTTTCTTACTTTTACGAAAAGAGATGAAGGACATGAACGAGGGGTTACAAAGCCGCCTTGAAAAATATGGTTTGTCGCTTTATATGATCCGGGTAACGCTGGCTGCGTCCCTGTCGTGGATGGCGGTAAATGCTTTATATGGGGACCAATATTTATACTTCGCACCGCTTGCAGCGATTCTAATTACTCAGGGAACGGTGAAGGCTTCGCTCGAAAAAGGGATCTACCGTCTGCTCGGCATTTTTCTGGGGGGTGTCGCCAGCCTTGTCGTTGGGCGTTTCTTCGATGTTAGCGGCTTCTCCATTCTGCTCATGCTGCTGCTCGGGGTCGGGGTCGCTACTGCCTGCCGTATTAACATTCAAGCCGTTACGCAGATTGGTGTTACCTCCATCCTTGCACTTAGCTTTTATCAAGACAGCTATGTCATGTGGCGGATCGCCGAGACCTTTATCGGTGTAGCCATTGCCGTAATAATCAACATCATCATTGTCCCTCCCAATGCCTTCATTAAAGCTAAACGAATGACCTATGAGAGTACTCTGCTGCTGGCAGATGCACTAAGCGGACTAGCGACTGGGGGACGGGGCTACAAGCAGGCCGAGGATGCATTAGACCTTGCAGGCAAATGTCTTAAGCGCGGGGGACAGGAGCAGAAAGAGCTGCATTTCACCTTAACTCATTACAAATGCCGGAACGAACTCAAGAAGCTTATGACCTCAACGGCTCACCTAAAAGTTATTCATTCCTATATTAAAAGGATTGCGGAAGAGATTCATCTCTTGCCCTCACATTATGTAGCTGCAGACTGGATGATAGAGGTAGTTGAAGCTACCGCAGACTGCATTGCCATCTATGGAACCAAGTCTTTGTCTGATACAGAATGTCAGTTCTCCCTTCCAGATCGTCTGCGCCGTGCAAGAGAGTTGCAGCTTACGAGCTTCTCGGATCTGCAAGGAAGATGTTCCTTAACAGCCATTCGTGATCTCGGAGCCGTCTTCTCTCACCTGAATCGATTGCTTGAAGAGGTAGAACGCGCGGACTACGATGCCTATTCCTCAGCTGCGGTTCCATCGGGCGCAGAGATTAACCGAGCTTTGCGATTTCCAAGAGGAAAAAAGGGGCTCTCCCACAAGCTTTAGCTTGGGAGCGCCCTTTTTTCATTTGCTATCATACTGGGGTCTAGCCAGATCGAAGGTTAGACCTATGGTACTGTAAGTTGCACCCGCCAAGCGGCTCACAGGCTGCAGCTTGTCCACGTTAATCCGACCGCCCTCATACAACTCATCCTCAATATAGAAGCTTAACACCTCGCCGATGATCATATCAGAGTTTCCCAAATCTACATGCTGTACCAGCTTGCATTCCATAGCAATTTTACACTCCTGAACACGAGGTACCTGTATGGCTACTCCGGGAATCGTGGTTAATCCTGCAAGGCTGATCTCGCTGATTCCATGGGGTGAATTAATTGAGGTATAGTTAATCGCTTCAATATTAGCTTCATCCACAATATGAACCACAAACTCCTTGTTACTTACGATGTTACGCGAGGTTCCCTTCATCTCCCCATTAGGCAGCCGGCCACATGAGAACATAAGCATAGGCGGATCATTATTAACGATATTGAAGAAACTAAACGGTGCTGCGTTAACAATGCCCTCCTCATTCACTGAAGTGACAAAAGCAATGGGTCTAGGCACAACACTGCCGATCAGTAATTTATAATTATCGTGTGCAGATTGCTCTTCCGTACGAATAAACATCATAACCCCCCTTTTCAAGCTTCCATCCTACTTTAAATGAATTATACTCATATATATCATACTGAATTTGTTATGCCTACTAAAAAGGAGTGATTCCCCTGAAATATCACCAGCTTGGAAACAGCGGGCTGCAAGTATCAGCTTTAGGGCTCGGCACGAATGCTTTTGGCAAAAGAGCGGATCAACACACATCCATCGAGATCATTCATACCGCTTTGGATCAGGGTATTAGCTTTATAGATACGGCCAATATTTATGCAGGAACGGAATCAGAAAGAATCATCGGACTCGCGCTGGAAGGTAAACGACAACAGGCAGTTCTAGCCACCAAAGCAGGATTGGTCAAAAACCAAGGTCCGAACGGAAGCGGCTCTTCTCGCCATCACCTTATGCAGGAGCTTGAGGACAGTCTGCGCCGATTAAAGACTGACTATGTCGACCTGTACCAGATTCACACTTTTGATCCCCGAACACCCCTTGAGGAAACCTTGCGGACGTTAGAGGATATGATCTCCTCAGGAAAAGTACGATACATCGGCGCCTCCAACTATATGGCCTGGGAATTGATGAAGGCTCTTAGTATCAGTGAGGCGAGAAACCTCACCCGTTACATATCCATCCAGTGCAGCTACTCTCTTGCCGATCGGACCCCTGAGAATGAGCTTCTGCCTCTTTGTCTGGATCAAGGAGTAGGAATCATTCCTTATTTCCCGCTTGCTGGAGGAATTTTGACTGGAAAATACAATACAAATACCGCCGCGCCTACAGGCTCCCGAGCAGATACAGACCCCAATTTTGGCAGATTCCTCAGCGACAGCCGCATTCAGCTGGGGCACACCGCAGGTCAAATTGCCGCAGAGCAGGGTCATTCACCTACTGCCCTGTCCTTAGCCTGGCTCATGAATAGGCCCGCCGTTTCCACCGTTATTGTCGGTGCTACAAAGGTCGAACAGCTACAGGACAATTTGACAAGCATTTCGATTACACTGGATCAACGTACTTTGGACAAGCTCGAACAGGCCAGCAGCTCTTTTCGTTATGGAGAGCCATTCGCCTTCTATCGTTTACCGGAGTAAAGGATCTTCATAACTATAAATCGCAGTCTAAAAGGAGCAATTATAATGGAACAACTGACGAACCAAAATATAGAAGACATGCTTGTGGAGCATCGGCAATTTTTTGACAGCGGCCGCACTAGAGAGGCTTCGTTCCGAATCCAGCAGTTAGAGAAGTTGAGGGATGCCATTCGCCGCAACGAAAGCCGAATCATTAGCGCTTTGAACAGCGATCTTCATAAGAGTGAATTCGAGGCTTATTCCAACGAAATAGGCTTTGTACTCGACAGTATCAGGAACATGACCAAGAAGATCCACAAATGGATGAAGCCTGTGAAAGTTAAATCACCGCTCCACTTATTCCCGTCTAAAAGCTATACACTGAACGAACCTTATGGTACTGTCCTCATTATTGGTCCGTTCAATTATCCGTTTCAATTACTGCTTGAACCTCTGATTGGAGCGATCGCTGCTGGCAATGGAGCTGTTCTCAAACCTTCTGAGAGCACCCCGAAAGTCTCGGCAATCATTGCGGAGATAATCGGTGAGACCTTCGACACCTCCTATATCCGGGTAATCGAGGGAGAGAAAGAAACGACATCCCTGCTTATTCACGCTAAGTTTGATTATATTTTCTTCACCGGAAGTGTACCTGTTGGCAGGATTGTGATGGAGGCAGCAGCCAAGAATTTGACTCCTGTTACGCTGGAGCTTGGGGGTAAAAGCCCTGTTATTGTCGACAAAACTGCTAATCTCGATCTTGCCGCCAAACGCATCGTCTGGGGAAAGTTGATTAATGCCGGTCAAACCTGTATCGCACCCGATTACTTACTCGTACATAGTGATATCGCAGGGGAGCTTATCTCTCTGATTAAGCATTACATCACGGCGTTTTATGGTCAAGATGCGCAGAATAACCCCGATTATGGACGGATTGTTAATGCGCGGCAGACCGGGAGATTGGCTCAGTTGATCGAACGCGATCAAGAGAAAATCATAATGGGTGGTAAAGTCGTCGCAGAAGACTTGTACATCGAGCCCACCCTTCTCTATCCAGTCACCTGGGATCAAGCTTCGATGGAGGATGAAATTTTCGGACCGATTCTCCCGATCATGGAGTACCGCCATTTGGAGGAAGCTATTAAGACCATAAAGGACCATCCCAAACCGTTGGCGCTGTACCTGTTTACAGAGGATAAAAACGTCGAACACGAGGTTCTAAGTAGAATCTCCTTCGGTGGCGGCTGTATTAATGACACCATCTCCCATGTAGCCAGCCCCAACCTCCCCTTCGGCGGAGTCGGCAACTCAGGTATGGGTGCTTATCATGGCAAACATAGCTTCGACCTCTTTTCCCACCGTAAAAGCATTGTAAAACGAAGCACGAAGTTTGATTTGGGCGTCGTCTACCCGCCGTACGGGAACAAGGTGAAGCTTGCTCGGAGGCTTTTGAAATAAACGGGCTGAACCTAAAGAGATAACCCTTGCCTATACGGACAGACAAGACCTTAATTGTGCAAAATCGGACGATTAGGAAGTTATATGGACACCAGAGACGCTATTGAGCAGTATTCCTCCTATTAGAGGCTGTTTTTGATTGAATAGTGTCTCCTGAGTCCACATAGGATTTGCATAACCCTTTGTACATCAAATAGCGGCTATACAGTCCGCATAGAGGTGTGAAGTGAAACTAGTTGGCGACCTTCATTCTCTGCACCCTGGTGTATCAACCACTAGTTTTGTTTTGAACCAACATATAAATAGAAAAAGAGCCATTCCCAAGGAATAGCTCTTTCTTTATTCAACAGGTTTTAAGATACCGTCTAGAATTAATGCTCTTTCGAAGAGATCTACAAGGTGGGCATCATAATGAATTCCTGACAATCGCCTTAGCTCCGCCATAGCTATGGTAGCATCTAGCCCTTTACGATAAGGCCGATCTGAAGTCATGGCATCGAAGGTATCAACAATTCCTATAATCTTGGCCTCTAGCATAATCTCGTCTTCCTTAAGACCATAAGGATACCCAGACCCATCCAAACGCTCATGATGTTGGAGAATAATACGGCTAATATTATTGTAGTAAAGATCCTTCACTAAAACATATCCATCGTAAGAATGACGTTTAACGATATCGAACTCTTCTTCTGTTAAACGCCCTGGCTTATTCAGAATGTGTTCCGGAATATTTATTTTTCCAACATCATGGAATGCAGCAGAGTAGTACATGTCTTCGAGACGTTCTTTTGAAAACTTTAACATTATGGCTAATTGTAAGCAGTATTTTTGAACCCTACCGCTGTGCTGATACGTGTAATTATCCTTTTCTTCCACTTTCTTAACAACACTTGCTAGCTTCGAAATTACAGAACTAATTAAATGGAATGCTGGCTTAGTTGTGTACCACAACATTCTAATATCAGATAAAACATTAAAAAATACAGAATCCTGCAGTTGTTGTAAGTAAAAATAATCATCTTGTTTTAGTATAATGTTGTTTTCATTGATACTACTTGTACATTCACCTTCAAGTATGTAAAAGAACTCCAGCGTCTCAGCATCTTCACTAGGATATACATAAAATACTTTACCTTTTTCAATAGTCTGCAGAATCACTTCCGAGCCATCACCTCTCGCCAAGAGGGAAAAGTTGGAAGATCCTTGTTGTTCTCGTTCAATGCTATCTCCGTCTTTTCCAAGGTTCAAGCCCTTCATTTGATTACTCCTTCCTTACATCGAAACAACTATTGGATCAATCCAAACCGTCTGATCAGCTAGCTTCACCAAAACCCATGTGCACTCTGCCGTAACACCAAGCTTAGCGGCTTTCTCTATCGCAACGTTGGAGATTTCTAACGTTTCATTATAAAGATTAGTAATGATTTCATTTAATACTTTAGTATATTCTGCTTTGCGTTCTTCCATCATAGTGACCAAAGTGGTACCCGTTTCACTTAATTGTAGTTCCTTAATCTCGGCTTGATATGTAGCTTGAAGCGCATCTGCTTCACTAATTGCCGTTGCAATTTTCGCATCGATCTCGGCGTTAGCTTTATTAATAATCTGCAATGCCTCTTGTTGATTTTTGGTAAGATCCCCAGATGGTGTTGCTGCGAATACAGAAGTACTTACTAGAAATAAGGCGAAAAATAAGATTGAGCTGCTTGCTAATACTTTTTTAAACATTTAAGCCATCCCTTCTGATACTTAGTTTAGTTTTATATTATTATAGTATGCGTTGGGCATGTTTACCAGTTACAATCCTGCTATTTATTACATTTTAATAGGAAATGAGATGGATAGAGTCATGAATTGACACTATTTGCACTCCGGCTCCTAACCCAACCCTCAACCTGGTTCTCAGGTAGCGGTTTACTAATATAATAACCTTGAATTTTGTCACAATTTGTCCGTTCGAGGAAAGTGAGTTGCTCTAAAGTTTCCACCCCCTCCGCGGTAACGCTCAGCCCCATATCATGCCCTATAGTCACAATAGATCTCGCCAGAGACATGTTATTAGGTGTATCAATACTGTCTATAAAAGACTTATCTATCTTTAAAGTATTTATCGGCAATTGTTTCAAATAACTTAGGGAAGAATAGCCCGTCCCAAAATCATCCAGAGCAATATGGATGCCATTATTCCGCAGCAGCTCCAGCTTAGCGCTAATCCCCTCAAAGGACTCCATAAAGATAGACTCTGTAATCTCTAGCTCAAGATATTCAGGAGATAGACCTGTTTCTTGCAGAATAGAAAATACCATGTCTGTAAATTCCTCCAGCATTAATTGAATCACTGAAATATTAACCGAGACGTGATAGCCCTCGTAGCCATTATCGTGTAGATCCTTAATAAAAAGGCAGGCCGTCCGCAGCACCCACTCCCCGATCGGTACGATTAGTCGACAGTCTTCAGCAATTCTTATAAACGAAAGCGGGGACACAAACCCCAGCACTGGATTATACCAACGCAATAAAGCTTCAAAACCCCATATTTCTCCTGTAGTATTCACAATCGGCTGGTAATGCAACGAAAGCTCATGATTAGTGATTGCATGTCTAAGATGCTTTTCAATAATCATCCGTTCATCAAAATGCTTCTGCATATCTTGTCCATAAATAACAAAGGTCCCTTTACCTGCTTCTTTGGCTTTGTACATCGCAATATCAGCATTTTTCAAAAGTTCTTCCGCATTCTTACCATTCTCAGGATACGTTGCTATTCCTATGCTAGTAGATATATGAACAACACTTGCTCCCAGCTCAAAAGGTTCCTTAAAGCCCAGAACCAAAGCTTCTGCATAGGATATAGCCTCATTCGAACTTGAAATATCCTTTAATAAAATTACAAATTCATCGCCGCCAAATCGGAAATGCCTGCTCCGTTCATCAGACAACCCAAGTAGACGTTCACCAACTTTAACTAGTAATTGGTCACCAAAGGTATGGCCCATCGTATCGTTGATATACTTGAAGTTATCAATATCCAGAAAGAATAAAGCTGCTTGCCCTCCGGAATTGCCCTCAATAAAAGTTCTCAGCTCCTCGGACAAAGACAGCCGGTTAGGCAGTCCGCTGAGCACATCATTATAAGCCAGTTGCCGGTATTTCTCTTCACTGTTCTGCAGCAGTTCCTGATTCTCTACTACCTTGTTGTACTGACCCAGCAGTTCATCCTGCAGTGCAGTAAGCTCTTCATAGGTCGATTCAAGCTCCTGGTAACTCATTTGCAGCTGACTCTCATAGCTTTTACGATCTGTGATATCAATCATCGAACCCGCAAAACGTACAAACTCTCCGTTTGTGTTCCGCAATACTTTGCCCCGGGCCTGAAACCACTTGTACTCCCCGGATTTGGCAAGCATCCTATATTCAATGTAATAATAGGTCGTACGTCCCTCCAGATGCTGAGTCCTCTGCCGATTCTCCTCCTCCATATCATCCGGGTGAAGGAGCTTTTTCCAACCACCATGGGTTTCATCCACTGCATCCCTCTCATACCCTAGCAGTTCATACCAGCTATCTGAGAAGTAGTAAACCATCGTTGCCATATCCAAATCCCAAATAACCGCATCAGAACCGTAAGCCGCAAGCCCAAATCGTTCGTTGCTCTTCTCAAGGTTTCTTCTAATCCGTTTGACTAAACCCACATAGAACAGAAGGATGGCAATGAATGCAATCAATACGACAAAAGCTACGATAATACTTAACACAAAGCTTTTATACGTCTCATAAAAAGAGAAAGGTTTATTGATAACTTCTATGCCTTCCGGCACCTGCTTCAAAGATATGTGGAACCGCTGCAGCTCATTATAATCAAACACTTTACGAACCGTATCCCCGGAGGAAATAGGAATGTCATTGGGCTTCTCCCCTTGCAGCACTCGCAGCGCCATTTCAGCAGCCCTCTGCCCTTGGATCCTGCCGCTTATCATACTTCCACCAAAAGCTCCATGACTTAAGCCGAAATCATAAATATGATAGACCGGCACCGTGCTGTTCTTGCTGAGCTCACTAGAGAAAGGGCCAAACTCAGATATCTCCCCTGTAGAGTCACTGAAATAAGTAGTCATAAGAATAATACTCTCAGAAGAAAGAGTAGAGGCCTTAAGCATAATTTCTTCCCTGGTAAGGGAGTTCATAGGATATGCCCGCAGCCCAAGATCTAGAGATAGAACCTTATCTATAACCATCTTCCCAGTAGTCATACCACTATCTGAATTATCAAAGACAATATAAACGTTTTTAAGAAAAGGATTAATCGTTAAAGCCATGTTCAGTGTTTCCGTAGGATCGACTTCTTCCAATATACCTGTGACGTTATTTCGATCCTTTATCTGGTCCACGCTCATCTGATTCACCCCGCTAAAAATAATGGGGGCGTCACTAAGAAGCTCCTTACGATACTTCATAGCGAAATCCAAAGCAGCATTGTCCGTTGCAATAACAACATCTATTGGAATCGATTGATATTTGGCTTTAACCATGGCATAGAAATTATTCAGAGTTTCATTAGTCGGATAACGTTTCCAGTCTAAATACTCGCTATAGACAGTGGGCACAGCACCAGCTTTTTGAATTTGGCCTGCTATACCGTCATTCTGATCATCAGTCCAGTCAAAGCCTGCATGATACGAATTCAGAATCAAAACATTGGGCGCTGAGCTTTGTTCCGCACGGGCTGTTGACAGCCGATATGATGTCGTCATACACAAGATTAGTATCAGAGCGAGGCTATACATTGACAACTTGAGATGGATTCTTTTTTCGCCCATAACTACACTCCCATTCACCTATGCTCAAGGTCATGCTTCAAATAATAAAACGGGAAAATTCGACAATATACACTAATTCGTGGTCCCTTTGCTCATTCCTCCTTTATACCTAAAAAGCTCTGAATTTTAAAAGAAAAATAGTTATGGCGCCCCTATGCTAACCGGTTGACATAGTGGCGTCTGTATCCCTATAATAAGGTTGTAAAGCTTGCTGTAATTACCAATTCCTAATGACAGGGGAGTATACATTGACGATTAAAAATAAAATCATGCTTATTACTTATGCCGACAGCTTGGGCCGAAACTTACAGGAAACCGCGGAGCTATTGGAGAAGCATTTTACCGATACTATTGGGGGCGTGCATATTTTGCCGTTCTACCCCTCCTCTGCAGACCGTGGTTTTGCACCACTCACTTATTCTGAAGTTGACCCTGACTTCGGTTCCTGGGATGACATCGCCCAGATGAGTAATGATTTCTATTTGATGTATGACTTCATGATCAATCATATTTCTCGCAGTTCGGAGTATTTTAATGATTTCAAAAATAATAAGGACCAATCAGCCTACGCCGACCTTTTCATCCGCTATAAAGATTTCTGGCCAGATGGTGAGCCTACTCAGGAAGATGTAGATGCCATTTATAAACGTAAGCCCCGGGCTCCTTATATTGACGTAACCTTTGCCGATGGAAGCAGCGAGAAGATTTGGTGTACCTTTGATGAAGAGCAGGTAGATTTGAACCTGTACACTGAAACAACAAAACAGTTCGTAAAACATCACCTTCAAGGCCTTTCCGAGCGTGGAGCTTCCATCATTCGTCTGGACGCCTTCGCTTACGCCACCAAGAAGGTCGGAACAAGCTGCTTCTTTATAGAACCGGATACGTGGGAGATGCTGGATGAAGTTAAAGCCATCCTTGATCCCTACGGAGTTGAACTGCTGCCGGAAATTCATGAGCATTACAGTATCCAAATGAAGCTGGCTGAAAAAGGCTATTGGGTCTACGACTTTGCATTGCCTATGCTGGTTCTGCATGCACTGTATAGCGGGAAGTCTGAGCGTCTAGCGCATTGGCTGTCCATTTGCCCAAGAAAGCAATTCACCACCCTGGATACCCACGATGGCATTGGCATAGTGGATGTAGCGGATCTTCTGACGCCGGAAGAGATTGAGGAGACGAAAAACAACCTGTTCTCGCAAGGTGCCAACGTCAAAAAGGTATACAACACGCTAGCCTACAATAATCTGGATATCTACCAGTTGAATTGCACCTATTATTCGGCTTTGGGTGACGATGATGATGCCTATGTTCTCGCACGCGCTATCCAATTCTTTACCCCGGGCATTCCACAAGTGTATTATGTCGGCCTGCTGGCAGGTAAGAACGATATAGAGCTTTTGGAGGAAACAAAGGTCGGCCGAAATATTAACCGCCACTATTATTCCACAGAAGAAGTAGAGCAGAATTTGGATCGCCCGGTACTGAAAAGATTATTCAATCTGATGAGCTTCCGTAATTCCTATCCTGTCTTTGATGGAGAGCTTACTGTAGTGGACACCGGCAACCCTTCCAAGTTAGAATTAACCTGGAATCACGGGAATCTGCAGGCAACCCTGCAGGCTGATCTGGTTACGCGTCAGTTTAAGATTACTTATGCCGACGAAATTACTGGAGAGCAATTCCTTCTTAAGGACGTATAATTTAGGAGAGCATTGAAATGCCTACAATAAAAGATGTTGCACTGAAGGCGGGCGTATCCGTTACGACCGTATCTAGGGTGTTGAACAACCGAGGTTATTTAAGCGAAGAGCTGAAATCGAAAGTATATGGGGCGATGGAGGAGCTGAATTATCGTCCCAACGAGCTGGCTCGTTCCCTTAGCCGTTCCAAGTCTAATATCATCGGGTTGATTGTTCCGCATGTATCCCACCCGTTTTTTGGTGAATTAGCAAGTCATATTGAGGACCATGCTTACCGCAACGGTTATAAGCTGCTGCTATGTAACTCCCAATTGGATAAAACTAAGGAAATGGACTACATTGACATGCTGCGCTCAAGCCGGGTAGACGGGATTATCATGGGCAGCCATACACTTGAAGTGGAAGCCTATAGGCAGATCCATCTGCCGATTGTCACCTTTGACCGGAAACTCTCTGATAATATCCCTTTTATATGTTCAGATAACTATAACGGTGGGCGGCTGGCTACTACATTGCTTATAGATAAAGGTTGTCAGAAGCTGGCCCATATTGGCGGGCATCCACACTTAGATCTATTGTCCCTGGGAAGATATAAGGCTTTCCAGGATATCGCAGAGCAGAGGGGTGTTTGGTACACCTCCCTGCATACCGATATCAATGGGTTCAACTTTCAAGAGTATGAACGATTGCTGGAACAACTGTTTCTACAGCATCCGGATGTGGATGGTATATTCGCCAGCAGTGATATTATTGCTGCATATGCCCTCAAAGCTTGTCAGGAGAGCGGACGCAGGGTTCCTGAGGATATCAGAATAATAGGCTATGACGGAATATCTCTACGCGGACTCCTAACACCTTCAATCACAACCATCCGCCAACCGATTGAAGAAATGGGCAAGCTGGCCGTTGATCTGATCCTTGAGCAGGTGGAAGGAAATTCGGTCGCAATGGAGCATGTTTTCCCTGTAGAACTGGAAGAAGGCGGCACAACTTAATACTCATCAACCTAATGAATGAGAGGTACGATTATGAACGCTGTTTCAGGTTTAGCTTCATTAATTCAGCAATTTCCTGAATTTTATCGAAGCTTATCTCATGCCGAGTGGGTCAAGCCGCATCCAGAAGGAAAATGGTCTCGACTGCAAATTTTAGGACACTTATGTGATTCAGCAATCAACAACCTATCACGATTTATTAGGATTCAGTATGAGTCCCAACCCTGTTACCTAACTTCATATAATCAAAATAAATGGGTGGATGCCCAAAACTATTGCAGCGCGGACCCAGATGAGATATTGAATCTATGGGTCAGTCTTAATCAGTCTGTAATCCGTATTATTTCTAACCTGACACCCCCTCAGTTATCTCTTGTTTACCAGCTTCCTCAAGGAGAAACTGTCACATTGGAATGGTTAATAGAAGATTATCTTGAGCATATGAAGCATCATCTGGAACAGATTTTTCCTGACTTTGATTTTCTATAATCGGTATGCTAAAAAAACCCCCGCTCCGCTTCCTTTTTGGAAGATGAGACGGGGGTTTTTTCACTCTTATTGGCCACTGAACATTCCGAACAGCAGGTCCGTGTTAAGCTCCGAAGTAGATGACAGTACCAGATCAGCCGCTCCAAGTTGTTCGGGAGACCCGATTCCCACCGACTTCATGCCTGCGGCTTGGATGGCGCTTACACCAGCCTCTGCATCCTCAACACCTATACAGTTCATTGGATCTACACCCAGCATTTCAGCAGCCAAAAGGAAGATCTCTGGATCGGGTTTCCCTTTGAGCGTCCTTCCTGGATCAGCGACCGCCTGGAACCAGTGACCTGCCTCTAATCTTTCTAGAATTAAGAGAGCATTGTGGCTGGCTGAGGCTAATCCAATAGAGACCCCGCGAGCTTGCAAGCCGTCCAGCAGCGAACCCATTCCCGGCAATAGATCAGCAGGAGTAATTCGTTCGATCATCAGTTTGTAGTTTTCATTTTTCTTCGCAGCCAGCTCCAACTTTTCCTGCTCTGAGAAGTGAAGTCCGCTATCCTCCAACAGAATCTCCAGAGAGTCCATCCGACTGACACCCTTAAGCCTTTCATTCTTTGCTCTATCAAAGGAAAGTCCAAGCTCTTCAGCTAATGCCTTCCAAGCTAAGTAATGGTACTCCGCAGAATCAGTTATCACACCATCGAGGTCAAAGATTACGGCTTCAAGCTTCTTCACAAGCGACACTCTTACCGGTTCCTGTGGAGACAAGAATAAGCTATGTCCCTTATGCTTAATCTCTAATCCCTCACCTTCCACAAGCGTATAGACCACTTCTCCCGGACTGACAAATATATCAACCAATTGTCCACGGTTTACAATCTTGAAGCGGTAGCTGTCCCATTGTTGTGGCAATGCCGGATCAAAGCATAATATCCCTTGATTCATGCGCATTCCACCAAAGCCATTTACAATAGACATCCAGGATCCCGACATTGCAGCTGTATGCAGCCCATCTTTGGCATTTCGGTTGATATCATCCAGATCCATACGGACGGTACGGTCGAAGTAAGCGTAAGCTCCGTCCAAATCTCCTATTTCTGCGGAGACAATACTATGGATACAAGGTGATAGTGACGAGTCATGAGTGGTTAGCGGCTCATAATAGTTATAGTTTCTGATTTTATCGCTCAAACTAAACTTTTCGCCCAGCAGGAACATGGCCATTACCAAATCAGCTTGCTTAAGCACTTGATGTCGATAGATCACCAGAGGGTGATAATTCAAGAGCAGCGGGTACTTATCCGCAGGCGTGTTCTCGAAATCCCACTTCTGCTTGCTGAGAAATGTATCATCCTGCGCATAAATGCCAAGCCCTTTATCAAAGGGAATGAACATCTTCTGTGCTGCTTCCAACCAGCCCTGGACCTCTTCCTCAGTTAGACCGATCGATTGTTGGAGTCGTTCATAATCTTGAGGGTACTTCTCACGCAGTAACGCTGCGGTCTCCACTGCAAAGTGCAATTGATCCTGCACCATCATATTGGTATAAACATTATTATTAACGATTGCGGTATATTCATCGGGTCCTGTTACCGCATCAATGCAGAAGGCGCCGCCGCGTGCAGGATTAAAATGGCCCATGTCCGCCCAGAAACGGGAAGTCTCGAACAAGATTTCTGCACCTTTGGCAGCCAGAAACTCATAATCACCCGTGGCTTGTACGTATTGCTTAAGACCATAGGCAATGTCAGCATTGATATGTGCCTGAGCCGTACCTGCCGGGAAGTAGGACGAATTCTCTTCTCCGTCAATGGTACGCCAAGGATATAACGCACCCTTCTGTGACATTACAACCGCCCGTTCCCGAGCCTTGCCAAGTGTTGCGTAGCGGAACTCTAACAGTGCCTTACTAATCTCTGGTTGAGTAAACGTGAAGAAAGGCAGGATGTACATTTCTGTATCCCAGAAATAATGGCCCTCATAACCTTCACCCGTCAGTCCTTTTGCACCTATATTCGTAACACCATCACGGCCCACCGATTGCAACAGTTGAAATGCATTGAAGCGGATGCCTTGCTGAAGTGCAGGATCACCGTTGATCTCTACATCCGTCCGATTCCAAAAGGCTTTCAGGTAGGCTTGCTGTTCATGCACAAGCCCTTCAAATCCAATATTTTCCGCCATCTGCAGCTCATTAGCACTACGGGTCATCAACTCTTCTTCCGCATAATCCTTTGAAGTATGATAGGAAATATATTTGGTAAGCGACACTGTCTCTCCATTAAGTACCGGAACTGCAAATTCTGCGGAGATACACTCTCCGTCCTGCTTCTCCGTTATTTCATAACCGGATGAAGCATGGAGTGTGTGGCTCATGGAAGTAAATAATGCAAATTGGGTATGCCGTGTACGTTGCTTCATCCAGATGAAGGACTCTGCATGCCCCGCACCCTCCAGCAGCAAGCTTGGCTCTGCACTGCCCGCCCCAAGCCGCGGATCATCCGTTACTTCTTGTCTGGCTATGGCACCATCCATGATCGAATGGAATGTGACTATACCGTCAAAGTTCAAAGCCGTAACCTCATAATCTACAGCGGCTAAATGCTTATGCTGCAGAGCTACCATTCGTCGGATTTGCAGGAGTACGCGGTGACCGGCAGGTGATTCCCATTCCACCAGCCGGTGTAATATCCCATTTTGCATATCCAACTTTCGTTCATAACGATGCACTTGTCCCGTATTTAAATGAAAAGGATGACCTTCGATACGGAGTTCAATAATCTTGGCATCAGTAACGTTAAGCATAGCTTGGTTGCGGGAAGGGTACCCGTAGGCACCCTCTGGATAAACAATCGGTTCCGAATCAAAAAATCCATTTAGATAATTGCCGGTTACAGACGTTCCCTTCTGACCCTGATAACCTTCTTCAAAGTTACCTCGCATCCCGATATAGCCATTTCCCAAGGCGAAGATACTCTCGCTTCTTTGGTTGTTCAAATCATCATAAGCATCCTCACCCAGGCTCCACTCATGGTAAGGGTACAAAGCTTCTGGATGTTCGTATGGTTTCATTTTCATAACTATGAGGCTCCTCCTAAAAGCAGTCTGCTCTATTTAACTACAATCCACATAAAGACTAACCCTTCACCGATCCGCCCATAAGGCCTCTGACAAAATACTTTTGCAGAAGGAAGAATATAGCCAGCGGCGTCAACATCGAGATAAACGCAGCCGAAGTGAGCAAGTGCCAGTCATTTCCCCGTGATCCTACAAGGTCAGCAATTTTCATGGACATAACTTGTACGGACGGCTGATTTCCAATGAAAATAAGGGAGACGAGGTAGTCATTCCATACCCACAGGAACTGAAAGATACTTATAGATGCCAAAGCAGGCACCGACAAAGGCAGGATCAATTTGCTGAAAATAGTAAAGTGACTCGCCCCATCAATAAAGGCGGATTCGAAAAGATCCTTCGGTAATTGACTGATAAAGTTGTACATAAAATACGTAACCAGCGGTAATCCAAAAGCGGTATGAGCCAGCCAAATCCCTAAATAACTGCCGTTCAATCCAAGCGATGTAAAATCCTTAAGTACCGGAATAAGGGCTACTTGAATCGGGATGACAAGCATCGCAATAATGATAACGAACAAGGTTCTACGCCCCGGAAACCGCAGCCAAGCGAAGGCATAGGCGGCAAAGCAGGCAATCAATACCGGAATTACTGTAGCAGGAACAGCGATGGTCAGTGTATTCCAGAAAGCTTGGGAGAGACCAGAACCCTTCTGTGTAATTACAGTGCCATCCGCTTCCTTAATTTTATATTCTTTACCCGACAGAACATTTTTGTAGTTATCGAGTGTAACATCTGTTTTGACTTGCCAGCCTTTATCCTGAACATTTACAGTACGTGCCCGGCGATTCTCCCACAAGAGGCGGCCGTCGTCTACTGCAACACCAGCTTTCAACTGATCATCACTATAGGTCTTCCCATTCACCTCTATAGGCTGGCGAAGGTCTACGTCCTTAGATAGCTGAATCGTCTTGCCAGACTTCCATTCTTGATGAGGGAATATCTTCCACCAACCTGTGTGCAAAATATCTGCCGCTGGCCGAAAGGATGAAATAAACAGACCCAAGGTCGGAAGCAACCAAATAAAACAAATGAATCCGAGGACGAGATTAACAACGGTTTTACTGCCTTTTTTCTTTTTCTTGCCGACCATTAGAATCCCCCCTGCTTGCGGAACTGACGTAGATTAATAATAATTACTGGTAAAACAGCAATCAGCAGAACGATAGCCAGCGTCGATCCGTAACCGAAGTTGCGGTACATAAAGAACTGTCGATAGAACTGTGTTGCGACTACCTCTGTATCGTATTGACCACCCGTCATCACCATGACGACGTCAAATATTTTCAATGTGAAGACAATAATAGTTGTTGTGACCGTCAGGATCGTGGTTGAAATATACGGAATCATAATGCCGAAAAATATTTTAATCTCACCGGCGCCGTCCACACGAGCAGCCTCCATAATATCTTCGGGAACACCTTTAATTGCCGCCGAGAAAATAACCATCGCAAAACCCGTTTGCATCCAAATCAGAATTACAATAAGGAAAAGGTTGTTCCAAGGCTGCAGCATGCTGGTCCAAGCCTGCGGCTCGCCTCCAAAATAAGTAACGATCGCATTCAGCAAACCAATCTGCTCATCACCCGGCTGATAGTAGTAAATAAATTTCCAAATGACACCTGCTGCAACAAAGGAAATAGCCATTGGCATGAAAATGATAGATTTAGCGATTTTTTCATAGCTGCTGCGGTCTGCCAGAATAGCAATCAACAAGCCGAAGGTAACACAAGCCAAAGTCCCTAAGAATACCCACAACAAGTTATTGCGCAGCGCAGTGGCCATCAAATGATCGCTGAATATAGCTGCATAGTTGCTTAATCCCACAAACTTTTCGGAAGCAGCATCGAAAAAGCTTAGGTATAGCGTCCGCAGTGCAGGCAAAATCAATAACCAGCCAAGTAGAATAACTGCGGGGCCGATGAAAACATAAGGCAGCACCCTGCTGCGAACCTGGTCTGGATACTGTTCCACCGCCCATGACAGGGTATAGTAAATTAGATAAACGCCTAGAACGCCCCAAAGGACGGCAAGAACCGCAGTAACCAGCGGATTGAGCGTCGAATCCCGAAAAAACCTGAAGATTAGCCCATTGACCACAATATTGGCTAATAATACTACTAGGGATAAGAGCACCGCCTTTATACTGATTCTTTGCTTTGCTTGTGCACTCATTTTAGCTCCTCCTATAAGTTTTGCCGTTAGGCAAAACTCTCTTCGTAAGCATCATCTTAAGTTTTGCCGTTAGGCAAAACTCTCTTCGTAAGCATTGTTACAACCATTTTTATAAAACAAAAAGAGGGGCAGATGTTTCTTCCGTTCTCGCTGCCCCTCTTCATGTAATCCTAGCCAATCAACAGTTCATCATTGTGTTAATGTGATTAGTTTTTCCAGCCGGACTGGATTTGCTCAAGAGCCTGATCCAGAGTAGCTGTGCCACTCACATAGTCGGTCATACCTTTCCAGAACGTTCCCGCGCCTACACTACCAGGCATAAGGTCAGAACCGTCAAAACGAAGGGTGGATGCGTCTTGAACCAGCTTAGCCATAGCACGGTCTGATTCAGAGCTGTACCAGTCCAGGGATGCGTCATTCATTGGTGCGATTACACCACCGGATTGAACCCAAGTTTTAATGGATTCACCTGTTGTGAAGAATTCCATTACCGCACGAACTTCAGGACGATCATTGAACATGGAGTAAATATCACCAGCTACCAGTACTGGTTTGCCGTATTGAGGGTCAATAGATGGCAGATAGAACCAGCCATAATCCTCATCAATTTTTGCTGTTTCAGGGAAGAAGCTTGTAATAAAGTTACCTTGACGGTGGAACCAAGCTTTTGGCGGGTTGTCGAACATAGGTTTTGGAGCATCGCCGAATGCAGTGGTAACGATGGATTTTGTACCGCCATAGACATAATCTTTATTCAACCAAATTTTGGACATCACTTCTATTGCATGTTTTACTTCTGGGGAAGTGAATGGAAGCTCACCTTTTACCCATTTGTCATAATTCTCAGGAGTAGTAGTACGCAACATAATATCTTCTACCCAGTCGGTTGCTGCCCAGCCTGTTGCTGCACCGCTCTCGATGCCAATTGCCCATGCAGGATCGCCGTCTTTTGCGATTTGCTCAGTCAAAGCCAACATTTCATCCCAAGTTTCTGGAATCTTGTAACCAGCTTCTTCAAATTGTTTCTTAGGGTACCACACAAGGCTCTTCACGTTACTGCGGTTCCAAATACCTGCCATGATTTTGCCGTCTTTACCGTCCATGGTGGACATATCCAGCCAGCTTTGGTTGTAGTTCGCTTTCAATTTGTCCTGATCCAGAACAGTTGTCAGATCGACTACTTTACCAGTCTTAGCAATGGATGAAAGTAAACCTGGTTGCGGGAAGTCAGCGATATCCGGAGCATTTCCGCCATCTACGCGGATATTAATAGTAGCTTCAAATTCTTTGGAGCCTTCATATTGGATATCGATGCCTGTTTTGGCTTCGAAATCCTTGATGCTGTTCTCAAACTTCACTTGGTCAGCATCTACGAACGGGCCGAACATGGTAACCTTTGTTCCTTTATAGTCACCCTTCATCGCCAGTTCCAGTGGTGATCCAGCTGTGTCGGTACTGGTGTTTTCTGTCGATGCCGGTGCGTTATCAGCTGCTTTTTCAGTTGCTGCTGGTGCATTTGTTGCTGCAGCATTGTTATTTCCATTGTTGCCTCCGCATGCACTTAGCATCATTGTGAACGAAAGACATAGCACGATTGCCAATGGCATTTTGCGTCCTGAAGCTTTTTTCATCTTTTCATACATCCCCTTTAATTGTTTTAGAGAGTTGCATCTTCATTTGAGCTGTGGATGCCAGAGCCGACTAGTGGCTAAATCACCTCCTTGCAAAGGTTTTCAAATAGATTGATATAAATGAACTAAAAGTTATGATTCTAGCTCACTCTTCACAAAATAACGCTTACATTTCCATCATAGCATACTGATATCTGGTTTCCAATAGATAGCGTTTTACTTTTGCCTACAATTTTTCAATTCATTACTATCATATAACCAGCTAAGACGAGGTATGAATTTTTTTGAACAAAACACTCTGAAAAGCTTTTCAAAATGTTGTGAGAAAAGAAATGAGAGACTCTCATTTTTCCCTTGAAGATTCTCTCACAATCAATTTATGCTCCATCTTCTCGCGCTTTACCTCAACGTCTCCAGTAGAAAGAAGTTCGTGTATCTTTTCGGCAGCACGGTATCCCAGTTCATAAATAGGTTGAGCGATAGTAGTTAGCTTCGGAATAAACATGCTGGACATCCGCAGGTTATCAAATCCCATGACCGACACTTGACCAGGAACGTGTATGTTCCGATCCTTTAAATACGAAATGGTACCCATTGCAAATTCATCAGCAACACAGAATACAGCTGTTATCTCCGGGTGTTCCGTAAACAACTCATGTGCAGCTTGATAAGCGTGTTCAAAGCGATGATTCGCAAACTTAATTTTCTCCACATTGTGCTCCAGGCCAAATTCAGTCAGAGCTCTTACAAATCCTGCGTACCGAGGTGGACCAGAAATGGAATTGTCGTGGTTAAAACCAATCATTCCAATTTGCTTATGCCCCAGTTCAATCAAAAATTTCACGGCATCGTACGCAGCAACCTCATCATCGATCTCCACACAAGGAATGTCGTATTCATCAGAGTGAGAGGAGACGAGCACAAATGGAATTCGGCAGCCCACCAACTTCTCGTAATACTCGGGATACAGAACATCACTGGCAAAAACAATTCCATCTACCTGTTTCTCATGAAAGGCATCAATGTATGACAATAACCGCTCTTTGTCTCTGTCCGTATTACAGATCATCAGACTATAACCGAGCTTGATACAAGCATCCTGCATTCCGCGAATAACCCCTGCAAAGTACAGGTTCTCTATATCCGGAATAAGCAGGCCAAGCGTGAACGACTTCTTGTAGATTAAACCTCGAGCGAATGCATTCGGCTGATATTGCAGCGTCTGAATGGCATCCATAACTCTGTTCCGCTTGCTCTCCACCACCGTTTCGGGTGAATTCATCACACGGGACACGGTACTGATCGATACCTCTGCCATCTTGGCGACATCTCGTATTGTTGGCTTCATAGTGTGTACTTCCTTTTTAGAAAACCTTTTCAAGGTGATTATAGCAAGGTGATTCCAAAAGCACAAGTTCTTTTTAAAAACGCTTTCAAAAATATCATTTATAGAATAAAAGAATGAATTACTCACTATTCACCTTTAAATAGAGTTAAAAAGCAATCGATATTAGACACCCCGGCACTCCAAGCTTTATATATCCCTTCTTTTCTGGACAATTACTAACCTATTAGACTCATAGTGAAAACCTTTTCATACTAATATTATACTAAAATTCCTTATAAGACCCTCATAACATCACCCTACTAATCTTAATGCCGTCCTCGTACCATCCTCAATCTCATCCCCACACCAACCTTAATCCCATCCTCGTACCTTCATCGTAAAAATGGGTAGAACTATAGGATGTTATTAATACTGTTAACCCAACGCTTACTTAAAGTAGGTAAATGACTTAATTTCATGTTATACTATCGTGTAGATCAGCTCATAGATGCAAATACTGCTTGAGCTGAGGTTTTATAACAGGCTTATACTTAAAACTTTAAAGTTCATGCTTTCGAAGCGATTTTTGCTTCACAAAACTTTAAAGTTCATGCTTTCGAAGCGAGTTTTGCTTCGCAAAACTTTTAGGAGGGATCATATTGAAGCAACTACAGGACATTCCTATTTCCGTACTGGATTTGGCCCCCATTCTAGAGGGAGGCAGCGCTGCGGATTCACTTCACAACACGCTCGATTTGGCCCGTCATGCCGAACAGTGGGGATACCACCGTTATTGGTTGGCTGAACATCATAATATGCCCGGTATAGCCAGCTCAGCCACTTCACTTGTTATCGGCCATGTAGCTTCCGGAACTCACAAAATACGCGTCGGTTCTGGGGGAATCATGCTGTCCAACCATGCACCTCTCGTTATTGCCGAGCAATTCGGAACTTTGGAATCCTTATACCCCGGTCGGATTGATCTTGGGCTCGGGCGGGCTCCAGGCTCGGATCAACCTGCTTCTCGGGCCCTGAGAAGAGGTCTGGGTGGCGATGGAAGTGATTTTCCAGAGCAGCTTAGTGAGCTTCGTGCCTATTTCGACCCCGCGGCAATCAGTTCCCGTCCAACAGGTGTACGCGCCATCCCTGGGGAAGGACTAAATGTGCCTATTTGGCTTCTCGGCTCCAGTGGCTTCAGTGCACGATTAGCTGGCCAGTTGGGACTGCCCTTTGCCTTCGCCAGTCATTTCGCACCGGACTATTTGTTGCCCGCACTGCATCTATACCGCAGCAACTTTCAGCCCTCAGTCCATCTTGATAAACCGCATGTTATGGTCGGGTTGGGAATCACCGCTGCGGAGACAACCGAAGAAGCACGTAAACTGGCCACTTCCCAGCAACAGCAATTCCTTAATATAATTCGTGGCCGCACCGGCAAGCTGCAACCGCCTGTTGATAGTCTGGACGGAATATGGACTCCTCAGGAAAAAGCAATTCTTCAGGATAAGCTCCAATATTCAATATCCGGAGACAAAGCAGCGGTACATGCACGATTACAACAAATACTTGCAGATACAGATGCCGATGAATTTATTATTGCTTCTCAGATTTATGATCACAGCGCACGTTTGCGATCCTATGAGCTTGCAGCCGAAGCCATCAAAGGTTAATAAATCTTAAGATTTAAACACTAATCCATAAGGCTGATCCCCGGTAGTATCGGAGGGTCAGCCTCTTTTTAGCGGTATATCGTCAAAGTAGTTCCATAGAGCACCACTATTCGACAAATTATACGATTTAATATGGATAGAATAGCCGATACTTCTTTGTATTACAGTTGAACACCTCATTTGATTACGAATCTAGTCCAAAATCGGTGCTAGTCCCAGTGGACGTGGTGTAAAACTCATGGGTGGGCAGATTGAAGAGGGAAATCTAATCGCATACGGACTCCAGTACTCTTATTTGCTTAAAACTGCTGATTGTGAAGTGCATACGGACTCCAGTGACTCTATAGCCCACTTTCCCCTCTAAAATTGAGGTTTTTAGAGTAAATAGCGTCCCCTGAGTCCGTATATATGAATAATCAACGGTTTGCGCTAGAATAGCGGCCTTACAGTCCGCATGAGTATCCGGTCCGAATGAGCGTCGGGCTCGGCTCAGCATCACTCGCGTAGATGCGCGTCGGGCTCGGACCAGCATCACTCGAGCAGATGTCGCGTCGGGCTCGGACCGGGCACGAGCCAGCTCATTCGTTTGGCGGGCGGGGTAAACCGCGCTTATATTTCTATTCTGGCGTAGAGATCCGCGTAATCGCAGCCTCAAAAACAAATATTTCGGCGAAAAGTTACAGTATTTTGCAAAAAATAGCGAAAAAAAGAGGGAGGAAGCCCATCAGAATTTACCATTTTCACTTAAGTCAACCTTCGATCGAAAATCACCCTCCCCCTTCTCTCCCATAAAGCATTAAAGTGAGACCAAAGGCAGAAAATGTTATTATATACTTACGACGATATAGAGGAGATGGGAATATTGAAGCAAGAGGTTATGAACCGTTTTATTTCCTATGCAAAGGTAGATACACAATCCAACGAGGATAGCGATACGTGCCCCTCGACAGAAGGGCAATGGGTGCTTGCCCGCAAGCTGGTGGATGAACTTCAGGAGATCGGGATGCAAGACGTAACAATAGATGCTAACGGGTATATTATGGCTACGCTCCCTGGCAACAGCGACAAAGAAGTACCTGTCATCGGGTTTTTAGCGCATTTGGATACAGCCACCGATTTTACCGGCAAGGATGTGAACCCGCAAATCGTTGACAACTATCAGGGCGGCGACTTGATTTTGAACGAGACATTAAATATCGTGCTTTCTACGCAAAGTTTCCCTGAGCTTCATGAATACAAAGGCCACACACTGATTACCACAGATGGCACCACTCTGCTTGGCGCAGACAACAAGGCGGGTATTGCCGAAATTATGACAGCTATGGCCTACCTTATAAATCACCCTGAGATTAAGCACGGCGCTCTGAGAGTTGCTTTTACTCCAGACGAGGAAATTGGGCGTGGACCACACAAATTTGATGTCCCTGCTTTTGGTGCAACTTATGCTTATACCGTAGACGGTGGGCCGCTTGGGGAACTGGAATATGAGAGCTTCAATGCTGCTGCAGCCAAAATAACGATTCATGGGGTAAATGTACATCCCGGTACAGCAAAGGGTAAAATGATCCATTCGGCTAAAATCGCTATGGCTCTGCACCACAGACTGCCTACTGAGGAAGCTCCTGAATTTACAGAGGGGTACGAGGGGTTCTATCATCTGATATCCATGCAGGGGAATGCAGAACAAAGCAAGCTCCATTATATTATCCGCGATTTTGACCGGGAGAAATTTGAGGCGCGGAAAGCTTTTGTTACAACTGTAGTCGATGAATTTAAGAGCACCTACGGCTCAGACAATGTCACACTTGAAATCAACGACCAATACTACAATATGCGTGAAAAAATCGAACCCGTGCGCCAGATTGTTGATATTGCGCATGAAGCTATGGACAACCTCGGAATCTCACCTATCATTCGTCCGATTCGCGGGGGGACCGATGGTTCCCAGCTCTCTTACATGGGATTACCAACTCCTAATATTTTTACTGGCGGGGAGAACTTCCATGGCAAGTTCGAATATGCTTCTGCAGACAATATGGTTAAAGCTACTCAGGTTATCGTCGAAATTGCCAGACTGTTCGAGCAGAAAGCCTAAGAAGTTGCTCCTAAACCTATTTAATGTAAAAGGCACCACAACCGGTAGTTTTACCCGTTGCGGTGCCTTTTTATGTTCCATTTATCCCTTTACAGGTACCCAGCCCGGTGTGTTGAGTATTGCAGTCCACAGATAATCTGGGATGACAAGATCCGCTTGGCTAGAGGGATCAATCTCTGTCGCAATCTCACCCGTCTGTCCTTCAGCAACCTTCTGTACCCAATCCGGCTCCATCAGAAGCGGGCGACCCAAAGCTACCAATGCCACACCGCTTTGTAATGCCTTAAGTGCATCTTTTGCAGTATAAAGTGAGCCAACCCCGATAACCGGAACCTTCCCGGCAACACGGTCAAGAATCTGCTCTATGCGCGGGCGAGGGTCCTCAGTTCCGCGGCGGGGCAGTGACCAAAAGTCCTGCAGAGATACGTGCAGATAATCTAACTCCTTTTCCTTCAATGCATCTATTAACGCAAAAGTCTCCGCCATAGTAATGCCCGGTGTCTCAGGCTCCTCTGGGGAAAAGCGATAGCCCGCAAGGAATGGGGATTTTGCATACTCTGCGATGGCACCTGTTACAGCATCCACAACAGCTAACGGGAAGGTGAGTCGTTTCTTTAAGCTCCCACCCCAACGGTCATCCCGAGTGTTAGAGTGTGGAGAGAAAAACTGCTGGAGTAAATATGTGTTCGCTCCATGGATCTCCACTCCATCGAAGCCCGCCTCGATCGCACGGCGTGTAGCCTCTCTGAAATCGGAGATGATGCCTATAATCTCCTCTTCCTCCAATGCACGAGGGACCGGTCCATTCCCTCCGCCAGGCAGCTCAGCTGGAACAGCACTAGCACTCACTGTCTGACCATCTGGGAGCAGCTCGGGCGGACATTGGCGTCCACCATGGAAGATTTGCAGGATAGCCTTGGCTCCCTGGCTTTTAATAGCATCTGCTAATTTACGCAGGCTGGGGATTAACTCATCATTGTCGGCACCAAACTCGCCGGGAAAGCCTTTACCGCTTCTAGAAACGTATACACAGGCGGTTATAACCATGCCAACTCCATGTGAGCGACGAATATAGTAAGCTTCCTCTTCAGCAGATACCGTTCCGTCATCATGAGAAGCAAAGTTAGTCATGGGGGCCATTACTACGCTGTTTTTCAATTTAATTCCGTTGGCAAACTCGTAAGATTCCAGTAAAGGTTTATAAGTATTTTCTGACATTGCAGTAGATCCCTCCGTCTATATGTTTTGGATACCTTACCCATATTACTCCTCCTAGAAAGGATTTGCACATTACTACTCCCCTGTATTAGGAATGGATTGAATGATATCTCCGTATGTTTGTGTTTTGTATTCAAATATCTCATTTGAACCGTTAGTCCGCCGAATAGAAGACTCCATTGGAATAGTTAAAAAAGTCATGGAACATTCCCTCCATATCATTAGGTTTTTCTCCACCTAAAGTAGTTGGCTCGTAACCAGGAATATCCACAGTGTAATATTGCCAGACCGCATTTGCTGCACCGTTGTTAACTTCAACCACTGTTATGGCATAACCATCATTGTAAGTGTAACGTGAGGCATCATCAGCTGCGAAAGAATAGCTGTAAAAACCTCGTGACGAGTCGCCTTGTTTTCCAAAAACAGGTTTGAAGGTAAATGTAATCGGAATAGAGATAGCCGCCAAACGGGCCTCCTTAAGAGTAGATGCCTCCAATATCCTGCTGCTAGGAGAGTAATCTTCGCTTGAGATAAACAAAATTCCACGAGCCTTTTCATAGTAGACCTTGTAATCGAAAGCTTCACTAACAAAACGCGCTGGAACCATCATTCGACCATTATAGTTATTGGCTTCGCTGTCCATCTGTACCGGTTGCCTGTTTTTATAAGCAACGCTCTTCCCCTGAATCATTGTAAATGTATCTTTCGCCAGATTCGTAATGGTAGCTGTATGTGAGAGAGCATCCCAAGAATAGGTCAACCCTAGCGAAGCGAGCGTTCGTACAGGAATCATTACTCTACCCGACTGAATAAAGGGGTTGATATCCGTAGCAATAAATAATCCATTGATATTTACAATGACCGGTTTGGGAGCAGAAGCAGCGGATACAAGAGTTTGAGTAAGGAGGAATAATGCCATGCAGGCAGGTAGTATCTTTTTAAAAAGAAACATTTATCAAAATCCTTCCATATTTTACTGTGAATATATGGACGTTTCTCTGCGTGTAAAGTTTCGTAGAAGGTATTTGTAAGTTATACGGACACAGATGATGCTATTTATGAATACTGAGCTATTTTTAGCCCAATTCTTGGATATAAGGTCTTCTGAGTCCGCATGGATAAGAAATTCAAGTAAATGGACTACATAGCGCCTCCTGAGTCCGTATAGCTTATGCATTCATCTTGAGTAGACATCCATGCGTACGTATTCGTACATCTAGAGGGAGGGGAATTTCGGAACTGCAGGAGCGTGAGCGACCGCCCTTAAGCCTTCCGTAGGAAAGCTAGCTTCGAGCATAGGCTATATAGACCTGTCATAAGCAAAAGCGACACCCTTTCAAACACAAAAGAAAATAAATATCTATTTACTAATGCTTTTTCGTAAAAGCTGTGCTAATATACCCTTTGTTTAGAGACCCTGGTGAACCCAGTATTTTAATGAAGAAGGTGTACAGTTGCAATCTAAAGAATTAAATCTTGTACGGCTGACTTGGCCTATTTTTCTAGAACTTTTTCTGTTCATGCTCATGGGCAGTGTGGATACCTTTATGATTAGTTCTGTGTCGGATAATGCCGTAGCGGGGGTAGGGGCAGCCAATCAAATTATTGCTATGGCTATTCTGGTGCTCAGTGTGATTGGAAATGGTGCAGCTATGGTTGTATCCCAATACCTCGGTTCAAAAAAGCCGCAGGAAGCGGCACAGGTCATTGGGAATGCCCTCACGCTTAATTTAGCAGTGGGCCTTATTCTCAGTATCTTTTTGCTGTCCTTTGGAGGCATTCTGCTCCAAGCTCTTAATGTAACAGGAGACATTCTCGTCCATGCCAAGTCTTATATACACATCGTTGGAAGCTTTATCTTTTTCCAGGCTCTAATTAATGCGTTAGCCGCTACGATTCGCACGCATGGATTTACTAAGCAGACCATGGTTGTTTCTATGCTGATGAACGTTATTCATGTGATCGGGAACTATATCCTCATCTTTGGACATTTTGGTTTCCCGGCACTTGGAGTAGAAGGAGCTGCTATTTCAACAATAATCAGCCGTTTTATCTGCCTAATCCTCTTCTTCTTACTGTTGTACAGAATTATGGAGGTACGGGTTGCATGGAACTATTACATTAAACTTACCAAAAAGTATGTCCTTCAGATTCTGAAGATTGGCATTCCATCCGCTTTCGAATCGATAACCTATCAGTCCTGCCAGCTCGTATTCACAATGTACATTACGTATCTAGGTGCTGAAGCGATGGCTACCCGTCAGTATGCGCTTAACATCTCCAGCTATATTTTTCTGTTTAGTGTGGCGGTATCCATGGGTACATCCATCATGGTGGGCCGTCTAGTTGGGGCAAACCGGCCTCAAGAGGCCTACACACGTGTCTTCAAAAGCGTAAAATGGGCATTGCTTGCTACAGTTATCATCGATGCCGTCGTTATTATCTTCCGTGTACCGCTGATCGGTCTCTTCACGGATAATCAGAATATTATCGTAATGGGTGCCCAAGTCATTCTGCTCAGCTTCTTCCTAGAAACAGGGCGCACCACTAATTTGGTGATCATTAACTCTTTACGGGCCTCTGGTGATGCCAAATTCCCCGTATATATGGGGCTGCTGTCCATGGTCTGCATGAGCCTTCCACTCGGATATTTCCTAGTCTTCACGCTCGATCTTGGGTTAGCTGGTGTCTGGCTTGCTACCGCAGCTGATGAGTGGGTCCGGGCGATTATTATGTACTTCCGCTGGCGAAGCAGAGCATGGGAGAAGCATGCTTTGGTCAAGTATGAGCCCGCTGCTGAGGAACAGAAGTGTCCAGCACCTGTTACCGGTTAAGATACTAACTTGCCTCCATAGAAATAAGGCTGTACCTGGCGGTCCAATACGGACCTCAGGTACAGCCTTTTTTTAATACAGCTTTTCATTTAACATCGCAATCCACTAGCCTAGATACATCCGCTCCGCTTCGGAATGCTTTAGGTGATTAGTTGCCTTTGTCGATGGCCTCTTTATGTAACGCTGCAAATTGGTCCGGTGTAACGGCCATGCCAAACAACGCCTGAATCATATCCAAGTGAACTTGCGCTGCATTTGGTTTCATTTGAATGTCTGCAAAAAGAGTGATGCTGCTCGCATTATTTAATTCGTTGAGAAGGTCAATATACAGCTGTGGCAATTGAGTCTTCGTGGTATCCACCTTAGTAGCAGGGATAACACCCGCTGTAGTTACGGAATCCTCACCCCATTTGGATACAAAGTATTCTACAAAGGCTTTAGCCTCTTCTTTAACCTTGGAGTTTTCGGCTACGAACAACCCTACGCCCGGGCCGCCCACCCAGCTGTTGATGTTGCCTTTGCCATCCTCTACGGTTGGGAATTTGAAGAATCCAACTTTATCCTTGAATTCCTGTGGAATATCAGGGTTAGTCGTAAAGTTCGGAAGCTCCCATGTGCCCATCAGATACATAGCCGCTTTTTCGTTTATAAATTCAGACTTGCCTTCATCATTGGACAAACCGTTAAAACCTTTATTAAACCCGTTCATATCGACTAGAGTCTGAATCTCAGCAGCAGCTTGTACCAAACCAGGATCATCAAAGGAGACTGAACCCGCGATAGCATTCTTTAAAGTATCATTGCCAGCGATCCGGTCAGCCAGATACATGTACCAAAGGGAACCCGCCCAGCGGTCCTTGTTGCCAAGAGCTATGGGTGCGATGCCATTCTCAGAGAGCGCTCTCACAACTTTCTTATAATCGGCATAGGTTACAGGAACCTGTAAGTTGTACTTTTCAAAAAGGGATTTGTTGTAATAGATCGGGGAAATATTCAACTCAATCGGTAGAGCGTAAGTCTTACCCTCAATGGCGTAAGCTTCTGTAGTACCGGCAACGAATTTATCTTTGAGTAGTGCCCCCTCCTTAATATCATCAATCGCCGCGAACAATCCACCTTTTACATAGGGTTCCATGAATCCGGCTGCCCAAGTAATACCCACATCAGGAAGTTCGTTGGAAGCTGATAATACTTTGAGCTTATTTTTGTATTGCTCGTTATCCAGAACCTCTTCCTTGATGATTACATTCGGATGATCCGTCTCATATTGTTCAATAATCTGATTGACCAGTTTATTCTGTTGAGCTGATAATCCAGCCGGCCATAAGTGCATCATGTTGATGGTCACTTTCTGCTCAGCAGCATTTTCAGGTGCCCCGTTCGAGGCATTTGCAGCATTATTCGCATTACCACCGCCGCAGCCCGCCAGAACGAGCATCAACACTAAAGTCAGGAGTACGCCCTGGACCACCTTATTCTTGGACATGAATGTTTAACCTCCATGGTATGTTGTGGTGCATATGATGTAACCGCTATCAAGTTCAATTCTAGCACCGGAGTCCTATGTCCATAAGATAACGACTATTGGCTATAACTCCACTATTATTGGATTTCATCAAAAGTACCTGTCATTTGCTGCCGATAACGACTTGGGCTGAGGTCTTCCAGTGTTTTGAACACTTTTATGAAATACTTATCTGTTTGGTAGCCTACTCTCTCTGCGATTTCCCCAACAGACAGGCGGGTATGCACAAGCAATTCCTTTGCCCGTTGAATCCGTAGACGAGACAAATACTCGCTAAAAGGCAGACCTACTTGCTCCTTGAACAGTACGCTGAAATAACTGGAGTTCAGATGCAACCGTTGGGCCATATCCGCCATAGTCAATGCCTCCTGCAGGTGCTGCTCCAAATATTCGAGGGCATCTTTTACAGGTCCCCCAATGCTCATATTACTGCTGTGATCCAGCTCTGCAAGCTTGTGATCGACCAACTTTTCCAGCTTAACGTGGCGCTGCTGCTCCTCTTCGCGTTTAAGTGCCTCTTCCACAACTTCTAGCAGTTCCTTTTTGTCCAGCGGCTTAAGCAAATAATTCACAGCACCAAGTTGAAGCGCCTGCTGTACATACTGAAATTCTGCATACCCCGAAATAACAACAATTTGTGGACGCCGAGCATTCCCATGAAGTGAACGAATTAAATCCAGTCCGGTTACCTCAGGCATCCGAACATCAGTTATTAGCAGATGAATGGTTTCGTGCTGCAGGCGCTCCAAAGCTTCCACACCATTATTCGCGGTCTCAATTCGGTAATTCCCCGCTGCCCATACCTCTAACGTCTGCTTAATTCCCTGACGTGTTCTTGGCTCATCATCCACGATCAGAATGGTTCTAGTGTTCAACTTCATAGGTATATCCCCCAGTATTAGGTATTTCAAAAGAAAAAACTGTGCCTTCGAACGGTGTGCTGTGAATGTGTAAGCCTTCCAGTGTTATACCTTCTTCCTCATAGTAAAGCTTCAATCTTTTCTGGACATTCACGAGACCGACTCCTGTACCCTTGGATGAAATAGAAGGCCCCCCCTCCAGAGTTGCGTAGAGTGCACTAAGTTTTACTGCATCCATACCCGGACCGTTGTCCTGTACCGAAACCCTTGTCCACCCCTCCCTTGCAGCAGGGGTTATTCGGATAGTGATGGAACCTGCTCCGATACTGCTCTCTACTCCGTGCAATATCGCATTCTCAACAATAGGCTGAATAAGCAGCTTGGGTACAGGCACCAATGCCTCTTGCGAAGACATCTCTATGTTCCAGGATAACCTTGATCCCAGCCTCATCTCCATGATTTGCAGATAACGTTTGACCTGATCCATCTCATCACCAATCGTTACCCATTCTTCCTTGTTAGGGTTCACAATGATATAACGGAATAACCGGGACATGGCGACCATCAGTCCGGCCAGTTCCTCTTCACCTTTCTCCTCAAGCGACCAATTAAATGCCTCTAGTGTATTAAATAAAAAATGCGGATTGATTTGCGCCTGCAGCGCCTTTAGCTCGGTACGACTTTGGAGCACCTCTTTTTCGTAGACCACCCGGATCAGATCATTCATATTGGCAACCATACCGTTATACGTATTATTCAGTTCTGTAAGCTCCATAGTAGAGGCCGCAACGGGATTGGGTGTAAGTACACCCAGCCGAGATTTGCGCATTGCTCGGATAAGATTGATAATGGGCTGCGTAATCATAGTGGAAAGAACGAATGACATGATTAAAAACAGCAGCGTTCCAATTCCACCGGATACTAGCAGAACAGTTTGCAGCACGGATAACCCTTCCGTAACATAGCGCACCGGAGTCAGTACAAGCAGCGTCCAGTTCGTTTTTTCAGACAACAGCTTTACTCTAACATACTCATTGTCCATGAAATTAACGGTTTGTTCCTCACTGTTCAGCAAGGGAGTCAAGTCAACAGAAGGGCTAGGTCCGTTCCCTAATAGTTCTCCACTGCTATTGGCAAGAAGAATCGACTCCCCATTGGTTGCCCCCGTAAGTGGATTATCCAACTGAAAATAGCTGCGCTGTATCCGCGCTATAAGGTATCCTCCTCGTGAAAACCATCTATCCATTAGACTGACTCTCCGAATCGCAAGCAGGCTTTGATCATCACTCGGGTCAATCCCAATCCAGACCAGCCTGCCCTTTTGCTTGTTAGCTTCCTCAATGTACTTACTATCAATTCGGGTGCTAAGGCTCCCTTCTCGAATCGGAAACAACAGTTGAAAGTCAGAAGTATACAACTCTAAAGAGCCTACACTTGGCATATATGCCTGATAGCTGGAGACAATTTGCAAAAGAGACTGACGTTGATTAAAGCTGACACTTTCACCGTCCATTTCTTTAAGCAGCAGCTGTTGAACCGTTGTATGATTGGCAACCTGTGCGGTCAAACTGTCAATCTGCCCAATAAGAGCATCCAGTCTGCCGCTTGCTTGTACAGCTGTCTGATGGATATGTCTCTCCGCATTATTTTTCAGCAAAAAAGAGACTTTATCATAAACAAACACACCTGCAACGCCAATAATAATGAGCATCACCACCAAAAATCCAATAAAGATTTGGTTCCGCAATGTATTCATTCGATTGAATTTCCCGTACACCCATTATCCCCTCTTCCATGGTCCACAGTCCCGACAAAAAAATAGACCCTATCTGTTAGCGTTTTCAATACTCTATTCTCCCCAACTCTAAAACTTTGTCAAGAAGTATTCCTTCCCAGTCCTGAAAAAAAGGCCACCCCGAGTAATGGGATGGCCTCAGAATATTATGTTATTGCCGCTCTCCAGAAGAAGATTACCTAATCGTAATACCCTTCTTGATGGCCTTCATATCGAAGTTCTTGTTCACAAGCAACGGCAGAATCTTCATGCTTCTTGTCATAGGTGAATTGCACTGCCAACATGTTGGCACATATTCAAATGCGAAATTATCACGCATCCAACCTGTGCAAGCATCCTGTGTACAGGACCATATTGCGGTGTCTTCTGTTGGAATATCTTCTAATGATTTTTTACGAAAATACATAAAAATTCCCCCTCCTTGGTTCGAATCGAGACGATTTCACCTTCCCCATAGGGATAGGTATGGCATGCTGATACGAGAATTAGAGAGAAGGTAAATATAAGGAAAAGTATCGAGTAGTCATGATGCTTTCTTATATTTAAATAAAAAACGACCCTTAACTCATGTTAAGGGCCGTTCTGAATTTCAAATTACAGTTTTACAACGTTTTCTGCTTGTGGTCCACGAGCGCCTTGAGTTACGTTGAACTCAACGCGTTGGCCTTCGTCCAAAGATTTGAAACCGTCGCCAGTGATTGCGGAGAAATGTACGAATACGTCACTTCCACCTTCAACCTCGATAAAACCGAATCCTTTGTCTGCGTTAAACCATTTAACTGTACCTGTTTGCATGATATTACCTCCAATATTTTATTTAACACATGTCCTTTTATTCCTACGTATTGTACGAACAAATAAAAATTCACACATTGTAAAAGGCTTCATAGACACAAATGCAACCTTTAACAATATGTGAATTAAGGTTTAAATTTGATTAACTTCATTGTAACACACATATTTAACAAATGCAAAGGACTAGGCAAACTAATTATTTTCGGCTCATCAGCCTAATTAGTTTAGACTTAGAGCCGAACATCTAATTCCCTTAATCTACGTACCCTGCAAGCCCCTTATCCATCAGGTAGTCCATTTCTGCATCCAGGATAGTTTCTACAGTAAGCTCGTCCAATTTCACGTCACGCTGGTTGGTTACATAATCAACCAAATCATCATTGTCGATGTCGACTTCACCTTTGGCATCCGCCTTGGCGTTATTAATAAAGGTCTGCTCGTGCTTCAGCACCAGCGCAATCAGCTTAGGATCCACCTTTGTCTTATCGGCTATTTCAGCTATCAGTTCTTGTTCATTAACTTTATCGCTCATAGGGTTATCATCTCCTTACTTATAGTGCAAAAACATTGTAGCATACTAACCTTGTCTCCACCACGGGGACGAAGGGTATTCCAAAGAGTGTACAAATACAGTCTCTCCTATTTTGGGCGTCGCAAGCCGTGTACCACGTTCCTTTGCTGCTGCCCAGGCGCGCTCTACCGGATCTGTCCAATCATGCAAAGCAAGTGTAAACGCCGCCCAGTGAATGGGGATCATCAGCTTCCCTTGAACATCAAGATGAGCTTGTATCGTCTGTTCAGGCATCATATGAATGGCTGCCCAGCGCGTATCATACTGGCCGCATTCCATTAAAGTCAAATCAAACGGCCCGTACTTATTACCGATCTCCACGAAATGAGGACCATATCCACTATCCCCACTAAAAAATATGTTACTGGTGTCTCCACTAATCACCCATGAACACCACAATGTAGAATTACGATCCAGCAGACTTCTGCCGGAAAAATGCCGGGCTGGGGTACATACCAGCTTCAGTCCTTGAAACTGGAACTCTTCCCACCAATCATGCTCCTCAATCCGTTCCCGTTCAATGCCCCACCTTATTAGATGGGCTCCAACCCCTAATGGAACAATAAATCTTTTAGCCTTGTCCTTTAAGGCATGGATAGATCCATAATCAAGATGGTCATAATGGTCATGCGAGAGCAATACGGCATCCAGCGAAGGAAGATCACGGATCTCAATGGGAAGCTTCTTGCTATAGCGCCGCCCTCCTATTATAGGAAAGGGAGATGGGGAGGTTCCAAGCATAGGATCCAAAAATAGAGTAACCCCATTTACCTCCAGCAATACAGCAGAATGGCCGAACCAGGTCACCTTTGTATCTTGAACTCCTTGGGCAAGCTGTAATGATTCCGACAATAGTTCCTGACCAGGTTTGGAACGCGGGTTCCCTTTAATGAATTCTCCTAAAATAGAGAGCGTACTCCGCAAGCTGTTGTCCATGACGGTAGGAATCTGATTCAGAAACTTACCGTTAGCATAATTGGGTGAATTTTGCCGACTATTCTTCGGGGTTCTTCCTCCAAAGGACGGGTAATAGATCATTACCATATAGGCAGCTGTAAGGATCACTCCGATAATCGCTGCAATAATAATTAGGGCCATTCCGTAATCCTTC
This sequence comes from Paenibacillus sp., assembly GCA_023512345.1. Classification (GTDB taxonomy): domain Bacteria; phylum Bacillota; class Bacilli; order Paenibacillales; family Paenibacillaceae; genus Paenibacillus_AQ. The sequence goes on from JAILZT010000002.1 coordinate 373,068, forward strand.
TCTCCTGCTATAAAATGGTGGTTCTTAATTTATTATAGAACAGTCGGGTTCCTTACTTCAATTTTGGCGGGCAGCCAAAAAGGGTTGTGGGAAGTGTTCAATTATGACAAGATAAATCTAAATCCCAATATAAGTAAAGGCGGCTAGACTCATGAGCGGCGTCCCTACTCTAGATACAAATAGAAATAATGATACAGCACAACGTTATATTGAACGTGTATACGCAGAGCTTGTTACGCGGAACCCACAGGAGCCTGAATTTCATCAGGCTGTGAAGGAAATTCTAACCTCCTTGCTTCCCGTTCTCGAAGCAGAACCGAAATATCAGGATCAAGCCATTCTGGAGAGACTCGTAGAGCCAGAACGAATGATCACCTTCCGTGTTCCTTGGACAGATGATCAAGGGAAGGTGAGAGTTAACCGGGGCTATCGGGTACAATTCAACAGTTCTATTGGACCTTATAAAGGTGGGCTTCGCTTCCATCCCTCCGTCAATGCCGGCATCATTAAATTTCTCGGCTTCGAGCAAATTTTCAAGAATGCTCTGACGGGTCAACATATTGGAGGAGGTAAAGGCGGATCTGACTTTGACCCGAAGGGAAAATCCGACGGGGAAATTATGCGGTTTACCCAAAGCTTCATGACTGAATTGCAGAATTACATCGGACCGGACGAAGATGTACCCGCAGGGGATATCGGCGTTGGTGCTAGGGAGATCGGTTACCTGTTCGGACAATATAAACGGATTCGCGGCGGATACCCCGCTGGCGTCCTAACGGGTAAAGGCATTCTATACGGGGGGAGCCAGGCACGCACAGAGGCTACTGGCTACGGTACTGTTTACTTTGTGAACGAAATGCTTAAGGCAAATCAATTGAGCTTGCAGGGAAGCCGCGTTATTGTATCGGGCTCCGGCAATGTTGCCATATATGCGATGCAGAAGGCACAGCAGCTTGGCGCTACAGTCGTCGCATGCAGTGACTCAGCAGGATATATTTATGATGAGAGTGGAATTCAGATTGATACGGTACGGCGTCTTAAGGAAGTGGAGAGAAAACGAATTAGTGAGTATGTGAAGGAACATCCTCAAGCAGCCTACTTCCAAAACTCCACGCAGATCTGGACGATTCCTTGTGATATCGCACTTCCTTGTGCTACCCAGAACGAGATTAATGAGGAAATGGCCCGGACGTTGATAGCGAACGGCGTGAAGGCTGTTGGGGAAGGTGCCAATATGCCGTCGACCATAGAGGCCATACACCTATTCCAACAAGCTGGGGTTCTATTCGCACCCGCTAAAGCAGCCAATGCCGGAGGCGTAGCCGTATCCGCGCTTGAAATGGCGCAAAATAGCATGCGGTTATCGTGGAGCTTCGAAGAAGTGGACGCCAAACTGCATGAAATCATGGGCAATATCTATTGCAAATCTATGGAGGCTGCGCTGCAATATGGAAAACCCGGCAATCTGCTCGTTGGAGCCAATATTGCAGGGTTCAAAATTGTTGCCGACGCTATGCTTGCGGAAGGTGTAATATAATTTAACAGAAACAAAGAGTCCTCGCACCGTGTTCTTCACGATACGTGGACTCTTTGTTGCATCTTCTATTTCTCCCAGCCGGGAATTTGCCGTATATCCCCATCCCAGATCTGAACATTACTGCTCACTTCCATATTAGAGGGAGAAGAGACAGTATGTATATAACAGGAGTCCATGCCCACATTATTTGCACCTGCAATATCTGTCCGCGGATCATTGCCGATCATAATGGCTGCGCTCAAATCGGCACCATAAGTATCCGCTAAATAATGATAAAACAACGGATCCGGCTTACTCACTCCGGCTACAGAGGAAATCGCAATCCCATCAAATTTATCTAATATGTCCAGCATAGTCAGCTCAGCTTCGATGAATGTCTTCTGGCCGTTGGAGAGCAGAAATACTTTTTTACCTTGCTCTCTTAACGATTGTAGAATTTCCGGAACTCCGTCATATAAGGAAATATGAATCATGGACAGCGTCCGCAGCCATCTTACCGTCTCCTGCAGCCAGGCTTCACTAGGTTCCACTCCCCATTGACGAGCGAGAGATCGAAAAACTTCCTCCATTACAAAGTCAGGAAACTGACAGTTTTCCGCGGCCTCCGCAAGCTGTACATCTCTTTCTAACAGGAACTTCTCTTGCAGCTCCGCCCCCGTTACCGTCATACCGTGATAGCCAAAGTGAAGAGCCAGCTTCTCCCAGACCTCGGGAGCTTCTTCATCTGTCTCTATATCGATTAGAGTGCCATACAGATCAAAAACATACGTTTGATACATACGTAAAACTCTCCTTTATTGGGCCTTCATTTTCCGAGCCAGAATGATAATAAGCAGCAGCGATACTACAATAATAACGGCATTAAACCCCATTTTGTTAAAAAATCCATTAGACTTCGCTGAAGTTATTTCCTTGAGAACTGTATTTTCCGCTCCAAGTGTAGCAAGCCCCACATCTCCCGCCTCTATCAGATCCTTGAAGTTGGATATATCATACTGCGGTGTAGAAGCCTCTACATTTCCATAGCGGAGTTGGTAAGGCCCTGCCCCAGATTCTGCAAAAACAAGCTTATCTACTAAATACTCCGTGTTAATACCTGAGATCTTAATCGGTGCATCGTCGTGATTATAAATTATTATCTTAAAGGAGGAGGTAACTACCGTTGAGGGAACAATATCTGCAGCCTCAATCCGAGCATCCTTAAAATCCATCCGATAGAGCTCCCCGCTCCCCTTCGTTCCAATACCCTTCCCACTATCATCAAGCAGTTCATAGCTCCGAGTGAAATTTCCTGAACTTTGCAAAATTATTTTGGACACCTTCAGGTGGTCCTTGTTATGAACGTTAATCTCTGTCCGATTACCCTCTTGCTTAATCTCGTAGTTTGGTGTTTGCAGTCGTAGGTAGCTTGTCATCCTGAGCTCCCTGTTATTATGAAGCAACTGCAGCTTGCCAAAATTAAGATTCTCGATATTATCTTTTACAAGGAGTCGGAAATGGCTGAACTTATAGGTAGCTTCCAGCTCAATGCGATTCTGGTTTAACCCGTCTGTGGAGTAGAGATCGCTTTTCTTTAAAAGCTCCCACGTGTTGCCATCGTAGCTACCGAATACCTGCACATGCTTCAAAAAAGCCTCTTCCGGAAGGTCAAACACTAATGTATTACCTTGAATATCCGTATTCTCTCGAATCGGTATAATTTTATAATCGAATAAAGTGTCCCTGCCCTTTCTTGCCGTACGCACCAAACTGGAAGTATAAGAGACCACACTCTCTTCTATAGCTTCGGCCTCACTATCAATATAAAAGGGGATAAACTCCCCGCTTCCGTTCATAATCCGTAGATCCCTTAAATCAACAGCCGCCTGTCCGTACACCTCATTATCCAAATAAAAGTGTTGATAGGCAGCCTTGCTTTCCAGTTCAATCTGCTTCGAAAACCGCCAAGAAGTACTTCCGGGTTCTTTCGCAGCAGCGAAACCATCGATAGGGATGCTTAGACTGATTAGGCACAGTAACAGCACCAGACTAACTTTCAAGATCACTCTCAGTCGCTGCATGGGTCTCCTCCATTCTGTTCGAGACCTTTTGATACAAGTAGGAAATGCCAAGCAGACACACCCCAAAGCTGAAGTAAGCAATGATTTTACTGCCTGTGTTCAGGAGGCTCAAGTCGTATAGCAGCAGCTTGCCCGTCGCCAGTAAGGTTAACCCCAGACCAAATCGACGGATATATACGTATCTTTTGCGGAATCCATACATGATGAATAACACTGCTAGCAGTAGATACACAAGGCTAAAGATTAACCCCGCATCGTCCAACTGTAGTTGAACACCCAGAAACGCTGTAATGATGCCAAGCAAATAGACTCCCATTATGACTGGATACAGTTCGATACTCTTATATTGTCGCTGTATGATAGCGATCAACAAATCACGGCCGCTAAACCACACAAAGAGATTAAAGACAATCAGGATGCCCAATACGATATAATCCTCCCCCGTATTTTGGACAAAGTCACCCTTCAAACTCGGCAGCCCTACAGTAATGGCAATACAAATAGCGTAGCTGCATCCATACAGAAACATTGTAAAATATTTGATGACCAAATCATACATAACCCTCGCCTTGGGTAGTACATAAGCTAACACAATGGATACAACTGCATAGATTAGCCAAGTGTAGAACGTTGTATACGGGTAATTCCCCGGTACAATCAGCTTATACAGATATCTTGATTCATACAAAAAGTAAGCCCAGACATTTACTATCGCCGCATATTTGAACCAAACCGCCCATTTAATCTCTTGCAGGCTGCTATACTGCAGAACGTTATTCCGTGTGTGCCGTACAGCGTACAACAGAGCTATGACCAGCATCCCCCCCGTAATAAAGGTATACTTGAGCGAAAAATAGGGGTCGCTATAATTTAAGAATGTACCTTCAGACAAGACATGGAGAGGGACATTCACTCCAAAAAAAGTACCCAGACAGAGCAGCATAATCCCCCAGCCTGTTCGCTCCATTCCTTTGAATCGATTTAGATTTCCGTATAAAGTTAGCACAACCGCTTCTACCAACCAGCCTATGGACCACCATGCTTCTCCAAATTGATATGGAATCATCAATACAGCAAAGGTCAATGAGGTCGCATAGAAAAGCAGCATACTCTCCTTTTCCTGCGGCATGAGCTTTTCCAGGGTCCGTCCAAGGCCTAGATACATCAGGCATAAGAAGAGCGCTAACCCGCCTTTGTATTCTGTAAGTCCAGCATTTACAAATAGATCATACAAAATTCCACAGCTAATGACGGTATTGAGAACCAATAAGGATAAATCCCACCAGGATAGCTTCGAGCGATATTTGAACGGATACCATAGCGTAATGCCCAGATACATCCCAAAAGTCAAAACCGCATACAGCATGCTAATGCCATTACTATCTGACAAGGATATCAGCAACAACATCGAGGGAGCATTAAAGAGAAAGCTGATGTAGTTGACGATAATCCAGCGTTTTCGAAAAGAAATCAACAGAATAAATATGTTCAGCAGGAACAAGTAGCCCATGGCGACATAGACCGCACTGCCGGTAAGGCCAAAAGCACCTATGTAAGAAAATAAAGGCAGATAGCCCCCGATAAGCCCAAGAGAACAAATACTCCGAGATTCATACCTTAGGGACAATAACACGGCGGTCAAAGTGACCAGTACCGACAAGGTTATCCCCACAAAAATACTTATAATGTCCAGTAAAAAGTAGCTGTAAAAGATGGATCCATACAATACGGAAATCCCGCCTCCAAGCAAGCCTAATGCAAACGAGCCTTTCCCTTTGCGGAAAAGCCACTCCCCGGCACCCAGCATAACAGCCCCCAGCAGGAAAAAAGCACTTCCTTTCATATATCCGGTGAACCAATTCGAATAGGTGTACTTAAACCCTGCTCCTACAGCCAAAATAAACAGAAGGATAGCAATTCTATTGATCCAATGAAGGCCAATCTTCATTTCGATTTGATTTTGCTTTCTTCTCCGGAGAAGAACCTCTTCACTAACTTCCTCTGCAGCAAAACTGTTCAGTTTGTCGTCCATACCTGACAGCACTTTTTGCTCCGTTTCTTTTTGGAGCTGGCGTCGAAGCTGGATTCTCTCATCTAACTCTGCAGATATCCCGCTAAGTTTCTCAACAATCTCTGATTTCTCATCACCCAGTTGTCGGGACGCAGTCGTGTAAAAGTGTTCAATCCTGTGCTTAACTACCCTTTCAAAGGCGGTCAATCGGTCCGTGTAGGATTTGCTTTGGGATGCAAAGTAGGTCTGCAGCTTCTGGCGGGACACCTTTAGAATATTAAGTTTCTCATCCATAACCTGCTCCGTGATCGAAATCCTCAACTCCGAATTCTCCTGTTGGAGCTCTCCAACTTGTACCTTTAGCTTTTCCAAGGCTAGTCTATGTTCCTCATATTGCTTCTTCAGTTGTTCATTCTCGTTCGCTAAATCATGGCTCTCGTATTCCGTGACTAACGCCTGATAGTCCCTGGCAAGTCTGTCCTGCTGCTGTTTCATGGATCTCAAGCGTTCTCTGAATTGCTCCATTAGCACCCTCCGATGTAAAGTATTGTTAATATTTTCATTTTACTACATATAGGCCCGTAGGCTATTAAAAAAGACCAGAACTTCTATGAGGATAGAGTCTGGTCTTATATGTATGGAACGAATCTAGGCCTTCTTAAAAATAGGCGGGCTTCCAAGGGTAACTCTGTTCTTTCCTGTGGCCTTGGACATATATAGCGCTTCGTCCGCCTGCCGGTATAAGTCCTCGAAGCTGGCACCCGTATGTTCTGAATAGGAAATCCCGACACTCACAGTAAACTGGATCATGTGTCCATCGTTTAATTTTACGACATGGTCTCCCATCTTCGTCCTGAATGCCTCAGCCTCTTCCAATGCCGCGTTCTCATCACTAGCAAAGAAGCATACCGCAAACTCCTCCCCACCGACTCTTCCAACAATACCCTTTTTCCGGTATATATGCTGGATTCTCTCTGAAAAAGCGATCAGCGCCTGATCCCCCGCCAAATGTCCGTAGGTATCATTAATGTATTTGAAATCATCAATGTCAATTAGCAGCATAGCCATGCCTGCCCCGCCATGTGTACTATGATTCTTAACCAACCGCATGAAATGCCTTCGATTAAACAGTCCGGTCAGATCATCAACCGTCGCCTGATGGACAAGCTCACGTTCATAACGCTTTTTATCGCTGCGGTCACTAATAATAATTAGCATTCCCGCAGTATTATCATTGTTCCGTTCTGTTGGAATCAACGTTATCCCATAGCAGGTACCGTCTTGGCCAGGAAGATCAATTTCGAAGTCCCCTTCTTTTCTTTGCTTGTAATGACTATGTATATTCCAGTGTTTGTCGAGCAAAGCGTGGATGCTCTGTCCCACCCAGGTCTTATTAGGTTGCCTCGAAATATCCGATAGAAAGGATCCCCCCGCAGCGTTAATATCAAGGATCTTATCGCCTGAGTCCGTAAGGATAATCCCATCCTTCATATTCTCAAAGATGTGATCCTTAGCCAAGGGGTAAGAAGAGGCGTTGGGATCACGGAAGATCGTGAAATAAGCGGTTAAGGTAGCCGGCAGTATGACCATTGCTGTGAAGCCAGTAATCTTTATTTTTAGAACTGGAAGCAAAAAAACAGTAACCACTGGAATAAGCAGACCTGCCAGCATTGTGATATTCCGTCTAAAATAAGGTCGCGGTGCTCTTATCAGCGCAAGAGTCAGGAGCAAGGCAGCATATAGGCTGAATAGCTGATCATACGCAATAAACAGCATACTTAACCAAGTAGGCTGAACTGAAATTCCACTAATCCCAGCAATCGTATCAATCCCTACGTAACTGCGCATCAGATGATGGTAGGAGTCCGTAAAGATGAATAGAATATCCATCACCACCGGAATTGAAAACAAGGCAAGTCTTTTGGATAATCCTGCGGGGGGGCGGGCTACATAATCCTTAACAACCGCATAGGTAAAAAGTGTACTGAAAAACAGCGGGATTTGCTGCACATTTCTCCACCATAACTTGGCAGCGAATGAAGTAGAGATAATCTCAGCTGCCGTTGAAGCAAATATCAAACCAACAATGATCATTAAAATCCAAAGATAACGCCTTCCGGGAGTCTTTCGGTATTTATGAGAGCTAATACCCATATAGAGACTGAGCACACTGCCCATTAATAAATAATACGGATATCCCTGCATCAACGGCATGTCATAAGTCTCCTATTTGAAAAACCATTTTCCCTCATTATATCCTACAATTTCCCACAATTGAATCTTTCTCACCCATAAAAATAAAAAAACAGCCGATGAAAAATCGACTGTTTCTTTATTATTTCTAAAATTTGATTATACCCGCAGAGTGTAAAAATACGAACAGTACAAGGATTGGAGCTACAAAACGAAGCATGAACAACCAAACGCGGAACCAAGCGCCTGTAAGACCCGCTTCTTGGCCGGCACCCTTCCAGAAGTAACCTGCAAACACAGTTACAGCTAATCCACCTAATGGCAGAATGATGTTGGAGGCAATGAAGTCCATCCAATCAAAGAATGATTTACCTCCAAAGGTTAACCCTGGCACCAATCCAAAGGATAAGGCTGCCGGAAGCCCCAGAAGGAAACAGCCTGCAATAATAATCCATACTGCTGTACTTCTTGATAATTTCCAACGTTCTATTGCATAGGCTACAGGAACCTCAATTAGTGATACGGTCGATGTCAATGCAGCTATAGCAAGCAGGATGAAGAATAAACCGCCGAACAGCGCTCCAAATGGCATGGCCGAGAAAGCCGCTGGCAACGCAATAAATACAAGCGTAGGTCCCTGTGCCTGATCAATGCCAAAAGAAAAGGTCGTCGGGAAGATAATGAGACCGGCAATAAAGGCATACAATAAGTCTCCGCCACCAATCGCAAGCGTGGCAGCACCAAGTGATTGTTTACGGTTCACATAAGAGCCGTATGTCATCATGGCACCCATACCCAGGGAGAGAGAGAAAAAGGCATGTCCTAAGGCTACCAATGCAGATTCAGGAGTCAGCTTGGAAAAGTCCGGTTTGAGGAAAAACTCGACTCCGGCTTCAGCACCCGGCAACGTCAATGCACGTACCATCAGAACTACAAGTAAAACCAGCAATCCCGGAATAAGAACCTTATTAAACTTCTCTATACCCCCGGAGATTCCTCGGGCTACAATCCAGCCCGTAATTAAGAGTACAACCCCCTGCCATATAATCGGGGTGTAACCAGAAATAAAGTTGCTGAACTGACCCCCGAAATCATCGTTTGCAAACAGTTTGCCACTAAATGCTTGAACTGCATAATGAAGCGTCCATCCTGCTACAACGGCATAAAAAGACATAATCATAAATGCCCCTATAACGGATAACAACCCCATACCAGCCCATGACTTATGCCCGCCTACTTTAACGAATGAACTCGAAGCATTCCCCCGGCCCCCTCGGCCGATCGAAAGCTCAGCCAACAATACGGGTAAGCCTACCGCAACTAAACAGACGATAAACAGCAGGAAAAACGCTGCTCCGCCGTATTGACCCGTAATATACGGAAATTTCCACATGTTACCTAGCCCTACTGCACTGCCTATTGCCGCCAATATAAATCCGGATTTTGAGAATTGATCCGAAGTTTCAGACAGCTTTGTTTCATTCAATTTTTTCGTGCTCATATTATCCTTATCCCCCAGTTCATCTTCTTTCTTTAGCTTGTCTAATCGCTTTTCATAGTATACTAGCGAATGATACAGGTAGTACAGTGAAATGTTACCTAACATGTGACAATAATTTTACCAATTGAACGCATGAACGCAAAAAAGGACAATCCCGAGGGTTGAACCCGACCGGAATTGTCCTTTTTGTCTTCTAGCTTCTTATTTCTTTTGAGCCAGACGTTGTTTGAACTTATCAACTCTACCGCCTGTTTCGGTATCTCTTTGCTTACCAGTATAGAACGGGTGTGATGCAGAACTTGCATCTACACGAATTACCGGGTAAGTGTTGCCATCTTCCCAAACCATGGTTTCACCACTTGATTTAGTCGAAGTACTCAAGAACTTGAAGCCAACGCTGGCATCTAAAAAGATAACCTGATTTGTCTTCGGATGTATGCCTTCTCTCATTACAAAATCCCTCTTCCGTAAATAAATTGATCCTTCTTTACTGCTAAATACGAAGAACCTCTGCGATTCTAACTATAGTATAACTCTTTGACAGAGATAAATGCGTAATATTTACGATTTAATAGACAAATAGCAGAAATATTATTTGCCAGCAATCCTTTTGTATGTAGTCTCATCGGCTACAACGTAGAGTCTAGCTTCTTTCGGAATAGGCTCACTAAGCTTACGATTAATACTTAGGTCATTACCATCAGCCAGCAAAGTAGCGCCTTGGCTCAGTAAAGCTTGAAAAGCGTCCCCATAAGTTATCCAAGCTTCGTTCACCGGAATTTCATAAATGTCGTCACCGTGTTGTCTGCTAAGCAGCTGGGTGATCACTTCCGAATTCCCTTCCTGCAGAGCAGCACGAACCGCTAGGCGAGATATAGCATCGTGTGATAGAACGAAATCATTTACATGAACATGCCGAAAGTTCTGAATGTTCTTCTCCTGCATGATTTCCACTGTTGTATGTACGTGCGGTGCTATACGCTCAATGCTAGAGGCCACAAGTAAGGACTTACCATCAATCAGAGCCGCCTCATCAATTCTTGCATCCCCAAATATAATTGCGGTCTTAGCCTCGTGTATATTGGCTTTGAGAAGAATATCGTCCGCAGAAGGATCACCGCTAATGAAATGAACCTGCTCCATATGCTCCAGCGGATGCCGATTGGATTCATCAATGATAACGATATGGCATTTTGGTGAGTAACACAGAATTTCATCCACAGCAGCTTGTGTTTTTTTATTCCAATTGATTAGAACGACATGCTCTTTCCCTCGAAAACTCAATGTACCCGCCCCCCTTTGTCTTTGAATCTCAGCAATTGAATCAATGATTTTACCAATAACTAAGCTCAACAGACCAATCCCGAATATATATAAGAACATCGTCAAGACCTTGCCCGCCACCGTTTTCGCAAAATAATCACCATAACCCACTGTAGCCATAGTTGTCATGACCCAGTAGAACGCATTAAACCAGCTTTGAAAGGTATCCGGCTCGAGCAAATAGGCAATGGTAGCGCTAACAACGATGAAGAGGAAGATAATAAGCCCAATTGTTTTTTTCCGTAGCCGCATAAGTCTAGTCGATACTCTAAGTAAAAAATGCATAGCTCCACCTCCTTCGGATTAAATAAAGCTGCCCATCGAGAGGTTCGACGGCAGCCCTGCGTTTACCACTATAATAACTTACTAAATAATCAAACTGCTTACTGCAAAGGCCGTTCCGATAAATACCATGCACAGCATGATTCCTACAGCTACGTTTCCTTTTTTCAAATGCTCCGAAATCGTGAACCCTGGTGTGAGCAGCTCAAAGATCCAGTAAGCCGCGATCAGACATAGATATCCTACACCAAACCAAAGCATCATGAACCAGATAGACGTATTCGTAAAAGCAGCTACCCCTAGAATGATTGCCGTTGCCAAAAATTTACCGCCCAGTGCCAAGGCTACTGCCACATTACCATTTTTCAATTCTTCCATATCCTTGTACGGAGTCATCAAGCCAAAAATAAGCATACCCAAGCATTGCAGCAGAATAATTACACCTACACTCACTACCAAATTAATAACGATCGTCAATTAGCCCACCCCCGAAATTTTGCATAGGCCGAATCATAGTCGGCAAAATCATGCACTTCCTCCAGCACGACGGAAGCGGTCTTCTTTTTCTCAAGCTCTGTATAGCGTTTATCATCAATCGGCTGTTTAATCCGGTTGCCTGAAGGCAGCTCCAGAACAGCGAAATTTCTTGTCTTATCCTTGTATTTCGTTTTGTACACACCGACAATGTCTACATCCGTTGTTACTGCAACTTTAAGATTCTTGAGGTCTTCTACAGCTGTCTTTTGGTCCGCGTACGATTTAATCGTGCCCCATGAAGACAGGCGGATATCATTACGTTGATCAGCGTCAGTGATAAGCTCCGCATCCATGAACTGCAAGGTCCAAATCTTGTCCCCGGTAGCATAGTTCCCATCATTAGGAAGCAGTTCATCATCCGGCAGCACAGTCATGTCACTCCCTATTAAATCCCCTACAGTACTTTCAACCACACGATAATCCCAAGGAACCTTGGATACGCTGTCGGTAACCTCTGCTGAAGAATCTGTATGGAATACACTGCCTTGATTGCTCCCAGAGCAAGCGCTTAACAAGACTACCATAACCATAAGAAGCATCAGTCCAAAAGTACGACCACTAGAGATTTTTCTAAAAGATTTCTTGGGGATCTCTTTTCTTTCCGTGTTTACTGGCAATTATCTCTCACTCCCAACGCGATAAATTGACTGGCATTACCTGTAATGAGTCCACCGGCGCGTCCGAGCAGGCCGCAGGGCTTTCCATTAATTACAAACATGCCGGTTAGCAGATGGAATTCACCCTTAGTCGTTTGAATCACGCCCATCTCAGCTCTTTTTTGATACACCGATGGAAATAACACGCTGCTGTCATAGCCGTCTTCATCCTGAATTTCCAGCGTTCCGTTATCGTCAAACAAGCGAACGGAGCCGCCTTCCCGTCCAAACATGGACTTTGAAACAAAGCTCCCAGAGAATACTGGCTTGTTATACGTAGGCAATATATAGCTGGCGATTGCCTCACGTTCTTTTTCATCAAAAAGCAGCCCAAGCTCATACATTCCCCATACGACAGCAAGCAGCCCTTTGGATTGCAGGAGGATACTGTGCGGTGGGTTAAACAGCTGAAGGCGCCCAGTCTCCACGGCATAGGCCAAGGCATCGCCGCCTTCATCAACGGCCATCCATTCCTTGGGATATAAGGCGAACATCCGCTCAATTACACGTCCCTCACTATCCTTCACAACTCCTTCATCCACCCATAGATCAAGGCAATCTACACATCGAACGTCAAGACCGCTATGCCGCACCAAGGCTTCAATCGTGCCAGAATCCTCTTGGTGAGAACCATAACCTACACACGCTGCCGTATCGGGCTGTTCGATTGTCCACGCAGCTGCTAAATGCTCCTTCATCCGATCATTTGGGCTAGCAATACCGGCATCCGCACAGATCCATGGAGTTGCAATTGAAGCTTCCACATAACCGGTGGGCGTGTCTGCATTCAATTCCAAAAGCTTAATGGTTCCATCATTGGCTACTGCAAAGTCAAAACGGGCATATCGGCTGATCAGCCCCTCAGAAGGGAGCGGGCAATCATCAAGCATCTCCCACAAAATAGGGGGTATACCTATCAAATCGTACAGATCATGTTTATGGTGTACATAGCGTACCGCTTTATCTAGAACCGCCCAGAGCATGGTGGATGCCTGCTCAAGCTCTTTGTAAGTTGCTTCAGGCATCGTTACAATACCATCCAACCAATACTCTTCATCCTCTAGATCAGCCCAGCTAAAACCCAGCTCATCCAGCTGTGCTACTCGCTCTGCCCGCTGCAGATCCGAGTGCTCTCTGACTTCAAAAATGCTGTCACGATTAATCATCCGCCAAAGCTGCCTTTGCTGGAGCTGGATTTAGAACTTGATGATGACTTCGAGCTTGAAGAGGAGCCCAATTTACTGGAATTTCCACCAATCCCGCCAGCACTGGATGAAGTTCCGCGTCTAGTAATGGAACCTTTAGATGAAGTAGAGGTTTTGGGTTTAACGACAGAACCAACTACCTTCTTGTTTTGGAACTTATCACTGGTGTAGCTAGAGGGCTTATATGCTTTTCGTGTGCCCGCATAATAGCTGGGGTGATTGTTATACCACCCTCTGGAAGAGTAGAACGAGCCGCTGTTGAACAGCATGTGATACAGCAATAGATCATCCCAACCAAAGCCGGAATGATAACCGCCATAGTTGTTAATTACGGTCGTTCCATTCGATGTCACGACACCTTGATCTTCTTGTAGAACTTCCTCTGTACCCTCTTCAGGATAGGGAATGTTCCAGTCTAAATTTTTGTCATAATACGCTTTAACCTCTTCTGAGGACCAAGACACCAACTGTGGTTGATCTCCCGATGCACTACCACTGGCCACAGCTGGAGAACCCGGGATCAACAACGCATTTGCAATTAATGCGATCCCTAGTGAGGTTGATAATACTCGAACAGGTTTACCCTCCGGAGTAAATAACTTTGAGATTAATTGTTCATTAACTTGTTCTTTAGCCTTTTCTTCTTTTGCCAAGAGAAAATCCTCCTCTCTAACCTTCTATTATTCGTGCCGCATAGGAACGAGTAGAAGCTCTAATTTCCCTTCGTCCACATTCAATCTTCCTTCTACTGTCTCAAACTCCCGACCACCAACTACCAGATAGTTAACATGCTCCAGAGCAGTGACCATATTCATACTCCAGATGCGCTCTTCAATCATTTGAAGCTCGCCGTCCGGCTTTTTCTCGAATAAGATGACACTCATGCCAGTCTCCACAATCATTTCACCCTTCCTTAATCATTACTATGTTTTTGATACGTTGCTATTACAGTAACGTTTCATCCACCAGTGATAAAGGCTTTGGCAAACCTTCCCATAATAGAATAAAACCTGTAGTAATGAAACGCAATAATAGATTTTTCCATACCCTAACCATTAACCAAGTCCGGACCGTTTATAAAAACAAAAGAACTGTCCCTCTCGTAGAAATCTCTACTTAGGGGACAGCCTCCTATTTATCCTGCATTTATTTACTTTCTTGATGAATATCCCTAGCTGGTTAATTAAGCAGATTGAGCTTCCTTAACCTCCGCAACGCCATCAGTAACAGCATTGTCTTTAGTGCTCGACAAACAGATATTCAGAATAATAGCCGTCAGCGATCCCGATACGATACCGTTCTGAAGCAACATTCTAGCGAACTCTGGAAGTTGATCGAACATAGAAGGCAGCGTAGCCGAACCAAGACCCACTGCAATACTGCAAGCTGCTATCAACAAATTCCCATCCTTGCGCAGATCCACATCGGACAGAATGGACATACCTGAAGCCGCAACCGAACCAAACATAACGATCATCGCGCCGCCAAGCACTGCATTCGGTATAACGGTGGTCAGAGCTGCCAATTTCGGCAGAAGGCCCAGTACGACCATAATGCCGCCTGCTGCAAAAATAACATTACGAGTCTTTACACGGGTCAACGAGATAAGCCCAACATTTTGCGAGAAGGCGGTGTATGGAAAAGCATTAAAAATCCCGCCCAGCATGATCGCCAGTCCTTCCGAACGCAGACCATTCACTATTTGCTTCTGCTCTACCTTCTGCTCCGTAGCTCTTCCTACAGCGAAATAAACACCGGTTGACTCCACCATACTGACAATATTCACAATGATCATCGTAATAACAGCTGTAAGGTTAAACTCCGGTGTACCGAAGTAGAACGGTTGGGCAATACTAACCCAAGAGGCCGATCCTACGGATGAGAAATGCACCATACCCATGCTATAAGCAATTGCAGTACCAACCACTAAACCTACAAGTACCGACACAGAACGAAGAAAGCCTGTAGCCAAACGGTTAACTGCAAGAATAACAAGCAATGTAATCAGGGCAAGCAGCAAATTGCGGGGTTGTCCAAAGTCTGCACTACCCTGACCGCCGGCAACGTTATTCATAGCAACAGGAATAAGAGAAAGACCGATAATCGTTACGACAGAGCCGGTAACAATCGTTGGAAAGAATCGGAGCAGCTTACCATAGAGCGGGGCCGCGAGTACAACGAAGACACCGGATAAAATAATAGCACCATAAGCTGTCGCCAGGTTAGAGGTCGATGCGATGGCAATAATCGGTCCTACTGCTGTAAAGGTACAGCCTAGAATGACCGGGAGTCGGCTGCCGAAGTATTTGGTGCCCATAACCTGTAAAAGAGTAGCCAAACCGCATGTGAAGAGGTCAGCTGCGATCAGATAGGCCATTTGAGTGCCATCCAGCCCAAGTGCCCCTCCCACAATCAGCGGTACGATTACTGCACCAGCATACATGGCCAGCACGTGCTGGAGTCCCAAAGCAAATACCTTTTGTTTACTTAACATCCTACTGCACTCTCCTTAATAGGTTTGATGGTTTGATCATTATCTTCCATAAAATGAACTTCTCCCGGGGACATAGCGGCAATTCTCGCCAGTGAGTGTACGTTTACACCCTTATCTTCCAGCAGGCCTCGTCCTTCCTGAAAGCTTTTCTCAATAACACAGCCTACTCCTACCAGTGACGCACCAGATTCCTTCACAATATCAACCAAACCGACAAGTGCCGCACCTGTAGCGAGGAAATCATCTACAATGAGGACATGATCCTCTGCCCCAAGATACTTTTGCGAAACACTGATCTGATAATGTTCTCCCCGAGTAAATGAATGAACGGGAGCCGTATAGACACTCTCAGCCAGCGTAATAACCTTTTTCTTTTTGGCATAAATAAAAGGAACACCGAAGGCAATAGCTGCAGCCATCGCAAACTGGATGCCACTTGCTTCAATGGTTAGCACTTTGGTAATCGGACGATCACTATTCTTGAAAATCTCTTTGAACTCTCGCCCAATAGCCAGCGCCAGCTCCGTATCAACCTGATGATTCAGAAACGAATCCACCTTCATCACCGTGTCGGATAGAATCAGTCCTTCTTGTCTGATGCGTTCTTTAAGTGCCTGCATTTGTCGTTAATCTCTCCTTCTTGAAAATAAAAAAAGGACAGATCACCTGAGCTGTTTCTCTCAAGTGAATCTGTCCTTCTGGGTTTTTGTCCCTAAGTGGTGTAACACAAAACTGTGCCCGCAACGCTCGGTCCTGTCCTTGATTCGCCAAACAGCAATGAAGCGGAACCCTAGATGCGCTATTTCACTCATAGTCGGATATTTTCAGTGGTTATCCGGTAGAAACTTATGGGCCATATTCCCAAGATTATATGAGTTATTTATGAATGTTGTCTTAATACTTTGTATATATTACACGCTATGTATTGTTGTTACAAGGGAAAATTTCACGATGTTACAGAATATTTTCAGGAATAAATTTCATGCGTTCCATTAGCTGAGCCAGCTCCAGTCATTGATTTTTGTTATAATATAAAGGTACCTACAAAAAGGGCGGGTGGACAGAATGCTTCGATTAAATGGTGTTAGAACAGGCTTGATGCTGGGTGTTTCCCTAGTGCTGGCAGCAATAATTTATTTCTTTGCAGCGAATTGGAGCGGCTTGGAGCGTGTAGAGAAAATTCTTATATCTGCAGGATTGGTGCTGCTGTTTTATGGGATATCCTTTGCTTTAACCCGGTTCAAAGCAATGCCTTCCGTTCATGCCTTTCTCTCCGATATCTTTCTGTTAGGCGGCTGCATTTCTTTTGGAATCGCTGTAGCTCTACTTAATCAGATTTATAACTCCCATGCTGACAGCTTTACGATATTTCTTGTATGGGCTATACCCGCACTGCATCTGGCTTGGATTACCCGCTATAATCCGTTCTATGTATTGTCGTATACCCTGATCCACCTTACGTTATGGTTCTACTTCTTCCCTTCATCCCTGTTTGTGGTTCATAGCGAGGAGCAGTTCCTTGGGATTGGTATATTATTTGCTGCAATAAATCTTATCCTGTTTGCGTTAACGGAAATAAATAGACTAAAGTCTGTGCCGCTCCGATTCCTCAGTTTTATCATCTTCCATATTTCACTGCTCCTATTAACAAATTCGTTGGCCTTTGAAACCTATGGCTTTATGATGAATATCCCGTGTCTTGCGGCAATCGCTTTTGGCTTCTATTACTTCAACCGTGTCCAGATCAATAAAACCTTTCTAACTCTAAATGCTTTTGCGGGTTCCGCTTTTGCTGTGTTTAAATTTATTGAACTGGCAATCAGACATGCCTCTATCTGGTTTTTCTTCTTTGGGTTAGTCTTTGTCGCATTGTTATTAGCAGGTAATGTATGGTTCTTCCGTTCCCTTAGCAAGCTTGAGGATCAAAGTTCTGAGGTTGCCGAAGACACTGAAGTAGTCATAGAAGAAAAGCCTAGGGCGCAGAATCATATGTTAATGGGCAAAATTGTCTCGGTCATTGTCACCATTATTGGAGTATTTATTGGAAGTATCTCACTAATTGGAATTGTATTGGTAGCTTCGGGTCTGAATGATCCTGAGTATGTGTTACTCACTCTGGCATTACTATTCATCCTCCCTATGATATTGCTGCCCCGGATCAATACGGTCGTTAGGTATACAGTGCTTACTGTCGGCTATATTACCGGCATCGTAGCCATCGTTTGGATTGACTACTTAGGTTTATCCCTGTTATTTATAGCTCTATCTATCGCAGGCTGGGTCCGGCTTCAAGGAAGCAAACAGCGCTTTTTAACCTATGCGCTTCTGAATATCAATGTTGCCATCATTTTGTTCCAAATGCTTGATACAATCAAAAATTTAAACCATGAATTCACCTACATCATCCTCCTGTTAACACTTCTAAACGCTGTTCTATACGCGCTGCATGTTTCGATTCCGCAGAGTCCGCTAAGGCAGCACGTAAGAACAGGAGCATTCTTCTTCACTTTACTGTTCATGTTCTGGCTAACCTTTTTGGGAGATATTTTCCCTTATTCGTATGAACTGTTCAATGTCATCTATTTTATTACAGCAACA
The DNA here is from genome assembly GCA_023512345.1 of Paenibacillus sp. Classification (GTDB taxonomy): domain Bacteria; phylum Bacillota; class Bacilli; order Paenibacillales; family Paenibacillaceae; genus Paenibacillus_AQ. Next base: position 391,465 of record JAILZT010000002.1, read on the forward strand.
CTTCTAGTATTTAGGTTTTTGCGCCGGGAGCAACCCTTTGATGCGGGTCTAAGCTTGGTATTCTGGTTCGCGTTCCTGGTCTACAAATATTACGATATATTCTGGTCGCTACTACACAAGTCCTTAACCCTTGCTTTATTAGGGATAATCATCATCTCCCTGAGCTATTTATTTGCCCGAAGAACCGTTATTGCTGAACCCAACGATGAGCAGGGATTGCTGCGCAGGAACTTCATTCTGATTGCTATTGTTGTTGTACTACAGTTTGGTTATCTAGGGTTTCAGGCTGTACAAAGTGAGGTTTTATTAACAACAGGGACAACCGTAAAGCTGGAGATTAAGCCTGTAGATCCGAGGTCATTACTTCAGGGTGATTATGTTGTCTTAAGTTACAATATCTCAAGCCCTCCGGAGCCTATCGCCTCACAACTGGAGGACTACCGCGGTCAACGTAAAGTAAGGATAGTTCTCTCCCCCGATGATAAAGGGATATATGTCATCAAACGCTTACTGAAGAGTGGAGAGGCACTTGCTGAGGGAGAAGTAGTGATTAACGGGAAATTAAGCGGATGGGGTCCCATCCGCTATGGTATTGAAACTTATTTTGTTCCGGAAGGAACTGGGCTTGAGATCCAATCCAAGGCCCGCTTTGCTTCCATTCGCTTGAACACTCATGGTGATGCCTTGTTAGAATCGTTGACAGAGCAATAAGGTGTTTTACGACAATCCCTCGGCTGGGGCAGGGTGTGCCTTAATATATTCCAGAGCATTGTAAGTCATTTCAGCTGCTTCGGCACGAGTGATGTTGTCTGCAGGGTGGAAATTCCCTTTTGCATCAAGTTTCGCAATACCCAGTACAAGCGCACGTTGTATTGAACCATCGTACCCATTCGTAAATTCAGCTGCGTCGGCGATTTCAACCGGCATGATTTTAATCATAGGTAGATTACTGTGTTTTTCTATAGCCAGGATAAGCTCATGCGTGAATACTTCACGGGACCAGGCTTGATCAGGCTTCAAATCAGCTGGCAAATCCAATCCATTGTTGGCCGCAATGATCAAAGCATCGGCATACCATGCATCATTATTGGCATTTGCATAATAATCCGTAGCTTTAGGCTCTTTGATGAAACGAAGTAAATCTATGTTCAGGTCCAGTGCATTCACCATCAATTGAATTCCCTGTGCGGCAGTCATGGCCGAATTTGGTAGAAACTGCCCCCCTCCTACTCCGTTCAGAACGCCTTTCTCCTGCAATATTACTATTTTACTCTTTGCTGATGTATTGCCTAAATCCGAAAAAGGAGCAGAGGCTGCAAAGCTTTGCCCCGCAAAGGTAAGGGTCAGAAGCGCGGTTCCAGATAGCGCAAGATGTTTTATGATGTTTTTTTTCATTTCGTTCACCTCGGGAGTTTTTTTAATGCTTGTGTATCCTCTTTCTCAGACGGAATTCTCTTCTAAAGGTTGCAAATAAAAAGACGCCATCCTTTTCAACTCAAGGATTGGCGTCTTCGTATTTAGAATGCTCTTATTTCAAGCAACTCATATTTTATAATTCCCATTGGCGCGTTAACATTGATGATGTCGCCGACTTTCTTTCCAATAAGCTCCTTACCCAGCGGGCTTTCATAGGAAATTTTATTATCTAAGACATCGGCTTCAGCAGCCCCTACAATTCGATATTCAATCTTTTCCGAATACTCCATGTCATTCAATGTAACCACACAACCCAGGCTGACTACAGAGATATCCATGCTCTTCTCATCAACGACCCGTGCATTTTTTAACATCTTCTCCAATATCAACACTCGGGTTTCCATGAAGGATTGATCATCCTTAGCCGAATGATACTCACTGTTTTCCTTAAGATCTCCATAGCTGATTGCTAATTTCAGGCGTGCAGCCAATTCTTTGCGTTTTACCGTTTTAATTTCTCTTAGTTCATCCTCAATCTTAGCTAATCCTTCTTTGGTCAAGAACACTTCATCATTTGACATTTCTACAACTCCTATTTTCAATGCTTTATTGTATTTTAACCTAAAATCTATAAAGATGCCAAAACTAAGAGCTGTTTCTCTGCGCAGAAAACCCCAATTGTTGAGAATAACTTATATGTGGGACGCTGATACTATCCATGGCTGTTCAAACTACTAGAAGCAAGGATGAAATTCATGAAATTTATGGGTACGAAACTTCAGTTATTAAGTATCGCAGGTTCAGTATTTTGGGCTGCCTTTGGATTAGGAGAGGCGACACCCTCCCATTCAGCAGCACTCCCCCTTCAAACTAAGTCCTCAGTAAAAGTACATACAGAAAGCTATGATGTCGTTGTCATCGGCAGTGAGATCCAAGGGGTGCTGCTGGCAAAGGAAGCGTATGCGGCAGGCCTAAAGGTGCTCATTCTTGATCCCTCCCCTAAACCGGGCGGCGAATTGATTCGGGGACAAATGTTTTTTCTTGATGATGTTCACGATAACCACCGGAGAAGTCTGGTTCAGGGTGAAATAAAAAATCTATTCACACAATACAAGGCTGGATCGATAAGGAAGGCTGCTGACTTCAGACATTATTATGACAAGCAAATTAAAAACATACCCATCAAGAGCAGCGTCTCCATCGACTCACCAATCACATTCACAATTGATCAAGACAAATCCCTGAAATTCTTGAATTATCACCTTAAGGATGGAACCCCCTATAGAATCCAGTCTAAGTACTGGGTAGAAAATACCGATTTCGGTGCTTTAACAAGTAAACTGGGCGGCAAGCGTATTCCAGGGATTGAGAGTCTCTATAAAAAGAAACAGATTCACCCTGATTATATGTCGGCTACCTATATGCTGAATTTCCAAAAGGTAGATTGGCACTCTCTGCAGAAGACCATTTTGAAAGATTACCCCTTAACAAACGTACGCGAAAAATATGGCTCGAACACTTATGTTAATCACCATTTCGCAACCGGTTTTAGTAAATTAACACTTCAATATATTCCTCAGGATCAGCAGCTCATGCTGCGAGGGTTAAATATAACCAACCAAAAGGGCGGGCAGGTTACCATTAATGGCTTATTAATATACGATGTAGACCCTTCCGATCCATTATCCGTACAATCTGCTATTACAAAGGCCCAAGCAGAAGCGCCGCATCTATTGAACTTCTTCCGCTTACATATACCCGGTTTCGCGAATGCAGAGCTGAATGACTTCCCCGAATATTTATATATCCGCGATTATAATCGTTATGAGACAGAATATGTGCTTGATTATCCCGATCTTATGGAGAATAAAATGTTCTGGGATAACGTCAGCATAGGCGGCTATCCCGTAGATATTCAGGGCAGCCGAGCAATCCCGCTGGGCATCGGATACGGCAAGCCTGACCGCTATGGACTTCCTCTACGTTCGTTTGAGCTGAAATCCTATGATAATGTACTGGTTGTAGGGAAAAACATAGGGGCCACCATCAAAGCCTACGGCAGCGCCCGTATTATGCCAACCACCGCCCTTGCTGCACAGACGATCGGGATTATTTTGGGACATGAACAAGACAAGCTGCTATCGGATCTGAACGAGGCTGACTTCGAGAGAATCCATCAATATCTAGAGAAAGAGTTCCAGATTGTTTTGAGATGATTGACGGATGTCAGCGAAACTGGTAGATTAGATTAAATTAATCATACAAAATAACTCGGAATTAGAACATAACTAAGGGGTGAGTCTTATTAATTTCATATTTTTTTCTCCTCATTTCCCCCAGAACAGCACTGAATTTTGTTATGAGCTGCGTGGGCAGGGAGCCAATGTATTAGGAATAGGAGATGCGGAATACGACAGTTTGAATCCACGTCTTAAAGAATCACTCACAGAGTACTATAAAATCAATGATCTAGAGAATTATGATGAAATCTTAAGAGCCGTTGGATATTTTACACATAAATACGGAAAAATCGACCGCTTTGAATCTCTTAATGAATATTGGCTGGAGCTGGATGCTCAGGCCCGTACTGATTTTAATATTTATGGAACCAAAACAGACTTTGTTTATAACTTGAAGCAGAAGTCCAAAATGAAAGATTTTTTTCATAAAAGTGGTGTAAGTACTGTTCAATTCTCAACAGGTAGAGACCGCTGCAGTGTTGAAGATTTCATCCAAACCGCCGGCTTCCCCTTAGTGGTTAAGCCCGACTTGGGTTCTGGAGCTAGTATGACCTATAAGATTAGAAATGAAGAGGAATTGGACTTCTTCTTCGCTACCAAACCTGCAGATGTAGATTTCATCATCGAAGAATTTATTGATGGGGTCATTCTTACCTATGATGGACTGGTGGATATTAACGGTGAGGTGCGTTTTGCGGTGAGCCATCTGTTTGAGCAGAGTGTGATGGAGGTTGTGAATTCGGATGATCATCTCTATTATTTCTGTCTGAAGGAAATTAGTCCCGAGGTTGAAGAGGCCGGCAGAAACATCCTGAAAGCCTTTGATATCAAGGAACGGTTCTTCCATATCGAATTGTTCAAATCTAATAAAGACGGACGGATTATTGCCCTAGAAGTGAATATGCGGCCGCCGGGTGCCTGGATGACAGACGCTATCAATTTTGCATATGACGTGAACGTGTATAAAGAATGGGCTAGTATGGTTGTTCATAATGTGGTCGGCGGCCCTTACCCGGGACAATATGTTGTAGGGTATGCCAGTCGTAAAAACCATAAACATTACGTGCACAGCCATGAAGATATTCTACATACCTACGGTGAACAAATCGTTCATTTCAATAGAATAGATGAGATTTTCAGCAGAGCCTCAGGGAACAGCGCCTATCAATTCCGTTCTGCCCAATTAGATGAGGTAAGAGACATCGTGAGGTATATTCACCAAGAAGAAGGGTAGGTGCATGGAATGAAGGTAAGCTACCATAAGGAATACAGTCATTTTCTTCATAAAGATATGGAGTATAAAATATACGGACATGCCGGCAAACCTATGCTGGTGTTCCCTACCTCACTGGGTAGATTTTATCAATATGAGGACTCCGGGATGATTGAGACACTTCGTGAATTCATTGACAGTGGTAAGCTGCAGATCTGGGCTTGCGATACGATTGACGAAGAGACCTTTTTCTCAGAGTACTGGAATATTGAGGATAAAATAAACCGTCACGAGCAATACGATAAATATATTACGCAGGAGCTGATCCCGGGGATTCTGCAGCAAAGTCAGTGGAATAATGCGGGGGAACCTCAGAAAATACTAATATCCGGCTGCTCTATGGGTGGTTATTACAGCGCCAATTTCTTTTTCCGTCACCCGCAGTTTTTTGATTCATTGCTCTCATTAAGCGGGGTATATTCTACCCAATATTTCTTCGGTGATTACAGAGAAGGTGCAGTTTACTTAAACTCCCCGCTGCATTACCTGCCCCAGTTGCAGGATGACCATTACCTTAACCAGTACCGGCAAAGCCGTATTCTGATTTGCTGCGGGCAAGGTGCTTATGAGGATGAAATGCTTCATGAGACCCGCCTGCTTCAGGAAGTTCTCCATTACAAGAATATTCCGGCCCAAATTGATTATTGGGGTACCGATGTCAACCACGACTGGCCATGGTGGAATAAGCAAATTCATCATTATATGAGCAGCTTTTTATATTAAAAAGATTGCTCCAGACGCAAGAAAAAAGCCCCAGAATCTTCTGGGGCTCTCTTTTTATGCCGGAATATGCTCTTTGCAGAAAAGAATGGCTGCCTCTTCTTCTTCAGCTTCCATATCGAAGTCGAGCAAACGATCCGTTGTTCTCTCAAGCAAGTCATTACTCACTACACTGGTTTGATCTTCATCAACCTTCAAAATAATCCGTGCATATATTCCGTTCTCGGAGTGAAGTTCATCATCCTCCGGAATATCTAGATCAAGCTTAAATTCATACCGCTTGCCGGTTAATATGCCAAAAGGATCTTTTAATACATCTACGGTATAGTTCGTAATCATCAACATCTGTTCATCCGCCTCTTTTCTAAAATTCCTACATCATCGTATCACATTTCGGGCTGAAACACCCCATTCTGAATTCAAACGAAATAATCTTTTAGAAATTATCCTAGTACCGGGCTTTGATCTTTGGAGGCTTTAATCTGTTTGCTTCTTAGCTGTCCACAAGCTGCATCAATATCTGCACCGTGCTCTAGACGTGTACTTACACTAATTCCTTGCTTCTTAAGCGTGTCATAAAAGGCACGAACAGATTCCCGTTCACTTCTTTGATATTGGCTGTGTTCATCGACGGGATTATAAGGAATTAAGTTCACATTCGCGAGCTGCTTTCTGCTTGCAAGAAGTTCAGCCAGCTCTAACGCATGCTCTCTCTGGTCGTTTACATCCTTCATAAGAATATATTCGATCGTAATTCTCCGATTTGTTTTTGCTAAATAATAATCAATGGCTTGCATTAATTTCTCTATAGGAATGGCCCGGTTGATCTTCATAATCCGTGTCCGAAGCTCGTTATTAGGTGCATGCAAGGAGACTGCCAGGTTCACCTGCAGATTGTCATCCGCAAATTCAACAATTTTGTCAGCTAGACCGCTGGTGGAAACAGTGATTTTTCTTCCGGCAATGGCCAGCCCTTTGTTATCTTTAATCGTCTGCAGGAAATTAACCAAGTGGGTGTAGTTATCGAACGGCTCGCCAATACCCATCACTACGACATGGCTCACCAATTCATTCTTTTGCGCCTGATCCAGATAAAGCTGGACCTTCATAATTTGTTCAACGATCTCACCGCTGGTTAAATCACGGCTTTTGGCGAGCAGTCCGCTCGCGCAAAAACTGCAGCCAATATTACAGCCAACCTGAGTGGTAACACATACAGACAATCCAAATTTCTGTCTCATCAATACCGTTTCAATCAGATTACCATCCTTCAGCTTCAATAAGAACTTAACCGTTCCATCCGCTGATTCCTGCATCGTGTGTTCTTCCAGGGTTTGTATGACAAAGTGGTTGGACAGTAATTCAATACAACTGGGATTCACATCTATCATCTCTGCAAAGCTCGTTACACGCTTGTTATACAGCCAATCCCAGACCTGTGAAGCCCGGAACTTCTTGTGGCCATATTCCAACAGCCATGCAGTTAACTGTTCAAAGGTTAATCCATATATGGTTTCTTTATTCATTATTAATCCTCATTTCAAAGCTTTAATAAACCAAGTTTCATTGTCTCAAATTTTTTATATTAAAACAAGGTGAAACCCTGCAAAAAGAAACGACTGCGTTGTCCTTTTATGGACGGCACCCGTTTCTCGGAGGTATAGAAGGATAAATTATCTAACTCTTATTTGAAGATAGCAAATTTAAGGTTCTTGCCTTGCAGGTACTTAATAATTTTAGGTAAGGCCTCCAGCGTGTTTTTTCTCTCGTGAAGGAGATAAATTCCGCCGGAAGGGTTCGTATCGTGAAAATATTGGAGAATTCCCTCTGGAGTTTTTCCTTTCCAATCTTCAGGATCACGGTTCCATAGCAGAACCTTCATCTGCTCATCTCTTACCAATTTTGCCAGGTTGCCGTCAATTGAACCATATGGCGGTCGAAAAATCGTGATGGGCGATTGTAGGGTTTGTTCCAATGCCTGGTTTGCCTTGGCAAGATCCACTTGGTTCTCTGCATCACTATTCCCGGTCATTTCACTATGATTCCAAGAGTGATTCCCAATCGACATCCCATGCTCACTGGCGTATTTTACCTTTTGCGGGTACTGAAGGGCATTTTCCCCAATAAAGAGAAAGGTAGCAGCCACCTTATGTTCTACCAAAATATCTATGATTTGCTGTGTATACTCGGACGGACCATCGTCAAAGGATAAAGCTACATACCCATCTGGCAAAGTATACTCAAATTGGTTGGCATCTAATAAGATTTCATTCTCCAATGAGATCTTCTCCTTTGAAGGATCGGTGGGCTGTGCAGAAGCATTTGTTTGTTTAATCTGAACAGAAGCTGTACGAACAAGAGTCGGAAAAAGGTCCGTGCTGTTATCGCCTGCTACATTTACACCCGCGGGTTCCTCCAGTGCTTGTACGTGTTCCGTTAACAAATTAGCATCCCAACGCAGGCTCATAAATATCAACAAAAAACTAAACATAATACATCGCAAAGCAATGCGTCCAAAACGTTGCTTGTCTTTTTTATAGGTTAACTGAATGGGCTCAGGAGCAGGAAGTTCCTGTAGGCCAACCATCGCATCTTCGGTGTGGGAATTCTCTGGCTGCTTTAACTGGTGAAGTTGCGACACATAATATTCAGAGCATGCAAAATATAATGTTTCGCTGAAGGGGCTGTTCATTTTGACAAGTGTGCTGTAATGTACGTTCTGAAAGGGATCCCATTTGGGGTAAAGCGACAAACGCACTCTTCCCTTATTAAAGGGCCCTAGCAGATTCAGTTGAGTATATGTATATTCATCAATAGTAAGAACGCATCTTGCATACCCGTCATTACGGGTCAGGCCTACCTCTATTTGATACCCAGTCAGCTTGTGCTCAAGCGACAGTAACTCCAACATTAGAAGGGTATTGGTTTCATTAACTGGCATGAATTCTTATGTATCCCCGTTTCCATCTTTACGCTCTGTTGAAGTATTGCCAAAGGGTAAAGTCATACGATTGGTAAAATCACTAATCATGTTGGACAGATATGCCTTTTCTTGACGGATAGTATCGTACTTCTGCTTAAGATGTGAATTCTCGATTTCCATACGTCCGATTCTTTCTTCCAGATCATTCATCTTTTTTAGTTTGTCTGCATGTGCCTCATTATGCTTCTGGACCACACCTACATACTTTTGCTGTTCAAGGTCAATGGTACTCTTCAATTCATCAATCTCAGTACCCAGTGTCATCTGGAGCTCACGATAGTCCTCCATCACTTGATCTACCTTCAAATTCTTCTCAATCAGCTTATGTTCAAGCTCCATGATGTTTTTTTCTCTCTCTTCAATCACCTTATTCAGGTTCTTCATATCCCGGTTCAATCGTTCAACATGTCCTGTGGAATGCGTTAATCGATCCTGGAGTTCATTAATATTAGTCTCGGCGTGCTGTCTAGACTGTATGATTTGCTCAACCGCGAAGATCAAATCCAATGACTTCTTATCCAGTTGTCCCTTACCTGTGGAGATTAGACCGGCTAAAGTCTCACCCGTGTCCATCACTTCTATTTCCTCCTCAGGATCTTCTTCAAATTGTACCTTTTGACCCATACCCGGCTTTGGGTGTTTCTCCATGGTTTCTTTCTTTTTAAAAAAAGGAGAGATCATTTATACTATCACCTCATTATATATGTCAAAAATTGTCGAGCGCTCACGAATCTATTATAGTTTAATTACAACCTATGTAAGTGAGCCTTTATATCTAACTTTATTAAATGTATCCAAAGGCCCAATTTACCTATAGAGGAAGCTTTACCCATGACTTTGGATGTGATATTAGAGTAAGGAGCATAACAAAAAGGGAAGTCCCTTAAGCCAATGGCTTTGGAGACTTCCCTTTTTTGTTCGAGCAGGATATGGGTTGACGCTGGCTCCATCTCAAGATCAGGGGTTGACCAAGTGGCTTGCTGACCTAAAGAGAGAACCCGTCCGTATACGGACAGAGAAGACCTTATTTGAACAAAACCGGACGATTAGGAATTTATACGGACACCAGGGACGCTATTGGTCACTTTTCCTCTCAAATGAGGCTATTTTTGATTGGATAGCGTCTCCTGAGTCCGCATAGGATTCGCATAACCCTTTGAGACCTAAATAGCGGCTGTACAGTCCGCAAGAACACTTATTTGAACTTATCAGGGAATTGCTTAATAATTCCTGTTGAAAGGGTGTCTGCCAGCATAATAATATGGTCTTCCGCTTTATCAAACGTCGCGATATCTGCAGCCCAATTCTTACTGAGTCTTGCTACGACATCATCTGTTAACAATTGTAGATGCTGATACAAGAGATCCTTCAATTCTTTATTCGTCCAATTCGGGTTAGCGCTGCTCAGGAACAGAGCGATATCATCGGCATTTCTGTACCACTCTTTATTGAACTTAGCTGCATCCGCCTGATTTCCACTCTTCGCAGCAGCAACTATTTTCCCAGCAATAACAATATGCTCTTTCAGAAGCCCTGCTAATTTATTACCTGCTTCCTCACCATAGTAAGGCTTGATCGCATTCCCAATATCCTGTTGATTCTTCAGCAGTCTTTCTAAGACTTCTTCCTGATCCTCCAAACCCGCTATAGCACTAACAATGTAGCTTCGTGTCCATATTACATGGTCAATCCACAGCTTCCGCAGGCTGCTATTAAGCTGTACCATCGCCGGGCTTATACATTGATTCTGTACATGAGCCTCTTTATCCTTTGCGGCCCTCGATGCCCCAACCTCTGCTGGATTGATCATTGCAAACAGAAACACGCCTATCAGTGTTAGCTTCAAAAAACGGCTTTTCATGAATAGATTCTCCTTTGAGCGTCAATTGAACATCCTGCTTATTGTGGACAATTCAACCTATTTCATTCATCGGAGAGTGAAATGATCAGAGCGTTTCCAACAAATCTGCCAAGCTTTCTTCAGATATAACTTTTATGCCGTTTCTTATAAGCAGAGCTGCAGTGACGCCATAACCAGGTATCTTTGTATTCGAGAATTCACCGTTATAAATATGTGTGCTTCCGCAGGAAGGGCTGTTTTGTTTCAGAACTACCGTTGTGGCCCCCACTTCCTGGGCCTTCTTAAGGGTTTCATACGCCCCTTTTATAAAAGGTTCTGTAACATCTATACCTGATTCTACACGGACTCTGGCCGTTCCATTTAGCACAGCTTCCCCATCGCCTCCAATGATTTCCGCAGGATCTCTCGGCGTGGACAACCCTCCTAGTAACTCTGGACACACCATCATAGCCTTGCCTTCCCGAACTAATTCCTGAATTTTATGATTTAAACTATGCGTCCCATTATATCGAACCTCAAGACCTGCCAAGCAGGAGCTTACCAATAACACCACGCTCACCTCCTATTTACTTCATTTAGACGGAACTGTCTCACGCTGCCTATATTCGCCGGGCGTAATGCCCATCCACTTTTTAAAAGCAGATTGCAAGGCACTTGGCTCTGAGAAATGGAGCAGATACGCAATTTCCGCGATCGTATATTCGGGTTTATCCAGATAACGTAGTGCAAGCTCTTTGCGAACCTCATTGGCTAAACGATTATAGGAGGTATTCTCACTCTTTAGCTTGGCTTGCAGGGTTCTTACACTCATTCGCATGTACCTAGATGCATCCTGCAGAGTAGGAAAATAAGTTGGCATGCACTCAATAATCCATGGGTTTAATTTCTCTGTCAGCACAGAACCCTGAGTGAGCTTAATTCTTACCTCCTCTGCGATGGCTTCAAAAATCCCCAGCAGACGTGGATCCGCACTTAGCACGGGGTAATTCAGAATTTCCTTGCTTAACCGAAATGAATTTTCATTTTGATTAAACTGAGGCTCCACTCCAAATACGGCTGTATATTCTTCAGTACGGGAAGGCGCACTATGCCTAAATTGAACGCTTTTTACCGGAATCGATCTACAGCTTAAGCCGAGCATCGTCCGATAAAACGAAACCATCATGTCCTCTATGCAGTGCCGGCTTGGAGATGCGGGCGAATTGTGGAAAATCAGAGAGATGACGACATCTTCTCCCCGAACCTCTAAGTCTGCGTTAAAGCCGCTGCAGATAATGAAGTTGTATTTTTGATAGGCGGACAATGCTCCGGCAAGTGTTTTTGAATGCAGCATGACATAACCCAGAACACCTAGATCAGAAATACTCATCCCCTGCCCCTGATGCAGGCCAAACCACTCATCCTCTGTATATAAAGCTGCCGCCTTAACCATACGTTCAAAATCATCCGCCGGAATACGCGCCTCAGTGTTCAAGAGCAGACTGGCATCGATGGCCGCATACTTGCAGAATTCATCCCAATCATAACCTCTCTGCACCAAACCTTTCATTATAGGAAATAGAAAAGACACGGACACGCCATTATTAGCCAACCGAACACCTCCTTTATTTGCACAAAAGAACAAGATTTTCGCGCTTTTCATCATTTGTAACTTGGAGCCCCAGACTTATGATTGCTATATACCCATCTTATCATGGTGAAGGAGGAATACAATTGAAGGACAATGTAGCTGTAATTATAGGGCATCCCAATCGCAAAAGTTATTGCAACGCGTTAGCTTCAGCCTATGCCAAAGGCGCTGCCGCTGCAGGTGCCAATGTTCGTATTATTGATCTCAGTGCCATCAGCTTTGAAGCCAATTTGAAAAACGGATATCAGGAACGAACGATCCTGGAGGAAGACTTAATCACGGCACAAGAGACCCTTCGCTGGGCGGATCACCTTGTGTTTGTCTATCCCAATTGGTGGGGCACCATGCCGGCCATATTAAAGGGCTTCATTGACCGTGTATTTCTGCCAGGTTACGCATTCAACACCAAACCTAACTCCTACTCGATTGAAAAGTTACTAAAAGGCAAAACCGCTCGCCTCATCGTGACAATGGACTCCCCGCCTTGGTATTACCGATTGGTAATTAAACGGGCCGGACACCATATTATGAAACGCGCTGTCCTGCAATTTTGCGGGGTAAAACCTATATGGATTACTGAGATTGGAATGGTAAAGACTTCCCCTCTTGAACTGCGGGAGAAGTGGCTGCAGAGAATAGAAGCATTAGGGAGAAAAAGGGCTTAAATCTTATCGCTGATCAAAAAAGGGATGTTTTGAGCCATTAATCGGCTTCAAAACATCCCTTGATTCGATCTCACCATTAAAACTTACTTGTACAACACTTTTTCCACATTATATTTGGCCTTCATTTTGTTCACAATATAGGTCTCATAAATTTCTCTGTGGACAGGATCCTCAATTAGGCAGACGTCAATTCTAGTAACCTCATCCCGGTGATCTTTCATCACGGATACGGTATCCTCGAAATGCTTCTTAATACGCGGTCTTAGCTTTCTGGCTTTGCCAACGAACAATAATTCGTCATTCTCATTGTAAAACATGAAGATACCACCATAATCGCGCGGAATTTGAATAAAATCAGTAAATCCATAAATATGGCTAAGCACAGGATTATCCTGCTTAGTAATGCTAACATCCGGTGTTGGAATGGTTATGGTTATCACAGGTAGCTCACTTCCTCATTCTATATAGGAGTAAATAGTATCACAGATCTCCGTACAAGACCATTTGTATCTTCCAAAAACAGGTCGCTATTTGCTTTGGAAGAGTTAAAAAGCCACCTCAAAGAGGCAGCTTTTATTGTAATCCATCTACTTATTCAGTTTGCCCAACCTTTTCTTTTCCTCCGCCAGCATTTCCTCCGCCAGATCCACACCTTGATTGCCTAATGAAGGGTCGGTCTCGTTTAAGGCATTTTCGGCAGTCTCCATACTGTTCTCGGCCTGCTGGATAGTCTGCTCTGTTGGATGGCTTAGAGCCTGCGATACAGCGCCATGTAGTGCATCGACTGAATTATGTGCCTGAGATACAAAGTTATTCGCGATTGGATTGGAATTGTAACGTGTCATAAATGGATACACTCTCCTTCTATAATGCTCATATTCCCTTTTATCATGGTTAAGGAGAGGTTTTATTATGCATTCGTTAGCTTTCTACAATCAATTGTCTGGATGAGTCCCACCGCCAGCGCGGATATTCTCCCTGTAGATGCACTCCGCCATACCATTCATCAATCTGTTTCTTAAGAGCCCAGTCCTCTTGCCCGTCCCACACGTTCTTCCCCAGCTCTGTCATTATTATCTTATTAGACCCAAATGTCGCCGGGTTTTCATTATAAGCCGGAATTTCCGTTAGCCCGTTGATTTGCAGGAGAGGATACGGGGCTTGGGACATCTTCCGCAAAATATGCCAGTATTCCAAATCTCCCATACCTAACGTATGGAGCTTATTTCCCACCTGATCAAACAACTCAAAAGGTGAGGTGATACCGGTATGGAGCATCTCCAGAGTAGTTTGTTCTGCGATTCCAAGTCCATTCTGTGTGGAAGGAAACCTCGATAAATGAGCTTGGAATGCAGCATGAGCAAACGGCAGCACGGAGGTATCCGTATGTAGCAATTGCTGCAGTAATTCTGGAGTTGGTGAGGTATAAGCCTGCCACAACCTGTTGCCTACATCCAGTTCCTTCGCACCAATAGGCTTCCATGTCCCAACTAACGTAGTCATCTGCTCCACAGACAACTGTCCCAGTCCGCGAAACGGATCTATTCCCGCAAACTCTCCGATGCACAATAAGCGCAGCTTTGTTTCCATTTCAGGCTGTGCCGAGAATTTATGGAGCAAATAGCATAACATTGCCTGATCGAATAGATCATGTTCGAACCACAATACGATCTCTTTATATTTATAGACATGAGCGAGGGACTTCTCCTGCGCTTCACTGATCTGTATATATTCTGTCTGCGGAATACCTAAAGTTTGTTCCAAATACTGCGCGCGAACAGAACGATTGTCAGGTGCAGCGGAATCAAGAAATACCGGACCATGAGAGTATACCTCTCTCCAGACCCAAATATCGCCTTCCACAACACCTTGCTGAAGTTTCTTTCCTACGGAATCTCCATTCACAATATGAAGCATGCTCATGTTTGTCCCCCTTTCTAAGGAGTTGCAACAGCCTTCTTAATTCAGATATATATCCAACTCCTCATATAATTCAGTCCATGCATTTTTAAATTGGAGGTGTAACGTGTAAATCTCTTGTTCATTGTTTTCAGAAATTGCCTTTTGCAATGCAGATGTCACTTTATATAGTTTTTTGGCCCCGATATTCCCGGAACTCCCAATCATCTTATGAACAATCTGTTTGGCTTCATAATAGTTTTGGTTATCTAAACTATTCTGCAGCTGTGTTGAAACATCCTCGTTCTCATGGAAGTAGGTACGCAATACCATTTTATATAATTCCTCATTATGTCCTAATAAAAGCATTCCGTAGTCTTTGTCCAATACCGGTAGGTTCTTAAAGGCATCACAACTCTTTTCATTAACTCTCAAAGAGGGGCTAAGCGTCGCATTTATTCTAGCAACCAAGGAGTCCGGCTCAAAAGGCTTGCTAACAAAATCGCTTATTCCTGCCTTTCTGCATTTCTCCTCAACACCGGTAACCGCATCTGCAGTCATAGCAATGATAGGGATTGATGGATTCACTTTTCTGATTAATTTTGTGGCTTCATAACCATCCAGGATAGGCATATGTAAATCCATCAAAATCAAATCAATATGATCATTATGCTGTATAAAGAAGTCGTATCCGTCTTTGCCATCATCCGCTAAATAGACCCTAAACCCTGCCTGTTCCAATATAGACTGAGCTATGAATTGATTGGTCTTATTATCTTCTACAACCAAAATGCGGTAAGCATAATCTGCTTCAAGGGGCCGTTCCTTCTCTTGTGTAATCGCAGACCCATGTTCAACTATTATTTTCTCTTTAAATATTTCTACAATCCCATTATAAAGAACAGACGGAATGATTGGCTTCGTGATACCGAGGTCAATAGAGACTTCATCCAGTTTATCAAATAGATCTTCCCTGCTAAGTGGAAACATTAATATAGACTTTGGTTTTACGGGAATTGCAGGATCCTCCTTGATTTTCTGAAGAAACTCCATTCCTTTAAACATCGGTGTATCATGATCTATGATAACCAAATCATACGGTTTGGTCTCTGGATCTGCCGTCTTCTGGAGCAGCTCAAGAACTCTTTTTTCGGATAAGGTGAACTCAGCACTAATTCCAAATGAATTTAAATATTGTCGCATAAGATTGGCGTAGGTTTGGTTCTTTTCTAATACGATCACTCTAATTTTCTGCATAAAAGGTGAATCCTCTTTTTGCCTTTCTTCAAACTGTCGCTCACGATCTACTTCAAGGGCTAATATAACGACAAAGGTTGAACCCTCATCAAGGGCACTGTACACCTTAATCTCACCTTTCATCCGATCCAGCAGACTCTTTACAATAGATAGTCCCAGACCTGTACCCCCAAATCTTCTATTGATAGAGACATCCACTTGGTTGAAGGGTTCAAAGAGATGTTGCATTTGCTCCTCTGACATCCCAATGCCTGTGTCTTTAATAGTGAATTCGATATGAAATAAGTCCCCATGTTCAGCCACCAGCCTAATGGTTAAGGAAACCTGTCCAGCGGGGGTGAATTTCACTGCGTTGTTAATCAGATTGGATAGAATTTGTTCAAGTCTCTTAGGGTCCCCAAAAAAGATGGAAGGAAGCTCTGGAGTTTTATCGACGAAAAATTCAATTCCTTGCTCCTCTACTTTGAAAGAAACGATATTAATGACTTGCTGCAAAACCGTATCTAAGTTAAAAGAAATCCGTTCCAGCTCAATTTTGTTGGCTTCAATCTTTGCAAAATCTAAAATGTCATTAATAATTCCCTGCATGCTCCTGGAAGCATGGTTAATTTTGTCCATATACAACCTTTGGGTGACGGAAATATCAGTCTTTTTCATTAAATAGGCCATGCCTGTAATCGCGTTTAGGGGAGTTCTAATTTCATGAGACATACGGGCTAAAAAGCTGGATTTCACATGATTGGCAATCTCTGCTTCTTCTTTCGCCAGAACTAAATCTCGCTCGATCCGTTTTCTCTCCTGAATTTCACTTCTCAACTTCCTAATCCAGAACCAAGATACGAAAAAAACGATGATAACAAAGGCAATGGCCGCCACGATGACCTGAAATACCTTAGTATAATCCACCTTGCTCTCAATTCCGATCCATTGATTATGGATTTGAATTCTTTCTTCTGCCGTAATACTTGTAAGTCCTTTGTTTATAATACTTACTAATATTGGCCAATCATTTCTCACAGCAAAATAAAGGGATTGATCCCCGGGTTCGTTCATTTTAACTACTTTTAGATTAGTGATTCCACGATCTCGGATTAAATACGCTGTCGTAGCCAAGTTCCCTATAAACACCTGCTCACTGCCATTAGATACTGCCTGTATAGCTTCTCTTACAGTGGAATACAAGCTTATCTGTGTATGTCCGATACTTTTCAGATAGGTATGATGGGAACTGTTTTCTTGTACGGCTACCTGCTGATCCTTTAAATCCTCGAAGGACTGAATCTTATCGTTGTTATCCTTAGCAATCATGACTCTTTGAAAGTTGAAGTAAGGTATTGAGAACTGAAAGTACTGTTCTCTATCTGCTGTTTTAGATACACTTGGGAGCACATCTATCTTCTTCTCAACCGCACTCTCATAGGCCTGTGTCCAGGTCAAATCGGGTACTACCGTCATATTGAGCCCTGTTCTCGCACTAATCAATTCAATGTAATCATGAGCAATCCCCTTGTAATTCCCATCGGAATCCATAAATTCAAAGGGAACAAATTGAGGGTCTACCCCTAAACGAATAACGGGATGTTGTTCTATAAATTGTTTTTCTTCCTCCGACAAAGAAACCTTCATCGGGCTCGCGTAAAGACTAATCATTGGAAGCAAGAAGAATAGACAACAAGCAATAAGAGAAATTCGTGTGAGCTTGGCCTTACGCATTCGCTTCGTATACGAGCTGTTCAAAATCTCGGGTGATCTGCAGCATATCGTTATGGATCTCCATAAAAGCATCCACAATGTCGGGATCAAAGTGATGCCCACGCTCCTGATTAATAATCTCTAAAGCTTTTTCATGCGAAAAAGCGGACTTATACACCCTTGGGTGTACTAATGCATCATAGACATCAACAATGGCAACCAATCGGCCACATAACGGGATCTCTTCTCCTTTTAGTCCATGCGGGTACCCTGTTCCATCATATCTCTCATGATGTGTCCCAATAATTTCAAGAGCTGTTCTAATAAAACTTGGGGCAATTCTATCTCCAAGATTATAGTTAAGTGCATCAACACCATAATCTACATGTTTTTTCATGATTTCAAATTCCTCAGTTGTTAGCTTACCAGGCTTCAGTAAGATTTGATCTGGGATTCCCACCTTACCAATATCATGAAGAGGTGTGGTTCTGAACAGCTCTTGAATATATTCATCCGTGAAAATCTCCCGGTATTTATCCTTGAATTGCAAATGCTCACACATTCTTCTCATCATGTGCTGGGTTCGCATGGTATGGTTACTGCTTTCTAAATTCCTCACTTCTAATAAGCCCACTAAAACATTTATCGAAATATCCCTACTTAGAACAAGCTCCTGCGTCCGAATCTCAACCTCTTTCTGCAAGTGCAGATTATAGTCCTCCATCATGATTCTAGAATTTCTTAAGGCCAGCTGGATTTCGATCCGCTTTCTGAGCGCCTCCATATTTAATGGCTTACGTATGTAATCCATTGCCCCTAGAGCCAGGCCCTTTACTTCATTCTCGATTTCATCGTGATTGGTGAGTATAATGGTAACAATCTTTTGATATTCAGGTTTATTAAGCGCGGTTAACACTTCAAATCCATTCATAACAGGCATATTCAAATCCAATACAATTAAATCAATAGACGGATCTTGTTCGATCATCTGCATGGCTTCAAGTCCATTGGCAGCATGAAGCAACTGGTAATCGTTCAGCATGATTTTTATGAAAGCAACGTCTGATTTGGAATCGTCAACGATCAATATTTTTGTATCCACTGACTTGGCCCCCTACGGTTCTAATAAAATATCGTTTCCTTTGGTTTCCATCTCTCGCAGGAACTCATCTATGGTTAATTCATTAGTCATCACCTGATGCAGTCCTTCTTCGTAAAGGTCTTTTTTAACAATTTCCCATCTAGGTGTAGGTACGTCGATACTCGGGTCATTAAGTCCCTCTAGAAAAGGTAAAAATAAGGGGTTCGTCTCAAACAATCGACTATGTACAAGATCTTTCCTAACCGGGATTCTAAATGGATAATAGGTATCATGCTCGACGCTGTACTCCCCGTCCAATACTTTTTCTTGCCCTTCCACTGAAATCAAATACTTCATAAATTGAATCCCAGCTTCCTTCTTCTGCTCGTCTATCTGTGCAGGCAGGGCTACCATCATGGGTCCGATCTCAGCTTTTAGTCCAACGTTCTTGAGCGGAATAACTCCCACCTTAAAGGGGTTACCATTCTTCCAAATATCTGTGACACCCCAGATGCTCTGGATTTCAAAGGCTACCTTCCCTTTTCGAAAATAATCCATAACCTCAATACCCGTATCCGTCGTCCAGCTCCCCTGGGCATGTTGTCCAAGGACATCTTTATAAAATTCTAAAGCGGACTTCGACTTTTTATTGTTGATCATAACCTTAGAGCCGTCCGCATTCACAAGACTCGAGTTAAAACCATAGATAAACTGATTGACCATCCAGGTAATGTCATGATGATTGGCACCAACAAGCCCGATTCCTTTGGCTGTCGTACTTCTCTCTACCTTCTCTAAAGCCAGCACTAAACGTTCAAGGCTATTGATTTCGGTGGGATCTACACCGCTTTTCTCTAACAAATCCTGATTATAAATTAACCCCATACTATGACTGAGCCATGGAATGCCATATACCTGATTATTCAAGACACTAAGGTTCCATAGTTCTTCGTAGAATAAATCCTGTTCTTGCTTGAAATCTGAAGTGATATTCAATAGCTTGCCTTGCTCTCCGAAGTATTGGATATATCGGTAAGGCAAAACATAAAGATCCGCATGATCCGGAGTCTTATGATCTAATAAAGCTTCAATTGTATCTCTATCCTCATCCCCATCAGCTAAGGTAATCTCATATTTGCTCGTGCTCTGCTCATTATAGGCTTGAACAATTTTACGAATAGCTTCTCCCCGTCCCGAGTACGTTTTCCATGTAATCCGAAAGACCAAAGGCTCTTTCTTTTGAACGACCTGCGGAGACGGAACGTCTTGCTGATTTTCCCCTTTATTGCTGCTGTGACTACATCCGGCCACTATTAAAAGAACACTCCCTATAAGCATTACAACGATACGTCTAAGAGGATGTTTAGGCATATTTCAAAGCTCCTCACTAAAGAGTGTATTCTTCATCTAATTTCGAGGGAAAGCTACATTTTTCCTGCTTTTTCTTCCAATGCCCTAACGGCCGCCACAATATATGTGAGCACCTATTCATAGAAAATGTTGAACAATAGAGGATTTTGAAGAAATCTGTTGAAAATTTTAAATGTGATACTGATTAGGTTTGAATTAGGGGGAGCAATATGCTGCGTAAATCTAACGATAAAGACCATCGCTCAGCTAGTGTGGGATTCGGTTCCACAGAAGGAATCGACTTTGAGCTTATAAATAAGGTTAACCCGTTGTGGAGTTCGTCTAGAATTGCCGGAATTTACTTTATTGTAGGGTGTTTGTGGATTCTTTTTACAGATAAGGCAGTCTCTGCATTCACTACAAATTCCGCGTTAATTACCATGATTAATATGATCAAAGGCTGGCTTTTTGTTTTCATGACGGCTTTAATTATCTTCAGTCTTATTCTCAGAACATTAAGGCGAATCAAGAAGGTAGAGGAGAAACTCGAGGTCGCCTACAAAGACTTGATGCGTACCTATGAAAACCTGGAATCGGCCTACGAGGAAATAACGGCCACGGAAGAGGAACTAAGACAGCAATATGACCATCTTACTGACAATCAACGTAAGCTTACAGAGAGCGAAGAGAAAATGCAGCACTTAGCCTATCATGATTTACTGACGGGCTTACCCAACATGCTGGCCTTATCTGAGAACGCTGTCCAAACCTTTCTTGCGGAATCAAACGGCAAAGCAGCCTTATTGTTTGTTGACATCGATAACTTCAAATATATCAATGATACTATGGGCCATGGTTTTGGGGATCAGCTGATAATCAAGGCAAGTCAAAGACTTATTTCCATTGTGGGAAATGAAGGCATCGTTTACCGCTTCGGAGGCGATGAATTTATTATTCTTCTGTATCCACTCCAGGATACGGCTGCTATTGATCATATTGCTGGCCAAATCCTCAGCGGTTTCAAGGCAGCTCTAGAGATGGATAATAGTCTCTTGCATATAAGTATCAGCATTGGAATCAGCATTTATCCGAAGCATGGCGATGATATCATGGAACTGGTCAAACGCGCTGATATTGCTATGTACAAGGCGAAAGATGCAGGAAAAGATAACTATGTTATATTCGATCAACCCTTGAATGACAACTTTAGCGAACGGATGAATATCGAGAAGCAGCTTCATGCTGCTATGCAACTAGATGAGTTCGAGCTATTCTATCAGCCCCAAGTTGACTTAGCTTCGAATACCGTTACCGGATTGGAAGCCCTCTTACGCTGGAACAGCCCGGTGCTGGGTTATATCTCCCCTCTTAAATTCATCAAGGTAGCCGAAGATTCACATATTATTATTCCTCTGGGTGCCTGGGTTTTGCGGAAGGCCTGCGATTTCCTGAAAAGTCTGCATGGACTGGGGTTCGAGAATTTAACCATGTCCGTTAATATTTCTATGCTGCAACTGCTGCAGACTGATTTTAATGATCTGGTGCTGGATACGCTTAAGGCTTCCGGGCTTGAGCCTCATTATTTAGAATTAGAAATCACTGAGTCGGTTCTAGTAGAATCCTACGATCACGTTAGCACTAAACTGAAACAACTCAGGGATCAAAATATCAAAATTGCACTGGACGACTTTGGGACGGGCTATTCTAGTTTAAGCTACTTGACCCACTTACCGATTTCCACACTGAAAATAGACAAATCCTTCATTGATACGATTCAGACCGGAACCAATCAAGCGACACTGGTAGAGCAAATAATCATAATTGGAAAGCGAATGAATATGAGTGTGGTTGCAGAGGGAGTTGAGCGAACAGAACAGCTGGAGTATCTGCAGCAGCAAGGCTGCGATAAAATACAGGGCTATTTATTTAGCAAGCCTCTGGCAGCAACGGCTGTCGAGCAGCTTTTAGCGGAATGGGCTACAGCATAATACGTGGGAATCTATTTTTTATGTGGTAGAATGAAAAGAAAATATAGTTCTTAATAAAGAAGGTGTTGTCTATTGGACCTAGTCGTGTGGATTGACTTAATTTTATTTTTCCTTTTATTCGCTCTATTTGTATACGTATTTGCTACGGTCACCATTACCAATCTGCACAAGGTCTACTTAGTATTCCACTTTGCCATGATGCTGTGGCCATTCTGCCAATTTGCAATAAAAACCACGGGTAATCCCATGTTTCAGTTGTTCTATGTAAAGGTAGCATTTATAGACTCCACTATACTCGCGACAGGCTGGCTACTCTTTACGATCTTCCTGACCGGTAGATCAAATGTTTTGCAAAAAAAGATATCCTTAGCCCTTTTTCTTATTTCCGCAATATTATCGCTGGGTGTGATCACCAATCCGAATGATTGGTTTGTCCTTCCTGTTGACGGGGGTTACATTCAGAGAATCTATGGACCTATTTTTTGGTTAATTGTAACTACAATAATAGTTTATATTATCATTTCACTATATTTTATCTATTTAGCTCTGGTGTCAAGCAATGCCTCACGTATCAAAAGACAGGTCAAGCAGGTGCTTCGAGGGATTATCGTAATGACTTCCTTTATATTATTGGACATATTTTTTAACGTTGTTTTAGATAAGCACTTACCGGTCATCCCAGGTTTGACGTCCCTTGGTATTTTCCTGTCTGCTATCTTTTTTGTGATTTCCATTCATCGGGATAAGGTTCTAGATATAGTGACTATAGCCCATCAGGATATTATCGACACCATTGCGTATGGGATCCTAGTGCTCGATGAGAATGAGACGGTTATAGAAATAAACCAAGCTCTGCTACCCTATCTGAACCTTCGTATAGGAGACCGTTTTGAAATTTCTTCAATCCTTCCCGAAGGACAGCCCACTGACTTCATGGATGAATTCCTTCAGACCTACCGAGAACATCCTATGAAGAAAACTCAAATTGAATTTTTACATACTGCCATACATCTTTTCATCAAAATGGATGTGGCACCTATTGTGGTAAGAGGTGTAAGGGTGGGGCGGATTATTACATTCGAAGATATGACTGAGCTGCGCAGCCTCTTTGATGAGACGACACTTCAAAATGAAATCCTTCAAGAGCGCAACCAATCGTTAATTGGGATCCAGAATGAGCTCTTTCAGACGAACCGAAAACTGAAGGAAATGGCCATTACCGACAGCTTAACCGGATGTTATAATCGCCATTATTTAACACAGCAATTAGAGCATGAAGTGATGAAGAGCAGGCAGAGCCGGACACCGTTTGCGATATTTCTGGTAGACATTGATTTCTTCAAACATGTGAATGACAGCTACGGACATTTAACCGGGGATGAAGTCATTTGCAGTACAGTAGAAGTCATCAGACAAACGCTGCGGGAGAAGGATATATTAGCTCGCTATGGCGGTGAAGAATTTATTATCTACCTTCCAAATACGAATCAATCACAAGCCTTTCTCTTGGCTGAGCATATCAAATCCAACATTGAAATGAATCAAATAATCGTCGATCATGTATCCCATCCCGTATCCATTACTATAAGTATGGGACTTCTCTCCATCAATAATGACTTTAGAGCAGAAACTAAAGATAATCCCAAGACGTATTTAAACGATTTATTCGAATCCGTGGACAAAGCCTTATATCAGGCAAAAAAAGAAGGCCGTAACCGGATTGTTAGTATCATAAGCTAAGGTTCACTGTAATAGTGCAGCGATCATGAAGAGCCCGTGAGAAATTCTCACGGGCTCTTCATCGTCAGATTCTTTTAGGTTGATTTGATGGCGATGTAAATCTTCACCTCAACGTTGTCAGGGTCAAGCCCCCGGGTATCATACAGCTCAAAATCTCCTGTGTAACTCCGATGTTCTTCGGGTGAATGACTAAAATATTCCCATATCTCCCCCCATGCTTCAGCAACCACTTTAAATACCGGCCCCTTCTTACTTGTGAACACCATAAATGTACTCTCTGGAATAACAGCCTGACTCAGGTGGGAATCCGCTTGGACTGTATTGTTATCGATCTCATGCCCAACAAGAACCGTGTATGCTCCGTTTGCATCACTCTCATAATCCGTATATAACGCATAGATCAGATGGGAATCGACTACCTCAACCTGAGCGGCAATATTACTCTGATGAAAGGTCTCCCAAAGCTGCGGCAAACGTCCATTGGGTCCCATTTCCTCAGCATTTGTCGTGCGCGTAGTAATACCTGAAAGTGTAATCACCGGTTTTGTTACGATATGGTTCGTCATAGTCGCCCTCTTTTCCCTCGATTTAATTTGATTATAACTGAGGGAACTAGACACCTGTCTGTCACCTTTACTACCTGAAAAGTGGCTGAGTTCCTCCTTTGTAGGCTCAGTAGAGGGAAAAATGCCCTCTAATTTTGATCAAAACGCCTTTATTTTGAGATTAAAGGGAAAATCACCCTCTAATCTTAGCCATATCGGCCCTAAAGAGGTATATCCTCAAAATTAGTGGGCGAAATTCCCTCTAATTGCCTAAACGGGCTGCAAGGCGAAGAAATAGAGGGAGATAATCCCTCTATTAGGTCGTAACCGCTTTCTATCCTTCCCGTCACGTGCCGAGCACTAAAATTCACCAATACTGTTCCCGTGATCTGTAAGAAGAATGGTATAAGTTCGTTGCTTTTCACCATAATAAAAGAGTACGACTTATAGAATGGAGGCTACTCATGCTTGAGAATCTTGAAAGTAACTACAACTGTGCAAATGCAAGCGAAGACCTTCACCAGTTGAAGCAGGAGCTCGCAGGCCTTAACCAACAAGATCCCAAAGATCCAGCTTCACAGGAGCGCATTAACCGTCTGGAGAATCAAATCTCTTTCATACTTAACAAATGCGACATTACTCACCAATCCGTATACGATTGAATGCCAAAACAGGCTCCCACCCTTCAGGTGGAAGCCTGCATACATCGTACCCGTCTGCCAACATTACATAACAGTCCTAGATATTCACCAAATGCCGCAACTTATCTGGATTTCTAATAAAGTAGATATTGCGGATTGAATTCTCCTCAACATGAATTAGCGCAATTGTATCAATAGCCTCACCTGAACGGATCACAAGCCCTGTTTGTCCGTTGATGTCTCTTAATTCCATAGTTGTGCCTCCCTCGTAGTTGGGAGCCTTTTGAATTAGACCGATTAGGAATCGGATTACAAAATCGCGTGTCTTGATTGGATTCACAGCGGCGGTTGCTTTACCTCCTCCATCAGAGATCAGTACCACATCTTCAGCGAGCATAGAAACAACCGAATCCACATTTCCCAGCTCAAGAGCAGATATAAACCGACGAACCCACTCTTCACCCGCTGCCTCGGCTTGGACAGGCTCATCGAGGAGTATTCCCATCTTCCCTCGTGCACGGCTGAATATTTTACGGCAATTGGCTTCACTTTTACCCACGAGCTCAGCAATCTCATGATATTCAAAACCAAACGCCTCACGAAGCACGAATACCGACCGTTCTGCAGGAGACAGTCTTTCAAGTAACACGAGCATGGCATAAGACAACAGTTCACCACGAAGAACCGTTTCAAGTGATTCGTCATCTGGAGTTAGAATGGGCTCCGGGAGCCATTCCCCGAAATACTGTTCCCTCCGCTTACGGGCGGATTTGAGCAAATCCAGGCAGCGATTCGTCACCATTTTACACAGATAGGCTTTTGGCTCAATCAAACGCTCCGGCTGTACGTCATACAGCTTCAGAAATACATCCTGCATTACATCTTCCGCATCCGAGGCGGAACCGGTCAGTTGGTAGGCAAGGGTAAACAACAGCCCTTTGTACTGAGCATATAACTCTTGCATTTCAACACTTCCATCCTTATCCAGTCATTGTTTGCATTATTTTATCAAACTTGCGGAGTCCCATGTAAATTTTCTCAATCTCAAGCCCATCCTTCCTGTAAAAAAAATATCTATTCCCCATTTACGTGTCCACGCCATTCCGGCCCCAGGACCTAAGCCAAAGCAGAAAAACTCCATATACTCTTTATGCGCAGGGGCTGAACCCCCTGTTAGATCTGCCATCAAAATCTTTCCAAGACGTGCGGCTTGAGCTACGGCTTCCTTGCAGGTTTTGCCGTCCGCCCGCCCGCTAAGAGGATCTATGATTTGCGCGCAATCGCCGATGCTGTATATACCCTGAGTTCCCTGAACCCGGTAGCTTGCATCTACGACCACGTATCCTTGTGAATTAACCGGAAGTCCGATACTTTGCAGCATGGGATGGGGTAATAGCCCGAGCGTCCAGACACACAAGCCAACAGATCTCTCTTCACCGGTAGATAAGGTCAATATTCCCTCCTTCTCCTGCAACACCTTGCTGCCATGGGAGAGGGTAACTCCACCAGCCTTTAGCGAATGTTCCAGTTTATGCCCCACCTTTGCTGGACCCTCTGGGAAAAGCCTCTCATGAGCATTAAAGAGGGTTATCCTCACCTCATTCGGATCAAGCCCACATACTTCTGCATCCTCACGAACGTAGTAGGCGAGTTCAGCAGATGTTTCAATGCCGCTGATACCTGCGCCTGCAACGGCAATGCTCATTAGTCTCTTTCGTTCTTCCATGTTGGTTTCCTTGGCGGCCCGCTTCATGTTCTCGCGCCACGTCTCTCGAATCTTCCACGCGTTGTCCAGACTAGCCAGTGGCATACCGCCTTGTTGAGGGTCGGGTTGCCGTACCACACTGCCTGCTGCCACAATGAGAATGTCATAGGTCATTGAATACTTATTTCCTGCATGATCCTGGTACAAAAGCCTTTTGTCCCCTGATTCAATCCTCGTTACAGCAGCCTGAACAATTTCAACACCCTCTGGAAATATGCGGGCTAGAGGAATCGTAATGTCTTCGGTTTTGGCCGCAGGTCGAAACAGCAATACCTTACGTAGGTGGTAGGGATTCTTATCGATTAAAATCAGTCTAAGGTTCCGTTTGGTTTCTTCACTTCTGAATGTTTTCCGAATGGCCTGTATCGCTTGAACACCCGCATAACCTCCGCCAATAACGACGCATATCAATTCTTTCATGGCAAGCACTCCTTATGATGTTTGCACATAAAACGAGTTGAGGGGTCTGTTTGTGACAGCTGCAAAAAGAAACTTTCCTACACACAATTACAATTGTAATCTTTATCTATCGCTGGTATAATAATGGAAAATTAAGCCATAAATTGATGTCAGGATAATTTAAGGGCTATGCATTTCTGGCGCTGCCAGAGACAACCCCGCTATTTATAGCGGGGTTATTTTAATTGTGGAGGGATGACAATGAGTGAGACAAAAGAAACACGGGCTATTTTAACGAAAGAGGATCTAATCAGGGCGTTTACAGACTGCGGATTAGCCGAAGGACAAACTGTATGTGTACACACCTCATTAAAAAAATTAGGCTTTGTTGTGGGTGGAGCCGAAACGATAATACGGTCACTGCTTGAGATCGTAGGAGATGAGGGCACCTTAATGATGCCGTCCCAGACCTGGAAAAACCTAGACCCCTCTACTGGAGTGCATTGGGAGGAACCCGTGGAATGGTGGCCTATTATTCGTGACCACTGGCCCGCCTACGATAAAGAAATCACCCCTGCCATCGGTATGGGTGTTGTGGCGGAAATGTTCAGAAAGTGGCCAGGGGCTGCAAGATCTGATCACCCCGCTAGATCGATTGCGGCAAAAGGTAAACATGCTGATTACATAACAGAAGAACATGATTTAAGTAATATTTTCGGCGCTAACTCTCCCATAGATAAATTATATGAATTAGATGGATATGTACTATTGATAGGGGTCGGATATGAAAAAAACACAGCCCTGCATTTAGCTGAGACGAGAGCTAACTTTCCTACCAAAAGATTTGCTGATGAAAGCAGTGCCATCCTCATGGATGGAAAAAGAAAATGGGTCACTTATAATACGCAAGCCGTCGACGACGAAGATTTCATTAGGCTGGGAACCGAATATGACAACGAAAAGAACATTAAGATTCATACCGTTGGGAATGCATCCGTTAGATTCATAAAGGTTAGGCCCCTCATCGACTGGACCGTGGAATGGATGGAGAAGAATAGGCACTAATCGTTTACTGATTTGTTGTCGAAATAATAAGTATAGCTGTCATGTAAAGGAGGTGGATCCCGGTGCGGCAAGGGCAAGCCTTGACAAGCATATGGGAGACGCAATGTGGGACTGGCTGAAATCAACAAAAACATCAGCGACCAAACAAGAGCTGCAGCAGAACCAACCTGCCGAGACCAACCCGATTGATGCCTCAAAGGTGAAGGTCATCGTTATTACAGGTACGAGCGGATCGGGACGCAAGAGCACAGCCAAACAACTTAGCCTGTCTTTAGGAATTCCCTATGTATTTCCTTATACTACAAGAGCCATTCGTCCACTAGAACGAAACGGAGAGCATTATCATTTTATTTCGGACGCTGAATTTCAGGCCATGCTGGAAAGGAATGAATTCTTCCAGACCGTACATCTAGAGAGAGGCAACTATGGAATCTCGGAGCTAGATCTGTTATCAGCTTTGGAGGCGCATAAAGCTGTCATAGTCGTTGTGAATCATGAAGGTGTTCAAGCGTTTCGCAAAAAATTCGGGGATGCAGCTCTTAGGATCTTTATTTACGTTACTAAGGATGACATCCGGCTTCGCTTAGAGCGGGAAGGGGTTCCCTCCGGTATTATGGAAGAATATTTGGGGAATTACACGGAGCAAGTGATCTTTAAGAAAGAATCGGAGTATTTGCTGCAAAATATTGATCCGAATACCACAGTTGAGAATATCAAAGGATTTTTGCAGGGTAAAATATGAGAAGAAACGGGTGCCGTCCTGAAAGGGAAGGCACCCGTTTCTCCTATTTTCTAGGTACGTCAGCTAAGAGATTTGTGCCACAATTTTACCCTGCACATGTTTGCCTGACAGCAGCCTCAGCCCATCAGGAATTTCATCCAAGGAGATTAGGCGCTTAACCAGAGGATCTATCTTCTTCTCCAGCATAAGGGATAAGAAGTGCTCCATCATCACGGATAGATCCTCTTCTTCCTTCCGATTGCCAGAACCATGTGCACCACCAAGCATTAGCTTGTGGATGGTGAAGGTTTTTGTGGAAGGTTGAAAGTCAGCGACCGTTTCCGGCGCACCTGCGATACAAGCGAGCTGACCTCCAAAGGAGAGAATAGACAAGTCTTTTTGCGCTGATGCACGGTTAATTGAGTTAAGGATTAGATCAACTCCCCTACCTTCGGTGATCGACATCACTCTGGCATATACATCCTCTGTATTATAGTCGAGAACGATATCGGCCCCGAGTCCCCGAACGTATTCCTCATTTTGCGAAGAAGCAGTGGTTATGATTGTAGAAGCACCACATAGCTTAGCAAGCTGAATAGCGTATCCACCTACCCCGCCGCTGCCGGCATGAATAAGAATCGATTGGCCCGAACTCATGTGCATTTTACGCATGATAGCTTGATAGGCTGTTAACCCAGCACATGGGAATGCCGCAGCATCTTCAAAAGAAACTCCGTCCGGAATAGCCGCCACAGTATGCGCCGTAGTTACGCTATATTCCGCAAAGCCACCCGGTTTGCTGAAATCACCATGATAGACTACGCGATCTCCGATATACCATTGCTTAACTCCCTCGCCTACTTCATCCACCACCCCAGCGACATCTACTCCTGGAATGAATGGGTATTCCCAGTTCGGATGTCCGTTCATGGCTAACTTATAATCCACTGGATTGAGACCGGCTGCGTGGACACGGATCCGAATCTCACCGGCCTTTGGCTGAGGAATGGGTTGGTTGGAGACAACGGTTAATGTATCCGGAGTTCCAGGCTTTGTGAGTACTACTGCCTTCATCACAGTCATGTCAACGACTCCTATTCATATTCAATATTTAGTTTATAGATTTGTAGACTGTTATTATTTATTGTTATTTTATCATAACAAATACAGGTGTTGGAGCGATACGTCAAATCAAAAAAGGTCCCTCTGGAATCTAAAAAGGGGCCTTTTCGACGATTATATAGATTCAGACTCCCATTGGGATATTTCTGCTCGAACCCGAGGGGCGACCTCTGTACCGAGCAGCTCAATGGCTCTCATTACCTCATGATGGGGCATGGTCCCAAGCGGCATATGCAGTAAAAAGCGTGTTATGCCCACATTCTTACGGAGATGAATGATTTTTTGGGCAACCGTCTCCGGATCACCTACATACAGCGCTCCTTCAAAGCTGCGCGCAGCATCGTAAGTAGAACGGTTATAATGGCCCCAGCCCCGCTCCCGCCCGATTACATTCATACTCGCCTGTGTAGAGGGGAAGAACTTGTCCGCGGCAAGCTGGTTGTCTTCGGCAATGAAACCATGGGAATGCGAAGCTACCGGCAGTTTGGAGACATCATGACCGGCTTGTGCGGCTGCCTTTTTATAAAGATCTACAAGCCGCGCAAACTGCATGGGACTTCCTCCTATAATGGCCAGCGCTAGAGGCAGCCCCAGAAGTCCTGCACGGATTACAGATTCCCTGTTGCCACCACTGCCAATCCACACGGGCAGAGGGTTCTGAACCGGCCGCGGATAGACTCCGAGCTTGTGAATCGCCGGGCGGTAACCGCCCTCCCACGATACTTTCTCAGACTCCCGCAGCTTCAATAACAGTCCCAGTTTCTCGTCAAACAGTTCATCATAATCATCGAGATCGTAACCAAACAGCGGAAAGGATTCGATGAAGGAGCCTCTCCCCGCCATAATCTCCGCACGGCCATTCGAAATGCCATCGAGTGTAGCAAAGTCCTGGAACACGCGAACCGGATCCGCAGAAGAAAGTACGGTCACCGCGCTGGTCAGACGGATTCGTTTCGTCTGGGGAGCAGCCGCTGCCAAAACGATCGCAGGAGAAGATGCTGCATAATCTCTGCGATGATGCTCACCTACACCAAATACATCCAACCCTACCTGATCTGCAAGAATGATCTCTTCAACAACCTCCCGCAGGCGCTCTGCATGACTGATAATCTTGCCAGTGTGAACATCTGGTGTTGTCTCTACGAATGTACTTATACCTATCTCCATGATTGTCCTCCTCTGTTGCTCAGATAGGCAGCCCCTCGCAGATCACCCTCTGTCTAAGCTTGCACCTTATAGCATTACTTTAGTACAGCTTGGGCAGTTTATCCAGTGTGATGGCGTAATCATGGTGATACGCTTTGTATAATTCCTCATTGGTAGTCCATTCTTCTGTAGTACAGAAGTCATTAGACCAAATCATATACCACAACCAAGGAACCTTAGTCTCGGACAGCTGTTGCAAGCTTGGAATAACTCCGATTTCCCCAAGCGCAACAAGCTTATCCGTCGGTGTAATTTGAACAAGTTCATCAAATTCTGTTTTTAAATCCGTGTGCTGGTGCTTAGGTGGATATAAGTCTCTGGAGATCACGTCTGCCACATCATCCCCTACGTATCCCTCCGGCAGCGGTGAATTCCACACCCAGATCAAATTATTGAGTTTATGGTGATTCGTATATCTGTCATACATAATCCGATACAGTTGTTTTGCAACCTCAGGCCCCTTATGTCCCCACCAAAACCATGTGCCTTCCGACTCATGGAACGGACGCCACAGGATAGGGATTTTTTTATCGCAGAAGTCTTTTAGAATCCCAGCCATAACATCCATATCTGATATGAACGCAGTATATTCCTCTGTACCCTCAATGATAGCCTGGGAAGCATCAAAGGTTGTATGCTCCGCATAAAACCCTTTATTCTTACTGCCGAAAGGTGAGAACCAATGCCAAGTAAAAGTAGCCAGCCCTTTTTTGTTTAGCACCCAATCCCATGCATTATCCAACGTATTTTTGTTCTCCTCGACTTCTAACAGGCAAGCCTCATCGCTATCCTCATAGTTAATGTTCGGGGAGTAGGCAAGCAGCTCAAACCCGCAGAGTGCAGGGAGTTTTCCGGTTATATCTTCAATATGCTTCAGTTCCTTTTGTACAGTTGTCTGTGTATGCTGCCCCGTAATAATTCCTTTTCCTGATAGGTCACTAAGGTACTTCATGACTGACTTTACCTCTTCTGATGCATTTGGATTGCAGGGTATTGAGTTACTTAAGATAGTTGTCATTGTGTATGCTCCTCTTTATTATATTTGCCTTTAATTCCACGAACCAGCTGCTCCGTCTATCATTAGTTCTATATGCAGCTTTTACTTGTCATTTATTTTGTTATTTTTGTTATTTTTGTTATATACCTATGTTTAGAGTACTGGCTCTTATCCTACAAGTCAATGCACATATTACACAAAAAGTTTTATTATTATTTTATAGACGGCTGTATCTCAAAATTAGGGGTTGACCAAACATAAAGGAGTAGGGGATTTCGCAAAAAAGGAGATGCCCCATTGCCATTTACGGCTTTGGAACACCCCCTACAATACGGATCGCTAATAGTCTTATTCAACTGTATCCAAAAGTCTTTGCCTCACATCCATTAATGCAAACCCCAATAAATTCTGACCCTTCCATAACATAGGGTTCCCAATCGATTCATGATCTATCGACATTCCAATTCCCCATACTTTATCCACGGGACTTGCTTCAACTAAGACTCTGTTTTGGGTACCTATTAAGAAATGCTCAAGCCGTTTGTTTTGAGAAAACTTCGCGAAATTGCCCCGTACTACAATATCATACGCATTCAGTGTCCAGAGCTCATGATTGAATCCTCTAACCTTTCTCCCTAATTCTTTTGCTTGTTTCGGATGATTCGAAGCTAGAATTTGTTCTAGTATTTCATGATCCTGAAACAGCCTTGCCTTTTCAGCCATCATAAAATGCTCAGCACTACTGTAGGTTACTCCATCAACAATAAATTGTGATTTCCACCATTGGCTGATACAACTCTTGGTAATACTTCCATCTGCAGAGGCTTGATGTCCCCAAAAATATAAAAACTTCAGCTTTTTTCCAGCTTGGTAATCCTGTTGTAATTCATGAATTAAATACATCTATGTCTCCCCCTATTTACCCTCCCCATAAAAATTACTGAAAGGTTTGAAAACGGCTAATATTTCTTCAACTTTACGCATCCTTTGTTCAAGTGATCCCCTTAAGGAAATGTAAGGAATGCGCCGTGCTTTTAAATCAGCTATGATCTGCTTATGGAAGACCTGACGTTTCTGTTCCCCACTTCGATCCCAAGTATCATCATAGGGAATATCATCCTCACATAAGAAAAACAAATCGTACCGTTGTGAATTTTCCATAGCAAGCTGCGTTAAAAGCTCGGGAGCTTCCCCATGATAATCCTGCGCAAACATATAGGTAGTGATTGCATTCGTATCTACAAAAAGATATTTATTCGCATTCAGTAAGACCTTTTCTTCCCGTTCTATATGTCCAATCGCAATCTCATCAAAGGCTGCAAGCTCAATTCTCCGATCCACCTGATGCTCTGTCCAATAGTCACGGCCATATTCGCTCGCATAGGTAGTCTGATAACGCTTCGCCAAAGCCTCTGTTATCGTTGACTTACCTGTTGACATGGCTCCGACAAATACAACTTTTGTGATTAAATCCCGATACACAATATCACTGATGTAGCTCCTATGCTCATATGCATTCGCGCGAATCATGGTTGCTGATATAGGGACAATCACTCGATCATCATCTACCCGTCTATCCACTGCCCCCAGTGCAATACTCATATGCTCACCGTAAAATTCACTGGAGTAGAAATGAGTTACCTGTTCACCGTTAAGCAAACCCAGGATATATTGTTCCTCCCGCACTTCATGCTCCCGCTCGTTCGAATAGCCATCCGGTCCATCCCAAGCCTCAAGCACTCTTACAGACGGATATAACGTTCGAATCCAACCCGCCCGAATATGAAGGGGAATGGGGGTAACTTCTGTATCGTAAATGACCACAATGAGTTCATCGACTTCCTGCAAAGCTGTTTCAATCATCAGTTGATGTCCCTTGTGCAACGGCGCAAACTTTCCTAGAGTTAACCCTAAGGTTTTCACTGTAGAGCCGCCTCCTTCGCACCTTTGTTCCAAGTGTAATATCCGTACCCGGCATTGATTAAATAAGCACTCCACATCACAATCATCAACAAGCCGTCAGGACTGCCATCGATCGTTCGTATCACCCACAGCAATACCGTAAATATATTAAGGACGATATAGAGCAACCATTGTTCCTTGAATCTTTTCACCATTAAAAAGGTAGCCACAATAGAGAGGACGGTCGTAATTGCATCAATATATGGAGAATTCTGAGCAGGGATAAAGGATAGCCCAAAACCGAGTAAGATACTGCCTAATACACAAACTAAGGCCACTCTGTATAGGTCTTTGTTCTGCATTTGACGCATCACCAGCTTCTCACCCTTCCGATGCTGCTTCCACATGAAGTACCCAATCACATTCATAGGGACAAAGAATAGAAGATTCAGCATGA
This sequence comes from Paenibacillus sp., assembly GCA_023512345.1. Lineage (GTDB taxonomy): Bacteria > Bacillota > Bacilli > Paenibacillales > Paenibacillaceae > Paenibacillus_AQ. Next base: position 426,080 of record JAILZT010000002.1, read on the forward strand.
CTTCCCCAAAAAGCCCATTACTGTAGGCCAAGTAAGCATAGCCCAGCGTGTTGTACATCCCAAAAACGTAGGTCAGCAGATTCCCTTTGGCCGCAAGGACCACACACCATACCCCTGTGAAAAAAACCGTAAATCCGAACAGGCTGTCTTTAGTAATGATAGTTAGCCAAATCGCAACCCCGGAGAACAATCCCAGCCATGCTAACTCGTATAAACTCCAACCTCTTAAGGCTTTTCTCATCCTAATCCCTCCATATTTCTACGAAATAACCGCGAAGGCCGATGCCCCGCATGTTGGGCAAATTGATCGGTTTCCTGAACTAGATCAGCAATTTTTCGTCTGAAGTTAGCTTTTAGCAGTTCCTTATCCAATATAATTTCATATACCTTTTGCAATTCCGTTAAAGTGAATAGGGCAGGCATTAAGTTGAAGGCAATATTCGAATATTCAACCTTTCCGCGGAGTCGGTCTATGCCATAGGCAATGATTTTGGCATGATCAAAAGCAATCCCTTTTGAAGAATTCACATGATAATCTGAGGTTACTGTATACTCCGAAACGGTCTTAGTACATACAATTTCAGCTTCAAGCACAATATCCTGGCAGGTGAGCGTTAAGATCCAAGTCGAATACTTCACACTACCACCCTTAGGCAGCATCTCTTTAACTTCTCTGGAGAGCTTGTAATCTACCTTGAACCAAGCAGCATCATCTGCATCATCCCCAGCTTGCAGCGATAACTTGTGGCTATCAATAAGAGCAAGATATGAACAGGAAACGACCCATGTTCTAGGATCACGACCCGGATCACTAAACGTATATAACTGCTCCAAATAAACATCCTTAACTCCAGTCTCCTCAGCAAGCTCCCGCCCTGCAGTTTGCTCTGCGGTTTCGTTAGGCCTCATGAATCCCCCCGCCAAAGCCCACTGTCCAATAAAAGGATGATCCCCGCGCTGAATCATGAGAAGCTTCAAGCTTCTTTCCGGCAGCTTACGATAATTATCTTCCTCTTCACTTGATACAGTAAAGACTGCCATATCCGTTGCAATGGATGGACGTTCATAATTCCCTGGGTCGTACACTTTAAGAAACTCAGCTTCGGTTAATCCCTCTTTATTCTTAGGTTCCATCATGAGAAGCACCTCGTCTTATTATTTTATTGATATTATCACTTTGTTACTAACATAATAACAGAGGTTTATCCGTTAATCAAGAAAAATATGTTAATTCATGTCCATATAGATGACAAAAAAAGGCCGCTTTTATCCGGAAGTTGCAGAGATCCCGAATTAAGCAGCCCTATGATGTTCCATTTTCATCTTGCTCTAGCCCAGCCTCGACAAAAGCCATTCAGCCGATTGTTCTATATAGGACAACTCGTCCATGGCATCAAAATGCTCAATCGCCAACGTATCATTATATCCAATCGCCCTCAGACGGTTTAAAATCTCTTCCATTCGTATACAACCGTATCCCACAGGAGACGGGAACAGCCGGGTACCCTCAGTAGTGATTTTAGGCGCCACTCCATTCTGCTCATCAAGTGAACGATCTTTGCAATGGACATGGACGATTCTTGCTTTAAGTTTCTCGAAAGCCTCAAGTTCATCCTCACCGCGGTATAGGAAATTTCCTGTATCGAATGTACAACCAAGCTTCGGAACCTGCTCCATGAACCATAGCAATTCATCAGAGGAAGAGAACGGCGCACGAATATCGTCAAAATCCTCTAACGTGACTAGAATATTCTTTTGCTCCGCGTACTCACACATCTCCCTTAATGCAACAGCCATACCTTGTAATGCGTTAGCCCGCTCCTCAGCCCCCACTGATTCTTCAATAAATCCGGGGATAACGAGAACCTTTCCCGCGCCTAAATACTCCGCTGTATCCAGAAACTTCAGGCCAGGCTCGGGATTAGGGTCATTCCCAAAATCAAAAAAGGCATACATGGAAGCGACAGAAAGATCCGCCTGTTCCAAACTTGCCTTCATCGCCTCCTTGGCAGGCATGGCCTGATCCAGATCAAGCTCTACCGCAGCGATGCCAAATCCTCGTACCCTTCTTAATACCTCATCCACCATCAGCCCTGTCTGCTCGCTAGCCGCAAGAATATGGCTGTAAAAAACAGAAATTCGCATCATAACATCCCCTGACTTCAATGAATTTTCACAGCTCCAAGCCTGAAATGAGCTGCGCGTATAAGCTGATGGTTTCAAGAGAAGGCGATATCCCGATCTCTTGGTGCAAAGTATTCTTAAATTGTAAGTATTGTTGGTCGATAGCTTCTTTGTTCTTCTGTAATGCAAATGCTCTCATAAGCAGCATCCTTGGCTCTTCGTCCAATTCATTACGTGAGATAAGCTTCTTCAAGAGCCGGATGGCCGTATGCGTGTCACCCTTATCCAATAAAGCGCCGCACAACCGTTGGACTAATGCCGTATACATCAGCGACAATCTCGAAACTTCGCTCCACGCCCAAGAAAATCCCCGTTCTCCAAATAAATCACCTGTATACATCTGCTCGAGCTCCATCGCTTGTTCAATCGTTCTCTCCTCCACAACGGAAAGCTCCTTACATCCCTCTTCGAAGTTCAGGGTATCCACACTCACTTGGTTAAGGCTAAGGGCATAGTGGTTGTTGTCCGATAGCAAACTCTCCTTCAGTCCACAGAGTTCCAATACCTTACGAAGCTGATAGACCGTTGTATTTAAATAGGTCTCAGCATTTTTCTGCGGCATACCGTTAAAAATATCCTCTACCAGCCTCGCTCTGGATATAAATCTTCCTTTATGAATAAGCAGATATGCAAAAAGCTCGGCACTTTTACTAGATTTCCATTTTACACTTACACCTTGGGTAATTTGAATATCGATCCCGCCCAAGCCATTGAACTTCACTTGAGGGTTGGAGAGATTTCCTTTCGTGTGAACCCATTGTTCTGCACTCTTCTCCGCAAGGGCTCTATGAACGGTTCTATGCAGTCTTTCTTGATCAACGGGCTTCACGATAAAGTCGTAGGCATACACATCAAAAGCCAACAATGCATAATCCTTGTGGGAGGTGACGAACACCAGCTTAATCGGCTTGCCGCTTGCCCTTAGTCTTGCAGCAAACTCCAGACCAGTCTCCCTGGGCATGCTAATATCTACAAACACCAGATCCACATCATGATTCACTAAATAGGCGAACGCAGCTGCCGTTTCCTTAAAAACGCCAACAATCTCCACCTCTGATAACTTGGCAAGCATCCGTTTCATAATTAAATGCATAGCCTTCTCATCATCAATCAGGACGACTTTCACGTTACGCGCCCCCTTCCACCGTTGCTTATTAAATGGATAGTTCTGCGGGGTGTAGGAATAGAGAAGCAGAAGGTGCTTCCTTGCGCAGGTGAACTATTAAACCAAATTTCACCACCATTTAAGCGAACAAATTCTCTGCATAAGGTAAGTCCTAATCCAAACCCTTGCTCTCCAGCTGTTCCCACTGAAGAGACTCGATTAGCATCCTGAAACAAAGATTCCGCTTGATCTGTTGATATCCCTTGTCCTGTGTCGGTGACAGAGACAATCATTTTACCCTCTACATGTTCTGCTTGCAGCTGGACAATTCCTCCGGAAGCTGTAAATTTAAGGGCATTAGATAGCAAATTGCGTAGAATTAAATCAAGCATTTCCTTATCTGCAAAGACTATGGTGCCTATGGGGATGTCAGATAGGATTTGAATGCCTTTTCTTGCACTGCGAATTTCCAGCAAATGAACATTGGCCTGAACCACATTGGCTAAATTCAAAGCAACCGGTCTGAAAAGCATGCCTCCCCTTTGGCTTCGAAACCAATCCAGTAAACTTTCTACTAAATTAAATGTATTCTGAATTTGCTGGCCCATTTCCTGCACGATTTCCTCATGGCTCTCTCCTCCATTCTGCTCCTCCTCTAATAACTCCATCAGATTGATAAGCACCGCAAGAGGATCACGAATATCATGAGCTACTACATTAAACATCCGATCCTTGAATGCATTCAGCTCTCTCAATTGCTTGGCGTTATCTAGCAGTCTTTTCTCAGAGCGAACCATTTCAGTAACATCGCTTAGCAAGAGCATCTTGCCCACAGGATTTAGGCGGCCATCATTAACATAGGACATATGGATATTATAAAATTTAGCATCAGGATGACCTGAAATTTGAATTTTGGTTTCATTGGACGAGCCTTGTATTACCCTTTCAAGCAGCGCTGGATAACGTGAAAATATTTGGGCCGCCGTCTGGCCTATATGCTTTTTATGTAACCCTTCTACAATCTCCTTCGCAGCATGATTAAAGCTGGTTAAAGTATGGTCCATATCGAATATTATGACTGCATCCTGCATGGATTCGAATACTTTCTGAAGAGCCAATGGAGCTAATCTCAACATATTAAATTGATATATCCCCCATAAATAGAAGAAGCCCGAAAAAACAAATCCGAATGGAGATATATCGATAGGCATGTAGATCACACCACTTAAATAAACAAGCGTAAAGCCGTAGGGTCCCCAAGACCCAATAATCATCAAAGCAATTTGTTTTTTCATACGAGGATTGGCATGCAGGAACATTTGAAACATCAATGCAGTGCCTATAGCAAACAGAGTATAGGAGTAGACAACATGAAGCACGTATATAGGTCCCTTTACCAAGGACACCAGCGGAAAACCTTCTGACATATTTAGAGTCATGCTCTTGTAATACCAATGATGCCATTCGTTTGTATAGTGGGCAGTAATAGTTAGAGCGGGAATAATTAAGAGGATTGCAATCAACTTTCTGTTGACTAAGGATTGGCGGCCTGTGTACTGAAGCACCATAATAATCCAAATTACAGAGCCAAAAGGAATGCCGATATATTCAATTCGAAGCCAGAAGCGTATATGTTCCAACGTTGTGCTTACAATTTCAAAAGCATACCCGAAGGTGTAGAATGAGCCCGCTAACATCCCTAAACCATAACTAATCGCAATGGGAAGGTCTCTTCTTTTCCAAGAAAGGTAGGTTAAGACTAGTGAGCAGCAGGTGGCTGCCATTAGCAGCATGGATAAGTACAAGTTGTATTTCATAGATGTAGCCCCCGTGCCGGATTTAGTCTTTTATGTGCAGCCTTTATGTTATCAGTAAATTAGATAAAAAAACATATAGACAGCTGGGAATTGCGATTATTGTTATAGACAATCACTATTTATATATCGTCCATAACACAAAAAAAGCTAAGCAAAATCGCTTAGCCCAATCTATTCCTCGTTATTTATACTTTTCTAACAAACTCGGACTTTAATTTCATAGCACCAAAGCCATCAATTTTACAATCGATATCATGATCTCCATCTACCAATCGGATGTTTTTGACCTTAGTACCTATCTTTATAACGGATGAACTCCCTTTGACTTTAAGGTCCTTGATCACCGTTACAGAATCACCATCGTTTAGGATATTTCCATTCGAATCTTTGACAATCTTCTGATCATCACTGTTGTCGGCATCTGATTCTAAAGTCCACTCATGTGCACATTCCGGGCAAATTAATAGACTCCCATCCTCATAAGTGTATTCTGAATTACATTTTGGGCAATTAGGTAAAGCAGCCATTATTTCATTCTCCATTCGTTATCGTTGATTCTTCTATACTTTATATTGTGCCATAGTCATGTTATTTAAGCCAACCCTTTTGCGATTTTAGCTTTTCGGAAGCCTTTATAAGAGTCGATGGCAGCAATTAGAACGAATATGAAAACAGCAATTCCATAAGTTGAATTTTGAGCCACATTTGTTACAGAAAATAGTTCATTAAAGTACGTAATGGTGGAATCATTAACCAGATTACGATTACTAATCATAATTATAAAAACAACAGAGGTTACGAAGTTAACGACAGTGTTTAGAGTAGCTACTTTATTCGTCCATTCTGCTGTTATCCATTTATAGATGCCTAAGGCAAACTCCAAGCCAATAACCATAACCACCAATGGCCAATAAGAATGTAAAACATCTTGATTAAATACCGAAGTCACAAATTCGCCTTGTTCATATATACCTATTAGATTAGCCGCATTAAAATAAACGGTTGCCCAAGTCGCCGTCCAAATGAGGCCCAAAAATACTTCAACCTTCGAGATGGCCTTTTCCTTAGGGATATGGGAAACTTTCTTTAAATCTTCAGGCTTCCATTCTTTGGAACCAGCTTTTATTGGGACTGGAGTTTGGGCATGATCTGATCTTTCCAGAATAAAAAAGACTAACGTCAGCCAGAAAAATACCTGAACTGCTGTACTCAAAAAGGTTGATATCCCCTCACCAACGATGTTTTGAATGACATTTCGCAAGGCTTCATCACCTGTGTAGGCACCCAAATTATCCGCTACCAGTGATATTAATGATATGGTTATAGCTATTGGCAAAATCATTTTCAATAAATTGATGTACATCTCATAGTAGCGCGGCCCAATAAGATACATCGGTCGGTCCTGATAGCCATTCGCGAGAATAGCGGGGTTTCCAAGCTTAGAAAGGACAGCCTTAATATCTTCCTCTGTATAATCATCTGGCAGCATATCCTCAATCGTCGAGCGAAGCTCCAGTGCAATATCCCCCCGGCTGTTCTCTGGGATTCTACGAATAACTTCCTGAATATAAAGCTCAATCAGATTCATGAATATCCTCTCCCTCCAATAATATAGAAAGCTCTTGGGTCGTCTTCTGCCATTCCTTCCTTAGTTGCTGAAAAATTTCAATGCCATATTCACTTAACATATAATACTTGCGTGGTCTGCTCTCAGAAGTATCCCAGTTACTCGTCACCAACTCTTGTTTCTCCAAACGACGAAGCAGCGGATATAGCGTGCTTTGGTCAATAGTGACATCACTTTTCTCCAATAATTGAACGAGTGAATATCCATATTGCGGAGTGCGTAACTGGCTTAACACCGCTAATGTCAACGTCCCTCTTCTCAACTCTGTTATCAATGAATTCAATAAAGGATTCATCCATCCACCTCTCTATTCATGCTGTATGTCATACAGTAATGTTTATACTGTGTATCATACACTATTGTTGATTTAACATCAATGATTAAAAAACACAAAAAAACTGCAGCTATTAGCTGCAGTCAGTATTAGGGGTTGACCAAGAGGCTAACTGAATTTAAAGAGAGAATCCGTGCGTATACGGACAGAGAAGACCTTATTTGAGCAAAACCGGTTGATTAGGAATTTATATGGACACCAGAGACGCTATTGAGCAATATTCCTCCCAAAAGAGGCTCTTTTTGATTGAATAGTGTCTCCTGAGTCCGCATGGGATCCGCATAACCCCTTGAGACTTAAATAGCGGCTATACAGTCCGCATAGAGATGAACCCTTTTTTATTTTGACTTTTCTAAAAATCGTTTATACTAAATTCTCAAGTAGAATGAATGCGAGCATTGAAGGGAGGACTACACCTATGAATCTAACAGAAAAGGTAACTAATCTCCCCTTATCTCCCGGCGTATACCTGATGAAGGACAGTCTCGGCCATATTATCTATGTTGGTAAAGCCAAGCAATTGAAAAAAAGAGTGCAATCCTACTTCTACAACGCCAAGGGGCATTCCCCGAAAGTAAAACAACTGGTTCGTAACATCAGGGACCTCGACTATATTCTTACCGATACAGAATTTGAAGCTTTTATGCTGGAGTGCCAATTAATCAAGGAAATCAAACCGATGTACAATAGAAAAATGAAAAATCCCATGGCTTACACTTACATTGCTATTCGGTCTAATGAGACTCACCGGAGACTGGAGGTTACCTATGATTTCAGTGAAGATGAGCATATCCTGCATTTCGGCCCCTATACCAGCAGAAGCACTGTCGAAAGAGCGGTGCAAGGAATCAAAGAATCCCAGAAGATCCTCTGCAGCAGCCCCCATTCCAAAAAAGCCCACTGCCTCAATCACTCCCTTGGCTTATGTATAGGGATGTGCGCGGGCGGAGAGGCGCTTGAGAAGTACAATGAAATTATAGATCGAATCATCGCATTACTGAATGGAACGGATACTAGTATCCTGATCGATATGGAGAATCAAATGAACGAGGCTGCGGAGAAGTATGACTTTGAGACTGCGGCCAAATACCGGGATCTTGCCGGGGCGGTCAGTTCACTGCTACAGAAAGAGAAGGTCATCGGCTTCGCAGAGGAGAACAAAAACATTGTAGTTATGGAGCCTATCAACGATCATACCCTCAAGCTTATTCTTATCAAAGGCAGCCGCATCCTCTTTCGTGCAAAGATTGAAACGGTGCCTTTAGACCTGCAACAGCTGTATAACGATATACAGTCAGCCATATCAGACAACTTCAGGGATCAATCGCTGGATTCCCCGGGAACCATCAGCCGTCACAAGATCGACGAAGCCCAAATCATCTACAGCTATTTAAAAAACAGCACCGGCAGTTATCTCATCATTCCTGAGGAATGGCTAAACGTAGAGAACCCCATCGAATTGAATGAAGCCGTTCACGGTCTTTTGAAGAGCTATTTTAATCTCGAGCATTAACTCCATAATGAAGCAGAACAATTCCAGAGGCGAAGCTCCTTGTATCTAGCAGCTGAAGCTTATGACTTGTGACATCTTTAAAAAGAGGCTTGCCCCCACCAACAACCACTGGCGTTAGAAGGAGTAAGTACTCGTCAATCAACCCTTCATTCGTAAGCTGCTGCACAATCGTGCCGCTCCCAAAAATAGTGATATCAGCACCCTTGCTATCTTTCAGTTTTCTTACTTCCTCAACTAGATTACCGCTACATAGCTTGGAATTCTCCCAGGAAACTTCTTCTAGAGTGGTTGAAAACACCATCTTAGTCATCTGATTCAATTCTTCAGCCATCAGCCGGGCTCCTTCAGGAGCATTGGGATTCTTGGCTACCCCAGGCCAGTAACCTTCGAACATCTGATAAGTTAATCTTCCAAAAAGTATCGTGTCAGGATTCATCATCTCATGCGAGGCTTTGTCCACTTCAGGGTCATGAATAAACCAATCGATCGCTCCGTTCGGGCCCGCATAATAACCATCAATAGAGACACTGTTAAATACAACAATCTTCCTCATACTGTCACCCTTTCTGGAATGTATGTTACGATGCATCAACGACTGAATCTGTTCCTTTAGATGATATCTCTTTTTGAGAAAACATAAAAGGTGACCCCCTCCTCATTTTTCGAGGAAGCGATCACCATTCTTAGCAAAACTTTGATCTTTGGTTTTGTATTACAAATTTAATAGTCTATAAATCACGACCGCCGCTTCTGCACGTGTGGATAATCCATCAGGATTGAACCGGTTGTTGCTTCCGACTACTACGCCTAGACTTGAGGCTAATGCAACACCTTCGGATAAGGAGGAATGTATAGATGCCGCATCCTCAAACTTCGCTAATGCTGCTGCAGTTTCAGAAGTGTTTTTATAGCCTTTAACCATTTCCAAAGCCCTTGCAGAGAGGGTTGCCATTTCTGCGCGGCTAATCGTTGCATTTGGCTCAAAAGTCGACGTTGTGCGTCCATTGATGATTCCGGCCTTGGCAGCTGCAGCCACTGAGGAACCAAACCAATCGCCAGCTTTTACATCATTAAAGGTTGCAACAGCTGATGCATCCTCTAAATGGAATGCTTTTACGATCATTGCAGCGAATTCAGCACGCGTTACCTTATCATTAGGGGCGAAAAGGCCCGCAGCCTTGCCTTGAACAATGCCTTTGGCAGCCGTGTAACTAATTTCTTTGCCTGCCCATGCTTGAACACTGGCCGTATCGCTGAATTCAACTTTATTCTCTACAACGACATAGGTTGAGAATGATTTCCGCTCACTCTCAAAATATTTACCTTCAGCATTGTATTTACCTCCATAAAATTCAAGCTTGTTATCCACAATTTTTGCTAATACAAGAAGATCTGTATTCATACCGTCAGCATTAGCTATAGGGAGCTTAACAATGACTGGCTTAATAAAGGTTACAGGGTTATTCGAAGCATCCAAAAATTCAAAGTTATAAACGTCTGAAGCTACTTTGAAAGTAGTTGCCTTAGCAGCTGTTGAAGGTGGTAGTTGGTCAATAACCAAAGTTGTATTTCCTTTGAATTGATCTACATCGACTGACAATGTAACTCCGTTGACCTTAACAGCTATCTTATCCATTCCTGCATCCTTCGCCTGCTGCACAAAAGATAATGGTATGGACACTTCTGTGTTTTTTGATGTCTGATCACCCAACTCCAAAGTAACAATCACCTTAGCTTTTGCAGCATTTGCATGCACGGCTTGTAATTTGGCATTTAGTTTGTCTGCCTGATCTTTAACCGTTTTGAATAAACTTACAAAAGTCTTCGGATCTAGTTCAAGCTTCGCCTTATCACCTGTTACTTTTATAGATTTGGAAACATCAATGACTGATGTTTTCTCGATGGCATCCTGCACAGCCTGAGTTGATAGCACTTTATCCAAGGCTTTGATAATCTCTGTGTCCATCCCCGGTGCAAGCAACAAATTTGGCATTGGAGGAGTTACTGCGACTGGTGCTTGAGGGGTCGCATCTGTTCCAGGATTTGGAACAGGAGGTCCTGGAGGCGTCTCCCCCTCTTTTACATAACTTGGAGCTACTTCCGTATAGGGAGCGCTCGTCATAATTAGAAATGTACTCGCAGCCTTAATATCCTGAATAGATTTAGTATCTCCTACCCACTTGTTGAACTTCATCCCTGGTTTAGGAGGAGTTGCTGTTAGCGTAATCTTTTCCCCAACCTCGTGGATTCCTGTGACATCCCCGCCCTCAACATACAAATAGGATGCCTTGTCAGTTCTAAATGGCGAAGCTGGCAACCCCTCTTTGTTGTACAGATTTCCAATAGGAGCATCATTCCAGTTGTATCTTACAGCCACCGGAGCGCTAACTTGTTCCGAAGACACGACTACCTTGTCTCCTTCTACCCGCGCATCAGCCCAATAGAACTTGCCGTCTGAGCCGGCGATTGCGAAGCCTTTGAGATTCCCCGATGCATCTAATTGAACGGAATCCAGGCCTGTTTTTACACCTGCCATCAATCCGGTACCTTTATGATCGAACGATAGAGTAATAGCATTCCCTGTCGTTGTCATGGATTGATAGATTGGACCGGAATACACTACAGGTTGGTTATAGAATTTACCCAGGACACTCATTGCACCCCGGATGCCAACATCCTGCTTATTGGTAGGATGAATATCTGCCGGATTTCCCACATCAGTAGTAACCACCAACGTAGTTCGATCATCATTGAGCACGGTATTTAACTGAGCTTCACGGATAACCGGAAGACCAGGATTTCCATCATCCTGTGCTGGATTGTCTTCGCTTTGAATCGTTCCGTAGGCAGATATCTGAAAGATTGTAAATGTTAATTGATTATTGTTAAAGGTTGAACGCCAATCTTCGATCAGCTTCGGCAAGGCTTGGTTGTGACGATACTCACCCCAGTTGCTTTCTCCCTGATACCATAACACTCCCTTCAGTTTGTAAGGAGCTACAGGAGCGATCATCCCGTTATATAACGCAGTCGGAGAGGTCGCTATTTCCATATTAACAGCACCTGATCTAATATCGTTCGAAGACTGAACTAATGAAGGCATGGTCTGTAATGTTTCATAGCTGGTCCAATTCTCTGCTTTTGTACCTCCGACAGCAGAGAATATAATGCCAACAGGAATGCCCGTTTCCTGATTTAATTCGCGGGCGAAGAAATATCCTACTGCAGATAGATTGGCCGCTGTGTCCGGAGTCGTCACCTGCCACTTGGCTTGACTATCGATCAACGATACAGGATACCGACTTGTTTGTTCAGGAATCGTAATAAAGCGTATATCAGAATGGTTAGCATTGCTGATTTCACTTTGTGCATTAGTGGCTTCAGACAATTTAAAGGCCATGTTGGATTGTCCGGATGCAAGATATACATCACCAAAGAGGACATTCGTGTAGGTGATTGTCTCCGTTCCATCAGTAACCGTTATCGTATGTTGGCCACCGGCCGGATACACTCCGAGTTCGACCTTCCATTGACCCTTGGAATTGGCATTGCTGGTCAAGGTTTTATCGTCGATTACGACGGTCACAGAGGTACCAGGCTCCTGCCAGCCGCTAATTTCAGCTTCTTTATCCCTTTGCAGAATCATATTGCTGCTGAACATAGGGTTCACTAAAGGTTTTCCGATATAAGCAGGCGTAACAGTGTAAGGAATGGTAGTGCTAACCGCTTGGAAGTCTGCACTGGATCCGATCTGACGGGCGTATACCTTCAGTTCATACTCGCCCGGTGCAGGCGGAAGCCATATATAAGTAAAACTTTTACTGTATTCGTTCAAATCTGTCCATTCACCATCGGACTTTTTGACCAGAAAACGATATTCAGCAGCGCTATTAGCTAGCCCCGTAAGCGTAACCGGTACGTCCACAGGTCCGGAAGTGCCTTCTTCCGTATTCAAATCAACATGGGTTAATAACCCACCGCCACCACTTATCTTGATATAGTCTACATCCATCCATCCCCAGCTATTGGTGATGTCAATGGTGTTCATCCCTGCCTTCAATTCATACTGGCCCAGTATGGCGTCCTTCCATTCGGAGGTTTCTTTAAACGTATAATCGGCCAATTTCTCATCATTTAGGGACACGGTATTTACTTTCGATCCGCCAATTGTTTTGTATCGGATAGAAATTCTATAAGTTCCACCCACAGCCACATCGGCATTAATTCTCAAATTGTCTCCGCCTGCATCAAAGCCCGTCACAAAGCCGTTACCAGAGTATCCATTCTCTTCTGTAGATACCGTTACGCCCGTTAAGGTCCCCTTCTCCGCCTCATACTTGAGAGAGCTATACAGATCTTTAGGAAGTTCATCCTTCGTTATCACGTATTCGCTATTGTATACCTTATTAATATGCTCCAGAGAATTCTGTTTGCCGTCTCTAATAAAATGACCACTCCATGTACTGAAGAAACTCCAATCTGCCTTATAGGACTGCAGCAAATCCGGATCGGGGATTGGACCATTTTCGGCGAGTGCTACAACTTTCTTATCATTAACTAAGGACACCACGCTGTCATACTTAGCAATACTTGGGTTATAGTCGCCCTCAGGACTGTAAATATCTACGCTGGCAATATCCACGACATCATCACCCGGGTACCATTCTGGACTCTCAGAGTTCCATACCCAGATCAAGTTATTCAGCTTATGCACATTCGTCAAACGATCGTACACCAGATGGTACAGTTGCTTAGTCGCTTCTGGTCCTTTGGATCCCCACCAGAACCATCCACCTTGCGCTTCGTGGAGCGGTCTCCATAGAACAGGAACGTTCGCATCCTGAAGACGCTTCAGTTGTACAGCAATAGCATCGATATCCCTTACAAGCAGCTGGTAATCCTCTGAATCTGGGTTATCCATCGCATACTTTACATCAAAGCTGGTTGCATATTCGTAGAAACCTCTCCACCATTCTTTTTCCGGCACGTCATAAAGACCTTTCGGTGCGTTCCAGTGCCATGCGAGGGCAACTATCCCCCCCTGCTGGTACCATCCGATCATCTTTTCAACTTCTGTTGAGGTAGCCCCACGTTCCACTCGGGAAGGTGTATAGTCGATGAGATCCGAACTGAAAATAGCTGGATACTTACCCGTCTGTTCATGAATCCATTCGACCTCTTCCAGATTTTGCTGACCGGAAATAATATTCTTTCCATAACGGTCCACCATGTAATTAATCAGCGCTCTTGCTTCCGGTGTAGCGTTCGGATTCACAAGCGAGCTTTCAATATCATGAGCCTGCGCCTCAGCTGCAGGAGTCAGCTTAACATAATCGATATTGTACCAACCCCAATGAGGTTTGAACTCGATGGTATTCTCGCCGACGTTCAGCATAGCCTTGCCACCTGATACCTCTTTGAACTCAGTCGTGGGTTCAAAATGGACTTCACTTGTTTCACCATTCACCACCATTTGGCTGAACTTATCCCCATATGGAGCACTGAAACCAACCGCAATGTCATACATTCCTGCGGCAGTCGCATTATACGTGAGTTTTAGTGAGCCCTCTTGCTTAAAATTCGCATAACCTGTTCCAGAGAACCCAGTTCCCGAAGTGCCTATCGTAACATCTCCCGTCATTATTCCATCCTCTGCTTCCAACTTACTGCTGACAGCAGGCGGGTTGGCAAGTTCAACCTTAATGTATTCAATACCATAATAGCCCCACTCTCGCGTGAATTTAACCGTATTCGTACCGGCATTCAGCATGACTTTGCTTGCCAGTTTCTCATTTACCACGGTTCCTTCTGCAGGAGCATCAAGCGTGATTCCCCCGACGCCCATGTCATTGACAACCAGACCGGTATTTTTACTCCCGTAACCACTTGGAATATAGTAGCCTACGCTCAACTTATAAAGATCTGCCTTGTCCACGTCAACATTGAATGTTGCAGTACCGTCTACATCTGTAGAGTTTGGATCCTCACTATAAAAGAAGGATACATAACCTTCACCGGCGTAAAGGTCATCCCCATCTTGCGGGGTAGCGCGCTTTTCAACCCCGTAGCCATTCAGGACCGCGTCTTTGTAGGTAACTACAGTTACGCTCGCCCCTGGAGGAGGCGTTATTGGAGGAGTAACCACTTCCCCTCTAAGCTTTAACCGTACATTATCCAAGTAGATCGGACCACTGTACGTCAGCGCCGAGTTTTTAGCCAACTGCACAACGAATTGTTTTTGTGTTAATGCCGCCGAAATGGAAGCGGTCTCATGAATCACAACGTATTCGTTATTGTTAATGGCTGTCTTCTCAACTTCAGAAATCGTCCGTTCGCTGAATCCCAGATTTGCCCACGGTCCATTCATAGCCGTACCTACCGCGAATTTCCCTCCGAATGAAGCGGGTACATACACGTCGTAAGTTACAGATTCATAGCTACCAACCGCAGCGGCCAGCTCTACAGTCAGTGCCGCCTCTTCCCACTCGGAATCACCGCCCAAGGGTGCATAATCAGTATTTATCTTAAGAGAATATGAGTTGCCTTGGACCGATAAATCCTGACTTACGGATAATGGATCTATTGCTGCAAAACCCTCGCCCCACCCTTTATTCCAGCCCTTCGTTGTACCCTCTTCGAAATCGTAGACAATGTCGGCTGTAGTCTGCGCACTTGCTACTGGTTTAGGTGGAACAAACAATGAACCTAACAATGAACCTAACAAAGAAAAACATAATAGTATCGAAATTTTTCTTTTATTCCATTGCGACACGGGCTTACCTCCCTGATATTTTTTTGTCCATCGCCGATTTTAAACGGGATGTCTTCTCCATTCTACATTGAAGCGTTTTCATAAACAATATAAGTTAGGGAAATTTTTGAATAATTTATGTTTGGTGAACATAACAAAATAGGTTTTTTGTTATGTTACATAGAGGATGAAAACTTATATATCATAACAAAATAACTAAAATTATTATGTTCGTGTTTCTTTCACATGGGGCTGGGGGATGCTTGGGGTAGGGGCGGATGCGGGGGCTGGGGTACGTGATGCGGAATATGCGGGGGATCAGGGGAGTGTAGGGATTGTAGAGAATGTTTTTGGGGATGGGGGGATACGCTATGGATGGGAGCCGGGGAATGTGGGATATGCTGGATATGTTGGATATGCGGGATATGCGGGAATGCGTATGTGTAGTAGGTGGGCAGATAAGTTCATCCACGTCAAAACGATTTAGTAACTAACTTTGGGTATTGTATCAAACTCGGGAGATTCTTACGGACTCAGGTGACCCTATTTGATTAAAATACTCACATTCCGCATGCATACGGACTCAGATGCACCTATTTAGGCTAAAAGGGCTTAATTACGGCTTGTGAAGAACAAATAACGTCTTCTGAGTCCGCATGGACTTCAAGTCAGCCATTTGTGCAACATTAAGGGCTCTGGAGTCCGTAAGCAGTTTGATCCCTTGGGTTCGGCGGCTGGCTAGTTACATTTATTTTAGTTACTATAGAATATTTCAGCACTTACATAAGCGTATGTATTCAGTTATACTTTTTCCAGTTAGATTACTTCTACATTAATCGCCGGGTACCCAATACTAAGGAGGATATTCATACATGAGAACTATGAAACTAGGAACCAGTAGTTTAGAGGTGCCGGTTGTTGCAGTCGGCTGCATGCGTATAAATTCGCTGGACAAGAGTGAGGCGGAGCAATTTGTTCAAACCGCTCTCGATGAGGGTGCAAATTTCTTTGACCATGCCGATATATACGGTGCTGGTGCCTGTGAGGAAATATTCGCGGATGCCATCCATATGAATGAAAGTATTCGTGAAAAGATCATTCTACAATCTAAATGTGGCATTCGGCAGGGAATGTTCGACTTTTCTAAAGAACATATTCTAGATTCAGTTGATGCTATCTTGAAGCGCTTGAGAACCGATTACCTGGATATTCTGCTTCTGCATCGTCCAGATACATTGGTAGAACCAGAAGAGGTAGCCGAAGCTTTTGATCTTCTTGAAAGTTCCGGAAAAGTGCGGCATTTCGGCGTTTCCAATCAGACTCCTATGCAGATCCAGTTACTAAAGAAATTCGTGAAGCAGCCACTTGTTGCCAATCAGCTCCAGTTAAGCATCACTAACGCCAACATGATCTCCCAAGGATTTAATGTGAATATGGAGAATGAAGCCGCCGTTAACCGTGATGGCCTCATATTGGATTATTGCAGACTGAATGATATCACGATTCAGCCTTGGTCTCCATTTCAGTATGGATTCTTTGAAGGCGTTTTCCTTGGAAGCGACAAATTCCCCGATTTGAATCAAAAGATCGATGAAATCGCCAGTAAATATGAGGTAAGCAACACGACAATTGCTATCGCGTGGCTGTTGCGCCATCCTGCACACATGCAACCGGTCATAGGCACCATGAATATTGATCGGTTAAAGGATTGCATTCAAGCTGGCGATGTCCATCTCACTCGCGAAGATTGGTATGCGATCTACCGTGCAGCAGGTAATGTACTTCCCTAAACATATCGTATGAATAAACCGTTAAAGATAAAGTAACCTCCAATCTTCATTGGACAGAGGTTGCTTTATTTTTTTGCAGAAAAGTATTCCTATGTATACTGCGGGAAGGAAATCAGTCTTAGCCAAACGAATATTAGTAAAGCTCACACTTTATGACCGGAGGGAATTAAACTTTATGAACGTAAAACGCGAGATTTTGAAAAAATTATTCCTGTATCTATTAAGAAACTTTCTGCAGGGGGCAGCGATTGGAGTTGTTGCCATCGTCCTTACGGACCTTATCTTTGAGGTGCCACTTTTCTCTCAACCAGCCATTATAAGCATTATTTTCGTCGGCCTCGGAAATATTGTTACAGGTTTTTTAAACTTCAAGGCTTATGCAACCCCGTTCGCAGAAATCGAATCCTTCATTTCTACCATTGCCCAGGGCGATCTGACACGTAATATTGATTTGAAAAAACTCGGCCCTCTTAATCGATTCGGAGCGCCTATGAATTTGATGCGTCAATCCTTGAATCAACTTGTATCTACTGCTAAGGAAACTGCAGAGCAGGTGAACCGTTCCATTGAAACCGTTTCGGTTCAATTAGAAAGTACGACAAATGATTATAACCAGATTACTCATACCGTTCGTGAAATATCAACGGCCATTCAAACACAGTCACAATCAGCTGCTGAAAGCTCGCGGGCCGTGGATGATATCGCTGTAGGCGTTGGGAAAATCTCCGAAAGTTCAATTACTGTCGGAACTTCCAGCACCAATGCAGCGAGTGTCGCTGCCAGCACCAGAGAAGATATTGAATCCATGAATCACCAAATGAAACTAGTTCAGAGCGCTTTTGGCCAGCTTGCAACGACTATTCAAGAATTCGTGCAAATCAGTGAACATATCAGCGGTTCTATTCAAGCCATCACCGATATTTCTGGTCAAACGAATCTGCTAGCGCTGAATGCCAGCATTGAAGCGGCCCGAGCGGGTGAGCAAGGGAAGGGATTCGCCGTCGTAGCTAGTGAAGTGCGCAAGCTCGCGAACAAGTCAAGCGAATCAGCCAATGCAGTCCAAGAGCTGATTATTCAAATCAAGACCAATACAAAACAGGCAATGGACGCGATGGTGCATTCAGAGCATGTAGTCGATTCCAGCTTTCAAGTTGTCACAACTACAGAAACATCTATGCTCGAAATTCTCAATGCCGTTGAAACCATCAATCAGCAAATTCATCATATTTCCTTCATCGGAGAACAATTAGCCGCAGGTGGTGAAGAAGTCTCCGCAACTGTTGATGAGATGGCCAAGGCTGCCGAAAGCTCCAACAAGGGCGTGCTGGAAGTGGTCCATCTCACAGACAACGTGCAGGTTTCAATGAATGAAATCACCCAAGAAACGTCCAAGCTTCACGAGTTAGGAAATAACCTTCAGACGCTTATGAACCGTTTCACGATTTAAGTCAATGACATGCTAAAACAGGCCCAAAGATCCATCTTTATTCGTCGATTTTTACGACCGAACTAAAACATGGAAATTTGGGCCTTTGTTTATTTGCAGGAAGGCTCCTCGTACTAATTAACAGAATGCAAAGTTTTATCCAAAGCGATTTCCAAAGGTGTTGCAGCCACACCAAACCGCTCTGTGAATTTGCGACTGTCTACTATAAAATCCTCTTCAAATTGATATAGCATTTCTATGCTTTCTCTTGCCGCAGGTATGAACAATCCCCCTAATCGCAGCATCGCTCTTCCCATCGTTCGAATATCGGGTGGAAATCCGGCAATTTGATAGGCCTCTTCTATAAATTCCCTAGTCGTAATCGCCTCCGTATTGGGCACATGCCACGCCTTTCCTAAAGCATCATCATGTTGGCTAAGCACAACGAGTGCTTTTCCAAAGTCATCAATAAAGGTGTACGTATGTTTCTTATCTGGATTGCCCATCACTGTACAAGCTTTCCCCTTTGATATGGGAGTAAAAAGCCTTGAGCCTACAGAGGAATTATGTACATTCGGACCAAAAAAGTCAGCCCCTCTCCCTATTGTCACCTGCAGAGAACCCTCTTCATATAATTTACTTAATATCCGGGACATATCAGCTCTAACCTTACCCTTCTTAGTCGTAGCAGCGATAGGTGAGTTCTCATGCATACTCCCTTTTACCAACCCGTACATGTACAAATTCTCAGCTACTACGAGCTTGGCCCCGGCAGCCATAGCACCTAATATGATATTATCCTGAAAAGGTATACATAGTTCACTCCACTTGTGGTACGGGGGTTGTGCACATTGAAAAATGGTCTTGTAGCCATTCATGACACTTTTTGCTTGATCGATATCCATAAGGTCTGCCTTTGCTACCTGTACTCCCTGTGGGACAATTGCGGTTCCATGGAAACTAATCATTTTAACAGGCTCTTTCTGAGCGACAAGCTCCCTCATTACAGCCATTCCTAACGGACCTGTTCCTAAAATCAAATTCATTATTATCCCCCTCCGATAAATACTGGATAATAACAAAATAAACCCTATAGCTACTATAGGGTCAATGCTTTTCTGATCGGAACTTGCAGCTCGACAATAAACTCTTCCGGCTTCATCATTTGTGCCATATCAACGATATAATGCTCGATAGATGCACCCCATTCGATGTATCCATTGTCCTCGATCCATTGCAGCAGCTTACTATAAATCCGTTTGCAGGATATATCGTTAGGAATTCCACAATAAAGGGCGGTAATATAATCGCCTTCAGGAATGATGCGTGTATAAGCGGCTTCCTGTCCCACATTATCCAGGAGGATACAGTATTCCAGATCGGATTCCGCGCGGTCGAAGGTCATAATATTCTCATGATATACCGTCATGATATGTCCTGGGGATGCTCCTATGGCTTCCACTTTTCCGAATAATTCGGTGAACTTCACGATAGAAGGTTCCATTCCGCAGGCATACTGACCTCGGTCAAATACCACGTGCCGGTCGGGGAACCGTTTTAACTCTATAAGAACCTCCAGCTCTTTCAACCCATTACCTAATTCCTGAAGCATGGCGATTTGAGCTGTTCTCTGTTCAATAGATTTAAAGGTCTGTTCCAGTTTTTTGATCTCTTCCAACGTTTCCTTTTGCTTGGATTCGAGTGTTGTATACAGAACATCCAAGCTGTCGCTCCGCAGCATTACCCCGATCTCATCTAACGACAAATGCAGCATCTTCATATCCTGAACGATCTTGATATACAGAAGGTCCCGGTTAGAATAATAACGGTAACCCGTTAATTTATCCGTATCACTAGGAATAACCAACCCGAGCTTATCGTAGTATCGCAAAGTCTGAACCGATATATTGCAGATTTTGGCCGCTTGGCCGATTGAATAATATTGATCATTACTCATGTGACGCAACCCCTTTACTAGACAAAAACACCTGCTCCTGATAGGACAATACACACATTGTATCATGGACGGAGATCGATAACATTGCGCACAGATAGACCGGTAGATGTGTATAGGATAAGTATCAAAAAAAGAGCGCTAACCCAAGGGGTAGCGTTCTTTTTCAGAAAAATACTATCCATGTTGACTAGTTAATAAACTGGACATGTTGCATTAAACGTTTTAACATAACAACCGCTTGTGCTCGACTAGCATTTGCAGAAGGAACAAACGTCTCATGGGTCATACCCGTAATGATGTTTGCATCAACAGATTGCGCTACAGCCATTTGCGCCCAGCTGCTAATAGAAGCTTTATCCTTAAATTTAGCTAGCGCTTGATTTGGTATTACGGAAGAATCGTTTGCTTTACCAATGGCAGTAATCGCTCTGGATATCATAACTGCCATTTGTTCACGAGTAATCGTATCGTTTGGCTTGAAGCTGTTACCTGTAAATCCATCAACCAGTTTGGCTTGAACAGCAGCGTTAATGGCTTCGGCATACCAATCTGTGGATTTCACATCTGTGAAGGTAGTTGAACCTCCATTCGAAGTTAATCCTAAGGAGCGAACCAATAAAGCTGCGAATTCGGCTCTTGTAATGTTACTGTCAGGAGAAAAGCTGCTATCCGTCGTACCTTTTACCACGAGCTTGGAGGACAGCAGTTCAATATCTGATTTTGCCCAATGCTTACTAATATCGTTGAACATTTTCGTAGAGGAAAGGACGGTATAAATACTGTTCCCATTCCGCTTGAAGGTAATCTTAGTAGAGCCGTTTGCTTGCTGGTTAAAAACCGCAGGTACAAAAGAAAATTGACTTGTTGACGGATCGTAAAGGACGACTGTAGAACGAGTAGCATCCACAGGAACCGTCAATACAATACTTCGATCTACGTATGTTGAACCAAACTGGTTTAACTCGATTGTTTTTCCGTTTCCTGTTGCAGTAACAGAAAATTCAATGGCATTTCCTAATTGGGAAGTAGCAATGTTCTGTGCATTGACTTTGATTTTAGCGTTAATATCTGTACCCACTGTTGAGATATTTACTTGGATAACCGCATTAGCATCTGCAGCCCCTAGACTTTGGGCTATAGCTGCAAGGTTAATTATACTTAAAGGCAGTGAATACTCTCCGTCATTGGTTTGTAAAGAAATGATTGTATTAGGATTGCTAACAGCAGCAGCCGCTAATACCGATGACGAAAGTTTAAACTGAACGGCTTCGTGAGCAGGGTTGTTGAAAGTAATAAATACAATTGGAGCATCACTTTGGTTAGTCTGCGTTTGCGCTTTAGTCAGAGCGTCGGCAAGTGCTGCACTGTCCTGAGTGACAGTAGTGGTCACAAGGCCATTCGCTGCTGTTGAAGATACTGCAATGTTCTTGCTTGTATCCACTTGGACTGGCTCCGCATTCGTAGCGGGCGGGGTTATTGGGTTGCCAGGCGCTGATATCGTTCCAGCAGGGACACTTACACTTCCCGCTCCACTTCCTGTTCCCGATCCATCACCACTGCCACTACTTGCTGCTGTTACCACTAAATCCTGTGTATCTACTTGATCTGCTTGCCCCGCCATAACTTTATAAGTTCCGGCAGCTTCACTCTTAGCTAAAGTGAACGAACTGGAAAACTTCCCATCGCTAACCTTGGCAATATCGTAAAATACAGTACTTTTTACCGGACGCAATACTTGGATAATCACTTCATCCAGAGAGGATGTACCGGAAATCACCACAGTACCGCCTAGCTCAACAGATGAGAGTGTGTTCAAGGTAACTGCTGTGCTGCTTGCAAATGCTGCAGCAGGTACGAGTGAAAAACAAAGGGCAATAATCAACATCAACCTCAACTTGCGTAATTTCACCTTGATATTCCTCCCCTTCATGTTATTCATTTTTTAATCATTATTATGATTTTCATTACCAACATTGCTCATGGCTTGATCTATTTCAAGCTGTGTCTTTACAGTTGCTAGATTCAACCCGAGATTCATGGCATCGCTGCTATACTTACTAACTACAAACACTTTAACCGTATAATTAGGATTCGTAGCTGCATCACTTACATTGAAATTTGCTGAGTACGTTCCTGTATTTACTTTTAAATTAGCCGCAACAATACTTACAGGTGTAGTACCATTGAACAATTCGAAAATTACCGTTTGATTTCCAATAGTATTACTATCGTTGGCGTTGTTAAACAAATTAATTTTTGCAGTGATTCCATGATCCACACTCACTACTGGGGCAGTAATATAGAATATTTCAGATGATTTATAAGCTCTGCCTTCTAGATATTTGCTGCTGAATCCTTCCGCATCTACACTAATCTTGTAGTAATGATCTTCTAGGAAAACACCTGTCAAAATGGTGAGCTTCCCTTCGCTCAGCGAATATTCCGAGGAAGTCAATTCTCTATCCGTCCCAATGCTTGAATCGTATACTACGACCTCTTTTACATGACTTCTCCATACCGGATTATCCGCAAACACAAACTCACTTGCGCCATTACTTAAGACATATCCTGAAATGTCAGGGGTGTTGTAAGCAACCACTTCATCTACCGCACTATTACGTACAGTATCGTATAAATCACTCACCACGTTAGCAGCAACTTTAACTTTTAATGAACCCTGTTGCTTCGGATTTTGAAAGAAAATATTGATTTTATCCCCTTGAACAGTAACCACATCCTGTACATCCAAGGCTGTATAGGTTACATCACCATCTGTAGAAAGGGTGATTTGTTCATGTAAGTGAGAGACTCCATCGATAAGAGTTCGGTCTACTAGATCAGTGTTGGAATCAAACTCTAAGCTCATCCAACGGCCATCCTGTGAAAAGTATCTATCGTCCAAACCAAATCCTGTATTTTGAGGATAAAACCAATCCGTATTCACATTATTAACGATTACATTCCCGGCTTTATCTTTAAAATGGTTCGAATAAAAGGCGAAATAGTATTGATAGCCTGTGAGCGGCGCTGCAAAATGAATGGTTGCAACAGGACCTGCGAAGGTTACCATTACATCTGAAGGAAGGTTGTAATACCAGTTATTGGAGTTATACCACTGTACGTTTTGTAGAAAGCTCACCTCATCAGCCGCTGCACTAAAAATATCTTCATCAAAGACAATATTTAAATCCTGCAATGAATTTGAAAGATAGGAGTACAGATAGGTTGGCGGTGTTGTATCTGCCGGGGCCGGATCTATACCCCCAACGTTGGCTTCTATTATAGCGGTGAGTCTGGAATCATTTTGGACATTTCCATGACTATCCTTAAGGGCTCCTCCACTAATAGAGATCTGATTCATCGTTCCTGATAAAGCCTCCGTAAAGTGGATCTTCAGCTTTCCATCTTCAATCTTTACCGTATCACCTACAACCAAGTGCTTCCAGGTGGAGTTTGAACCTCTTACTAAATAAATATAATTATCAAAAGCTTCTGTATTTTCTACAACATCTTCATTAAAAGTAATGGTTACATCATGATTATCACCGCTAATAGCGGTGCTTTGAATTACTGGAGGGCTAACCTGTAAATTCATTTCCTCATTAAGGTTACCAGCTGCATCCTTTAGAGTGCCGCTTGCGATTTTAATAGCCGTATTCGCTCCTAAGATGACTTTCATATCATTATCATAACTCAAATAAATCTGTCTGGAACTATTTTGATAGATATCGCCTTGTCCAGAAACGGATACAAAATGTTCCCCGTCTGTCGCAATACTCAAGTTATTTTTTAGAAAAGCGATGACCTGATCTTCATCTGAATCCAGTGGTGCATTGATAGAGAAGTTCTCATCAAAATTCAAATACACATCATTGCCATCATAGGACTCAGCGCCTACAAAAGCCGGAGGGGTAATATCATCTGCAGAGATATCAGCCGTTGCGCTAATAGCATAACCTTGACTAGGTGAAATCGTTAGGACTGAAGCAACTGTGATTACAACCGCCATCATTTTTGCTACAGGTTGCATGAAGTTTGACCTAAATTTCTTATTACTTGTTACCATCTGAATTCCCCACCTCTTAAATTTTAGTATTTCAAAACCCTACTAAAATTTAGTATATATCCCCCCAATGACGGCAGAATGACAAACTTCGACAGAATTCTACTCTATTAGCGAAGAGGATTAATTTATGGGAGAACGCATTTGGTCCGTATTTTGGGGTAATAACAAGTAACATCAAATTCAAATCCTTTCAAAACAAATAGAGAGGAATACCCATATGAAGCAAGCAATGATCATTATTAATCCCTCTTCCGGTAAGGAAGAAGCACTCCAATATGTCAGCAGCGTAGAGGGAATTCTGCGTGATAAAGGATACATGGTTATGGTCAAGGAGACGGAAAAGGAACTGGATGCCACACACTTTTGTATCCATGCTTGCGAGGAATGTTATGACCTGGTCGTGTCCATCGGCGGGGATGGCACTCTTCACGAGACGATTAATGGACTTATGAATCAGGGACACCGCCCGAAACTCGGAATAGTGCCTCTAGGTACGGTTAATGATTTTGCCCGTGCTTTACAAATTCCCCTGAATCCCGAAGAAGCCATTCGGACACTCACTTCTTCCAGAGTGAAAGTCGTAGATATCGGTCGATTGAACGATCGACTGTTCGCGAACGTCGTTGCTGCAGGTTCACTTGCTGAATCACTGTCTTCCGTAACGTCAGATGATAAATCGAGGTTTGGCTCTTTTGCCTACATCAAGGAGGGCATAAAAGAGCTTATAAATCATTCGGCTCACCCACTAGTTATTCATCATGATGGACAAGTCTGGGAAGGAGAATCTCCACTTTTCCTGGCTGCTTTAACGAATTCGGTAGGCGGATTTGAACAATTGGCCCCCGATGCAGCTGTTGACGATGGCCTGATCCACTGCTTTATCATTAAGGATCTGAATATATTCAAGACTCTAACGGTCAGCTTGTCTTTATTATTGGGTAACCTGAAGGAGAATAAGGATGTTATTTATTTTACTGCGAAGAAGATAAGTGTAAGCTCGTCAGAGTCAGTTAGAACGAATGTTGATGGAGAAGAAGGCCCGCCTTTGCCCATTGAACTCCGAATCCTTCCTCGTCATATTGAAGTGATTGTTCCGGAGAAGGAATAAAGTCTCCTAAATGAGGCGTATCCTCTCTATGAAAGGCCCTCCTATATAGCTCCCCTCCTTCATATCCTGTTAGTAGATTCATATATGGAGGTGTTGGGAAAATGGCAATGGCAATCAGTCCACTCTGCAGACAATATGCAACGATATTAAGAGCGACCCCACAGATTATAAATGGGGTTTGTACGGCTTCATCGGTCCGAAATAATATTAAACCTAGAATATTAGGCAAAAACTCAAAATCCTTTTTAACAATTCCACAAGCCTTTTCGTTTGAAAGCATTGGCCGTGACGGAAGAGCCCTAAATCTGGGCGAGACAGTTATTCTGACGGCTGAGATCAATCCATTTATTTCACGCCTTCGTAAACATGGGATTAAAGTAACCGCCCTTCACAATCACTGGTTATTTACCAACCCTAACATTTGGTACATCCACTTCGAAAAGGTGGAGAAACCGTTAGTATTCGCTAGAAATGTACGCGATGCACTAAATGTACTGACCACTAAAACCGTTCGGCCTGTCATGATAAAAAAATAAACTCATAAGATCGGATCTAACAAATTCAGGCTGCCGCTAAGTTGCGGTGGCTTGTTCTTGTTTATCTCTAACCCATATATAGACATGATATATATCAATATGATATATTATGTTTTGTAATATAGAACTTACCTTGGAGGGATCTTATTGAAAACGATTTTTATCACCGGAGCTTCGTCAGGAATTGGTAGAGCCACAACCAAATACTTCGCTGAAAGAGGATGGAATGTTGTCGCAACCATGCGCTCTCCTGAGAAGGAAACGGAATTTGTGGATTCCGATTCCATTTGCGTACTAAAGCTCGATGTTGAAAACAAAGCGACGATTGAAGCCGCAGTAGCAGAAGCAATCACAAGGTTTGGTAAAATTGACGTTCTTCTTAATAATGCAGGATATGGCACCATGGGAATCCTTGAAGCTGCTACGGATGAGCAGATTAGAAGACAATTCGAGGTAAATGTTGTGGGGATGATCCAAATGACCAGAGCTGTTTTGCCGCATTTTCGGTCTAATCAAGAGGGTATGCTCATTAATATTTCTTCTATGGGGGGCAAGGTTACTTTTCCTACTATGTCGTTATATCACTCCACTAAGTTTGCAGTAGAGGGGTTCACTGAATCCGTATCCTATGAATTAGCCTCACAAAATATTAAAACAAAACTGATTGAACCAGGAGCTATTGCTACGGATTTTGGCGGAAGATCCATGGATTTCTTTTTTACTGAATCTTTAACGGAATATAAGCCGTTCACTTCTGCGTTTCTGGGTAAATTAGCTGACATGGAAAAAGATCCTGCCTACGCCTCACAAGCTTCACTAGTCGCTGAAACGATCTATCAAGCGGCAACGGATGGTACGAGCAGATTACGATATGTGGTTGGACCCGATGCAAGAACCCTTATCGACATGAAAGAGAATTCGGGGGACGAAGAGTACATGAAGAATATAACGATGCACTTTGGCTTAAGCTCCTCTCATTGAACCTCTTTCCTTCCACTTTAAGCATTGAAGAGGCCTAACTAGCTTTTAAGAAGCTAATTGGACCTCTTCTGTCTATTCTTGGACACCCTTAGTCACTATAATGCCCCCTTTTCTTGACAATAAATAAGTTTAGAAACTATACTAAATTGACAGAATAAAACTTCAAAGAGCGCTTAATTTTTTTGAATATTTAGTTTAGTAACTAAACTTATTGCTACAACCTGGCTCTCTTTCACCCAATCAAGGCAACGATACAAGTAAAAAATATATCTTGTAAAAGGAGAAATCTTTATGAAGGAACGTATTGTAGTCGTTGGCGGATATGGTCATGTGGGACAAAAGATATGCACAGAGCTGGGTGAGCGATATCCGGGTAAAGTTTATGCTGCTGGAAGAAATTTTGCTCGTGCAGAGCAATTCAGCCTCTCAACCGGTGGGAAAGTGAAGCCATTACAACTCGATATCGGATATCCGATCGACTTAGGTATTTGGGATACCATTAAGCTGATCGTTATGTGCTTGGACCAAACAGATACCACATTTGTTCAGGCTTGTTTGGATAGAGGGATTGATTATGTGGACATATCCGCCAATGATTTGTTTCTCTCCCAGGTGGAAAGATTACATGCAGAAGCAGCAAGCAGCCGTGCAACAGCAGTGCTAAGTGTTGGTCTTGCTCCGGGGCTGACAAACTTGATGGCCCACTATGCTAAACGTCTAATGGATCAGACGAATGCCATAGACATCTCCATTATGTTGGGAATGGGGGATCAGCACGGCAATGCCGCAATCGAATGGACTATAGACAACTTGGGCACAAAATTTGATGTAATTCAGGATGGAGTCCGCACTGAAGTAATGAGTTTCACAGAGGGTAAAAAAACGGATTTTGGGGCGGGGCTAGGCCGTAAAAAAGCGTATCGATTCAACTTTTCGGATCAGCATGTGCTTCCGCGAACACTCGACGTATTATCGGTTTCCACACGTCTGTGTTTCGATTCATCTGCGGTGACGGGGTTTCTTGCTTGGTTAAGAGCATTAGGAGTGTTCTCTTTATTGGAATTCACGCCGATTCGCTCTGCCGCCATACTGTTGTTCAGCAAGATAAAATTAGGAAAAGAAATGTTTGCAGTAAAAATTGATGCATGGGGGACAAAGGGTCAGCAAGACATGTTAGTCGAGTGCTTCTTACAGGGAAAAAAGGAAGCCGAAATTACTGCCAAGGTGGCTGTTGTCGTTGCAGATGCTATCTACCATTCCTCGCATCCACATGGTGTATATCATATCGAGCAGTTGTTTAGATTAGAGGACTTGCTAGGTTCTATTGATCAAGTAGTGACCTATGAAACCAGAATTATTTCTGCATAAATTCATTTAGCTTTTGAATACATCTTTCGAAAATTTGAATCTCTTCTTCATTTAATTGCGCACTAAGCTCTTTGTAGAAATTTAGATGCACTTCTTCGTGTGCTAGGTAAGCATTCTTCCCCTTTTCTGTTAGTGAGATCAATACAGCCCTGGAATCATCGGGGTGAGCAGAACGCTTAACGAGTTCTTTTGCTTCTAAGCGAGCATAAATCTGTGTCACTGCCCCTTTTGTTACGCCGAGTCGGGAAGCCAGTTCACTCATAAGGATCTCCCCGTCATAACCAATGGCGTCAATCGTATGAATTTCACTTGGAGTGAGCGGGCCTGCGTCTCCATAGGTATGAGGATGGCGTTCAAGTCTTTGCAACTGCATAAATAATTTGCCTAGATTATGACTTCCTGTTTTCATTTTTTTATCCATGCTTTTAGTTTAGTTTTTAAACTATTATTTTGTCAAGACGAGCCATTCAATTCTGGATTAGACAGCCCAAGTAAGTAAAGAAGCTGGCGCATGTGCGCCAGCTTCCTTTATTCATGTGTTCATTCGATTTTCCGTTACAAGGTGCTTTCGTTTGTAGGGGCTGTCACTCCATCAGGGGCTACTCCGTCAGGAGCTACTCCATCAGGCCGAACACCGTCAGGCATTACACCGTCAGGTCTTACACCACCATCGGGTCTTACACCTTTGGATCTACCACCTCCACCGCCTCCGCCAAATTCGTTGATTTTAGCAGCCGTTACTCCCGTTTCGTCCAACCAAGTAACGCTGGTTGTAATCTCAAACCCAGTCACCTTCGTGCCTCCAGTATACTCCCCATCCGCATAATAACCGCTCACTTCACTGCCAGTGGATGTACCTCCTGAGTAAAGGGTGTAAGACCCGCCTTTCTTCAGAACTGGCGAACTGATTACCACGGTTTGATAATCTTTTTCGGGCGCTAAGGTCATGATATTGTTACCCTCGCTATCTTCCAGATGAACTAAAGTTCCGGCCTTCTGTGTCTGTGGAAAACTCATAAGGAGCGAGAATTGACTCGAACTGTCTGATGGCGCTTGGGCCATTCCCGAACTTCCCGCTGCCGCTAAGGTTCCACCTGTCATTTCGAAGGTGCCGTCATAGTCCAATGTGCCATTGCCGCTGCCGGTTGGACCACTCACAACCACAGTGCCGCCAGACATGGAGAGGGATCCATTAGAGTCCAATCCGTCGCCTAGAGAATTAACCGTTAAGTAGCCTCCGGTGATATTAAGCAGATTGGTTGTTCCACCTGATGCATTCGTTCCGTCATCAGAGGCAACCACATGAGTTTCGCCACCTGAAATCGTGATCACAGATCCTTCGATTCCTTCATAACTTTTGGTGATATCGACCTTACCGCCGGAAATCGTTAATGAGGTACCCGCATGCAATCCGTCATCGCCAGATGTAATACCGAGTTCTCCACCAGCCACAACTACACTTACGTTACTGTGAATGGCATCATCTGCAGAATCAATCGCAAAGGTTCCGTTATTAATCACAATGTTACCTGCAGCTTTCACACCTTTTGCACTTAGGGATTCTGCTTCTTCCGCTTCATCCGTCTCTTCCGTTTCAGTCGTGGACTCGGTTGTATCGCCGCCCCATGGGCCGCCTTGCCCTCTCTCTTCCACTTTCGGCGCAGCGTTCTGATTGCCGCCGCCCGTAACCATGGAATAGGTCCCGCCATCAATCAATACGGAGGTCGCCGCTTGAATTCCATCGGCACCCGCCTTAACATCAAACGTTCCACCTGCTATAGCAATAAATCCTTTAGCAGCATCGGTGTCATTGGTTGCTTTGATGCCATCTCCTTCTGCGACGATTGTTATATTCCCGTCTGCAACAGCAACCATGTCACGACCTAGAATTCCGTCATCAGCTGCCTGAATCTCAATAGTTCCTTCAATGATTTTGAGGTCGTCCTTACTTGTTATCCCGTTGTTGTAGTTAGCGAGAACCGATAGTTTACCGGTTCCATTAATCGTTAGATCCGCCTTACTGAAAATGGCTGCATTGGGTTCATCCGTTGAAGCATCCTCAAGTACATAGGTTTTCCCATCGGTAATAACGTTCTCAGTTCCTTCTTGCAGTGTAATCATTGCATTCTTAGCTTCTTTGATGTAGATCGGAGCGTTGTCACTGTCATGAATGTTCACACCGTTCAAGACTAACCGTACGTTCCCTTCATCCTGTACATCAACTACAACCTGACCTTCGGTGAGCGTTCCGCTTAGGACATAGGTTCCTGCTGCAGTAATTGTCACCGAGCCATCCTTTGCTTCAGCCCCCGAACCTTTAATGCTGGCGTTTGTTCCATTCAGTGTTATTAGAACCGGATTCTCTGTACTCCAATCCGTAGCTTGATCATCTTCATCAAAGGTCACCAAATCTGCCAGCTTCATACTAACCTGTTGTCCATCTACAGCGACTGCGGCCTGCTCTGTTGTAATTGCTGTGGTCGCCTCAACAGCCGTCTGTGCCTCAGATGTATTTCCACAAGCAGCGATTAAGGCTGCACTCATAAACACCATCGATAACTTACCTAATTTACTTCGTTTAATTAACTTCTTCATATCTCATCTTTCCTTTCAGTTTACTTATTTTAATAATCAGTTGAGGTAGGACTCATCGTCAGCGAGATGTCCAGGTTGCCGTTTCTGCAACGTATATCATCCAGAAATTCCTTCTGGTTCGTAAGCCCATCCATCGAAACGGCATATACCAGCTCATACAAGCTGCCGAGCTCTGTCGTTCTAATCTTTTTAAGCTCATATCCAATGTTATATTTTTTAAAAATTTCGTCGAAGGCTTCGTCATATCCCAAATTCTCTGGAATCGTCACTTTAAGCATTCTCTGTAATGTTTTTCTCACGCCAAAGTTAAAGTGGTTCAGGATGAACATGAGCACGCACAGGATCACTGTAAACAATACGGCGTAACCGAAGGATCCCACTCCGCAAGCAAGTCCGGAGGCCATGGTGAACAGGACAAACGTAATATCTTTTGGATCGCCTGGAGCGCTTCTAAACCGAATGATGGAGAAAGCTCCGGCAAGGCTGAAGGCTCTTGCAATATTGCTGCCGATCAAAAGAATAATGATTGCCACAATCACCGGCAGCAAGACCATAGTCAAGGTGAAGCTTTGAGAATATGAATTGGGATTAGTTTTCATATAAGTGAAGCTGATGATGCCGCCTAGTACGATGGATAAAAGGATGGTTATGACTGCATTGGTTAAACTTAAATCTGTATTTGTTAAAGTAGTGTTGAAGATTGAATCAAGCATAGATGACACTCTCCCTTTCGATTTTGCTGTTATTCAGCATCTTTCTATATTCATTACCGTACTTGGAAAAGCTTGTACGGAACATTTCGTGTTCGGACAGCATTTTCGACAGCCACAACGGAACCGTCTTCTCTGCTTTCACTTCCATCAACCATTGGCCATTCTCCACCAGAGGTTCTCCGTGGTCTCCATTTTCCAGCTTAAGATCATACCGTCTGCTTCTAATATTGGTGTCGAAGGTAATTCTGAGATCTCGGTTTTGTTTGCAGAACAGCGCTTTTCTCTCATAAGCCAGGTACACTTTTGGGTGCAATTCATAGCGTTTCAGGAAATACGTGATTTCATTGATGACCTGTTTATTCATGTAATCCTTTAACTCAGGTTCAAGTCCAGTACGGACAAAATCATAGGCTTCATTTAATTGAAGCGCCGTTCTTCTTTTATTGACCAGCCCGAATACCTTTTTCTTGATTTCCAGATACACTTTCGCATCCTGATTCGGAACACCGTAAGCTCTTAATCGAAGTTTTTCCTTATACTTTGGCTTCGCCAGGCTGTTTCGAATCAACGCATCATTGGGTGTATCAAAATATAAATTACTTATGGAATAAAACTCATGCTGTTTGTTGTACTCGTCCAGTTCCATATACTCCAGCAATTTATTGTAGAATGTGTGATAGCCACCATGATCAAGTAAGTACTTGTTCTCGTATCGGTTAAACACCTCTATAGCCATAGGGTTCAAATCCTCTCTATTCTATATTCTCGTGTGGATATCTCGTTTGCTCATGTTTGAATCTTAGCCCCCGAACCTTTAATGAATCTTAAATGCTTTTACATTCCGTTAATATTTCTATAGCTACTTCATCATTACTTGAGCCCCTTAAGGTTCGCTAAAGGTAATCTTGATATAATTACTTCAATAAACAGATCCATAATTTACGATAGAGGATGGCAAACCCATGAGAATATTAATCGTAGAAGATGAGCTTCATCTTGCGGAGGCCTTAACCCAAATATTAAAGAAACATAATTACTCCGTAGATGCTGTACATGACGGCAGATCGGGTCTGGATTACGCTCTAAGCGGGATATATGATTTGCTGCTGCTCGACATTATGATGCCTGAAATGGATGGGTACAGCGTACTCAAGAAAATTCGAAGTGAGGGCCTGTCCACTCCCGTAATTTTTCTTACCGCAAAGGGGGAGATCACAGATATGGTGACAGGTCTGGATCATGGTGCGGATGACTATATTGCCAAACCTTTTTCGTCGGAAGAACTGTTGGCAAGAATACGGGCTGCGTTAAGGCGTAAAGGTGAGGTTATTCCGGATGATGCTCTGAAATTCGGGGATATAGAGCTCCAAACAACGAATCTGAGACTCACTGTCAAAGGGAAAGAGATGAAGCTGAATTTAAAGGAAAGTGAATTATTAGAGCTTCTTATATCGAGGAAACAAGCCGTTACCTCCAAAGAACAAATCATTGAAAAACTATGGGGATTTGATTCTGAGGTAGAACACAACAATGTGGAGGTATACATTTCTTTTTTGCGAAAAAAACTTACCTTCTTGAATTCGGCCGTACGCATTAGCACGCTCCGAGGCGTAGGGTATGTATTAGAGGTGACCACTTAATGTTCACGAAGCTCAGAAATCGATTTCTTATAGTTAACCTAGCCACCATCTCTGTGATGATGCTTGTAGCCTTTGTTTCTATATATATGATTACCTATCAGGACGTGCGGAGAAGTATCGATATGGAACTCCATAAAATCACGGAGAATAATGAGTACCCCCAAGGCAATTTCGATCGCCCGCGCATCGAACCAACCTCACCCGAAACGGATGGCGGCCCTATGGACAACGGGAAGTTTCCGCCAGAACGTTCGATTTTCTTCATGGTGAAAACCGATCAGGAGCGGGGTATTACGGACAAAATCTCCAAATTTGATATCGACAATGAACTTTATGAGCTTGCGCTGCAGGAAGCTGTATCTATGAACAAGGACACCGGTCAATTCAACTTGGGCGGGAGTGACTGGACCTTTAGCGTTCAGCCAACCGATGAGGGATTCATGTATGTATTCCTTGACGTCACCGACCAGCAGGGTATTTTGACGAATTTAATCTACACCTTCGCTGTTGTAGGGTCGGTGATGCTGATTGCTTTATTCTTCACAAGCCGATTCTTCGCTAATCGGTCGATCACTCCGGTTAAGGAAGCATTCGATAAACAAAAGCAATTCATTGCTGATGCCTCCCATGAACTTAAGACACCTCTAGCCATCATTAACACCAATACAGATGTGCTTTTATCCAATAGCGAAGACACGATAGACAATCAGTCCAAGTGGCTGTACTATATCAAATCAGAAACCGAAAGAATGACAAGACTCACTAATGACCTTTTATACTTGACCCAAATGGATGATTCCAAAACAAACATGATCTTTACGAAGTTCAACATCAGCGACACGGTTGAAGACATCATTTTGACTATGGAAGCCGTTATTTTCGAGAAGCATCTTTCCCTTGAATATGACATTGAACCCAACTTGACGGTGTACGGAAGCAGCGAGCAAATTAGGCAGGTCGTCATGATCCTCTTAGATAATGCTGTGAAGTATGCCAATTCTAAAGGCTCCGTTACCCTTTCTCTGAAAAAACAGCAGAACGAAGTCATTCTATCGGTATCCAATACTGGAGAGGGTATTGCTGCGGAACACCTAACTAGAATCTTTGATCGATTTTACCGAACCGATGCTTCTAGGGCCCGCAAGCAGGGGGGTTATGGCTTGGGTCTGGCTATTGCTAAGTCCATTATTGATCAGCACAAAGGAAAAATTTACGCCAAAAGTGTAATCAGTGAATCCACCACGTTCTATGTTCATCTTTCTTAACTCGTTGGTTTGAGCGCTTTATCTGGTAGGGCTGAATGATTTTGATTATCCCCTCAGCCCTTACCCATCCACCTTTTTAAAATATTGATATATCTTATTGAGCTTTTCTTTCTGCTTGCCCCGCGGACTCTCCATACTGCCAAACTCAAAAAACTTCACTTTTTTGATCCCTACATAGTTGAAAAGTGCCTTTCGCATTAATGCTTTATGAGCGTTATTCAACCAAATCAACGGGTAATGGGCAGGCCCCTTCATGCTGGAAATACAAACTACTGACTTCCCCTTTAAAAGCCCCTCCGGCAACAGTTTTCCGGTATCCTTATACGCAAATCCAGAAGCAAACATCTGGTCAATGTATCCCATAAGCATAGCTGGAGGACGTCCCCACCAGATCGGATAGACAAACACAATCTTGTCGGCCCATTTAAGCTGCTCCCTGTATGGAGTAAGATCCGGGTCCTTATGCATATCTCGTCTGCGTTTGGTTTCATTAAATACTAATAGCGGATTAAAACCTTCCTCATATAAATCCAATACTTTTACCTCTTGAATGGCCGTATTCTCTTTACTCCCTCTAATAACTTCCTGCAAGAATGCATAACTCAGGCTCTGGTGATTCGGATGAGTATATACAACTAATATGTTCATTAAAAAACCTCCATTACTTGTCATTTGATAAGCAAAGGGTAGCACGTATTCGTTATAGTTGTCAAATGATAATTGTTTTATGATAATTATTTTGCTATCGTTTATTTTAGAGGTGATTTTATGGATAAGAACAATCTGTTCCAACAATTTGTAGCCTTCACGGCTTCCGTACATCAAATATCGAATGAGCTTTCCAAAGATGTGAAATCCGAAGCGATCACACCTGTTCAATATAAAATTCTTGAATACATTGCTGTCAGTCAGCCTATTACGATAAGCGAAATCAGTGAGTGTATGCATATATCTATGCCGAATACGAGCCGTGAACTCAGAAAGTTAGGGGAGAAGGAACTCATAGACAAGGTCTCCGACGAGGAAGATCGGCGTAAACAATATATTCGGCTTTCCGAAAAAGGGGGGGCGATGATGGACGAGGCTTTTCAACGGATGGAGTCTCAATTCAATCAACGTATCGAAAAGGCTTCAGAGGAGGAGCTGCAGGAAATCGAGCGTGCGCTTCATCTACTTCACAGCAAGGTGTTTTACTGAGGATACTTGGATTCTTAAGGCAGCGTAACCGATCATTGCGCCGGAAGTGTTCAATATAAGGTCATCCACATCAAAGGTGCCTATGAACAAAAGCAGTTGTATCATTTCAAAGCATAAGCTTAAAGATAGGGAAAGTACGAAAACCCTACTGATTGAGCTTGCTGATGATGAGAAAAGCTTCGGCAGGAAGATACCCAGCGGAATAAAGGCCAGAATGTTGCCGATTAGATTTATGGATGAAAGTGGACTTGAAATAGACAAGCTATAGATCTCTCTTATGATTTCTTTGAACGGAGTATAGTTGCCGGGCCGATCAAAGATATGATACGGATGATTCAGCGTGGTCTCTAGTTGGTTCAGCAGAACCTGCACATCAACAGACCCCCACTTGAATAGGATCAACTTAGTTAAAAAATACAGATAAACCATAAATCCCGCTGCCGTTACCATTCGCTTCAAAGCTGCAGTATATTTCATGAGTTAACCTCCTTTGCTTTTTTTGTTATGTATTCACTTTTTTACAGTCACAATGATTCCGTTTGTATTGTTCCCTGATATGTTATATCGACCGTTCTCCGGTACCTTAAGGATGTTTTGGGACATCGAATAATAGCTAACGTTATATTCTTCACCCTCTACTACTGCCGACAAGTTCTTCTTTTCTTTTAAAAAGTCACAATATTGCTCCAATACAAGATCTTTTTCCTGCATGATAGCACTGTGGGGCAAACCTACATAACGAAAATGCCAGGGTTCATATTGAATCCCCGTGAGTTCGGCTTTATCCTTGGGATACCGTAAAATAAATCCGTATTTCCATGCGTTTTCTTGCAGCCACTTCCCCTCATCTGCTTGGCTCATTTCAGTCTCTGTAGATCCAATATCAAGGGATAATCCTAGATTGTGTTCACTGTACCCCGCGGGTAAAGCATACGCTGAACCCTTGTCCCGATAAAGTTCCTCTTGCTTCTCAAAATCTCTGTAGCCACTACTGATCACGAAATGATTTACGCCCTCTTTTCCAGCAGCCTTAACCATTGACTTAAATGCCTGCGCTACATGCTTTGACAGGTAAATATTATGACCCGGCAAACCATATCCCTGTGTTAATTCTGTATGCTCCGCTAAATTTACAATGTCGGACTTCACCCCTTCCTCATGAACAGGATAATCCTTGTTAACCAACAATAGATCCCCTTTGTATACTTGATCCTGTGGAACAATTTTGATCATTTTTGAATTCCCTAGGCTAAACCGCTGTTGTTCGTATCCATCAAGGGTATTCTCCTTGTCCTGTCGCTCTTGAAAGTACTCCGTTGTCAAAATACCTGCATACCCCAGCAGTAACACTACAAATATAAAAAAGCCCCACTTCTTCATAACCTATATCCTCCTTAACCCCTTATACCTTCAGGATAGAGAACAATAGTTAAAAAAAAGCAGGGCAATCATAAAGTTTTTCTTAAAACTAGGGCTCCATCTCGAGAGAACTCGTCCGTATGCGGACTGAGAAGACCTTATTTGAGCAAAATCAGACAATTCGGGAATTATACGGACACCAGAGACGCTATTGAGCCCTTTTCTTCCTAAAAGAGGCTTTTTTTATTTGAACAGTGTCTCCTGAGTCCGCATGGGATTCGCATAACCTTTTGAGTCGTAAATAGCGGCGATACAGTCCGCATATAAGAGGTGTGAAGTGCGGATCGTAGGCGTCTAAGCGTTGGACCCGGGCTCTTGCGGCAATCGGACCTCAAAGAGTGTTCGCACCACGCTGCTTTCTACTGAAATCACTCCATCATGCTGCTCCACAATATTTTTTGCAATGAACAGGCCAAGACCCGTTCCCCCCTCTAGATGCGTTCGTGCCCGGTCACTCGTATAGTACATATCGAAGATATGCGGTAAATCTTCTGGAGCTATATGCCCTCCGTAGTTGACGACCTGAATAACCACTTGCCCTGCATCCAGATGGCAATTGATATCTACATAGAACCCATCCTTCCCGTAACGGGAGGCGTTCGTCAATAAATTCTCGAATACACGTGCCAACAGTTCTCCATCTCCGGAAATATATAAGTTAGGCGTAATATTTAATCGGGATAGTAGATGGCTTTTTTCGAACACAGGGTATAGTTCCTCATTCAATTGCATCAATAGCTCGCTGATGTCTATTCGTTTCTTTTCAACGGGAAGCATCCCATAGTTCATTCTAGTAATATCGAACAATCCATCGATTAGTTTTTCCAAGCGTTGAGATTTGGTGAAGGCAATAGAGGTGTAATGTTTGATTTGCTCTGCGGTCAGATGCTCATCCTTCAGAATTAAATCTAGATATCCCAACACAGATGTAAGCGGCGTCCGCAGATCATGAGCCAAATTCACGACTAACTGATCCTTGCTGTTCTCCGCAAAATCCCCTCTTTCCACCGCCACCTGAAGTTTTTCACTCGCCAGATTCAGATCCTCCGCAATGACTTTGAACTCATCCTCTGAAGTAAGCTCTACCCTATTCTTAAAATCACCATTAGCCAGATGATGAATTCCCCGGGAAATTTCATTGAAGTAGGTAGCATATGGCTTGGTAAACCAATAGAAAAAAAGAATGGCCATAGGGATAAATAGGATCAGGAAAAAGTAAATATCGCCTATATTGCTCATAATCTGACGATACTGAGCCAGCGGATCTTCCCGGCGAACACCTGCATAATAGAGTTGAAGAAGCCTATAGACCCCATAAGTGATAGCACCAGACAAAAGCATACTTAACCCCAGCAGCAGAATCATTTTTGTCCGAAAGCTTCGAATTCTCTTAATCATTGAACGTATACCCCACGCCCCAAATGGTTTTGATGAACTTGTCTTTATTGTTATCTTCTCCAAGCTTCTTACGAAGTGTACGGATATGCACCATAACCGTGTTGCCGCTCTCATAGTAGGCTTCGCCCCACACCTGCTGAAAGATACTTTCGGCGCTGAATACCTGCTTAGGATGGCTGGCTAATAGGTACAGAATATCAAATTCCTTCGGTGTTAACTCGACCGGTTCGCCATATAGGGTAACGGTGTGCTGATCAAG
Source organism: Paenibacillus sp. (assembly GCA_023512345.1). Lineage (GTDB taxonomy): Bacteria > Bacillota > Bacilli > Paenibacillales > Paenibacillaceae > Paenibacillus_AQ. The sequence continues at coordinate 465,129 of JAILZT010000002.1, forward strand.
TGAAATCGTTAATCCACTCGCTTCTAGTACTGTTTTGTTCGCTGCCGCAGGTTGATTGAAGCGCAAAGAACGGCGAAGCTGAGAATTCACTCGGGCTACCAATTCCATAGGATTGAACGGTTTTGTCATATAGTCGTCGGCCCCCATTACAAGCCCTGTGATCTTATCGAGATCAGAGATTTTGGCACTCAAAAAAATAATGGGCAGATGATATTGCTCCCGAATTTGACGGGTAACCTCATAACCATCCAGCTCAGGCATCATAATATCCAAAATGGCCAAATCTATCGATTGTGACTGAATCGCATGAATGGCTGCTCTCCCATCCGCCGCTTTGACAATATCATATCCCTCTTTTTGTAAGTGTAAAGCAACCAAATCGGCGATCTCCGCCTCATCATCTGCAATTAGAATCGTGATACGCTTCATTTGCCTAGTTCACTCCTATATAAGATGATCCACAACAGAACATGTTAAATTTATTATTTGTTACCTTCCTTATCCTGAACCATAACGCAAAAAAGGGCAACCCCGTTCAGTTGCCCTTCGCTGTTGTAAGCTGTTGCACACTCGCGCTTAAAAAGTCGGAGGAAGATTGGAAATTACCGCTTTACTTGCGCCATCTTTCAGCTAACTCACGGATTTGATGCGGCGTTGTACGGCAGCATCCGCCTATTATGCGGGCCCCTGCAGCGTACCAGCGTTCCGATTCATCACGCATACTCCCGCAAGTTCCGTTTCCATGCCAGGTTTTGGTCTCCGGGTTGTACGTCTCTCCCGAGTTAGGATATACAATGATCGGTTTTGTGGTGTATTTGCTTAGAATAGTGACTGCTTCGGTCACCACGGTTGTCGGTGCACAGTTCAGGCCGATCGCAGCAATCTGCTTATTAGACCCGAACCGAGCGGCACACTCTTCAAGCGATGTCCCCTCACTGATGGAGGTTCCATCCTTCAACGAAAAGGACAGCCAGGCGAAGACATCCGGAAATTCCTTCAGCAGTGCCTCTAACACCCCAGCCTCTTGAAGGGATGGAATGGTCTCAAAAGCTAAGATATCGGCCCCTGCTTCGATTAATGCAGCCATCCGGGGACGATGAAAAGCGGTTAATGTCTCATCTGTCACCCCGTAATGACCTACATACTCCGATCCGTCCGCCAGATAAGCACCATAAGGACCTACGGATGCTGCTACAATCGGCTTTGGCCGATGGATCTGCTCCCCTTCCTGCCAAACATCATCTCTAGCCCGACTGGCTAGCTGCACTGTTAAGCGGATCAGATCCAGCGCAGCTTGTTCTCCGATTCCTTTTTCACCAAAGCCCAATACCGTAGCCTGATAACTGGACGTAATTGCACAGTCCGCTCCGGCTCTGAAATAATCGGCATGCACCCGATAGATTAGCTCAGGATTCTCCAGCAGCACACGGGCAGACCAGAGAGGATCATCTAGATTACATCCATGCTGCTCCAATTCGGTCGCGAGGGCTCCATCCAGTATCATAACGGAGTAATCACGTAAAATAGCTTCAATTGGATTGGATAGGTTCGACATGGGCTTGTCCTCTTTTCTTTACACGTTGAGTGAGATAGTAGCTGCCATAACATAAGATTATAAAGGGTATTCCACAATACAGCGCAATTCGCTGTGTCGAGTCAAAGGCTATTCCTATACATGAAGCCAGGCAAAGGACTAAAGAGACTACTGGTACCACCGGATAAAAAGGAGTCCGATAAATTAGATCCTTAACTGAATTCCCTTCCCGTAGATACTGCCTGCGGAATAACAATTGTGATAGGCTGATGCTCATCCATACGACAACAACAGCCAGTCCGGAAATCGATACCAAGGCAATATACACTGTCCCCGGTGCAATAATGCTGGACAGCAACGCTAATCCACCACCCAGCATACTGAAGGTTACCGCATAGATCGGCACGCCCCGCTTCGTTAACTTAGCAAACACCGGAGAGATGGTCTGCTTATCCGCTAGAGACCACAACATCCGGGAGGAGGCATATAATCCTGAATTGGCTGCTGACAGAATGGCTGTCAGAATAACAAAGTTCATGATATCAGCGGCATATGGAACACCGATACGCTCCATCACAGCTACAAATGGACTTTCCAGAACACTGGCGTCTGACATGGGCAGCAGTGCAGCCAGAATTACAATCGTCCCAATAAAAAAGATAATCAGACGCCACAACGTGGTATGGATTGCTTTAGGAATTGTTTTTTCCGGATCAACCGTCTCCCCGGCTGCAATTCCAATTAACTCCGTACCCGAAAAAGCAAAATTGACGGCGAGCATAGTAAGAAGAATGGCTGTTGCACCATGCGGGAACCAACCGGAAGCCGTTATATTTGAAAAGAGGGGGGCAGCTTCCGTCTCAGCCATTGGGATAAATCCGAACATTGCGGCCCCACCCAGAATAATAAATATTACAATCGTTAGTACTTTAATCGAAGAAAACCAAAACTCAGATTCCGCAAAAAGTCTGACCGTCAAAGAATTAAACAAAAAGATCATCAATGCAAACAATGCACTCCAAATCCATACGTTAACGGAAGGGAACCAGCGCTGCATCAACAATCCTGCCGCTGTAAACTCTGAACCAAGCGCAACGGTCCAAGTCAACCAGTACAACCAGGCAACTGTATATCCTGTTGCTGGACCTATATACTTAGCTGCATAACTGTGAAACGCACCGGTCTCCGGCATATGTACGGACAGTTCTCCAAGACAAAGCATAACCAAATAAACGGATACCGCACCAATGAGATAAGCCAAAATTGTCCCTAAGGGTCCAGCCTGCTGAATGGTATAGCCGGAACTAAGAAATAATCCAGTCCCGATTACCCCGCCAAGCGACAGCATGACGACATGCCGTGTCTCCATCTTTCTTTGAAATGGTTGTTTTCTGTTGTTGTCCATGCTTTCTCCCCTTCTTCTTCATCCAGGGTGAACACAAAAAACGCACCCTTATAATAGAGTGCGTACTGATAAATAAAGACAAATGCTTATCTATCAGGCTGTTCACCCGCTGGAGTTAGCACAGTATCCTTCAGAGATCTGTTGCTGAGGCTTCAAAGGGCCAGTCCCTCCACCTCTCTGGATAAGAAATAATTTGATTTTTAACTACTATAGCGATCTATGTTTCAGCTGTCAATATATAAGTAGATTTATGTGCCCGTTCGCAGCGCAGGCTTCACTACTCTGGTTTATACTCACCTAACTTCCCTTCGTAGATCAAATACAACCGCTCGCTTTGCCGGAAGTCGTCCGGTGTAACGAGTGCAGGCAGCTTATTCCATAGCTTTATTCCTGAGCGCTCCAGAATCTCGGCAACAAATTGCGAACAAAAGTAGGAGTTGCTGAATTCAACAGGTTCTTTGAGTGCAATACCGATAACACCCAGAATGTTATAGAGATACTTTTTACGGCTTCGGATGAAAATTTGCAGTACCCGCTTCATTTTCTCAACTTCACGGTCGGATACATGGAGCTCATAAATGACACAGGTCGTATTCGGATATTTGCTGAATGTGCCTGTCTGAATATCCTCTTTCACAAATCCACCATTGAGTGGGTTGCTCGGGTGCTTTCTCCCGAAGCTGTACAACTCCGAAAGTTCCCGGTTAAACGAAATCGAAGCGTGGTTGTAAGGCGCCTTCGTATACCCTTGAATCACTTTCGTAAAAAGAGTTCCGGTATTCGTAAGCAAGATAAAGACCGATCGATCCTCTGCCATTTACAAAATTTCCCCTTATCAAGTTTGGACTGATACTTCATAATAACATATGATCCCTTTAATGGAATCCTACTCTGCGATAAGTTGGTGATTGGCAATGGACAGCTCACTCTTCACATTAGTTCTTATTTTTGCAGTCTTATCAGTCATCCAATTGCTATATTATGTAATAGGAAAAGTGCAGCCAGACAAAGACTATGCGGCTATTGGAGTTCGTATCAAAACCTGGTGGGGTATGCTGATGGTTTTTTGCTTGGCCACTCTTTTCAACCCTATTGTTTCACTGCTGTCCCTCATGGGACTTACCTTCTTCGCACTAAGAGAATATTTCTCCATGATCAAATCCAAAAAAGCCGACCGCAGACTTTTTCTGTGGGCGTACTTATCCATTCCTCTACAATTTTATTGGATTTATATTGAGTGGTACGGGATGTTTATCGTCTTTATCCCAGTCTATATCTTCTTACTCCTACCGATTCCTCGCCTGATTAATAAAGGAACGGTAGGTTTTCTGCGCAGTGTCAGTCGGGCTCAATGGGGGCTTATGCTGATGGTTTTTGGGCTTAGTCATCTGGCCTATTTCCAATTTGCTACGCCGCAGTATGGAGCGGGTCTTGTGCTATTTCTAGTAGTGTTGACGCAGTTAAATGACGTCGTGCACCATCTGGCATCCATGTATTTCGGCAAGAGAAAGATTGTCCCGACAGCCAATCCGTATTTAACTTGGGAAGGTTTTGCGTGCGCGTTTATCGTAACGACAGGAAGCTCTTATCTAATTTACCCGCACTTAACCCCTCTGGATCTAACTTTTGGGATCGTGTCCGGCATGCTAATCAGTTTGAGCGGTTTCTTCGGCAGCCTAACAGTTTCCGTTTTGAAACGGGACTTATTAATAGGCGATGATGATAAATTCGAGGCTTTGAAAAAAAGCTACTTAAGCCGGGTCGATAGCCTGACCTATACCTCCCCGGTCTTTTTCCACGTAATCCGTTATTTTTTTGATTTCATGTAATAACTGAGTCGTATCACAACGCTCTGTCTTCATAGACCGTGCGGTAGTCAGCTACGACAAGTTGCCCATTTTCCTGCGCGAAGGTGAGAATTTCCTCAGTCTTGTAAAATGCCGGCTCACTGGTTTGGGTGAAATAGGTAATCTGCACGTTGCTGCCATTCCTACTGATCTCAAAATCAACAACCCATGGGCTGGAGACTCCGATGTTATAGTTCCAGTTCTCGCCGCCTCTAACGATTTGCTCTTGCTTGAATCGCTCCTTCATGGAAGCCGACATCATTTCATATCGGGGCTGACCCTCACGGGAGATGAGGGCTTGGGCCCATACAGTAGTCATCTCATCGAGCTGACTCATAGAAGCAACCGGTTTGCGGGAAGGGTTGGCCGTGAAGCCTGCCATGAAGATAAGCACTATCATACAAGCAGCAGCGACCACTCCAAATGTCGGTTTTTTATAGTTCAGGACATTTTTAATTCTGGCATGAACACTGCTTTGGCTGAAGGCCAGGGGACTGCCGGGCAGGCGTCCGCTTTTTTTAACCGCAAGGGAGAGCAAGGAATGGGAGTAGCCAGATTTTGCGTTCTTGCCCAGTTTTCGAATTACACTTTCATCACAGGACATTTCCATATCCTTACTCATTAGGGCAAAAGAGAGCCACATCCACGGATTGAACCAGTGAACAATAAGCACCAGGAACGCCATCGGTTTGATCAGATAATCAAATCTTCGAATATGTGTCTGCTCATGCGCGAGAATAAAGCTAAGCTCCGTCTCCTTCAATCCCACAGGGATAACAATTCTAGGCTTAATGAATCCATAGACAAAAGGTGTAGTGATTCGGTCAGATTCAAAGACATTCCCTTGTACGACCGTGGCTGTTCTCACCTTATGTAAGAGTTTCAGGTAAGAAATAATGCTGTAACTCAATAGCAGCACCATGCCAACTACCCAGATTATCCCCGCAAGCTCCATCGTGATTTGCATCGGATTCACACTTGCTTCAGGTGTTGCAGGAGGAAGGGAGGCATTCACGATAGAATTGATGACTCCCGCCCCTACATCTACCGTTGGGTTGTTCATCAAACCCACATGATCGGGAACATACGCCATGAATCCGCTGGCGGTTTGAACATGGGGGGCCAGAAATCTTAACAAGCTAAGATCTGAGCTAAAACTAAGAGGGCACACCAGCCTTACGAGTACCGCCAACCATAAAAGATATGGGAAGACTTTGGGTGCTTTGCGAAAAACCAGCCGGATTGCCATCACAGCAAAAGCTACATAACTTGCCGTAATGCTCATATTCAGTAGGGTGGTGAACAACGTGGTCATTCCGTCGCCTCCTCGATAATGCGTTTGAGCTGTTCTGCCTCTTTTGAAGTGATTTTATGATTGCCTAGAAAGGCCGTCAGAAATTGCGGCAATGAACCGTCAAAGGCTTTATCGATTAAAGCTTCACTCTCATACTTCTGTGCATCCTCGCGTTTGATCAGGGTTGATACCCGCGCATTTTGATTCTGTAATATCCCGCGTTCACAGAGTTTCCGGAGTACGGTATAGGTCGTTGACTTCTTCCAGCCCAATCTGTCGAGACAAAGCTTAACCAGCTCCGTTGAATTAACCGGTTCGTTCTCCCAGATGAGCGATACAAATTTATATTCCGCATCAAAGAGTTTATAGGGCCCCAAACTCTCACCTCACTTTAAGTTTATTACGATAAACCTCTTAATTGAAGTCTATTGCAGTAAACCTCTAATGTCAAAGCGGGAAATGGGAGCCCTGCTCACCCTTAATTGGACGAGGAGGAGGCGGCAGCCGATGCAGCGGCGGCGGCGGCAATCGCGGTCTGCTGAGCAATCACAATATTGGTAATGCTAGTGGAGAGCGTCGTGGTTAGAATGCCGCCTTTCACATCATCTACGAATTTAAAGGCTACCAGTGCAGCCGACAGCAGCAACAATTCCTGCTTGGCGATGGACCAATTACCGAAGCCCTTTTGGGTACGCAAGAATTCATAAGTCTCCGAGACATCGCTAACGATAGATTCCCTGTCGCCAGGAAGTAACGATAGTACGCCAAGCGAAGAGAGCGTATATTCCTTGTCCAACCGTATTCCCTGTGAGCGGAAGGAATCACGTAAGGCAAGTACACGGGTCGCTGCTTCTGACACTTCCTCTCCAAGAACCAGTACCTGTGTCAGAGCTTGTACGCTGTTCCCCGATAGAAACTCTGGCTTCAGTGCGGCGTAGAGTTGCTCCATGCTCTTCACTCCGCTATGTACGTCGATATCGGAAAGGCCTAACATAGCTGCGAAGATATAGTCATCCTGACCCGTAAGGAAACGGTGGTTTGTCTTCATACTATCGTAGAAAGCTTTTGCCCGTTCTACGGTTCGTAGATACTGATCCGATGTAGTATTAGCTGCGATTTGATAGGCGGCAACGACGAGATAATCGGAAGCTCTGAATTTGGCGTTCTTCATCGTGTCATAAACAGACAGCGTGTTGGCAAGCTGCGTTTCTTTATCTGTAGAAAGAGACAGCAGGGCCGCAATACTGATTGCCGAATTCCCCCTGAAGGAAGAAAAGAGCCCGGTATTCTCCTTTATAAGTTCATAGCTCTCGCGAATCGCGTAATCATCCGCTATCTTGTTTTCGGCTGTGTACAGTAAGGCAGCTAATCGGTTGACCATGGCATTCTGCCAGACAAACGCCTTTTTGATCCTTTGTGCGTTATCAACAAATAAATCCAAACTATTTTTATACTGCTCATTCATTGCTTACACCTACCTATAGTTGATATATAAATTGGGGACTTATATTCATTTTACATCAACCATAGTTTTCCTGAATACTATATTTTTTCCACTTCCATACTTCTCATAAAAAGACTGGTAAAGTCCGTCTATAATTAAATTTTCTCTTGCATGTTTTGGTATATGCATCCATTATTTAACTTGGAGAAATCATTAATGGAAAATAAAGTATCCGAATGACGGGGGACGATGTTCATTAATAAGGAATTTTTAATCCGCAATCCTCAAGAGAAAGATGCGGAGCAAATCGGAAAACTGGATTTTGTTCTACAAATGGTGTATCTGTATCATGGTGATCTGGATAAGAGAAATATGTTCTGTGCAGTCAATGAAGATGAAGAAATTGTAGCCGTAGCCCATCTGATGGAGCATGATACCTTTCACGCAGTTCAGCAGGTGGAAGACCGAAATTTTATCCGCTATCTTACCTTTGAGATTACCTTCGGGGACAATAAGGAGGATGAAAGGGTCAAGAATGCTCTAACAGAAGCATTGATCCGGCGGTCCAGAGAAATCAAAGCACAGTATCCAGATAAGCGTATTGTCATGGCCCAATATGTAGATACCGATAATCTCAAAGAATTGAGTTACTTCTTCGCACACGGGTTTACTATCTTTAATACGATTGTCGTGTTCAAATTTGATTTGGCCCGGGAGATTCCCCGTTATCCGTTACCGGAAGGTGTACGGGTGCAGCCCTTTGCACTGGACAACAGCGAGGCTAAGGAGAAATACAACCAAGCTGAACTGGCTTCCTTTGACGGTGTCGCCTGGAGTATGAATCATTTGGGATGGATGCAGGGTGCGCAGGAGATGGTCAATTTCTGTGCGTTTCATGGCAGCGAGTTGATCGCCAATACGTCTACCTGGAGAATCTCAGAGGAGAGAAGTGTAACGGAGAACGTCTTTGTCGTCCCAGAATGGCAGAAACAAGGCATTGCCCGGAGCATTATCTGCACAGCGCTTGATTACTTGAAAACGCAAGGTAAAACCATCGCCACGCTTGGCACTCACGGAAACAATCAAAAAGCCATTCGCCTCTATCAGCAGATCGGCTACGAACTATACGGGTTCAGGCTGACGATAGGCTATGAAATCCATTAGAAAAAGAAACAGGCTCTTGTTATCCAAGCAAGGCCTGTTTCTTTTTCCACAAGTATGAAATTACCGATGCTACCTAGTTATAGGAACCTTTTTTTATACTCGCTTGGCGGGATTCCTACTACGCTGCTGAACACCCTGCTGAAATATAAAGGATTCTCATAACCGACAATGGAAGCCACCTCCCGCACATGTAGAGAAGATTCAGAGAGCAGTCTTTTAGCCTCATTTATACGAATACGAGTTATATATTTCACAGGCGTCGTACCTGTCACCATCTTAAACTTATGGATAAAGTGGAACAGACTCAAGCTGCACTCCTTGGCAAGATCCGTAATAATGAGATTCTGACTGAACCTTTCATGCATAATTTCAATGATCCTGTTTATATCCGTATGGGGGTCCGCTTTGTGGTGGTCTTCCGTATTCTGTAGTCTTCTGCCTACAAGAGTAAGCATCTTCAACAAGTGTGCGCTTGTCATATGTTCGTGTAAGGGTTTATTCGTATTGAGTTCACGAGTGATCTCTTTATATAAAATCACCAATTCATCCATCGCACCTACGACATGAACGGGTTGGCTTAGAAGCCCAAATTGTTGCAGGTAGTCGTGAGCCGCATAACCGGTAAAATGAATCCAGTAAGCCTCTGTGAAATCCTTGGCATAATAGCTGTAATGTTGAGGCTGATTGGGGGTATAAATAACGATTTGTCCGCCCGATACCTCCGTTGTCTTATCCTCGAATTGAAAGTAGCCCTTTCCACTGACCATATAAATCAATTGATAATCAACCCTACCCTGCTCACGGTTCCGGGTTAGACTCCTCGTAATCAGCTTCTGATAACCACAGTAGTTCACACTCATGAAGCTCTCATTATTCTCGACACCAGACTCCGACCAACCCTTCTGTGCATCCCCAAAGATACTGATCATACCTCTTCACTCCCATAGCAATTTTGTGCATGTTAACAGCAATATGGTTTATTCAATAATTTATATTATAACTTTATAATCAGATTACAGTTGTGTATTAAGCGCAATTTTGTGAATGCTTTATAGAATCTTTTCGGAAGGGGAAACATCATGTATAAGGGTAGAATCTCGAAGAATATGAATTTGGATTGGAAATTTCTCAGAGGAGACGAGCCAGGAGCATGGTATAAAGGCCTTGATGATTCCAACTGGCGGAATGTGACCCTTCCTCATGATTGGTCTGTTGAAGAACCGTTCTCTGAGGAGCATTCAAGCGGTACGGGGTATCTGCCGGGCGGTATGGGCTGGTATAGAAAAAGCTTTGCCGTCCCCTCAGAATTCAAAGGAAAAAGAGTCTGCGTAACCTTCGAAGGTGTCTATAATAATTCCCAAGTATGGTGCAACAGCTACTACGTTGGAAAAAGACCTTACGGATACAGCACCTTTACCTATGATATCACGGACTTCATCTCCTTTGGGGAGGAGAACAATGTGATCTCCGTAAAAGTCGACCATAAGGATATTGCAGATTCCAGATGGTTTACGGGATCAGGGATTTACAGAGATGTATCGATAACCATCACAGACCCTATCCATATCGATCAATACGGTGTATTCATTACAACGCCAACGGTTTCCACAGCACAAGCCACATTATCCGTTAATATCCGTTTGTCCAATGAGACTATGAATGATAAGGATATACATATCAAAAATTCCATATTGGATGAAGACGGAACTGTAATCAACTCGAAAGTGGACTCCAGACTCCTACCGGGTGAATCACAAATGGAGCTCGATCAGACCCTCCTAGTGGAAAACCCCAAACTTTGGTCACCGGATACCCCTTATCTATACTCTGTATTGACAGAAATTATAAAAGACGGCGAAGTCATTGATCATATACAAACATCCGCGGGAATCCGTTGGTTCGAATTTGATGCGAATAAGGGCTTCTTCTTAAATGGCGTGAATATGAAAATGAAAGGGGTTTGCGTTCATCATGATGCAGGCTGTCTAGGTGCCGCGGTTCCCGAAAAGGTATGGGTTCGCAGATTACATGCGCTTAAGGAAATGGGCTGCAATGCCATAAGAATGAGCCATAATCCTCCGGCCTCCAATTTGCTGGATTTATGCGACTCTATGGGATTTCTAGTTATAGATGAAGCTTTTGACGAATGGGAAGGTGTAAAAAACAAATGGTCCACCGGACATAATGTTTACCCTCCTAAGCATTTTGGTTACTATGAGGATTTCCCGCAATGGAGCGAAATTGACATCAAAGAGATGGTTCTGAGAGACCGTAACCACCCCTCTATTATTTTATGGAGTATTGGAAATGAAGTGGACTATCCCAACGATCCTTATTGCCATCCCTATTTCGAGACAATGACAGGGAATAATGATGCCAACAAACCGGCAGCTGAAAGACAATATGACCCGAATAAGCCAAATGCCGAAAGACTTGCATCGATCGCCAAGCGTCTTGTGAAGTATGTAAAGGAATGTGATACCACCCGGCCCGTTACTTCAGCCCTGGCATTCCCGGAATTGTCCAATCTTACAGGATATTCTGATACCCTAGACGTGGTTGGGTACAATTATAAAGAGCATTTATATGAGGATGACCATAATAAATATCCGAACAGGGTTACTTACGGCAGTGAAAATAGTGCCAGTCTGGAGGCATGGCTGGCGGTTAGAGACAATGACTCCATCAGTGCTCAGTTTATCTGGACTGGAATCGATTATTTGGGAGAGGCAAAGGGGTGGCCTGTTAGGGTTGCACAATCAGGGTTCTTGGACCTTGCCGGTTATAGGAAGGCCAGCTATTATTACCGCCAGAGCCTATGGAGCCAAGAACCGATGGTGTTCCTCGCAACGCTGAAAAAAGACGACCCCGATTATGAGACCAAACGGAGATGGAATGGCGGCACTCCCCGTTGGAATTGGGCAGCAGGAGAGCAGCTGATGGTCATCTGTTATACCAATTGTGAAGAAGCAGAGCTCTTTATCAATGGAAGATCGTTAGGGACTCAACAACTGAAGGAATCTCCTCAGAGCTATCTGACTTGGGAGGTTGACTATGAGGCGGGAAGACTAGAAGTCGTTGCTGCAGGCAGTGATAGCCGCCACTTTTCCTGCGAGCTTCACACGGTATCCCAACCCGAAAAGCTCACTATGCGCGCTGATTTCTCTGATCTGAATGCCGATGGACAGGATATTGCCCACATCGAGATCGAGATTACAGATCACAGCGGGAAGCCTGTTGTTCTGGCTGATCATCCCATACAGCTATCCATTCAGGGACCCGGCGAAATTCTGGGATTGGAAAATGGAGATGCGCAGGATGTGGAGCCCTATAGCTCCAGAACTCGAAAGGCATTTCACGGAAAGCTCCTTGCCTACATTAGGACAACAACCACACCTGGACAGATCATAGTGAAGGCTGAATCCCCAGGCTTGGAGCCGGCACATCTAACGATCACCGCAAATAATTTTAGATGAAACCATAAGTTGCATGGCTCCGATATTTAGGAACTTCTGCAAACTCCTTTCTCTTGGTAAGCTAAGCTCAATTCAAACAAGAGAAGGAGTGAGTGTCGTGAAGATCAGTGTTATGGGAACAGGCAACATGGGCAAAGCTTTGGTCAAACAACTAGCTGCCTATTCTGAGGGTCAAATCTTGTGGGGTTCACGAAATCCGGGAGAGGCTGCTCGGTTGGCAAAGGAATTTCAACTCGATAACATAATGACATGCAGCTATGATGATGCTCTTCAAGCTGATATCATCGTCCCGGCCTTTCATGTTTCTGTATTAGAGGAATGGGCACTCGCTTATAAAGAGCAGCTTAAGGGCAAGATTGTTGTTGATATCTCCAATCCTTTTAACAATGATTACAGTGATTTCACTACCTCTTGGGGGGAATCATCTGCTGAGAATATTCAGGCCCTATTGCCGGACTCCACAGTATTAGGGGCTTTTAAGAATACTTTCTTCAAGGTGGTTGAGGAACCTGTATTTCAAGATCAAATCAGCGATGTGCTTGTTACAGGGGATGATGAAGCGGCTATCCAGCAATTCTTGGAGCACTTTAAACCGCTCCCGTTCCGGTTCATTCATGCGGGCAAGCTGGTTAATAATCGAACCATTGAACGTTTCACTTTGCTTGAATTAGAGCTTGCTGTTCGATACAATACGTATCCTTATATTTCTCTCCAATTATTTGGCGTCAAGGAAACCTTACCCGTAAGCTAACTTATAAATCGTCGAATCTTCTGACCCTTCGTACGATTCCTGCTAAAAATAGAAATCGTTCTTAGAGCCTCTGGATGATCTAATGGCACAAAAACTAACCGGTCTGAGAATGGAGTGATGGACGCTTCCGGCAATACCGTAACTCCATCACCATTCCCCACATAACCGAGGATGACTTCACTGAAGTCTACCTCGGTTTTTATATGCATAGGCCGTTCCATTGTCGCGAACAACTCCGTCAATTTGGCGCGAATGGTACACCCCTCGGTATAAAGAACTAGCGGTTGATTGCTTAGTTCCGTCAATGTAATCATGGGCTGCCCAGATAACGGATTTTCTTTCGACATTACGACATACAAAGGCTCCTGATTCAGATCCTCTATCCAAATGGAAGGATGCATGGAAATCCGTTCAGCAACGATTAGATCCACCTCACCATTAAGCAACAGCTTGTAAACTTCCTTCGTTGACTGTCGGTATAACAACTCGACTTCATGGCCCTGTTCTTGTAATCTAGGCAGCGCGGGCATCAAATAACGAGCAGCTAAATCCGGGACTGCAGCCATCCGAATATGATGCCATACTTTATAGGGTTCAAGCTGATTCTTTATGGAAGACAATTGATCGAATAATATCGTGGAGGAATCATATAATACCTTCCCCGCTTCGGTTAGCTCCACTCCCTGAGAGGAACGGATAAAAAGCTGGACATCCAAGTGTTTTTCCAAGCTTCTCAACTGTTTGCTGAGTGCAGTATGCGATATATGTAAATTCTCACTGGCTTTTGCTATGCTTTTTGTTCGAACCGTCTCAACAAAACCCTTTAAAAACTCTATATTCACATACTCACCCTCTTCTTCTTTTTCTTAATGCGGCCCTCTCCGATGAACATCTAGTGTGGATAATAACCCAGTAATTAAGTCCGATCGGTAAAAAGAATTCGTATTAAATCTGACAGCACCTGATCATACACGACTCTCGCCGATTCCTCATTAGGCTTAATTAATTAGCTTACGATGCTAGTTTAAGTGTACTTTATACACTTATTTACCTTGAAATCCGCTTAGGATGCACTTTAATTGCACTTTCTGCAACTAAACCACCGTTTCGCTCAAACACCCGATTTTAATTGTATAAAGTACATCTAAATGTTTATGACACCCACCGCATCTATTCCTTCCCACAGCAAACTAATTCCACGTCAATCTTTACTTTGGTTCACTATATTCAGTTAATTTACGCTCTTAGTATAGATAGTACTTATTACCGTCCCTTCACCTATTTGCGAGCTCACGGCAATTCGCCCCCCCATCGCTTGGACTAATTCCTTAGTTATAGCCATTCCGAGACCACTGCCTTCTATCGAGCTATCCGTATTCGTCCCCCGATAATAACGGTCAAATAAGCGTGCAATGGTCTGTGGATCCATTCCTTGACCGTCATCTCTGAAGTCTATGCGCCAACCTTTCTCTGGCAGTTCGATCAATTCAATAATCATCCCCGTACCTGGAGAATTATGAAAAATCGCATTGGCTATGATATTGTCGACTACGCGTTCGAACCACGGAGGATATACGGCTGCCATAATGGGAGTGGATGGTGTTATACAACGAATCTGACTCCCCTCGTATTGTAGGTGTGAAGTAGCCAGTGATACAGATTCGGATAATAGGACACAGATGTCCAACTCTTCAAAGGTAACAGGGATTACCCCGTTTCTTAGTCTGTAAGTCAAAGTAAGATCGTTGATGAGTTTATTCATATACACCGTCTTCTCCAATATCGTTGAGGCAAATTGGCGTACTTCCTCCTCAGACCAGATATATTTTTCCGCCTCCAGCATATGCGCATATCCCTGAATAGAAGAGAGCGGCGTCTTCATATCATGCGTAACCCCTGCGATCCACTCTTCTCGATTTTTCTGAGTTTGTTCTTCAGCATCCTTCGCTGCACGGAGCTCGATAGCCAGAGAATCGATCGAATCCATCACTTCACCAAAGATACGGTATCCGCGCTTCCAATCTCCTTTGCGATTACGTCTTTCGTTGTTCACGCGCACATGCTCACTGTAATCACCTTTGCCCAACCTTTGAATCCAACTGAGAATATAAAGGACCGGCGATCCGAATCGATTGGCATACCAAAGGGACAGCAGGATAAAGAGCACAAAAGCCGACAGCAGGAAGGCTCCGATCCCGATAATCATTACACCCGACTCTGAATTAAGCATTGGGAATCGTGCGGCTTGATTCTTATTAATGTCCATTGGATACTGTACAGCCCAAGTCAGCCCAGTTATATGGTCATATGAAGTATCCATCCCTAATCCATTAAGGGTGGGATTATGAGTTCTCATGGCCAATTCATGCAGCGTATAAGATGCCTGCGTATTCCCCGGCTTCTTCCAAGAAGCTACTTCAACCCCCTCACGATCAAGGACTTGAACCCAACTCCCCATTTGATCTAACTGAACAATAGTACTATTGGAAAATAGAATCTGGTCGTCCATGATCTTACCATCAGATATTAATCGCTGAAGTAAATCCACCTTTGTAGACCGTTCACCATAAAGCATCGTATATAAATGCTTGTCCTTCTCTTGTATCCAAAGCCCTAGTCGATAAGGAAACGGCTCATTTCCTAACCAATAATCTATAAGCTGCCCTGGGGCATAACGGGCAGGCAAGTCGTTCGGCGCATTGAAGGACTGAAGGACATTGCCTTTCTCGTCCAAACTTTGCAGCCACCCCCCATCTTCCTTTAACCGCTGTAACAAAACTGAATTAACAATCAGCCCATTGGAATCAATGTCCGCTTCTGAGATAAGGCGCGATATGCCCATGGGAGCAAAATTACGGCTAATCTCGATGTCCTCGAATTTTTCTAACATCCATATCACAATGATGATGGCCAACACCGCCAACATAAGTCCAGTCACAGCCATCTGCCATGCAAACCTTACCGCGAACCGCCTCCGAATCATTTTAACCCTCCCCTTTTGAAAGGATCAGCTTATACCCCATCCCTCTTACATTGACAAGGTATTGTGGCTTCGAGGGATTGATCTCAATTCTCTCACGAACGCGATGGATATGAACCATAACAGTGTTGTCATCATTATATAGGTCCTCTCCCCAAACCCGTTGATACAGATCACTCTTACTGAATATCCGGTTAGGATGCTTACAAAGGAACAAGAGCAGCTGGAATACTTGTGCCGGACAATGAGAAGTGTGTCCTTCTACGGTCAGTGTCCCTTCCACTTCGTCCAGCTGAAAGCGGCCAAAATCATAGATACGAGCAGAAATCCGCTCTTCTGATTGTGCCTGCAGATATCTGCGCAGTTGTGCCCGCATCCTCGCAACGACTTCCAGTGGGTTAAAAGGTTTAGCAATGTAGTCATCTCCACCCACTGCAAACCCTGATAAGGTATCAAAATCCGATGTTCTAGCGGTAATAAATAGGATTGGGGCATCCGTAGTACGACGAATGAATGGACAAATTTCAAGACCGCTGGCACCCGGCATCATAACGTCCAGCAGTACAATATCATATTTTTTATTTGCACATGCACTAAGTGCCGCTTCTCCGTTAAAGGCTGTATCAATATGAGAAAAACCTTCTTTCCGAAGCACGGTAACCATCATTTCCACAATGGCGCGTTCGTCGTCAACGATCAGTATTTGGACATCCTTCAATCCTCATCACCCCATCAAGAATTTTCTCTCATTGTATCATGGCTACATTACCCCACGAGTAACGGAACCTTACCGCAATCTTAACTTTTAATCCAAAAAGCAAGAATAGTTTATGAACAAGTAATCTTTAATTAAACGGGTCGTAAGCTTAGTCCAGTATGCTAGATCTAATCTATTAAGCAAAGGAGGATCTGTTGAATGCTTAACAATAAAAGGCGGAATTTAACTCATATGGGGCGTACCCTAATCTCTCTGCTCATGATTGTCCTAGTTATGGCAAGCTGCAGTAGTAGCGATCAAAATAATCCGAAGGGAGAAACTAGTGATATGAAGAGAATTGGCGGCGAAGACATTGCTCCCATGATTCTTGCGGGTGAATATGAACGACTGTACGTCCAGTTTAGTGAAGAGTTAAAAAGGATTGTCAAACTTGAGGAATTCCGTGCAATGGCCGAAGAATTTATCAAGGATATTGACTCTTTCCAGCTCCTATCGAACATGCAGGTAAATGGAGCCGAATCTTTGGTTTGGAACGATTCTACAGGGAGTAAGGAATTGACAGCCACGGTAGATGCAAAAGGAGTTATCATCGGAATTCAAATCATGCCTCATAAACCCCATCCAGAGACGGATGACGCTTACTCTAAGACTCTGTTTAATCTACCTTTTGGAGAGGAATGGCTGGTCTATTGGGGTGGAAAAAGTATATTTGTCAATTACCACTATGAGTATGAACAAGTACGCTATGCTTATGATTTTCTAAAAGAAAAAAACGGGTACACCTACGAAGGCAACCCAAAACTCAACGATAGTTATTTCGCTTTCAATGAAGAGGTTTATGCCCCGGCAGAAGGTGTGGTTGTTGAAGCCATTGATGGCATTTTAGATAATGAGCCCGTAGGTAAGATGAATGAGGAACAGCCTGCAGGAAATATGGTCCTTATCCAACATAGCAATGGAGAATATAGTACAATAGCTCATCTAAAAAAGGGTTCAGTCCAAGTAAAAGCAGGGGATACTGTGTCTACCGGCCAACTTATCGGGTTATGCGGCAATTCAGGAAACTCCTCTGAGCCTCATATTCATTTTCAAGTATCTGCAGGAACGGACGAAAAACAGTTGACTACCCTTCCTGTCACCTTTCAGGATGGTTTGGAACCGATCCGCGGTGATATCGTATCAGGAACTATAAATAAACAATAATGAAGAGGTGAAAGCATGAAGCCTATTCCTAAGAAAAAGATGAATACGACAAATGGTAACCTGGAATACGCACAATCTGGTGGGGGTAGGCCTGCCGTCATTCTCATTAATGGAGGAAGCGGCCCGATTGAAGGCTGGTACAAAGTGTTCCATGAATTAGCTGAGCAGACAACCGTTTTTGCTTATAATCGATTTGGGGTAGGAGGCAGCGATAAACCGTCCACCCCTCAGCATGGGAATGCCATTGTAAACTCACTCAGAGAATTGCTTCATGAAGTAAACCTCCAGCCTCCTTATATACTAGTTGGCCACTCTCTCGGGGGGTTATATGCTAACCTATTTGCCAGGCAATTTCCAGATGATATAGCGGGAGTCGTACTTCTGGATTCCAGCCACCCGTTAGATCTAAAAATTAATGAAACCCAAAGTGGATTCATCCGGGGCATTAATCGAATCCTTCGTAAGTTCGACTCCTTCTCTTCCCATAAACAATGGAACGAGGTTCACTTTGTAGAAGAGACCGTAGCGCAAATTGGGCAGGCTGCTCCTTTCCCGGATGTTCCGTTATTCGTGGTATCTGGGGGCAAAAAACCACCCATGCTGCCAGAGCATGCCTATCAATTAAGAAAAGCCAATCAACTAGACTTTGTTCAGCTGAACACTCAGGGTAAACATATTATAGCTTCCCAAAGCGGACATTTTCCGCAGATGTCGGAGCCCGAAGTCGTAAAGCAGGCTATTCAGGAGTGTATAGCTAAGGTGAGAAAAAAAAACACATGAGCAGCCGTGCTCATGTGTCTTTTCTCTATATCAACCTACCAGCAAACTTTTTAAAAAAAGTGTTGTCTATGAAACCGGATTAACAGCAGCAGCGGTAGCAACATCCTGAGTCTTACCCTTTTTAACCCCTGATGCTACCAACACAACTAAGAATACTCCTGAAATCCCCCACAATACTTCTGCGTTCATACTACCCGCCTTAAATCCACCGAAATACATGACCTCCCTCAGTCCTGCCGCCACAAACTTCAGTGGAGTCCATGAGTACAACCAATCCTGCGTGGCTTGAGACAGAAACTCAGGGGCGATGTTAAGCACTGGCATGGAGAAGAACATGAGCAGCACGAGAATCCCCATAGCAGGAAGGCCAATCCAGTTCAGCAACGAAGATTGTATGAGGAAGAATGCCGAGCCAGCCAGCCAAAGGAACAACCAGGCATCTACAGCATTTGCTAGCTCCATTCCATACCATGACGAGGCCATCCATACCAAGAAACCCGACACCCCTATAATTACCAACAGCCCAATAAATGTTTGTGTTAGGATCAAACTCCATCTCTGAGCCCCCTTAGCGACTGCCTGCCGCGATAGTAAAGACAAGATTAACCCAATCGCCAAGCTTCCAATCCACAAAGTCTGAGTGAGCAAGCCTGGCGCATTACCACTCGCATTATTAATACCAACGGCGTGAATCGTCTCCTCTTGTACAGTTATTGGAGATAATAAAGCTTTAGCTGCCCCAACTGGTATCTGCTCAGATTGCTGACTGATCTGTTTAAGAAGCTGCGTAGATAGTTCCAGACTGGCACCGTTCATTGCAGCTCCAAGGATCTGTTTTACAACCGACGAGGCTTGCGTATTCATTCCTTCATTCGTAATCATCTTCACCACAGCTGGCATTGGATTTGGGCTAGCCAATGATAACATTCCACTGCTAAGGTCTACCGGTAATACCAGTGCCCCATAGTACTCCTGCTTATCCATCCCGGCTCTAGCTTCAGCTTCTGAACCTACAATCTTCCACACTATAGGAAGCTGCTTATTAGACATTAATTTCTCTCGGACCGCGTCACCCACAGCAAGAAACTCACCCGTCGGCAGTCCCACCTGCTTATCTAGAACTACAATAGCAACTGGCAAATTCTTAGGTTTCGCCCCCACTACAGAGCCCATCATCGCAGCACCAAAAACAATTAATACGACAAATAAAGCAATCAATCCAAGCCACAACTTTTTTTGTTTCAAAAGAGTCATACGTCTCCACTCCATCTCTGATTTTAATTAACATTGTGTTGATTATTGATCATATTGTTAATTATAATAAGGGATAGATGGAATACAATAATCAGCTTTAGCTGGTTCTGTTTATTACTCAACACTGCAGCCCCAAACTGTTCACTGCTCCGAATATTTTTATCAAAAGAGGTGCCTATATGTCTGAAAAAGTGGATCGAAGGCAAGCCCGAACAAAACAATTCATGCGTGAGGCTCTCCTGTCGATTTTAAAAGAGAAAAGTATCGAGGGGATTACCGTTACTGACATCGCGAACCGTGCAGATATTAATAGAGGAACCTTCTACCTGCATTATCGGGACGTAGCTGACATGCTGGACCAAATGAAGGATGAGGCTTTTGAGCAGATTCAGAATACAATCCAGCAGCTTAACCCTAAAGAGTTAATGGTTTATGCCGACCGAAATGAGCCCTACCCAAAGATAACCCTAATATTCGAGGAGGTTGAGCGGCAGGCAGAATTCTTCAAGGTTATGTTCGGACCTCATGGGGATGTTTCTTACATCAACCGTTTTAAAGATCTGATGGAAACTCGTATTTTTAAGAACCTTTCTTATGCACAGCCCCAAGAGGAGAACCGATTAGTTCCTTTGGAATTCCTGATATCATATATGGCTTCAGCTAACCTGGGAGTAGTACTCCATTGGCTGCAATCAGGAATGAAACAAACACCTCTCGAGCTTTCAGCTATAATGACAAACCTAATGAATTATGGTCCGATTACATCATCTGGACTGAGAGGTCAAGCTAGTAATTGAACCACAAGCATGTTCCGTATATGATAAATTGATAAGTTTTTAAAGGGAGGCTTCGTTTACGTGGCAGTATTAATCAATGAGCAAATTAGAGCATCCGAGGTGGTGCTGACAGGACTGAGAGGCGAGAAGATTGGCACGCTCTCCAGAGAGGAAGCGCTGGCTATGGCCCGTTCACAAGGAGTGGACTTAGTCTGCACCTCGCTGATGAGCAGTCCGCCGCCTTGCAGCCTTGTTGCTAAGGGGAAAGGAAAAGCGGCAGCACAAAAGGAAGCAAAGGCGAGCAAGGCGGTTGCAGGACGTGCGGTGGGAGGTAGCATAGAGAAGGTCAAGGAACTTCGCTTCACCGCACATATCGAAGAGCACGACTACGACACGAAGCTGCGTCAGGCGGACAAGCATCTCCGCTCCGGCAAACCAGTACAATTGGTAGTGAAATCATCAGGTGCAAAGGAAGCACTCGCTGCGAAGGCGGTGCTGGAGCGACTGCTGACCGATCTCAAGGAATCTGGAGTGAAGGACACCGGCATTCAGACGGGCGGCAAAGGCTCGCAGGTGAAAGTAAATCCGCGTTGAGTAAATCATTCTACAGGACCGTGTCTTGAATTAGCCCCTACTGCCACATAGGCAGAGGGGCTTTGATTTGCTCAAAGGCATCCACTATTCTGGCTTTTTCCACACCAATGAGTATCTCCAGAACAAATGTATTTTGAAGTGATTACCGGGTAAGTATGTATCATAGATCTCTTTTAACTCTTTTTTGCTTAAATATCGGTCCGTTTTCATGTGCTCCTGCATAGCTATTATTTCTTCTTCATTTTTTATGCGTTGCGGCTTTGTTTTTAAATAGTACTTATTTAATGGAATGGCAAGTAGATCCGGCAGGTAATCCAAGCGCTTATTCTGGTTATATAAATCTAAAAATATCAGAACTCCGCCTGGTTTTAATGCTCGCTTTAACTTAGGTAAAATCTCATGAAGGTTGATGTGGTGCAATACAGCTAAGGATGAGAAACAATCGACAGATTCATCGTTGAACGGGTATTCCATTATATCTTGAGCGCGATAGCTGACGTTTGGTAATGACTTTGAAAAATCTTTCGCCTTTTCTATACTGATCGGAGATAGGTCAAATCCATAGACCTCTTTGGATTGCATGGCTAATTCCCTCGAAAACTCTCCGGTCCCGCAACCTATATCAATGGCCATTTCACATTTCTTAGGTACAAATTGAAGCAGATAGTCATGATAGTGATTATTATGATCCCACTCATGTTCTTGCTTCGCAAATCTACTAATTTTATCGAAATCCTCTTTGACACTTTTCATATTCTGCAATGCTGCCACACCTTCCCTTCAGGGTAATTAGTCGTATATCATATTCGTGTACCTGGTAAGGAATCCCTTTTAATTGTAATAGCTGAACCTATCCAGTAAAATGAACAAAATGAATCTAGTTATCCTAAATTCTTATTCCTAAAGGAGCGTCTGTCATGATCGACCCGTCCATAACCGAAGGAGTCATTCGTACACGTACGAAACTCCGTAAAGATTTGCTGATCTCTATTTTCGAAGAATTCGACGGTAAGATTCTGGGATTGAATCCTGAAAAGAGAGCGGAAAAGTATCAGAAAATGTCCCTGAACCCTTTTTCCTTTTACAGAGGCAACGCTTACCTATTCTATTTTGACGCCACTAGACAATACTTTCCTTACCATACCTCGGTGGACCGTCCTACCTGGATTCAGGGGGACCTGCATTTTGAGAATTTCGGCGCATTTCGCAGTGAGGATGGGGGGATTGTCTATGATGTAAATGATTTCGATGAAGGTTATGTCGGTTCCTATCTATACGATCTGCTGCGAATGGCAGGTAGTATTGCCCTCGTAGGCAGGCAGTTCGGATACGGTGAGACCGAGCAGCTTGCTAATATCGAAAGTTTCATCCGTTCTTATGCCAGACAAATTCGCCGTTTCTGCCAAGGCAAGGATAGCCCGGACGATTTCGTTATGGATGAAGGCTCGGCGAAAGGACCCGTTAAGAAACTTCTTCGCAAGCTGGAGAAACGCAAACAGGAGCATTATCTGGAGAAAGTAACCGCCCAAATGCAGAATGGCAGAGTATTTCTGGAGAATTCCGAACTGGTTATTCCCACTGAAGCCGAACAAGCACAGCTGGAGAATGCCTGGTCCTTCTATACAGAGACCGTTATCTCCCGCAATCTGAATGAGGATCACTTCCGGATGAAGGATATTGCCGTCAAACACGGCACAGGTACTGCCTCCATCGGATTAGACCGTTTTTACATATTGATTGAGGGCGGAACAGAAAAAGAAGATGTCGACGACACCATACTGGAAGTGAAAGAGGTACGCGTACCCGTACCGGCTTATTTCATGCCTTATTCCCAATCCTTCTGGGACTATTTCGGGCATCAAGGCAAACGTGTGTCGGCCACACAACAGGCGATGCACCATAAAGCAGATCCCTATCTGGGGTTTCTCACTATGGAAGAAAGACACTTCTATGTACGGGAACGTTCTCCTTATAAGAAGAGACTGAAGCCTAAGGACATTGAAACTACGGGTGACATGATCCAAGTGCTGGAGGTTATGGGTTGTTTAACTGCCAAAATGCATGCCCGGGCCGATGCTGATGTGAACATTGGACTTCTGCCTTACCATAGTGAGAAGGAGATTTTCAAGGCCATGGGTCCCGACCTGGATGCCTTTGCCCGACACATCTCCCATTGGGCTTATGCTTATGCTAACCAGATTGAGACAGACTACGGAATATTCACGGAATGGGTAAAAGAAAGTTTTGGGGTACAACCTATATAGTCATAGCAAAGGCATCCGTTTCCGGATGCCTTTTTCTAAGTGGGGATTGTTATAAGGAACGTCGTACCTTTACCTTTTACACTATCGACTTCAATATTTCCCTTCACTTTATTGATTGAACTGTAGGCCATAAGCATGCCCAGACCTGTTCCTTCTTCTTTTGTAGAATAATAAGGCTTGCCTAGACGCGATATTTCTTCCTTTGTCATTCCAATGCCGGTATCCCGGATACTAATAATAATATTTTGTTTGCTCTCCGATATATCTATAAATAAAGTACCGCCGCCCTTATCTTTCATCGCTTCAATACCGTTTTTATATAAATTAATTAGACATTGCTGGATTTGGTTTCTATCATAATGTTTATTTAACGAGTTATTAAAGCTAAACTTAACCTCAACTTTATGAATACTAGCATAAGCCGTAATAATATTTTTTGTATATTCAGACTCTGCTTTCATGTTGGAATAAACCATGTTTTCGGATTGTGGCTTGGCAAATAAAAGATAGTCGCTAACTATCCTTTCCGCTCGGTTCAGCTCTTGTAAAGATAACTCCACAAAGCTTTTTTCCTCGGGTGTAATAGTTTTGGATTTGTATAAAAGTTGGAGAAAACCACTAGTTACCGTTAAGGGATTTCTTATTTCGTGTGATACACTCGCTGCTAACTCACTGACGACATTCAATCTCTCCGATTGCAAAATCCGCTCACGATTTTTAATATTGGTAAGAATCTGCTCAATTAAAATCATAATGATACTCATCACCCCAACACAAGTCGTTAATACATTGAGGGCAAGAATCCAGAAATTCCGATCTAACGTACCCACTATAAAACCTAATATAACTAGGTAAGCACTCATGGTAACAAAGGAAACCACGGTGGCACTTATAATCCGACGTTTCGAATTGAGTTTTAGAAACCTTTTACTTAATATAGGGACGATAATCAATACCGCTGTAGAAAAAAGAAAGGATTGAACCGTTCCACCTCCACCTAAATAGAAGCGGTATATATTCAATACTACATATAAGGGCAAAACATTTGCGTACCCTCCAAAAAGAGCGACGATAATAAAGGGAATGTATCTTAAATCAAATATAAATCCGATTTCTAATTTAATAGGTTTGGCAATACAAAGGATCATCGTCACTGCCGATAGCAGAACAAGAATCTTACTATTATAGGAATGGGCTCTATTTTCAAAGAAAATCAGAAAAATTAAAACGGGAAACAGTAAAAATAAAAAATTCAAAAGCAGCGTTTCAAACAAGGGATAACTTCCTATCATTCTCCGTTACTAAAAAATGTAAATATTAAGTTTTTATCTTTATAATAGAACATTACGCTAATTCAATATTATAAGTAAAGGTAAACTTAACCATTTAGAAAGGTTTAACGTATCCTCGCTTAGTCTAAGAAGAAACGGCTGGGGCTTCCTTCTAATGACAGTATCCTTTATACCCAAATAGAGGGACTTTGTCCCTCTATTTCTGCGCATAGGGCCTCACTTTGGCAATTAGAGGGAATTTCTCCCACTAATTTTGATGATATACCCTATTTGGGGCTGTATAGCTAAGATTATAGGGATATTTTCCCTTTAATCTTATAATCAAGGCATTTCGGTCGGTAATAGCGGGTACTTTTCCCTCTAATTCACATAAGCCTTGGTCCGCCATCGTCCGCAACCCCAAATCGGCTACCTATAAGACGTAGTTGCCCCAAACCCGGTGAACATCAGGCGAAGTTAGATCGAAATCGTCCCCGGTACAGTGGCGCAAACGGAAGTAAGCACTAATTTCGAGTAAGAGCCTACTAAGTCAAAAAAAAGAGGATATCCTGTTAGCCATTTCACGGCTCTTGGGATATCCTCATTGTAGTCATTCTTCTGATCCAGAAGGTTACAACTTATTAAACCTTTTCATTTAAAAAACAATCTTTAGAGGTCAATCTGAGATCTTTACCAATCCACGAACAAAGGTCTCAAAGTTTTTGGCCAAATAAGTAATCTTATTATTATTCTCTTGCTCCACATACACAACTTCCGGCTCACCATCATTGCCGCATGAACGGTAATCCAACATCACCACATCATGACCTGCGGAAGGACAATCACAGATAACCACACCAAATTCAGGATAACCCCATTCTTCAATCATAAATCGGCTGCCTGCATCTCCGCACAGCGAATTACTCTTGTCTCGTCCAATTCCCAAGAACCCGGAAATAGAAATATGGTCTTTGGCCCATGAGGTTGCTTCCCCCGTAGGATAAGACTTGTTATGAGGAATCCCTCCATTATGTACCTTCATCATAGAAATATAGAAAGCTGGCAGCTTGAAGACTAATTCCTCTTCCACTGAAGAAATCAGCTCATCTGTAGGTGACTCAGAAACGTATTCCTGTAACGCATAATCACTGTCATCCCAAAAGTTTGAGAAGTCGAACTCTGCTGCTACAGGTTTCTTAACGGTTGTAATCTTACTCCGACTCCATTCCAGGAACTCTAAAGTATCCTCATCTTCGGGGTCTAATTTATCTGCGGCTTTAAATTCCCTTACGGCTTCCTTATATTGACCTAGATAGTAATAGGAAAACCCAGTGCGGAAATGCCAAAGCGGGTCATCCTTACCCTCTTCTGCAATCAATAAAAACTGTTCAAGGGCCTCTTCATAACGTTCGAGATTATTCAAAGCTCTACCCAAATGACTAATTAGCTCATAATCTCTATCCGCCTCAGGTATTTCTATGACTGCATCTACTATTTCCTCGAATTCATCTTCTTCATGCCACAGATCCAGCTGTGCTAAAAGATCATCTCTCATTAATTACGCCTCCCATTTCGATAACACAATTACCTATTAGAGATTATACCATTTAGAGCCCAGCCGTCTCCAGTACGAACAAGCTTGTTTCCCTTCCATCCTGCACAAAAATACCCTCAGGCAATAAACTGCCCGAGGGTATTTGAATTGAAAGGATAATAATGATTATTCCGTCACAACGCTTTGAGCTTCCTTAATCATTTCGCTTACCGAGATCAGGCCTCCACCGGACAGGTACCAATAGTTAGGGTCCAGATAGACAATCTTGCCTTCTTTGAAAGCATTGGTTTTCTTCACCAGATCATTCTCAACCGCCTCTTTTGCCGGAGATGCCTGACCGTTCTCACTTTTCACTACAGCACCTCTGTCTATAACAAACAAATAATCCGGGTTCTTCTCTAACACATATTCATACGACACACTTTGTCCATGGGTTGATACTTCGATGTTAGCATCTGCAGGTGTGAAGCCAAATACATCATGAATGACACCAAAGCGAGAGCCTGTGCCATAAGCACTGATCTTACCTTCGTTAGCTAGAATTACAAGTGCCTTCTTCTGCGTGGCTGCTGCTGCGTCATGCAGCTTTTGAATATCTGCGTTGATCGTAGCCAGCTCTGCATCCACTTCGGTTTCTTTCCCGAAAATTTCACCAAGTGTTTTTACATTTTCAGTAAAGGACTGCAGGTAGTTCGCATTATCGACCGCTACATATAAGGTAGGAGCAATTTTGCTAAGCTCTTCGTAAATTTCCTGTTGTCTGCCGGAGACGATAATCAAATCAGGAGATAGGCTGTTTATTTTTTCGAAATCAGGTTCAAACATATCCCCGATGTCCTCATATTTAGCATCGCTAAATTTAGATAAATAAGAAGGAATACTTCCTTTAGGTAAGGCAGCAATTTCTACGCCCAGCTTATCCAGCGTGTCCAAAGAGCCAAAGTCAAATACAACAACCTTTTGCGGGTTTTTCTTAACCATAGTCTCTCCCAAAGCGTGCTTGAACGTAAGCTCAGCCGGTTCAGCAGACGGTTCCACAGTGGGTTCAACAGAGGGTTGAACTGTCGCTGAAGCGTTGTTAGCTGATGTATTGTTATTTGACGTTGCAGCATTATTCGAACCACAAGCTGCTAGAACAACTACCATGAATAGAGCCATTACCGTAATAAGTATATTCTTCTTCAATATGTTCACCCCTATATATAATTGTAAAGCTATTTAAATTATAATTGCTGACCACAGGAAGCTGGCGCCTTTACACTTCCTGCAGCCGCGTCATAATAATTTACCAATGGAACTATATAAATTGAACTTAAGATTTTTAGAATATAGGATTAGTCGCACTGCGGTGAATGTTTGGACTTCCGGCCGCTGTTGTCTACAGATTTCTTTGAATAATACCGCTCTTCGCGGTGGAAATCCGTAGACTGCCTATGCTTTCGAAGCTAGCTTTCCTACGGAAAGCTTTCGGGCGGTCGCTCTCGCTCCTCCAGTTCCAAAATTCCCCTCCGTCACTCTGTTCCCTTTTCTTTAATTTTAAAGTTCAAATTATATAGCCAATTTCTCTAAGTGCCAAAATATACGCCTATCTTTTTCCCGCCATAGCTTTCAATGGGAATGTCCATATCATACACATCCCCGAGTACAGCCGAATCGATAATCTCATCAACGGTGCCTTCTCTAATAATCCGCCCATTCTTGAGCGCAACAATGTAATCGGAGTAACAGGAGGCGAAGTTGATGTCGTGAATAACCAGCACTACCGTCTTGCCTCTTTCATCCACCAGCCGCCGGAGTACTTTCATAATCTGCACAGAATGCTTCATGTCCAGATTATTCAACGGTTCATCCAGCAGGATATAATCGGTATCCTGAGCCATCACCATTGCGATGTAAGCTCGCTGCCGCTGTCCGCCGCTCAGTTGGTCAATGTATTTATCCTGCATCTCTGTAAGCTCCATAAAAGAAATGGCCCCACTAATCTGGGCCCGGTCCTCCGGTGTCAGTCTGCCCTGTGAATAAGGGAACCTGCCGAAGGCTACCAGCTCCTGAACTGTAAGTCTCACATTGATATGATTGGACTGCTTCAGCACCGATATTTTACGGGCCAAATCTTTGCTTTTACAAGTCCCTATTTCCTTACCTTCGATGAGCACCTCACCTGCATCTTTGGTAATGAGACGGCTGATCATGGATAGCAATGTACTTTTACCCGCTCCATTTGGCCCAATGAAGGAGGTGATTTTACCTTTAGCAATGGACAAGGACACATTATCAACCACGGTTGTTCCGCCATAACGCTTGGATACATTTCGGACTTCTACCACGACTTGTTCTCCTTTAGCAGCAAATGGACGAAATAGACGCCGCCTGCAAAATTAATAATGACACTAACTGTAGTAGTGAAACCAAACACTCTCTCCACCAAAAACTGTCCGCCGACAAGCGCTACGATACTAAGCAGAACGGCTGCGGGTATCAGATATTTATGTTTATAAGTACGGAATAACTGGTGGGCTACATTGGCTACCAACAAACCAAGGAACGTTATAGGACCTACAAGGGCTGTTGAAATGGATACAAAAATAGCAATCACCATGAGCAATCTTTTGACAATATACTCGTAGTCCAAACCTAAATTTATAGCCTCATCTCTACCTAAAGAAATTACATCTAAATACTTGGTAAAACGCATGAAGTAAAGCGTCGTTACCGCAAGGATAACCATAGAGAGAATCAATAAGTCACTACTTACATTGTTGAAGCTGGCGAACATTTTCCCCTGTAGAACGAGAAATTCATTCGGGTCAATCAAGACCTCCATAAAGGACGAGGCGCTCTGGAACATCGTGCCCATAATGAGCCCTACGAGAAGCAAGAAGTATATATTCTGTCCTTCCCGGCGAAACATTAGCTTATACAGCAAGCCAGAGAAGAGCACCATCATAGCAGCAGAAAACATAAAATTAATATTCTTGTTCATAAAGGTCATATTGGCAGACCCGAGGGCAAATACACCGAACGTCTGAATGAGCATATAGAGAGAATCCAGACCGAGAATGCTAGGTGTCAAAATACGGTTATTGGTTATGCTCTGAAATACAATAGTCGAGACAGCGATTACGGCTCCGGTGATTAAGATAGCGATAAGCTTTTTCCCCCGGCTGGGCAGCACATAATCCCAATTGCCTCCTGTCTGATAAGTCATGAACAAGACGATAAGTGCAACAGCGGCTATAGATAGTACAGTAAGCTTCATCCTCATGACATATACGCCTTTCTTCTCATCAGTAGGTAAATGAACAATCCGCTACCGATCACTCCCACCATTAGACTAATGGAAATCTCATAAGGGTAAATGATGAGTCTGCCCAAGATGTCACAGAACAAAAGAAACACCGCTCCGAGTACAGCTGTATGCGCCAGACTTTTTTTCAAATGATCTCCTATATAGAGAGTTACGATGTTGGGTACAACCAGTCCCAGAAAAGGAATCGTTCCCACGGTTAAAATAACAACTGACGAGATGAGGGCAACAATAGCTAACCCGATATTCACTACCGCTCTGTAGTTCATCCCGAGATTAATAGCGAAATCCTCGCCCATTCCGGCCACCGTAAACTTATTAGCGAACAGATAGGCAAGCACCACCAAAGGCAGACTAATATAGATTAGTTCGTACTGTCCTTTAATAATGGAGGAGAAGTCTCCTAGCAGCCATGATGATATGTTCTGAACCAAATCATTACGGTACGCGAAAAAAGTGGTGATTGAACCTACAATGTTACCGAACATGAGCCCCACGAGAGGGATAAATATACTATCTTTAAATTTAATTCGATCCAGAATTCGCATGAAAATATAAGTCCCCAACAAGGCAAAGCCGAAGGCTACTAGTAGCTTTTGCATCGGAGTCGCCCCCGAAAAAATCATCAAGGCTACTAAAATACCGAATTTAGCAGAATCCATCGTTCCGGCCGTAGTCGGAGATACGAATTTATTGCGCGTGAGCTGCTGCATGATTAATCCTGCAATGCTCATACTCACTCCGGCAATGATTAAGGATGCAAGTCGTGGCAATCTACTAACGACCAAGACTTGTATCTGTGATTCTGAGAGATGGAACAGATCAAGCGGTGAAATATCTTTAATACCAATAAACAAGGAAATAAATGAGAACACTAGTAGCAGAAGGAGCAAATATTTTAGTTTCATAAGCTTTCCTTATCCTTAAATTTGCATGAAGAGTTTTGACCTCCTCATTGATAATGATTTTCATTCGCACTGAATATTATTATACAGACGGCGTTTTTTTTGTCAACCATATCAAATTCAAAGAACTTGAATAAAAAAACGACGGCCGAATGAACAATCATCGGTCGCCGTTTGTTGAATATATTCTAAAAGGGCCGCTATCAATTACGACTAACTGGCTGCTGAGATCCGCTCATGATCATTCCGAAAGATACTGAGCTTCCTCCTCAATATCAGCCTTTCAAGAATTGCAACAATGCATGGTTAAATTCCTCAGCGTGGGTAGCATTGAATCCGTGGGGGCCTCCATCAATTACGACTAACTGGCTGCCTTCGATCCGCTCATGAGCTTTTTGACCACTGATCTCGACAGGAACGATCGCATCGGCGTCACCATGGAGAATGAGCGTTGGCAATTTAAACTTATCAAGGTCCGCCCGGAAATCGGTATAGCTGAATGCCGAGATGCAATCAAGCGTGCCTTTCGGCGACGCGAAAGCCGCAATATCGCGATTGTATAAGCGGAACGCTTCGTTTACCAAGTCAGTTCTATCCCCAGAGGCGAAGAAATTGGTTATGAACTCATCTAGGAATGCTAGACGATCCGCCTTCACCCCGTCTTGAAATCCTTTAATAGTCGCATCGTCAAATCCGCCGTCCGGGTTATCCGATGATTTGTACAGGTACGGCGGGATAGCACCGGCAAACACCGCTTTCGATACCCTCTCCGTTCCATAAGAACCGATGTAACGCGCTACTTCGCCTCCGCCCATGGAGAACCCGACCAATGTCACATCGTGAAGATCCAGGTGCAAAATCAACATATGCAAATCCGCCGCGAACGTATCATAGTCGTATCCATTCCACGGCTGGGAAGACTGACCGAATCCACGACGATCATAAGTGATCACTCGATAACCAGCTTCTACTAGTGCAGGCACTTGCTTCTCCCAGGACCTTCCACTGAGCGGCCAACCATGAATCAGAACAACTGGCTTGCCCGTTCCGATATCCTCATAATGAAGCTCAATTGCAGTTCCATTCTCGTTTCCAACCGTAACCTTTGCCATTTGTATATCCCTCCATTATTTGTTTTCCGCTTCCGTGGGCTTCCACTATGTATGTTTTTCGATTAACACAGTGTTTTCTCTGGGTTGGTAATCGCCGTATTCTTTGACCTCCCCTTTCATTGTTAAATATAGCTAAATTTTTAACGATCAGAATATAACAATTAATAGTCTAACTGTCAACACCCCTAAAAAATGTATTTCTATAACGGCTATGCCTTTATCAAAGGAATATTCAATGGCTTAAACTTGTAATATGTAGCAATTTTAATCAAACATACCATTAAAATAATATTGTATATTTTTAATCAAAGGGAGGTGGTAAACATATATTACGACTTGATTCACAAGAGTATTGATTATATTGAGCAACATTTAGACGAGGACTTGAGCTTGGATATTATTTCGAACGAAGCTGGGTTTTCTAAGTTTCATTTCCACCGGATCTTTCGAAAGTATGTCGGAAAGAGCGTTGCGGATTATATCCGCTCTCGTAGATTGAGTTGTGCAGCGAATCTTCTTCTATATACGGAGGAGCGCATTCTTGATATTGCGTTACATTACGGGTTTGAGAGCCAGGAATCTTTCACGAGAGCTTTTAAAGCAGCATACGCTCTGCCACCAGCACAATATAGAGCGCAAATGAAACTATTCGTTCAAGAAAGAGAGGAAATCACAATGTCTGAAATCAAAGGTTGGCTAATCACAGGTACTACTCCAGACCAGTATAGAGCTGCGCTTGATACTCGAATATATAATAAGGGTAAAAAATCGGTTTGTTTTCAGTCAGTAGCTGGAGAAAAAATGGATCCCAACCATTTTGGAACCTTAATGCAACAATTTCAGGCCGACAACTATTTGGGTAAACGGATGCGTTTTTCCGGGTTTGTTAGAACTGAAATGGTTACGGATTGGTGCGGCTTATGGATGCGTATTGATGACAAATTACAAAACACATTAGGGTTTGACAATATGCAGAGCAGGAGCATCAAAGGGACCGTCGAGTGGAATTACTATGCCTGCGTCCTAGATATACCATTGGAAGCCGATTGTATCAGTATTGGAATCTTGTTGTCAGGTTCCGGAACGGTTTGGTTGGATGATTGCACTTTTGAAGAGGTAGGCAAGGACATCCCTGTTACTGATTGCCGGGCAAGAACGGAAGTATTTCCATCTGAACCGCAAAATCTAAAGTTTGAGGCCTAGTTGCTTTTAATGACGCTTTAAGGGAGGTGTTTATTATTTTTTTCATACTTGGGGAAATTTTAAGGACAGCCATCAGATTTTTGACGGAATTATTCTCAGGGGGATTGGTCGGGTATTCGTATATTTGGTGTGCTGTCTTTATGCTGTTTATACTCATATATTCCTATCTGGAGGAGCGATCACTGTTCACTGCAAGTCGTTATTTCAAAAGAATCCTATTGGAGACTGCATCCCATCTTGTAGGCTGGATAGCGGGCATTCTTATAGCACAATTATTTGTGCACATTATTGATCATGGAGTTTATCCAATAGGAGATCATTCTTTCTATAGTGTTGGCTTACTGATGCTGATCATTTACGATCTATCCGTAATTTTATCGCTGATCACCCAAAAACTTAACATTAAAAGAGATACAAGCGAAATAGGCTCTCTTATCTTCGGTTCGGTTGCGGCGTATTCAATATTCCTAATCAGCGGGAAGTATTTACTACCTGACTTAACCCTATCGCAACCGTACCAAATCACTCTTTCTATATTAAGCGGCGTCTTTGCTCTGCTTTTCAAAATATCGCTAAGAAATGATTCCCCAGATCCGACACCGCGGCCTTAGTTGTTTTTTAGAGTTGATCCTTATTCGCTAGTTGCTCTTTGGCGAGGCGGACCATTTCCCGAACCATGGATCCGCCTATTTTGCCGCCGATTTGACCGACAGATTCCGTAGTCAAACCCCCGTTATCACCTGGCTGCAGGGGTACACCCAGCTCTTTAGCCACTTCATATTTCACATCATCCGGATGATTCGGATCTACGGCATAGCCTTCACGCTTCATGACCTCTGCTTTAAAGGCCTGCATCCCCTGTGCTACCCCTGGCACCGCATATTTTCTATTTCTTCTTGCCATCCTCATGCACTCTCCTCTGATGATTTTCTTTTAACATTCCCTGGGGAACGCCCTTTCATTCCTCATACAGTTATTGATATAATTCCACATGAAGCATACTCAAAACACTATGAAAGTGATTATGAAGGAGATACAGCTATGTTTGAGTTGACGCATGATCAGGCCCAACATATTGTTAATCGAATGATGAAGGATATTCCATATAATATTAATATCATGGATCCGACAGGTATCATTATCGGGAGTGGAAATAAAGAAAGAATAGGTACGCTGCATCATGGTGCGGTGAAAGCTATAAAACTAAGGAAAGTGGTGGAAATTAGTAAGGATGAGGAGTTCGTAAAGAAAGGAATTAACTTACCGATCGAATTGAATGGAAATATTGTCGGGGTGGTAGGAATCAGCGGCGAAGTTAAGGAAACGAGGCCCTTCGGAAACCTTGTAAAATCAGCTGTTATTTTGTTAATTGACCAAAGCATTGCGCTCGAAAAGGAAAATCTGAAAAATAACTTAAAGCATGAGTTTTTTAGCTTAATTATTAATTCGGACACCACTTACACCAAAGAATTAATGAATCAGGCATTGATCTATGATATTCATTTAACAAAACCCTCTCAAGTTATCTATGTGGAATCTCCTAATGAGATTGTTGAGGATATCACTAAGAGCTTATCATCTTTTAAAATGACCAAATTCTCGGCATGCATAGTCGTTCAGGAGGCAGATAGGATTGAGGCCCTGCAACAAGTAATTAAAAGTCAGCATCCGGATGCTCTCATTGCCATCAGTAAGATGAATGATTCGATTTCTGACGGACTTTTGCAGGCCAAATCAGCTATGCGTGTATTGAAGGGGTTTTTTTCAAACGAAACAACGATCTCCTATTCAAAATGTGAGTTCATCGCTGATATGGCTAAATTCCATAAGAATGATGCTAAGGCAGAACGGCTGGCCCATTTACTCGAAAAAAATGACGAATTGATAAAGACACTTCAGGTTTATCTCAACTGTAACCTAAACGCCAATGAAACTGCCAATAGGCTCATGATCCACAGGAATACACTAAACTATAGATTAAACAAAATTCAGACGATTACAGACAAAGATCCTAAAAATATTCTGGAATTGGTAGAATTAATGTTTATGTTAATTAATCGAGTCATATAAAAAGGATGCCCCTATGACTTTTGGGACATCCTCGTCAAATCTTATTTTAACAATCTAGCAATGCTTTCAGATGTACGGGCAACGTTTTCCTTACCTTGCGCCAGTAAGGTCTCAATATCTGCAGCTCCAGGAACAATTCCAAATATGGCATCAAAACCTTCATCGTACAAGGTCTCTATATCTTTGCCCACATATCCTGCCAAGGCAATCACCTTCATGCTGCTGTTAACCTCTTTAGCTGCCTGAGCAACTCCGAAAGGCGCTTTGCCAAATTTCGTCTGAAAATCGATGCCCCCTTCTCCTGTAAAGCAGTAATCCGCCTTCTTCAGTTTTTCTTTCAAACCTGTATATTCGATAACAATTTCAATTCCCTTTTTCATAGAGGAGTTAGTGAAAGCAATCAGTCCAGCCCCAAGGCCACCTGCCCCACCTGCACCAGGAACATTGAGAATTTCGATGCCTAGCTGCTGTTTTACAACATTACTATAGTGTCTTAAATTATCATCCAAAAGTGTAACCATCTCGGGAGTAGCACCCTTTTGCGGACCAAAAACAACAGATGCGCCCCGTTCTCCGCACAATGGATTAGTTACATCCGATGCTACCAAAATATTAATATTTTTTAATTGTGGAAGTACATCCGTAGAATCGATTTTATCCAACACACCTAGGAACCCACCGCCCAGCCGCAGTTCATCCCCGTGTTTGTCCAGGAATTTGTATCCCAGTGCTTTTGCCATTCCAGTCCCACCATCATTGGTAGCACTTCCGCCAATCCCTAGAATGATATCCGTAATGCCCTTTTCAATACAATCCTTGATTAATTCACCTGTCCCTAAAGTGGTCGTAATTAAAGGGTTTTTAGTTTCTTTCGTAACATGGTGAATCCCACTGGCCGATGCCATTTCAATCACGCCTGTTTTGCCGTCTCCCAAAATCCCATAATGGGCGAGAACCGGAGTACCAAGAGGCCCGGTCACTTCTTTTTCTATCAAGATACCCCCTGTTGCATCCACCAATGACTGGACGGTTCCTTCTCCTCCATCAGCCATAGGTACATGAATGCATTCCGCGTCTGGAATAGCTCTTTTTATGCCAATTTCCATGGCTTCGCATACTTCCTTTGCTGTCATGCTTTCTTTAAATGAATCAGGTGCGAGCAGAAATATTTTCCCCATGAATTATTCTCCATTCCTTTTATAAGATAATTCCGTAAAGTACTATTGCTACAATAGACATCGTTATACCGACCATACTTTCAAACATTACAACCTTCATTCTATCTTTCATGCTCATGCCCATGGCATTACGTGTAACGTGGAAGTACGTTCCATGTGGCAAGTGGTCGATTACCGTAGCCCCCGTATGGGTCATCACTGCAGCCGATAGAGGTGCTACACCTGTATTTAATATCGCATTTGAGAATGAACCTGTTGCCAAAATGACACCTGTTGAAGTGGAAGCTGTTGCTGCTGCCATTAACACGCCTGCTATGGGTGCAAGGAACATTCCGGAAATACCCGAGGTTTGCACAAGAGCAACAACTTCTGTAGGCAGGGTTGATGCAGTAATCAATCCGCCAATGGCACCTGCACCAATGATGATCAAAATTGTCGGTGTCATTCGATTTAAACCCGCCGTGCAATAATCCAATATTTGTTTTGTCTTACCTAGTGCCAAGGAGCCCACTATACCGGCAAATGGCAGGATGAATAAGGAGTCAATTTTTAAAGCTTCAAGGAAATCAATGCCTAACATCGCACCAATCGGACTAATCATCAGTAGAACAATAGCAATGATCGGAGCTACTAGAGCTTTAGATAAAGGCGGAAGATTCGCAGAACTGGCCTTTTCCAATTCGGCGGCCTCAGCATCTGTTACTTTGGTGCCTTTATACTTAATTAAGGATGCGATAATAACCGCCACAGCTAGTCCAAAAAGAGCAGGAACTAATCCGCCAAGCATTACTTGGTTAACATCGAGTTCGAATCCACCTGCTGCTGCGATCGTATTCGGGTTAGGCGAGATAATGTTACCCGCTTTTCCTCCGCCAGATAAAGCTACTAGCAAGGCAATCTTGGAATATCCCATTTTGTGGCCGACAGACAACGCGATGGGTGCAACAATCAATACAGCAACTGGAATGAATACACCTACCGCTGTGATAATCATGGTAGCTAAGGCTAGCGACAACATAGCTTTCGTTCCACCAAGTTTATCAACAATAACTTTCGCAATGGTTCCCGCTGATCCAGATTCCATCATCACGCCAGCGAAAACACCTGCAGCGATAATACGAATAACTGTACCTTGAACACTTTGTGTTCCAGAAATCAAGATTTTAATTACCTCTGAAAAATTTGCCCCACCAATAAATCCTCCGACAATTGCTCCCAGAATCAGTGCATAAGTGGGTGCTAGTTTAAACAAAATCAATATAATTGCCAGTGCCAGTCCGGCTAAAGCGCCAATCCAGCTAATATCTAATGCTGCTGCCATCTCAAATCCTCCTCAGGATGATTTTGAACTTTTTTAATTTGTAGAATTTTTCACAATATCAAGTGTTATTGATCTGCTTTTAAATGGTGACCCCTTTCTAGTTGTCCTAAAACTTATTCGCTGCGCGTTGAATACGTTTTCATTATATTTGGAGCCTCAACTTTTAACAATTGATATTCCAATGAATATTATTGTGCATATGCACTAAGGAAAACGAGATTAATAGAAGATCAAATGAGAAACATCGTAATGGCAAGTGATAGACATAGAATGACCTACAATTAACGAATTTAATCAAAGAGACCTAAATGCATATATTTTGTGACCTTTAACTATACAGTAATTAACATCAAATGGGATAATGAATATAACTTAATATTTGGTGTGCATATGCTCAATATCTGATACGCCGAAAAGGGGAACACAATATATGGAATATAATAATCTTATCAATGATATCAACCGCTCATATCAAATTAATATTGAGCATATCGAACTTCATCGGGATATGATCGGTAAGGTTTATTTTTTACAGAGTCGGGATAAAAGGTACGTGTTCAAAAAATACCGCAGCTTTAAAACGAACGATGCATTGCAGACCGTCCGCATCCTTGATTATTTAAAAGAAAATTCATATCCAGCGGTTTCTGTTGTTCGGACCACCCAAAATGAGAGCCATATCATTCTCGGTTATCATGATGATTGCTGTGCAGGAATTTTATACAATTATGTTGAAGGAGCCATGCCGGACGGTAAGATCGAGGCAGAAAGCATTGGAAAACAGCTCGGGGAACTTCATAATTTAATGGAAATATATCCTCATAAGCTTATCCACAGAACGAAAACGGATTACATCGACGATTATATCTCTATTATGCGAGAATTGGATTTTCATTCAGGAAAAACCCTTGCCCTCGTAGAGTATGGCAATGAATTATGGGAACGCATAACAAAACTTCCCAGAAGCTTTTGTCACGGTGACCTTCACACGGGAAATATGATCAGAAGCCAAAGCGGAGAGTATGTACTCTTTGATTTTGACGACTCTTCAGGTGATTATCCGAGTATGGATGTTGCATACATGTGTGACGATACCAACTTTAATCACTTACATGAATCGATGTATGATAAAACCATGCGTTTGTACGAACGCTTTTCTTCGGGATATAGTAAAGTGCGTACACTGAGCGATAATGAGTCTTTTGCAATTTTCGATTTTATTGCGATAAGGCATTTTCAAATCATCTCAAGAATAGTGCGATGTCAAGGTTTGCAATCTGTGTCGAAAGAATTTTTCGATGAACAGTATGATTGGCTTATGAAGTGGCAGAAACTTTGCATAAAAAAAAGGAGATCCCCCTTATCATGATGATCGGGAGATCTCCTTATTCCTATCAGACTGGAAGTACCTCTATTGTAGCAGTGACTTTTCAGGAAGTAATAGTAAGTACATAATGGCTGCCAACTCCTGTTTATTTAACTCAATTTTTGAATTGTAGTTGACGGTACCATCGGTTACGGTAACTTCCGGACCATGTATTTTCAGATCGATCAAACCTTTGACTGATTCCTCTGCCCATTTTGAAGTTCCCGCTGCCAGTGTAGTCTTGCTCTCCTTATTCTGATATCCTGAAAACTTGAGTAACTTCATAACAAATACAGCCGCTTCCTCCCGCTTGATGAAGCGATTGGGTTCAAATCTTCCAATACCCGTACCTGACAATAATCCCATCTCGTATGCAACCTGAATCTCAGCTTTATATGGAGAATCACCAACGTCTTTAAAAATAGGGTTACTGCTTGAAGGCGGAACAGCGAATTGATGTATAATCTCGTGAACAAACGCCTCTCTCGTCACCTTCTCTTCCACGCCAAACGGCTTGTTTAGATCTCCAGCAATTATCCCTAAAGACTCCAGACCATATATGTAGCGTGCATAAGGATGGTCTTTGGGCACATCAACAAACCCTTGTGCTGGCGGTATCTTTGCTGCATAGCTGCCAGGATTACTATATTTGATATAGGCGATGTCTCCTTTATCGTCAGCCTTAAATGCCATCGGATTACCGGCTTCATCAACGAACAGCAACTCACCCACCTGCTTCAGCTTCATTCGCACACCGGCGTTGTTGCTACTCGTAAGAGTTCCGTCCTCGTTGGCCTGAATGGATGTTAACATCTTCGAAATACGTAGATCTGTATAGATTCCTTCAAATTTCTTTAACTCTAACCCGGATTTAGCCTTGAATTCAGAATCTCCGAACTTAGATTTGCCAGGATAGAATTGATTCATAAACTCGCTGAACAGTGTGATACTTAATTCTGATTCCGAACTTGCGGAAACAAACACTCCAATGTTCTGATCCGGAATCATAAACAGGTACGATTCAAAGCCCGGAATACTCCCACCCTTCGCTATGATATGTCGTCCGTTCGAACCAGTCAGCATGGGCGCTTCGAATCCATAGGTCATATCGGGCACATCGGAATTAATCGATAAGTGGTAAGTCTCCATGGCTTCTAACGAAGCCTTCGACAGAATGGCTTTGCCGTCCGGAGCCTTGGCATCTTGTAAGAAAGCAATCATAAATCGGGACATGTCCTCAGCGGTCGTGATCATGCTGCCTTCCGGAAGGACTTCCGGAGATAGGATATAATCTAGCTGCTTGTTGCCGGATATATCGTAGTCAGTCGGCAACCTGTCAACTAGCTCCTTCGACATATCAAATCCGCTGGATGTCATCCCAAGTGGTGCGAACACATGCTTAATCATGTAATCATTAAAGGGTTCTCCACTCACTTCTTGAACGATATATCCCACAAGTTCTGATGCAAAGTTGTCGTACATATACGAGGTTCCCGGTTCCCTGACAACAGGTGGAAAATTTGAAAAAATCGATTCTTTTAGCGTAACTGGCTTCTGGGTTGTATCAAATAATATGTTAGCCTCCGTTGGATCCCGGACTTCGAATCCCGTGGAATGCGTAAGAAGCATTTCAACTGTCACTGGCTTATTGAACGGATTGTTCAGCTTGTAACCTCCGAGATACTTCTCTATATTGTCACTTAGCGAAACCTTGCCTTGATCAACTAATTGCATGAGTCCAATAACCGTAAAGACTTTGGAGACAGAACCAACACGAAATGTCGTATTTTTTGTATCAACTCCCTTTTTGGTCACCCTATCAGTTACGCCGTATCCTTTCTCTGCCAACACACTTCCGTCTTTCACGACTGAAACAGCGATAGCGTCCGCATGGTTCTTAACCGCGTTACCTGAAAAAAATCGATCCAAGAATGTTCCCATCTCTTGAGAATTGACGGATGGAGTTGCTGCTTCCGCTGCTTTCGCTACTCCAGCACCTGCAAATTCAACTGCCGGTATTCCCAGCACTAAGGTCATTGCGAGCATACAGGCAACCGCTTTTTTCATATTCATTTCATCGCTCCTCATTAGCACAATTTTTAATTTTCTGGTAAAAAAGTACAAAAGGATTATACCATCAACTTACATTTATGGAACCAGCCTAAAGTCCGGTTCGGAACTGGACCCTTGCACAAAGAATCTTGTAAAAATAATAAATGCAAGGATCCCGACTTCTTTTGTCGAATACCTATGCTCTATAGGAATGCCTGCAAATTTTTACAATAATAACTGCTACTGGAGGGGAGAAACAAGATGACTTTTACAATTAATAATCTAAAGGACAACAACAATGTTGTAATTAAGGAACAGCTTGGTGGATTTACGGTGATCGAGTATAAGGAGGATTTGAGCAACACCACATTCTTAGAAGCACAATCCAATTTCTTCATGACCAAGAGTAACATGCGAAATAAGCAGCTTATGGTTGAACTGAACAACAGTGAAGTTATGCTGAGTGCAGGGGCTATGCAATATATGGTTGGTAATATTGAAATGACCTCAGGTGTTAAAGGTGTTGGAGGTTTGATGAGAAATTTAGTATCCAGTGCAGTGACCGGTACCAGTGCAATTAAACCACTCTACAAAGGTACAGGTACGATTCTGCTGGAAACTACCTATAAATATTTATGGTTAATTGATGTCGACAACGATCATATTGTCATTGACGATGGAATGTTCTTAGCTTGCGAGACAACGCTGGATATTGCTATCGCTGCTCGTAAGAGCCTATCTTCTGCCGCACTCGGTGGAGAGGGTCTTTTTAATCTAAGTGCTAAAGGAAAAGGTATTCTAGCGCTGGAAGCACCCATTCCTAGCGAAGAAGCTGTCGTAATCGAGTTGCAGAATGATGTGTTGAAGGTCGATGGGAACTTTGCGCTAATGTGGTCCAATTCACTAGACTTCACTGTCGAGAAATCCGGAAAAACCCGAATGGGATCTGCGGCATCTGGTGAAGGATTGGTCAATGTATATCGGGGGACAGGCATGGTATGGCTAGCACCACTCATTCAATATAAGGGGGGTTTAGTTGCACAAAGCATAAATTAATGCGAACAACAGTTAAAAGAGCCATTCCTAACGGGATGGCTCTTTTTTTAAAATATAAGAATCTATATGTTCCACAATATAAATTATCCTTCTATTTTTACGAGAAACGTTCGTCGTCCATAAAGACGACGAATTCGTTTCTTCTTACTTTGGCAAATTTCCTAAAGCGCAAGATTACTCGTAATAACACTTTGTTTATCGTATCAGCACTTCCTTTGTCGACCGTGCAGGGAGCCGCTTAATTACAGCGAATCCTTAATAAAAACACAACTGAAGTGGAGGAGTCACACAACAATGGAGATTTTGAAAACGAAGGATGCCGCAGATCGCCTTTCTGTTAGCCAAACTACTATTAAACGTTGGGTCACCCATTTTCCAAGTTACTTCAAAAAAGACCGGTTCGGTCACTATATATTCTCAGAACAGGAAATCAACCTGCTCACTCATATTAAAGACCGAATCGAACACGGGGAGACGTTGGATGGCATAAATCTCACGACTAACAAACTGCCACAAGAGCCCCTGCAAAATAAGCCCTCCCTGCACACTAATGATAATTCTATAGAAGACATGGTTTCCCGCATGGATCATATCGAACGCTCACTTAATCATAAAGCCGATGAAGTAGTCTCTATACAGCTGCTGCAACAACGTGAAGAACTCGAGGACTTACGCCAAATGATCCAACAATTAGCTGCATCCTTAGAAACCATTCAGAAGCCCAACAGCAGAACTCATTTATCCAATGAAGAGATTCATCTGGTTGCCGCCGGCAAGCTTCAGGTTCCGCCTAGAAAGCGCAGTGGTCTTCTGCGATCTTTTTTCTCATTTCTGTAGGGGTGGGTCTAACTTCTCACCCCTGTGCGGACTGTATAGCCGCTATTTAAATAGGGTCTTCTCTGTCCGTATACTGACGGGTTGGTCAATAAGATACGAAACAAAGCTTACTCCCCTATCATGGATGGAGATAGGGTGATGGTAAACGTCTTATCGAATGGGGTCATACAGTTGACCAGCACCGCTTTGCAGTTACCCTGCAGCTTCGCCTCGCGCACCGTAACCGCCAGATGGCCAAGCTCGCCGCCTGTCAGTTCGATCCAGTCCTCGCCGCATATGTAGCGGAGATTACCTCCGCTCCAGAGATAACAGTCCTCTCCAACAGCCTGGAGCTCTCCCGAGGTGAAGCTCCCTTCCTGTCCAAAAACAAAGGAAAGCTGGGTCATGATTTCCCCCGGCTCATCACCCTTCAGTTGGAGTGTCCAGCCCTTGTCCGTGCGCTGAACCTCCGCTTCTACACGGAAGGTCTGTTCATGCGTAAGAGGGCGGCTGTGGTGCGGCAGCAAATACCAAGGGCTTACCGACGTCCCGGCGGTTTGCGGAAGCTGTTCTCCTTCAACTGGACCGTAATAACCTTTCTTTTGCTCTCCTGCCAAACGGTATCCGGCAGGCAGCTTGGTCATTTCCTGCATCGGCACATATCCCGGGTAAAAGTAAGAAGCCAATTGCACAGCCAGCAGCCTCACGGCACCGTGACGGAGTGCAAAAAAAGACGGCGTCTCCGTGATTAACGTCACGCTGGTGTCTCCATCCCGGTAACGAGCCACAGGCGCTCCGAAATCGGTATGCAGCCGGCTGTGGTAGATCCGCCCCTGATGACCGGAGGCCTCCATATTCTGCAGATAGCTGTGCCGTAAAAAATCGCCGTTCAACATTTTCTCATATTTAACGGGAAGAGCCGCCATCGGCTCTACCGGTTGCTGAAGCTCCGGCTCAAGCAGCATACGTACAAGCACGTTGACTGAACAGACGCCCGGATCGGTGAGCGCTCTGCCGGCCCATTCAGCCATGCCCGCAAACAGAGCATCCTTGTCGGAACGAGCCAGAATAGCATACGGCAAATAATACGGA
Organism: Paenibacillus sp.; assembly: GCA_023512345.1. GTDB lineage: Bacteria > Bacillota > Bacilli > Paenibacillales > Paenibacillaceae > Paenibacillus_AQ. Next base: position 508,917 of record JAILZT010000002.1, read on the forward strand.
GACAGGTCGTGAAAGCTTCCGAGATCCTGCCGTCCAGAATAATCAGTCACGACCTCACCCGTAGGGTGAACCAAATAGACCATCATGTGTAAATTCAGACGAACCGGCTCCAGCAACTGCGGCCGATCCAGCAGACGGGCAGCATGAATCAGCATGATATCGCTGACTGCGCTATAAATACCATTGCTGCGCTCTGTCCATTCCCCATCCGGTGTAATATCCATACCTTCCGCCAGCCACTGATCCGCCCGCTGAACGGCCTCTTGCAGTCCGAATAGCTCATGCAAAAATCCAAGTGCTGCACACAGCACCCAGCGGTGATTTGGGGTGTGGCCCCCCCCTGTCAGCATGACGGGAATGGTTCGCTTAAGAAACAGAAGCATATTGTCCAGCACCGGTTGCAACGGCACCCACTCTTGCTTCGCCAGCAATTGATAGAGCTGGGCGTAGCCGACGATAACAAAGGCCGTATCTGGCGGAGAATGATAGTTGGTCCATCCGGGAGAGATAGAGCCATCCTCATGTTGTGCACGCAGCACAAACTCTGTTGCCAGCAGCAGCCGCGCCAGCAGTTGTTCATCAAGGTAATACGCAGAATCCGGGTTGACTAGAGCCGCTCCCCAATAACACATGTCGGTCGGCGTCCCAGTCGTGTGGTTGACCCAGGCAACGCCAGTCCCCGGATCAATCGTCCCTCCATAATAGCGGCTCATCGGGTCGAGCACCTGCCGGGGCAGTCTTTCCTCCACCGCTTTGTCATTACTCTCCACCAGTTGCTTGTACATTGTAACTCCCTCCCAATTAACATTCTGCTCCAGACCTTGCATTAACGGAGTGTCTACAGCTTTTCCAGCTCTTTCCGGATACGTCCGGGAATTTCCGCAAACAGCTCATTCCAGGAAACGAACATATCCTCGCGGTCCGCATATTCCCAACTCCCATAGGACAGAGAAGGAATGAAGCGGTATGTTTGCAGATAACGGCGGACCCGACGATCCGTTTCTTCATCGGTCGCCAGAATGCCGCGGAAGAAGTGGCCGTATATCAGACCGTCTGCCCCTGCCTCTTCCTGTGTACAGGATGTAAATCCTGGCAGCAGCTCAAAGATTTCGCGGATCGGGGAGAGGGCATGCTTGCCGGGCTGGACATATAAACCAACCCGCGTTCCGCTTAGATTGCTGCAGCCGCACACCAGCGCCTTCATGTATTTCCCGTGAAAACTGGCTTCGGCATCCACTACCTCCCCGTTCTTACCGATGTAAACCCACACATGCTCCAGATCATATAAGTGCTGAATATCATAATCGTAATAAATAGCGTATTCCACAACGGCCTCCACATCCGGACGGTTAACTGCCAGACGACGCGGGAAGGATTGAGATTCCTCGTCCTGCCGCAGCACCGTTATGCCGAAGCGCACCGGATAGAACGGTTCGTTCTGATCGAAAAATAAGCGCGGGGCATACTTAGCCGCTAGTCTGCGGTCTTCATCACTTAGCATTTGTCTGCCCTCTACGCGCCAGCTTAGCCGTAAGCAGACGGTGACTTTCATCAATTTCTTCCGGCTGGCAGGCTGCCTTCAGCTCATACACCTTAACCTTCGCCCGTTTAATCATCGGGAGATAAGCATCATAGAAATCCATATTCTTGCTGTTCACATAGGGGCACCAGTGGTCGGAGAGGCCAATGGTCTCATGAATATGGACGCCCACAATATCATCCATCAGTCCTTCCATTTCTCCCACACTGTCGTACAGACCCAGACGGTCCATCATAATGGCATGACCGGTATCATACCATATGCCCACAGGCGCTCCTTTTAGCGCCCTTATAATTCTTTTGGCTTCCGCGAGCGTCGGAATCTGCTGCGGCTTGGAGCGTGTTTCGATGCCAAAACGAACGGTTAGGCCCTTGGAAAGCGCCCGGTTGCATACTTCATCCAGGCTTTCGATAATTCTCTGCACATAGCCGGCGCTGTATGATACCCGCCGCTCCAGCAGTTCCGCCCATTTGCTGCGATAAGCTTCCGAATCTCTGCCTTCCCCGTTATAGATCTGCCCAAGCTCTTTATCGATATCATTCGGAAAAGGGACTTCCCCGGGATGCACAACAACGGCTTCGCCGCCGTAACGCTGGGCGTATTCGGCCGATCGGACAAGCAGTTCAATGGCCCGCTGCCGCTTCTCCTTATCCTCAAAACCAAGTAGCACGGAATCGGTGCCATAATCGGGGTCTTGAATATACGGGAATGTGTTGTGGACACTGGAGATACCCATCTCACCCCGCTCAATCATCGGCTCAATGGTAGTCAGCATTGCTTGAGTCACATTATAGTTCAGTTCCACCCGCCGAAAGCCAAGATCGCGGATTTCCTGCAGCATCCCGTTACCGGCCGTATGGCGCTTAATATTCCAGCAAGTTGAGAACGAGAATATGCCTTTGTCCTCCAAAAAGGTTCCTCCTTTCTTTACACCTAACGATTCAGCCTTTGACCGCACCAAGCATAACGCCGCTGACAAAATACTTCTGCAGCCATGGATATACGGCAAGAATCGGTACGGTAGCAAAGACAACGGTAGCTGCTTTTAGACTCTCCGGTGTCAGCATAGTCCGATTGGCACCTTCCATCTGGGTCAGTTCAGAGACCATATTGTTCTGCACCATTTGGAACAGCTTAAGCTGGAGCGGATACAAATCCGGATTGTTGATATACATCAGGGAATCTTGGAAGCCGTTCCACCGTCCCACTGCGTAGAAGAGAGCCACCGTTGCCATAACTGGCATGGACAGCGGCAGTACAATTTTCATCAGTGTGTAGAAATGGGAGCTGCCATCGATTTCAGCCGATTCCTCCAGGCTGGGCGGAATGTTGTTGAAAAAGGAAATAAGAATAATCAAGTTAAAAGGGCTGACCAAGCCGGGCAGGATAAGCGCCCAGATTGAATCGAGCATATGCAAATCGCGGATCAACAAATACTCAGGGATAATACCGCCGCTGAAGAACATGGTGATAATGATCAGATACATAAAAAATTTGCGGCCTTTCAGATTTGTTTTGGTCAGCGGGTATGCTGCTGCGATCGTGAAGAGCATGCATAGCACCGTTGTGGCAACCGTCAGAATAACCGTGAAGATGAGAGAGCGTATCATCGCATTGTCGGAAAAAACGTTAATGTACGCATTAAAGTTTACTTCAATAGGAAAAATCGTTACTTCTCCGGAAGTGATTGCCCGGTTGGAACTGAGTGACACGGCAATCACATGTAAAAACGGAGCCAGACAGAACAAAACGAACAAGGCTACAAAAGTAATTACAACGATATCGAATATCCGGTTTGAGGTACGTTCACTCATAGCACTCCGCCTCCTTCTTCCTTTATAAAATACCGTCTCCGGTCGCTTTTTTCGAAATATAGTTGGAGCCGAGAATGAACACCAATCCCACCACAGCTTGGAACAATCCGACTACAGTAGCGAGTGTATATTGGCCGGATTCCAGACCAACCCGATACACAAAGGTGCTGAGCACATCAGAATACTCACGCACAGCAGTATTACCGATAATGTAAGGACGATCAAAGCCGATGCTCACCATTTTCCCAAGATTGAGGATAAGCAGTGTCACGATGGTTGGTCTTATGCTGGGAAGCGTAATATAGCGGATTTTCTTCAACCTTGTTGCTCCATCTACTTCGGCAGCTTCAAACAGCTCCCTGTTGACACCAGTTAACGCTGCCAGGTACAGGATAGTCCCCCAACCCGCACTTTGCCAGACGCCTGTGAACAGATAAGTGATCAGCCACGGGTTTTTTTCGGTTAGAAACGGGATGGGCGTAAGGCCCAGATTCTCCAGCACACCGTTTATCATACCGGATTGGTTGCCGAACAATTGATAGACGATCCCCCCGATGATCACCCAGGAAATAAAGTGGGGGATATATAAAATGGTCTGCGATATTTTTTTGAACCATACCGACCGGATTTCATACAGCATAATTGCTAATATGATCGGGGCTGGGAAAGAGACGAGCAAATCCAGAAAATTCAACATAAAGGTATTGCGCAGGGTGCTGTAGAACTCCCTCATTCCAAAAACCTCGCGGAAGGCGTCGAAGCCGATCCACTCACTGCCTGCAATCCCCTGAAACAAATTGAAATCCTTAAAGGCAATCTGCACACCATACATCGGACCGTAACGGAAGATCAGGAAATAAATAATAGGCAGTGAAAGCAGTGCGTATAATTGCCAATACCGTCTAAAGTATGTCGCTTTGCTCAAGTCGGTTTCCTCCTAAGAGAAAAACCGGGCGGAGAGGCAATCCCACCTTCTCCCCCCGGTTTTCACTTTATATTTGTTTATTGAGCCGGAAGTTCTTTAATTGCCAGCTCCAGTTCTTCTTTCAGCTTGGCTCCGCCCAATGACATAAAATCCTTCATTTCCTGTTCGTAAACCGCTTCAAATTCTTCAGGTTTAACCATTGCCGTTTTTACAATAATCACGTCAAGCTTATCTTTGAGTGTAGTGCCGTATTGGGATTCCGCTTCAATCGGCTTGCCGAAGACCAGCGGACCGACCGTGTCGGTGTTAGCGATAGCGATAGATTGCTTCAGCATTTCCTGATTGCGTTCCGGGAAGCCCATTACCCATGCTTTTTCGTTAGTAGCCTGATCACCTATATTTTTGCCGTTGGAGATGATGGACATGTCACCGGCGTTGAACAGACGGTCAGCAAACTCCTGGGAGACTTCCGCTTTGACGACTGGAATGCCATCGACCAGATCATAGTTCTCCCCTTCAACTCCGCTGTACATATCAATCAAATTGTTACCGGAGGCCATCCAGTCCAGATACTTAACCGCTTCTGCGGCGCGTTTGCTGCTTTTCGGAATCATGATGTACATACCGTTGGAGGCATAACGGGATTTAATATGCTTGTTGTCAACGTTAGAGTTGGTTAAAACGTCTACCGGAGTCACCTTGCTGCCCTCCACATTTTTGTAGAGATTATCCAGGGTGCCGTCGGCATAGAACAGGACATCCACATCCTCCGACCAGTAGCCTACATTGCCGTTCTGGATATCCTTGCCCAGTTGGGTTTTATCTGCGTCCAGACTGAAATCCTTGCTGACCAGCCCTTCGTTGTAGAGCTTATTGAGGAATTGTAATGAATCCTTAAAGCCCTCGTGAAGCGGTAGCTCATACCGCTGACTGTAGGTGAGATCGCCGCTGATCGGCTTCATAAAGGAATAAATCAGTGTTTCGTACTGAGCCGGAGCCAGCGCCATACCCATCGGGATATTTTTACTGCCAAGACCCCCCGGATCCTTATCTTTAAACGCTTTCAAAGTTGTGTATAGCTCATCAGTCGTCGTTGGCATAGGCAACCCCAGTTTATCCAGCCAATCCTGACGGATATAAGAGCTGTAGCGGCCTGTAATCGCCCGTTTGCCGGGGATCGAGTACTGCTTGCCTTCAAGCTGGCCGAACGCCAGTGTTTCATCGCCAATAAATTTCTTCAGGTTCGGACCAAATTCATCAAGCAGTGCTCCGACATCGGTCAGGCCGCCCTGCTGAGCGTAGCGGTAAAACAAACTGGAATCATACGTAAATACGATATCGGGCACATCAGTATTACTCGCCATCAAAACGTTCAGCTTCGTAACTTCCTCAGAGCGTTGAATAGGTACAAATTCAACATCAATGTTATTTGGATCACCGAACCGTTCCTGTACCAATTTAGTCAAATAGTTGTTAGTAATGGTATGAGGCGCCGGGCTGTTTCCGCGGTCAAATACCTCTACCTTAAGCGTAACGCGCTCGGTGCTTTTTTCCCCTTCTGCTGCTGAATTACCGTTTGCCGTGTTGTTTTTAGTATCGGAGGAACAGCCGGCTAGCAGGGAAATTCCCATTACTGCGGTCAATCCGATCCCCATTGCCTTCTTCAGAACTCCTTGGTGTACGTTCACTGTCATTTTTCCATCTCCTTCGCCTTTTTGGGCTTTAATGGTGACTTTATGATTCCCCCAACTTCAAAACTGTTCTACCCTAAGCGTCATCCCGATTAAGTAATGCTTGCTGACCACTTAGCTGCTTGGCCGCTTGTTGTTCTGGGATGCCCACAGTATTTCATGGATGTCGGCAGTTTGACAATAAACCTGTTTCGGGTACTCCCTTTCCCCCATTTCGGACTTCCTGTTTATCCATACAACCATTTTCGTAGAATAAACCGCTTTCAAAAGCGCGAAAATAAAGACCGCATCCATGTTTTCGCACTCCTGACGGAGGTTTGCGAGCAGGAATGCGGTTCCAATAGAACAAGAATAACAACCATGAAGAAGAGCAATTGTTCACGTTCTGTCCCAATGATAAAAGCATAAGCCTTAAATTCTCGAGGCCCCGCGGCCGCGCTTTAAAGAGCGGTAATCGCCGGGCGTAATTCCTGCGATTCGTTTAAATACCCTTCCGAACGTAATAGAATTTGCGTAACCCACCAGGAGCGCGATATCCTGCTGCGAATATTCCGTCTCCAATAGCAGCTTTTCGGCTTCCTTCATCCGCAGCTCTGTAAGGAAATCAACAAATTTCATTTTAAACTCCGTTTTGAAAAGATAGCTGGCATATTTGCCGGATACCTGAAACCGGTCGCTTAAATGCTTTAGGGAAAGATCGGGATTGGCAAAGTTTTCCTCAATATAGTTCTTCATCTCGGTTACCATCGCCCGATAGCTTTTGGTCTCGCTGACAGCGACATAGGTACGGAATACATCGGTCAAATATTCAAACAGAATACCCTTCACTTCATCTATAGATTCTGCCTCCTCCAGCAGCTTCAACCGTATCGAAGTATTCTCCGTCGACAGTTCGTCCTGTAGTTGCTCTGACATCAGGGCCACTTCACGGCTCAGCATTTGCAGCATGGCCTGAATTAGAGAGCGAATATCGTCATCTGGCAAATAATCCTGTTCAAACGCATCGAAAATCCCATCTAACCGCTCACGCCATTGCCCGCTCGACATACGGAACTGCTTAACAAACTCGGCAATCATTTGTAAATACTTGTACGTTTCAAGCAGCGGCTGACGCGCTTCCCCGCATTCTGCCAAAGCTACGTCTTCACCCATCAAGAGCTTGTGCTGCATCACATTCTCCGCGGCCGCATAAGAATTCCGAATTGTCCCCGGACCAACCGTAGGTGGGCCGATACCGAAGCTAAGGGAGATACGCAAATTCTGCTCTACCCATGAGCGGCAGTCCTCGGCGAATATGCGTATTTTTTCCGTCATCTCTTCGTCGCTTCCAGTGGTTAGGAAGAGAATCGCGGCCCGATCGGTCCCAATCCACTCCGCCCAGCCCTGCAATTCCGCACTGCGCGCCAATTCTTGAAAGACATTCATCAGAGCAAATTTGAGCGTGTTCTGATCTCCCCGGGTGTACCGATCCTGAAAAACCTTCTCGTAGCGGTTGATTTCGCTAAGCACAACCGTAAAGCGGGATGTGGAGTGAGCACCGGATAGCGGCGACAATTCCTCCATCCGCTGGACTACATTATCCAGCCGGTCGCTGTGCAACAGATCAGTGAACAGCTTGCTTCGTTGCAGCAGCAGATTTTCCCTGCTCTTCTTGTCATAATCCGTCATATGGTTGATCAGATCTTCCAGCACCCCGTCAATGAGCATCATTTCGTCCGATTTGTCGGTGGATTGGTCCATCGTCCGGATTTGATGGCCTTCAATCCGGTTCATAATCACCTGAATCGGTTTATAGTTGCGCCGGGTAACATAGACCAGGTAAAGAATCGCACACACAACCGTTCCAAGAGCAATGGCTACCCAGAGATAAGAAATTACGGACACCCAGCTGAACAGATTTCCCGTCTTGATTCCGCTTGAAAAAGTCCAGCCAAGCCTTTCCAGATACAGGGTGTTCAACTGCTTTCCATTCTTGGCACCCACTCTGTCCGAGTGCGCCTGATACACAACCTGTCCATCGCTGCCAAGAAGGGTCAGGAAGGACAGTTGTTCGTTAACCATACTGTCGACGATCTGTTCAATTCCGCTCATTTTAATATTGATAACGAGCACTCCCTCGGAGCCGAAGGGCAAAGGCATACCTTTGTTAATAGTAAGCACACGCACAGACGTGCGCTCAATGAACTGATCTTTGTATTCCCTAACGGGCTGCCAGCCTGCCGGCAAAGAACCGGAGTTTATACGGCCAATCCAGCCTTCATCTACAAATCCTGAAAGATCCTTTAATCCAGTTTCTGTTAAAACGCTTTCATTTTTCTTGTCATATAAATAAATGGAGTGAATGTAGGGCGATTCACGGATCAGACTACGTAGGTTCTGGGCAACCGCATAAATGGCAACCGGGTCCATTTCATTTTGATTGTTGAAATACAGCTTATAAGCATCGCTATGATCGGCAGCCTCTAGCACCGACAATTCGATTTCCTTGATTGTCCGGTCTACATTATCCATGAGATAGCTGGCGGAGATGCGATCCGCTTTCTTGGTTTCCGATCTTGAAATATCATTAATAAACACAAAGGAGGCAAAGATCAGTATCGTTACGGTAAGTAAAAAAATTGGAAAATAGGATAGCAGCAATCGGTGATACCAGGTACGGAACAATAGACAACCCCCTCCATACAACCGTTAGGATATCAGGCGCGGTTCGGCCTCTGATGTACGCGCAGCCTATAGAAAAATTTGGCTCCGCCTTTTACGGACGTTCCTTCCGCCCGAATTTCTGCCATTATAGCACATGCGGTACGGACTCGGTCAACGAAGCCTATAAATGGCAATCTCAAAGCTCTTTTCCTTGGGCTGATTCTACTACATAACCTGGCCTAGCCATCCCTCGAAACATGAAAAAGCGGGGTGTGTACAGCCGCAGCTATACAACCCCGCATACCCAGAGCATAGCCGCAGCCAAGCGGCGATTGATTGCCCTCACGGCTTACAAACCACTGGTTTCCCTGATATAACGGCGCGCCTTGATCGCATATTCCAATGGATCTGCAAGCGCTGGATCTTGCTCGGCTTCCACTACGAACCACCCCGTATAAGAGTATCTTGCCAATTCCGCGAAAATCTCAGCAAACTCAATGCAGCCATCTCCGGGGACGGTGAACGCTCCTGCTTTTACAGCCTGAAGAAAGCTGAGTTGATTCTGTTTGACATATTGGACTACCTCCGGACGGATATCCTTCAGATGTACATGCTTAATCCGGGGTAAATGGGCGCGCAGCACCTCCAAGGGATTCTCACCGGCAAAGGCCAGATGACCGGTATCGAACAGCAGGGATACCTCACCGGGATCGGTAAGCTGCATCAGATGGGCAATTTCGCCCCCCGTCTGCACTCCGGTTCCCATATGGTGGTGATACACAAGCGTCATATCCTTTTCGGCGGCTAGGCGACCTAGCCCGCCAAGGCCATCAGCAAGCGTGGCCCACTCCGCTTCCGTGAATACTGGCTTATTAGCGAACAGCGGAGTATCGATTTGCCCCTGAATGCTCCGCCCCTGCTCTGAAACCACAATCACTTTGGCCCCCATCTCATGTAAAAAATCACGGTGCGCGCAAAAGGCCTGCGCTGTCTCCGCGTAAGGACGCACAGTCAGATACGCGCTAAACCAAGCGCTGGCTATCTTAAGTCCGCGCAGCTCAAGCGCCCGGTGCAGCTTATCGGGAGAGCGCGGATATTTGTTGCCCACCTCGCTTCCCTGAAACCCGGCAAGTGCCATTTCGCTAATGCACTGCTCAAAAGTATTATCTCTTCCTAGTTCAGGCATATCATCATTGGTCCAGGCGATAGGAGCAATCGCCAGCTTGACCGAATGTTCTTTGAACATCATCGATTCTACCCCTTCCGTTTTACAATATTACAGATTCAAGTCCGCCGCGTATTTGTACGTTTTGCTTCGGCGACCCTTTAGGGTCAGTAGCTGCGCGCCTTTCCCAACTTCCCAAGCTTCTGCTCATATGCGGCCTGCACCGCTTCGCTGCCAGACACTTCCGGGACACCGACATTCCACCAAGCTCCGTAGCCATGGGTCATTGTCTTTGGTAGTACCTTGATGTCGATCAGTGTGGACCGATCCTGCTTCAGGACTTCCTCGAGTGCGCTGCGCAGCTGTTCGGGTGTCGCCGCACGGAAGGTTTTGACTCCATAGCCGGCGGCACTGGCTGCATAATCAATGCGCATCAGTTCGCCGCTTAGTTGGCCCTCTGGGCTGCGGTAGCGAAATTCAGTAGCCATGCTGTCCAGACCCTGCTCCATCTGCAGATTGTTAATACAGCCGAAGCCCGCATTGTCCAACAAAATGACGTTGATTTTCTTGTTCTCCTGAAGGCTCGTCACTAATTCGGAATGCAGCATTTGATAGCTGCCGTCACCTACTAGGGCGTATACCTCCCGTTCCGGTTCGGCTAATTTCACACCGAGTGCGCCGGAGATTTCATACCCCATACACGAAAAGCCGTATTCCATATGGTAAGTATCCGGCACAGCGGAATTCCACATCCGCTGCATATCACCCGGCAGGCTGCCTGCGGCCCCGATGACGATAGCATCTTTAGGGAGAGACTCATTGAGTATCCCAAGTACCTGTGTTTGCGTCAGAGAAGTATTCAGCTTCGCTGCATATTCGGGAAGCTTGTCATCGAGATGCCCGGAAATTTCGGGCACAAAGGAAGCCGAAGAACGCTCCGCATCCGCCTTCACGTTATACTCCACGCCAGAAAGACGTTTTCTTTCCGCTTCCCATTCCTTCCTTGCTGACACGATTTCGTCGGTATAGGCGGAACGGTAACCTCGCTCCTCCAGTGCTGCGGACAGCGCATTCAAACCTTCGGCGGCATCACAGACCACGGCCAATGCATCCAACTTGGCGGCATGATAGGAAGAGGCGTTAATCGTCAGATACTCCACCTCGGGATGCGCGAACAGACTCTTCGAGCCTGTAGTGAAATCTGTGAAGCGGGTACCGACACCGATTACCAGATCTGCTTCTGCGGCCAGTGCATTGGCGCAGCCATTGCCGGTGACACCTATGCCGCCTAGGTTGTAGGCGCAGTCGCTTGCCACCGCACTTTTTCCGGCTTGTGTCTCCCCGAACGGGATGGCGAATCTCTCCGCAAAAGTTCGCAAGTCTGCTCCGGCATCCGCATACCGGACTCCGCCCCCGCAGACAATCAAAGGCCGCTGTTTACCGGCAATAAGATCAGCCGCCGCGGCGATCTCATCGGGATGGGGAAGACGGGGAACGATTCGGTGGATACGCTTGCGGAAGAACTCAAGCGGGTAGTCCCAAGCCTCCCCCTGCACATCCTGTGGCATCGCGATCGTAACCGCCCCGGTGTCGGCTTGATCGGTCAACACACGCATCGCGTTCAGCAATGCCGTCATCAGTTGCTCCGGCCGATAGATCCGGTCCCAATATTTGCTCACCGCTTTAAAAGCATCATTAACCGTGATCGACAGGTTGTAGGTATGCTCCATTTGCTGCAGCACCGGATCGGGTTGACGGGTGGCAAAGGTGTCACCGGGCAGCAGAAGAACCGGTATCTGATTCGCCGTTGCTGTGGCGGCAGCCGTCAACATATTGGCTGAGCCCGGACCCACAGAAGCGGTGCAGGCCATGATCCGACGCCTGCGGTTCTGCTTGGCGAACGCGGTTGCCACATGGACCATCCCCTGCTCATTTCTCCCCTGGTAGACTTTCAATGTACCCGGCGCTTCCTGCAGCGCCTGTCCCAAGCCGAGCACATTGCCATGTCCGAATACTGTGAATATGCCGTGTACGAAGCGCTCCGGCCCGCCGCCAAAGTCGACATATTGCTGGTCCAGAAATTTCACCAGCGCCTGCGCCGTCGTTAATCTAATCGTATCCACATGTTTCCCCCCCTTCCTTTTTTTTACTGCCAGCGGGCAGTGACAACCTTTTTACGTGTATAAAATTCAACCCCGTCGCTTCCATTCGCATGAAGATCGCCGTAAAAAGAATCTTTCCACCCGGAGAAAGGGAAGAAAGCCATTGGTGCAGGTACGCCAACATTAACCCCAAGCATGCCTGCCTCGATATGCTCCCGGAAATAGCGAACTTTCCCGCCGCTGTCCGTAAAAATGCAGGCCCCGTTGGCAAAACGTGACGCATTAGCGATTTCAACCGCCTCTTCTACATCCTTAACACGGATCACAGTCAGGACGGGCGCAAAGATTTCCTCCTGCCAGATTTTCATTTCTCGTGTCACCCCGTCAAACACCGTTGGGCCGATAAAATAACCCTGTCCCTTCACCGCGGCGTCCTTCCGGCCGTCCCGGAGCAACTTCGCGCCCTCAGTTACGCCCTGTTCAATATAAGCGACCGTTCTGTCCTTATGATTTTGGCGGATGACCGGTCCAAGAAACGTGTCCTCGTCCAGGCCGTTGCCAATAGTCATCTGGTCACATTCACGCAGTAAAATCGAGATCAGCTCATCAGCGACCTCCTCCTGCACCGTTACCACGGAGCAAGCCATACAGCGCTCTCCGGCTGAACCGAAGGCTGCATTCACAATCTGTGCTGCTGAAGCCTCAAGATTTGCGTCCTTTAGTACGATCGAATGATTTTTCGCTCCCGCCAGCGCTTGGACCCGCTTCAAATGCGCCGTTCCCTTCTTATACACATACTCAGCCACTGGCTGCGAGCCGACGAAGGAAATCGCTTTGACATCGGGATGCTCGAGCAGGCCGTTTACAACATCATGCGCGCCGTTAACCACATTGAGCACCCCCTTTGGAAGTCCAGCTTCCTCCAGCAGTTCTGCAAGACGCGCTGCCAGCAGCGGTGTACGTTCGGAAGGTTTCAGCACAAAAGTATTTCCACAGGCAATGGCCAGCGGGAACATCCAGCAAGGAACCATCATCGGAAAATTAAACGGAGTAATCCCACCAACCACACCGATGGGGTAGCGGTACATTCCAGACTCGATGCCTGTCGCGATATCCGGCAGCTGCCGGCCCATCATCAGCGTCGGCGCACCGGCAGCGAATTCCACGCACTCGATACCACGCTGGACTTCACCGTGAGCCTCTTTAAGGCTTTTTCCATTCTCCTGCGTAATAATCTTCGCCAGTTCATCCCAATGCTCTACCAAAAGCTGCTGGTATTTGAACAATATCCGCGCTCTTCGTGGAACCGGCGTTTTGGACCAGCCTGCAAAAGCCGCCTTCGCCGCCGCCACAGCCCGATCTACATCAGCTCTGCCTGACAGCGGAACTCTAGCCAGCTCCATACCTGAGGCCGGATCATACACCGGCTCCGTCTGCTCCGTATCCGCTTTTACCCATTCCCCGTCAATATAGTTGTGCAGAACTTGCACGCTTTGCTGTTCCATCCTACCCACTCCTTCGGCTCTGTGATGTGTTGATACTATTGTGTTGCGGCTAATGTATTTGCTGCTTAGCTGTAGTGTCTATGTGTTCTCCGGCTTTGCCGTCCCTGCCCATCCCTTCTTACTCTGATCCTGAGGCGACTTCCTCATTGGATAATAAAAACGCTTCCAATTCATCCAAGGTTGGCATGGCGTCGGAGCAGCTGTGGCGGGAGATGACGATGGATGCCGACGCGCTGCCGCGGCGCATGGATTCGCTCACGCTTCCGCCCCGCATCAGGCTGTGTATGAATGCCGAAGCGTAGGAATCTCCAGCTCCAAACGTCTTCAATACTTTGGCAGGAAAAATACCGCTCCGGTGTGTTTGTCCATCCTCCGTGTAGGAGATTGAGCCGCTCCCGCCATGCTTGATAACAACCAGTTTCGCTTGATGCGAGAACCAACGATCGGCCGTTGCTTTGTCGTCTGCTCCTGTCACATTGTACAGGCTCTCCATCATATTAAATTCCTCACGGGTCCCGATGATACAGTCGCATTTCTCTGCGGCCAAGTTATAATAAACAGCCGTTTCTGCTGCTGACTTCCAGGTGTACGGGCGGTAATCCAGATCAAAAAATATAGTGACATTATGCTTGCGGGCAAATTCCAACGCGAGAAACACGGCCTCACGGGACGGACTTTGTGCGAGTGCGGTGCCTGAGATCAGCAGCGCTTTCGACTTCCGGATGTAATCTTCCGAGATCTCCTCTGTACTCAGCAGCAAATCCGCCACATGGTCCCGGTACATCAGAATGCTGCATTCCTGAGGGCTCTTTATTTCCGTAAAAGCTAGCCCAGTCACCGCGCCGGTCCGGTCAACGCATACCTGACTGTCGTCAATGCCATTCTGCTGCAGATAGGTTCGGATAAAACGGCCCATTTGATCATCGGCAATCTTGCCAATGAAGCCGGTATCCATCCCCAGCCGCGCCGCACCAATCACGATATTGGCAGGAGAACCGCCGACATATTTGGTAAACGTCATCGTCTCTTCCATCGGTCTTCCAGTTTCATTGGCATTCAAGTCAATACAGAGCCGGCCGACGGCGATTAAATCCATTGGCCGGGCAGAATCGAATTGTAAACCATTCATAGTGACGCCTCCTTGAAAGGATTCAGTGATAGCGATTGAGTCATAGGAATTCAGTGATAACAGTTGAGTGATAAGAATTTGGTCATACGGATACAGTGATAACGATTGAGTGATAAGGACTGAGTGATAAGGACTGAGTGATAAGAGTGAATAGTTAGAGTTATTGAAGTGGAATAATTCAAACGGAAATAGGGATCTAAGGAATTAAGGAACTTAGGAACAAGGAATCTGAGCAAACTTTGCGTAATTTTGAGAAAGTAACAATCAAATCAATGGGGGGTGGGTAAGCGCTTAACCTAAATTTGAATTAAGTATAGTTTAGAAATTCAGGTTTTGCAATCCTTAATTTGAAGCAGAACAGTGATTCCGACCTATTTTATATTGTGGAACCGTACAATCTTATATTTTATTTTAAAATAACCCCCAAAGTGTGGGTTTGGAAGACTTACTCAGATGCTAAAAAGACCTGTCCACCGCTATGAAGCGGAGAGACAGGTCTTCAGATATAAGAACCTCTATTTTTCGGGCACAAACTCATTGTTATTAACGCGGAGCCGGACCCGTGGAATGACGAATAACCAGCTCCGGCATCAGCATGATCTTACGTTTGGGACTCTCCGGATTGTCGATAGATTCGTTCAGCAGAATCATAGCCTGCTCCGTCATCTCTCGCAAGGGCTGAGCAATGCTGGTCAAGGCAGGATGGCAAATTTCAGCAAGCATCGTATTGTCAAAACCAACTACAGACAGATCGCCGGGAATGGACAAACCTGCGCTGCGAGCCTCCATCAATACCCCGATCGCCAACAGATCGTTGCAGGCAAAGATAGCTGTCGGCCGGTAGTCCTTCGCCTGACCCAGCATCGCGGCAGCCGCTTCACGGCCGTTCTCTAGTGTGGCAGAAGTATGCGTGATGTTGGCGGGATTATCAAAAGAAACACCCGCCGTTTTCAACGCATCCAGGAATCCTTCAGCACGCAGCTTGCTCCCCGGCAAATTGTCGGAGATGATGCCAAGTCTGCGATGTCCCAGGGACAGTAGATATTCCGTCGCCTGATAGCCTCCCTTATAGTCATCCACCGTGACACTGTTGCTCTCCATACTTCGGATATCAGCGGAGAACAGCACCACCGGCACATGATCGGCCAGCAGACGGCGGATCATGTCCGGATTTCCGGTATGTGAAGCAATGATCAGACCATCAACCCGTTTGCGCAAGAGCAGCGAGATATACCTAGCCGCCTTCTCATCGCTCCGATCCGTGCTGCACACAATTAAGTCGCTTCCCTGCTCCTGGGCACAATCCTCAATACCGCGGGCTGCCGCAGCAAAAAAAGGATTGGCAATATCGGGAATCATCAGTCCGATGGTTCCCGTCCGTCGACTCGTCAGAGCAGAGGCCACCAGACTCGGCTGGTAGTTCAACTCCTCCATAATCCGGTTGACCTTCTCCCGCGTCTTATCACTGATCCTCCCGTTGCTGTTCAACACCTTGGACACCGTAGCGATGGAGACTCCTGCCTCCCGTGCCACATCATATATCGTAGGTTTCATCGTTATTAAGCCCGCCTTTACGTTCATGCAATCTAATACCTCGATTATAGGGGACTCACCCGGTGGTGTCTATTCAGCAGCACCGACGGTTTGTCCGCAGCGGCCGATCATTTGACTAAGTTACTCTGCAAAAAAGGGCGTCTTCCCATAGTAGATTGTTCTACAAATAAAGATACCTATAAAGGAAGGTTCTATACGGACCCCAGAGATCTTATTGGGGATTATAAGCTGCTTTTTCCATTCTTACGGACTCCAGAGTCCTTATTGTCTCTATTTCATAGCACTTTTGGTAACCTTCTAGGGAATAACGGCCTCTCAGTCCGTATGGATGGAAAAAGCCCCCGCCAGCATAAAATAAGCGCAATACAGTCCGTATAGATCAGAAGATCAGTAAATGAGTATATCAGAAATCTAAATTAGAAGATCAGAAGATCAAAAGATCAGTAAATCATAAAATAACTAAATCACAAAATCACTAAATCACTAAATCAGAAGCTAGCTGGATGAAATGCCGAACATCATACCACGACGACAACAACGTGCGCATCCCGGGCCCGAATCAGAACCTACACTTACACACTCCTTAAAAATAAGGGAGTGCCCACAGCCATTTCATGGCTTTTTGGACACTCCCTCTTACACGTTATTCCGCTCGCTTGTCCGGCCGGTTTTACTGCGCCCCGAACAGCCATTCATGGTCAGGATCATTGTGAAAGACCCAGGTACGGACCGGACCTGCCATCACATTTAGATAATACGAATCATAGCCCGGCGGTGCGGATACCGGATGATAGCCTTCCGGAACCAGTACGATGCTGCGGTCGGGTACGGCCATTATTTCATCGAGACTTCGATCGTCATTGTAAACCCGCTGCAGCACAAACCCATGGGCAGGATTTACCCGGTGATAGTAGGTCTCTTCCAGATAAGACTCTGCCGGCAGATTGTCCTTATCATGTTTGTGGGGAGGATAGCTGGACCAGTTGCCTCCGCCCGTGCGTACCTCCACGACAAGCAAGCTCTCAGCTTCACTATTCTCGGGAAGAATGTTCACCACCCTGCGCGACATGCTTCCAGAACCGCGGTCCTCGGCCACAGTATCGGACGGGGCGATCAGCCGCGGCCCATATTTACCCGTCCCTGGCGCAAGACATACAGCAAGCTCCAGCTCCGTCAAGGCTGCAACTTCATACATCCCACCCGCGGGGACATACACCGCGTACGGCGCCAAGTCTTCAAACACAGACATGCGCTCGCCGATATCAGCGAACGACTGATCGTCCACCCTTACGTCCGCCTTGCCCGACAACAGCACAAGACAGATCTCATTTCCTTCCGCGCTGCGGTTCAGAGTATCTCCAGCCTGCAACTGATACACTTCAAAACCTACGTACTTCCATCCAGCGCTCTCCTTGCTCACTGCCGCCACCAATCCATCCTTACCGGGCGGCCCTCCCTTTATGATTAAATCGGACATTTTCACAGCCTCCTCCGTTTTCAGGGTTTGCAGGCGCTTACAAAACTTGCATTGCCGATATATTCCTTCTCCGGCGTATTAAGACAGCTTAACCGGAAGCCCGGTCCGATGCGATTCCTTCGCGGCTTCGGCAATCCGTTCCGCCTGCTGCCCGTCAAGACCGCTGCAAATGACCGGCTCTTGCAGTCGAATCGACCGAGCGAATGCGGCAACCTCCTCTGAGAAGGCTTGGTTATACCGCTCTAAGAAGAAATGAAGCGGCTGATCACGCGAGACTGAAGTCTCGGTGGAAACTTCCACGGTAGTCGGGCGGCAATTGTCGGCCGTAGCCGAACCAAGTGAGCCGAACACCTCCACCCGCTGATCATAGCCATAGACGGCCTTCCGGCTGTTATCAATGACACAGATCGCGCCGCTGGCAAAGGTAAGCGTGATAACCGCCGTGTCCACATCTCCGCAGCGTTCGAACATCGGATCGACCAGATTGGCGCCCCGCGTGTACACTTCGGCCACTTCCGCACCCATTAGATAACGGGCCATATCAAAGTCATGTATAGTCATATCCATAAACATACCACCAGAAGAAAGAACGTAAGCCTCACCGGGGGGCTGTGGATCACGCGATGTGATCTTCACAATATGTGGACTGCCCAGCTCTCCTGATTCAACCAACTGCTTGAGTCTGCGGAAGCTCGGGTCCATCCGGCGGTTGAATCCTACTTGGAGCAATACGCCTTCTTCCTCCACACACTGCAGCGCCCTGCTTGTCTGCGCTGATGACAAACTAATTGGCTTCTCGCAAAAAATATGCT
This sequence comes from Paenibacillus sp., assembly GCA_023512345.1. Lineage (GTDB taxonomy): Bacteria > Bacillota > Bacilli > Paenibacillales > Paenibacillaceae > Paenibacillus_AQ. The sequence continues at coordinate 527,274 of JAILZT010000002.1, forward strand.
TTTTAGCACGGGCTGCCCGCTCGATCCAGTCTGCATGGGAATCCGTCGGTGTGCAGATAAACACTGCTTCGATCTCAGGATCATCCAGCAATTCTTCCCCATTCACAAAGACGGAGCCCAAGTTCCGGCTTTCTGCCCAGGCCAGCAATTCCTCGCCTACCACAGCTTCAGCAATTGATTTTAGCTTAAACAACGGCATCACACGCAGATTATCTGCATGAAGGCGGCCGATTCTACCGGCACCGATAATGCCTACTACGATTGGATTTACCATTTTCACTTATCCCCCCAAAGGGTAAGCGCTTAACCATCCCAATATCAGTATACTCCTCCATAACTGAAGCTTCAAGCATATATTTCTCCATTTCTATAGCCGCCGATTGGACTGCCGGATACTGCTCAACAGTAATATAATGCTTCTCCGAGCGCGACTAATGCCATCGCCTGCCCATAGGCCATAGGAGCAATAATGATCTGCTTATAATCCTCTTTCCGAGCACCGATTGGTGTACCGCCAGATACGCCAAGCACTGTGCCCTCACTGTCAATTCTGCCAAGGACAGCCTGGATTGTCTTCAGGGCCTGCTGTGCATACGACTCCGGCAGCAACCCCCTGCGCGCACCGTGCAGAATGCCGGCCGCTATGGCTGCCGACCCGGACGTTTCAGTATAACTGCCGGGATCATCCAGGAGCGTATGCCACAGCCCGTCCTCGCTCTGACAGGCCAATAATGCCTCTGCTTGTGAGTGCAGGATCTGCTGAAGATAAGTGAAGACTCCACTGTCCAGATACGGACGCATCAGCTCCAAGTATTCCGGCAGACCGAGTGTGAACCAGCCATTGCCGCGGCACCAGAAGGCTTCACTGAAATTATGACGGCCGCCAAAATGCCAGCCGTGGAAGAACAGTCCCGACTTTTTGTCAAATAGGTATTTGATATGCAGCAGCAACTGGTGCAGCGACGCTTGGCGCCATTCCGAATTATCGTATTTCACACCCATTTTTGCCGTGAACAAAATAGCCATAAACAGCGTATCAATCCAGATTTCATTCTCATTAAGCGTAATTTCATGCTTGTTCGCTCCAGTTGTGACATGCTGATAGCCAAGCTCCTTCGTCCGCGGCAAGCCATGCATCAGCCACTTCACCCACTCAAGACTTAATTCCTCTGCTTCCTCCAGTTCCATCAGCGACAACAACGGGGCTGTTGTATTGATGTTCCTACTCGGCAGCCCCTTCTCCAGCTGCTTGCCCATCCACGGCTTGGCATACTCTTGATAACGGTCGTCCCTGAAATGACGCCCAAGCTTTTGAAGCCCATACAGCCCTACACCCTGCGGCCAGTCCCATTCTTCCATTCCGAAATCACGGGCAAAATATCCACGCCGTCCCGCATCCTCCCCTAAATTCTGCAGTTCGGCTTCGTTGTCTGGCCGCTCCAGCTTCAGCAGTTTTTCCGTCACACGGTTCAGCTTTCCAATGATTTCTACCTTGTTAACCCGTTTGTTCTCCATCTGTTTCTCTATTTGTTCCTCCATGTGATCCTCCACCTTTTCCTCCATCTGTTTCTCCGCTCCTTCATTTACGGGCCTGCCCTCATTACTGACGCTTTCCCATATTTATTCTAAAAGTCCTGATCTCATAGGGTTTGATCTGGAATGCCAAATCTTCCTCCCGCCACGCCTCCTGCGGCTCCTCCATCAAATTGCATTCCTGCCAGGACGCAATTGGGTAGGCACTCCCCACACGCACTTGCGAGCGTGAACCGGAATATTCATGCAGTCTCAGGACCACATGCCCCCCATCTTCCGAGCGCTTTATGGCATCGACCAACACGTGTCCGCCCTCGATGGAGAATAGCTGCTCTCCTTCCATTTCTCCAGGCACTATCCGCAGAGGATTATTTAGCTCCCATGCTTCCTGAACAACCTTGCCCTCTACAAAATCGTCGGTATGTGGGTAGAGCGCGTAAGTGAAGGTATGCTCGCCCTGATCCTGCTCCGGATCGGGGTGAACAGCCGATTTCAGTAGTGTCAGCCGCAGTACGCTGTCTTTGATGTCATAACCGTATTTGCAATCGTTGAGCAGAGCCACACCATACCCTTTCTCGCTGACATCGGCCCACTGGTGGGCTACCGTCTCGAAACGGGCATAATCCCAACTCGTGTTCCAGTGTGTCGGCCGTTTTACATTGCCGAACTGGATATCGTAGGTAGCCTCCGTGGCATGGATATCGACCGGAAACGCCGCTTTCAGCAGTTGATTATGCCCATGCCAGTCGATGACCGTCCGGAAGTCAATTCTGGCCGTATCGCGGTAGAACAAGATTTGCTGGGTAATCGTCGAGAGATGATACGTCCAGACCATGCGCAGGACAGCCCGCAACGGGCCGTTCTCGACCAATTCGCATTCTGTAAGCTGCGAGATCTCCGTCATTTTCTCTTGATAAAATATATCGATGTCCCAGGCTTCAAAATCCAGCGGTTTATCCTCGAATACTTGGAGCACATTACCCCGTTGTCCGGGTACTAGAAGCTCCCTCCCATTCCGGCGGTCAACCATCGAGGTGAAATGACCTTGATCATTCCACGCCACTTCATACAGCGGTGTCTTTAGGCTATTGCCAGCGACATCCGCAAGCTGCACTTCTTCCTTCAGACAGGCGTTGTCCTGCTCCTCCCGTACATATTGCAGCACCGCCGTGCCCAGTGCAGGCACGGAAGGAACATATACCAACCTGCCACCGTCTGCCATCCACTGCTGTTCCAGAGTCTGCCCGACAGCGTCATGGATGATGGCTGAGTCCGCAGCTTCTCCCGGCAATTCAAGATAACGCGGACGATCCCAGACTGAGCTGTTCAGCAGCGTGAAGCGATCCTGCTCGTCTTGCCAGCCTTGCCCGACGGGACTCTCTCCACCTTTTCCCCAACCGTTAATTAACGCCAACGATCGCGCCTCACCCTCCGCATATTCAAGGTCACTGTCCTCATATACCTCTTTAATCGCAGAGCCGGGAATAATATCGTGGAACTGGTTGCGCAGCAGGATCTCCCAAATCTCCCGCAGCTCTTCCGCCGGATAACTGGTTTCCAAATCACCGCGTCTCACACCGGCCAGCGTATGCAGCCACTCCGCATCTCGCAACAGCAACTCCAACCGCCGGTTATATTTTTTATTGCGAGCTTGAGAGGTGTATGTTCCCCGATGATATTCGAAGTACAATTCACCGTTCCATGTGTGCACGTACGCTTCAGAATCCTGGATTCGCTCATGCAGCCCTGTAAAATACTCCCCTGCACTGCCCATATTAATCTTTGGTATCCCCGGTAGCTTGTCGAAACGCCTTCTCAGTTCCAGCATCTCCCGTGTTGGCCCGCCGCCTCCGTCTCCCCAACCATAAGCAAACAGCAAATGATCATTGATTTCCTTATCCTGATACGAATTCCAGATTCCCCGCAGCAGTGCGGCCGTCATCCGGCCATTATACGTATACGCATCTCCATTCTTCTCCGAGGTTGTAATGAAATGCGTCAACACTTCAGAACCGTCCAGCCCCCGCCACCAGAAGGTGTCATGCGGCATCCGATTGAATTGGTTCCAGCTGATTTTGGTCGTCATAAATGTATCTATACCAGACTTGCGCAATATTTGCGGAAGCGCCCAACTGTACCCGAACACATCCGGCAGCCACAAATATTTGCTCTCGATACCGAACTTATCGCGGAAATAGCGTTTGCCCGCTAATATCTGGCGGACCAGCGACTCACCGGAAGGTATATTGCAGTCGGCCTCCAGCCACATGGCCCCTTCCGCTTCCCATCGGCCTTCCTTGATCTTATCCACGATTCGCCCGAACAGTTCGGGATAATCATGTTCCAGATAGCTGTACAATTGCGGCTGCGTTTGCAGGAACTGATATTCCGGGAACTCTTCCATCAGTCGTAGTACCGTAGAGAATGAACGTGCCGTCTTCTCCCGTGTATGCTTTAACCGCCACAGCCAGGCAACATCAATATGGGTATGACCAACGGCTGTAATCGTCATATCAAAAGTTTTGGGCATGGCATCAACCGCTTTGTTCAGGCTGGCTCCTGCCCTGTACAGCGAGTATCTGTGCGCCTCCGAGCCTGGTTCAGACCAGTCAATTTCACGAAACGCGTCGTTCAGCGCTTTTTTCAGCCACTGCTTCTCCGGCTGGTCGCTGCCCAGATAGCGGAAGGTGTCCAGCGCCGCCTTTGACATATAGAACAAATCATCAATAGTTTCATCCAGATAACCAATCATCGCCTCATTGATCCGATGCTCCTGAACAACCGGAGCCCCGCCACCCTCCAGTCCTGACCACAGCCGGAAGGCCAATTCCACCGTCTGCCCGCTTAGCTCTTCGCCAAAGATGACCTCCCTGTGGTTGGTATCAACGCCTTGAAATGGCTCCCCGTTCACAAATAGCATCGATTCGAACCCGGAGTTATTGAAGCCACCCGACTTGCCGAAGTCAAATCTTCCGGCGATTTTGAACCCCAGTTGACTCGGGGGCAGCACTAACATAGCACGCAGCCAGACGTAACGATCACGTCCACGCCAGCACTCGTGCATCTTGATTTTGTCATGGAATGATACGCCCCCCGGATAAACACCGTTGGCCCCGTCCTCATCCTCCGCAAGCTCCAGTTCCTTCAGTTCCAGTACCTTGTGATATCTATACTTTTCAATTTCAGCCTGCCGCCTGACTAGCTTCTCTTCTGTCAAAAACATCATGGCTCACTCCTTGTATCCGCTTTCAATTTGCACTATAGCAAATCTCTATGCTCAAAAACTACTTCATATTTGCGGTAATACCCCTCATACATTGCATATCTTGCTTTTCTGCCCGTATAATAAGTGAATATTACAGAAAATGGCGGTGAGAGCCTGTGCTAGAAAGCGACTTGTTGTATGAGCAAGGGTATAGCGTACGCATCAACACTCCGGCTGACTCCCTTTTTTATTATTTTGATTATGACCAGCGGTCCCACAATATCAATATGGAGTTTCAGCATTTTCATGATTTTTACGAGATTCATATTTTAATGGATTCCAGAGCAACCCATATCATCGAAGGGAATATGTATGCCTTACAGCAATATGACATCGTTCTTCTTCGCCCGTACCGGCTGCATAAGACGCAATATCCGGTAGGTCCTCCGCATAAGCGGCTAATCATAAACTTTGCCATGCCCAAAAATATACCCGGGTTAGAAATCGCTTACAACAATATGCTTCTGCCTTTTGGCGAAGAAGTACCCATATACCGTTTAACGAATGAACTGCGCAGAGCCGTGTTTGAACCTCTTAACCATATTTTTACCTTATCGCACGGGATTTCGCCGTTGAACCCTTTGTTGATTCACAGCCTATTTCAGCAGTTTCTGTGCGCTCTATCCCAGCAGCGGGACCGGAACACCTATGTCAAGGATGAGATCGGAAACGCCATTATGCAAAAAATATACTCGATCACCTCATACGTACACAGCCATTACAACGACGAGCTATCTCTTGATTTCATCGCGAAGGAGTTCTATATCAGCCCCTACTATTTATCGCACCAGTTCAAATCGATCACCGGCTTTACTTTGACCGAATATATCCAGATGACCCGAATCCGCCATGCCCAGCAATTGTTAATCTACAGCCGCCAGAAAATTTCCCTTATAGCTGAGCAGTGCGGCTTCAACAGCTTTTCACAGTTTAACCGGGTATTCAATAAGCTTAGCAGCATGTCACCATCCGAGTTCCGTAAGCAGCAGGCCTCTTCCAACACAGCTTCAACTATGCTGTCCTATTGATGCACCATGGGATATCCGTTAACCGTCGTATGCTTGCTGTAAAGATTGCATATTAATTTTAGCTTTCGTTTGAAGCAAAGCCTTCATAACTCTTTCTGATTTTTCCGGATCGGAGACAAATATCATTATTACCCTCTCCAGTTGCACCTCGCTCTAAACTTGTTGAGTACTTAGGATACGGTTCATTATTTCATCGTTAGGGTTTCTGTAATATTTTGGCTTATTCCTTTTGAATAATATAATATAGAGGGGTGCATAAATTGCACCTCTTTTATAAATTAAGGAGGGATTCGTATCAAACGAGTAATTATTGCTTTACTTTCAATTATTATAATTTTCGGTATTATAGATTCATTAAACAATGGTGTTATAACTTTCAAATTTCTGAAGCCAGCTATTAAAGAAACTAGCCTGATCATTGAGCCAGCTTCAGCTGATGAAAAAGCGTTTATAGATTTGAAAACAAAAATTGAAGAACAGATTCCAGATGGTTTTGTACCCTTACAAAAACCTATAGTTTTAGGAAATAGTTCAGAGTATACCTTCGCTACTATTACCACAACTTTGAAAAATATAAATTATAAAACTGCAACCAATATAACCCTTGATATATTACCTTTATCGAAAATTAATAATCAGATCATGCTTTATTCAAATGATGTGCAATATGTTGAGATTTCTCCTTTTTCTAATTCAACTACTACTATTTCTATACTCATAAAAACCAGTAACACTAATAAAAATGAAATTATTAATATTATTAAAAATGTTGAATTTCAATTGAGTTGGGGAAAAGAACATACGAAGGATTTTCAATTTCAAAATATATTATGATGTTTTTTGGCTCAACACCAAAATACAGGTGACGGGAAGAATAGAAGGCTGTTACGCCAATAGAGGGATTTTCTCCCTCTAATTTTGCGCCCGGCACCCCTTTTGGGCAATTAGAGGGAATTTAGCCTTCTAATTTTGAGGATACACCGCTTTTGGGGCAATATGGGTATGATTAGAGGGATATTTTCCCTTTAATCTCAAAATTATAGTGTATTTTGGTCGGTATTAGCGGGCATTTTTCCCTCTAATTCGCCAAAGAACTGCTCCGCAACCCCGAGTCCGCTACCCGTAAGGTAGAGTTGCCCCAAACCAGGTGAAATATCAGGCGAAATTAGGTTGAAATCGTTCCCGGTACAGTGACGCAAACGGAAAGTCAAACATGATTTCGAGGTTCATCGTATCAATTATATAGAAAAATTAAAGGGCGCCTTAAGGGCGCCCTTATTGTTATTATTTGGACAAAGTATCTACCCACACCTCGACAGATACTTCCTCACCCTCTTGGGGGAATGTCGGCGTCTTGCAGGCAACCGGCAACAGCAGGACTTTTCCGGACCGCGTCGTGTCGATTCTATGCGACGCACAATAAATTAATGCTTCCCAGCAGTTACGCCTCCATCAACAGGTAGAATAGCTCCCGTAATCCAACTTGCTTCTTCACTTGCCAAGAATAAGATGGCAGACACCATATCCTTAGGCTGACCAATTCTCCCAAGTGGATGGAATTCATTGAAACTATCTAGTACACTTCTCATTTGATCTTGGGGAACAAAGCTATTGTATACAGGGGTTTCTACTATAGCTGGAGCTACGGTATTCACACGAATGTGATTTTTGGCAAACTCAATGGCTAGGTTGCGAGTTAACGCATGTCTGCCCGCCATAGCAGCTGAATAGGCACTAGACGGTGTGGCACCAATGGCTTGCGTTGCCCACATAGAACCAACTGAGACGATAGCTCCGCTGCCGCGCTTAATCATTTCAGGGATAACGGCTTGCGCAATTAAAAATGTTCCTTTAAGTATGGTGTCTATATAAGCGTAGAAATCGATCTCGGTATGATTTAGAAAAGGTGTAGGCTTAAAAATCCCAGTGCTAATAACTAGAATATCGACTCCGCCAAATTTTCTAACCGTTTCTTCAACAATATTTGTTGAAGTTTCCAGATTTCTTATATCGCCTGCTACCGTAAGAACATGTTCCCCTGTTGGATCGATTTCTCTTGCAGCATCTAATAATACTTGCTCCCTGCGGCCATTGATGACAACATTAGCACCTAATTTTACTAATTCCATCGCCGTTGCTTTTCCCATTCCGCTGCCGCCACCCGTAATAATAGCTACTTTTCCTTCAAAATTCATATTTCTAATCTCCTTCGTCTACCTACTAGTTGGTAGGTTATATTTAGAAAATAACTGCTTTAGTTATTAGCTAAAGCAGTTATTAATTCTCCACCGATATCATCGAATATCTCGATATTATTATAACTACGAGCGAGCAATTGTGCTCCTTGAAGTGCTGCCAGAAACTTATGGGCTTGGGTCTTTGCTGTACCCTTGAAGGTTAGTGCCCCCGCGTCTAATCCATGAGTCATTACTTGTTCCAACCAAGTAAGGTTGGCAGTAAAGTAACGGGTAAGTCTGTCTTGAACTTTCTCTGGTAACGTAATGTAGTCCGTTGAATACATAACCCCAAGGCATAGTCGGAAGTCTTGTGCAGGTCCAGCCTTGTAAAGCACAGTGAACTCACGCAGCTTTTCCAAGTCATTTGTTGTTTGCTCATCAATTTGTGTTAATGCCGCAACAAACTGATTATGATAACGGGTAACTAAAGCCTCTCCCAAGTCTGCTTTGTTGGGGAAATGATAATGAATGCTCGCTTTGCGAATCCCGACTTCCTTGGATATGTCTGCATAACTGAATGCATTATACCCCAATGTTTGAACCAACTGCTGTGCCGTATCCAAAATTTGATCTAATGTGTTAGTGTTCATACCCATATATTACCTACCAGTAGGTAGAATGTCAACTATCAGACAGATGTTCAATACCATCTCGTAGTAAACAAGTTAATCAAAAGCCCTCCCAGGCAAGCTGAAAGGGCTTTTGTTGTGTGGTTATTGTTACGACTTGCCTCTACTTGTTCAATGTTACATGCCCTCGATTAACTCCTTTATGGAGCTGTCGCTCTCCAAAGCGCGGATGATGAGCGTCACGGCTTCAGCCCGGTTAGCGTTGCTCTTAGGTGCAAAGGCAGAAACAGATACCCCTTGAATCAACTTAGCCGACGATGCCTGCTTAATCGCATTCGCAGCCCAGTATTCGCTGCTCACATCTGCAAAGCTGGCTTGTGAGCCTGTCGAGAGTACGCTAAGGTCCAGCACTCGTGAAATGATCGTAACCATCTCGGCACGGGAGATGGTTGCATTCGGTTTGAAGCTCCCGTCCGCATAGCCAGTCACAATCCCCTTCTCCACCAAAGCGCCAATGTAACCAGCGGCCCATTCGGAGCCCGTATCCTGAAATACGGCCGAAGCAGGACTTGAGGATAGTCCGAACGCACGGGCAATCATGACTGCAAATTCCGCTCTTGTTACAGATGCATTAGGACGGAAGGTACCATCCTGATATCCATCGATAATACGCAGCTTCACAGCTGTCGCAATGGTGCTGCCGCCCCAATGACTTCCGGTATCACTGAACTTTATACTCTCGTTCTTCGTTGCGGCAATAGAGTCAATAACCGCCTTCAGAACCGTTTCCTGGCTAACTACTTTGGATTGGAACGGATTCACCTTCACGGCCGGAGCAGGGGTAGCCGCAGGCTGTACTGCTGGGACCGCAGGACTCGGACTAGCACTTACCGTTCCACCCGGATTTGAACTTCCGGTATTCGTCGTATCCGTAATGAACAGAGAAATCTGATTGTTCTGATAGATTACTTGGGAAGCATACTTGCTTGGTAATCCATCAATCTGAACAGAGGCAAATTCTCCGCTCCGTTGATTAGCGCCATGGTTGATTAGCGTGATTAAGCTGGTCCCAGGCACATAGTTATTTGCGAAATTCACATGCAGTTTACCGTTTGTATTCACTGCACCTTTAATTTCAAGCACGTCATTGGCACCAGTAAGGTTAAGCTCAAGGGTACCGCCAGCAGATTGTGTGAAATTCCCGCCAATGGTCATTTTCCCATATACGTTCTCCACAACAGAGCCGCTCGTATTCATCACATCTCCGCTTCCGAAAGCTGTTGCAGAATCGCCCTCTAGTGTGCCGGCATTAATCTGGGTACCACCGGAATACGTATTGCTGCCCAGCAGCTTCAAGGTTCCGGTTCCTTCCTTCGTTAGCTTGCCTGTACCGGAAATGTCGTTCCGCCAGCGATCTGCTGCATAGAAACCGCCCTTGCTGGCATCCATCGTCACCGTCACATCACTATTGAAAGCACCATATCCGTCAGCGGCCGCAAAGAGATTCAAACGTCCCCACCCTTCAGGATCATCCAGCACCGGATAGCCCGACTGCAGGCCAGTCGTTGCCAGAACTGCACGACGCTGCTCTCCGCTCAGATAAGGCTGGCGGGTTTCGAGCAATACCTCAGCACCCTTAGGAACAACCATAGGCAGCGCCGTGGAATTGATCTGCGGGAAGCCGTAGGTTAGCCGCTGAGTAAATTGCTCTTTATTTTTCTGATAATCGCTGAACCGGTCTTCCGCGGTACCCGTCTGTGTCAACAAAATGTCATGGGCCTCATCATAAGCAGCCTGCTTAAGTGCAGCATTATCCGGATCAGCCAGGGCTGCTGCCGCTAAGGCTGTTGCCATGACACGTCCGCCCATCACATCAAGGGGCGAATGCATGCCGGAAATAACCCGGCTGTTACCCATCTCTGAAGCACGGGTCAATTGCTCTTGAAACCGCTCAGGCACAGCGTAGGCTAGTGACAACGCCGCGAGATACGAAGCATTGGTATGGCCGCTTGGAAAACCGCCGTCCGTAGCCGGATTGGTGCTAATCGCAGGAACTAGGGTAGGTATTATAATAGATGGATCAAGCCAACGAAATGGGCGCATATAGTTATAGAAATTTTTAGCTGGCGTAGTTGAGGCATAGTTGCCTCGCAGCTTCCCGATCAAGTCCACCATACTGCCCAGTTCGGAATTCGAATCGCCGCCTTTATTCTCACCATTACCGTCGTTATACTTTATCGTAGTAGCATCGTCCGGGATGCTGGTAATCGTTGTATACGTACCCGATTTGGAACGATACACTTCGGATAGTGAACCTAGACCCTCAGCGGCTCCATAGGTCTGATTTCTCCGGTCATCGTAATAGGCCATCGTTTCCTCTTCAGGAGTACGAGTGACAGCAAGATTGGCTACATATTGAATGTTGGCGTCCAGCACGCTGCTGTTCAGCTTGGTTCCGTTATCCCAGGAAGACCCGGGGGCCCAGAGCTCCAGGTATCCGGACAGCATTCCAATGGTTGGGTTAGAATATACCGCCTTATTCACGGAGGTATTATTCTTATAATTATCTACAAAATGCCCCCATACCGGAGCTGCCGGCAGATCAATCGAGGATTCGGCGGGTGCTGCCATTGCAGGATTCAAGACAACGGAATTAGAGACGAGTGCTAGGCCCACAGCAACAGATAACAACTTTTTCGTGGATTTTGTTTTCAATCGTTTATTCTCCCATCGTGTTATATTTGGATTCGAATCCGTCCCAATGTAGCACCAGGCCTGCCTTTCTTCAATATGACAATTTCTCCATTCTAGCAATTTCGGATCATTTTAGCCCATTTTTTCGATTTAACATTCACTTAACATAAAACTTGAATTAACATGTCATCGTATACTGTATAATCGCGGCGGGGAGGAGAGTATATTTTGAAAAAATGGAACTCAGCATTTGCTAACTTGGCTATATCCTATGTATCCATTGTGCTCGTCATTGTTCTCTTGATCTGCTCTATCTTTTATATCTATTTCTCTAGCCATTACAAGGAAGAACTGCGCAGCAAGAATCAGCTTATTCTTGAGAATACAGCCCAAACGATTGAAGCTTCAGTGCTTCAGAGAGTTCAACAGATCTATCTGGATCTATCTCTCGACAAAACCGCAGACCTTCGTTTATTTACTTCCCTCCAATCTAATCTAAGCAAAGTGATCGATATGCAGGATCTACTTAAGTCAGAGGTGGCCAGCTATTCGGATATCGTACAAGCGGTGCATCTCTATGATCCAAGGCAGAATATTATGCTGTCCTCACTCTATGGGCTGAAATTCAATGCCGATCAAGGAGAGAGCGCCGTATTTCTTGTGGACTGGATGGGCGGAATGCGCAGCAATAAGCACAACAGCCTCTGGACTAAGGCCCGGTTGATCCCAGAAGATATATTCTCCAATCTGCCGGGTGGGAATCGAAACGCCTTAATCACATATGCACATAGCTATCCTTTTCAATCCTCCGGCGAAAATAGTGATCTGATCATTGCGATTGATGTGAAGGAACAGGCTATTCGTGGAATTATTGAAAATATGCTTCCAACACAATACGAGAGCACGTTTATTATAGATCCGTCAGGAAGTATGATAGCGGGCCCCGATCAGGAAACATTAGGTCAACAGGGCGATTACGATTCGAGTATCACTAAGGTGTTGCTGTCAAAAGTGGAAGCCGGGAGCTTTAGCGATAAGATCGATAACACCTCCTATGTGGTCTCTCACCAGACTCTTTTATCCACGGGCTGGAAGATCTATAGCGCCATGCCTTCCAGCTTCTTCTATGAAAAATCAATGGTTGTGCAAAAACTGATCCTTGGGATTTGTCTGCTTGCCATTCTGGTAGGCATTATATTATCCGGAATTTTGGCCAAAGCCAGCCACAGTCCGATTAAACGGTTGGCCCATAAGATCCGTGACCTATCCGGCCACACGCCTGAAAATGCAACAAATGAGTATAGGCTTATTGACACCGCCTTCGTCAGGCTGAGCGATAAGGTCAGCAGTCTGGAGGACACATTGCAGGCCAATAGCTCGGTGATCAAGCACAATGTTGTACTGAACATCCTTCGGAGCGACTATACGCGGGAGGAATTGGCTGAAGACCTGCGATTCTTAGGCATCCCTCAGGAATACAACCATTACTGCTGCCTGCTCCTAAATTCGGGGGAAGCTTGTGCCCGACTCAGTTCCACCACTATGCAGATTGTCATGAGCTGGATGATTAATCTGCTGGAGGCTGCTAAGCTGCCGGGAAGCCACATCATTGCCGAAGAGCTTCCAGACAAAAAAATCGTCGTGATTCTTTGCTCTAATGAAGCGTCTGATGCGCAGCTGGAACAGCTCTCGTACCTAGTGTTATCGGAGGGAAAGCAGCAGTTCGAGCTGGATTTTCAACTATCGTGGGGCGCTTGGGTGCAAGAAATGACCGATGTCCACATGAGCTACAACGAAGCACAGACCTTAATGAAATATGGATACTTCCTGCCGGAGAGTTCCGTTCTGAAGGATCGCAGTCTCTTAGAGCGGGAGAACAGTCTTGACGAAATCCCTCAATCCATAGTTGTAAGATTCAGAGATAAATTGCAGGCTCGCCAGCTTCATGAGATCGTAATAACTATTGAACAGCTGGTCGGTACCATGCGGAAAGGAATGTACCCCGCTGATTATTGCCACTTTATTCTGGCGAATACTGTGTTCGTCTACTCCGATTATTTAAAAAGCGTTCGCTATAAGCACCCCGTTCAAGGACATTTGGATCTGTACCATCAGTATATCGAGGTTCACAATATTCAATCTTTTCAGGATTGGCTGGTGGATTCGGTTACCACATTCATTGCTCAGACGGAGAAGCGGAATAGCGAAAGAGCTCTCTCTACGGTTGAGTCGGCCAAGCAATATATTGAAAACCATCTGCCTGATGATTTGTCTCTGGAAATGGTGTCTGCTAAGGTGTTTATCAGTCCTAAGTATTTAAGCAAGCTTTTCAAGGAGGAGCTCGGAGTCACCTATACCGACTATGTCACCAGCCAGCGAATGGAAAGGGCCAAGATTCTGATAGAGAACAATAATATGACGGTTGAACAAATTGCAACTACAGTTGGCTATGGCACTGCGGCTTATTTTATTAAAAAGTTTAAGGAAATGTATGGCTATACACCGGGAAATTACTTACGACAAACCGCCAAACAGGTGTAACTGCTTCCAAAATTTGATGGAGGCTGGATCATGGGTTAAGGAAGGTATCAGAATGAAAAAAAAGAGAGTGCGGGGTTTCACAGTCCTTATTGCAGTGTTCCTATTAGTGGTGGTTAGCGGCTGCGAGATGCAATCCGGCAACCTGACTGCTGCAGAGCAGTTACAGGATCCAATCGCTTCCGGGAAACCACTGCACACTATTTCTTGGACCATGCATCAGAATCTGCCGGTACCTGAGAATGCGGAGATGTTGCGGTACGTAGAAGAGAAATTCAACGTAGACTTAGACGTCTGGAATCTGGAAAACAATAAATATGAAGCGCTCCTAGGCATGAGGCTGGCGCAAGGCGCAATCCCCGATTTGTTCAGGATTAGACAGACTCAGGACCTTATGAAGTATCAACAACAGGGCCTCCTGGCCGAAATTCCCGAGGACATGCTAAATAAGTACGCTCCAAATATTATGAAAGCCATTAGAGAACACGCACCTGCTTATCAGGATTATGGCAAAATTGACGGAAAATATTACGGCATTCCTGTCGTCAATCCCACGAACATTTATCGTATACCTGTGGTCTATAGAAAGGATTGGCTGGATAAGCTCGGCCTTCCGGTACCTGAGACGCTGGCCGATTTTGAGAAGATGATCTATGCATTCGCAAATAAAGATCCCGATGGCAACGGTATCAAGGATACCTACGGGTTATCCATCGAAGGGATGAATGTCGTCTTCGGTGCATTCGGACAGATTGTCTTCGCGGACCAGCTCTACTTCGGAGTGAAGGATCAGAATCTGGTCATCGGGGCATTGGATCCGGGAATGAAAGAGGCGCTGCAATATCTTCGTAAATGGAATCGGGACGGGTTCATCGATCCGGAATTTATCACCGGGGAGAATAAGGGAGGCTACAAGCATCTGTCCCATGCCTTTATTAATGGAAGAATCGGCATGACCTCCATGGGGAATTATTACCATTGGGTTCAGGACGGTGATTATTCAACTTGGACTTACGAAGAACATACCAATGGCGAAGAGACTCCAGTACTATCGGCATTTAACATGAAGGAGCTAACCGCCAAGAATCCGGAGGCTCGGATAGTGTTCGGTCAACCCTTCAGCGGACCGGATGGCAAACGAGGCTCCAAAGCCTATGATATGCTGATGAGCTTCACAGCTATCGGCGCGGGCGCCGCCAAGGAGCCGGGCAAGCTTACAACAATTCTTCAGATCCTTGACTACGTTAGCGCGAATCCCGACCTGGATGAATCAACTTCGATGAAATATGGTATCCAAGAGAAGCACTGGACCTGGGCAGGGACCTCAAAGGAGGATGTGATTGTGCTGCCTCCTTATGACAAGAAATTCAGCTATCAGAATGTAATAGGCGCCGGACTGGGAATGACTGTACCTCTGATGCCTACAGAACGAAGAGAACAATGGGCTTCCACCCTGGGCCTCGATCAGGACGGCATTTATAATGCCCTGGAAGTTGCGACACCCTCACTAATCAAGAATGGACCTGAGCTCATTAAGTTGAGAAATTCAGCCTATATCGCCTTCATCACAGGCGACCAACCTTTAGAAGAGTTTGACAACTTCGTTAAAGAGTTTATGGCCGCCGGTGGAACAGAGGTGCTCCAAGAAGCTAATGAGTGGTATCATCAGCATGCCTCGAAGTGACATGTTGGAGAGTAGGATACATCATTACGTGCTCATATTCCAAAAATGGTGATGGAGGCGCTATAAGAAATAGCACGATGCAATTTTCATTTCGGGCTTCATTAACATTTGAAACCTCAGATAATATCTATGCGTATGATGGGTAAGTTTGCGAAATGAGAGGAGAGATTTACATTGTCTATGTTCAAACGTATGCTGGCTAGTGCCGGAATAGGTGCTGCCAAGGTTGATCTTATGCTTCATCAAGATACGGTGAGTGCCGGGGATACTCTCAGTGGTGTCGTCCGGATTGAAAGCGGTCGCGTGGATCAGGAAGTCGATGATGTGTACGCCTTTGTTAGAACGTATTATATGAAGGAGCATAATGATACTAAGACAAGGGTAGAAGCAACTTTGGCCAAATTTCTGCTCGCTGAGAAGTTTACTGCAGAAGCCGGCAAAGTCTATGAATTCCCTGTCTCCTTTCAAATTCCAGCATTTACCCCGGTGACGATGGGCAAAACACCCGTGTGGATCCACACCGGCCTTGATATTAAGGAAGCGCTTGATCCAACGGATGAGGATCGCCTTCAAGTCCTGCCGCATCCGCATTCTGCTGTTATTCTTGATGCAGTCAATCAGCTTGGATTTAGACTTCGTGAGGTAAGCTGCGAACATGCGCCTCATTATGGCAAAACAAACGGAATGTCTTTTGTCCAGGAATTTGAATTTGTTCCTACCTCCATGTTCCGTGGCCAACTAGACGAACTCGAAATCATCTTCTATCCAGATGAGAATGGTGTCAGCTTGCTGATGCAGGTCGACCGTAAGGCACGCGGGCTCGCTGGCCTGTTCGCCGAAGCGCTTGATACAGATGAACGTTTTGTAAAGATGCGTTTTGATCGCAGCGACCTTGCTTCTGGGGTACACCATGTCGCCGATCAACTGGCTGCTACGATTCGCAGATACGCCTGAGCGCGTTATAATCTACTAAATAAAATGGCGGCACAAGGGAGTTAATCCCTGTGCCGCCATTTTTCAAAGGCAGAACTTAAGAGTCTATACATTGATTATGCTGCTTTTTTCTCGTCTTTCACCTTTTTATTCCCAATTGAATAAAGCACAAATAATAGAAGAAACCATAGCGGTGTAAACAATAAAGCCGGACGTGTATCTTTAGCGAACAGCATAATAATGAGAATTCCGGCAAACAACGCTAAAACAACAACGTTAATAAATGGCGTAAAAGGGGCTTTGAATTTCGATTTAGCCTGTAATTCCGGCCGGGTCTTCTTATACTTGATGTGGCACACGAGAACGACACCCCACACCCAGATGAAACAAATTGCACTTATGGTTGTGACTATACCAAAAGCTTGCCCCGGGATGATTTTACTCAAGAGTGCTCCCACGGATATGACCAGTGTAGAAATGAATAAGGAGTTACCTGGTACATGATTTTTGTTCAGCTTGGCAAATCGAGAAGACGCCTGATCTTTCTTGCTTAAGCTATAGAGAATCCGGCTTGTTGAGAACATCCCGCTGTTACAAGCGGAAGCAGCAGAAGTTAATACGACAAAATTAATAATCCCCGCGGCGATTGGAATTCCTACTAAACTAAATGTCTTTACAAAAGGACTCTCTGACGGGTTGAGCTCCGTCCAAGGGTTAATGCATAGCAGGACGAAAAGCGCACCCACGTAGAAAAATAGAATTCTTAAAGGAATTTTATTGATGGCCGATGGAATACTTTTTTCGGGATTCGCTGTTTCTGCTGCCGATACACCCACCAATTCCACACCGACATATGCGAATACAACCATTTGGAAGGAAAGTAAAAAGCCTGTAACTCCGTTCGGAAAGACTCCCCCATGCTCCCAAAGGTTTTTAACCGTCACCGTTCCTGCATCCGTCTTTAATCCCATAACCAGCAAAACAACCCCGGTACCAATTAATGCAAGAATCGTGATTACTTTGATTAAAGCAAACCAAAATTCGAGTTCTCCGAAATTTTTTACATCTAGTAGATTGAATCCTAATAGAATGATTAAACAAATAATGGCAGGTACCCATTGGGGAATATCAAACCAATACTGTACATATACGCCGACCGCAATAACATCTGCCATAGCTGTCATTATCCAACAAAACCAATACGTCCAACCGGTTATGAATGCAGCCCGAGGTCCAAGATAGTCTTCAGCAATATCTGTAAAAGATTGATAACCTGCATTAGACAACAGGAGTTCTCCTAGCGATCTCATTACAAAAAACACAGCGATACCCACGATTAAATACGTAATCATAATGGATGGGCCTGCCTGTTGGATCGCTCTACCCGATCCTAAGAACAATCCCGTACCGATGGTGCCGCCGATGGCGATGAGTTGAACATGCCGGTTTGCCAGCTCTCTTTTTAACTCTTGTTGTGCCATTACTTAGTTCCCCTTTCTGATTACCAAACGTTAGTGCCCATAAAAAAAAGAGATTGGATGTCATCCAATCTCTCAGTTCATAAAGAATATTAAATAGTACTTGCCCTGCTAATAACGATCAGCATGACAAATAAATATTCAGTACTCTTCTGTCCTTTTGCCTGAGATTGTGAACCCTTCGGCGCCGCGGTTTCCCCGCAGTCTCTCCAGAAGCTGCTCCTGCTATAGTGTGATCCATAGCAATCATAGCTTGCGAATTATTAAGTTGAGTGAAGCGGTGATGCGGTGTCGCTGTTGTATTGTAACATATTACTTGCGATGTGAGTATTGGGGCAGTGACATATGTCTCTTTTTTTCACAATCCAATTATTGCTAGAGTCTACTCCAGTTCAGACCCATCGTTGATTTCCAAATTTACAATAACGCCATTGTCCTCAAGTTCTTCGATAACCTGCTGGGACAGCCCATTCAACGGGTTGTTTGCCAAAGATACTTCTTTTAAGTACGGCAAGGTTTTAAGCACTTGAATATCCTGGATGAGGTTGTCATCCAGATTTAGATACTCCAGTGTAGGATGATTTTTCAACGGCTGTAAATTTTGAATTTTATTGCCGTTCAGAATGATCCAGTTTAACTTCAATTTCTGAATGGGCCTTAGATCTGCTATCTGATTATTACTGGCAATAAGATCGGTTAGCTTATGTAAATTTATTAAAGGCAATAAACTTTTTATCTTGTTACCGTCAAGGATCAGGTTTTCCAGATTACTTAACCCCGAAAGTGGTGTAAGGTCTGTAATCTGATTCCCCTCAAGAGCCAGAAAAGTAAGTTTTTTCATTTTGCTGATAGGTTTAATATTCTTTATACTATGGCCAGGCAGAAATAAGCTCTGCATGTTAACGGCATATTCCAGTCCTTGCAAACTAGTGATCTTACCTTTTATATTCTCAGGGTACAAAGATTTTAACTTCTGTAAATCTCCTGCCTTCACCTCTTTATTAGCCGACAGCTTTAATTCCACTCGAATCGCTTTCGCCAAGACTGGGTCTGTAATGACGGATGCGGCCCAAATAGATGTTGCCGGTATAAATACGAGAACCAAACAAAACAAGATGATTTTTTTTACTAATTGCGTAGACATAAAGACTCTCCTTTGAAATGATTTGAAATTAGGTCATCTTTACTTCTATCGGAATTTCTTCCAAAACTGTTAGGGTCATAGCATTCAGATAAGCCCTCCGTATCCTATTATTCGCTTACATTTAAAATATAGGAGTGAATATTTATTCGCTTTTTTCAAACATTTTATTGACACTCCTATGCAGAGGCTATATATTCATAATAAAGAAATGATAGTGAGAATCATTATCAAACACACTCATAAAAAGGATGGTCATACACATGAACGCAAAACGGAAACTCTCAATACTCGCAACTTTACTGACTGCTGTGCTCCTGATAGCGCTGGTCGGTTGTTCAAATCAGCAGTCCAATACACAAAACTCGCAAGGCACACAACCTGCAAACGCAACGGCCGAAGCTTCCGAACCGGAAGCTACCGATTCCCCAGCCGCTACCGTATATCCAGTCAAGATCAAGCATGCATTAGGGGAAACCGTAATTGAAAAGAAACCTGAACGCGTGGTTACTATTTCATGGGCCAACCATGACGTTGTTCTTGCACTTGGCGTTGTGCCTGTAGGCTTCTCAGCTGCAAACTACGGTGTTCAAGATAAGAGCGGAATGTTACCTTGGACTGCAGAGAAATTAAAAGAACTGGGTGGAGAAACACCAACTATTTTCCAAGATACTGACGGCTTAGACCTTGAAGCCATTTCAGATGCTAATCCAGATGTAATTCTTGCAGCGTATTCAGGAATCACTCAAGAAGAATATGATACTTTAAGTGAAATTGCTCCGGTTGTAGCTTATCAGACTAGCCCTTGGCTAGCTTCATGGCGCGAACAAATTAAGTACAATTCCATGGGTATGGGAATGGAAGCAGAAGGCACACAACTTATTGCCGATACAGAGAAGTTAATTCAAGATAAAGCAAATGAACACCCTGAAATTAAAGGTAAAAAAGCTGCATTTGTTAGCCTTACAGCTACAGATTTATCTAAATTTTACGTTTACACACCATCCGATTCTCGTGGTGAGTTCCTTGAGGAGTTAGGGATGGTTTACCCTGAAAGCATTACTAGTAAAGTTACGGATCCAAGCAGTTTCTATTTAGAATTAAGTGCTGAAAATGCAGATATTCTTAACGATCTTGATATCTTCGTATCTTATGGTGATGATACTACATTAAAAGCACTGCAAGCTGATCCTATTCTCGGTAAAGTTCCAGCGATTCAAAGAGGATCTGTTGTCATTATTGGAGATAACACTCCACTTGCAGCGGCTGGAAATCCAAACCCGCTTGCCATTAACTATTCCATTGATGAATACTTAAAATTACTCTCAGAAGCTGTTGGCAAGTTGAAATAAATGATGAACACTTCCGTTTCAGAAAATAAGCAGTTAAATGTTCCGAAGAATTTCATAAAAGTACTTATACTTCTTGTTGTTTTACTCGGTATAAGCATTTTGGCGTCGCTTGCCTTTGGCTCTCGCACCATTGGGTGGACACAACTTATGGATGGTTTGTTCCACCCTGATGTACAGTCCCACGAAGCAAATGTTGTTCGCCAAAGAATTTCTAGAACTATATTTAGTTTAATGTGCGGTGCTGCATTAGGAGTTTCTGGGGCTCTAATGCAATCCGTCACTCGTAATCCTATTGCAGATCCTAGCATATTAGGAGTCAACACCGGTGCATCTCTATTTGTAGTTTGTGGGATTTCTTTCTTGAATATCAGTACTGCTGGTCAATATATATGGCTTGCACTACTCGGAGCAATCGTAACTGCCATTTTTGTGTTCGGAATTGGGTCTATGGGGAGTGGTGGTGCCACCCCCCTTAAACTCGTTTTAGCGGGTGCTGCTACTAGTGCCGCATTATCATCTCTAGTCATCGCCATAATGATTCCCCGCACAAACGTTATGGATCAATTCAGATTTTGGCAAGTAGGCAGTGTTGGATCAGGAGACTGGAGCTCCATCACTACTTTTATTCCTTTTCTTATTGTTGGAATACTAATAGCATTGTCCACAGCACCAGCACTGAATGCATTGGCGTTAGGTGATGAAGTGGCTACAGGGTTGGGAGTACGCACTGGAATGCTTAGACTGATTGCTGCTTTTGGTGGTATTCTATTATGCGGTGCAGCAACAGCACTAGCAGGTCCTATTGGCTTTATTGGTCTTTTGGCCACCCACGTAGTAAGACTCGTTATTGGACCTGATTTACGCTTTGTTATCCCGATGTCAGCTCTTTCAGGGGCAATTATTCTGACTATATCAGATATATTCGGGAGGCTTATCGGTAGTCCTGGGGAGCTGGAAGTGGGTATAGTTACAGCATTTATTGGGGCTCCTATTCTAATCCTATTAACTATGAAAGCGAAAATGCGTGCATTATGATGAATGAAAACTTGAACCTCATTATATTAGGTAGAGCAAAAAGACGTCGTCGTTTTATTCTCATGACTTCCTTACTTGCAAGTATCGCTTTTGTACTGTGCTGCACGATGCTTATGCTAGGAAACACTTTTTATCCCGTTCAGGTCGTAGTTCGTGTTCTACTGGGTGATGATGTAAAAGGTGCAACATTTGCGGTGGGTACGATACGTTTTCCGAGGTTGATTGCAGGTGTTTTTGCTGGATTTGCTTTCGGAGTTGGCGGGTATATATTCCAGACCATGTTACGAAATCCTTTAGCAAACCCAAATGTTATAGGAATAACAGCTGGTTCAAGTGCATCCGCTGTTTTTTGTATCATTGTACTACAGGCAAGTAATATGGTTGTTTCTATTGCTTCTGTTGTTGGTGGACTTGCAACCGTGTTCGTAATTTTTTTATTGTCAAAAGGGTCCTCTTTTTCGATTGGTAGACTCATATTAATCGGAATTGGTATTCAAGCCATGCTAAACGCTGTAATCTCCTATTTTTTACTTATTGGTCGGCAACAAGATGTCCCTACTGCCATGAGATGGCTAAGCGGAAGTCTAAATGGTGCCAAGATGGAGAATCTTTATCCTCTTATCATTACAGTTCTTATCTTCACACCTATCATCATGGCACTTAGGAAACAATTAGATATGTTAGAACTTGGAGAGCAAGCAGCAACTTCACTTGGAGTCGATACGGATAAGACAAGAATTGCACTTATTATCAGTTCTGTACTTATCATTGCATTAGCTACAGCTACAACAGGACCCATCGCATTTGTCGCATTCCTTGCTGGACCTATCGCAAAAAGACTCGTTGGTGTAGGTTTTTCAAGTATTATCCCAGCTGGTCTTGTTGGAATCATTTTAGTTTTAGCATCAGATCTTATTGGGCAATTCGCATTCGTAGCTAGATACCCTGTAGGTGTAATTACAGGAATTCTCGGTGCGCCTTACTTGATCTACTTGCTAATTCGAATCAATCGAAAGGGTGATTTATAATGAACCCAACACATACTTTTCAAGCTGAAAGAATCAGTGCTGGATACGATAATAAAACAATTCTGCAAGATGTGAGTATTTCAATTCCAAGTAATAAAATAAGCATTATTATTGGAGCCAACGGCTGTGGTAAATCCACACTGCTTAAAACGATGGCTAGGCTTATTAAACCTACTTCCGGGCAAGTTACCTTGGATGGTCTACCCATTCACAAAATCCCTCCAAAACAATTAGCACGTGTATTAGGGCTTTTGCCTCAATCCCCTATTGTTCCAGAGGGAATAACGGTTGCAGATTTAGTTGGACGAGGAAGATACCCACACCAAACGTTTCTTAAAGGTTGGACAAAAAAGGATTATGAAGCTGTTGCTGAGGCCATGGAAATTATGAATATAACTGAATTTGCTGATCGGAATATCGATGAGCTCTCAGGGGGTCAAAGACAGCGTGTCTGGATTGCAATGGCCCTGGCACAACAAACAGACATATTGTTTCTGGATGAACCCACCACCTACTTAGATATCACCTATCAAGTCGAAATTCTTGATCTGCTGACAGACCTGAACCGTAAACGTGGTACAACCATTGTAATGGTACTTCATGATATCAATTTGTCCGCACGCTATGCAGACCATATTTTTGCTCTTCATGAAGGAAAGCTTGTAACCGAAGGCGAACCCTCAAAGGTGATTACAAGCAAGTTGATCCAAGACATTTTTTGTCTCCAGTGCACGATCATAAAAGACTTCGTTTCGGGCTCTCCTTCTGTGGTGCCCATTGGACGACATCATAATAAAATGAAAATGTACTCTTAAACCAGGACTAATCCCCCTGCAAAAGCAACTTTTCCTTATAGGTAGCGGAAAGCCCCACCGGGGGGTTTTCCGCTACTTTTTATCTCATCCGACCGGTAATGTACCTTTTATGTAGAGACAACGTAGATCCAAACTTTGCAAAAAAAAAAGAGTCGCGCCAACATTCTGGGCAACTCTTTGTCCATAATTATTGTTCAAGCTCAGTATAAATTTGAAAGGTCACGCCGAATTTATCCGTTACATCACCAAATCCTGGGCTGAATGGTTCTTCTCTGAACGGCATATTAACTTGCCCTTCTTGCCGTAAGGCTTCATAAATCCGTTTTGATTTCTCCACGTCGTTCGTTGTAATGCAAATGGTTACCCGTTTTCCGTTTTCAATAGGCGAACCGCCTGGAGCATCCGAAAACATGAGTTCCGATGCACCGACTTTTAACTTGGCGTGCGCCACAAGACTCCCCAGATCATCAGTGAACGTATTGGGCATGTCAGGCATTTCACCGTAAGTAACCATGGAGAGGATTTCTGCATCTATGGCTTGTTCATAAAACTGAATGGCTTCCTTTACGCGTCCCTCCAAAGTAATATAAGGGGTAAGTTTTACAGTCATAAAATTGTTCCTCCTCAAATTTTGATTGGATTGTGATTCATAAGTATAGACGATCCGGCCACCGTAAATTCATCGGTATATCGAAAAAAAAATCCTAATTCGCGTCCACACCTGTCGGCAATCCAAATCGAACAAATAAATCGGAGTCAATGAAATAATGAATATGAGCGATCTTACCCTCTTTTATCTCGAGGATATGAATGCTCCAAGGAGTCAGCAACCCATCTTGTCCGGTAGGTACATACTGAGCAAAAGCGGGACTATTCCCGTTAGCCCGGATCGGCAGTAACCGTGAACCCAAACAATGGCTGCGTGTTGTATTGTAGAATGACGACAGATTTGAGCTGCCGCGAACCCACATCGTAAATGGCGGCATCGACAAACTGCCGTTCTCGTGGAATAATGCTATCAATGCATCGATGTCGTACTGCTCGAAAGCTTCCATATATCGTGCCAGCAGTTGTTGATCGTCCTCGACATCTCCCCCTTGTAAAACATCGGACTGAAGATTCGATTGAGCGATCGTCGCCCGCGATCGTTGCAAAGCGCTATTAACGGCTGCCGCGGTCATCCCCATCGCATTCGCTGCCTCATTAGCCGACCACCGAAACACATCAAGCAGGATCAGTACGGCGCGTTGCCGGGGCGGCAATATTTGCATGATTGCAATAAAAGATAATCGAACGGTTTCTCTGCTAACCACGATATCGACCGGATCGCTAACAGTATTATCGGGGGCCGGCCATACCCAAGAACTTCGAGGCAAGCTGTCCCTTGGTTCCATAATAATAGCAGCTGGTTCTGAGAGGTCCATAGGAAGTGCCCGGCGCTTTGCATTTCTGAGTCTATCCAAACAAACATTGGTGGCAATCCGATACATCCAAGCTTTACGGGAAGAATACTCCCGAATCTGGTCCCAGTTCTGCCAGACGCGGAGCATGGTATCCTGCACCGCATCTTCCGCCTCAAAAATGGACCCCATCATCCGATAACAATAACCGATTAGTTCAGGACGCAACTCCTCGATCAGGTCCATTTCTCCATGCTTTTGGCTCATCATACTCCCTCCTTTTTGGACGCTCCATAAGCTTAAGTCTTATTATCCATTTTAACACTTCACAATCGAGGGAACCTACCATAATTTATGATACGGTTGGCCGCGCTTCCTGTAACGGAATGTTTAAGAGCCATCCTTTGCGGGATGGCCCATTGTGCGAATGTTCTCTCGGATCTCAATCCCCCATCCAAACTACTCGTTCGTATCTACCTGTACGGTCGAGTGCAATGGGGCATATAAGTATTCATACTCCCCCTCAACCTGGGTTTGCAAATGTTTTTTTCTTACGAAATGAGCTCCATTTTTTCAGATAATAGGCTAGTATGACAAACACGGCCATGATGCTGGTATAAGTCAAAATAACGGCAGCAACGTTCACGTTACCTCCCTTTTCCCCTCGATTGAATCCAGATTGACCTTCTCCGCCAGAAGGCCTGCCTTCTCTCATTCCGCCTCGTTCTCCGCTTTCGAAAGCCTCCTTGCCTTTGAATCCTGTTTGCTGCGCGTTCACGCCGAATGCCGAAACCGAGCTGGCTAGACGAGTGACGAAAGATGTCTGATTGATTTGGTATAGACCGAATAATAGAATGATCAGAGTCAAGCCTTGAGCAACATGCCGCATCCAAGCTCGGCTCTTCTTTATGCTGGTCATTTTCTTGCACATGTTCACGACCCACTGCCAATGAAGCCCTACATGGATCCCGATTAGCGCTAGCACCAAGAAAGATATCGAGATATGAGTCATTTTAAACCAACCCTCATTGCCCACGTTAATATTTGGAAATACCACATGGGAAACCATGATCCCGCTTACGATAATGAACGTCATGGAAACCATCAACAAGAAATTTAACGCATAATTGCCGCGCACTCTCCAGGACAAGCTGCGATCGAACATTTTGGAAGTGACCCTCTTCACCCAACCCCAATTCAGAAGAATATGAGTGATGTATGCGCCGGCAAAAACGAGGCCCGCAATTTCATGAAACGCTAGCCCGCCTAACACATTTTTGTTGAAAAACAAGACGAACAATAAGCCCATGACAACATCAAGCGCAAACTTAACATAATTGATTTTTTTCATTCCGTTCAACCTCCATACTTATCTGCTTCTATTCAGTATGGAGCTTGAACCTTAAATAAAACTGAATCCTTAGCATGTTATGACTAAGCTAGTTTCAGACTGCCCACGCTGCCACGCGAACAAAGCCGCCGAGACATTATCGTCCCGACTTAACCGTTGTAAAATACTTGATAAGCTGACATGCGTAAATGATCTTCTGCCCGGTAACGACCTTCCGTCCGTTGATGAAACGTACTATAGGCACAATATTTCCGCCCTTTACGGTGTACTCAGTTATTGGTCTGCAAGTGAAGAAAAGCCGGACGCCCAAGCCTTTTTAACGTTGATTGTTGAAATTTCCGAACAAGGTACGATGCGAAAAATCGAACAGTTATGCAATGCTTAACAAAGGTACTTTTTTTAGCTCTTAACATGCTTATCGGAAAAGAGAGCCATCCTTTAGCGGGATGGCTCTCCTCTTAGGTAATAGCAAATGTCGTTATCGTTCATTAGCAAATCATACATTATCAACATAAATAAATATGTTTCCATAGTATTTCATGAATCTTTTATACCCGGCATTTCCCTTCAAAACTATGATGCTGGGATAAGCATTAATCCTGCGTTGTTTTAATGAAGCCAACAGCTCTTGTATCGATCAGAAATTCCTTACAGGTCCCATATTCCGTTTTGCATTCCTCATTAAACTCGCCATAGCCCTCTACTCCCGTTATATCGGAAGAATGAATTTCAAGGATCTTGTCAAAAAACAATTCGTGGCAATCTGCAAACTGTTCTGGGTTTAATTGATCTGCGACAAATCCATTCGGCGTCATACTAACCTTTTCAGAAAGCATTGATTTTATGATATTGTCCTTACCCATCTTTTTTAACTCCCTTTCCATTCTTAAAATAGGATTCATCAGGTGCGCATCTGATATAGGATAAGGATATTATTGGAATTAAGTGGGATATAGGCAATGATTATCTTAAACGAACTTTACATAGTCACACACAAACGTGGTTCTTGTGTCAGAATCCAAAATGTTCACGAACTAATCTAAATTGTTCTTCAACACTCAAACTAGTTGTTCTTTCAATGGTCTTGATACCTTTTTTAACACAGGCATTTCTAATATCATGAGAAAATTTTACCATGCTTTTGTTGCCGTTTTTGATTGTTTCCGCTGGATCAGCTGTAAGATTAATAACATCCAAAATCATCTTATGGTCTTCCCTAAAGAAATATAGCCTTTCCATTTCTGCATCAGACGTATAGAGACATATCATTCTTTCTTTAGGAATAAAAGATAATATTTGTTCGGGCATTATTCCCAAATCTATTATAATGGGTGTATGAGTAGGCATTTTCAACAAATCGATAACAAAAAACTCCATCATCTCTTCGACAATTTGAAAAAGCCATTCACAATGTTCATCAATGGGTCTATTAAACCATTTATCCCAATCCAGACCAGGGTGAGGATATTGAAGAGCGGGGTATTTATCAGGGCTAGCGAATGGTCTATATTTTAAGACATCATCCCCTAGCGTTTGAAATCCTAGGTCCTGAACAAATTTCTTCGTCATTGTGGTCTTACCCGCGCAACAACCACCATTTAACCAATAAACATGCTTTAATTGTTCTTTCAGATAATTATCATTAACCTTCATATTCACCCTCCTCAAATTTTAATTTTGAGGAAGTTGGCGGATTCTTATCGGCTTTTTATAACAGTGAAAATACATATTAAATCCTCCTTTCCGAACCATAGTAATATTATTCCATTAAATACACATAAATCCCTTCAATAACTCTACAAAACGGATTAGTTATCTGCTAGACACATACTAAAGACCTCTCTTCCGAGAGGTCTTCTTTGTTATTATTTTAAAAGATTTGGGTTTGAGCTTCACCGGAACTTATTGCCCAACCTCATATAAAGACGTATCTATTGCCCGGATATAAGGTGTCCATTCCCCTGTCGTGTAGAGCCGTAGCCGATGCATTGCGCGCGTGCATGCTGTATAAAAGAGTTTGCGCTCACTCTCCCGATGATAGGTACGCGAAGAAGCATCGTAAATCAGCACGGCGTCGAATTCTACCCCCTTAGCGAGATATGCGGGAATAACCAACGTCCCTCTCTCAAAGGTAAGCGTCTCCTTCGTAATGAGCCGCAGTGCTTCACAACCCGCTGTCGTCAATGCTTCATAGGCCTCGAGACTTTCAGCTGCGGTCTTCGTAATGACGGCGATGGTGTCGAAACCTTCTGCCTTTAGCGCTGCGAGATCCTCAACTATTCGCGCCGCCCGCTTCTCCCCGCTGTCGGCATCGAAGAGGTACGGCTTCCCGCCGCTTCTATCAAAGGGGATGATCTCTTCGCTTGGCAGCAGCGACTTCGTAAACTCCACAATCTCGCGGGTCGAACGATAGCTCCTCTCAAGACGGATCAGGCTCGTTTCAGCTTCACCGTAAAGCCGGATCAAAGACGAATCCGCCTCGTGCAGATTCGTGGCCTGGGGGAAGATCGCTTGGCTGAAGTCACCGAGCACGGTCATTCGGGCGCGGGGAAATAGTTGCTTGAGAAACACGTATTGGAATGGCGAATAATCCTGGCCTTCGTCAACAAATAAATGCCGTACCTCCGTGTTCGTCCGAGTACCCTCCATCAGTTCTTTTAAGTACAGGAACGGGGTCGCATCCTCATAAAACAGTTCGAGCCGGCTCAGCTTCTCTTTTGTTTGCCTGCAGATTTCCGACCACTGATCAGGCACTTCGGTCTCATTCGTCATTATCTGATAGGCAGCCTCTTTACCGAACAGCTGATCATACAGTCCAATTATATCTATGAACTGGAACCGCTTCGCCTCCCGCCGCAGCGGTCTGAAGTGTTCCTTCACGATCATCCGGCGCAGCAGTTCTTCTTGCTGCATGGAAAAGTCGAAGACGTCCTCTTCCCTCTGAGACTTCTTGAGCAGTTGGCTGTAGACTTCGGCATACTCCTCGTTATCGAGGTAATCGAGTTCATCTTGAACCCAGAGCGCTTCCCGCTCCTTATGCTCCAGCGAAGTCAGTTCCCGAAGCAGCCATTCCTGCAGCTGAGCAACGCGGTTTACCAGGCGGATAGATCTGTCATAGCTGTAGAACTGCGATTTCATTTGCTCCGCGGTAATCAGATCGCGGTCACGGAAGCAGATACCGCGGAACAGCATGCCTTCCTCTCCGAGCCACAGCGCATAGTTTTGCATAGCCTGCAGGAAAGCCTCGGAAGCCTTATACTTTATTCCGATCAGTCGTGCTTCATACGCTGGCGAGAAGTTTGACTGCAGTATATATTCGATCTGCTCGAACGGATTCTCTAGTTGGAATGTCGATCCAAGCCAATACGCAAGATATTCCTGAAAAGTCGTCTGCTGCATGTTCTCCTCACCGAGCTCAGGAAGAACCGTCGATACATAGCTGTTGAACATCGGATTAGGCGAGAAAAGAACGATCTGGTCCGCCTTGAGCCTATCTCGGTGTTTATACAACAAGTATGCCACCCGTTGCAGTGCCGCTGATGTCTTTCCGCTGCCGGCCACACCCTGTACAATAAGCATCCGGCTTTTGTCGTTACGGATGATGGCGTTTTGTTCCTTTTGGATGGTGGCTACGATGCTCTTCATTTGCGTATCCGCGCCCTTTCCAAGCACCTGCTGAAGCAATTCGTCGCCGATTGTTATGCTTGTGTCGAACACATTCTGGAGCTGACCGTCACGGATCAGGTATTGCCGCTTCAGCGTCATCCTGCCCGTTATTTGTCCAACTGGTGTTTCATAGCTGGACACGCCCGGAGAGCTGTCGTAGTACATACTTGCGATGGGTGTCCGCCAGTCATACACCAGAAAGCTCAAACCGTCTATATCCAGGAAGGATGATACGCCGATGTATACGGGTTCGATCAAGCTCGAACCCTCTTCCTGATAATCGATGCGCCCAAAGTAGGGAGACGGCAAGAGCCGCTTCATACTTTTATAGCGTTCCACCCACAGTCGGTGGCTGCGCTCCCGTTCGGACAATATCCGCTCCTGCTGCTTTATACTGTAGAAGGTATCTGCGAAATCTTCGTAGCTGCTCGTGTTGACCGTAACTTCCTCCCAAAAATGCTTGCGAATGTCCACCACCTGATCGCGCAGCCCCGACACCTCTGGTTCCTGTTCGGCGATTTTTGATCGCAGCCTTTCCTTAACCAATTCCAGTCGCTCCACTTCATGCTGCCAATCATTTGTGTTAATCATTCTCCTGAACACACTCCTTTTCAGTTTGGTCTGAATGCGAAAAAGATCGTTTGACAAACCGGGAATCCGTATGGTAAGATTAAGATGTAAATAAGATGCGTTAACTTTGAACATTTTTGCAAAAAATCACATTCATTTTTCACTATATCATAATACTGTTATGTACGCAATTACTTTACATAGTTGAACCCGGCAGAGACTGCCGGGTTCTTTTTTATTCAATCTTCCAGTCTCTTTAACCAGTTGATAATTGTATCTACCGATTCTCTATACCTCTGCCCTACGAGCACCCCGGTATGCGTTGTGTTCCACAGCCCTTTATATTCAGCACGGAGATGCTCCGCTGCCACTCTACCCCGGCGGTCGTCATCATCACACCTAACTGCAGTAATAACCAAGCACGGGCAAGAAATCGAACGGCTGTCTATGGATATGCCTGTTGCTCCGAAATGAAAAGAAAATGCGCTAAAAGCCTTTGCTGACTCCATGGTCAGATACTTTTTCTGAAATTCAATGTCGTTCGGTGTTTCATCTATGCTTGAAAGCTCTTCACGGGCCGGGGCAGGCAATAGGATACCAGGTGTCACCCGGGTTATATCTTGGTAGGGTACGACTTCATGAACCTCTCTGCTTATGCTTGAATCGATTAACACCAACCCGGCGATTTCAGCGGTTTCGGCCAACTTCTGGGCCAAGATTCCCCCCATGCTAAATCCGATAAGAATTGGCGGTGCACCACATTCAGAGATAACCTCTTTAATATCCTCTATATAATCCTCGAAGGTTATCTTTGTCATATCCAGCAGTCTGCTTTTGTAGTGACTTCTCAAATTCATCACGTAGCATTTCCACCCTTCACCGATGAAGTGAGGGATATATTTGCTCCACATCCAGCTGCCTGTAAAGGCACCATGTACAAAAAGCAAAGGCGGCCTGTTGTTAGCTACCTTCGGGGGAATTACCCCTTCGAATATCTCTAGATATAAATCGTTATCCCCAAGGTATTTCTCCGTATGGTTGGGCAATTCTTTCGTATAATCTCTCACGATTGCATCCTCCTGATCATTTAGTTTGATATCAAACTATGTGTTTAAAATTTTTTTTAGAAGTTACGATATATCTTTTCTAAAATGGTAAGCAGATCTTCTTTTTCTTTATCCGAGATATTCAAGTAAAACACGTCTAACAATTCCGTAGATACGGATTCAAAGACTGGTTCCAGTTCTCTCCCTTTTGGGGATAAAGCCACATATACAACCCTCGTGTCCTCTCGATCCCTTTCCTTTGTCACGTACCCAAGCCGGACCAACTTGTCGACAAGTGCCGTGACCGTAGATTTGTCCTTATGTATCCTCTTGGAAATATCCGCCATAGTGAGTTTGGGGTGCTTAAATAGCGCATAGATAATATCACCATGCGAAGTACCAATACCGTCTATCCCCTGCTTCACCATCTCTGCAACAATGAACCGATTAACTTTCTCCCTAATTTTGGAGATCAATGAAATGATATCTCTAGTTTCCATACCCGCATTATAGTTTGATATCAAACCAAAGTCAATTGGGTTTGACAAAAATACAGATTTTAGGTATATTTGGTTATATAAAATTATATTTTACGCAATATAATTTATATCTATACTAAATGAGATAAACAGGAGGGAATTAATGATGATGATTTTAAGTGCGCTACTCGTAGCGCTCGTTGCGCTTGAGCATGTATATATTTTAGTTTTAGAAATGTTTATGTGGACTACACCAAGGGCACAGAAGGCGTTCGGGACCAGTAAGCAGTTTGCACAGGATACTAAATCGCTCGCTGCCAACCAAGGGTTGTATAATGGCTTCCTGGCCGCCGGTTTATTCTGGGGCTTGCTCCATCCGAACGACACGTTCGGGTTTCAGCTTCAGTTGTTTTTTCTAATCTGTGTCGGTGTTGCAGCGATATATGGTGGCATCACTGCTAAGAAATCGATTTTATGGGTTCAGGGCTTCCCTGCATTTATCGCTATTCTGGCTGTTCTCTTGGCCAATCTGTAAGTTTATCCAACCATTCTTTTTGTAAAATACTCATTTCCCACAGGCTCCAAAATTCGTTGTCCACTTTTCGTGCTTCCCGGAGTAATCCTTCTTTTACGAACCCAGCCTTTTCGTAACAATGTATAGCGGGCAGATTAAAATCAAATACACCGAGGCTGACTCTGTGTAGTTTTAACTGTCCGAATGCAACATTTAGAACCTTTTGTATCATCAGCTGCCCTATGCCATATCCTTTCAAACTTCTTTCCCCGATTAAGACCTTACCTAATCTTCCCGAATCGTTTATTCGATCCACCGTTAAATTGATATGCCCAATTACCTCACCATTCCCTTCATGTACCACCCTGTAAATTAGTACATCACTGCAGATATAATTCTCTAATTGTTGTTCAGTTAAAGGGTAGCTAAACGTTCTACCTCCCCATTGAAGCATAAACTTGGGCGAATCTATCCATTCGATTAGTTGCTTAAAGTCGGTACGTTCGAAGTGTTCCAGTATGATCATAACAATTTTACCTTCCTCAATGATATTGACCAGTGATATGTTCATTCGTATCTCGCAGAAGCTTGGCAAGCATTACAATCTGACCCGCATGATATCCATAGTGTGCAGATACCTGTATAAGCAGACGGCCAATTAATCTTGTATCATAGGTTTTGTCGGCACGGGCCTCAATTCGGTGCATTCGGTTCCAATCCTCACGGTCGAAGCGAATGATGACCTCCCGAGATAAATCGTCGTTCGATAAAGCGGATAAAACATCTTTCGCCTCGGATCGTGTCCTCCGAAGAAGGATAATCAACTCTTCTTTGGATATTCCCCCGTCCGTCGAAAATTCGCGAGTACGCTCCCGAATAAAAGGCCTGTCTCCGATAGCACTCACAACATTCTGATGTTCGTTACCTGCCAGATGCAAGCATAGATTACCAATACTGTTCATGGAATCCTTCATTCTTCTCCAAATTAGTTCATCACTCAACCCATCCATACTCTTCTCAATCCGGTCAAGCTGCTTATTCATATCCTCCAATACGTGCTTGATCTTTCAATCATGATCATCCCTCCAACTTTCCTTCGAATGGATTTTGAGCAAAAGTATCCACATGATATACTCGTATCTAATTCCTTATATCATAATGAAGTTCCTATTGAGCGTAAAATGAAAATTTACCATACCATACATGAAGAGTAGTTCATGGAAGCGAGGTGCGAGAATGACTCTTTATCAATTAGAAGTATTCCCAGCTGTCGTTCAAACGGGCAGCTTTACCAGAGCAGGAGAGCTTTTGCTTACAAGCCAATCGGGTGTCAGCCACACCATTGCTGATTTGGAAAAGGAATTAGGCATCATACTTTTTACACGCAATCGCAACAGCATAAAGCTGACGGAAGCCGGTGAACGAATCTTACCGCATGCTCGTGAGATGGTGGGCCAGAAGAGCAAGATTAATCAAGTGGCTGCAGAGGCAAAAGGGGTTAAGAGCGGGACCCTGCGGATCGGCGCCTTCCCCAGCTATTCAGCTAACGTGATTCCAGGTATTTTTCAAGCGTTTCGCAGCCGTTATCCTGGTGTGGAGCTACTACTTTTTGAAGGAAGTTATGCGGAGGTTGAAGCTTGGCTCAAGGCTGGGACCGTTGACCTTGGGTTTCTTGCCAATCCATGTGCCGGACTTGATATCACCCAGCTAGTTAGCGATCCCTATGTTGCAGTCTTGCCAGCGACTCATCCCCTCAGGAATCATAACGAGATCTCTATTGCACAGCTTGCGCACGAACCGTTTCTTTCGCTTACATCTGGATGTGAACGATTGGTGATGAGGGCATTTCAAGAGAATGAGCTTAGCCTTAATAAGCAGCTTGAGGTTGCGGAGAATTCAACTATTATCTCCATGGTGGAGGCAGGCATGGGAGTGTCCATCGTACCTTCAATGATACTGCCCGCTATGCCAGTAAATATTGTGGTAAAACCGATAACCCCGCCCATTACCCGGGTCATAGGATTGGCAGTACGCTCACAAGAAACCATTTCCTCAGCTATGGCTGCCTTTATCAAAGAGACGCAAGGTTGGCTCTCCCTACATTTCAGTGATTAGCATCTTTCAAGAAATCCCCTGCATAACGCAACGTTTCCGGGTCGTCAATCCTGTCAATCCTTTGCAAGATCACTGGAATAAATTCCGTTAAATCCACAGTTTTACTGGAAGCGCGCAGAATTTTTACAGCTTGCAGAAAACCCTCATGCCCCTCCGATTGCAACAGCTCCAAAAGATACTTTCCACCCGCGTCAAAAGAAGTTTTGCAGATTAGCTGAATGGCTATGGTGCGATGTTTTGGGCTTTGCTCCGCAATATTTTTCAAAAAACTAAGGGTTGGCTGAGAGACTTTCTTGAACTTGAACATTCCATCAAGCGCTTTTTCTTGGATATCTTCGTCTTGAGCACTCTGATAAATCTGGATCAGTGAATTCTCATCACCCGGCATTCGATTGCCAAACCATCCATTATCATAATCCAGAATAATTTCATCCAGCCAGCGCTCATACCAGTCCAGAAAGCTGTCTTCATAAACAAAGAAAAAAGGATGATCGGGATAAAATCCGGAGGTGTACACAATTCTCCCTCTATGTTTCCCTTCTAGTATCAGATACATATCGTATTCGCAGCCTTGGGTGCCTATGCACAACATACCGCCCAGCACTTTATTACAGACCTCGTCGTATTCCGTATCGGGGATATCCTCATCATTGGTTAGGGGTTCAGTCAGATGGTTCCATTCCTCTTTGGCCATCCCAGGATGCAGAACGGATTTTGCAAGGAGTGCCTGGCGATCAGTATTGGAAGCTGCCTTTTCGATGGAATAAATTCCATAATAAGGTCCTGCGCCTCCGTTTCCGACTTCCGTTAAAAACTGCGCGAAGTGCTCAGGAAGTGTGACCTGATTATGCGCTTGCCAGTCCGTCAGCTTTTTTGCTGTAAGCTTCCTATTAACCCTGTATTGATGCGAGGATGCTCCAAACTCCGAAAAAGCCTTGTCTTTGCGCTTGGCTTGATTCAGCTTGTTTTTTATTCGATCCAGTTGCGTTTCTTTCTTCCCAAACCACATATTCGAACCCTCCTAAATCAGAGTTGCAAAACGGTTATTGACTCGTTGTTAAAAACTTCACCGTTGTCACGGAAGCCGAAGCTCTCATAAAGCTTTTTGGCAGCAGTGTTATCTGATTTATAAGGGATCCAGCAGTAATGTGCTGGCCCTGCCGGAAAGGTGCGAATATACTCTAATATTTTCTTCATGGCTTCTCGACCATAACCCCGATTTTGGTGTTGTTTGTCAATCATTAGTCGCATGATGCAATAGTTGTCTTCTGCAATCGACGGTTCATCGTATCCAGTGGTTCCATAAGCCAACATAACAAACCCGACAGGCTGCTCATCCGCATAAATAACAAATGGAAATGGATGCCCCCCATTAGTTGTAAGAACATAACAAGACGCCACGCTTGATAGATTGGATGCAACAAATTGCCGCTGGTCCTCTGAAACTTCTAAGTTAAACATGGTACGCCGGTTTTCCAGAGTGATTTTTCGAAGCGTGATCATGCAGTTTTCTCCCTTCATTCGAGAATTCCATTAATCCTTCCATGTTACCCGCCATCCATATGACTGAAGTTTAAAGTATTGTTCAAACTCAGCAACTACCGATTTTGCATTTTCCTCAGATGCTGCATGAAATATAGTTAAGTCGACTATATTACAGTCTGAAATCTCCTCCAACCCTTTAAGTCTTGATGCATCTACTCCAATCTGTTTTATGCTCATACAATTTTTGAATATTGTTAAATCTCCAACCGGATAAGTGAATTGCTTTAGTTTCTTCAATTCTCCTATAACCTCTATATGTGATTCATCTATTGCACAGCTATCCGTCTCAAAAAAAGTTATATTCTTCAAACCTTTTAAGAATGATAAATGTGGTATTGTCACTTGTTTGAGCTCTAGTTTTATTAACTTACTAAGGTTTGAAATATACAGAAGGTCGCCAACCTCCATTTCTCCTAAACTTAGTTCTTTCAAATTTTTCATAGTTCCTATTAATTTGCTATCAATTGAGTTCATTCTACATAATCTCAAACTCTTTAATTTCTTTATATCTTTCAGTTTATGTATATCTTTTAATGGAAGTCCTATTAATGTTAGCTGCCTTAACCCATCTAAAGAAACTAAGTACTCCAAATCAGACTCTTTAAATGCTTTTGATCCTATCACAAGTTCTGCTAATGAAGGCAACCGTTCAAGTACATCGAAATTAGTAATTTCATCCGCATGTATAAAAAGTTCTTTAAGATTTACCATATGGGTTAAAATATCCAAAGATATTGCTCCATATTTTTTAGCTTGATCAACTCCAATAAATACCATTCTCGTTTTTGCCAATGTTTTTGAAGATACAAAACCACTCTCAACATCGTTTTTAAAATACTCTTCCCAAAATCCGCTTACAGGGATAAGGCTGTTCTCTTCGAGATCCATTTTAGTCAAAGCCAAAATATCATCCAACAAGCTTCCACTTTCACGGGATAATATGATTACATCATCTTCTTCACTAATAGCAAGACTTCTATTTCTGAGGCTCGAATCGATAAATTCAAAGAAATGTCCTAAACTTTCCGCAATAACATATGAAAAGTCAGAGTTGCGATCAATCGTTATAATTTGCCCATGAATCCCCTTTTCCCCGGGGGCTAAATCAATTGCCAAAAAAGAGCCTCCACCATCTTCAGCAAAAGGAATCCAGCCTTCTCTGTAGTTCCCATCTTTTATTACATCTGGTTTGCTGGATATAATATCGTACGCTGATTCCAAAAGGGACTTCCAGTTGCTTGCTATCGATTCAATGTTCATCCAACTAAACCCAGCCATAACGCCAAAAATCTGCTCACCTTCTCCATTAGAATTCATGTACAACCTTCTAAAATCTTCTGGAAATTTGCAGTTCATCATGCTCTCAAAAAGGTTAATTTCTGATTCGTCAACTGCTGGATTAAGTAAATCCTCAACGTTTGGTATATGCGATTTTAATGTCTCGATAAGAAAACACTCGTCTTTTTCATTAAATATTGACATCTATTAGCCCCCATTCTTTAGACCGATAACATGTATTTCCATTTAAAATTATCGTATCATAAATTTGTAAATATTAATAAAAAATAAGTGCCTGATTTCCGGCTACGACCGTCATTAAAGAGGTATCTTATGATACGGTTCTCCGCGTCTACTATAACGGCAAGTTTTAAGGCCATCCCGCAAAGGATGGCCTTTTCTTTGATTTCGCTTTGTTCAATTATTGTACGGTAATCTTTTGCGAAATAAATAAAGTACTAACAAACTCAATATCAACACTTCCGTCCATTTTGTCCAAAAGTGTTATGATTTCGGTTTCGATTTCTAATTTTTCTTTGTCCGTTTTTCCGAGAAAGCCGTTTCCGGTCTTTATAAACCCTAAGAAGCTCTCTGTACTATACGATTGCTTCCAGGGATATCGAATGATCTCAGGGTTGTGAAAATACCCACTGTCCGTCATTTCTTTTGCAATTGTATGTATTCTTATCTCCATATCCTTGCCATTCTGAAAATATACAAGACCATACTGATTACATAAAGAGACGAGTTCCTGATAGAGGGGGTCGCCTTCACCAAAGTACATATTCCAAAACAGCGCCAAATTACCATCTGCTTTTAGGGTGCTAGCACACTTCTTGTATCCAATCGGCTGCGGTACCCAATGATATGCCGTGGCAGAGAAAATCAAATCAAAGTGATTCTCAGGTTCATCCCAATGCTCAAAGCGGGTGACGAGATATTCCAGTTTTTTATCCCGGTGCTTCCTCCTCCCCACTTCTGCCAGCTGAGCGCCAGGTTCAATGCATAACAGTTCATACCCTTTGTTCAAAAACAGTTCAGAGGCTTTGCCGCTGCCTGCACCAATCTCCAGAATTTTAGAACTTGGCTCAAGCCCCGCTTTGGATTCAATACATTCAACCAGTTCATCGGGATAGCTTGGGCGATAATGATCATAGTACTCTGCCGCCTCATCAAATCGTTTGCTCTCCGCAACCCAATCCATAGTTTTTCCCCCTTGACTTAAAACCAATTTAGGCAATTTTTGGTACACATATCATATTCGTGACCTAGAGTCTAGACCCCTTTTCGAGGGGACATTTTGTTTGAAATATCCGTGCATAACCCCATTCTTAGAGTTATGTCATATCCAACCTTACACCAAATGTAGTATACTATTTTTTTACATTCGCTGTAGAGTCTCATATGGGCTTTTTAGCAGAAAATTTTATTACCACAGGAGGAAGTAGCAGCATGGCTGATTTAGACAAACAAAGAATTGTTGAAAGTGTTCCGCAACGGGGATTTTTTGGACATCCTAAAGGGTTGTTTACTCTGTTCTTCACAGAGTTTTGGGAGCGCTTTTCCTATTATGGAATGAAAGCTATCCTTGTTTATTATATGTATTACGAGCTGAGTCAAGGCGGACTAGGCATGGATGAGAGTACTGCTCTTGCCATTATGTCTATCTATGGTTCACTTGTTTATATGTCTGGGATTATCGGTGGTTGGTTAGCGGATCGGATATTCGGAGCGTCAAAAGCTGTATTCTACGGCGGCATATTGATCATGCTGGGGCA